>NZ_JABFNN010000028.1 GCF_013090115.1 Flagellimonas amphidinii
CTGACCCTGGGCAGTGCCACTGGCGATGTGACCCTTGGCGGTCAGGCCTCTACGACCTATACGATCAACAACGACGATACAGCCTCGGTAACAATAGCTAACGCTAGTGGTAATGAAGACGATGGAGCTATCCAACTTTCAGCTATTTTAAACAACACAGTGAACGGTGGATTTACGGTACAGGTTTCCACAAATAATGGTTCCGCTACTTTGACAGACAACGATTACACTAGTCTGACTCAAACTCTTAATTTTGATGGGACAGCTGGAGAAACAGAAATATTTTCAGTCATACCAACTGCTGATGCTATTATCGAGGGGAATGAAACATTGACAGTTACAATGAATAATTTGGCAGGAACCTCTTTACCAGTGAATATTACAGATACTGCTACGGTTACTATAAATAATGACGATACCTGTGCGGCAGGAAATACAGCGCCAACTTTTGTGGATGGTTCAATCGTTGCTTTTTGTGATGGCTTTACGCAAAACTTGAATGATTATACCAACAGTTTGCCTCCTGCGGGTTCGGCTTTACAATGGAGTACCAATTCGAATACTAATAGTACAGAAGATTACTTATTAACAAGTACCGTCACTACATCAGGAACTTATTATGGGTTTTTCTATGATGCCTTAAATGGTTGTGCGAGTTCAACTTTGGAGGTGACCATAGAGCAGAATACCACTCCTTCCGCTGGAACTACTACAAACATTGCAACATGTAGCAACTCTGGCGATGGAGGCACTGTAGTTGATCTGGATGATCAGATTACGGGTGAGGATGCAGGAACTTGGTTGCTCACAAGTAGTCCAGGCGGGGCATCCATTACCATCAATGCAAACAATATTATTAATTTTAATGGGCAACCTGAAGGAGATTACACTTTTACCTATACTACCAATACAGCAAATTTACCTTGTGTTGACCAAAGTGTGGATTTGACGGTAACCGTTCAGGATTGTTCTGTACCTTGTGATGCTGGAAATACGGCACCTGTGCTGGATACTTCAGAACCAACGGAGTTTTGTGATGCTGTTCTAGCCGATTTGGATGATTATGTAACCAGTACTGCACCAACAGGAAGTGTGCTGACTTGGAGTACCAATCCAGATCCACTTCAAACTGATGCGCATAGAAATAGTTTGGTGAATGCTCCTGGAGCTTATTTTGGCTTCTTTTATGATACTGCCAATAATTGTGCTAGCCCAACACTAACGGTTACACTCGTTCGAAATGCTACGCCAACGGTAGACAGTACTGCGGGAGATTTTCGGTGTGGGGAGGGAACGGTAACCTTAACAGCTTCTGTAAGCGATGGTAGTACACTAAATTGGTACGCGAATCCTACAGGCGGGACCATTTTGGGTTCTGGAAGTAGTTTTGAAACCCCATCAATTACAACAACAACCTCCTTTTATGTAGAGGCAGAAGGCAATGGATGTAGTTCAGGTCGGATAGAAGTTGTTGCTACTGTAAATGATGTGCCCTCTGCAGGGACACCGACCAATACTGTGGCATGTAGTACCTCAGGTAATGGAGGGCCGTCGGTAATTGACTTGGATACTACATTGTCTGGACAAGACCCAGGGACGTGGGCTGTGGTAACCGATCCATCTAATGGAAGCCTTGTTATCGGAGCGGAAAATAATGTAGATTTTGAAGGTTTGCCTGATGGTAATTATGTATTTGAATATACAACCTCAGGTGCCGTTGCCCCATGTACGGATAGTGCTGTTCAGGTTACCATAACGGTAAGCGATTGTATTGTGGATACGGATGGGGATGGTCTTACGGATGGAGAAGAGAATACTTTAGGAACTGATCCTAATAACCCTGATACTGATGATGATGGTTTAACGGATAATGAAGAATTTTCGGGAGTTGATGACTCTACCACCACTGAAATTCCTGAAGGGGAATCCAATCCATTAGATCCTTGCGATCCTTTCCTAACACCTGATTGTAATCCGGAGGATATAGATTTGGCCATTACCAAAGAGGTAAATGAAGAACAACCACTGTTGGCAGATGAAATAACCTTTACTATCACTTTGGAAAATGTGGATAGGGTTAGAGTATTGGATATTGTTGTATCCGATATATTGGATGAAGCTTTCTTATATGTTTCACATGAAGCGTCTATAGGCACCTATAATCAGCTTACTGGGGAATGGTCCATTGACGAATGGATTGTGGATGACCCAAATATGCCCCAAATAGAAACTTTGGTCATTACGGTCAATGTAAATACAACGGGAACATTTCAAAATACAGCAACATTGGTTTCATCACTACCTTCGGATGCCACAATAATAGATAATAATTCAGCTACGGTTACTATTACGGTCAATCGTAGTCAATGCGAAGACCCAGGAACTATTTGTAATATATTTTCACCGAATGGAGATGGTATTAATGATAGGTTAATTTTAGTGGGGCATGAACAATTTTCCAGCAATAGATTGGAAGTTTTTGACCGCTACGGGAATAGCGTATTTGAAATGGATAATTATAACAGTTCTTGGGAAGGGACAGGAAACAGTGGTGACCTCCCCAAAGGGACTTATTATTATATCTTGGATCTAGACACAACGGATAATAGTGATGATGTGGTGAAAGGATGGATTCAAATTATTAGATAAACTAAAATGCCAGAAAATATTGGTTTAAAAACATATCGATTAGTGCTGTTGTTGTTCTTGGTGGGTCTTGGAATCTCCAATGCACAGAAAGAACCACAATACACGCAATACATGTACAATATTGGTAGTTTTAATCCCGCTTATGTGGGCACGGTGGAAACTCCCGAGGCAGCTGGATTGTATAGGGCACAATGGATAGATGTTCCTGGTGCGCCGACTACCATTAGATTTGGTGCGAATGTTCCTTTTGCTGATGATAAGACTGGTTTGGGTTTAAACATTGTGAACGACGAATTGGGCCCTTCCAATCAAACCTATATAGACGTTTCTTACTCCTATCAAATCAACCTTTCTGAAGATACTAAGTTGTCTTTTGGCCTTTCAGCAGGTGGTTCTATGTTGAGTTTGGATTACTCTGAAGGCTTTCTTCAAAATCCTGGAGAACCAACCATTACTGAAGAAAATCTCAGTAACTTTTACCCAACGGTAGGAGCAGGTCTCTTTTTGTATGGAGATGAGGATTGGTATCTGGGACTTTCAGTACCCAACTTTTTAACCAATGGATTGTACAATGATGAAGTGGCTACCATTGTGGAAGATAGCATGCAGTTTAACTTAATAGGAGGGTATGTGTTTCAAATTGCAGATAGGACAAAGTTTAAACCTGCATTGTTGATCAATTACCTGTCGGGCGCTCCAGCTAATGTGAACCTATCTGCCAATTTTCAATTTATTGATGCTCTGACCGTAGGAGCTTCCTATCGATTTGATAATGCTGTAAGTGCTTTGGCTGGATTTCAAGTGTCCAATGCCTTGTTTTTGGGATATTCCTACGATTATAACACCAATGGGTTAGGTGAGTATAGTGGTGGTTCCCATGAAGCTATTTTAAAATTTTATATTGGTCGCGGTGGTTTTGGTTCAAGTGGCAACAGGAATAAGAGTAATAAGAATAAAAATTTAAAAGGAAAACCAAAACAAATAGATTCCCCAAGATTTTTCTAAAATGAATGCAACAAAAAAATTGATCTTCATCTTCTTTACGTTCCTTTTGGGAATGGTTTTTTGCTTTGCACAAGGGAAAAAGTCAAAAGGAGACAACTATTTTTTTCAATATCAATACCAACAAGCCGTAACTGCATACGAATCCGAATTGCGTGAAGCAACTTTAACAGAGCAACAATTTTTAAACTTAGCAGACTCCTATTTTAAGACGAATAACTTCGAGAAAGCTTCAGAAGTATATTTGGAGTTATATGAAAAGGGATTCAAGATGGGCAACCATCATTTTAATAAAATGTTGCAAAGCCTATCAAAAACATCTAATGTTGAAAACAAGAATGCTGTTATAGATTCGTTGTCCAAAAAATTTACAAAAGAGTTTTTGGAGAATGTTGAATTCAATAATCAGATTCTACAAAATAGCGTTGGCCAAGCAAGTCTTGATTTTCAGGTTTTTAATTTAGAGAATAATAGTCCGCAATCTGATTTTTCACCTTCATTCTACAAAGAAAAACTGTTATTCTCTAGTGGCAGGTCGCACAGTAAAAAGAATAGATACGAGCCTGCAGGAGAAGGTTACCTTAGCATTTATGAAGCTGATTTGCAACCCGATGGTCAAATATCAGATGTGTTGAACTTTACTGGCGTTCCAAATTCAAAATATCATAAAGCAACACCTTATTTTTCTTCAGGATTGAACAGTATATTATATGTGCTCTCCAACACTTCTGGAGGTGAGTTGGCTTTTGATGCTAACGGAAAAAATGCTTTGGCTATTGGCATGCAAATTTTTGATGGTCCGTTTCGTTTGTTACTAAAGGATTTAAGTACCTCGTTTTACTATCCCTTCTATGATGAAAAAAGTGGTAAACTCTATTTTTCTGCCAATTTTGATGATGGTTATGGTGGAACAGACATCTATTATGTCTACACCAATAATGGCCAGATCATGTCAGCTCCAATTAATTTGGGACCTCGAATCAATTCTCCGGGTAATGAAATAGCACCATTCATTTTTGAAGACAGTTTCTATTTTTCGTCGGATGCGTTTTATGGATTGGGCGGGATGGATATTTATAAGTCCAATGTAGAAGGGGAATCTTTCAGTATTCCGATAAATTTAGGAGAGGGAATAAATTCTATGGAAGATGATTTTGGTTTGATTATAAGGAATGAAGGTGATGGACTTTTGGGCTATTTTGCCTCCAATCGCCCAGGGGGAAAGGGAAAGGATGACCTGTATGGTTTTAAAGTCGATGAAAAGCCAGGTCTGAAGACCTTGACATTCAAAGGGAAGGTATTAAAACCTTACGGCGATTCCAAAGTAATAGCAAAAGCTGCTGTTAGATTACGGAAGAAAGATGGAACTCTATTGGCGGAAACTTATTCTGATGATGCGGGAAATTATAGATTGGAAGTCCCTTGGGAAAATGAGGTGGTTTTAGAATCTTCAAAGGAACGATATTCTACTTATAACAAAAGCTATACTGAAGAAGAACTAAACACTTTGGAAAATTCCGCAAATAACGTTGAACTTTTTTTATACGATGATTTGGTAGAGGAGAAAGAAGGTCAGATGGTTGTGAAAATGAAAAAATTTGTCTTTGGAAAATCGCAAACAACGCTGACTGACGAGATTAAAAAGGAATTGGACAAAGCAGTCACTTTTGTAGAACAGTTTCCGGTAGCGCAATTGCGAATAGAAACGTATACCGATAGTAGGGGAGGTAGCAGTACCAATTTTAGATTAACCCAAAGTAGATCGGATGCTATAAAAGCTTATCTGTTGGAGCGAGGTGTTCCGAATACAAATATCTTATACTCAATTGGATATGGAGAGGATAAAATTCTGAACAATTGTACCAATGGAGTATTCTGTCTGGAAATGTTGCATCAACAGAATCAACGATCATTGATTGTTGTGCTAAATGACAATATACTTTTTGATTAATTACAACAATAGCATCCAACAATAATAAAGTGCAAAAAGGGAGAGAAATACAATTCCCGAATACGTGAGGATTCTTAATCCAATTTTAGGTTGGAATTCTGTAGGCATATCTTTTCCAACTACAGTTTTTAGATTCATCCAGCCCAACAACGGAGCCAAGACAAAGGAAACAAATGTGGCCAAGGCCACAAGATTGGCCATATTGGCACTGAATTGGTCAATCATAATCCAGTTTACTACAGCCATGAACAAAACCGTGATGGTAAAAGTATTTTTACTCTTGAAAGCTTTCTTTTTTGGAAAAAGCTTTTGAAGTACATCAATACTTACACGTGATATAGCATCATGGGCCGTCATACATGTACTGAACATAGTGGCAAAAGCAGCAACAGCTATCAAGAAATAGGCCCAGTTGCCTATGTGGGCTGTAAAAAGAGATACCAGCTGATCAGCAAAAACTACAGCACTGCCACTTAATTCTGTACCTGTACCATATAAGGTCATACATCCAATAACCATAAAGAAAACTGCCAAAAGTGCAGTTAAAATATAACCTAAATTGAATTCCTGTAACGCCAGTTTAAGGGAAGGTTTGTTTTTCATGGTCTTGAAGTTTTCAATGCTCCACATACTCACCCATCCTGAGGCTTCAACTGCAGTTGGCATCCATCCCATTAATCCAATCAAGAAAAGTATACCAACTTCATTAAAAATTTCTGGTTTTTGAAAAGTAGTGGAACGGGGCACGCTACCTTTTTCTATCACCATAACTGTAGTAATTAATAGAGCGATAAACAGGATGGTTATCACAGCCTTTAAGGAGTCTTCCAGAAACCGATATTTTCCAACAATGAGCAATAGGCTGATGAATGCAAAAAGAACAAGTGCCACCATACTTATATCAATACCTGAAATATTGAAAAGGTTCATAAAAAGTCCTGCAGTGACTACATAGAGTGCAGCCAAAATGGTAAAGGTGGAGATTAAGGTGACAAAGGCATACACCCATAGGTATTTTTTGCCCAAATTCAGATACCCTTGCACTAAACTCTTTTCGGTGACCGTAGTATAGCGCACACCAAACTCAAAAAAAGGATATTTGAAAATATTGGCCAATAGAATGGGGATAACCATTACCCAACCATATTGGGCACCCGCTTTTGTGGATAATACCAAATGGGAGGTGCCTATGGCCATGCTGGCAAACAATAGCCCAGGGCCGAGTACTTTTAGAAGGGTAGTTAGTTTTGTCATTGATAGTTAAGAAGTACGTTGCCTAAAATAGTATATTTATAGCACTCCTTAAAAATCACTTACGGGATAATTAACAGACAAACCTATATGAAATTTCTAATCAAAATATTTAAAGGCCTATTTGTACTGGTTGTCCTTATGGCACTTGTCTATTTCTTAGGGCCTAAAGTAGAAAAGCCAAATCTTGATAAAAAGTTACCGGAGGTTAGTTCAAATTTGAAAGAATTAGACCAATGGGTGAAGTCCAAAGAAAGTGCTGTAAGCAATATTAAACCCAATAATGAGGCACGTATTATTTGGTTTGATAGTATCCCAACAAAAACAGCATACAGTATTGTTTATTTGCATGGATGGTCGGCTAGTCAAATGGAAGGGCACCCGCTACATATAGATGTTGCCAAAAAATATGGTTGCAACCTTTACTTGCCAAGATTGGCAGGTCATGGATTGGATGAAAAAGAGGCAATGTTGGAGTTAACGGCCGATAAAGTTTTGGCCTCAGCAAAAGAAGCAATTGCCATCGCGAAAGAATTGGGTGATAAGGTGATTGTAATGGCGACGTCAACGGGAGGCACTTTAGCATTGCACTTGGCGGGAGGAGATACGGATATTGCTGCACTACTGTTGTACTCTCCCAATATTGAAATTTATGATAAAAATGCAAAATTACTTGCAGGCCCATGGGGACTTCAATTGGCCAAGGCCGTGAAGAAGAGTGATTATCACGAATTTGAGGAGGCCAATGAGGAAAAACAAAAATACTGGACCACAAAATATAGGGTGGAGGCATTGACGCACCTTCAAGCCTTGGTGGATAATACCATGCTTCCTGAAACTTTCAATAAAGTAGAACAGCCCGTTTTTTTAGGCTATTTTTATAAAAATGACTCCATTCAAGATCAAGTAGTATCGGTGCCGGCCATGTTGGAGATGTTTGATAATTTGGGAACCCCCAAGGAAGAGAAACGAAAAGTGGCCTTTCCAGATGCTGGCGATCATGTGATGACCTCCTATATTACTTCTAAAGATTTGGAATCTGTACGGAGTGAAACAGAAAGTTTTTTGGAGGAAATTTTGAGTTTGAAAGAAATGAAAACGTTGGATTCGATTCCAATTCAGATAGAAGAAGCCATTGCCATGTAGTTTGTTAAAAAATGCTAAGAATTTTGGTCACTAGATGACTTTCCCAACTTCACAACGTGCATCATAGAATTGTTTTTACAACGGTAAAAAAGGAGATATAAAAATGTAGCCTTCCCTAAAACTGTAACACATTATGAAAAAAACTCTGATAATATTAATAACCGTTTTGACTTCAAATTTTGTTGAAGCACAATTCATTAAAGAAAAATCAATAAATGCTCAAATTGGATATGGATTAAGCGTGCCATACAATAGCGTTGATGAAGTTGCAGACGATGGATTTTTTGCACAAGGAGAATTAGTTCTCAAAGTAAAATCGTGGATTGAATTCAGACCATATGCAGGCTTTATCTTGACGAGTTCAAATGGAGAAGACCTCAATGGTAATCCTACTAATGAAAAAGCGGAAACAAAAGCCTTCTTGCTTGGAGGAAAAGCAAGAGTTAGAGCGCCAATTCCTTGGGTCGCACCTTATGTAGAAATTGGAATTGGAACTTCAATTGGGAGATTTGAAACATTTACAGTATTTGATAACATAGACAAAAGTGGAATTATTTACCATATTCCATTCTCAATAGGACTTGAATTAGGAAAAAATAATAATGTTGATTTGGGATTAGCTTATTATTTTCAGCCATCAGTTGAACAGTTTGCTGGAGCATTTGCGGTTGGAATTACATTTCCGTTGAAAAATAAAAAATAACGAGTACAATACCTGTCAGGCTATCTATGCCCTCCCGGAGAAGAATCAGAATCAAGAATTCTTAGGATTTTCAAAAGTTGCAAGGAAAATAAAATAAAAAAACCCCATAAACATTATGTTTACAGGGTTTAAAAGTACTCGAGGCGGGACTTGAACCCGCACGGGCAAAATGCCCACAGGATTTTAAGTCCGGCGTGTCTACCAATTCCACCACTCGAGCAGGACTTAAATAAAAAAACGCTGCAAGCAGCGTTTGAGCGAAAAACGGGATTCGAACCCGCGACCTCCACCTTGGCAAGGTGATGCTCTACCAACTGAGCTATTTTCGCATTTTAAAGAACAAAACACTTTTTTTAAGTGCGGATGCAAATTTAAAACATTTCTGTAAATAAGAAAGAATTTTTTAAGAAGAAGCTTTCTTTTTCTTGCTCAGCAGTCTTTTGATTTCATTTAATTTCATCAAGGCCTCCACAGGGGTAAGTGTATCAATGTCCAAATGTAAAATTTCCTCTTTGATTTCTTCAAGCAATGGGTCATCTAAGTTGAAGAAACTCAACTGCATTTCGTTTTGAGCGGTTTGCAAAGTATCTGCCATTTCTTCACTGGAATGGCTTTTTTCCAATTTTTTCAGGATTTTGTTGGCCTTTTGAATGACTTGTTGGGGCATTCCGGCCATTTTTGCCACATGGATTCCAAAGCTATGCTCGCTACCACCGGGCACCAATTTCCGAAGGAAAAGTACATTGTCTTTCAACTCCTTTACCGAAACATTGTAGTTTTTGATTCGGGCAAAAGTGTTGGTCATTTCGTTGAGTTCATGGTAGTGTGTGGCAAAAAGCGTTTTGGCATGCGAAGGATGTTCATGTAGATATTCTGATATCGCCCAAGCAATGGAAATTCCATCATAAGTGCTTGTTCCCCTGCCAATTTCATCCAAAAGCACTAAACTACGCTCAGATAAATTGTTGAGGATAGAGGCTGTTTCGTTCATTTCCACCATAAAAGTGGATTCGCCCATGGAAATGTTATCGCTGGCGCCCACACGGGTGAAAATCTTATCCACCATACCAATAGTGGCTTCCGAAGCAGGTACAAAGCTTCCCATCTGTGCCAACAGCACAATAAGGGCAGTTTGTCGTAAAATGGCCGATTTACCACTCATATTGGGTCCCGTGATCATAATGATCTGTTGGTCATCCCTGTTCAGAAGTACATCGTTGGTCACGTAGCTTTCGCCCAAGGGCAACTGCTTTTCAATAACAGGGTGCCTTCCGTCCTTAATGTTGAGGTCGGTGGATTTGTTGACCGTGGGTTCCACGTAATTGTTTTCTTTGGCCAATTGCGCAAATCCACAAAGACAATCCAATTGCGCGATCAAGTGGGCATTTTGCTGTACTGGGGCAATGTATTCCTGCATCCACATTAAAAGCTGCTCGAACAATTGCTGCTCCAAGGAGTAGATGCGTTCCTCGGCCCCAAGGATTTTGGCTTCGTATTCTTTGAGTTCCTCGGTAATGTAGCGTTCTGCATTTACCAAGGTCTGTTTGCGGATCCAATCTTCCGGAACTTTGTCCTTATGGGTGTTCCGTACTTCAATATAATACCCAAAAACATTGTTGGACGCGATTTTTAGAGAGGTGATCCCCGTGGCTTCCGTTTCCCGTTCCAACATTTTATCCAGATAGTCTTTGCTGGAAAAAGCCAAGTTTCGGAGCTCGTCCAACTCTTTGGAATACCCCTCGGCTATAGTATTGCCTTTGGCAATGTTGATGGGAGCCTCTTCGTTGAGTACTTCCTTGATTTTGGAACGCAGCACATCGCAACCATCCAATTGTTCTCCAATATTTTGAAGCGATGTATTGGAACTTTCCTGAGCCAGTATTTTGATGGGGACAATGGCCTCCAACGAATTTTTGAGCTGGACCACCTCCTTCGGATTGATCTTACCCGTGGCCAATTTGGAAATAAGTCGTTCCAGATCGCCCATCTGTTTGATCCAATGTTGCATCTTATCAAGCTGTTCCTCTTCGGTTTTTAAATGTGAAACAACCTGATGCCGTTGCTGTATTTTTTCAATGTCTTTTAAGGGTAGGGCCAACCATCGTTTTAAAAGCCTACCGCCCATAGGCGACAAAGTTTTGTCGATAATGTCAAGCAAAGTAACCGCATTGAGGTTGGTGGAATGGTAGAGTTCCAGATTTCGAATGGTAAATCGATCCATCCACACATATTCTTCCTCCGCAATACGTTGAATCTTGTTGATGTGCTGTAAACGACTATGCTGTGTTTCGGACAGGTAGTGCATTACTGCGCCAGAGGCAATAATCCCATGGCTCAAATGCTCTATGCCAAAACCCTTTAGGGTTTTGGTCTTAAAATGGTTGGTGAGACTTTCTAAGGCATAGTCCTCCTGAAAAATCCAATCTTCCAGAAAAAAACTATGGAAATGTGTTCCAAAAAGTTCAGTAAATTCCTTTTTGTGGTTTTTGGAAACCAAAACTTCATTAGGTGAAAAATTCTGTAACAGCTTGTCCATTTGTTCCACAGAACCTTCAGCAGTCAAAAATTCCCCAGTTGAAATATCCAGAAAAGAAATTCCAAGTTTGTTCCTGCCAAAATGAAGCGCACATAAAAAATTATTGCTTTTAGAGGACAAAATATCATCATTGAGGGCAACCCCGGGCGTGACCAGTTCCGTTACCCCACGTTTTACAATGCTTTTGGTCATTTTGGGATCCTCCAATTGGTCACAAATGGCTACTCGCTGTCCTGCTTTTACCAATTTTGGCAAATAAGTGTTCAGCGAATGGTGTGGAAATCCGGCCAGTTCAGTTTTGTCACCACCATTGTTTCTGTGGGTTAGGATGATGCCCAGAATTTTAGCTGCCTTAATGGCATCCTCTCCAAAGGTTTCGTAAAAGTCCCCAACACGGAACAATAACAGCGCATCAGGATGTTTGGTCTTGATAGCATTGTACTGCTGCATCAATGGGGTTACCTTCTTTATTTTTTTATTGGCGGCCAAAGCGATGGGATTCCTTTATTTTTGTCAAAAATGAGGTTGAGACGAAAATACCTCTTTCCAGAAACTTCAAAAATTTTTGTTGATATTTTGGTGACAATGGTTGAAAAAATATGAAACGTAAGCTAGAAAACAGCGAATTGGAGCGCTTGGATGTGGCTTCATTCAAGAAAACTGAAAAATCCCCGATCATTTTGGTGCTGGACAATATCCGTAGTCTCAACAATATTGGCTCGGTCTTTCGCACTGCGGATGCATTTTTGATCCAAAAAATTTTTCTTTGTGGGATTACGGCGACTCCACCCCACAAGGATATCCGGAAAACCGCTTTGGGGGCTACCGAAAGTGTCGATTGGGCATATAGGGAGAGCACCTTGGATTTGATCAATGAACTCAAAAAATCTGGAATACGAACCATTGCGGTGGAGCAAGCTGAGGAGGCAACAATGCTCAACGATTTTAAAGTTTCGGAAAATCAAACATTAGCCTTGGTATTTGGCAACGAAGTCAAGGGAGTATTGCAAGAGGTGGTCACGGCTTGTGATGAGGTTTTGGAAATTCCCCAATTTGGTACCAAACATTCCTTAAATATTTCGGTAAGTGCTGGAGTTGTGGTCTGGGATGTCTGGTCAAAAATAAACCATATACAAAATAAAAAGCCCTGAAAAATCAGGGCCAGATATATAGTTTGAGTTAGTTAGTCTCTTAATTAGAGAGGTCTAATAAAATAAAACCATTCGTTATATGCAAACATTTTCAGAAAATTCTCTTAAAAAATTGACAAAAGTAGCCTGTCCTCGAGCTTTTCTAAAATTGTATCATAGTCTTTTGGATTATTGACAAAGTCCATATCGCTCAAATCCAAAATCATGCTATTTTGATTAGGGTGGCTTTTCATAAAATCCATATACCCTCTGTTGATTTTCTCCAGATAGTCCGGACTAATATCTTGCTCATATTCCCTTCCTCTCTTTTTGATGTTTTGTAAGAGTCGCTCCGTATTTTGATAGAGATATAGATAGATTTCTGGCTTTTTAACCTCTTTGTACATGAAGTTGAACACTTTTCTATAAAGCTCAAATTCATCAGCTTGCAATGTGATTTTGGCAAAAATCAACGACTTGAAAATGTCGTAATCGCTGACCATAAAATTCTTGAAGAGATCAAACTGTGAAGTGTCATCCGTAAACTGTTGGTAACGGTCCGCTAAAAAGGACATTTCCAAAGGAAATGAATATCGTGCCTGGTCCTTATAAAATTTGGGAAGAAAAGGATTGTCCGCAAAACGTTCCAAAATGAGTTTTGCATTAAAATCGTTCGCGATCATTTTACATAAGGTACTTTTCCCAGCACCAATATTACCTTCAATAGCAATGAATTGCAATTTGGAAAAGAGCTCCAATCGGGTTTTAAAAAGCTTGTATTTCGTTTTTTTCAATTTTCCCCTGTCCTTGCATTGTTGCAATAGGTTACGAACATCTTTATTAAGGACGGGGTGATAATATTGCGGAGCAATATCGGCCAAAGGTTTCAATACAAAATTACGGTTTTGCATATGAGGGTGAGGCACCACCAAATCATCGGTATTGATAGTTTCATTGGCATAAAATATAATATCAACATCCAATGTTCTAGATCTATACTCGCCAGTGGCCCATCTTTCACGACCAAAATCCTGCTCAATCTGTAAAATCGTTTGGAGCAATTCTGCTGGGGGCAATTCGGTTTCCACGGCAACACATGCATTCAAAAAATCATCTCCTTCAAAACCCATCGCAGGAGTTTCATAAACGGAAGAAATTGCCTTGATTTCTCCGGCAACTTTTTGCAACTGAAAGACAGCTTTCTGCAAATAGATATGCCTATTTCCCAAATTACTGCCTAAAGAAAGATATGCGGTTTGTTTTAGTGCCATACTGAATGGGCAAAGTAAGTAAAACAATATAACAATGGTTATCTTTGGTGCCGAATAAAATTTATGTGGATGAAGTTTTTGAGAAATCTATTGGCCGCAATTTTGGGATGCTTGATTGCATTCGGATTGCTCATGGGAATGTTTTTCATATTTGCGGCCTTGATGAGTCAGGCTGATGATGGAATAGTCGTTCAAAAGAACTCCATTTTGGAATTGAGTTTTGTAGAACCCATTAGAGATTATACGGGCAAGGACGAAACTGACCCTTTTGCGGGACTTTGGGACGATGAAATCGGGTTGGATGAAATAATACATGCCATTAAAATGGCCAAGAACGATACAAACATTGAAGGAATTAGTCTGACCACTGGTTTTTTGCAAGCTGGAATGGCACAAACACAGGAAATTAGAAATGCCTTGATGGATTTTAAATCGGAGGGGAAGTTTATTTATGCCCATTCCGATTTTTACACCCAAAAAGATTATTATTTAGCAAGTATTGCGGATAAACTGTATTTGAATCCAGTGGGAGCTATGGACTTTAAAGGACTTTCTGCCGAAGTACTTTACCTAAAAGATCTGCAGGAAAAAATAGGGGTCAAAATGGAAGTGGTGCGTCATGGAAAGTATAAAAGTGCAGTTGAACCCTTTTTATCCAACACCATGAGCGAGGAGAACCGTTCCCAGATTCAGGAATTGATCAATTCCCTTTGGGGTAATATTATTGATGATATTGGCGAGTCTAGACAAATAAGTTCGGCCAACTTGAATGCTATTGCAGATACCTTGGGAGGAAGAACCCCAAATTATGCAGTAGCTTCTGGTTTGATTGATGGCGTGCTTCATTTTGATGAATATGAGACCTTGCTCAGAGAAAAAATGGGTATATCCGAAGAAAAGGAATTGAATTATGTGGATTTTGATGAGTATGCTCAAAAAGTCGAGAAGAAACGATTGCGAACAGGTAAGGACAAGATTGCGGTGGTTTATGCCCAAGGAGAGATTTATTATGGAGAGGGAGGTAAAGATTACATTGGTCAGGGATTGGTGGTTAGGGCCCTTCAAAAAGCAGTGGAAAGTGAGCTTGTTAAAGCCATTGTCCTGCGAATTGATTCTCCGGGCGGAAGCGCCTTGGTGTCCGATATTATTTGGAGAGAAGTGGAATTGGCCAAAAAACAAAAACCTGTGGTGGTCTCTTTTGGCAACATCGCCGCTTCTGGAGGATACTATATTGGCGTAGGTGGGGATAAGATTTTTGCTGAACCTACCACCATCACGGGGTCTATTGGAGTTTTTGGCACCATTCCCAATATCAGTGAATTGGCCGGTGATATCGGAATTAACGCTGAGCAGGTAGGCACCAACAAAAAATCCGTGGATTATTCCGTATTTGAGCCTATGAGTGATGCATTCCGAAATACCGTTCAAGAAGGTATCGAGGATACCTATCAAACCTTTTTGGAACGGGTATCCCAAGGAAGAGGCATGAGCATTGCCCAAGTAGATTCATTGGCCCAGGGCAGGGTCTGGAGTGGTTTGGATGCGGTGGAAAATGGCCTGGTGGATGAACTTGGAAGTTTGGATGATGCCATTGATGCTGCGGCTGAACTAGCGGAATTAGGTGCTTACGGCATCCGAAAATACCCAAAGTACAAATCGAATTTTGAGCAGTTTATGGAGAACATGAACGGTGCCAAGGCCAAAATTGGAGGAAAAATGATTCAGGAAGAGTTGGGTACAGAAGCTTTCCAGCTACTGAAAGAATTGAAACAACTCACACAACAAAAAGGAATCCAGGCCAAAATGCCATTTAGTTTGAACATTAAATAAGAGGATGGCGCCAAAAGATAAGAAAGTAGCGTTTTCCATCTATTTGTACCTCGGGGGGCTTTTTATCACCTCTTTGGTGGTATCCAATCTTATCTTTCAAAAGTTTTTTTATTGGCAGCCCTTTGGGGATATCACGGTTTTTGGAGCTCCACTTTTTGAGCTCTCCGTTGGAATTTTGCCCTATCCACTTACCTTTTTGATCACTGATTTGATATCAGAAATCTATGGAAAGAAGAAGGCCAATCAGGTGGTGACCACGGGTATTTTTGCCTCCTTTTTCTCCATGCTCATTATTTTTATTGCCAACGGTGTGCCCGCCATAGATTCATCACCGGTTGGTGATGAAACCTTCACCAAGGTTTTTGGGTTGTCGCCATTGGGTGTATTGGCTTCCATGCTGGCCTATCTTTTGGCGCAGTATATTGATATTTCCATTTACCACTTTTGGAAACGATTGACCAAAGGTAAAATGTTGTGGCTCAGGAATAATTTTTCCACTTTCTCTTCCCAGTTTATAGACACCTTCACCGTGGTGGCCTTATTGTGCCTATTTGGGGTATTGCCCTGGGATAAATTCTACGGATTGGTCCTTAGTGGGTTCCTTTTCAAAATAATGATTGCCCTGTTCGACACCCCTTTGCTCTATTTTTTCGTATATCTATTGCGAAAAAGATTTAACCTAAAATTAGGGGAGGAAATTTCCTTGGATTGATTCCTTCTGATTAATTTGCCTTAAAATCCCAAATTATGAACAAAAAACTCCTGAAAATTACGGGAATAGTCCTGCTTGTTCTCGTTGCTCTTATCATTGCTTTACCGATGTTCTTGGAAGGCAAGATTGCAGAAATCATCAAAAATAAGGTCAATAACAGTATCAATGCTACGCTGGATTTTGAAGACGCCAGCCTTAGCCTGATTAAAAGTTTTCCCAATGCCTACGTGGAACTCGAGAATGTTTCCTTGGTGAACAAAGCCCCTTTTGAAGGGGATACGCTGTTTGCTTCCGGACATATTGCTTTAAAAATGGGCATTTCTGAACTCTTCAAATCTGCCGAGGATCCCATCGGTATAAAAAGTCTCAATATTGATGCTGCCAAGCTGCATATTTTGACGGATGAAGATGGGAATGCCAATTACGATATCGCCATAGAAGAGGAGGGTGGCACATTAGAAACTGAGGAAGAATCCTCCAGTAATTTTACACTGGCTTTAAATTCCTACGCCATAACCGATACGGAAATCATCTATGATGATCGGTCCAGCGGTATGCGATTGGCCCTAACTGAAATGAACCATTCCGGTACGGGAGATTTGTCTTTGGAAAAATCAGAATTGAAGACCCTCACCGATGCTTTGGTCACTTTTGAGATGGACAGCACCAAATATCTCAACAACAACAAACTGTTTTTGGATGCCCTTATCGGGATAGATTTAGTTGAGGGCAAATATTCGTTTTTGGAGAACAAAGCGTTGGTCAACCAATTGGATTTGGTCTTTGATGGTTTTGTGAAGGTAAATGAAGAAAATCAGGAGGTGGATATCACTTTTAAGACCCCTTCTTCAGATTTTAAAAACTTTTTGGCTGTGATTCCGGAGGAATATTCCAAGAACATTGAAACGGTGCAGACCACAGGAAATTTTGAAGTGAATGGGGAATTTAAGGGAATTGTGGACGAAGAACATATCCCCAAGTTCAACATTAAGATAAACTCTGAAAATGCTTCTTTCAAGTATCCAGATTTGCCCAAATCCGTTCAAAATGTGCATATCGATACCGAAATCAACAATACAACGGGCATTACCGAAGATACTTATGTGGACATCAAAAGATTGTCCTTTACCATAGATCAAGACAAATTCAACCTGAATTCACAGATCAGGGATTTAATGGGCAATACCAAGGTGAATGCCCACATGGATGGCAAAATCAATTTGGCCAACATTTCGCAAGCCTACCCGGTTCCAGAAGAGTATAACCTCAAAGGTATTTTAAATGCCGATGTCACCACCCGTTTTGATATGGCATCTTTGGAAAACAAGCAATATCAGAACACAAAGACCGAAGGAACAGCAGAGCTTACGGGTTTTGAGTACGATTCTGACGAGATGAAAAATCCGGTTGCGATCAATGCGGCTGCCGTAAGTTTTACCCCCAATACCGTAAGTTTGGATGCTTTTGAAGGAAAAACCGGGGGTACGGATTTTAAAGCTTCGGGAACTTTGGACAATCTGCTCGGATTTCTCTTTAATGATGAAAATGTGGAAGGGAATTTCACCTTGGCTTCGAACACTTTTGCTTTGAACGACTTTATGGTGGAGGAAACCCCAGAAGAAACCTCTGAAGCTGACACCCCGACCGATACGGAAGAACGCATCAAGATTCCATCATTTTTGGATTGTACCATTGCGGCTTCGGCGAACACGGTGCTCTATGACAATTTGAATTTGAAAAATGTCAAGGGAACATTGATCATCAAAGATGAAACAGCCACCTTGCAAAACTTGACCTCAGATTTGTTCGGTGGAACGTTGGGCGTTGCCGGAGAGGTGTCCACCAAAGGTGAAACCTCCACTTTTGATATGGATTTGGGCATAGCCGATTTCAATATCACGGAATCTTTTGCCTCTTTGGAATTGTTTAAGGTATTGGCGCCATTGGCGAGTGCGCTGCAAGGAAAGTTGAATTCGGATATTAAAATTTCTGGAAACCTCAAGGATGATTTGACCCCAAGTTTGACAACACTTTCTGGCGATTTGCTGGCAGAACTGTTGTCCACTAAAGTGGATGTGGAAAAAGCACCCATGCTTTCCGCTTTGGATAGCAAATTGCATTTTTTGAAAACGGAAGAGCTGGATTTGAGCAATTTGAAGACCGCACTAAGTTTTGACAATGGCTCGGTACAGGTAAAGCCCTTCTCCCTAAAATATAAGGATATCGATATTAGTGTGGATGGGAACCATACGTTTGACAGCCAAATGCAGTACAAGGCCACTTTGGATGTGCCTGCCAAATATCTCGGGAGTGAGGTCAATAACCTTATTGCCAAAATGGACGACCCCAGCCTACAGGATTTGACCATCCCAGTAACAGCCAATATTGGTGGTAGCTATACTAGCCCAACGGTGAATACGGATTTAACCTCTGGGGTGACCAAACTCACCAACCAACTGGGGGAAATACAGAAGCAAAAATTGGTGAACCAAGGAAAGGATAAAGCCAAAGATTTAATTGCCGATGTGTTCAAACAAGACGGCGATTCTACCGAAACCAGCTCTGGCGGGGTAAAAGAAGCTTTGGGAAGTTTATTGGGTGGCAACAAAACCGAAGAGGATACTACCGAGACCAAAGAAGACCCGGTAAAGAACACGGCTAAAAACATTTTAGGTGGCCTATTGGGCAAAAAGAAAAAAGATACGGTGAACTAGCGGTTTGCCAACAATACAAAACTGTCACCACGAGCATTGTTGCACAGCCAAGTTGAAATACAGTAGAAACGTATTATGTCACCTCGAGCGCAGTCGAGAGGTCTAAAAATGTTACTTAGAGTGCGCGCTGCTATGTTGACTTAGTTATATATAGGTCTAACAATGTCACCTCGAGCTCAGTCGAAAGATCTTAAAGGTCTCGACTGCGCTCGACCTACCGTTATTTTAATGTTAACACTGACTTTTTTACTGTTAGGGCAAAAGAAAATATCTTTATATTTATGTGGTCTTATTCCTTCAATAATTGACAAAGGATAGTTAGATAGCTCCCCCGAAAATATATTCAATAAAAACGTAAAAGTTCACATAGTCGTTGAAATAAGTGATGTATGATGAGAAAATTTGAGTATATAACCAGTTAGCAGTCCGGAATCCAAGAATCAGATTAATCATAAAAACTAAAAAAGTGTCAAAATCAATCGCAAAAGTATACGCAAACACAGTCAAAAGAAACCAAAGAATCCTTTATGGAGTGTGGGAACCTGGTTTTCCAGTTCAACTTGGGGATTATGGTGTTATGAAAGGAAATATTTTTACACAATTAGGAAATATTTCGGAATTTGAAGAACTAAAAAACTTTGGCCTCAAAATTAGAAAAGACGATACTCAGGATGAAAAAACCTTTACTTCAAAGAAAGGCGTTCAATTTGAACTTGGTTCAAAGGCAGATGCAACAGTAAATGGCATTGAAGGAAATGCCTCTATAGAAATAAAATTTTCTAAGGAAAATGCTGTCTTTTTTAATGGAGCTGAATGCGTGTTTGAATTGATAGAAAATAAATATCAATTAGGTCAAGAACTTTTGAAAATACATAAAAAATCGAAGGAAAGATGGAGAAAAGAATTTGTTGTTGTCACTGATAGAGTTCTAACAAAAAGGGCTTTGATTTTAGTCTCGACTTCTTCTGATTTTTCAATTAAACTTGAAGCAGATGCAGAAGTTCCTGTGATTGATTTGGCTGAAGCATCACTAGGGTTAAAAATAAGCAAACAGCAATCTACTGGATATAAGGTCATCACAGAAGAAGGTATTACACCATTAATTGGTCTTTCTAAAATTAAAAAACCATTTTTATTTATGGATAAAGAGTTTAAACCAATGATGAGAGCATATACAGTGGCAATGGAGGAAGTAATTGCTGATTATAAGTATGGAAATAAAATAAATGATGAGGAATTACATTTTGCACAGCTTACTGATGATTTAGATGATGACTTTGAAATATAAAAGTAGGAACTACTATCATTTCTTTGTGTATAAGTAATAACGGTTTTTGGTAATACAGAAAACATGTCTGAAAGGCCAACAAGAATAGAATTAGTAAAGATATTGATAGATGACCGAAATCATCATTTTTCACATCCTCATAATGTAGCGGTTAAATTCTTCTATTCTTTTGGAGGAACTATATCTACAGTTCTCATAGCTCTCTTTCTTAAGAATCAAATCCCATTATTAAAGGATGCTGTCTCCAATTCCCCTCAATGGTTTATGATTTTTGGTATATTAACAATTATTGGATATATACCTATTTTTTGGGGATTGGTAGAGCACACTACACTGCATATGAACCAACGGAAAAGAGTTGAATCTGCAATTGAATATTTAGTTAAAGTTAAACCGGAAGAATTTGACTTCAATTTATTTTGGATAGAATTTGGACGGGCAAATTTAGAATATAGGAGCTCTAAAAAATCTAAAAACTCAACTAATCTTATTGTTGCCGAACCAGACTCTAGAAATTGGCTTAATTATCATGACCGTAAAATAGAATTGGGAATTTTAATGATTCTAATTGGAGTTATAGGTTTAGTAATTGGATTATTCATATGAAATAATATAGCCTTACAAATACATTAAAACATTTATTAGTAATAATGCTTAATCTTAATTTGAAATTATATTTATATGACGATAGCAATCAAGGCAAAAAACCACAAAAAAGTATTTTTAGTTCGTGAGACTAATAAATCATTGTAGTTGAACTACTTGAAAAATCAAAATTTAAAAGTCAGGAAGATAATGCATCAAACACAAAACTGTTAGGTTCACTCTTTAAAAGAGTTTTATTGAGCTTATATTTTTGTTTTTCATCCCTTTATTTCCCCCTCCAAAAGCTCTAAAATAGCGTCCAATTGCTGTAGTAATGGCGTGTAATGTTCGGTTTCGGTGGCTTGGCTGGTAATAATGAACAACAGCAAATTGTTTTCAAAGCTTTTGGAGTCCAGAATAGTCAAGTTGCTATCGGGATTTTCGGCCACAGGAATCCCTAAATCGGCTGAGGTACCCATAGTATCCAATACGGTTCGGATACTATAGCCTTGCTGAGTGAACAAATCGATGACATTAGTACGTTGATTATCCAACATTTTCTCCTGTTTTGCAATATCATCAATAGTGGCAATCCAATTGGTAAGTCGAATCCGCAACAGATCATTGGAAATATCCTTTAAACTTCCAGAATTGATCATTTCGTTGAGCAAAGAATTGTTGGGATTAAAAAATATATCAAAGGAGAAAGCACGCCCGAACAACTGGGACAGTTCTTTTTCAGAAGGTTGGGTCGTTGCATCCATAAAACCTACAATGCGTTTGGCACTTTCGTAGCTCTCTCGGTTCACCTTGATCAATTCCTGTAATTTGTGCTTGCTGATGTTAAACTCTTGCTGCAACCCGGTCAAATACACCTGTTCTTTTTCCCGCTTGATGCGGTTATCGTTGCTATTGTCAATGGCGAGGGCGATCAATATCCCAATAACCACCAAAACAATTTCCCCAACGGCATACAACAGGTAATTCCCGAACTTTTTTTCGGACAGCAGCTGTTTTCGGATTTTTCGGAAGAATTTGATCATGTTAAATGCTTAACAAGGAACAAGAAGCTAATTGATGTTGATGCCCACATAATAGCCTTCATTGGCGCGGACATTGAATACGGTGTTGTCCTCAAAAATGAGGTATTGCCCTTTAATACCTTTCAACACACCTTTGTAGCTGGGAGTTTTATCCAAATTAAGACTTTTCACTTTCTCAGGATATTGCAATACCGGAAACTCCAAATGCGTCTCCCCATTGGAGTCCAGAAAATAACTGGACACTTCTTCGGGAATGCTGGATTTGAGTTTGCTGCGCCATTCCACCAAATTGACATCTTCAATGCGGTTGGTCAACATTTTTTGCCAACTGGTTTTGTCACTCACATGTTCTTTTAGGGCCACTTCGGTGATTCCCGCCAAATACCGATTGGGGACTTCCACAATTTCAATGGCTTCGTGGGCCCCTTGATCAATCCAACGTGTAGGCACCTGTGTCTTTCGGGTAACCCCCACTTTTACATTGCTGGAATTGGCCAAATAAACAATATGGGGTTGTAATTGCACCCTTTTTTCATACTCCAAATCCCTATCCTCTTGATTCAAATGGGCGGTGCTCAATTCCGGTTTCATGATCCAATCCCCAGCTGCGGGGGTTTCAAAAAAGCACGATTTGCAGAACCCTTGTCGGTATATGGGCAGGTCCTTTCCGCAGTTCAAGCATTGAAATTTGATGAAATCTATCTGTACTTCCTTGTTCAAGGCTTGGTTCATGTTCAAAAAATCGTTCTCAAAGACCAAAAAGTACTGGATAGGGCTTCCATTTTCGGTTTGCATCTTTTGTAACACTCCTTCGTAAAGCATATTTTATTATCTAGTTAAAGGTTATAACCCTGCAATTTCACTGTAGTTGCTTTAGTTTCCATAAACACTTAAGGCAGTTGTCATTTCGAGCGCAGCGAGAAATCTCATTATAAATTCAAAATTATGGGATTCCTCGTCACTTCGTTCTGTCGGAATGACATATGCTTCAAAATGAATTTCATTCATTCTTTTAAACCTATGGATTTTCAATCCAATAGTGGTTTAGTGATTTGATAATGACTGGGAGAAAAGCTATTTTAGCTGATACGCCCAACTAAATTCTTGGTTAAAGATACCCAAAATGCCAATACCATTATTCAATTCCATTGCTTCTTGGTTACTGAGAAAAAGATACCATCAAATTGAGCTTTTTCTAAAATATCCTTTGGATGTTCAAAATGAGGTACTTCGGTATTTGGTAGATTTTTCAAGAGATACCGAGGTGGGGAAACAGTATGGTTTTGGAGACTTGTCTAAATATGAAGATTTTGCGGACAGGGTGCCCATTGTCAGTTATGAAGATATTGCTGGCATGATTGAACGCACCCGAAGGGGCGAACAAAATATATTTTGGCCCACTTCCATAAAATGGTTTGCCAAGAGCAGTGGTACCACCAACGCGAAGAGCAAGTTTATTCCGGTAAGTTCAGAAGCCTTGGAGGATTGCCATTATAAATCCAGCAAGGATTTTCTTTGCCTCTATTTGAACAACAATGAAAATTCCCAATTGTTCAATGGCAAGAGTTTGCGCTTGGGAGGAAGTAAGGAGCTTTACGAAGATAATGGTACTTTTTTCGGCGACCTTTCCGCTATTTTGATTGATAATATGCCTTTATGGGCCGAATATAGCAGTACCCCAAGCAACAAAGTTTCGTTGATGGGGGAGTGGGAGTCCAAATTAGAGGCGATCATTGAGGAAAGTATCCATGAAAATGTGACCAGTTTGGCAGGAGTACCTTCTTGGATGTTGGTGTTGTTGAATGAAGTGTTGGAGAAAACGGGTAAAAACCACCTTTTTGAAATTTGGGAAAATCTGGAAGTCTATTTTCATGGAGGAGTGAGTTTTACCCCTTATAAAAATCAGTATAAGAAGATTTTGCCCCGAAAAAACTTCAACTACTACGAAACGTATAATGCTTCGGAGGGATTTTTTGCCATTCAGGATCGGAACAATTCAGAAGATCTTCTGTTGATGTTGGATTATGGTATTTTCTATGAATTTATTCCGGTGGATTCCCTTGGAGTGGGGGAAAAGGCCATTCCGCTTTGGGAGGTACAAACTGGGGTGAACTATGCCATGGTCATTACCACCAATGCCGGACTATGGCGATACAAGATTGGGGATACCGTCCGATTTACTTCAAAAAACCCGTATAGAATCCGCATTACGGGTCGCACCAAGCACCATATCAATGCTTTTGGTGAAGAACTGATCATTGAAAATGCAGAGGAGGCCTTAAAACAGATATGTCTAAAGACGGATGCTGAAATTATGGACTATACTGCGGCTCCTATTTTCATGAACGGTACTGAAAAAGGAACGCATGAGTGGATCATTGAGTTCCGTAAGGCACCCAAGGACATCAACTATTTCACTGAATTTTTGGACAATGCCCTAAAATCGTTGAATTCTGATTATGAAGCAAAGCGTTATAATAATATGACTTTGCGTATGCCAAAAGTGCATGTGGCCCGAAAAAATTTATTTCACGATTGGCTAAAATCCAAAAATAAATTAGGAGGACAGCATAAAATTCCAAGACTTAGCAACGAACGGGTTTATATTGAAGAGTTACTTATCATGAATGCTAAATCTCATGCTGACAGTGTGTAAAAAGTACACTTACCTTTATTTTACGAAAACGTTTGCGTAAAGTTGTTGCCGTTCATCGACCAAATTTTCTTTTGGGCAAATAAAAAAGAGTTTTATGCGTTTAATACTATAATTTCCCCCAAGCAAAACTAAACGCTGCACTACACAAACCATTAATTATGGCAGAAAAACTCGTTGTTATCTCCGATATGTGGGGAGCAAAAAAAGGACTTTGGATTGCATCCTATTTTGGATACTTACAGCAATACTATACTATTTCCTTTCATGATTGTCAACAACTGGGAAATATAGATGTTCCTATTTCCACAGAAGAAAACATCCATAAAGCCTTTGTAGAGGGCGGGATAGATAGTGCAGTGAATCAGTTGCTCAAAAAAGAAGTAGAACCGGCCCATTATCTGGCATTCAGTACTGGGGGTACCATTGCTTGGAAAGCTGCCTTGAAAGGATTGCCCGTAAAATCTTTAACTGCTATTTCAGCAACTCGGGTAAGAATGGAAGAGGAAAGTCCCAATATTCCAACCAACATGGTTTTTGGAGAGTGTGATGCCTACAAGCCAAGCTTAAAGTGGGCAGAGAAAGTGGGAGTAGACTTAAATGTTGTCCCCAATTTTGGACACCGCTTATATACAGATGAAAAGATTATCGCTGAGGTTTGTTTGAACCTTTTGGAAGAGGTGACCAAAAAAACAGTTTAACTTAAGAAACTGCTTTCAGTTTTTTGATAGTCTCGTACGATAGTTTTTCCTCTGCGTAAGCCTTGGTTACCTTAAACTCTTTGTCATCACTACTTGGTAAGGAGAACATGGCATCCGTAAATACAGCTTCACAAAGGGAGCGAAGCCCTCTTGCACCTAATTTGTACTCCACAGCTTTTTCTACAATGTAGGTCAAAGCCTGTTCTGTAATGGTAAAGGTAATACCATCCATTGCAAAAAGCTTTTCATATTGCTTAATGATAGCATTTTTAGGTTCCGTTAAAATAGCTCGCAACGTTTTGGCATCCAAAGGATTCATGTGAGTGAGCACGGGGAGCCTTCCGATAATTTCTGGAATGAGACCGAACTCCTTTAGATCTTTTGGGATAATATATTGCAGGATATTTTCATTGTCCAGTCTGTCTTCTGCTTTGGATGCACTGTAGCCCACCGCCTGCATGTTCAAACGTTTGGTAATGATGCGCTCAATACCATCAAAGGCGCCACCGGCAACAAACAAGATATTTTCTGTATTGACCTCAATGAATTTTTGGTCAGGATGTTTACGGCCACCTTTAGGTGGAACATTGACAACCGTACCCTCAAGTAATTTTAATAAACCTTGTTGAACCCCTTCACCGGAAACATCTCTGGTAATGGACGGGTTATCACTTTTTCGGGCAATTTTGTCTATTTCATCAATGAAGACGATTCCTCTTTCTGCTTTTTCCAGATTGTAATCGGCAGCTTGTAGCAATCTTGTCAAAATACTTTCTACATCCTCACCAACATAACCAGCTTCGGTAAGTACTGTGGCATCCACAATGGCTAGCGGAACATTGAGCATTCTTGCTATGGTTTTGGCAATTAAGGTCTTACCTGTTCCTGTCTGACCCACCATGACAATGTTGCTCTTCTGTATTTCTACTTCGTCATCCTTTCCCTTAGGTTGCAACAATCTTTTGTAATGATTGTAAACAGCTACGGACATGACCTTTTTGGTACGATTTTGTCCAATAACAAATGTGTCCAGAAAATCCCTGATTTCCATCGGCTTCTTTAATACAAGCTCCGATGAAAGATCTTGGTTTTTGGATTGTTTGGATTCCTCTGCAACTATACTATAGGCCTGTTCTATACATCTATCACATATATGTGCATCTAGACCGGCAATCAAGAGATTGGTTTCCGGTTTTTTTCTGCCACAAAATGAACATTCCAAGTTTTCCTTAGCCATATATCAACATTATTCAACCACTAATAACGAAAAAAAAAAGGATTTGGTTTATATAAAACCTTTGTTTTTAGCTCTTTTGTAGGGATTTATGAGTTATCCCGAGTTAAAATTTCATCGATCATACCATATTTTTTGGCCTCATCGGCTTTCATCCAGTAATCACGATCACTGTCTTCATATACCTTATCAAAAGGTTGTCCAGAGTGT
Source organism: Flagellimonas amphidinii (assembly GCF_013090115.1). Classification (GTDB taxonomy): domain Bacteria; phylum Bacteroidota; class Bacteroidia; order Flavobacteriales; family Flavobacteriaceae; genus Flagellimonas; species Flagellimonas amphidinii. The sequence continues at coordinate 26,610 of NZ_JABFNN010000028.1, forward strand.
TTTGCTATGATTTGATACAACTCATCCTTGATTTTTAGAACTTCTTTGGCAGCAATTTCTATATCACTGGCCTGACCTTGCGCACCAGAAAGAGGCTGATGGATCATAACTCTTGAATGGGTCAATCCACTTCTTTTGCCTTCTTGTCCTGCACATAATAGCACTGCGGCCATGGAAGCAGCAATTCCAGTACATATTGTTGCCACATCCGGTTTGATGAACTGCATGGTGTCATAGATTCCCAGTCCAGCATAAACACTACCACCTGGAGAATTGATATAGATTTGGATATCCTTGGATGCGTCCGCGCTCTCTAGAAAAAGCAACTGGGCCTGTACAATATTCGCCACTTGGTCATTGATTCCGGTTCCCAAAAAGATGATACGATCCATCATCAATCTGGAAAAGACATCCATGGCAATGGCATTCAATTGTCTTTCTTCTATAATATTGGGAGTCATATTCATGGGATACATACTACTCATGATCTGGTCGTAGTACATACTGTTTATACCATGGTGTTGGGTGGCGTATTTTTTAAATTCTTTTCCGTAATCCATAGGATTTCTTTCGATTTAGCTTAAAAAAAAGGTGCCGAAAACTTAGCTTTTCGGCACCGTAAAGATACTTAATTTTCTTTTAGCTCAATTAGCTGTATGCTTCCTTAACAAAGTCTTCGTAATTGACTTCTTTTACCTTAAGGTTAGCTTTTTCTTTATAAAGATCCAGCAATTTTTGACTCATCAATTGTTCAGAAAGTCTTTTTACTTCATCCTGATTGCCCAGAACTCGGTTTGCAATGTTTTCCAACTCTTCCTCTTTGGGGTCAAGATGACCGTATTGGGCCATTTGCGATTTGATAAAACCTTTGGCAAACTCTTTCAATTCATCCAATTGTACCTGAAGGTCATTTTCTCTGATGATTTTACCTTCAATAAGTTGGTAACGAAGTCCTTTTTCGGATTTTTCAAACTCTTCGCTGGCCTCATCATCAGACAACATTTTTTCACCACTTATTTGAATCCATTTTTTTAGGAATTCTGAAGGAAGTTGGAACTTGGTTTCGTCAATCAACCTTTCTGTAATGTCATTCAGCAATTTTTGATCAGATTGTTGCTCAAATTGCTTTTCAGAGTCTTCCTTGATTTTGTCTTTCAATTCTTTTTCTGAAGAAACATTGTCTTTTCCGAATAATTTATCGAATAACTCTTGATCTAAAGTTGCAGGTTGGCGCTCATTGATTTCTTCAATGGTGAAAGTTACGTCGATATTCAATTTTTCAGCTTTTTCGCGATCAATGCCCAAAGCACTTGAAAGTAGGTAATCTTCTTTGAAAAGACCTTTGGTCTTCAATGTCACGGATTCCCCAACTTTTTTGCCCGCCAAAATATCCAAAGCTTTTTTGCTTTTGATTTTCTCAAGCTCTATTGTGGTTTTGTGGTCTATTTCTTCTGATTCGTCAGCAAAGAAACCAGTAATTTCATCCAATTTTCCAACTTCAGTTTTGGAAACCAATTTCCCATACTGTTTTTGGATGCGTTCCACTTGTTCATCAACCATTTTTTTGTCTGCAACAATTTTATATTGGGTTACAGCTTTTTTAGTCTTTAGCTTGACATCAAAATTTGGAGCGAGGCCCAATTCAAACTCAAAATCAAGGATATCGCTGTCCCAATCAAAATTTTCCTGTTGTTTTGGTAGTGGATTGCCCAAAACATCTAATTTTTCTTCGGTTAGATATTTGTTTAAGTTGTCCTGCAACAGCTTGTTTACTTCATCTACTAAAACAGCTTTTCCATACTGTTTTTTAATAAGGCCCATGGGAACCTGTCCTTTTCTAAATCCAGGAATATTGGCTTGTTTTCTGTAATCCTTTAGGATATTGTCAACCTTCTCTTGGTAATCTTCTTTGCTGATGGCAACTTTTACCACTGCATTTAACTCATCAATCTGCTCTTTGGTAATATTCATCTTAACCTATTTGCTATTCAAAAATGGGTGGCAAAAGTAATGTATTTTATGTTTGACAGCAACTTTTTAAAGTGTTGAATGTCAACAATAATAGAATCTACTCATCCTGTTTCAAAATGCTATGGAGAATGGATTGCAAAATGGATAATAAAAGGCTGAAAAGTATGGCCCACCATATACTTGTTACTTCAAAACCTGAAATAAAGTGTGCGGCAATAAGAATGATGATCGCATTGATGACCAACAAGAAAAGCCCTAAACTAAGTATGGTAATAGGCAAGGTTAAAATGACCAAGATGGGTTTGACCAAAAAGTTGAGCAAGCTCAATACAACTGCAACAATTATGGCAGTTACCATGGTATCCACACCAACCCCTGGCAATAAGTAGGATAGGATAATTACTGCAAGGGCATTCAGCAAAAGTCTTAAGATTAATTTCATAGGTTGAGTTTTTGATAATAAAGAAAGGCACCATTAAGGTGCCTTCAAGATAGGAAATAATGTTTGTTTAGTTAATGTACAATCCAGTATAATCCAAAGGATTTACCCCTGGAAGGTTGGATCCGTACTTAGCGTTTATGGCTGCAACAAATGCATTGGCCAATATGGCATATCCTCTAGGAGCTGGATGTACACCATCCAATGAGAAACCACCTCCGGTAGCGAAGGTTGCGGTTACCACACTTCCATCAGTTTGCTGAAAACCAGTTGTTCTTAGTTCATTCAATAGTGCATTGGCATCTACAAAAGCCAAGTCGTACGTTGTTGCCAATGCTTCAATGGTTTGATTATATGCTGTGAGTGCATTCTCAACAGCAGTTTGTTCTTCGGGTGTAAGTACCCACTGATCTGCCAAAGGTATCGCGACTCCATTTATGGAGGTGGGATCCAATGGATTGGCCAATGTGCCGATAAAAGAACTTGAGGTCAATACCATTAAATCATCAGCGGTGGCCTGTCTCATGTTGATCAATCCTGGGTCAACCCCGGTCAAATCCGTTAAATCTTCATCCAAAATAACCACAGCGTTGGTATCTCCAGCAGCAAAAGAAATAGTTCTTTTTGCCACTTCATCCGCATCTATAAGGCTGAAACTTTGTGCAAGCAATAACCCTTGGTTGTAAGCCGCGTAGGCTCCGTTGACAAGAGTGGCGGTTGCTTCATCAAGAGGTACTGGGTTATGTGGAACAGTTGTGAAATAAGGGATATCCTTCACATCTGGAATGTTTGCAATAACACCATCAGCACCATTAGCAGTCATTGTCTGTAAGATGGCATCTAAAGAGCCTGCAAAAACATTGGGGTCGGTAATATCATTTCTAGAGTAGGAAGCGGGATCTATGTTGCCTGTCTGATCCACACCTGACCCACCATTGGTGGCGTATAGTAGAATATCGTTGGCTCCTGCCCAAAGGGAAAAGAAACTAGCTCCTTGACCAGCTGCATCTCCGATTACAGTTGCGGTTTCGGAGGAGGAAAACCTTGCAAAGTATGGATTGGCCGTACCTAATGCAACACCAGCAACGCTACCGTAACCTGGGGCCAATAGCTCATAACTTTTAGATCCTGGGACTCCCATATTGTTAAAAGGGCCAGATAGTTTTGTTGAAATTTCTGTGGTTCCTTCACCAGAAACAGGAGTAGGTGCTGGGCCATCTGCCGTAAAGGCCAAGAAAAGCCTATTCCCAAGAACAGGGTTTCCTTGAAGGGTGGCGCCTCCTAAATTATCTGCCATAAAAGGTATTTCAAAAGCTCCCCCACCAGCTAGGGCAAAGTTGGATGCCAGCATATTTGGAAAAGAGGCTTCTTGTCCGGCAATAAAGAGCGCATTGTCTGAAAACCCTGCCGTTAAGGAGTTTCCTATAGCTACATATTTTGTAAAATCCGCAGTTCCTGAAGTATATACTATGGGGTCCGGGTCTGGGGTGGTGTCAATTGGGGTATCATCTTCTTCGCATGCAATCAAGAATAAGCCTAAAAATGGAAGTAAGGCATACAACTTTTTCATATCTGAAATCTATTTGAGTTAGTTTAAGTTAAATTTATAGTTAAACCAGTATTAACCAAAACTAGGTCAAATTTGTCATTCAGACAATAAAATGGGTAAAAAAATTATGCATGCATAATAAAATAACCCTAAAATTATGAATTTAGAAAGTGAAGTGCTTTTTCAAAAAACTGTTTTGGATTTTCTGCGTGTAGCCAATGTCCGGCATTATCCACTGTTTCAATCTGTGCGCTGGGAAAATGTTTTTTGATATTTGGATAGTCATTTTCCATAATATATTCAGACCGGTCGCCACGTAAGAATAGGGTAGGGCCATCATATGTAGCATTAGCTTGAATATTTTCCCCGATTTCTTCCATTTTGTCCTTCAATACATCCAAATTGAATCGCAATCCCAACTTTCCAGTTTCCACCCAAAAAAGGTTTTTCAACAAGAACTGACGTATACCAAAGTTGTTGAGGTGTTGGGAAAGTATTTCGTCTGCCTGTTTTCTGCTGTTGATTTGGTCGAAATCCAATTGTAACAAAGCATCAATAATAGATTGATGATGTGGAGGATAAAATTTAGGGGCTATATCTGCAACTATGAGTTTCTTGATCAGCTCTGGATGAGAGGTGGATAGTTGCATTGCAGTTTTTCCACCCATGGAGTGACCCAAGACAAATACGTTTTTAAGATTGTAATGATGCGTATAATGCACAATGTCTTCGCTCAGAAAATCATAGTCAAAATCTACGGTGTGAAAACTTTTACCGTGATTACGTTGATCAATAAGATGGACTTGAAGCCCATTCGCCGCAAATTGGGAGCCTAATGTCTTCCAGTTGTCCGACATCCCTAAAAATCCATGTAGTATGAGCAATGGTTGACCTTCTCCAATAATTTTTGAATGTAGTAGTTCCATTATTTCAATCGGTGTCTGTACATGTTGATTACATTTTCCAATCCAAGATAAATGGATTCACAGATAAGCGCATGGCCAATGGACACCTCCAGAAGATTTGGAATGTTTTCCTTGAAGTATTTGATGTTTTCCAAGCTTAAATCATGTCCTGCGTTTATGCCCAATCCTAATTCTGAAGCCTTTTTGGCTGCATCAATAAAAGGTTGGATGCTGGTTTCTTTTTCTCCTTGGGCAAATTTTTGCGCAAAACTTTCGGTATATAATTCAATTCTATCGGTTCCGGTTAGGGCAGCTGCTTCTACCATTGCTACATCTGGGTCTACAAATATGGAAGTTCGTATTCCGTTGTCTTTAAAGGTTTGGATGACATCAATCAAAAAAACTTTATGTTTTACGGTATCCCAGCCTGCGTTTGAGGTAATGGCATCCTCAGCGTCCGGGACTAAAGTTACCTGGGTAGGTTTAACTTCCAGTACTAAGTCAATGAATTTGGGAATCGGATTTCCTTCTATATTGAATTCAGTAGTGACAACATTTTTCAAATCCCGAGCATCTTGATAGCGAATATGTCGCTCATCTGGCCTTGGGTGAATGGTTATGCCTTGGGCTCCAAATGATTCTATATCTCTGGATGAAGTGATTAAGTTTGGCATATTGCCGCCCCTTGAATTTCTTAGGGTTGCCAATTTGTTAATATTAACACTCAGTTTTGTCATGAAGTTAATTTTAGAAAGGCAAAAATAGGAATTAGGCACGCCTTTTGCGATTTAAAATTAGTATTTTGCACCCATTAGTTAGATTATGCAGATTCAGAATCAAATCATAACAACAGTACCTGTTTTTGAGGTTTCGGAAACCTTGGAAGAGGTAATTCGTTTTTTTGAGGAGACCACTTTTTCCCATGTAGGTGTCACAGAAAATGGCATATATATAGGATTGCTCTCTGAGAATGATTTGGCCTGTTTTGAACCGGAAAAGAAAATCGAGGATTTTAGATTTGAACTAGAAGCCTTTTTTGTGACCAAAGAAACTTCTTGGTTGGATGTGCTTGAAATGTTTTCTAGAAATGAGGCCAATATTCTGCCGATTATAGACGAGAATCATGTTCTTGTTGGATATTATGATTTGGAAGATATTGTAAGTGTTTTTATAGATACTCCATTTTTTAAAGAACCAGGGGCCATTCTTGTAATTTCTACTGGGATAAAAGATTACTCATTCAGTGAGATCGCTCAAATTGTAGAAAGCAACAACGCAAGATTATTGGGCGCATTTATCACAGATTCCCAAAATGATGTGGTCCAGATTACCCTAAAAATAGGCACACAAAGCCTAAATGAGGTTGCTCAAACCTTCAGAAGGTATAACTACACCATTGTTTTTGGTAATAGTGATGACCAATTCTTGGAAGATTTGAAACAACGATCCGACTACTTGGAAAAATACCTTAACGTTTAGCATGAAAGTTGCCATTTACGGCCTCGCTTTTCAAGAAGAGGACACTAGATATTTAAAAGAGCTCTTGGATGAGTTTAAACATGTTGGTGCCGTTATCTTTTTGGAAAATGAGTTCAGCAACAAAGTTTCACAGTACATTCCAGAATACAAACATGGTACTTTTACCCAAAGCGAAGGCTTGGATTCTTCGTTTGGGATGTTTGTGAGCTTTGGAGGAGATGGTACTATGTTGAGGGCGGTTACCTATGTAAAGGATTTAGGGATTCCCATAGTTGGTGTAAATACGGGAAGGTTAGGTTTTTTGTCCACTTTTAAAAAAGAGGATGTGCGTAAATTGGTTACTGAGTTTAAAGCAGGGCATTACAAAGTAGAGGAGCGGACACTGGTAGAGGTAGAACTAAATTCTGATTTGGATGAATTTGAAGATTTGAACTTTGCCTTGAATGAAATTACAGTGAGCAGAAAAGATACTACTTCCATGATTACAGTGGAAACTTATTTGAATGATGAGTATTTGACGTCTTATTGGGCAGATGGTCTTATAGTATCTACGCCCACAGGATCTACTGGTTATTCGTTAAGTTGTGGTGGGCCGGTAATAGCTCCTACAGCAAAATCTCTGGTGTTGACCCCAATTGCACCACATAACTTAAATGCACGTCCGTTGGTCATTGCCGATGATACCCAAATACGATTAAAAGTTTCCGGAAGGGAGCAGACACATTTGGTTTCTTTGGATTCAAGAATTGCTGCTATACCTAATGGTAAGGAAATCAAAATAAGAAAATCTGACTTTACCATTAAAATGATAGAATATAAATCAGAAAGTTTCTTGAAAACGCTTCGTAATAAATTGCTTTGGGGTGAAGATATGCGCAATTAAACTTTTCAAAACAATAAAAAGGACTAAAAACTGTTTAACAAAGGAGAACATGCATAACAGTACATCTATAGACCTTCCTTTACTCTAAACTTGTGTAATTTTTGGATAATATGCGGATAGTTTTGGCTATTTTTCTGTGTTGTGTGTTCAAAGTTGGTGCCCAGACTTATGAAATTGGCATTTTTGCTGGTGGAACCAATATGATAGGTGATGTAGGCCGAACCAATTTTATCCTACCCTCAGGTCCTGCCTTCGGAGGAATTTTTAAATGGAACAAGAGTAAAAGGTATGCTTGGCGTGCCAGTGTTTTATATGGTAATTTTACTGCAGACGATTCCAAATCAAGCAAATCTTCCAGACAACAAAGAGGTTATGTGGTCGATAATTCCATTTTGGAGACCTCTTTAGGGATAGAATTCAACTATGTTGAATATAATCTTCACAAACTCGGACCAGCTTTTACCCCTTATCTTTACACGGGTTTAACGTATTTTAGGTACGATTTCAATTATTTTGATGCCCTTCAATTGCAGGATATTAACCAAAAAGAAGGTAGTTTTGCAATTCCAATGACGGTTGGGGCTAAATATCGGTTAAATCAATTCTTGATTCTTGGTGCCGAAATTGGGGCTAGATATACCTTTACGGATAATTTGGATGCAAGCAATCCTGAAGGTTCCAATTTTGAGCAATTTAGATTCGGTAATATATTGAGCGATGACTGGTATGTCTTTACAGGTTTTACTTTAACGTATACCTTTGGACGCAGGCCCTGCCAGGATTGTTTTCAATAAAATGTACACTTTAGAGAACGTAAACAAGGATAATCTTCCAAAACATATAGCCGTTATCATGGATGGTAACGGAAGATGGGCCAAGCAACGTGGCAAACTCAGAATTTTTGGTCATGAAAATGGTGTGGAGTCCGTTCGAAGGACTGTGGAGAGCTGTGCAAAACTCCAAATTGAATATTTGACCCTTTACGCTTTTTCAACCGAAAACTGGAACAGGCCCAAATTGGAAGTGGAGACTTTAATGAAGCTTTTGGTGGCTTCATTACGTAAGGAATTGGAAACACTGAATAAGAACAATATTAAACTAGAGGCCATTGGAAAAATAGAAGCATTGCCATCAAAGGCCCAAAAAGAACTATCCGAGGTCATTTCAAAAACTTCAAAAAATACAGGAATGACACTCACATTAGCTTTGAGTTATGGGTCACGCGAAGAGATAAAATCAGCCGTGCAAGAGATAGCGCTCAAAGTTAAAAATAACATAATTTCACCTCAAAATATTGACGAAGCCGTTATTAATACTCATCTTTACACGCATCGCATGCCAGATGTGGACTTGCTTATTCGTACCAGCGGGGAACATAGGATAAGCAATTTTTTACTTTGGCAAATAGCGTACGCCGAATTGTATTTTATAGATATATTTTGGCCTGATTTTAGTGAGCATCATTTGGTAGAAGCAATATTAAGTTACCAAAATAGAGAACGACGATTTGGAAAAACAAGCGAACAACTTAATTAAGGGTATTCAAAACTTCAATCGACCATACCTAAAACTACTCCTTCCTTTACTACTTTTCACAGGCCAGGCATTTGCCCAGGAAACTTCCTTTGAAGATGGTAAGCAATATATATTGGGAGGACTTGAAGTCACTGGACTTCAAAGCTACAATGCACAGACCGTAAAAACATACACAGGATTGCGTATAGGTCAGCCCATTACCATACCTGGAGATGAGATTAGTGGCGTGATAAAAAAATTATGGGGGCTGGAATTGTTCAGTAATGTGGAATTCTTTTATACCAAAATTGAAGGCGAGAAGATATTTCTAGAATTGAATATTTTGGAACGCCCTACATTGGCCAATGTCACTGTATATGGTGTTAAGAAAAGAAAAGTAGAGGATATCCTAAACGATACAGATCTTAAAAAAGGCAAAAAAATCACTGAAAGCCTTATCGCCAACACCAAAAATTACCTTCAGAACAAATACAAGAAGCAAGGTTATTTAAATGCAACCGTAAATATTGCCACGGCAGCAGACACTTCTGGAACCAATACCCAGAATATGGTCATTAATGTGAACAAAGGGGATAAGGTGAAAATTAGAAGTATTGTCTTTGAGGGCAATGAGCAGCTTTCCAGTAAACGTCTTAGGAAATCTTTGAAAAAGACCAAGAAGAAGAAATTTTACCGTTTTTGGAAGAAGTCCAAATATATTGAAGCAGATTACAAGGAAGACCTTTCTAATTTGGTGGACACCTATGCGGAAAGAGGATATAGGGATGCCAGAGTCCTTTCAGATACTTTTGTAAAGGTCAATGAAAACAACATCGACCTAAAAATTAAGGTTGAGGAGGGGAACAAATATTATTTTGGAGATATCAATTTTGTGGGTAACTCAGTCTACACAGATAGACAATTGGCGCAAGTTTTAGGAATTAGAAAAGGGTCTACCTATAATGGGGTATTATTGAAAAAACGTGTTGCGGATGATTCCAAACCGGACGCAGAGGACTTGACGAATCTTTATCAAAATAATGGGTACTTATTTTCCAGTATAAATCCGGTAGAAGTTTCGGCAGTTAATGATACAATAGACTTTGAGATACGTATTATTGAAGGGAAGGAGACTTTCTTGGACCATGTTACTGTGGTAGGTAATGACAAGACCAATGACCATGTGATTTTTAGGGAATTGCGCACAAGACCTGGTCAAAAATATAGCAAGGATAATATTGTAAGAAGTATTCGTGAATTAGGTCAACTTGGATTCTTTGATGCGGAACAGATAGTTCCGGACATTCAGAACCCCGATCCTAATGCTGGTACGGTAGATGTACAATATAGTCTTGTTGAAGCAGGTTCTAGCCAAATAGAATTACAAGGAGGTTTTGGTGGAGGAGGTTTCATTGGTACTCTGGGGCTTTCCTTTAGTAACTTCTCTTTGAAGAACATTTTTAATGGAGAAGCTTATAAACCTGTTCCTATGGGAGATGGACAAACGTTTGCTCTTCGTTTACAGGCCAGTAGAACATTTAGGGTCTATAGTTTAAACTTTGCAGAACCATGGTTAGGAGGTAAAAAACCGGTTAGGTTTAATCTTTCGTTATCAAGAACCCAACAGTTTGCCACCAGTTTCAACAATAGCAATAGGATTGATGTAGATAAAGATCGTGGATTTTCTATTACTGGAATTTCTGCAGGTTTGGCCAAAAGGGTACAATGGCCAGATGATTACTTCACCATTTCCCATGCATTGAGTTATCAGTTGTATGACTTTAATGATTTTAACAATGGATTGTTCAATTTTGGAAATGGTAGTTCCAACTCTTTGAGTTATACATTAGGAATTTCTAGAAGCTCACAAGGCCCCAGTAGAATATTTCCACTTACCGGTTCCAATTTTGAGTTGACGGCTAAATTTACACCTCCTTACTCCTTGTTCAGTTCAAAGGATTATAGACAAATTAAGGATGATATCAATTCCACAACAGAAAGACTTTTGGAAATAGGGACAAACCCTTCCACACCAGAGGAGCAATTGGAGTTTGAACAATTGAGCAATGAATTGGAAAGTATGGAGGAGGAGCGATTCAAATTGTTGGAGTTCTACAAGATTAAATTTAAAGGAGATTGGTATACCCGTTTAGTGGACAAGTTAGTGCTTCGTACCAATGCAGAATTTGGGTTTTTAGGTAATTATAACAAGGATATTGGAGATGTTCCTTTTGAAAGATTCTTTGTTGGGGGTGATGGACTTGGAAACTTTACCTTAGATGGTAGGGATGTTATTCAGCTACGTGGTTACGAAAACAGTTCATTGACTCCGTACAGTACAAATCCAATTACTGGAAACCAAGAAAGAGATGGAGGGACCATATACAACAAATTCTCTTTAGAACTGCGTTATCCACTTACACTCAAGCCTTCGGCTTCTATATATGCACTATCGTTTTTAGAGGCAGGAAACGCTTTCAACAATTTTAATGAGTATAATCCGTTTGAATTAAAAAGATCTGCCGGGGTGGGGCTACGTATATTTATGCCGGCATTCGGTCTCTTGGGGATTGACTTTGGTTATGGATTCGATACAGATGCCCAACCAAGTTCAGTTGGCCCGAGCGGTTGGCAAACACACTTCATCATCGGACAGCAGTTTTAATCTAAAGAAAATAGTGTCTTAAATAACTTATAAATAACTCATTTTAAATTAATTAGTTATTTTGGCACGATATTTTCTACGTAAAAAGCGGAATCAAAGATGAATACCAAAGTTCTTTTGTCATTACTTGTTTTAATGTCTTCCTTTTATGGCTTTTCCCAAAGAGGGGTAAGAATTGGCTATGTGGACATGGAATATATTCTAGAGAATGTTGAAGAATATAGGGATGCCACAGAACAATTGAATACGAAGGCAGCAAAATGGAAACAGGAAATTGAACTCAAGCAGAGCTCCATTGAACAAATGAAAAAAGATTTAATGGCCGAGAAAGTACTGCTAACGGACGAGCTGATTGCTGAACGTGAGGAAGAAATTCAGATTTTGGAAACTGAAATGTTGAAATATCAGCAGGATCGTTTTGGTCCTCAAGGAGATTTGGTCTTACAAAAACAGCTGCTCATACAGCCCATACAAGACCAAGTTTTTAATGAGGTTCAAAAAATAGGAGGAAATAAAAGATACGATTTTATTTTTGATAAATCGGCAGATGTTGTAATGTTGTACTCCGAAAAAAGACACGATATCAGTGACTTGGTCCTAAGGGAGATAGCTCGCACCAGAAAAGTGAGCAAATCGAACAAAAAGGAGAAACAACAAAGTCGACTGGATAAGTTTGCGGAAGAAGAAGCAGAAGCTGACAAAGAAATCAGTGAAGCACTGAAAGAACGCCAGGCCAAAGCAGAGGAAGCTCAAAATGCCAAGGCCAAGGCTGCTGAAGACAGAAGGCAAGAGCAGTTGAAGTTGCGAGAGGAAAGAAAGAAAGCCTACGAAGCACGAAGAAAAAAATTATTGGAGGAGCGCGAAGCCAAACGTCAAGCCAAATTGGAAGAACGTAAAAAAGCGCTGGAACAGGAGAAGGATTCAATACAACAATAATATTGAAACACTAAAATTAACATTCAAAAATAGTAACTAAGAATCATGAAAAATGTAAAGAAAATTGCTGTAGCACTGGTTTTATTTGTAGCAGCTACAGGATTTGTAAATGCGCAGAGCAAGGTTGCACATATCAACGTGCAACAATTATTGACTGAAATGCCGGAGATGAAAGCTGCTCAATCTGAATTGAAGAAGTTGGAAGAGACATATTCTGCCGATATTAAGGGTTCAATGACAGAATTTCAAAATAAAGCAACTCAATATAGAAATGAGTCCACTTCCAAAACTCAAGAGGAAAATGAAAAGAGAGCTTTGGAATTGCAAGAAATTCAGAAAAATATTCAAAATGCTGAACAAGCTGCCATGCAACAGTTGCAGCAAAAACAGGCTGAGTTATTTGCTCCTATTTCCGAAAAAGCAAAAGCAGCCATCGAAAAAGTTGCTGCTGCACAAGGTTTTGATTATGTTATTGATGCTAGCCCAGGATTGAGCCTTATTGTTTCTAGAGGAAAAGATTTGTTGCCAGCTGTAAAACAAGAGTTGGGCTTCTAAATTATAGTACTTACAATATATTTAAACCGCTTTCTATTTAAGAAAAGCGGTTTTTTTGTGCCATTTTCAAATTAGTATCTATTTTTAAGCATGCACAAGCCTATTGGAATTTTCGACTCGGGAGTAGGGGGTACATCCATCTGGAAAGAGATTGTAAAAGCACTTCCTGAGGAAAATACCATTTATCTGGCGGATAGTAAAAATGCTCCGTATGGTGAAAAATCCAAAGAGGAAATCATTCAACTGAGTAAAAAAAATACCCGACTTCTTATAGAAAAAGGCTGTAAAATTATCGTTGTAGCCTGTAATACTGCCACAACAAATGCCATTGAACATTTGCGTGCCAATTTCCCTGTGCCATTTATTGGTATAGAACCTGCCATTAAACCAGCAGCATTGCATACCAAATCCAAAAAAGTTGGGGTTTTGGCCACCAAAGGAACGCTTTCCAGCGGTTTGTTTCATAATACTTCCAAACTTTTTGCAGAAGGAATCGAAGTCTTGGAACGGGAAGGTACAGGCTTGGTTGAGTTGATTGAAGCTGGAAAAATAGATGTACAAGAAACAAAAGACTTGCTTAAGACCTACTTAGGGCCCATGCTTCAAAAAGGAATAGATTGTTTGGTGCTGGGCTGTACCCATTACCCTTATTTAATTCCGGTGCTTCAAGAAATCTTGCCAGTCCATGTCACTATAATTGATTCGGGTGAGGCTGTGGCCAGACAAACCAAAGCTGTTCTGGAAAAAGAAGGATTGTTGACTCCGCAGGACATAACAAAACATGTATTTTATTCCAATGGGGATGTAGAAGTACTCAACTCAATGGTTAATGGCCCAAAAGTAGAGGTTTCAAACCTTGACTTTTAGTTATTATCGACGTTGATAAGTTAGATATGTGAAATCAAATTGGTGCCTATCATCCTTCGAGTGATATACTTCTTCAGCCAGCATCCATTTTGTATCATCAATTTCCGGAAAAAAAGTGTCCGCTTCAAAATTGGCATGAATTCGGGTGAGTTCAATATCAGTGGCAAATTCCATCGCCTGGCGGTAAATTTCTCCCCCTCCAATAATAAAAGCGGTCTCATCTTCTTTCACAAGATCTATGGCACTTTGAAGAGAATGTACAATAGTACAGGGAAATTTTGGAGTATAACTGTCATCACGCGTAATGGCAATGTGCTCTCGGTTGGGCAACGCCTTCGGAAAACTCTCCAAGGTCTTTCTGCCCATTATAATTTTATGCCCAGAAGTCAACAATTTAAAACGCTTGAAATCATCAGGTAAGTGCCAGGGCAAATCGTTGTTGATGCCTAGGGCGTTGTTTTCCCCAGCAGCGGCAATAATGATCAATCGCCTCACTCTTTTTTTTTTTTATTGATGTTGGACAGTGGAAAATCGGTTTCAATCTCCTTTTGAATCTCAGAAATACGATTTTTTTGTAGCTCAACAAGACGTTCACGTTGCTTTCGCTCCCATTCTTTACCCATGAACTGATGCGTCACAAATACATTGAAAGCATGTAACACAAAAAGAAATGACCAAGCTAGGATAGCCCATATAAACCAGTCGTAGGCCTCGCCATATTTCAAGATTTTGTTGATCAATATCAAGAACACGCTGCCTATCAAAAAAATGACCAGATGGGTGTACAGGCGTTTTTTTTGTTTGATGCGTTTCTGCGCATTCTCCAAAAGCTCGTGCTGTTCTAAATCTATCGCACTCTTTTTCTTATTTCCGAAGGACAACATGGAATGGCTATCTTTAACAGCAAAGATAATTGAATTGATTCCAAAACTTCGGAAATGGAAAACTTAAGAAAGAAATTCCCTGTACTCAACCAATGCATTTATGCCAATACCGCTGCTACCGGATTGCTAAATGAAGATTTAATGGAATGGCGACAAGGCCATGATTTGGATTATTTGATTGGGGGCAGTACCATGAAAATGAAGAGTTTTGAGAAGATACCCGAAATAAGGGAGGTAATAGGGAGTTTTTTTAAATGCAAAGCTGAAAATGTGGCCTTGGTCCCCAATTTTAGTTTTGGATTCAATACATTGTTGGAAGGGCTGCCTAAAAATCAGCACATACTCCTACTTAAAGATGATTATCCATCCCTGAATTGGCCCTTTGAAACCCGAAATTTTAATAGGGAGTATGTTGAGATTAATGAGCACTTTGAAAAAAACATTATTGAGAAAGTAAAAACTGGAAAGTTTGATGTTTTGGCCTTGAGTGTAGTACAATGGATCAATGGTATAAAAATCAGTCTTGATTTTCTAAAAGATTTAAAAAAGGACTATCCCAATCTAACCATCATAGTGGATGGTACTCAATTTTGTGGAACCGAGCCATTTAATTTTGAAGATTCTGGAATTGATATCTTATTGGCAAGCTCCTATAAATGGTTGTTGGCGGGCTTTGGAAATGGATTTGCTTTAGTGAAAGATGAGGTAAAAGAGCGTTTTGATTTGAAATGTATTGGGAATGGCTCCGTGGACAGGGACGCATCTAAACGTAATAATATCCCTTTTTGCAAACACTTAGAACCTGGACACTTGGATACCTTAAATTTTGGTAGCCTCAGATTTTCCTTGGAGTTTTTGGATAGTATAGGTGTGAATCATATTAAAGCACAATTGGATAAACTAGGGCAAAAAGCAAAAGCGGAACTTTCTGCCCTGGGGCTATTGGAACAAAAAGTTGTCAACAGAGCACAGCACAGTACTATTTTCAACATTAAAGGTGACCAACAGTTATTCAAAAAATTGAGTGATGAAGATATTGTTTGTTCCATGCGCGGAGACGGCATTCGGTTGAGTTTTCATTTCTATAATACTGAGGACGAAATAGATGCGATTGTGAAAATATTACATTCCAATTGACAAAAATCATATTTTGAAAAAAAAAGGACACTAATTTTGTAAAGGTAATCCTATTGTTATGGGCATTTTATCAATATGATAAATCGAACTTAACTAATTGTAAATAAGTCGTTTTATCTATTGCTTTGCCCTATAATTTCTAAAAGAATTGTGTCATGGCAATAAAGAAACAATACTTAAAGAGCAAGCCTGTTTGTAAAGTTACATTTACTGTGCCTGCAGAAGAAGCAAAAAAAGTAGCAGTTGTTGGAGATTTCAATAACTGGAACCCTAAAGGAAGCACCCTTAAAAAATTAAAGAACGGGACCTTTAAAGGAACTTTTGACCTTCCAATGGAGAATACCTACGAGTTCAGATACATTGTAGATGGGGCTTACATCAACGATGAAGCTGCAGATCGTTACCAATGGAATGACTACGCAGGTGCCGAAAACGCTGTTCTAGAGCTATAAAACTGAGAAAACCATTGGGGAATTATTATTCCTCAATGGTAACTCCTTTCCAAAAGGCAACATATCCTTTAATGGATTTGGCCAATTCACTGGTTTCTGGATAAAACCAGGCTGCATTAGGGTTTTCTTTGCCATCTACTGCAATGGTATAGTAGGAAGCCACACCTTTCCAAGGACAAGTGGTGTGTGTTTCGCTTGCTTTAAAAAATTCCTTGTTGATGGTTTCCGGTGGAAAATAATGATTGTTTTCAATTACAACAGTATTATTACTCTCGGCAATTACGGTATTGTTCCAAATGGCTTTCATAGCTTATTTTTTAAATAAATAGTTTTTATAATTTTCTTGGGCATCTGAAAAGGATTGTACTATTTTGAGTCCAGCCTCTCCTGCCAACCATTCCACTACTTCGTCGTCATATTTTTGGGAAATTTCAGTGTGGATTGTTTCCCAACGTTTAAAAGTTACCTCAAGTTCCAAACTTGAAATAGAAACCTTTTGGTCCTCCTTGGAAACCAAATAGCTTTTAGCGGTACCTGTTTCGGGGTCGTATACTTCCCAATGCAGAAACTTATCCAAATCAAAATTCCCACCGATTTCCTTATTGATTCTGGTCAACACATTTTTATTGAAAGCCTCAGTAATGCCAGTTTTGTCGTTGTAGGCATCCAATATGGTCTGCGGATTTTTTTTCATATCAAAACCAATGAAAATATAATCCTGTTCATTGATGGAATCTTGTAGGTTTCGCAAAAATTCTACAGCTTTTTCATGCAAAAGATTACCAATGTTAGATCCCAAAAACAAGATGACTTTCCTCTTTTCATTAATCTTATTAATGTCCCTCAATGTGTTAAAATAAGTACCCTGAATGGGATTTACTTCAACAGCTGGAATCTCTTGGGTAATAGTGGTCTCTAAATTGTCCAACGCATTTTGACTGATGTCTATTGGGCGATAATCGAAAGAAAGTTGTTGCTCAACAAGATGCTGCAGCAAGATTTTGGTCTTTTTCCCGTCTCCAGCACCCAATTCAAACAGGCTGAAGGGTCCGTTCTTTGCAAAAAGTTGAACAATATCCTCTTTGTGTTTCTGTAAAATATTGAACTCACAATCTGTAAGGTAATATTCTGGCATGGCCATGATATCCTGAAAGAGTTTATCGCCTACTTCGTCATAAAAGTATTTGGAGGATAGATATTTAGGATAAGCCGTTAGGCCCTCATAGACCTCTTGTTCGAAAACTGAGGTGAAGGTTGGTATGTTTTTGTCCTGCATATGCGCTATGTCGTAATTATTTGGCCAACCTTATCCCGGTAAATTGCCATCTTAATTGCGGATGAAAAAAATTTCTGTAAGTGGATCTTGTATGTTTTTCAGGTGTGGCTACGGAACTTCCCCGAAGTACTTTTTGATTGACCATAAATTTACCGTTGTATTCGCCTAAAGCACCGTCTGCTTTTTGATAATTAGGGTAGGGAAGGTAGGCACTTTCTGTCCACTCCCAACGTTTGCCCCAAGGAAAAAAGGACTGTGCCGCCTCCCATTCAAATTCGGTAGGGAGTCTAAGACCTTTCCATTGTGCATAGGCGAAAGCTTCGTAATAGGAAATGTGGGCAATTGGTGCAAACGGGTCAATTTTTGTCAATCCCAATGTAGTGTAATGATGCCATCCTTCATCAACATGGTGCCAATATAAAGGGGAAGAAATACCATTTTGGTTCACCCAATCCCAACCCTCAGCATGCCAAAGATCAAAACGGTTATATCCACCAGCATCAATAAATGCCATGTATTCAGCATTTGTAACCAATTTATTGGAAATAAGATAGGGTTGTAAATAGACTTTGTGCTTGCCCAATTCATTATCGTAGCAAAATTCTTTGGAGTCATGACCGATTTGATAAATACCCTCTTCCATGGAAATCCAATCTTGTTGATGGGTTTCCACGGGATGGTCTACAAATCGGTCTGAGTAGGGAGGAAGCAACGGATTGTTTCCTAAAATATATTTAATGTCTGACAACAACAATTCTTGGTGTTGCTTTTCATGATGGATGCCAATTTCCAATAATGCATTGAGGTCATCATTTTGTGCTTGTGAGAAAAGTGCTTTGATGCCTTCGGTTACATAGTTCCGATATTCATACACCTTTTTTACCGATGGTCTTGATAAATTTCCTCTATCTGAGCGAACAATACGTTTCCCCACAGTTTCATAGTAGCTATTGAACACAAATGAAAAGTCATCGTCAAAAAGCTGATAACCTTTGGCTTGAGGTTTCAGGATGAATTCCTCAAAAAACCAAGTAGTATGTCCTAAGTGCCATTTGGGAGGACTTACATCCACAACTGGTTGAACCACATAGTCCTCAATTTCAAGAGGTTCACAAAGGATTTCTGAATGTTTGCGGGTTTCCAGAAAGAAATCCAATAGGGAATCGGTAAGAATCATGATAACGACTTTACTCTTTAAAGATAGTGAATAATGGATTAGGCCATGGAGTAAACCGGAAGGCTAAAAGAGAAAGAAGTACCTTCTTCAGGTTTGCTGAACACCCTGATTCGGCTATCGTGAATCTCCATGATTTTTTTGACAATCGCTAAGCCCAAACCAGCTCCAGCCTTTTCCTGTCCGGTTTTTGTTTGTCGGTACCGCTCAAAAATCAATGCTTGGTTGTCTTTCTTTATACCAGGGCCAGAATCTTGGATGGTCACCTGTACATCGTTGTCCAAAGTTTCAATTTTTACAGTGACCTTGCCACCTTCGGGAGTGAATTTAAGTGCATTGTCCATAAGATTTTGAATGGCACGCTCTACAAGAGAGATGTCAGCAAAAACCAAGGGAATGCCCTCTTTCATGCTCAATTGAAGATCAATGTTCTTTTTCTCGGCCAAAAGGGAATAATTTCTGTGGATGTCATTGGCCAATTCACTGATCAAGAAGGGTTCTTTTTCAGGTTGAATCTGGTTGGCCTCCAACTTGGAGTATTCAAAAAGTTGTGAGACCAATTTGGAGATTCGCTCACTGCTTCGGGTTACCGTTTGAAGGTATTTGGCACGTTCTTCAGCAGAAAGCTCAGAATCCTTCATGTGCAGTGTTTCAATATAGCCTTGTATAATGGATAGTGGTGTCCTAAGGTCGTGGGAAATATTGGCAATCAGCTCTTGTCGTAACTGTTCTACGGATTTTATTTTTTCAATATCAGATAAAATGGTATCCGCCATACTGTTGTAGGTGCTGGCCACATTGGCAAGATCGGTTTTTTCAGCATTTTCTATGCGATATTCCAAATCCCCTTGTTGAAAACGTTTGGCCGCATAGATAATTTTTCGGAGACTTCGGGTGAGATACCAAATGGCCAATATTCCCAAGAGCGTGGCAAAAATCAAGGTCAGAATAGATCCGCCTAGCCCCAATCGCATAAAATAGCTGTTAAAGAGGTCACTTCTTGTGGCCAAAAAGTCTTCTCCTGCTAAAATAATGTACACGTAACCTTCATGACCATTCTTGGAAAAATGGGCTGCCGAAAAAATGGTCTGTTTGGATAAGTCCTTGGGGTCGTCACCTAAAATATAGTTGCTACCCTTTTCATTGATGAATTTTTTTATTGGAGCAAGGTCCACTTTTTTCTGTTGGGTCTCGGGAGCATCATGATCTAGCACAACGGAGTACTGAACATAACCGTCATTGTCCAAAAGATAAACTTCAATGGCTCTGTTTACGGCCATCATATCGTGCATCAAATCTCCAAAAAGTTCTTTGTTCACAGCTCCTGTTGAATCAAAAGGATGGGTATTCCTGAATTTTTCATCAATTAGGTCCTGCGCTAAATTGGCATGCAATCGCTGAGTGGTCTCATAAAAATATTTATTGGACAGATAAATGGAAGTGATGGTATATCCAATACCTGCCAATAACAGTATGGCCAAAAAAGAAAGCGTTAGTTTTAGAATGAATCGTATGGAAAGAATGTTGTTTTTCATGGTTTGGTCTGGTTAAGCTTCCACTAGCTCTTCGTTGAATTTATACCCCACGCCCCAAGTGGTAAGAATAAATTTAGGGTTGCTCATATCTGGTTCTATTTTGGAACGTAGCCTGTTGATGTGCGAGTTCACCGTATGTTCATAACCTTTAAAGTCATAACCCCAAATCATATTGAGCAGTTTGGAACGATCATAGCTTTTTCCGGGATTGGTGGATAGCAAAACCAAAAGTTCAAATTCTTTAGGGGACAGTTCAATTTTTTTGCCGTCCAAAAGCACTTTGCGCATATCAATGTCGATGGAAAGGATATCGAATTCCATCAGTTTTGGGTTTTTGTCAGTAGTTGGCTCAGGAATATCCATTTTCTGTCTTCTAAAAATGGCTTTGACCCTAGCGATGAACTCTCGAACGCTGAAAGGTTTGGTCAAGTAATCATCAGCGCCTACTTCTAATCCCAACACCTTGTCTATTTCTTCAGAACGGGCCGTAAGCATCATTATAGGCGATTTAATATCGCGTGCCCTGATTTTCTGACAGATTTCAATGCCATCCATTCCGGGAAGCATCACATCCAAAATAATAAGGTCAGGATATTCATTGATGGCCTTTTGTAACCCAACATCACCACGGTCGGCTGTCAATACCGAACAACCTAAATCTTTAAGATGTATTTCCAAAAGACGAATGATCTCAAGATCATCCTCAACAATCAGCACTTTTTTCATGGTTCAACAAATAAAAATGTAAAGTATCACAGAAAGTTCACCATTTTTCCTAAAGCTTCACACAGTATTCTATTAACAGTCAATTTTTAAGGCGATTCTTTACAAAATATACTGATTTTTAATTCAAAATACTGATAATCAGTAAATAATGAATCTTTATTTTTTTGTGATACTTCCGCAACAACTTCCCGCTTCATTTGTGGTGCAATTTAAAACAACAAGAAAATGAGCAGCTTACGATCTATTATGACATTATTGGGCATTGGATTGATTTTGATTTCATGTGATTCAGAATCTGATGATGCGCCATTAGCACTAAACGCAGGAATTCTATCGGGAGGACCCTTCACATTCACCGTGGATGGAACTCCAGATATGGTTAGCGGAATTACTTTGGACGAATCCAATGTAGTGGGAACCAATCAAGGGTATGTAATTACAGATGATCAGAACAACATTTTGGGCTTGCCACCAACTTTGGCAGCACTAGAAGGTGTTGATTTTGATGGAGCCGGGACAGGTATTTGCTTTATTTGGCATATTGTTTATGAAGCTGGACTTTCTGGCTTGGAAACAGGTGCCAATACCAATGGTTTATCTGGTGAATATGATTTGTCGAATTCCATTATGGTCACCAGAAATGGCCTTAATGCAGGGACGCTTTCCGGAGGCCCTTTCACTTTTATGGTAGATGGAACTCCAGACATGGTAAGTGGAATTACCTTGGATGACACTAATCTGAACGGAGCCAATCAAAGGTATGTGATCACAGATGACCAGAACAACATTTTGGGCTTGCCACCAACTTTGGAAGCATTAGAAGGTGTTGATTTTGATGGAGCCGGAGCAGGTATTTGCTTTATTTGGCATTTAACTTACGAAGATGGGTTAACTGGCTTGGAAGCAGGCAACAATGTATCCGATTTAGATGGAAATTACGCCTTGTCCAATTCCATTATGGTGACAAGAAATGGTCTTAATGCAGGAACATTATCTGGTGGTCCTTTCACTTTTACGGTGGATGGAACTCCAGACATGGTAAGTGGCATTACCTTGGATGACGCCAATTTGAACGGAAC
>NZ_JABFNN010000029.1 GCF_013090115.1 Flagellimonas amphidinii
TTAAGCGGCGCGCTGGCCTGTTTTGTTAAACGTTGGATAAATATAGCGAATAAGCGGTCGTACCGGGTGGCCATTGGAAAAAATAGCTCGGAGAGGTGTACCGCTTGCGGTACTGGCCGAGCGGCCGCAGGGATTTTTCCCAACGTTGCGTGTATGGTGTCGTAGCATCCCGCACTATACCTCAGTTCTTTGTTGGCATTAGTTATTTTTTGTCCTTCAGCATTTCTTCAAAAAATTCCTTCGACAAGAGATAAGCTTTTGGGTATGGTTGATCGTGGCCCGTATTTTCATGAATGTAAATTTCATGTTCTCTGTCCGTATTCTTGTCTAGAATTTCTTTAATTACCAAAGCATTTTTATAGGGAACATACCTGTCCTCCTTTCCATAATGCAATTGGGCTGTTGGTAATGAGTCAAGAAAATAAAGTGGAGAAGATGCAAGTATATTTTGACGAATTCTAGATAGTCCTGGAGTCCCGGTCTCTATTGTTGGTTTTAGAAACCATTCAATAAATTGAGCTGAACTACCCCATCCGTTATTTGGAGTCCATTTTTCCCATAATCCCCATTTAACCTGATCCTTAATTGTCCACCCAAATGTTCCCATATAATCAAACCATCCAGAAGGACCAGCCCAGGCCACAACGCTTTTAACTCTAGGGTCTCTTATCCCCATCAACATTGCAACTGTTCCACCTCTGCTCATTCCAAAAGAAGCTATCCGATTGGGATCAGATTCTGGAATTACCTCTAAAACAACGTTCAAAAATGCAATGGCATCATCAGTAGCACCATCCCAAGCATTCGTTGGATCCCCTTCAGAATGGAATTCCTCATTATTCCAGATTAAAGTATTCCCTCGAAACGAAGGGATAGCAATAATACAGTTGTTTTTGTTGTTTTCTAAAATGACATACATTTCCGTTCTCACCAAATCTTTTGGAGAATAGAGTGGGTCAACTCCTCTAGCTTCAATAATTACTGGTGATTTTCTTAATTTCGCCCCAATAGGAATAAGAACAGCACCAAAGTGTTTCTTTTCATCTATTAAGTGCTTAATTATTTTTAGGTGGTACTTTACATGTTCGAGTGTAATAGTATCCTCTTTTACAATTTCCGCATTACTAACGCTAAGGTTTCTGTTTTGCCAACTGGTTAGGACGGTTTCAATTTCAGTTTTTGTTGGTGGCGCAAATAATGAATCGATATTAAAAGGAAGCTTCCATGCATTCTTGGGAGATTGGGCAACATTCAACGACCCTAGTAGCCTTACCGCATTGTAAGATAAACTATTCTCTTTGTCTAAAGCGTATGCTTTTTCAAAAGCGATTTTAGCTTCTTGTCGATTTTCTGCAAGGAGATTTGCCAATCCAATAACTTGATGCAAATCAACGGAATTTGGGTAAAGTGTTTCGAAAGCTGAAGCAAAACGAAGGCAATCTTCAGCTTTTGAAGGGTAATTTTTTAGCAAACTAAATGATAATCCGATTATCCTTTCTTCAGAGAGGGAATTGATATTATTCTTCATTTTCTCAATCGCTGCATCAATTCTGCCTGAGAGGAGAAATTCTACTGGTTGTATATCATTGTCTCCAAGTTTTTTACCTATGCCTTCCAACTCGTGATGCCCCGTAAGTTTTACAGCAACAATTTTATCTGTACTATCTCTTTCAAATAGGATTCTGGTATTATCGCGATATGTGAATTCGTTAACGTTGACCGAATCAATCGTTCTCGCTGCTTTCCAAAAGCTTGGTAATATTTTATAGACGCTATCGGTTTTATAAATCTCTACCACAAAATCAGGCTTCATTAAATACCTGCCAACGTATTGATTTTTGTGATTTATTGAGTCTTCTTTAATTGAACCACACGAAAAGAGAAATACTGATGCTAATAAAGATAAAAGTTTATTCATTGTTCTAATGTTTTACAATGGCCACGCGGCTATGGCGAGTAGCGTTGCGAGCTTGCTCGCAGGAGCTACGGGGAAGCCATTAGACGCTGATTCGCTATAGCCGCTAGTTGGGAAAAGTGCTTGTTTCCTTAAGCGGCGC
>NZ_JABFNN010000030.1 GCF_013090115.1 Flagellimonas amphidinii
AATCAGCCCATTTTTTTTATAAGTGTGACAATTATTATAACAAAGAATCAGAGGGAGGAATAAATTATAAAGATTCAGGCTTGAATATAGATTGGCAATTACAAGTTGACAAAATAAAAGTATCCAAAAAGGATATGGAACTCCCGGTTTTGACTAATGTAGTTCTTTGATTTAAGCAAAAAAAATGTTCCGGGTGTATTGGATCAAGTCTATTTTCCCGCCTATATTGAAGATATTACAAAATCAAAGATTTAAAGATAAAAGTAAACTAAATTAGAAATTTGTTTAAAAGAAGTAATTTATAATACCCTGTGAACAATGCTTTTTAACTCTTTAGATTTCGCAATATTTTTTTCTATTGTTTTCGTGTTATATTGGCTGGTTTCTGGGAATAGAAGATGGAGAAACATCCTTGTTCTTGTGTCTAGTTATGTTTTTTACGGATGGTGGGATTGGAGATTTTTGTTTTTAATTGCAATAAGTTCTATTGTAGATTTCTTTGTAGGTCAAAGACTATACAACGAAAAGGATGTTAAGATAAGAAAAAGGCTTTTATTAATTAGCCTGATAGTAAACCTTGGCTTTTTGGTGTATTTTAAATATACCAATTTCTTGATAGACACTTTTGTTGATTCGTTTAGATTATTTGGAAAGGAGTTAGAAATTACCACCTTAAAAATTATTCTACCAGTTGGTATTAGTTTTTATACCTTTCAAACCCTCAGCTATACCATTGACATCTATAGACAACAATTGAAGCCAACTAAAGATTGGCTATCTTTTTTTGCCTTTGTTGCTTTCTTTCCACAATTGGTAGCAGGGCCTATTGAAAGGGCATCCCATTTGTTGCCACAGTTTTATAAAACCTATAAGTTTAACTATGAACAAGTAAAGTCTGGACTGTTATTAATGGTTTTTGGGTTATTTAAAAAGATGGTAATTGCGGACAGGGCTGCATTATATGTTAATGAGGTTTATAATAATCCGGGGAGCTACGAAGGGATTGAAACAATTATTGCCACAGTATGTTTTGCGTTTCAAATTTATTGCGATTTTTCAGGATATTCAGATATAGCTATTGGGGCTGCAAGAACCATGGGATTTGATTTGATGAAAAATTTTGACAGTCCATATTTATCTAAGTCGATAACGGAATTTTGGAGAAGGTGGCATATCTCCCTCTCTACATGGTTCAGGGACTATGTTTATATTCCTTTAGGGGGAAGTAGGAAAGGAAAATATAGGACGTATTACAACCTTTTTATCGTTTTTTTAGTAAGTGGTTTATGGCATGGAGCAGCTATGACTTTTGTTATTTGGGGTGTTATCCATGGGGTAATTATAGTTGCCGAGAAAGCTATTTCTAAAAGAAAGGAGAAAGTGTTCAGTCTACTCAAAATCGACAAGCGAACCTTTGCAAACAAACTATTTTTTATGGGTATAACCTTTACTATTGTTTGCTTTGCTTGGGTATTTTTTAGGGCAAACTCATTTGCAGATTCTACAACAATTATCGCGGGCTTTTTCACAAACAATTTCAATGAGCTGTTTGGGGATAATTTATACTTAATTGGATTCAAGGAACACGAATTTTCCCTGTTGGCCCTCTCTATTTTAAGTTTAACCTTACTAGAAAGATTTCATCGAAAACAAAGCATATTATCTATTTTAAACAAACAACCCATTGTTTTTAGGTGGGCCGTTTATCTTAGTATTGCTGTTTTTATCACAATATTTGGCGTTTATGGCAGCGAAGTCCCATCGGAGTTTATTTATTTCCAATTTTAAGCTATGAGAAATAGTTTGTTTGTTCTATTAATAAAAGTAGGGGTATTTGCCGTCGTTATGTTAGGTGTTTTAAAGGGGTTGTCCTTTCTTTTTACTGAGTCAAAAGGGTCGGTTTGGGATGAGTTTTATAGCCATGAAAGGAATACGGTAGATATCTTGGTTTTAGGAAATTCTCATGCAAACGCAGGATTGGATCTAGACATTTTTGATGCGAAAATAAAAGGTAAAATAGCTTCCCTCGCAACTAGGGGGCAAAATATCTACCAAACTTATTATGTGGCATTGGAAGCATATAAATATCAAACCCCAGAAATCCTGATCATTGAGAATTATTTGTTTTATGAAAGATTAACAATGGATGCATTCGTAAATCAGGATCCAACTATCAATGATTACATGAAACGTTATTTGACCTTTGAGGGTAAAAGGTTGGGAGATGTAAAAGTAAAGGAGGCTAGGGCTTTTTTTAAGGGGAGTCTGCTAGAAAATTTGGTTCCAGCGATCAAAAAGCATTCGAGGTGGACAGATATTGCTAAAATACGAGGTAGGTTATATGAAAACAGCAAAAAAGGCAAGCAGCGAGGAACAACTGTTTTAAGCGTTTCCGCTTCAAAAATATATGAAAAACAATCTAAGTTTGACCTTAGCAAATACAATATTTTGCCAGATGAAGAAAAAGCATTGAAAGGAATTATTTCTTTGGCAAAAGAAAAAGGGACCAAAAGAATTGTCCTATTGACCGTCCCTTTCTACAAAAAATATAGAAACAAGATTGATTACAATTCGCTTGATGAACCCTTGAAAAAAATAGCAAAAGACAATGTTGGTTTTGTGGAGTATGTCGATCTGAACACCGTATTTCCAGATTGGGATAGAACATATTTTTCCAATGACCCGGTTGGGTACAATCAACATCTAAATTATAAAGGAGAAATAGTGGCAAGCAATTATATCATAGATAATGTCATAAGCCGGACATTTAACCGACCCCTAAATGTCAAAAAACAGGATTCTTTTGAAAAATACTTTTACAATAATCCTTTAAGGGACAGCGTGATATCCAAGGGTGAATTATTGGGAAATTTGGAAAAGTTAAACAAAGAAAAATTTACAGCCAGTAAAATAGTTAATCAAAAAGACAAGGTTTTTGTTCTAGAAGGTTGGATGGCTTTTAAAGATAAGCAGTCTAGCTTTAAAGAAGAAAAGCTATTAGTATTAAGTAGGAATAGCACATTTACATATTTCAGCAGTCCTAGCCAGATTTCATTTAAAGAAAGAAAAGACGTAACTAAATATTATAATAAGAAAAACAAATTATATCATTACTCTGGATTTACTGTGAAAATAAACAGTGAACAATTGGAAAAAGGAAAATATACAGTATATATGGCTCTACAAAGTGAATCAGGTGAAGTGGCAATTAAAAATACACATAAGATCATAGATGTACAGTGATTCAATTCATATATCCACAAACAAAAGTCTTGAGATAGAACCTTCTCGTTTGTTAAAAATGGCCAAATGAACTCCGAACGTAAGAAAATAGTCGCGGGGTTAAAGTGGTCCAGTGTCCAGCTTTTCGTAGATTCTGGCTTTCGGTTTTTGGTTCAACTTGTTTTGGCCAAAATCTTATTGCCTGAGCAATTTGGCTTAGTGGCCATGTGTTCCATTTTTATTGCTATTGCCAATGCTGCATCAGAACTAGGTATGGGAGCGGCCCTTATTCAGAAAAAAGAAGATAGTATAGCCCAAAGCATGTACCCTACGGCTTTTATATCGGGGATAATATGGGGGGGCTTTTTATTCCTCATAATGAGTTTTTTAATTGGCCCAATAGCAGCATGGTTTTATCAGGAGCCGTTTTTAA
Source organism: Flagellimonas amphidinii (assembly GCF_013090115.1). Lineage (GTDB taxonomy): Bacteria > Bacteroidota > Bacteroidia > Flavobacteriales > Flavobacteriaceae > Flagellimonas > Flagellimonas amphidinii. Next base: position 3,656 of record NZ_JABFNN010000030.1, read on the forward strand.
CTTATCTAATTCCGGCACTTTCTATCTCTGTGATAGTTACCCCTTTGTCATTTATCCATCATGTTATTTTGGTGAGGAAAATGGATTTTAAGTCACTTGCCACAATATTGAACACCTCTGCGGTTCTAGCAGGTGTTGTGGCAATTGTTTCTGCCTTTTTGGGTGCTGGGGTGTGGTCCTTGGTAGTCAATCAGGTGTTAAGTCCGTTGCTGGCCATGTTATTCTATTACTACAAGGTGGGTTGGAAGCCCAAACTTAATTGGAACAGGCAACACTTTAAAGCGATTTTTGGTTTTGGGGCCTATGCCACAGGCACTCGTATATTTAGTACAGTCACTTATAATATTGACAATTTATTGATTGGGAAATTGCTCGGATCATCTCCACTTGGTGCTTATTCATTGGCATTCAATTTAACGGAAACCCTAAGGCAAAGTCTAAGTAAGGTGATCAATAATGTAATGTTCCCAGTATTTGGTAAAAATCAAGACAACATTGAGAAACTAAAAAACTACTTTTTAAACATCATAAAAATCAATGCTATTTTGATTTATCCCGTTATGGGGTTCTTGCTGTTGTTTTCACATGAAATAATATTTTTTATATTCGGCGATAAATGGGAAAATGCGGTTATTCCCATCCAAATACTATCTGTGGCCATGATGATTCATTTAATGATCAATTCATTCACCTCCTTGTTACGGGGCATTGGGAAACCAGAGCTAGAGATGAAAATTATTATGGTACTTACGTTGTTGGTGTTAATTCCTGGACTTGTTGTCGGAATTAAAGTTGCGGGTTTAATAGGTGCTGCCTATGCAATTTTAATTAATAAGTCCGTATTGGTGTTAACGGCTTTAGTAATTTTGAAAAGGGAAATTAATTTAAAAGTCTCACAAGTATTTCGCACAGTGTTGAAACCTGTTTTAGCACTGGTGGTGTCCATAGCGTTGGTTTATCTTTTTAAGGCCAATGTGAATTCAAGTGAAGGGATAATCCCGTTGCTTTTACCAATGGCAATGTATGTGATATGCTATTTAGGGGTTATTTATTATTTGGAGAAAAAAACGATGCAGCGCTTTCTAACAGTAATTAAAAATAAGAATGTCTAAACTTAAGCAGTTGTTAAAACTAGTAGATCAATCCTTATTATGGATTTGGTCCAAGAACACAATTTTGAGCTCATTTTATTACTTTTTTATTTCTGGAAAGTTTAGACGTGAACATCATGCCGTTCTTTCGGGCAGGGCACAATATATCAAGGAAATAAAAGAGGAAAAAGCTCATTTTTACACGCTTGTAAGAAATACACATAGGATAGAAAAAGGATTGCTAATGAAGCCTAGGCGTGATGTTTTTGCCTTGGATTTTATTGGGGAAACCGTGTCTCACTTTCTAGTTTTAAGTAAACTAGATCAGCTATCTAATGAACCTCAAATTCAATGGTCCTATGAGGTATTAAAAGAGTATTTTGAGGTAACCTCTAACCATCCTGTAATTGAAGAACAACGCAAGCTATTTTCGCGCCCCTCCAACACCTTTTTGGAGAGTGCTTCAGGCCAAGAAAGCCTTATTCCCTATGAAAGGAACGAAAAGAAGAAACCAAATATTTCTTTCGAGGATTTTTTGGCTTTAACCCACTATCGGCGATCCGTTAGGTGGTTTTTGGATAAACCCGTGCCCCATAATTTAATCGATAAAGCGCTAATGGCGGCCCGTCAATCCCCAAGTGCCTGTAACCGTCAACCCTTTGAGTATAGAATTATTGATGAAACTGAATTATTGGCCGAGGTAACTAACTTGCCCATGGGCATAAAAGGTTATCAGCACAACATCCCGATGATGGTAGTGGTAGTGGGCAATTTAGACGCTTATTTTAATGAGCGGGATAGACATGTGGTTTACATAGATGCTTCTTTAGCAAATATGGCATTCATGTTGGCCCTAGAAACTTTAGGTCTTAGTTCATGTCCCATCAATTGGCCCGATATTGAAAGCTTAGAAAAAAGAATGGAGAAAGTGCTTAAGTTAAAAAAATTTCAACGCCCCATCATGTGTATGGCCGTCGGCTATCCGGATCCACAAGGTAAAGTGGCATATTCTGAAAAAAGAGCAATAGAAAATTTTAGACAGTACAACTAAATGAAAATACAGATAGACGGTATCGACACTAAAAATAAAGGCGCTGAACTAATGTTGGTTGCAGTACTCGAACAATTGGAAAAAAAGTTCCCAAACAGCGAAGTTTGGCTAAATCACACAGGGGAATTTAACCCAAACTTACTCCCAAGTTTTAATTTGAATTTAAAATTGCCTAACATGCGATGGCTGAGCAAGTGGCCAATAAAAATCTTTAGGCGATTGGGACGACCTTTTCCTATAACACGAGTAACCCGATATCATGTGCGTAAGGATATTGACCTATTGCTTGATGCCGGGGGATTTCAGTTTTCAGACCAATGGAAGCTCACTATGAAACAGGTGAAGGAAAAAGAATCCTATTACAAAAAATTAAAGGGGAATAACGTAAGAATAATACTATTACCCCAAGCATTTGGGCCATTTGAAACCACATACGGAAAGCAGATTGTTACTATTCTAAGCCAGTATACGAATTTGATTTTTGCAAGGGATGAACAATCTTATGAATGCCTTGTCAGTGCCGGCGCCAATGCAACAAAAATTAAAATTTCGTGTGATTTCACCCTTCCAGTAAAGGGAATAATACCCGCGTCCTTTGACTATCTTAAAGGGGCTGTTTGCCTTATTCCCAACCACAAAATGGTTTCTCCTCAAAAAAACAACCATGAACAATATATTGGGCTGTTACTGAACATCATCAACTTTTACGAAAAAAAGGAGCAAACCATTTTTATGCTCAACCATGAAGGATTTCGAGATAAACACCTTTGCAAAGAGGTTAATGAGGCAAGCGAAAAACAAATCCCTATTGTTAGTGGTCTCAATGCACAAGAGGTAAAAGGCGTGATAGGAAATTCCCATACTGTGATTTCATCTCGCTTTCACGGTGTAGTTAGTGCCTTAAGTCAAGGAATTCCATGCTTGGCCACTAGTTGGAGCCATAAGTATGAAATGCTTTTTAAGGATTTTGGGCAGGAAAACAGAATTTTGTCAGAAGCTGTTGTTTGGGATGAGAATAGGAAAAAAATTGAAATTATTGAGCAAAATCATAAATCGATAGCCGAAAATCTCAAAGCTGTTAAAACTCCTTTATTGACGAAAACAGAAAAGATGTGGGAGCTGGCCTTGAATACTAATTTAGAGTCAATTCACTGACATTCGGCTGCTGTGCGTAAATAACCGGATAATTATTCGGATTTTATTAGGCCTTTTGCCTTTTTTAAGAAGGAACGGAAGAAACTAAGCGTGATATCCAGACGCTCCTATATATTGTTTTAGAAATTATAATTTGGGGCAAAAATGAAATTAAGGAACGGTTGCTGGCCAATAATAATATGTCTTATTTAAATGAAAAACGAATTCTAATAAATTTGGTGTCAAGGAATTAAATGAAAGGTCTTCTCTCATATTTGTTTATTGGGCTACTATTGTCCGTTTATTTGGTTGGGGGATTTTTTCAATATTTTTTTGGAATTCCAAGCACGTTGTACTCATTGCTCGTTTTAGGACTGATTTACTTTATTGCTTCATTAACAATTCTTCTTAAGAACGGTAAGCTGGCAAAGTCGAAAATTACGGTGTTTAGTTTTTTTTATCTCAGTTTGGTAATTACAAGTGCCGCTGTTAATGATACGGAACTAACAAAAACGATGCTGTACTTCGTATTTCCCTTGGTACCATTAGGTGTTTTTCTTGCAGTGGACGGGCTCAATAGCCTGGGGATAAAGGTAAAAAAGCTAAGTTCCTCATTTTTTAAAATCCTTATTTTAATTCAATTGCCCATCATTTTAATTCAAAGGTACGCTTATGATTTTTTGATAAAATTCAACTTTTCGAATCAATTTATAGGGGACTATGATTTCATGTTTGGCAGTTTTTTTATAAAAGCAGACCACTCCCTTGGATTTTTTTTATTGATATACCTGCTAGCAACAATATTTCAATATAGAAAGGGAGAAAAAAGAATGCCATGGGTACTTATAGGATACATCTGTGTAACTATTTTGTTGTTAGAATCTAATTTAACGAAACTCTTGTTTTTCTTTGTTCTTACCTATTATGGCGTTATATGGGCGAACAAGAAAATTCGCTATTCCGGAATGTTCGCTATTTTTTTTGTTGGATATATCATGTTGAATTTGGCACTATCCGTACCAAAAATTCAAACTGAACTGTTTTTTTTAAAGAACAAGTATACGGTAATCGAATCTGTAAAGGCCACAGAGAGAGGATATGCAAAAAGACCGCAAATAGTTGTCTCATATATGCAAGAACCTCTGAAAATAGTCGGAGAAGGGCCATATGACTATTTTAATTTATTGACGGGGTTGTTTAAAAAGTCCAAGAATTTCTCCCAATTGATATGGACCTACAATGACCTGGGGATAGTTGGCGTAGCAATAATTATGTTGCTGTTATTTGCTTCAATTAGTTACCTCGGTTTGGATAGGGAATCCAAAATCTTAATAACGTTTATTATGATTTTCTATCTTTTTATGACCAATGTTTTTTATGATATTGGAATGATGCTTTCTTTTTTCGTTATTGCGAATCGAAGGGTTGATTGATTTAATGATGACGAGGACAATACACTTTTTATTTTTGATTTTTTTTATTGGGGCATGCCAGGGAAAAAGGAGCAATCTTGCTACTGAAGTACAATCGGATTCATTTTTGATAAAACTTTCAATTGTAGCGAAGAAAAACGATAGGATTGAAATTTTTTATTTAGATTCAAAAGATAACCAGATAACATTTTCAGAAGAAAAAAAAATAAGTAAAGACGTCGTAGGAAGTGTTGCCGTTCAAACACTTAGCTTTGTGTTGCCAATAGAAGCACTCCCAAATACTTTTAGGATTGATATAGGAAACAATAAAGAACAAGGGGTTGTTTGTATTAAAAAAATTGTTTTTAAGAGCGTACATGGAGAGTTTAGGATTACAGGTAAAGAACTAAAGTGGTTTTTTACCACTAACAAATTTTTAAAACCTAAAGGAAACGGTCAATATGAAGCTGTTGAAATAGATGGTCGTTTAGATCCCTACATGCTTGCTAAAGCTATTTTAAACAAAAAACTGGAAATTGAATTATAGCGTGGATTGCGTATGGCTATATTAATGACAAAACGTGTTTTTGTGAAAAACAAGTTTAATAAGATGTGAAAATGGAGTCAATTGTTTAATGTTAAGATTTGAAAAGCAGGGATATGAAAACCCATATTAAAACCCAATGACTTTTCATGATGAAAATAAAAAATATCTACTTTACTACTTGTCCTATTTTAACGTATGGTTAATACCTAAGAAAGCGCTCTTAATGGAATCACCTGTATTATTTAAAAAGTGGATGCGGATCGAATTCTGAAGGAAATATGGATGCAATTGAACGAAATATGACCGATATACCAATAGCTATTATACCTTTTCATGATTGGCGGAAAATACAACTAGAAGGATTTAGAACTAGGGATGCTCATTTTATTGAAGAGTTTACCAAGCAAAAAGACCGGATAAAAGTAATCATAAACAGACCCACAACCCTAGCTGAGGTATTGGCAAAAAGAAAATTGGGACTTATAAAAGGAAAGAGGATTTTAAAGAAGGGTCCCTTTTCTCTTTATGAAATTGAAACGAATCTCTACCTTATCGACTACTTTTCGAGAGATATCCTTGGGCAGCTTAGTAAAGGATATTCTTGGTTTTTTAATAAATACGCCTCTCAAGGTTACCAACAATTTATTGAAAAAGTTTTTGATTTTTTGCAAATAACAGATGTTTGCCTTCTCAATCAAAACATATTTGCTGCGGGTTTGGTAAGAAAAGTATCTGTGAAACTAAAAGTGTTCGACGCATGGGACAATTTCAACAAGTTCCATGTTTATCATAAAGTAAAAGATAGGATTAAAGAAAGTTATAAAGACTTAAGTGTTACATCGGATTTATGGATTACGAACTCTACAGATAACATGGGGGACTTTTCCAATGATTTTGCTCCAAAAAAAATTGTTTTGGTTAGTAATGGTGTAGATTTAAAGAGGTTTGTTGACGATAAGGACAATTCCAAAATTCCGGATGACTTAAAAGCCATAAAGAGGCCTATTGTGGGTTTTGGAGGCAAAATTTCTCAGTTAATCGATGTTGACCTCCTTAACGAAACTATGGAGGGATCACCTTTTGTTTCCTTCGTTTTTGTTGGGCAGATATTAGACAAAGAAGTATTCAGTAAAATTAAAAAACTCCCCAACTATCATTATTTGGGAGATAAGCATTATGATCAATATCCAAAGTATGTTAAAAACTTTGATGTTTGTATTGTACCTTATGTTGTTGAAAAAAGTAAAAAATCAGGAGCAAATACGATTAAAGTGTATGAGTACCTAGCTACACAAAAGAAAATCATAGGCACCCCTTCAAATGGAATAGAGTATTTATCTGAATATGTTTACATCATAAATAACGCAAACGAATTTATAGCGGAATTAAGGGATACCAAAAACCTCAGACCTAAAATAGTGTTGGATAAATATTCTTGGAAAAGAAAGGTAAATGATTTCTTGACATTGATTGAAAAAGGATAACAACAAAGAGTATTGGTCAAAAAAATTCAAAAATATAGGGACAACATCTCTAATTTAGTGGTTATTGCAATAGCAATAACATTGCCTCTTGAGATAAAATATGGCAATATTATACTAATTGTTGGCTTTGGGTTGTCTCTTTTCTTTCTAAGGAAAAAGGATCTTTCAGGTCATTCCCTTTATCTTTTGGCCTATCCTTTTGTCTTTTTTTTGGTTGCCTTGTTAAGTGGTCTTTTTAGTAAAGACACGGCTGTTGGATTCTCTAGATTGGACAGGCATTTATTACCCTTGTTACTTACTGTAAGCTTAGTGGTGTTTCAAGGTGTTTCCCTAATCAAAGTGTTGAAATATTTTACGATTGTTATGACTTTTACCACGACGGCATTGAACATAAAGGTTATTTATGGTCTGGCTAAAGGTTTGGAATTAAAAGATCTAGTTTTTCATCAATACGCTTCGATCTTCGACCAGCACCCAGTTTACTACGCACTTTTGATTTTGATCGCTGTTTTGTTTCTATTAAGCGGTATTCATGGTTTTGATATCAGGAAAAAAGCGAGCAATATTTTGTTGTTACAACTGATTGTTCTAATAACAGGTATGGTTCTTTGTGCTTCAAAAGCAGTACTAGGCATTTTTGTCGTTTTGGTTTTTGTTGGAATAGTGCTAAGGATAAAAGGAAAAAAGAATAAGTTGATTGCTTTTTTATCAGTGGTCATACTCTCTTTCTGCACATATCACTTGAAATATATCAAAGTACGCTTTTTAGAGGGCACCCAAATAAGAAAGGAAATATTAAGCTTTAGGCCAACTAATGATTTTACGCTCAAAAAAAAATTTAGCTATGCTGAGAAAAAGAATATTCAGGACTTGGAGCTTCGAATCTTATTTTTAAAGATAGCATTATACCATATGTACAAGGATCAAACGTATTTGTTTGGGTATGGAGTTGGGGATTCTCAAAATTATTTAGACTATTATCTGTATTCCTATAATCTGGGACCTAATTGGTATCAAGGATTTAACGTTCACAATCAGTACCTACACATATTGTTTAATTACGGAGTTTTGGTCCTGTTACTTTTTTTGTACTATCTGTTTTTATCATTTAAACAAGGTCTAAAAAATAGAGATTATCTTTATATGGCAATACTGATTGCTTTTTGTTTTACATTCTTGTTTGAGGTTTCTCTTATAAGAAATAAAGGCATAGTTTTGTTTTACTTTTTTAATTTACTTTTTCTCATAAATAGAAATAACCTTGAAAATAGCTATACTAGGAACTAGGGGAATACCGAATTTCCATGGGGGTTTTGAGCAATTTGCAGAGTATTTTTCTGTACACATGGTCGAAAAAGGCCATGAAGTTTATGTTTATAATTCTCACAGTCATCCTTATCAAAAAAAGGAGTTTAATGGAGTGAAAATTTTACATCAAAAAGATCCTGAAAACAAGATTGGAACTTTTGGGCAGTTTATTTATGATTTAAATTGCATTAGACATTCAAGACGACAGAATTTTGACATAATACTTCAATTAGGTTATACTAGTAGCTCGGTTTGGGGGAAATTATTGCCCAAGTCTAGTGTCATAGTTACAAATATGGATGGTTTAGAGTGGAAAAGATCTAAATATTCTAAACCTGTTCGCAAGTTTTTAAAGATTGCAGAAAAACTCGCGATAAATACTAGTGACAATTTAATTTCCGATTCTGTTGGAATTGAAAATTATATCAAAGAAAAATATGGAAAGGATTCTGAGTTTATAGCATATGGGGCCAATTTATTCAGCAAACCAAATGAGTCAATTCTTGAAGAGTATAAATTAAAACCTTATGAATATAATATGTTAATTGCCCGTTTGGAGCCAGAAAACAATATTGAGACAATTTTAAGGGGTGTTGCAATATGCGAAATTAACAAGTCATTTATAGTTATAGGTAAACATAACACCAAATATGGAGAATATCTAAAAACCAAATTTAAGTCAATTGAAAAAATAAAGTTCCTAGGTGGAATTTATAACCAAAGCCATTTGAACAATTTAAGGTATTATTCCAACAGTTACTTTCATGGTCATTCTGTTGGGGGTACGAATCCATCCCTTTTAGAAGCAATGGCATCAAGTTCTTTTATTATTGCGAATGACAATATCTTCAATAAGAGTATTCTGGGTAATGATGCCTTTTATTTTAAAACTAGTAAAGATGTTGCTGAATTACTTCGGCACAATAAGAAAGAATATCTTGACTTTATAAAAGCTAATAAAACAAAAATTGAATCTTTGTATTCTTGGAGAATAATCAATGACAAATACGAAAACTATCTGATTAAATGTTTTGACGAATTGGATAGGAGTAAAGTTTAAGGCTTCAATATGTTTTTTAAACAACATCGTTATTCTAACCTTATTACCCCGATGTCCTATATTATTGATTTGGGGATTATAAACAGTTTTGCTTATTTATTTCCAATCAATTTGTATGAACCATTACTTTTTCACTTATATATCTCTGTTTGTTGGATAGTACTTTCAGTAAAGAATGAGTTTTATCAAGTTCATCGATATTCTAAAGTAATTACCGTATTTAGAAAATCATTTACCCAATTCATTTTCTTTTTCTTAATTCTATATGCATTTATTGGATTTTTCAAACAACCCGAAATGAGTAGGTTGGCTTTGGCGAAATATTATGCATATGTTGGTTTAACGATATTTATTATAAAGATTTTGAATTATATCCTTTTAATGGAATATCGTGAAAGGATAAAAGGAAACTTACGTAATGTAGTCGTCATGGGGAAAAACAAAAAAACGGAACAATTAATAGTTGTTTTTAATGAGCGTAGAGAATTTGGATATAATTTTTTAAAACAATTTTCACTTAAAGATGAAAATTTTAGGCTAAACAGTGCCTTTGATTTTATTACAAAAAACAATGTGGATGAAATATATTGCTCAGTATCCGAACTTAAAAATGAAGAAATAACCCGGGTAATAAATTTTGCCGACAATAATCTTATCACATTAAAGTTCATCCCCGACAACAAAAATATATTCGCAAAAAAGCTAAAATTCGAATATTACGATTACATACCCGTTCTCTCCTTGAGGGATATTCCGCTTCATGATCCTATAAATGCCTTCTTAAAGCGAAGTTTTGACATTATCTTTTCATTTGTTGTTGTTGTTGGCTTACTTTCTTGGCTAACACCTTTACTGGCTATTTTAATAACATTAGAATCAAAAGGTCCAGTCTTTTTTAGACAAACTAGAAATGGAATAGATAATAGAGAATTCTATTGCTATAAATTTCGCTCTATGGCCCCCAATAAAAATGCTGATACTATCCAGGCCACTAAGAACGATATGCGCATTACAAAGGTTGGAAAGTTCATTCGTAGAACAAGTATAGATGAACTCCCACAATTTTATAATGTCCTCTTTGGCACTATGTCCGTAGTAGGGCCAAGGCCCCATATGGTCAAGCACACTAATCAATATGCTTCCAGTGTGGATAAGTATATGGTGCGTCATTTTGTTAAACCTGGAATTACAGGATTAGCGCAAGTCCGAGGCTATCGAGGAGAAATTGAGCAAGAAGCTGATATTTTAAATAGGACAAAGTTTGATATTTTCTATATTGAAAACTGGTCCATGTTTTTAGATTTAAAAATTATTGTCCAAACGATTTTGAACGCTTTCAGAGGAGAGGCAAAGGCATATTGATTTTTTTGAAAATAAAATATCTTTCATATCGTTTAGCTTAGGACAGAATAGTAATTTTATTAAATAAAGATAATTAATGAAAGTAAAGAATATTTGTTGTATCGGCGCAGGATATGTAGGTGGCCCCACTATGGCGGTTATAGCCCAGAAGAGTCCAGATATCAATGTAACAGTTGTTGATATAAACGCCAAAAGGATAGCCGCTTGGAATGATAACGATTTGAGTAAGCTTCCGGTATATGAACCAGGACTTCCTGAAGTTGTTGAAGAAGCACGTGGGAGAAACCTCTTTTTTTCAACCGAGGTGGATAAGGCCATTGATGAAGCTGATATGATTTTCATTTCTGTAAATACTCCCACCAAAACTTATGGAAAAGGAAAAGGCATGGCAGCTGATTTGAAGTATGTAGAACTTTGTGCACGTCAAATTGCGAAGGTGGCCAAGAACGATAAAATTGTGGTGGAAAAATCTACACTTCCAGTTCGCACGGCATCGGCCATTAGAAACATTTTGGATAACACTGGCAATAATGTAAAGTTTCAGGTATTATCCAATCCTGAGTTTTTGGCTGAGGGGACAGCTATTTCTGATTTAGTAAATGCTGACCGTGTGTTAATTGGAGGAGAGGTTTCACCAGAAGGGGAAGACGCCATTAATGCTTTGGTAGAAGTTTATGCCAATTGGATTCCAAAGGAAAGAATTTTGACAACCAATGTATGGTCTTCAGAGTTATCTAAGCTAACCGCGAATGCATTTTTGGCACAACGGGTGTCTTCCATAAATGCGTTGTCTGAACTTTGTGAAAAGACGGGTGCCGATGTAAATGAGGTTGCCAAAGCCATCGGCATGGACAGTAGGATTGGCCCTAAATTTTTAAAAGCCTCTGTAGGTTTTGGAGGGTCTTGTTTTCAGAAAGACATACTAAATCTCGTTTATATAGCTAAAACCTATGGTTTAAATGAAGTTGCTGATTATTGGGAACAAGTCATTCTTATGAACGACCATCAAAAAAATCGTTTTTCCGATAACATTATAAGTACACTTTACAATACGGTTAATGGTAAAAAAATAGCTTTTCTTGGTTGGGCATTTAAAAAAGATACCAACGATACCAGAGAATCAGCGGCAATTTACGTAGCCGATAATTTATTGAGTGAACAGGCGAACATATCTGTTTATGACCCGAAAGTGAAAGAAGAAACTATATATTCTGATTTGGCATATTTAGAGACTCGTTCTGACAAAGAAAACCGTGAATATTTAAAGGTTGAGCCAAGTGCCTATGAAGCTTGTAAAGATGCCCATGCAGTGGCTGTGTTGACTGAATGGGACGAGTTTAAGGACTATGACTGGCAAAGTATTTACGACAATATGCTCAAACCTGCTTTTGTTTTTGATGGAAGAGGAATTTTAGATGGAAAACAATTAGAGGAAATCGGATTTACGTATTATAAAATTGGAGTAGGAGACACAGATTAAATAGTGAAAAAAGCCCTTATTACTGGCGCGGCCGGCTTTCTTGGTTCTCACTTGTGTGATAAATTTATCGCAGAGGGCCACCATGTAATAGCTATGGACAATCTAATAACGGGCGATTTAAAAAATATTGAACACTTGATGAAACTGGAGCAATTCGAGTTTTATCACCATGATGTCACCAAATTTGTTCATGTACCAGGCAAATTAGATTATATCTTGCATTTTGCTTCTCCTGCCAGTCCAATAGATTATCTTAAAATCCCTATTCAGACCCTTAAGGTAGGAGCTTTGGGAACACATAACCTTCTTGGACTGGCGAAAGAAAAAAAAGCTCGATTCATGATTGCCAGTACATCTGAAATTTATGGCGATCCATTGGTTCACCCTCAAAGCGAAGAATATTATGGCAATGTAAACACCATTGGCCCTAGAGGAGTTTATGATGAGGCAAAACGATTCCAAGAATCCATAACCATGGCTTATCATAGATTTCATGGCTTAGACACCAGAATTGTTAGAATATTCAACACGTACGGCCCAAGGATGCGGTTAAATGATGGAAGGGTCATTCCTGCATTTATAGGACAAGCATTACGAGGGGAAGATTTGACTGTTTTTGGTGATGGTTCCCAAACCCGTTCTTTTTGTTATGTAGATGATGAGATTGAGGGAATTTATCGCTTGCTTATGAGTGATTATACATTACCAATGAATATTGGAAACCCTAACGAAATAACGATAAAAGACTTTGCTGAAGAAATTATCAAATTAACGGGAACCGATCAAAAAATAATTTACAAAGATTTACCCAAAGACGACCCAATGAAGCGGCAACCAGATATCTCCAAGGCTAAAGAAATTTTAGGATGGGAACCCAAAGTGGGACGAGAAGAAGGAATGCGTAAAACGTTTGAATATTTTAAAACCCTGAGCAAAGAAGAACTTCAACATACGGAGCATCGTGATTTTTCCCACTTGAATGGCAAATAGATTTCTTAGTATGAATTCCTCAAAATGATGCTTTTCCTGTTTAATTCCATTTGAATTGGGTTATTTTAGCCAAAATTTTTTATTCCATGAATATTCTGGTCATAGGTTCTGGTGGAAGAGAGCATGCTATCTCCTTAAAAATTTCTGAAAGCCCATCAACTTCAAAACTATTTGTTGCTCCTGGCAATGCTGGAACAGCAAAGATTGCCACCAATGTTGAGGTTGGTGTCAATGATTTCGGCTCAATTAAAAAACTTGTTGTTGAAGAAAGCATCAATTTAGTCGTGGTTGGCCCAGAAGACCCTTTGGTAAAAGGTATTCATGATTTTTTTCTGGAAGATGACGAGCTAAAAAACATTCCTGTAATAGGTCCACAAAAAGCAGCCGCGGCATTGGAGGGCAGTAAGGAGTTTGCCAAAGAATTTATGATGCGGCACAATATCCCTACTGCAGCCTATCAAAGTTTCACTTCGGACAATTTGGAGGAGGGATATGCCTTTCTAGAAAGCCTAAAACCACCTTATGTTTTAAAAGCGGACGGTTTGGCTGCCGGTAAGGGAGTTTTGATACTTCAAGATTTGGGCGAAGCCAAAACCGAGCTAAAATCCATGTTGTTGGACTCCAAATTCGGACAAGCAAGTGCCACGGTGGTCATTGAAGAGTTTTTGGATGGCATTGAATTGAGCTGTTTTGTATTGACAGATGGAACGAATTATAAAATCCTTCCCACAGCAAAAGATTATAAAAGAATAGGAGAGGGCGATACCGGATTGAACACAGGTGGTATGGGCGCAATTTCCCCTGTTCCTTTTGCCGATGTTGATTTTATGAACACCATTGAGGCCAAAATCGTAAAACCGACGGTAGAAGGCCTTAAAAAGGATAATCTCCCCTATGTTGGATTCATTTTTATCGGGTTGATCAAAGTTGATGGCGAACCTAAGGTTATTGAGTACAATGTGAGAATGGGCGATCCAGAAACCGAAGTAGTAATGCCAAGGATAAAGAGTGATTTGGTTGAGGTGCTTCTTGCCATGGCAGAAGGCAGGTTGGACCAAATAGACTTACAAATTGATGAAAGGGCAGCTACAACCGTAATGGCAGTATCCGGAGGTTATCCAGAAGCTTATGAAAAAGGAAAAGAGATTTCAGGTGTTGAAAATATTACCGATTCCTTGGTGTTTCATGCGGGCACTAAACTATTGGAAGGTAAAGTTGTCACCAATGGAGGTCGCGTAATTGCAGTAACTTCCTTTGGAAAAGACTATAAGGAAGCCTTACAACAATCCTATCAAAATATGGAAAAACTCCATTTTGATGGAATGTACTACCGAAAAGATTTAGGGTTTGATCTATAGGTAAGAATGAGAGCTGATGCTCTTGTCCTCTTCACCATTATCATTAAAGATTTTCAACTGCTTCATCCAGTAGACCATGGCAATAAAACCAATAACCATAAAAATCCAATTAATGGTATTGGCACCCCACCAGCTGTGCATAAAACGGAAAAAATCATAAGGGGCAAACAAGTAGTTTACAAATAAGTCCTCAATGCCATAAAAAAACTTGCTCATCTTAGCTATATTTACTTTACAAAAGTAGCAAAAGATAGGATGTTATCAAGCTTTTTCGGAAAAACAAAGCCCATAAATTATATTGTCTTATCTGGGTTTTTACTTCTCTTTTATAGTATTGACCTACTTTTTCGGGTGGAAGGCAACGTCCAAGGAACAAAACTCTTTTTGGAATTTTTAAGTTTTGGGGCTTTGTTGCTATCTATTTTTATCATTAATGAGATCGTTCGGACAGAAAAGGTGACGGATTTCAATTCGTATGCCATGCTGTTTTTTGTGTTGTTGCTCATCGCATTTCCGAATACGATGATGGATGGCAATGCCATTTTTTGCAACTTCTTTTTGCTTTTGGCCATATGGAGGATAGTTTCGGTTAGGTCACTTCGTAATGTAAAGCATAAAGTTTTTGATGCTTCTTTTTTAATTGGGGCGGCAAGTCTATTTTATGATTGGGCCCTACTTTTTTTAATACCAGTCTTTGTGATCATAAATGTCTATGACAGGAAAACGTTCAAAAACTGGTTGGTTCCTTTCGTGGCTCTGATCACAGTTTTCATCCTATCTTTTACCCTACTAAAACTGACCGGATATCTTGCTTTTTTCGAAGAACACTATCAATTTACCACAGATATTTTTAGCGACTGGTCTTTACAATTGTCAAGCACTAAATTTTTGATGTATACCCTGTTGTTCTTTGTTATAATGTTCTTCGTTTTTTTAAGAACAAGGAAAATAGGGGGAGGCAAACTGGTCTTGCTTCGAATAATTTTCTTCATATTCATTTTAGGGTTTGGCATATGTATTTTCAAATGGAAAAATTCTTCGCTCATCCTGCTTACTTTTTTCCCTGCTGCGATTTTCTTGGCCAATTATGTTGAAGGAATTCGAAAGCCAAAATTTCGGGAGTTGGTACTTGCTTTGGGGATAGCTATTCCCATTTTGCTTTTTGTTCTGGAACATAAACCTTAAGGGAGAAAGCAATATCTTTGCCCAAATTGACGCATCTATGTTTAGCACCCTTGCTTTCAGTATTTTTCAAGAGAGTATCGATACATATCACATTAAGGACAATGTATATCAGGAATTTGTAAATCCTTATCCAAAGGATAAAGTGGAGCATTTGTTGTACCGAAAAAATTGGATTGATACCGTGCAGTGGCATTATGAGGACATTATTAGAGACCCAGAAATAAATCCGGTAGATGCCCTGGATCTCAAGCGAAAAATTGATGCCAGCAATCAAGATAGAACGGATTTGGTTGAATATATTGATAGTTACTTTTTGGAGAAGTACAAGTCGGTAACAATTCAAGAAAATGCCACTATCAATACGGAAAGCCCTGCTTGGGCCATAGACAGACTTTCAATTTTAGCCTTGAAAATCTACCATATGCAAGAAGAGGTGAACCGTAATGATGCTTCCCCAGAACATATTCAAAAGTGTAGCGAAAAACTAGCGGTACTTTTGGAACAGTGCAAAGACCTATCCACAGCCATTGACCAATTATTGGCGGATATTGAATCGGGCAACAAGTACATGAAAGTCTACAAACAGATGAAAATGTACAATGACGATGAACTAAACCCTGTGCTTCGTGGACAAAAAGGGTAAATCTGCCCATATGTTGATCATTCGCCTTTCAGCCATGGGCGATGTGGCCATGATTGTTCCAGTATTGCGTGCCCTGATTGCCGAATATCCTCAATTACAGCTCACGGTACTTACCAAAAAACCATTTTTACCCATTTTTGATGGAATTGAACGTGTAAATGTGTTTGAAGCGGATGTTAAAAAAAGACATAAAGGACTTACGGGGCTATGGAAATTATATAAAGAATTGAAAGTATTTGGGTTTGATGCCGTTGCTGACCTTCATAACGTATTGAGAAGTAGCGTTTTGAAAAAATACTTTGCTCTAGAAAAAACACCGTTTGTACAAATAGACAAGGGTAGAGAGGAAAAAAAGGCGCTCACACGTAGTAAGAACAAAAACTTCCAGCAACTTAAGACCACCCATCAACGTTATGCTGACGTGTTTGAGCAATTGGGTTTACCTGTTGATTTGGGGAGAGTTCATCTTTTGGAACGCAAACCACTTTCAGACAAAGTATTGCAATTGGTTACTCAAGATGCCAAAAAATGGATTGGGATAGCTCCTTTTGCTGCACATGAGGGTAAGATGTACACTTTAAAACGAATGCAAGAGGTAATACAGAGGTTAAATGATACCGATAAGTATAAAATATTGTTGTTTGGAGGGGGAGCCAATGAAGTTGAAAAACTGGAAGAAATTTCATCAGCGTTTAAAAATGTAAAAAATATGGCTGGAGTCCTTTCCTTACCTGAAGAATTGGAACTGATTTCCAATTTGGATGTGATGCTGTCCATGGACAGCGGGAATGCCCACTTAGCTACAAATTACGGAATTCCTGTGGTGACGCTTTGGGGGGTAACGCATCCGTTTGCGGGTTTTTATCCCTTTGGCCAACCCAAGGAGAACGCCTTGTTGGCAAATCGGGAGAAATATCCATTGATTCCCACTTCTGTTTATGGGAACAAGGTTCCCAAAGGATACGAATCTGTGATGGAGACCATAGAACCGCAACAGGTTTTGGACAAAATTTTGAAGGTTCTTGAGGTTTAAACCACAGGTACGTGCTCGGTAATAGATCTAAAATACTGTTTCAATTGTTGAATGTATTGGTATTTCAATTGTCCGTTGTTGGAGTTGCCCATCAATAGGGAACGCATCCCTAAATAAGAAGCGATAACATAAGTGGCCACGCCTTCACAATCCACATGGCGAGCAATATGTCCATCCAGTTTACCTTTTTTTAGCACAGAAACCAGGTTTACTTCCCACACGCTAAGGATATCTTTTAAGTATTTGCTGATTTCCTCATTACGCTTATTAAACTCTGTCAAAAAATCATTCAGCATAAAACCATAGGCCATTTCATTGCTGTTGGAAGGCTCCAAAGCCTTTTCTAAACTCTCTACAATAATGGGCAAAGGATTTTCAAAAGTATTCAAAGGCTCTACGAGCAGGGAATACACTTTTTGAACAATCAAGGTCTGTACAATATTGATAAAGAAATCCTCTTTGGATTTAAAGTGATGGTAAAAGGCGCCCTTGGAAAGGGACAGTTCTTTAAGGATATCGTCCAGACTAGTATTGTAGTAGCCTTTGGTGTGGAAGATTTCCAAGCCTTTTGCACACATAAGGTGCATGGTCTCCCGTTTTTTTAAAGTGGTTTTCATAAGATTTGGGTTTAGGGGTAAACTAGACCGTTAAGTCTGTTACAAAGATTTTCCAGAATCGTTTGGAACTAAATAATTTGGGATGTATTTGTAAGAAAAATCGGTGAAAAACCTAAAAAGTGGTGAAAAACCCACTATCCAAAAAATTAAACCGACCGCCGAGTCGGTTTAAGCGATGTTTTATTGGGATAAAATGCATGGCAATTTTTGAAACCTATCTTTCAATTGTGCTAGATTTCAATGAAGAAACCCCTAACTTCACTCATGCTACTTAATAGTTCATTTTTAAGGATATAAAGCTGTAATAAGAGATTGAAAAATGAATAAGACCAAACAACTACTTTCCGAGACATTTCAAATTTGCATAGGTATATTGTTGGCCAGTATAGGGTTAAAAGCATTTCTGCTGCCAAATGGATTCTTAGATGGCGGGGTAACCGGCATTGCCATACTAATAAGTCAACTATTTGATTTAAATATTTCTATAGTCCTATTGATTTCGAGTATTCCATTTTTGATACTTGGATGGAGTACGTTAACCAAAAAGATAGTGCTAAAATCATTCTTATCTATTTCAGCGCTGGCAATATTTATCCATTTTGAAAACTTTACAGCGGTAACTGAGGATAAATTGCTCATTGCAATTTTTGGAGGTTTGTTTCTGGGAGCAGGTATTGGAATAACAATAAAGAATGGAGCAGTTTTAGATGGTTCTGAAATACTGGGCATATTTGTCAATAATCGCTATGGAATCAGTATAGGTAAAGTTATACTCCTATTTAATATTGTCCTTTTTTCAATCACGGCATTCTTGATCTCAATAGAAGTATCTATGTATTCGGTATTGACTTTCTTGATCACTGCAAAAGTGATTGACCTTATGATGGAAGGATTTGAGGATTATGTTGGTCTCATGATAGTTTCTGAAAACCCAAATGAAATTGAGTCTGCCCTGGTCAAAGAGATAGGTATAGGAATTACAATCTATAAAGGGTCAAATGGATATGGGCAACGGGGAAAAAAGGCAAATGAAGAAATAATACATACGGTAATCAATAGAATTGATATTAATAGAACCTACCGTTTAATTGAAAAATTGGACAATAAGGCATTCATCATTGAATTTGATGTAAATAATGTAAAAGGAGGAATCCTCAAGAAATATCTGAGTTAAAATACTATCCGAATTGAGATTTAGGGATAAACCAAACCATTAAGTCTGTTACATGGATTTTCGAGAATCGTTAGTAGTTAAGCGATTTGGGATGTATTTGGAAGAAAAATCGGTGAAAAGCCTAAAAGCCGATAACTCAGCTTTGCCCAAAAAATAAAACCGACTTGGCGGTCGGTTTAAGGGAACAATTTTGAGGATAAGATACACTTTACTTTGCCCCTTTTAAGGCTTTCCTAAGGAGCTGTTCAGCAAATACAATGATTAAAACAACGGATTTGCCCTTGACAATCTTACGATTTCGCTATATTTCCATTGAAATCCAAGAACTGCACATGGCTCCACAATGAGCTATAATTCAATCAAAAAACGTGAACAATTCAGAACATACAAAATCTCATAAGCTTAAAGGTGGGACATTCATGGGGCTAACCCAAAAGATGAAAACCTTAAATGGTTTTACCCTTACTAAGACCAATCATGGTCAGAATATAAAAGTCCCCAAGCATGAGCATGAACATCCCTACATCAGTTTGTTGCTCCATGGCCTTTATCATGAGGAATCCATTATATCAAAAGATTATATCAAAACAGGAGCTTCAGTGTTCAGACCTAAAGGATTTGAACATAAAAATGAAATAGGATCGCACATAAGCTTTTGCTTCAACATTGAAATTGAAAAGGAGCTCCCCAATGAAAAGAATCTTTTAAAAAGTACGCAATATGTTCAGTTTGAAAGAAACAACATAGAAATCTTTAAAATTTATTTTGGCTTTCAAAACCATCTTTCAGATGAGCTTTTATCTCTTACCGTTGAAGAAAACCTGCATCTTTTATTTCAACAACAGCATGCAGAATCCTCACCGGGCAGGGCATTATGGATAAATAAAATAATTAAGGAAGTTAGATTAAACCCTGAAAGGATATATAATCTGGATGAAGTGGCCGACTCCTTATATCTTCATCCCAATTATTTTGTTCGAAAGTTTAAATCCAAGACCGGCCTTACTTTTGGGGAGTTTTTATTGAGGCAACGTATTTCGAACGCAATCGACCAGATGTTACATTCCAACAAAACGCTTACCGAAGTTGCCGTTGAAAGTGGTTTCTACGATCAAAGTCATTTTATTAAACATTTCAAACGGTTTTTTGGTACTACACCATCCCAATATAGACAGGTTGTAAAAGGTTAAGTCCATACAATTTAATTTTTCCCAAGTAACATTTCTTTGTGCTTCATTACTAAACTTTCTTTGTATGAAGCTAATATTGTTGATTGTATTATGTACGCTATGCTCAGTGACAGTTGCCCAAAATAAGTCTGCTCCTTATTCAAAAATAGACAGCACTAATTTTAAGAAAGTATATCCGTATGCCTTGAGGGGAGACATGAATACGGTTTTTGAAATGTTGAAAACGACCGAGGATGTTTCCTTGACCGAGCATCAAAGAGACAAAAAGAACAAATACTATCAACGTTTTTTATATCGAAACGAAGATTTTGATTACAACACCAATGATCCAGAAATCATAGACCTTTATAATCGCTTTCAACATTACTGGCGATCGGTACTTATTGAAAATGTGGTACAGAAAGTGGCAGATAGCCTATTTAGGTACGAGATGGGTTATTTTCTCAAAAAACACTACAAGCCCGAATTCAGCATTGAAAAAATACAAAAGGAGTATTATACACTTTTTCAAGATTTTTTTAGGTCTAAAAATATGTTTGGGTTAGGCGTGGGAAAAACCGGCCATTTGTATGACCTATACCTTTGGAAAGATCAGGAAGAAAGAAATTATAGTATAGATCTTCCCGAAGGGCAGAATATAAACGTTTCAGTAGTCTTTATGCGTGATTTTGTAAGCAATGGGTGGGCTCATTACACCACTTTAGGACACAGTTATAGTGGAGGGTGGGCAACTTCTGAGAAACTTTTTTGTGCAGAAGAATCCTATGGACCAAAGGACGAAGAAGAGTTTTTGGTAAGCTATATTTCCCATGAAGGACAGCATTTTTCGGACTACAAGCTATTTCCAAAATTGAAACAAGCCGATCTAGAGTATAGAGCAAAGCTGACAGAATTGTCTTTGGCCCAAACCACTACTCACGATATATTGAATAAATTCATTACCAATTCAAAAAATGATGTGTCTTACGCCCATGCCTATGCCAATTATATGGTGATAAAGCTGTTATCTGAAAATATCTTTGAATCCGGTTATGAATCAAATCTTGAAAAATGGGAAAAAATACCCACAAAAAAAATCAATAGGTCAGCATTAAAACTATTAAAGAAGCATTCAAAAGAGCTCAAATCTTTGGGAGCTAACTCAACTGAAGCTTATATCACCACGTTATAAAGCTTTAAGAAAACCTGATTAAGCCACCGTCCCCTGACAACTGCTCCCGGCTCCGGCGGTACACCCATAGCAATGTTGGGAGATAATGATATTTCTATCGTTTAGTATGTCCTCATTATAATCCTTAATGTGTTTTACCTTGCTCGCTACTTTTAGGTCCAGCATCTGGTTAAAATCACAGTCGTACAACCACCCGTCCCAACTTACGGAAATGGTATTGGTGCACATCACATGGGATACCGCAGCCGGATTATATGCTTCCACCAGCGCATACATATAATCCTCATAATTTTCAGAAGCGATCAAGTAGTCCAAAAACCGGGAAATGGGCAAATTGGTAATGGCAAACAGGTTGTGGAAGTCAATATCAAAATCTTCCTTGAGTGCTTTTTTAAAATCCCGCTCCATGGCAGCTTGGTCCCCGGGCAAAAATGCCCCCGAAGGATTATAGACCAAGTCAAGGCGCAAATCAATATCTGGCATCCCGTAACCCACAGCATTCAATTCTTGCAGGGCCTTTATGGATTTATCAAAAACCCCATCCCCACGCTGTTTGTCCGTTTTGCCACGAGTGTAGTGCGGCATAGAAGAAACTACGTGCACATTGTGTTTCTTGAAGAACTCGGGCAAATCATAATATTTTTTATTGGCCCGGATGATGGTCAAATTGGAACGCACAATAAAATCTTGGATGCCAGCTTTGGCTGCTTCCTCCACAAACCACCTGAAATTGGGGTTCATCTCTGGGGCCCCACCGGTAAGGTCCAAGGTATGCGCCCCGGTGTTTCGGATGACCTCCAAACACTGTTCCATGGTTTCTCGTGTCATAATTTCCTTTCGGTCCGGCCCTGCATCCACATGACAGTGTTCACAGACTTGGTTGCACATATACCCTACATTGATTTGTAGGATTTCCAACTTTTTAGGGCGAAACGGAAAATGCCCTATTTCTGCAATTTTATCCTTAAAAAAGGGCAACTCTCCATCAGCAAAAAGACTTCCATTCAAGATTTCCAACTGCTTATTGGTTTCCGCAAGCTCATTTTCTCTTGCTTTGAGGGATTTTTTAGCCGCCTTTTTGATTTGTGGCAATATACTTTGCTCCATTTTTTTAGCTGTTTGTTGGGGGTTGTTTGTTGTTAGTTACATCAACTAGGAACTATCAACTAACAACGATTCTACATTGATAATTTGTTGTACTTGTTCATCATTTGCACTCCGTGTACCAAAGTGGCTCCACTTTCAATGGCGGCACCGGCATGTACGGCCTCCATCATTTCTTCTTTGGTAATGCCACGTTGCAATCCGTCCTTGGTATAAGCATCTATGCAGTACGGACATTTGACCACATGGGCCACGGCTAAGGCAATCAGTGATTTTTCCCGGGCGCTCAAGGCTCCTTCTTCAAACACTTTACCATAGTAATCGAAGAATTTGTTTCCAAGTTCCTCGCTCCATTCTGTTATTTTTCCAAATTTTCTAAGATCCGCTGGATCATAATATGAGTTTGCCATTTGTTTTGCTTTTTGGGTTGTGGTGAACGTAAAACGGTAGAATTACGTCCAAATCAATTCGTAATCGGGGCTTTACAAGCCGAAATAGGATAGGGATTAAGCAAAACTGAAAGGTGATCCCTTATTGGAAGGGACTCGTAGCGGAATTTTAGGAAGCGCTTCCAAAGGAGGTGAAATGAAGCTGCTATTCTGATCAAGTAAGCTTGAAAAGAAACCGATCCATTTTTTGGATAAGGTTTTGATATGGTTACAAAGTAATTTTAAGTCCGCAACCGAATCAATATCAATGAGCTTGTCCAAAGCATGAACAGCGGCACCCTTTGTTTTAAAATAGGATGTAGTCTTTTGGTAAAGGGCAGCTTGTTGCCAAGGCAATGCTTCAAAAGCTTCGGCATCAAAATGGGAACGATGCATCCCCAATAAATAAAATCCACCATCCAAAGAAGGACCTAGGACCACATTTTGCGGTGTCAACCGTCTGTGGGCATCTAAAATGTGGGATTTCCTCAAGTTGGGAGTATCGTTTCCAATAGAAATGACTTGGGAATACCCTAGCTGAAAAACACTTTGAATGGCATGGGACAAACGTTTTGCAAAGGTTTCTCCTCGCTGTTCCTTTTCAGAAAAATGAAAATAAGGCAGTCCGGTTGCCTTGACCATGTCTAAAGTATGATGTGTAAGTTGGTCAAACAGCGAAGGATTTGCACAATTTTTTTTGGCAAGGGCATCCTTTGCTGCAGAATTTGCAAAGATGAGAACCGCGGTATTTTGAATTAACTTTTTATGCAATGCAATCATCAATTACCTTAAACTTACGATAAAAATCAATAAGGTTTTGGTCGACATCAATGGACTTGAATTACATTTTTGATGAAAAAAATTAAAATACATCAACCGACCCATCAGTCGGTTTAGAATATCAAGGGTTCTTTTACCGACCAGATTAAAAAAGAAGCATTATCGATGAAATGCACAAAAATTAAAATTTCGATTAATTTTCAGACTGTTGAGTTTGTAAAAGTCTCTTAAAAATGGAACTGAAATCGTAAAATATTAGCACAAGATTCTAATTTTGTAGTGGTTTATCGCCTCAATTCAACTAGACATGAATATTTCCAAAGCAAAATCCATTGGACTGGTCCTTTCTGGGGGAGGAGTTCGAGGAGTAGCCCATATTGGTTTGATCAAAGCCATGCAGGAACACGGATTGCAGGCCCAAGTGGTGGCAGGTTCAAGTGCGGGGGCATTGGTAGGGGCTTTATATGCCAATGGAAATACTGTGGAGGAAATGTTGCATTTTTTTAAGGAGACCCCTTTGTTCCAGTACAGTTTTTTTGCGATTAACAAACCGGGATTAATCGACACTGAACGATATTTTCATCTTTTTAAAAAGTATTTTCCCATAGATACTTTTGAAAGTCTTGAAAAACCCTTGCACGTGGTGGCCACAAATTTGTTGTTGGGTAAAGAAAAGATGTTTGATCAAGGGGAGTTGATAAAACCTTTGTTGGCATCAGCGGCTTTGACCCCTGTTTTTAGCCCAGTGGAGATTGATAACACGTTATATGCAGATGGCGGCATTATGAACAACTTTCCTAAGGAATATGTGAATGGTAAAACCGATTTTGTTATTGGAAGCAATGTTTCTATAGCCTCGGAATTACAAAAGAAAGATTTGAAGAACTCCCTACAATTGGCAGGTAGAGTTACTAGTTTGATGATTTATGCTTCAAACCATAAAAAACTACAAGAATGCGATTTGTTCATTGAACCGAGTGAACTTGAAAGTATTGGTATGTTAGATAAAAAAGGTATTGAAAAAGCCTTCACTATTGGTTACCTAGATGCAAAAAGAGCTTTGGAAGAAGCTTATGCCGCTTGTTAGAGTTTTTTGCCCTAATCACTATTTTATACGTCGTCGTAATCAACGGTGAGTGTTGGGGTCACTGGATGTGCTTGGCAGGTTAAAATCAACCCTTCGGCAATTTCCCCATCCGTAAGAATCTGATTTTTTACCATTTCGGCCTTTCCATCTTTTACTCTGGCAATGCAACTGCTACAAACCCCTCCTTGGCAGGAATAGGGAGCATCAATATCTTCATTAAGAACTGCATCCAGTACCAATTGTTTTTTATCCATGACCAAAGAAAAGGTTTCGTCATCAACAATGACTTCTACTTTGGTCTTTCCATCCAAATCTTTGGCCAAGGTATCCTCGGTATCGGAACTGGTGAACAATTCAAACAATACCTTTTCCTTTGGAATACCGTTTTTGGTCAGCGTTTCAGATACGTTATGGATCAGTGCTTCAGGTCCGCAGAGGTAAAAGGCATCAAATTCAGTTTCCTTGAATTTATTTTTGAGAATATAATTGACCGTTGAGGTTTCAATTCGTCCGAACAAGCAGTCAACCTCTTGTGATCGACTATATACGTGCTGAACAAAAAACCTTTCAGTATATTTTTCTTGTAGCGCGTCAATTTCATTCAAATACATGGTTTCTTCAGGCGTTTGATTTCCAAAAACCAATACAAATCTGTTCTCTGGATGGCTCTCCAAAACAGTTTGTGCAATACTCATTATTGGTGTAATTCCACTTCCAGCTGCAAAAGCCGCAATATTTTTAGAAGAACCATCATTGTCAAAAACAAAACGACCTTCTGGTGGCATCACTTCCAAAATAGCACCAGTCTCCAACTTTTCGTTGGCAAACACTGAAAATGTACCGTTCGGCATTTTTTTGATTCCCACAGTCAGTTTTCCGGTGGATGGTGCGGATGAAATGGAATAAGCCCTTCGTAATTCCTTGCCAACCAACTCTTTTTTGATGGTAATGTATTGCCCTGGTTTGAATGCAAATGCACTCGTAAGTTTTTCAGGGATTTCAAAAGTTAAGGCTACAGCATTCGGGGTCAATTGATCTACAGCGGAGATTTTTAACGCGTGAAAGTCGCTCATAAAGACAATTTTAGTGCAAAACTAAGGATTCGCACTATTTTTAAGGAAGCTATTTTAAAAATTGAGGCCAATTTGTAACAAATCAAGCACTTTAAATACTAATACCACAAAGAACTGCCAACCATGTTCAAACGATTTATCAGTCTTCAGTGGAAATCCTTTTTTAGGTCATCGTCCATGGGAAAAAGTCTTGGCCTAAAAATTTTGATGATTTTCTTGGGGATTTATTTGCTGTCCGTTCTTATTATGGCAGGTGTTGGCGCCTATTTTGCGCTAAGAGAAATTTTTCCCAATGAGAACCCCATGTGGATTTTGAGTCAATTTATGGTGTATTGGGTGCTGATTGAATTGTTTTTCCGGTATTTTTTACAGAAGCTTCCGGTGATGGATATTAAGCCTTTCCTGTCCATGCCTATTAAAAAAAGCGTCATAGCTCATTATATTTTGGGTCGTTCAGGTGTGTCAATGTATAACTTGATGGCCATTTTCTTTTTTGTGCCCTTTGGAATTGTGCTACTGTTTCATGGCTATCCGGGACTAAATGTTGGTTTATGGTTGCTATCCATTTTGGCGATTGTACTTTGCATCAACTACATTAACTTTTTAATCAATAAAAGTGATAAAGCCTTGATAATTATAGGAGGTCTTATCTTAGTGCTTTTTGGATTGGATTATTTCAACGTTTTTCAGGTCAAGGAATTCTTCGGTCCTGTTTTTCATGGCTTGTATCAATATCCTTTAATGGTGTTGGTTCCAATTGCTATTGCGATACTCACCTATTGGTTGAATTTCAACTATCTAAAAAATCGGATTTCTTTGGACGCATCGCTCAAGACAAAATCTAAAGAAGCCAAGGTGTCAGATATGGCTTGGACCAGACGTTTTGGGGAAATGGCTCCTTTTTTGCAGATGGACCTTAAAATGATTTGGCGGAACAAACGTACCAAAGCCCAAGTTTTTATCTCCCTGCTCTTTGTTTTCTATGGATTGATTTTCTACACCCAAGAAATATATGCCAACATGATGCCCATGTTTGCCTTTTTGGGCATTTTTATGACAGGAATTTTCTTGAGCAACTTTGGACAGTTCATTCCCGCTTGGGACAGCAGCTATTATGGTATGATGATGGCGCAGAACATACCCCTACGAAAATATTTGGAATCCAAGGCAAGTCTCATTTCTTTCAGTGTGGTGGTCATGTTTTTGCTCACCATTCCCTATGTCTATTTTGGTTGGAATGCCTTGGCCATAAACTTTGGAAGTGCTTTGTACAATTTAGGGGTCAACATTCCGGTGATACTCTACTTTGGGTCTTTCAACAAAAAACGAATCGATTTGGATAAAAGTCCATTTGGTAACATGCAAGGGACGAGTGCCAATCAATTTTTGATTATGCTACCTGTTTTGGGACTGCCCATTATAATTTTTACCGTAGTCTATTATCTCATTTCCATTGAAGCGGCGGTAATTACGCTTTCGGCACTTGGAATAATAGGTCTTGCATTTAAAAACTATTTCCTCAACAAGATAACCGAACAATACAGAATAAAAAAGTATGGCATGATCGCCGGCTTTAAAGAAAAGAACAGTTAAAAAAATACTATGATTACTGCGGAAAATTTAACCAAGGTCTATGGTTCACAAATTGTGCTGAACATACAGAATCTGGACATACCCAAAGGACAAAGTTTTGGACTTGTGGGGAACAATGGGGCTGGGAAGACGACTTTTTTTAGCCTTTTGTTGGATTTGATTCAGCCTACCACGGGAAAAATCATAAACAATACCATTCAAGTAGATGTTAGCGAAGCATGGAAACCGTTTACCTCTGCCTTTGTGGATGAGTCTTTTTTGATAGGCTACCTAACCCCCGAGGAGTATTTTTATTTTATCGGGGAGCTTCGAGGTAAAAACAAAGCAGATGTTGACGCGTTATTGTCCACTTTTGAAGATTTTTTCCATGGTGAGATTTTGGGTCAAAAGAAATTTTTGAGAGATTTATCCAAAGGAAATCAAAAGAAAGCAGGAATAGTAGCTTCCTTCATTGGCGACCCAGAAGTTGTGATTTTGGATGAACCTTTTGCAAACCTGGATCCTACCACCCAGATTCGTTTAAAAGGAATCATCAAGGAACTGGCTTCGCAAAAAGAAGTTACTGTTTTGGTTTCCAGTCATGACTTACTTCATGTAACCGAAGTTTGTGAGCGCATTGTAGTCCTAAATAAAGGTGAAGTAGTAAAGGACATTCAAACCTCTCCAGAGACTTTAAAGGAATTGGAATCCTTTTTTGCGGCATAAAAAAATGGGCGCCACTTTAGTGGCGCCCTAAATACTTTGTGGCAACTTAATCTTAGCCCATCATGGAAGGGTCATAGAAGAATTGGGCTTTTTTAATTTTTCCACCTTCTACCTGATACATGCAGAACTCTTCCATGTTCACTCTACCACCTTCTTTAAAGGTAACATCGCTGGTCATAGGTACCATAAAATGGTTGCCGACTACCATGGGGTCTCCTACGGTACCTCCATGAGCCTCTTCAATGCCACTGGCCCATTGGGCATAGCCTTGAATAATGTTCTCTAGCCCTTCGGTACGTTCGTTAGGAACACCTGGCATTTCCACGCTAACGGCATCATCTGCGTATAGGCCATAAGCTTCTTCGTATTTGCCTTCTCTGCAAAGGCTTACCAATTTGTCTGCGACTTCTTGTGTTGTCATTTTTAGTTGCTGTTTTTATGATTAATAAATAAACTCATTGATCAATCGAAAGCTTGGTTTAAATAAGTGTTCAGGGGTTTTATGGCTTCAAAATGGACCATGATCTCTTCCAAAAGTCCATTGCCACCATAAAAAGGCTCCAAAGGAAATTCTGCCATGGCATAGAACTGCTTGTGATAGATCAAATCCGTTTTTTTCGCAACGGATAAAAAATTCTTGTCCAATCTTTTGGCTTTTTCCCCTTTAAGCCTTCCAAAATTTTGAACAAAATTCGTTGCTTCTACAATTTGGATAAGTTCTTCAGGATTGTACAGCATATGCTCGCGTACTTTTTTAAGTTCTGGGCCACGGAGCATAAACAGCCCACCCCCAACATGAATATTTATGGCATCAATGCCGAGATAATAACCTGGAAGGAAGGATTTTTTGCCGTAAGGTGAAAACCCAGCTTTTACTATGGTATGGTAAGGTGTTTTGTCCTTGGAAAAACGGACATCCTTATTAATTCGGAACAACGCTTTTTTGGGGTCAGGTAAGATTCGTGGATCCCATTCACAGAGGCTGGGCAATAGTTCCTCGAGCAAATTCAAAAAAGGAGTCTTCACATCATTTTCATAATGTTTTTTATGGGCTTTAAACCAATCTTTGTGATTGTTGTTGGAAAGCTCCTGTAGAAAAGTGCTGAAATCTTCAGTAATCATATCATCCTTATTATGATGTTCAAGGCCAATGTGCTCAGATCCTCCCATTTGTCTTGGTGATCAAAATCAACTTCATACCAACCAGATAGTGGTTTTTTGGTTTTGAAGGGACTAAACTCTAACAGTTCCAAATCAAGTTCATGTATTGGATAATCCTTTCCTAATTTAAAAACCATTTTCTGCTTTTTGGAATAAAAAGCAAAAACTTTTCTTTTGTAATGAATAGCAGGAGAGCTCATCATTTTTCCCTCGGTCACATGCTCGTGTTTCAAGCACATGTTTGACCGTATCTCCAAAAACTTTTCATACTCCATTTGCTCCAAAACTACAAAAGAGGGCGAAGCCTCATAAAGGGGGAACAAGACACTTTAAAGGGTTGATTCTGCCAAGTTTTACAGCTACATTTATAGCACAAAAACTACTGACAATGAAACACGTATGTATTTTGGTTCCTAAAGGGAATGCAATTCTGAGCAGTGTAGTAGGACCTTTTAAAGTGTTGATGGCCACCAATCAATATCTGAACAAGGTTGAAAACAGGACGGGAGACTTTTTCGAAATCCATTTGGTAGGACTGGAGAAGGATTATTCCCTCTATAATGGATTGTTCAGTATCCACTGTCAGAAGACTATCCACGAAGTGGAAAAAACAGACTTGGTTTTGATTCCGGCCCTAAGACCAGACAAGATGGTTGAGGATTTAGAGGCCAATAAGGATTTTATTCCGTGGATTCTTCATCAGCGCAATGTTCATGGAGCAGAGGTCGCGAGTATGTGCATAGGGGCTTTTATATTGGCGCAAACCGGTCTGGTAGATGGAAAACAATGCGCCACTCATTGGGCGGGGATGGATATGTTCAGAATGATGTTCCCAAAGGTAAATTTGGTTTCCAATAAAATTGTAACAGAAGAAGACGGTATTTATACAAGCGGAGGGGCCTACTCTTTTTTAAATCTCATGCTGCACTTGGTGGAAAAGTATTGTGGAAGAGGAGCGGCAATCTATCTTTCTAAATTTTTTGAAATAGAAATGGATCGAGAAGATCAAAATCAATTTGCCATCTTCCAAGGGCAAAAAGACCACGGGGATACTGCCATTAAACAGGCCCAAAAATATATCGAGAGCAACATTCAGCATAAAATATCCGTGGAACAATTGGCCAAAAAGTTTGCCATCAGTAGTCGCAATTTTGTAAGGAGGTTTAAAAAGGCCACCCAGAACACCCCATTGGAATACATTCAAAGAGTAAAGATAGAAGCAGCCAAAAGAAGCTTGGAATCCACGCAACGGAATGTGAATGAGGTGATGTATCAAGTAGGTTATGCAGACCAAAAAGCGTTTAGAACAGTATTTAAAAAATATGTGGGTCTATCGCCGGTTGCCTATAAGGCAAAATACAATAGGAGCAGGGTTGCCTATGAGCGCCCAAGCGCGTGGTAAATCAAATGACTTCGTAATTGTTCGCCCAGTAGTTGAAAAATATTGTATTTTATCGATGAGCCTTAAAATAATCTGGATGTTTTTCAGTTAAGGTTAGATACGATCAGCAATAGTTTTGAAGCTTCAGCATACATTTTTATCGTTAATAGTTCTATCTGTATTGGTACTGGGTTCTTGTTCCACTAAGAAGGATGCCTTTATCAATAGGAATTGGCATGCCCTAAACACCAAGTACAATACCCTTTATAATGGTAATATTGCCTTTGAGCAAGGCCGTGAAGAACTGAATTCCAGTTACCGTGATGATTATTGGGAAATACTTCCTGTGGAACGTTTAGAGGTGACCGATGAGATAAAGCTGGATTCAGAAGACAACAACCCCAATTTCATCATTGCAGAGGAGAAGGCCACAAAGGCCATTCAAAAGCATAGTATGGACATTAAAGATGAGGAGCGCAATCCGCAAACGGATGAAGCTTTTCTTCTTTTGGGCAAAGCCAGATATTTTGACCAACGCTATATCCCCGCTTTGGAATCCTTCAATTATATCCTTCGGAAATATGTGGAGAGCGACAAACTGAACGAAGCCACCATTTGGAGGGAAAAGACCAATATGCGTTTGGACAATCCTGAGGTTGCGATTAAAAATTTGAAAAGACTCTTTAAGTTTGAATCACTAAAAGATCAAGAATATGCCGATGCAAATGCGGTTTTGGCACAATGCTATATCAACCTGAAAGCTCCTGACACTGCTATTCAAAAATTAAAGATTGCCCAAGCATACACCAGAAAAAACCCAGAAAAGGGAAGGTATCTTTTTATCATAGGCCAATTGTACAATCAATTAGGTTATAAAGACAGTGCCAATTATGCTTTTGATAAAGTAATTGACCTAAATAGAAAATCACCTCGTGTGTATATGATCAATGCACACCTGAAAAAGATTCAGAATACAGAAATCTCGCAGGCAAACAAGGAGGAGCTGTTCGAATATCTAACAGATTTGGAGGAAAATCGGGAAAATCGTCCTTTTTTGGATAAAATCTTTAGAGAGATTGCCCAATTTCATTTGAACAACAAGTCAGATAGTTTGGCCTTGGCTTATTACAACAAATCGTTGCGGGCCACTCCTCAAGAAGAACGAAAATTGAATGCCCTGAACTATCAAAGTTTGGCTGATTACTATTTTGACCAAGATCAATATAAGACTTCAGGTGCATATTATGACAGCACACTCACCAATCTTGTTCTGAACACTAAAAAGTATAGGAGCATCAAAAAGAAATTGGACAATCTGGAAGATGTAATTAAATATGAAGATATCGTTCAATATACTGACAGTGTCATTACATTGTATGAAATGCCCGAGGCAGAAAGGAAAGCTTATTTTGAGGATTACATTGCAGAACTAAAACGGAAAGAAGAAGCCGCAGCCGAAAAAGAATTGCAACGCTCCAATGCTGGATTTGCAGCCTTTGCAGAGAGCAAAGGGGGCAAAGCGAACAAAGGGAAGTTCTATTTTTATAATGTTACCAGTTTGGGGTATGGTAGGAATGATTTTAAAACTAGGTGGGGCGATCGCGTATTGGAAGATGACTGGCGATGGAGCAATAAATCAAGAACATTAATTTCCGAAGCCACGGGCACTGAGGTGACTTCCAATGGTCAGAACCCAGAGGAGCTAATGGATGACCAAAAATATTCTCTGGACTTTTATTTGGAGCAAATACCAACAGATGTTGCCGAAATAGATAGTTTGAAGATTGAGAGGAACTTTGCCAACTATCAATTGGGATTGATCTATAAAGAAAAATTCAAGGACAATCTTTTAGCAGCCGCGAAGCTTGAACGTGTTTTGGCTTCCAATCCAGAAGAAAGACTGGTCTTGCCATCAAAATACAACCTGTACAAAATTTATGAAGAATCTGGCAGTCCGTTAAAGGACAATATGAAGCAAGATATTATTAGCAATCACCCTGACACGCGCTACGCGGAAATCCTTTTAAACCCCGAAGCAGTTTTAGAAGGCAGTAGCGATAGCCCAGATGCACATTACAACTCGCTTTTTAAATTATATCAGGAGCAACAATTCCTTCAGGTTATAACCCAAGCCGAAGGATATATTAGTCGATATACCGGAGATCCCATTGTTCCAAAATTTGAAATGCTCAAGGCGAATGCCATTGGTCGCTTACAAGGTTTTGAAGCTTTTAAAGAAGCCCTGAACTACGTAGCGCTCACGTATCCCAACAACCCTGAAGGCAAAAAAGCAGAAGAAATAGTTTCAGACCAGTTGCCCAAACTGGAAAGCAGGGAGTTTTCGCCAGAAGTTGGTGCTTCGGGAAGCGGGAACTGGAAAGTAGTTTTCCCATTTAAAATAAGGGACAATGAAAAAGCGTTAGAGTTAAAGAAAAGGTTGGAAGAAGTCGTTAAAGACTTGCATTATAAAAATATTATTTCCAAGGACATCTACAATTTGGAAGACCAATTTGTGGTTGTGCACGGATTTAAATCGAAGGACTTTGCGCTAGGTTTTGCCGAGCTTATAAAAAACAACAAGGACTACAGAATCAAAGATGAGAATTTCGTAGTTTTATCAAACAATTATAAAATTATACAAGTCCACAAGAACTTAAAATCATACAAAGCACAAATTTTAACCCCAAAACCCTAGAACACGATGTTTTCTGACAACAAAAAACCACGCCCTATGACAGAATTTGGAGGACAGCCCAACAGAATTGAGAAAAACACCAAGATAAAAGGTGATATAACTTCTGAAGCAGATTTCAGAATAGATGGAAAATTGGAAGGCAATGTAGTTACCTCCGGAAAAGTGGTCATTGGTAAAGATGGCTATATCAATGGTAAAGTAGAATGCGTTAATGCTGATATTGAAGGAAAGTTCAATGGCGAGCTCAACGTAAAGGATTTACTTTCCCTTAAAGCTTCTGCTGTGATTGAAGGTACAGTTAGCGTAGCAAAATTGGCAGTGGAGCCTGGAGCAACATTCAACGCCGCTTGCACCATGGGCAAAGGAGCCGCTACTCCAACCCATAAATTACAGTCCACTAAAACGAATGAGCCAGCAAAAGTCTCCTAAGAAGAAAAGACAGTTAAATTCTTATGTAAAGTTTTCTGGAATTGTTTTTCAAATGATTTCAATTATTCTCATTGGCACTTTTGTAGGCATAAAACTGGATGAGAATTACCCAAATGACCAAAATTGGTTCACAATAGGTTTTTCTCTTTATAGTGTCATTACTTCGATTATTTTTGTGATTAGAAAAATCACCAAATAATTGAATAAATGAACACGCAAAGAACCTTTAGGAAAAGTCAATCGTCTTTTCTTTTGAAATTATGTCTTTTGACATTTATATTATTTGCTGTTCATTGGTGGTTGTTGATTAACCTCTTTTCTACTTTAGAGTTATTCTTACCAGTTTGGCAGGTATATATTTTTCATTTTGTGACCGTTATGATTGTGTATACAATTATTAACTATAAGACTTTTCATGGAGGAGGGGCTATTTTAAACACTTTCTTGGTTTCTACAATAGTAAAAATGCTACTTTGCATTGTTTTCTTGTTACCTCTGTTGTTGTCTGATTTTCAAAACAAGAAGCCTGATGTTTTCAATTTTTTCATACCTTATTTTGTGTTTCTTTTCTTTGAAGTGTTCAGCTTAAGCACTCTTTTAACAAAGAAATAATTGAGCTAAAAGACTGTTGGCTTAAAATGACCCTAATAATGTTTGTGGATTATTAGAATGTCCTTACATTTGCACGGAATTTTTAGGACCCTTTATTCTAATATATTAGGAATGAAATTTACCAGCTGGAAAATCCTTTTATTAGGTTTTATTGTTTTTTTACTTTCCTCTCCTGTTTTTGCGGTATTGCAGCACCAAGACCAAGCCGAATATTTGGTTGAAGAAATAGAAGAAAAAGAAGAAGAATTTGATGCTCAAGGAATGATTATTCACCATGTACTTGATGCACATGAATTCCACATTCTTGATTGGAACAATCATTCGATTTCTTTGCCTCTTCCAGTGGTATTGTGGACAGACAAAGGACTGACCACTTTTATGTCAAGTAAATTTCATCACGATGATTCAGGTCATACAGTGGTTGAAACAAATGGCGGACGTTTTGTAAAACTCCATGAGACTATCTACCAATTGGATGAAGGAGCCTCGGAGATTGTATTTGACAATGAGCATCACCCGACAAACGCATCAAAACCATTGGATATTTCAATTACCAGAAATGTTTTTATGATGTGGGTTTCTGTTATTGTCTTGTTGTTGATTTTTACAGCGGCTGCAAGGAGATATAAAAGATCTGAAAACAATGTGCCAACTGGCATTGCTGGTTTTATAGAGCCATTAGTAGTTTTTGTTAGAGATGAAATAGGGATTCCTATGATTGGCGAGAAGAAATACAAAAGGTATATGCCCTACTTATTGACCATTTTCTTCTTTATATGGATAAATAACATTTTCGGTTTGATTCCAATACTTAATGGTGCGAATTTGAGCGGAAATATTGCCTTTACCATGACATTGGCAGTGTTTACTTTTATCATTACCACATTTAGCGGCAATAAAAATTATTGGAAACACATCTTTTGGATGCCTGGAGTTCCAGTTCCCATGAAAATATTTTTGGCGCCAATCGAGATAATAGGAATGTTTGTAAAGCCAATTTCCTTAATGATTCGATTGTTTGCGAACATTACAGCAGGTCACATTATTGTATTGGCTTTAATGTCATTGATTTTTATTTTCAAATCGATATTTATAGCACCTGTGTCTGTTGCTTTCTCTTTGTTCATTGGAATAATTGAGATTATTGTAACAGCGATTCAAGCATATATTTTTACAGTTTTATCGGCCCTTTATTTTGGAATGGCCACAGAAGAAGAACATCATTAAATTAATTATTTAAATATTTCAAACTATGAGTCTAGCATTAGTACAGGAAGCGGTTACCGCTGCAGATTACGGAGCAATTGCCGCAATCGGAGCTGGTTTAGCTGCAATTGGAGCTGGTATTGGTATTGGTAACATTGGCGGAAGAGCCATGGAAGCAATGGCACGTCAACCAGAAATGCACGGAAAGATTCAATCATCTGCATTGATTTTGGCAGCCTTCGTTGAGGCGGTTGCACTTTTCGCAGTGGTAGTTTCATTCCTTAAGTAATAGAATTAAGGTGTAACGGTTGGTTGCACCTTAATTTTAATGATGTCTAAAAATTAAAAAATAATGGATAGTAGTCAATTTGTAACACCTGGTTTTGGTCTTGTCTTTTGGACAGCAATTACATTTATATTCTTGCTCATAATTCTTCGCAAGTTTGCGTGGAAGCCAATATTAGGTGCAGTTAGTGAAAGAGAGGAATCTATAAAAAGTGCTTTAGAGTCTGCTGAGGAAGCCAAAAAGGAAATGCAAAACCTTCAAGCGGATAACGAACGCATACTTAAAGAAGCAAGAGCAGAGCGGGATGCGATGCTTAAAGAAGCAAGAGAATTGAAGGAGGGGATTATCTCAGAAGCAAAGGAGCAGGCTAAGTCTGAAGGCGATAAACTGATGAAACAGGCCCAAGCCGCCATTGAAAGTGAAAAGAAAGCTGCCGTAGCGGATATCAAGGCTCAGGTTGCCAATCTTTCCATCGATATTGCAGAAAAAGTGATCAAAGAAGAGTTGTCCGATAAAAAGAAGCAGTTGAAGTTGGTAGAGGACACCTTAGGAGATATCAAATTGAACTAAGAACAAATGAACCAGAATAGGGCAGCCATACGCTACGCAAAAGCAACCTTGGATTTCGCTATTGAAAAGAAAGCGGCAGATACCGTTGAAAAAGATATGCGAGACATTGCTGCTGCAATTTCGGAAAACCAAGAATTGCAAAACCTTTTGGAAAGCCCTGTAGTAAAGGCAGAGGTAAAAAAAAGCAGTTTGCAGGAAATATTCAAGGGCTGTAATGAGATTTCAAAAGGACTTATCGGCACACTGACCGATAACAAGAGAATATCCATGTTGCAGGAAGTAGCCTATAAATACATTATCCTTCATGAAAAACTGAAAGGGGAAGATGTAGCCTATGTTACCACTGCTGTTCCATTAACAGCTGCTTTGGAAAAGAAAATATTGGCCGAGGTCACTAAAATGACAGGAAACAAGGTCACTATAGAAAATAAAGTTGACGAAAGCATTGTAGGAGGATTTGTATTGCGTGTTGGGGATTTGCAATACGATGCCAGTGTCGCAAACAAATTGAACGGATTAAAAAGAGAATTTACAAATAGTCTATAAAAATGGCAGGAGTAAAAGCCGCTGAGGTATCAGCAATTTTGAAGAAACAATTATCTGGTTTTGAAGCAACCGCTTCCTTGGACGAAGTAGGTACCGTATTGCAGGTAGGGGATGGTATTGCCCGTGTTTACGGACTTTCCAATGCACAATACGGAGAGCTTGTGGAGTTTGATGGTGGAATGCAGGGAATTGTTCTGAACCTTGAAGAAGACAATGTTGGTGTTGTATTGTTGGGTCCATCCAAAGAAATTGTGGAAGGAGCTACTGTAAAAAGAACACAACGTATAGCATCCATCAATGTTGGTGAAGGTATTGTTGGTCGTGTGGTGGATACCTTGGGTAACCCCATCGACGGAAAAGGACCTATTGCCGGTGATACTTACGAAATGCCATTGGAACGTAAAGCTCCAGGAGTTATTTATCGTCAGCCGGTAAATGAACCATTGCAGACGGGTATTAAAGCGGTTGATGCGATGATTCCGATCGGTAGAGGACAGCGTGAGTTGGTGATCGGTGACCGTCAAACGGGTAAGACCACGGTTTGTATCGATACCATTTTGAATCAAAAAGAATTCTACGATGCTGGTGAACCTGTTTACTGTATCTATGTTGCAGTAGGTCAAAAAGCATCAACAGTTGCGGCCATTGCCAAAACTTTGGAAGATAAAGGAGCTTTGGCCTACACTACAATTGTAGCGGCCAATGCATCTGACCCTGCTCCAATGCAGGTTTACGCTCCGTTTGCAGGTGCTGCTATTGGAGAATACTTTAGAGATACAGGTCGTCCAGCTTTGATCATTTATGATGATTTGTCAAAACAAGCGGTCGCTTACCGTGAGGTATCCCTTCTTTTGAGAAGACCTCCAGGTCGTGAAGCTTATCCTGGTGACGTTTTCTACTTGCACTCAAGATTATTGGAGCGTGCTGCAAAAGTGATTGCAGATGACGATATCGCCAAAGAAATGAACGATTTGCCCGAGACACTCAAGCCAATCGTAAAAGGTGGTGGTTCTTTGACCGCACTTCCAATTATTGAAACACAGGCAGGTGACGTATCAGCTTATATCCCAACCAACGTAATCTCCATTACAGATGGTCAGATATTCTTGGAGCAAGATTTGTTCAACCAAGGTGTTCGCCCGGCGATCAACGTAGGTATCTCAGTATCACGTGTGGGTGGTTCGGCTCAGATCAAGTCCATGAAGAAAGTGGCAGGTACCTTGAAACTGGATCAGGCCCAGTTCCGTGAATTGGAAGCTTTTGCCAAGTTTGGTTCCGATTTGGATGCTGCGACATTGAACGTAATTGAAAAAGGACGTAGAAACGTTGAGATATTGAAGCAAGCGCAAAATGATCCTTATACTGTTGAAGATCAAGTTGCCATCATCTTTGCAGGTTCCAAAAACTTGTTGAGAGATGTTCCAGTTGATAAAGTAAAAGAATTTGAAAGAGACTTCATTGAGTTCTTGAATGCCAAGCACAGAGACGTATTGGATACGTTAAAAGCGGGTAAATTGACAGATGAAGTTACTGATACCTTGACAGCAGTCTGTAAAGATCTATCTTCTAAATATAATTAGAAGTTATGAGTGCAGAGTTATGAGTAAATTGAATGAAAGTCCGATTAGGATAAAAAGTTTTCAATTTGCTTGTGACATTGTACGATACTGTGATGAATTAAAAGAAAATAAAGATTTTGAGTTAGCATCTCAATTGCTCAGAAGTGGCACAAGCATTGGAGCCAATACAAGAGAGGCACAAAGAGGTGTAAGCACAAAAGATTTTAAAAATAAGTTTGGGATTGCACTAAAGGAAGCCGATGAAACCCAATATTGGTTGGAAATTTTAGAAGCTACAGGAAGGAAAGTACCCAAAGGCATGATAAGCGATTGTGAAGAGTTAATAAGAATTTTAGTTGCCATAATCAAAAACTCTTAACTCAGCACTTTTTAACTCATAACTTTAAAAATGGCAAACTTAAAGGAAATACGAAATAGAATAGCCTCGGTTTCATCAACCATGCAGATTACCAGTGCCATGAAAATGGTATCTGCTGCCAAGTTGAAAAAAGCCCAGGACGCCATTACAGCTATGCGTCCTTATGCAAACAAACTTACCGAGTTATTGCAAAGTTTAAGCGCTAGTTTGGACGGTGATGCCGGAAGCAAATTTGCAGACAACAGAACCGTGAACAAAGTTTTGGTAGTTGCCATTACCTCTAATAGGGGGCTTTGTGGGGCTTTCAATTCCAATATCATCAAACAGGCCAATGCGTTGATTGGGGAGACCTATGCGGGTAAGCAGGTGGATATTATGGCCATTGGTAAGAAGGGGAATGATATCTTGAGCAAAAAGCAAGACGTTATTGCCAATCACAGTGAGGTTTTTGATACGTTGACTTTTGAGAATGTTGCTTCAATCGCTCAAGATTTGATGAAGTATTTCACCGAAGGTGACTATGATAGAATTGATTTGGTGTACAACAAGTTCAAAAATGCAGCAACACAAATCGTAATGACGGAGCAGTTTTTACCCATTGTTCCTGTAGAGGGTGATGCCTCTGGAGCTGCAGATTATATTTTTGAACCTTCAAAACCAGAGATAGTGGAACAATTGATTCCAAAATCTTTGAAAACACAATTGTACAAAGCTATCCGCGATTCCTTTGCCAGTGAGCACGGTGCCCGTATGACCGCAATGCACAAAGCTACGGATAATGCTACGGAACTCAGAGATCAATTGAAATTGACCTATAACAAAGCAAGACAAGCTGCCATTACCAACGAAATCCTTGAGATTGTTGGAGGTGCAGAGGCACTTAATAACTAATAGCAGTATACATCATATAAAGGGCCACTTCTTTAGAAGTGGCCCTTTTTTCTTTTTAAGGTTCTGGTAAAAGTCCTACTACTTGCAGCTATAGGAAAACCCCAGTTTTTTTATGGTTTTTCTGTAATGAATTTTGGTTGAACTTTTCTACTTTGCAATTGCAGCCCCCCCATCTTTATTATAAACTTTTTAAATCCTACTTTATCATGAAAAAGTGTGTTTTTCAGAGATTAGCTTTTCTACTTTTTTCTTTTCTATTCTATGTTTCCTGCGAAACCGAACCTGTACAAATGGATTTGGTTCAAGACGCCCAACAATCCAATGTACTAGTTGAAGAAGTTGACTTTGGTTCTATTCCAGAACTATCAGAAGCCTTGAACAGTACCGGTAAATCTAAATTGGCTAGATCATATGCAGAGAAAGGAGATTCAAAATTTTGGATAGACGAAAATTCGGTGCTCAAGTTAAAAGACTCGGTCAACAATGAAAGTTTTTCAGTTATTATCCATTCAGATGACCCCTCGCCTAAAACATTCTATAACCTTGTAGTAACCAAACGGACAGATGGAAACCCCATAGTACCATTTGTAGTTGAATATAATTTTGATAATGGAGATATATCGAGTTTTGCCAGCGATGAGGAAAAGAATTTTGATGGAACGGTAAACATATATTCTCTTGAAGAGTTTGCAGGTGTCACCGGATTGAATGCTAGGGATACACAATCTGTTGCTTGCTTTGAAGATGTAGGTCAACCGAATACTACCACTACAAACAATACAAGCTCTGGCTCGCCCGGGGCTCCTAGTGGTGCCCCTTCATCAACAACTACTCCCAGCTCTCCCAAAACAGTGAGTGCTCGCCCACATATATCAGTAACAAGAACGTATACAAAAAAAGGAACGGTTACTGTTGGTCAGGGAAGATTTTATATGCCTCCGATGACTTCCAATAAACAAGACCAAAAATCATCAGTCTTAACAGGTAAAGATAACAACCCTTGTCCTGAAGGATGGGTTAGTGTTCCTATAAACGAGATTAAAGTTTTTGCCGACCCAAGTTGTGAAAGTTTTAGGTTTTATAAAGTTGGCAATACGGGAGTACAAGTGGCAGCTGTAGATGGCATATGGGATGTGGTAACAAAATTGGACAGATGCCCCGGACTAGGAGTTGCAGCATCATATCAAACCTATTATTTTCACG
Organism: Flagellimonas amphidinii; assembly: GCF_013090115.1. Lineage (GTDB taxonomy): Bacteria > Bacteroidota > Bacteroidia > Flavobacteriales > Flavobacteriaceae > Flagellimonas > Flagellimonas amphidinii. The sequence goes on from NZ_JABFNN010000030.1 coordinate 44,634, forward strand.
TACCGGCAAGATGGAATTCTTTTTATGCGTCCGAGAGAGCTGCCGATGCTTTGGCCGGTGCATTTTTTGATTTACAAAAATGGTTTAGAAAGCAATCGTGTGGACAAATAAACACAGGAGTTCTTGCTATTAAAATGGACGAGTTTATAAAAGAGAATTTTAAGAAAATTGGGGGACAAGCAACAAGAAATGCTCCCTTAGGATGGTCTGGTAGCCCAAGACCATATAAGGAGGATTGGATGGGTACAGATGATTGTTATTAATTTTTGGAAATGAGTTTTGCGTATTTACAATCTATAATTTTATATCTTATTTTGCAAAGCATGAGTATTGATGAGAGCATTCTTAGCACATCGTTATCCGACATGTTCAAGGAGTCTGAGCTTGTGTGTTTGAATATGTCCAATTTTAAAGAGCATCCAGGGCTTACCTCATTTGATTATTGCACAATACAAGGTATTGAGGGGTATCATACCTTTTTGGACTTTAATATTCATAAACTTGCTTTTAAAGTCGATAATAGCAAAAGAATCAATGAAGTATTATTGATAATCAGAGTTTGGGATTCAACGGATTTTTTTGAAAAAACGGTAAACAATTACGGCTTGCCAAATTCTTCCAGTCTATCTAAATATTATATTGAAAAACATGGATTTAGAATACCGCCAGAAATAGACAGGGATTCATTGCTAAATTATTATGAGAATTTGCCTGAACCACAAATTGAAGAGTTTGAAGAGTTACAAAGTTTAATTTGGTATGATTTAAAGAAAAATTCCCATAAAACTTTAGCTGACATGATCATAAAAAATAAGACGGACCCATCAAACAAGTATTTGGAAAAGGAAATATGGGTTTCTTTTAAAAGAGCAAAAGACTAAAAAGTCCAGTAAGTATATTCTATGCATGTAGATATAAACATTTATGACACGTATATAAGACTTTACCTATGGCAACTTGTTGTGCTATGTGTTTTTTTGTTTTTCTTTTTTTATGGCGTTTTGACCTTCTTTAAAGTTTTGATAAGAAAATGGAGAAAGCATATTTAAACGCGTGGAATAAAAAGAACTTTACTTGTTATAGCGCCTCTTTCAAAGAGGATTTGATAACAGAGGGTTTTGGTATAAATAGTTAAAGATGAAAAAACACTTTATCTATTGGATTATATTCAACCTATTAATTTGGTCCGCGGCTATTTTCCTGTGGAATGAAGATATTATGTTAAATATTGATATATGGTATATTCTGATAGAGTGTTCAAGCATAATTATTGCACTAGCAATCCTTAGCACAATGCTTTTATTGATATCTTTTTTATATAACAAGTTGAAAAGAAGTTTGCGCCATAATCAAAAATCAATTAATTAGGATACTATTTAGATTAGTACCACAATCGTACAGATTATGCATTGAAGATTGACAATCTTACAGGCATGGGAATTGATAATGCTTGGGGAGTATACCCATCAGGCTTTGGAGGAGATAACCCAGGGAAATTAGGTCAAATTTTAAGAACGAGGCATGGAGCAAACACTAATTCCACTAGTACCATTCCTCCAACTCAATACAGAGCCACCACTCGACCAGATTTTGGAGGATGTGATTAGATTATATCATATGGAACTAGATATTGATGGTTATTTGTCAAAGGCCTATATGTTTTACCCCAAAAACATATCACCTATTAAAGGTTTAGATAAATATTTAGATAGTTCAGAATACAAAAAGCTTTTGAATTTTGTGTCTGGCGAAAAGAGTATTTATGAGGCGGATGATTTGAGTGCAATAAAGGATGAAATTGGTCTGGAATTTGATACCATTGTTCAAGATATTACCGTACCGAGTTGGCATGACCGATGCTTCAATTTGCAATTTCTTTTGAATTCTGAAGAAAATGAAAATAAGAAAAATGTAGCATGTACCTTTTAAGTACATTGAGGCGGATAAAAATGATCACTACAATAAAATTATGTTTGAATTGATTAGGCTTCAAAACCCAGAAGTGGAGAGGATAGCTTACCCTGTTTTTCTTATAGATGGAAAATTGGACCATACTATTGAAAACTTAAGATGGTATATTAAAGAACTGGCCCAGAAATAGGGAAAGCCAACATTTAGAACCAAAACGGTTTGTTCAAGACGGGGAGTAAAGGGTTTTACGTAACTTGTAACCACTTTTAAGGTATCTAAAGCACACGCATTTCATTGAACCCGTTAAAAAAGCTTTTCAAACAGACTTTTATTTATGGCCTAGCCACGGTATTCCCAAGGGTCATTTCCTTTTTCCTGCTCCCGCTATATACCTCAGTTTTTAAAAATGCCGCAGGGTATGGGCAGTACACCAATATTTATGCGTGGATTGCAATTTTCAATGTGTTCTTGGCCTATGGGATGGAAACAGCGTTCTTTCGTTTCTACCATAAGAGCGAGGATAAAAAGCATGTGGTTTCCACCTCGTTGATTTCCTTATTGTGTTCGTCTTTGTTGTTTTTGATTTTTGCTTTATCGGTCAAACAAAGTTTGGCGGATTTCACGAATATCAATCCGGCTTATATTGAGTTTACCACATATATTTTGGTTTTGGATGCCTTGGCCATTATTCCCTTTGCGCTGCTCAGGGCCAATGAGAAACCCATGAAATATGCTGTTCTCAAAACCATAAACGTGGCCATAAACCTAACTTTTAATATTTACTTTCTACTTATTTTGCCCAAATTGGCTGAAGGTTCCCAAGAGGGATTTTTCAATTCTATCTATAAAGAAGGATGGGAGATTCAGTATATCTTCATTTCAAATATTATAGCAAGCGGGGTAACCTTGTTGATATTACTGCCTACTTATTTTAAAGTTCCCTATAGATTTGATATTGTTCTTTGGAAACAAATGATGAAGTATGCCGGTCCTGTAATGCTAGCAGGAGTGGCTTTCACCATCAATGAGGTGTTCGATAAAATTTTGTTGACCGAGTTATTGCCCCCTGATGAGGCCGAAGCTGAAGTAGGTAAATATGGGGCCTGTTACAAGTTGGCCCTTTTTATGACGTTGTTCGGAACGGCATTCCGGATGGGCGTGGAACCCTTTTTCTTCAGCCATGCCAAAACAGAAAAACCACAGAAAACCTACGCTCAAATCACCAATTATTTTGTCATATTAGGTAGTGTAATTTTATTAATGGTGGTTGTTTTAGTCAATCCGTTGGGAAAACTTCTAATTAGAAATGAGACCTATTGGGAGGCTTTGGACGTAGTTCCTATTATTTTGTTGGGGAGTTTCTGCTTGGGGATTTACCACAACCTATCCGTGTGGTACAAGATTACAGATCGCACTAAGTTTGGGGCGTACATTTCATTAATTGGAGCGTTGTTGACTTTGGTAATCAATATCGCATTTATTGATAAAATTGGATATATGGCCTCTGCCTTGGCTACATTGGCCGCCTATGGAAGTATGATGATACTTTCGTATTACTTCGGAAGAAAATACTACCCAGTTCCCTACAACATGCGTAAAATACTGTTTTATACTATCATATCCATCACATTTTCTGCACTTTCCTTTTACGTTTTTAATAGAAATTTAATAGCTGGAGGCCTGCTACTTTTGTTATTTTTGATGTTAGTTTACAAGTTGGAAGGAGATCAATTGAAGACCATATTACTACGCCGTGAAGATTAAAATCATTAATACATCAGAAAATGACCTGCCCAATTACGAAACAATTGCATCGGCAGGTATGGACCTTAGAGCAAATATAGATGCACCAATCACCCTAAAATCTCTGGAAAGGACTATTGTGCCCACCGGGATTTTTATGGAGCTTCCGGTAGGCTATGAAGCCCAAGTGCGCCCACGAAGTGGATTGGCGGCAAAAAAAGGAATTACAGTACTCAATGCCCCTGGAACCATTGATGCCGATTATAGAGGTGAGGTAGGAGTGATTTTGGTGAACCTTTCTACAGAAGATTTTGTTGTTGAAAATGGGGAACGGGTGGCCCAAATGGTCATTGCAAAGCACGAACGTGCAGAATGGGTGGAAGTGGAGACACTCTCGGAAACCGACCGTGGTGCGGGAGGATTTGGAAGTACCGGCACACAATAAAAATAAATACTAGCTACGTTATACTATAAAGAATATGAAAATTATTGTTCCCATGGCGGGAAGAGGTTCCCGATTGAGACCTCATACCTTGACAGTTCCAAAACCGCTAATTCCTGTGGCAGGAAAACCTATTGTTCACCGATTGGTAAGTGACATTGCCAAAGTTTTGGGAGAACCCATAGATGAGGTGGCCTTTATTCTAGGAGACCCAGCTTTTTTTGGAGAAGAAGTGGTAAAAAGTTTGATGGAATTGGCCGAGGGCCTAGGAGCTAAAGGCTCTATTTATAGACAAGACCAACCTTTGGGTACAGGACATGCCATTATGAGTGCCAAGGAATCTTTAAGTGGGCCGGCAGTGATTGCTTATGCGGACACCTTAATCAGGGCTGAGTTTGATTTGGACAAATCAGCAGACAGTGTTATTTGGGTGAAACAAGTTGAGAAGCCAGAAGCCTTTGGGGTTGTAAACCTAAATTCAGCTAATGAGATAGTGGAATTGGTTGAAAAACCTAAGGAATTTGTATCCGATTTAGCGGTTATTGGTATCTATTATTTCAAAGATGTTGGAGTGTTAAAAAATGAACTTCAATATGTTCTGGATAATGATATCACCAACGGTGGGGAATATCAAATTAATGATGGAATTAAACGTATGATGGACAAAGGCATGAAATTTGTGCCAGGTAAGGTAGATGAATGGATGGACTGTGGCAACAAAACGGTTACGGTGGAAACCAATCAGCGAATGTTGAATTTTTTGGAAAAGGATGGTGAGTCGCTAATAGCTAATTCTATCAGTAAGGAAAACGCCAATATTATTGAACCTTGTTTTATAGGCGAAAATGTAGTGGTCAAAAATAGTACAATTGGTCCTTATGTGTCTGTTGGCAACGGGACAGTCGTAGAGAACTCTACCATAAAAAATAGTTTGATACAGAACAAGACCAAAATTTCCAATGCCAATTTAGACAATGCCATGATCGGCAACCATGTTGTTTATAATGGGAATTTTGAAACCATCAGCATTGGAGATTATTCTGTTTTGGAATAACGAGCAGCATATAGAGTATGAAAAAGGGATTTCTTCTTTGGGGATGCTTGGGACTGTTACTATTGACGGTTGATGGAGTAATATCCCAAGAAATAAATTTTGATTATTTATATGATGACTGGGTTATTTCGGATGTAGAATCAAATGAAGAATTACTCGTTTTAAGATATCCAAAAATTAAGAATCTATCGAAAGAAGAAATGAGGATTGTTTATGATTTTAGGATTAATGCAGATTCTATTTTGAGCAATATAGTAGTTGGAAGTGGATTTATCGGATGTGGAACTCCACCAGTTGGAAACTACGGAGAAAGGATGAAAGAGCAATGGTCTCTTACTAAAGAAAATGGAAGACTCGAACGTAAATATTATCAGGAAGAAGATCAAAAGCCTATTTATACAAGTACTTTTGAAATTGTTCAATTAAAGGAAGGATGCTTAAAGCTTCAATTAATTGATGAAATTTTTACGGAATAGATTATAAAACAGAATGAAAAAAGCAATTTTTCTAATTGTTCTGATGCTTGGCAATATTGCTATTGCCCAAGAAGAAGAGAGTGCTGAAGTTTTTCTGGAAGAATATACCGATGAGTTTCAAGAAAACTTTTTTGAAGCTTTGAAACAAAAAGGCATCCAAAACTACGATAGAGCCATAGACCTGTTCCTAAAATGCAAACAATTGGAACCTTCCAATAGTGTAATGGATTATGAGTTGGCAAAGGCTTATTTTCTGGACAAACAATACATAAAGGCGCAAGAATATGCCATTGAGGCATTGCTTGCTGAACCGGAAGATTTTTGGTATCTGGACAATTTGATCACTATTTTGGAACAGCAAGGAAATACAGTTGAGGGCATCAAACAGAGTATTCCTTATGAAAACCATAAACTGAAAGAAAATCTGACTTTAGCATACTTCAAAAAGAAAAAATATAATGATGCCCTAAAAGTGCTGGGGGAATTGGGGAGTTCAAAATTTATTGATGAGCTGACGTTACAAATAAATGACTCACTACAACAGAGCAAACAAGAAATAGCGGTCAAAATAGTTGAAAAAGAATCAGAACCAGTAAATGACCCTACGGCGCATTTCAAATTACAGCTGGAAGAGTTATTGGAAAAATCTGATTACAAAAACATGAAAGCTGTAGCGAAAGAAGCCCTTGATACTTACCCTTTACAGCCGTATTTTTATTACGCGTACGGAACAGCACTACATTATACTTCAGAATCCACTAAAGCCATAGAAGTTTTGGAAAGCGGATTGGATTATTTGATTGATGATGATGGTTTAATGAATAAAATATATGCTGAGTTATCAAAAGCATATAGGAGCATTGGGGATATTGAAAAGGCCAACACCTATGAGAACAAAATAAAATCGGGACTATAATGGCATTACTTGCTAATACAAAAAAACAAATAGCACTGGCTTCACTTTCAGTCTTGGTACTTGGTTCATGTAAAACCAATAAAAGTATTGTGGGTGGCGATATTGATTCCAGAATGTCTGCCAAAAACATTATTGAGAATCATTATATCAATCAATCTAATTTTAAAACACTTCGTGGGCGTGTTAAAATAGATTACTCCAATGGAAAGGATAGTCAAGGGGTGAATGTTACCCTAAGAATGGAAAAAGATAAGGTGATTTGGATGAGTGCTCCATTGGGTATGGTCAAGGCACATATAACGCCCGATCGTGTTTCGTTTTACAATAAACTCCAGAACGAATACTTTGATGGTGATTTTAGTTATTTGAGCAGCCTTTTGGGAACGGAACTGGATTTTGAAAAGGTACAGAACCTTTTGCTGGGCAATGCGGTATTTGATCTCAGAAAGGCCAAATATACTTCTGGTGTACTAGAAGGGAACTATCTGTTGAAACCAAAGAAAGCACAGGAATTGTTCAAGATTTTGTTTCAATTGGAGCCCAAAAATTTTAAGATTGCGGCCCAAGAAATATCCCAACCAGAAGATGACAGACAACTTGAAGCAAAATATACCTATCAGGATATTTTGGGCAATGTTCTTCCTAATGAAATACACATTTTAGCTGCAGAGAATGGGGACAAAACCACAATAGACCTCAGTTTTCGCAATGTTGAATTGAACAAATCCCTCAATTTTCCCTATAAAATTCCGGATGGATATGATAAAATAATATTAAAGTAGCATGAAACATAGAGTATCATATCATATTTGTTTTCTGCTACTTATATTTTTTCTGCCTCTTTATTCAGCGGCTCAAACAAGTGAACAAAAGGCTTTAGAGGCCAAACGCGAAAGACTACAACAAGAAATCAAAGAAATTAATAGGTTGCTCTTTGCAGAACGCAAGGAAAAAGGTAATGTATTGGATCAAATGGAAGCTTTGGACCATAAAATAAATGTTCGTCAAGAACTCATCCGGGTGACCAACCAACAATCCAATTTGTTGAACAGGCAAATCAATGTCAACATTAGAAGCATCAGCAAACTTCGAGAGGACCTTAAGATTTTAAAGGAAGATTATGCCAACCTTATCCGAAAAACCTATCAGAACAAATCGCAGAATAATAGGTTGATGTTTCTGATGTCTGCCGACAATTTTTTCCAAGCTTTTAAAAGATTGCAGTATATGCAACAATATGCAAAGCATAGAAAAAAACAAGGTGAGGATATTGTTTCCAAAACTGAGGAATTGGCCAAATTGAATCGGGATTTGGTGGCGCAAAGAAAAATAAAAGAACAATTACTGGCAGAAAACACTAAAGTAAAGGATGAGCTTTCCAAGGAAATTGAATCACAAAAAACCTTATTGACAAGCATAAAGCAGAATGAGAGTCGCTATACCGATGCCATTTCTAAAAAACAGAGAGAAGCAAGAAGGGTTGATCGTGAGATTGAACGACTGATTAAAAGTGCCATAGTAAGTACCAATAAAAAAGCTGGAAATTCCAGTAGCGCAAAATTTGCTCTTACCCCTGAAGCAAGAATAGTGGCCAATAATTTTTCCGCAAATAAGGGCAAACTCATTTGGCCTGTAGAAAAGGGCATAAAAAGTCAAGGATACGGAGTTTATAGTGATAAACTTTATCCGGGCATCAAACATAGAAACAATGGGGTGACCATTGCCACGGACAAAGGAAGTCAAGCTAGGGCAATTTTTGAAGGAGAGGTGATTGCAATATTGTCCGTCCCTGGGGGAGGAAAAGGAGTTACTCTTAAACATGGAAACTATATCAGTACCTACTATAACCTATCAAAACTTTATGTAAAGAAAGGGGACAAGGTTACGGTCAAAGAGGTTTTGGGTGACATCAATACCAATCGGTTTGATGGTACTACAAAATTGAAATTCTATCTTTATAGGGATTCCAGTCGCTTAAACCCCGAAGATTGGATTTATCAATTATAGCAAATGGGAAAAATTACAGATCTACAAGGAACCTTTGAATTGAACAATGGGGTTCAAATGCCTTATTTTGGTTTAGGAGTTTATTTGTCCAAAGATGGTAATGAAGTTATTAATGCAGTTAAGGAAGCATTGAACCATGGATATAGGCACATTGATACCGCCGCCATCTACGAGAACGAAAAGGGAGTTGGAACGGGAATCAAAGAAAGTGATGTGGACCGAAAAGACGTTTTTTTGGTCAGTAAAGTGTGGAACACAGACCAAGGGTACGATACTACTTTGAAAGCTTTTGACGCCACTTTGGAGCGTTTGGATACTGACTATTTGGACTTATACCTTATCCATTGGCCTAAAGGTGAAAAATCCAAAGACACTTGGAAGGCCATGGAAAAATTATACCACGAAAAGAAGGTGCGCGCCATTGGAATCAGTAACTTTTTGCAGCACCATATTGAAGATTTGTTGACTGTTGCTGAAATTGCGCCCATGGTCAACCAAATGGAGTTCCACCCCTATTTGGTGCAGCAGGAGTTGGTGGATTTTTGCCAAGACAAGGGCATTCAATACGAAGCTTGGTCGCCTTTAATGCAGGGAGAAGTCTTCAATTTGGATGTGATGAAGGATTTGGCAGCAAAATACAACAAGACCATAGCACAAATAGTTTTGCGATGGAATCTTCAAAAAGGAGTGGTCACCATTCCAAAATCATCCAAAAAAGAACGAATCATAGCCAATGCAGACCTTTTTGATTTCGAAATCAATGAAGAGGATATGAAGCTGTTGGATGGATTGAACAAAGGCCATCGCTTTGGGCCAGATCCAGACAATTTTGATTTTTAGTATCACATAACTTTTATTTAATATCAAAACACGCCACCTAACAGGGCCGATTGTATCTGTTAAGGCATGGATAGAACTCTTTTTATTTTTTTCTTAGGATTGCTTTTAATCTCTTGCGAATTGACTTATGAGGATAATAGGCGCCTATTGGTAAGAGGGCAAATAACCACTTCAGAAGAAAATACTGCTCCCAATCTTCCTGTTGAAGTCTATGCTTCAGGCAATTTTATTACGCCTTTGTTCTTTTTCCCTTTTGTAAATGGAACAGATGAAGATGTAGACCTAATGGGGGCTTCTACATTGTATTCTGATGGCACTTACAAAGTAATAACCATTTCTCCCGAAAATGAAAATAATATTTCGGTGGTTGTCAATAGACACGGAAGTGAAAACTATAAAAGTAATTGGCCATCCCTTATAATAATAGGCGCAAACTATCTGCCTTTGGAAGATTCAACTTATAAACTACCACAAATAGATCTTGGAGAGATTATACAAACAAAACTCACCATTATTAGGGAAAGTAACTTGACGGACACGCTATATTTCAATATCAATTATAATTCATCCTATAAAGAAGTTGATTTAGAACCAACGACTGGCTTTCATGATGAATTGCCTGAGTATGCTCACAGAACGTTGAATCCAGATGATTTTGAGACGAACATCACTTTTAAAAACATCAAGAATGAACCTGTAAGGGCTTCATATCAATTGGTAAATAAGGGTATTGTTGATCAAAAGAGCTTTGAATTGGAATTTAATCAAGAAACAAATGGTTATGAATTCAAGTTTTAGAAATAGGGTTTGTTTATTGGTCTGCTTTTGCTCCCTATTGATTTATGGCCAGGAAGAAAAACCAATGTTTGATGAAGATGTATTCGGTGAAATAGGGTTTTCATATGTATTGCCACAAGCTTTGGGCGATAATTTTGTTTCCGAAGCTTATCAACTTAAAAATGGCATTAATATAGACGCAGTGGTGGTATTTAGCCCAAAATGGTTTGCAGGAGCACAGGTAAGCTATTTTGGAACCGATATTTCCAATGCTGCATTGATAGGAGCAATTAATGACACAAGAATAAGTCATTGGCATGCTTTGGGGGGCTATTCCGTTTTGAATAGCAATAGGGTCGGAATCAAAACAAGCTTAGGCATTGGGTATGTCAAATTAAAACACAAGCAGAGCGACACCAAGTTCATTGATGACGGTTTTTCCATTTCCACGAACATTTCTTTTTCCTATAGATTGGGAAACTCAATAGGAATTTATGCCAAATTGAATCATTATTGGGATTTTTTGAGCATAGAAACGGCTTCAGAGCTACATAGCTTTTTTAGAAGAACGCAGATTTTTGCTCCTTCCATTGGGATAAAAATCTATACTTTTTAGCTGGGTAAGAACAACGCTTTCAATTCCGTAGCATCCGAAGGTTTCAATTTGCCTGCCAAAACCAAACTCAATTGTTTTCTTCTTAAAGCTGCGGCAAAACGTTCCTTCTCTAAATCGGTTTCAGGCTCTAATGGAGGCACTTCAGTAGGCTTTCCTGTGTCATCCACCGCCACAAAGGTATAAATGGCCTCATTGGCCTTAGAACGCTCTCCCGTAAAGCGGTCTTCAATCCATACATCAATAAAAATCTCCATGGAGGTTTTAAAAGCCCTGGAAACGGCAGCTTCTACGGTAACAACACTTCCAAGAGGAACTGCGCGATTAAAAGCTACATGATTAACGGAAGCGGTAACCGTAATTCTACGGCTGTGCCTACGGGCCGAAATACTCGCAGCCCTGTCCATACGGGCCAAAAGTTCACCTCCAAAAAGATTGTTCAATGGATTGGTCTCACTAGGAAGAACCATATCTGTCATGACCGTTCTTGATTCACTTGGAGTTTTTGCGCGCATAGGATTTAATTTTGCGCAAAGATATTGAAGTGGAAAATGGTTTTAAAGAAAAGGAACCTATTTCTCGGATAACAACCAAGCATCCGCAGATTCCGTGCTTTTAATCTTACGAAGGAAAGCAAGAGCTTCTTTTGGGTTTTCAAAGCTATCATAAGCTACTTGGTGTAACCCATATTTGTTTTGGCCTAAATAAAAGGCATTGTACCCCTTCTTCTTGAGTTGGGAAACTTTTTTCTCGGCATTTTCTTCCACACGAAAGGCACCTGCAATTACATGGTGTTTGCCAAGTTGTTTTTTGGTAACGTTGAGGTTTATGGCTGGAAGCTCCAAAGGAGAAGTTTCAAAAAAAGTTGCTTCTTGAATCAATCGCGAAACTTCTTCTTGGGCATCTTGCTGAACAGCGACTTGTTTTTCCTGTAAATCACCATAAGTACGATACGAAGTAACACAGATGGAAACAGCCAGTAAAATTATCGCGGCATACTTCAACCAAGGTCTAAAAGAGGTTTCCTCACGTTTCTCTGGGGTGATGATAAACGGAATCCTTTCCTCAAGTTCCTCCACTTCTTGTTTAATGACTTCACGCTTCACCGGTACTGCGGCAAAAGAAGAAAGACCAAAAGAGGAAGTTAAATAGTTGGTTTTGTTCTCGGGTTGAAATTGGATTCGGTTTTCTTTGGACCAAAGTTTGCCAACGTTAAAAAGCTCAATACTTTCACCTTGTTGGAGTTTTTTCTTCCAAGATTCGGATACTTTTTCAATTTCTTCCAGTAATTCTTCATAGGCCAACTTCTTTTCTTTGGCTATATGGGATACCAAAAGGCCATCATTTTTGGACAATTGGGCATTAAATGAAATCGTTTTGGAAGGAGGCATCAAAGTATTGGTGGACGCATCTATTTCCGCGGATTTACCATGGGCCAAAAAAGCTCCAAATCCTGGTATAACAACACAGTTGTAATCGAATAATAATTGTTCTATGTAAGAGTCAATCCGCATGGGCACAAATATTGTAAAAAAACAACGAGAACAAAATAGGCGGCATAACTTTTTATTAACATTTGAAATGCTGTAATTTGTGAACAATTCTGATTCCCAAATCAAATGACTGAACCTGAAATTATTGCAGCGCTTCGGCTGCAGGCCATTCCCAATATTGGCGATGTGACCGCAAAAAAATTAATTGCCCATTGTGGTAGTCCAAAAGCGATTTTTGAGGATAAAGCACACCACCTTTTAAAAATTGAAGGAATTGGACAAGTGACCATCAAAGGACTCCATGACCCAGTTTATTTGGATGAAGCAGCAGCAGAGTTCAGTTATTTGTCCGAAAATGCTATTCCGGTTTCTTATTTTATGGACGATGATTATCCAGAATATTTGCGCCATTGTATTGATGCTCCGATTCTTCTTTTTCAAAGAGGTAATATTGATTTAAGAGAGCGGAAAATTATCAGTGTTGTAGGAACGCGGAAAATTACCTCCTATGGAGCGGCTTTTTGTGAAACATTCATTGAAGAAATAGCTCCTTTGAACCCTATTATAGTAAGTGGATTTGCCTATGGGGTGGATATAACCATTCAAAAAGCCGCCATGGAGCATGGGTTGCAGACTATAGCCTGTTTGGCACATGGGTTGAATCAAATTTATCCGAAGGCACATCAAAAATATGTTTCGGGCATAGCAAAAAATGGAGGGTTTTTAACAGAATTCTGGAGCAAGAGCAATCCAGACCGGGAGAATTTCTTAAAAAGAAATCGGATTATTGCGGGAATGAGTGAGGCGACTGTGGTGATTGAATCAGCAGAAAAAGGAGGAAGTTTGGTCACTGCGGATTTGGCCAATGGCTACAACAGGGAAGTGTTTGCTGTTCCAGGAAGAAATACAGATAAGTACAGCAAAGGGTGTAATGATTTGATCAAGCGTCAAAAAGCACATTTATTGACCTCTGCAGCTGAATTGATATACTTATTAGGATGGGAATTGGAGCAAAAACAGGTAGAACCTGTTGTTCAAAAACAACTGTTCATCGAATTGGATGAAACAGAACAGTCAATCTACTCGTACTTGCAGTTGAACGGAAAAAAATTGCTGGACACCGTTGCTATGGAATGTAAACTGCCAATTTTTAAAACATCGTCTGCATTATTAAACATGGAAATGAAGGGAGTGATCCGACCACTGCCCGGCAAATTGTTTGAAGCAATTTAAATGTCATGCTAAGCATAGCGAAGCATCCCAATAAATACAATGATCCAATACGTGGGATTCTTCACCTTCGCATAGCTCAGGTTCAGAATGACAACTTAACAAGCTAAGTTAAATGGAAAGTTTGGTCAGAAAACTAATAACCCAACTTACCTCGCACTCTTCCAAGCACCTCGTTTGCCACCTTTTTGGCTTTTTCCGCGCCAATGGCCAACGCTTCATCCACCTCATTTAAATGGTTTATGTAGTAGTCAAATTTTTCCCTAGGTTCTTCAAACTTATTAAGTACTACTTCATAGAGTGCTTGTTTGGCATGGCCATAACCATAATTACCAGCTAAATAGTTGGCACTCATTTCTTCAACTTGCTCTACGGAAGCCAAAATTTTATACAGAGCAAACACATTATCTGTTGTAGGGTCTTTGGGGTCTTGCATGGGAGTGCTGTCCGTAACTATTCCCATAATCTGCTTGCGCAACTTCTTATCAGTTTGAAAAATATTGATAAGGTTGCCCCGACTTTTACTCATTTTCTCTCCATCGGTGCCCGGAACATACATGGTTTCTTCATGTACTTTAGCCTGGGGCAACACAAAGGTTTCACCCATTTGATTATGAAAACGTGAAGCAACATCACGGGTCATTTCCAAGTGTTGCAACTGATCTTTCCCTACGGGAACAATATCGGCATCGTACAATAAAATGTCTGCGGCCATAAGCATGGGGTAGGTAAACAGTCCGGAGTTCACATCCTCCAATCTATCCGCCTTATCCTTAAAGGAATGTGCCAAAGTCAATCTTTGGTATGGAAAAAAACAGCTCAAGTACCAAGCCAGTTCTGAAGTTTGTGGCACATCGCTCTGGCGGTAAAAAACGGTTTTGTCAATATCCAGACCAAAAGCCAACCATGCCGCAGCAATGGCATAGGTATTTTGTCTTAGCAGTTCACCATCTTTGATTTGGGTCAAAGAATGCATATCAGCAATAAAAAGGAAGGATTCATTTTTGGGGTCTTGTGCCATTTGGATCGCTGGGATAATGGCTCCCAATATGTTCCCTAAGTGAGGAGTTCCTGTACTTTGGATTCCGGTCAGAATTCTGGCCATGCTTAATTTTTGCTCGTAAAAGTAAACAACCGTAGGGGATAAAAAAAGCGGCCAAAGCCGCTATTTTCTATAGTAATTGAAAAAAGTTATTTTTTGAACAATCCAGCAATAAATAGAATCACAACTGCGCCGATTACACCAGTTATTAAATCACCAATGATGCCAGAACCAATATGAATTCCCAAGGTGCCAAAGAGCCAATTGCCCACTATACCCCCAACAATACCGAGGATAATGTTTATTAAGGCACCAAATCCGCCACCTTTCATAATTTTGCCTGCTAGCCAGCCTGCCAACGCTCCAATCAATAATGCATAAAGAATACCCATGTCTTAAGATTTAATGGTTAGGTCAATAAAGATATTCAAAAATTCTACTTTTGACCCATGTTTCTTTTTATCAAAAAGTTAGGACATATCTTATATCGAGTTTGGTTTTACACATTGGTGGCCATTCCCATATTTCTTTTCATGCCCTTTTTGATTTTGACCACTATATCAGAAAAAACATATCCACAGTTTTTTTGGTTGGCCAGAAATTTATGGGGTAGGGTTATTCTATACGGAATGGGATGTTTCCCTAAAATAAAAAGAGAACAACGACTTGAGAAAGGTAAAAGCTACATGCTCGTGGCCAACCATACTAGTATGTTGGATATTATGTTGATGCTGGAGGTTAGTAAAAACCCGTTTGTTTTTGTTGGTAAAAAGGAGTTGGTCAACATCCCTGTTTTTGGATTTTTCTACAAAAGAGTCTGTATCATGGTGGATAGAGATGACATCAAGAGCAGGACCGGTGTTTACCGAAGGGCACAAAAACGATTGAATCAAGGGCTGAGCATTTGCATTTTCCCAGAAGGTGGTGTTCCCGATGAAAATGTTGTTTTGGATCAGTTCAAGGATGGAGCTTTTAGAATGGCCATTGCCCATAAAATTCCAGTGGTACCCATCACTTTTTATGATAACAAAAAACGTTTTTCCTTTACTTTTTTAAGTGGAGGACCTGGACCAGTCAGGGCCAAAGTCCATAAATTTTTTGAAACTGGTATCTTGGCTGAAGAAGATAAGTCCACACTTCGTGAAGAGGTTCGGGAAATTATATACCACGAATTGATTAGTACAGGTTAGGTAATCGCAGGCTGATAGTTTTGATGTTTGATGCGATTTTTTCTGAAAAGGAGATGTTTTTTTCCAGCCCATAATTTTTCACACTGTTCAACAATTCAATTTGGTCCAACCATTCAATAATGCTTTTTTTGAATGTCAATACATTATTTGTTTCTAAGTCATCATCGTGCTCAGATTCTATTTGAACAATCACAATTTCATCCAAGACATTAAATTTTATGGTAAAATGCCGTTTGATATTCTGATTGGTAACATGGTATTGAATAATTTGTTCTAAAAGTGACTGTAATACAAAAGAAGGAATAAAGGCATCTTCTGGGTTACCCGAGTTTTCATCAAATAAAATGGAGTAATCAAACAAGTCGTCGTAACGTAGTTTTTGAAGCTTGAGATACCGATAGAGCATATCAACCTCATCTTTAAGGATTACAATATCTTTTTCCAAATGCTTTAAATAGAAACGAATAAGTCTGCTAAACACTGACAAATAATCTAAAGCTTCCTTTTTTTTACCAGAAGTGATGAAATGTTGTATGGCATTTAAGGCATTAAAAACGAAATGTGGATTTAATTGTGAATTGAGTGTTTTCAATTTAAGGTCCAACATTTCCTCCTTGATTTTAAAGAGCCTTTGTTGTTCAGTGATGAGTGCTTTGTTGGCACGTACACTTTTAATTTTGATGGCACAAATGGAAGCAATTGCTGAAAGCATTTTAAGGTGATGGTCTGTAAAAAAACCTTTATCCGGATGCTCACAGTCAATTACACCATAGATAATATTCTCATGAGCTATGGGCACACAGATTTCAGAATGCCTAAAATCGTCATCTTCAATGTATCTTGAATCTTTGGTGGTGTCATTGATGATTTCGGGTATTCCAGTATGTGCTACATGTCCAGAAATTCCATCACCAACAAGAATTTGAACAGGATTGTACAAAGTTTTGTCTTTTGGACTTTTAGGACCATAGGCCGCTTTCTGAACAAGGAGTTGGTTTGTTTCGTCAATTAAATAAATGACACAATCCACAAAACCTAACTTTGCAATACAGTTCTTGGCCAAATCCCAAAGAATTTCTTCCTCACTTTCCTTGCCCAACAAAGAATTAGAGAAATAAATAAGAATGTCCTCAAACTGATTGTCTTTCAAAATGATACAATTTGTGAGTGCATAAAATAGTGATTTTTTATAAAAAATGCATGTTCAATTTTGGATGGAATACATGGAAGATGAATGGAGAGGAATAAAAACGCCCCGTTTTTTGAACGGGGCGCTTAATTGATTGCCTAAAGGGGCAATCTTCCTAACCAACTTCTTTATATCTAGAATTTAAAACTGATACCGCTATAAACACCTACAGAAAAGGGCCTAAAAGAACCTGAAGTTTCTGAAAACGTATTCATTTGATATTTGAACATGGGCTCTAAGCTTAATTGGGCTTTTGGCGCAAACTTATAATTGAGACCTACACCCACATTAGTGCTAAAATTCAAAGAGTTTGCGTTATTGGCCTCACCTACTTCAGTAATCAATTCATCAGATTCCACAAGCACGGAATTGTCTACAAGGAACAGTGAACTGACACCACCAATAAGGTCCACCCCAAATTTTTTGTCCAAAAGCTTATAATTGAGCTCTAACGGCACTTCTATGTAGCCCAACTGCTGTACCATCTTTCCTTCAAGAGCAGGAGCTTCGTTGAAAGAGGCTACTTCAATGGAGGCATCGCTCAGAGGTTTACCTGCCACCTGATTTTTACTTTCTACCACAAGGGTTCTTGAGGTTTGGGTATAGCTAATATTGTCTATCAAATCATTTGAGGAAGCTTGCGAAGAGGAGGAAAAAACCACATCATTGGTATCATAACCATATTTAACCTTGTGGACACCCGATCTAACTTTGAGTCTTTTTCCTAAATCGTAGGCAACCGTAAGACCATAGCTAAGATTAACATTGCCCGATTTGGAGTTAGGGGCAAAATTGGAGTGAATGGGAGACCCGTCTCCTGTTGCATTAAAGTATACGGGTGCTACCGAAGGGCCTACAGACCATTTTCTGTTAGTGTTCTCAGCAACTTCAATTTCCGCTTCTTCCTGTTCTTTTATGGCATCGAAAATCGATTTTGTTTCGTTTTGATTTTCTTCTTCATCGGTTTTGGCAATAGCCTCATTTTCTTTTTGCTGCTTTTGAAGCTCTTCAGCAATTAGGTCTTTTTGAGATTTTTCCTCTTTCAGATTAATTTTTACATCTGCTATAACTTCCTTTTCCTCACGGACCATATTATCCAATAGGGATTGTTCTGGATTTCTTTGTTGGGAGATTTCTGATGCAACACCGTTATCTTGAGCAACCGCATTTTCTACTTGAGCCAAAGCAACATTAGTTTCATCTGTTTGGTTGTTCGGAATGTCAGTTTTATTTGGATTGGCATGATTTTCCTTCTGCTCGTTTCCATTAGTGACCAACTGCTGAGTTTTTTGTTGACTTTGGTGATTGTTGATTACACCATCAGAATCTTCAGAGGTTCTAATTTGGGTATCATCTGAAGAGTTGACTACACGCTCCGAATCGTTCAGTATTGAAGGATCATCATCAATAGCTTTGCTATTGTTGTCCTCAGCCCGATTATCATTGTTTTCCACTTCGGTTACAATAATCTCTTCGTCAATAGGCTCAGTTCCAAATGGATTAATGACATAGAAGAGTATGGCCAAAAGTGCGGCCACACCACCTAAGCGCCACCATATTGGAATAATGCGCTTTTTCTGTTTCTTTTTGTCCAAAGATGCTTCAATGGATTGCCAGACTCTTTCGTCCGGAACCTCCTGAAAATCCTTGAGTGTTTCTTTGAACAATTGCTCTAAATTCTTTTTCCCCATCATTGAAATAGTTAAGCAATGTTTATGTTTTCTTTTTCTATTTTTTCCCTCAAGATCATTTTGGCCCTGGCCAAATTTGATTTTGAAGTTCCAGTGGATGTCCCCAACATCTCACTAATCTCTTTGTGGCTATAACCATCCAAAACATACAGATTGAATGTCAATCTATATTTATTTGGTAGCTCTTGAATATATCCCAATAGCGTGGAGAGGTTTATATCTGCCTGCTCCAAATCCACGTCCATTTCCTCCCCGTAGTTTTCAGAAACTACATTTAGGTGCTGTTCTTTTCTATATTTTTGCAGCACCGTGTTCACCGTAATTCTTTTGATCCAACCTTCAAAGGAACCTTGAAAACCATACTTGTCTATTTTGTTGAAAATGGTCATAAAACTGTCGTGGAGATTATCCTCCGCCTCAGCTCTATTTTTAGAGTATTTGAGACACATACCGAAAAGAATACCGGAATATTTCCGGTATAATTCAGCTTGGGCCTTACGGTTTCCCTTTTTGCAGTTATGTATTAGTTCCTCAAGTTCCAAATGTTGGTCAATTTTGGAATATTGGTTTATGTGGTATGTAAAAATTATTCTACAGGGACGGTGTATTCAAGGTAAACCGGATTTTCACTTGCATCCTGTCCGGCATAAAACCTAAAATTGTAGTCTTCGGTAAAAATTACCTGAAAACGCAATGTTGCCACAACTTGTTCAATAGCTTGAGTACAGGCTGCATTTTCATCTGTTAATACAGTTCCAATAACAGCTACATCTCTATCGGTCTGGCCAATCTTGTCAACATCAAACCCCTCAAAAAATGTACAACCATTGGGTCTCTCATAGGTTACCTGAAGGTCATACGTTGTGTTGAGTTCAAAAGATTCAGGAAGTTCAGCTTCTACAACTTTTAATGTTGTGAAATGAAAATTTGGGCTGTCACTTTCTAAATCGCATGAACCAAAAAATGTGCACGCCATAATAGCAAATATGGGTACGATTATTTTCTTCATCTTTAAGCCTTTTAGTTCCTAGATGAGCAATAAAGACAAGGGTTGCGTAGGATTTCACAACCTCTACCAAATAATTTATGAATTAAGGTGCGAATTAATCGTTAATTGCGGCGATTGCTTCCCGGATTTTGCCCTCCAATTCTTCAGAAAGTTCAGGATTGTCCAAAAGCAATGCCTTTACCGCATCCCTTCCCTGGCCAAGTTTTGTATCACCATAACTAAACCAAGAACCACTCTTCTTCACAATTTCATAAGCCACCCCCAAATCAAGGATTTCTCCAATTTTTGAGATGCCTTCGCCATACATAATATCAAATTCCGCAGTTTTAAAAGGAGGTGCTACTTTGTTCTTAACGACTTTGACACGTGTTTTGTTCCCTTGCACATTACCATCAGTATCTTTTATTTGCGTGGATCTTCTAATGTCCAACCGTACCGAAGCATAAAACTTAAGAGCATTTCCACCTGTTGTTGTTTCAGGGTTTCCGAACATGACCCCAATCTTTTCCCTTAATTGGTTGATGAAGATTACGGTACAATTGGTTTTGCTGATTGTAGAGGTCAATTTTCTGAGAGCCTGTGACATTAGACGAGCATGAAGTCCCATTTTAGAATCTCCCATTTCTCCTTCAATCTCACTTTTTGGAGTTAGTGCAGCAACAGAATCCACAATAACAATATCAATGGCCCCTGACCTGATTAAGTTGTCTGCAATTTCCAAAGCTTGCTCACCATGATCAGGTTGGGATATGATAAGATTGTCAATATCCACCCCTAATTTTTTTGCATAAAAACGATCAAAAGCGTGTTCCGCATCAATAAAGGCAGCTATCCCACCTGCTTTCTGTGCCTCGGCAATGGCATGGAGGGTCAAAGTGGTTTTACCCGAAGATTCAGGACCATAGATTTCAATAACACGACCTCTTGGGTAACCGCCAACGCCCAAAGCAATATCCAACCCCAAAGAACCAGAAGGAATAACCTCGACATCTTCAACGACACTATCACCCATCTTCATAACAGCTCCTTTGCCGTAGGTCTTGTCCAGTTTATCCAGAGTTAATTTTAAGGCTTTTAATTTTGCTTCTTTTTCGTTGCTCATGGTTCTCAATGTTAGGAAGGATAAAAATACCATTTCTTTCTTCATGCCACAAAAGCGACGCAACCTTTTTATAAGATTGCATCTTGGAGGTACTAACTCATAATCCATATGGCGGATTTTATTGCTTTGATCCGCTGCCTCAAGGAAAGGGAAAAAATTTAGCTATGAATTGGATTGGACAGTTTAAGAAGGGTTTTGGTTAAACAAAGCCCTTTTTCTTTTCTCAAAAAAGGAAAATTTTATCTTTGCTCTACTTTTTAGAAACTATTTTTTGACTTAACGATTGGTATAGCATGCAACTGTACAATACATTAAGTGCAAAAGAAAGGGAGGCACTCATTGAAGAGGCCGGACAAGATCGGCTTACCATCTCTTTCTATAAATATGCACACATTGGAAATCCCACAATTCTAAGGAATCACTTGTTTATTAACTGGGACAGCATGGATGTGCTTGGTCGCATTTATGTTGCCCATGAAGGGGTAAATGCACAACTATCGGTTCCTGCGGAAAACTTTCAGACGTTCAAAGCTCATTTGGACAGCATTACTTTTCTGGAAAATGTTCGATTGAACATTGCGGTTGAACAGGACAACAAATCATTTTTGAAGTTGAAAGTGAAGGTGCGTGAGAAGATTGTGGCAGATGGATTGAATGATGGCACATTTGACGTGACCAACAAGGGAATCCATGTTGGAGCCAAACAATTTAATGAACTGATTGAAGACCCGGATACTGTTTTGGTGGACATGCGCAACCATTACGAAAGTGAAATAGGCCATTTTAAAAATGCCATTACCCCAGATGTGGACACTTTTCGGGATTCTTTGGATATTATTGAAGAAGACCTGTCTGAGCACAAAGAAGATAAAAAGTTGGTCATGTATTGCACAGGGGGCATTCGTTGTGAAAAAGCCAGCGCCTATTACAAGCATAAAGGTTTTAAGAATGTCTTTCAATTGGAAGGAGGAATTATTGAATACACCCGTCAGGTAAAGGCCGAAAATTTGGAAAACAAATTCTTGGGGAAAAACTTTGTTTTTGATCATAGAAGAGGCGAACGTATTTCCGATGATGTGATTTCCCATTGTCATCAATGTGGCAAGCCATGTGATACCCATGTGAACTGTGCCAATGAAGCCTGTCATTTATTGTTCATTCAGTGTGAAGAATGTGCTAAGGTCATGGATAATTGTTGTTCGCATGAATGCCAAGAGGTTAGCAAACTTCCCTACGAGGAACAAAAACGATTGCGAAAAGGCAAGGGAGCGAGCAATAAAATATTCAAAAAAGGACGCTCTCCCGTATTGAAATTCAAAAAGTAGCATTTCAATGCTGCCACAAATTGTGCTATATTTACATCTAATAATTTTATGAACCCTTTTTAAGGAAACCATATGGTTTCCTTAAATCAAGATATTAAATATGGGATGTAGCAGTTGTTCAACCGGAAAGGATGGACAACCGCGTGGTTGCAAGAACAATGGTACTTGTGGCACTGATGGTTGTAACAAGCTGACAGTCTTTGACTGGCTTTCCAATATGTCGCTACCCAATGGTCAAAAATCTTTTGACTGTGTTGAGGTACGTTTCAAAAATAGCAGAAAGGAATTTTTTAGAAATGTGGATAACCTTCCGTTGTCCATAGGAGATGTTGTTGCCACTCAGGCAAAATCTGGGCATGATGTAGG
The DNA here is from genome assembly GCF_013090115.1 of Flagellimonas amphidinii. Classification (GTDB taxonomy): domain Bacteria; phylum Bacteroidota; class Bacteroidia; order Flavobacteriales; family Flavobacteriaceae; genus Flagellimonas; species Flagellimonas amphidinii. The sequence continues at coordinate 67,050 of NZ_JABFNN010000030.1, forward strand.
CATTGTTACCCTTACCGGCGAATTGGTGCGGGTACAGATGAAAAGAAAAAAGGTATCTCCTGAAGATAATGATATTCCGAAGATTTACAGAAAAGCTTCCCAACGCGATATTGATGTTTGGCAAAAGTGCAGAGACAAAGAGGAAGAAATTAAAAAGCGTTCCAGGGAAATAGCCATCTCGTTAAAACTTGAAATGAAACTGAGTGATGTAGAGTTTCAAGGTGATGGTTCTAAAGCAACTTTTTATTACACTGCCGAGGAACGTGTGGATTTTAGGCAATTGATAAAGGATATGGCCAAAGCCTTTGGCATCCGAATTGAAATGCGCCAAATTGGTTATCGGCAAGAAGCTCAACGTTTAGGAGGAGTGGGTTCCTGTGGCCGAGAACTGTGTTGCTCTACTTGGTTGACAGATTTTAGATCGGTAAGCACGGCCTCTGCACGCTACCAACAATTGGCACTTAATCCACAAAAATTGGCTGGTCAATGTGGTAAACTCAAATGCTGTCTCAATTATGAGTTGGATATGTACTTGGAGGCCCTAAAGGATTTTCCATCGCAAGACAGCAAGTTGATGACCAGAAAGGGCATTGCTTTTTGCCAAAAGGCTGATATCTTCAAAGAAACACTTTGGTTTTCCTACAAAGATGACCCTGCAACATGGCATGCTTTGAACAAGGAACAGGTTCAAGAAATCTTGGAGAAGAACAAGAAGAACGAAAAAATAGCCAGTTTGGAGGAATATGCGGAGGATAACATCAGTGAAGAGAAAATGGCATTTGAAAATGTGGTTGGCCAAGATAGCCTGACCCGTTTTGATAGACCAAAGAAGAAAAGGAGAAAAAAGAAACGAAGAAAAAACAAGCCCAAAGCAACTTCCAATGCGTAGAATGCTCTTGCTTATCATGATTTTGACTTTAGGGTTGGAATCGTGTAACACCGACTTGGAGTTTTCGGAATATATCTCCATACAGAATGAGACATGGAATATGAATGATGTGGTCAGTTTTCAATTTTCTGGGTTGGATTCTATCAGTTCTCATAACATGTACATCAACATTAGAAATGACAACGACTTTCCTTTCAGCAACCTTTTCTTGATTACCGAATTGGAACATCCGGACGGCGAAACCCAAAAGGATACCTTGGAATTTAGAATGGCTGAACCTACTGGGGAATGGTTGGGCAAAGGGTTGGGAAGTATCAAAGAGAACAAACTCTGGTTCCGGGAAAAAATCGTTTTTCCAGATTCTGGCGTATATAAGGTAAACATTACCCATGCCATGCGCAAAAATGGGGATGTTGATGGCATTCATGCCTTAGGAGGCATTACAGATGTTGGTTTGGAAATAGAAAAAAGCACCCAATAAAAATGGCAAAGGCTAAACAAAAAAAACAAAAAAGCTTCTTCCCTTACATCAAATGGTTTTGGATCTTATTTGGATCAGGCGTTCTTTTATTTGTATTGATTTTTCTTTTAGCATCTTGGGGCGTGTTCGGTACAATGCCCACATTTGAACACTTGGAAAACCCAAATACCAATTTGGCTACGGAAATAATTTCTTCTGATGGGGAAACCCTAGGGAAATTTTATTTGGATGATAACAGGACCCCGATAGCTTTTGAAGAATTGCCAAAGAACTTAGTTGATGCTTTAGTGGCAACTGAAGATGCCAGATATTACAGTCATTCGGGGATTGATGCAAGAGGTACTGTTAGGGCATTTGCCTTTTTGGGCAGAAGAGGAGGGGCAAGTACCCTGTCTCAACAATTGGCAAGACAACTTTTCATTGGGGTAAGGGATAAAAAAAGCACCACCAATGCCATACTTCAAAAAGTTCAAGAATGGGTTATAGCCACGCGTCTGGAGCGGAACTATACCAAGGAAGAGATTATGGCAATGTACCTTAACATATATGATTTTGGCTATGCAGCCGATGGTATCCGCTCTGCTGCAAGAATCTATTTTGGCAAGGAACCTGCAGAACTTAAAACCGAAGAATCAGCCGTATTGGTAGGGATGCTAAAAAATTCTTCACTCTATAATCCCATCCGAAGGGAAGAGTTGGTAAAGAATCGTAGAAATACAGTATTGGCACAAATGGCCAAGTACGGGTACATTGCCGAACAAGAAAAAGATTCGCTCCAAAACCTGAAAATGGACATCAACTTTAGTCCAGAATCCCATAGAGAAGGATTGGCCACTTATTTTAGAATGTATACGCAAAAGTGGCTGAACAATTGGGTGAAAGAGAACCCTAAACCAGATGGAGAAAAGTACAATATCTATTTGGACGGGCTTAAAATATACACCACCATAGATTCTAGAATGCAGAAAAATGCGGAGGAAGCCGTTGAAGCCCATATGAAAAAGCTGCAAGCTGAATTTTTCCATCAAAACACACCAGACAGAAATGCAACGGCACCATTTTTAGATATTAAATCAGGAACCATAGATACCATCATGCGTCAGGCCATGAAAACTTCAGAGCGATGGAGAATCCTAAAAAAACAAGGAATGTCCGCAAAGGACATTGAAGCAACATTTCATAAAAAAGCTGAAATGACAGTTTTTGATTGGAATAGCGATTCCTATGAAAAGGATACCATCATGACTCCGATGGATTCCATCCGCTATTATAAAACGTTCCTAAGAACAGGAATGATGTCAATGGAACCACAAACAGGTCATGTAAAGGCTTGGGTTGGGGGAGTTGATTACAAACATTTCCAATATGACAATGTAATCCAAGGAGCCAGACAGGCTGGATCAACATTTAAGCCCTTTGTCTATGCCGCTGCAATTGATCAATTAAGATACTCACCATGTGATTCTTTACCAGATAACCAATATTGCATTGAACCACTAAAACATGGAAATCCGGAAGCATGGTGCCCAAAAAATTCAGACGGTAAATATTCTGGCGAAAACATTACCCTAAAATATGCCTTGGCAAACTCTGTTAACACCGTAACTGCCCAATTGATCGATAAAGTTGGACCAGGGTCAGTAGCTGCTATTGCAAAAAGTATGGGTTTGACAAGGGATATCCCTGAAGTGCCTTCAATTGCTCTCGGAACCCCAGATTTTAATGTCTATGAAATGGTAGGTGCCTATGGCACATTTGCCAATCAAGGGGTTTATGTGAAGCCGGTAATGGTAACTCGTATTGAGGACAAAAACGGGACGGTCCTCTATGAATATACCCCAGAGACCAAGGATGTCTTAAGCAAGGATGTGGCTTATGCCATGGTCAATCTGATGGAAGGGGTAACACAGTATGGGTCCGGAGGAAGACTTCGTCACTCTTTTGCAAAAGAACAAACGGTCTATAAAGAAATCATTACGGGATATCCGTATCAACTTACCAATCCCATTGCCGGAAAAACAGGGACCACACAAAACCAGAGTGATGGCTGGTTTATGGGGATGGTTCCCAATTTGGTTACAGGAGTCTGGGTCGGTGGAGATAATAGATCAATTCATTTTAAAAGCATTTTGTATGGACAAGGTGCTTCGATGGCATTACCTATTTGGGCTTTGTACATGAAAAAGAATTACGAAAATAAAGAATTAGGTATTTCCAAAGATGCTTTTGAGAAGCCTGAAGACCTTTCCATCAATGTGGATTGCACAAAGGTTTTAGAAGAACTCAAAGAGGACGTGGATACCGAAGACGATTTAGACGATTTAGATTTTTAAGTTTCCAAAATATATAAAAATGAAAAGCCCCAAGAAGAATATATCTCTTGGGGCTTTTTTATAATAATTGTAATTTCAGACAATCAGAAAATTGAATATATGATCAACAAGAAAGTCAATACTGTTGAAGAAGCCGTAAAAGGGGTGAAAAATGGAATGACGTTTATGCTTGGTGGATTTGGATTGTGCGGTATCCCAGAAAATGCCATTGCCGAACTGGTCAAGTTGGGGGTAAAGGATATTACTTGTATATCCAATAATGCGGGAGTTGATGATTTTGGATTAGGACTCCTCTTGCAGCAACATCAAATTAAAAAAATGATTTCCTCTTACGTAGGTGAAAATGATGAGTTTGAACGCCAAATGTTGAGCGGAGAACTGGAAGTGGAACTAACACCTCAGGGAACTTTGGCAGAAAAGTGTAGAGCTGCCCAAGCAGGTTTTCCAGCCTTTTATACCCCAGCAGGTTATGGTACCGAGGTGGCCGAAGGAAAAGAAACTCGAGAATTTGACGGAAAGATGTATGTATTGGAACCAGCCTATAAAGCTGATTTTTCTTTTGTGAAAGCTTGGAAAGGGGACGAAGCAGGGAATTTGATATTCAAAGGAACAGCTCGCAATTTTAATCCTTGTATGTGCGGTGCGGCTAACATAACCGTAGCTGAAGTAGAAGAACTTTTACCAGCAGGAAGCTTAAACCCAAATGAAATTCATGTCCCGGGAATATTTGTGCAGCGTATTTTCCAAGGAGATCATTATGAAAAACGAATAGAACAAAGAACCGTTCGTCAACATAGTTGATTAATTTTCAATTTGAATATTTGAAGATGAAATGAGGGATGATAAGGAGAATCTAATTGTAAATCTAACCTATGAGTATGCTCTTAAGATTATAAAATTTTCAGAGGAATTACGTTTATTAAAAAAGTTTGAAATGGCTTCTCAAATTTTTAGGAGTGGAACTTCTATAGGGGCAAATATTCGTGAAGCTCAGAATGCTGAAAGTAAGGCAGACTTTATACACAAGTTTAAAATATCTGCAAAGGAATCAGATGAATTGGAATACTGGTTGGATTTATGTAATGAATCAGAATTTTACCCATCTCCAGATGAAGGGCTACTGAAGGATTTGCAAACAATAATAAAAATAATAAGCAAAATTATCTCTTCTTCTAAGAAGCGATAATTTTCAAATTTTCAAATCAACATATTGCTAAATTATGTTAGATAAAAACGGAATCGCAAAGCGAATCGCAAGAGAGGTTAAAGATGGTTACTATGTAAATTTAGGGATTGGAATACCCACTTTGGTGGCCAATTTTGTGCGTGAAGATATCAGTGTGGAGTTTCAAAGTGAAAATGGAGTCCTAGGAATGGGTCCATTCCCTTTTGAAGGAGAAGAGGACGCCGATATCATCAATGCCGGCAAACAGACCATTACAACGCTTCCAGGTGCTTCTTTTTTTGATTCTGCCATGAGCTTTGGCATGATTAGGGGAAAACATGTGGACCTTACCATTTTAGGTGCTATGGAAGTAGCAGAAAACGGTGATATTGCCAACTGGAAAATTCCCGGAAAGATGGTTAAAGGAATGGGAGGTGCCATGGATTTAGTAGCTTCAGCAGAAAATATTATTGTGGCGATGATGCATACCAACAAGGTTGGTCAATCCAAATTACTCAAAAAATGTACACTACCGTTGACCGGAGTGGGCTGCGTTAAAAAAATCGTGACCAATCTTGCTGTATTGGAAGTAACTTCAGAGGGGTTTCAATTGCTCGAACGTGCCCCTGGAGTTTCAGTCGATGACATTGTTAAAGCAACAGAGGGAGCGTTGATTGTAGAGGGGGAAATTCCAGAAATGAATATTTAGCAAATACCAATCAGTTTGTTTACAACATTTATGTGGATGTTCACAACATTTTCTTTATTTGGTAATACGACGATATTATATTTGCTTTTATCGAATTTTTTACCCAAATTAACACCTTAAACAATTATCAACATGGCACCCGAACTAAACCACACAACTATGGATGAAAATGTACAGATTTATAGAAACGATTTCTTCGCTGGATTTGTGCTTTTGATCAAAAAGCTTTTTATGCTTTAAAAACCAACACTATCAAGAAAAGTTTGGAGCCTTGCATTTCGCAAGGCTCTTTTTTTTGATATTTATACAAAAAAGAAATGCCCTTGATTTTCAAACAATGCACACATTCAGATTTAGAAATTTTAGTGAAGGTTTCCAAGGAGACTTTCATCGTTGCATTTGAAAAAGATAATGACCCGGAGGATTTTAAGAATTACATTGAAAAGGCATTTAGTTATGCGCAGTTGCAGAACGAACTCGAAAATCCAGATACTTTTTTCTATTTCGCTTTTGATGAACAGCAGCTTGTGGGGTATTTTAAACTGAATATTGGGGAATCCCAAACTGATGTTTATGATGAATTGTCTTTGGAGATTGAACGGATTTATGTTAGAGAACCTTTCCAAGGTAAAAAGTTTGGCAGCCAAATGTTGGGTGAAATACAAAAGTTGACCAAGGAAAAAAACAAAGCTTTCATTTGGTTGGGTGTATGGGAACATAACCTCAGTGCCATCCGATTTTATCAAAGGCACGGTTTTCAAAAATTTGGTGAACATCCCTATTATATCGGAACAGATAAACAGACCGATTGGTTGCTGCGTTTAGAGCTTTAATAGCTTGTTCAGGAAGATCATATCGCCTTGGGCCTGCAACTTAAATGCAATTGAATTTTCAAATGCAGCATGTATAAGCAGCACAATGGCATTTGCATTGGTTTTTGTTAAACTATTGGTTCTATAGATAACATCCCTAATAGTGGAAAAACTAACATTGCTTCTTATGGCAATGTTGGCATAGTCATCCTTGGTTACGTTTCTACGTAGAATTTCAGATAGTTGTTCGCTAATAGGTTTTCCGTAATCCTCTTCCAAGAAAACGTCTTCTCGACTTAGGGTTGTCCCAAAATTTTTCATTGTACCCATTTGAAATGTTTAAGGGTTTGCTAATATGTTATTGGGGTCGGATCCTATTTTCTATATTTGGTTTGTAATCCAATTACAGAAATATGTTGGATTGCTGCCTATCGCTAAAAATGTGTAATAATATTACACAATATAGTAATTTTATGTACGCAATTAAACAATTAAGACGTAAAAAAAATATCAGTCAAACAGATTTGGCCAATGAAGTAGGAGTAAGTCTAAGAACCATACAGCTTTACGAAAGAAAGAATGCCAATATCCCAATTAAGAACTTAACCAAAATTGCTGAATTTTTTGAAATGACCATTGCAGAGTTATACCTGCACGAGGTGAATGATTTTGGAGAAAGTTATATAGGGAGAAAACCCTTTATCAAACATAAGAGTACCTTTTATCCTCTGGAGTACGGCAAATATTTGATCATGGCACCTTTGGTGCTTATGGAACAAAACAATGGCTACATTGCCAATTTAGGTGCAGAAAGTCCCAAAAAGAATCCATTTCAAACAGGATTTATCATTGATTTTTTGGAAGAGGGACCCTATACTGCTTTTGAAATCACTGGGGACTCTATGAATGACCATACTTTAGATGCAATTCCCAATAAAGCCATTGTTTTAGGAGTGAAGATAGATAAACATCAGTTTTCAAAAAAAAGAAACGGCATGTTTGATAAATCGTATATACTCATAAGTAAGAATAGGATTATCTGTAAACAGATTACACTGTATGATGAGAAGCAAGGGACTATTCATTGTCGTAATCTGAACAAATCACCCGAGTACAAAGATTTTGAATTGGCTTTGGATGATATTCTCGAGGTTTTCAGGATTGTAAAGAAGCAGGTTTAACATTTTCCAAATGTTCCAGGACTTCCTCTAGACATGAGTCCAGAGATTTTTTAACCTCACTTTCCCAAAACCGAAAAACGGTATACCCCAATTCTTTAAGTCCGGCATTTACTTCTTGGTCCCGCTGAATGTTCCGTTCAATTTTAGGAATCCAAAATTCACGGTTGGACTTAATTTTATGCTTTCTTTCCTCCCAATTATGGCCATGCCAAAATTCGCCATCAATAAAAATGACCGTCCTGTATTTTTTTAGGGCAATATCTGGCTTTCCTATAAGTTTTTTGTAGTCTATGCGGTATCTATAACCAGCTTTCCATAAAGCTTTCCTAAACGCAAGTTCTGACTTTGTGTTCTTGCCTCGGATTTTGCCCATGATTTTAGAACGCTCCGGAGTAGTATAGAACCCAGATTCCTCATTGAATCGAGGTACTTTTATGCGTTCGGGATTATATTCTTTTTGTTTTTTGTCAGTCATAGGCTTCAAACAACACTACTAAATCATCTGCATGATTGTCAATATTGATGGTAAATCCATCACTGTTGAAAGATGTAAGACTGGCTGTGGTCAAACCAAGTAAATCCCCATTTTGGTTACCATATCTAATTCCAACACAATGGGAGCTTGAGGCATAACGTGAAATATCATTAATAGAATTTCCAGAACCCCCTACATAGATACTCTGCTGAACAATGGAACCCGAGTCATTTCTTGCAAATCCATTGCCAGTTCCGAAAGAATTGGGAAGGAATCGGTTATTGTTTCCAACAGCGTTATCTGAATTTAAATTTAAAACTTCCACGTTGGCATGGGCAACAAAACTAATTTGAGATGGCTGAAAAGGTAAACCAGTTATGGTTTGGCTCCCAGTACCCGTAATAATAAATACCCCAAAGTAAGCGCTGGAAGTATTTGGACTTGTAATTACCGTCCAAGTAGAACCGTCAAAGCGATATACATTGTCTGTATCTGTAGCATAGGCCATAGCACCTTCTTGTGCATCTGTAATAGCTGTAATTTCGGTAAATGTAGCAGTGGGTAGTGTAAAAACAGAATTAGCATCAAGTTGCCCCTGTGCAGTTATGAATGACAATAATAAGAATGAAACAAGTAAATTTTTCATAGCTAAGAAGGTAAGTAATGTCATAAAATTAAAAAACCTGCCAAAATTTTGACAGGTTTTTCGATATAATCCTTGGTGCTGGTTAACCCTTAATACTGGCTGAAAGGTATTCCCTGTTCATTCTGGCAATATTCGTCAAAGAGATTCCTTTAGGACATTCCACTTCGCAAGCCCCAGTGTTCGTACAGTTTCCAAAACCTTCCAAATCCATTTGGCGAACCATGTTCTGGACCCTATCAACAGCTTCAACCTGACCTTGTGGTAACAAGGCAAATTGAGAAACTTTGGCTGAGGTAAACAACATGGCACTGGCATTCTTGCAAGCAGCTACACAAGCCCCACAACCAATGCAAGTTGCAGCATCCATAGCTTCATCGGCTGCATGTTTGCTGATAGGAATGGCGTTGGCATCAATAGTATTTCCGGATGTGTTAACAGAAATATATCCTCCAGCTTGCTGAATTCTGTCAAATGCACTTCTATCCACAATCAAATCCTTGATAACGGGGAAAGCTTTGGCTCGGAAAGGTTCAATAACAATGGTATCTCCATCATTGAACTTTCGCATATGCAATTGGCAAGTAGTGATAAGTCTATCTGGCCCATGAGGCTCACCATTGATTTGCAAAGAACAAGTTCCGCAAATACCTTCCCTACAATCATGATCAAACTCCACAGGTTCTTCACCTTTAGAGATCAGTTCCTCATTAAGGATATCCAACATCTCTAGAAAAGACATGTCCCCTTCAACACCATCTAAGGTATAATCTACTATTTGACCTTTGGACTCCGCGTCCTTTTGACGCCATATTTTTAGATATAATTTCATAGCTTTTTATTTGTAGGATCGTGTCTTCAGTTCTATGTTCTCGTAAACCAAATCTTCTTTGTGTAATTCGGCATCTTTTGGTTCTCCTTTGTATTCCCAAGCAGAAACAAATTTGAAGTTTTTATCATCTCTGAGCGCTTCTCCTTCTTCAGTTTGATATTCTTCACGGAAATGTCCTCCGCAGGATTCATTTCTTAGCAAAGCATCTTTGGCGAACAACTCTCCAAGTTCCAAGAAGTCGGCAACCCTTCCGGCTTTTTCCAGTTCTTGGTTTTTGGATTCGGCAGTTCCCGGAATCTTAACGTTTTCCCAGAAGTCTTTGCGCAGCTCGGAAATTTCTTTGATGGCTTCTTCCAAATCTTTGGCGTTTCTGGCCATCCCACATTTGTTCCACATGATTTTGCCCAGTTTCTTGTGATAATAATCCACAGAGTGGATTCCAGTTCCGGACATCAATTTTTCCAATCGTTCCTTTACTTCTTTTTCCACAGCCTCAAACTCTTCAGTATCTGTTGAGATTGGACCGGTACGGATATCATCGGCCAATTGGTGTCCGATGGTATACGGCAGTACAAAATAACCATCAGCCAAGCCTTGCATCAATGCAGAAGCCCCCAAGCGGTTGGCGCCATGGTCACTAAAGTTGGCTTCTCCAGCAGCATAGCAACCAGGGATAGTGGTTTGTAGATTGTAATCAACCCAAAGCCCGCCCATGGTGTAGTGCACCGCTGGATAGATCATCATTGGGGTTTTGTATGGATTTTCGTCCACAATTTTTTCATACATCTGAAAGAGGTTGCCATATTTGGCTTCGATGACCTCTTCACCCAACTTTATGATGGTGGCTTCGTCTGGGTTTTTCATTCCAGAAGTCAATGCCTTTTCTTTTCCATAGCGATGGATGGCAGATGCAAAGTCCAAGAAAACAGCTTCACCAGTTTTATTTACTCCAAAACCAGCATCACAACGTTCCTTGGCCGCCCTTGATGCAACATCTCGAGGCACCAAGTTACCAAAGGCAGGATACCTTCTTTCTAAATAATAATCACGTTCTTCTTCAGAGAGTTGCGTAGGTTTCAATTTTCCTTCTCTGATGGCGATGGCATCTTCTTTTCGTTTTGGCACCCAAATTCGACCATCATTCCTCAAGGATTCTGACATCAAGGTCAATTTAGATTGATGCTCTCCAGAAACGGGAATACAAGTAGGATGGATTTGCGTAAAGCATGGATTGGCAAAGAAAGCTCCTCTTCGGTGTGCTTTCCAAGCAGCAGTTACGTTACTTCCCATAGCATTGGTTGATAGGAAGAACACATTGCCATAGCCACCGGTTGCCAAAACCACGGCATGAGCACCATGTCTTTCAATTTCGCCGGTAACTAAATTCCTTGCAATGATTCCGCGTGCTTTTCCACCGACCAAAACAATATCCAACATCTCATGACGGTTGTGGGCTTGTATTTTTCCACGGTTGATTTGTCGATTCATTGCAGAATATGCTCCCAACAACAATTGTTGTCCCGTTTGACCTTTGGCATAAAAAGTTCTGGAAACCAACACCCCTCCAAAGGAACGGTTATCTAAAAGGCCACCATACTCCCTAGCAAAGGGTACGCCTTGGGCAACACATTGGTCAATGATATTCCCTGATACCTCGGCCAATCGATAGACATTGGCTTCTCTGGAGCGGTAATCCCCTCCTTTGATAGTATCGTAGAAAAGGCGGTAATCACTATCACCATCACCTTGATAGTTTTTAGAGGCATTGATACCTCCTTGTGCTGCAATCGAGTGTGCACGTCTTGGAGAATCTTGATAGCAGAATGTCTTAACATTGTAACCGAGTTCTGCCAATGTAGCTGCTGCGGCCCCACCTGCCAAACCAGTACCCACAACAATAATATCTATATTTCTTTTGTTGGCTGGATTAACAAGGTTTATTTCGTTCTTATGTTTGGTCCATTTATCGGCCAATGGGCCAGATGGAATTTTAGAATCCAATATTGCCATAATTAATGTGTTATTGGGTTAAGGTGGTGATAGATGGCTATAAAAGCAAATGCTAAGGGAACCACCACTGCGAATATTTTTGCGAATTTCTTGAAACCTAAGGTGTACTTGTTGTTGACGCCCATGGATTGTAATGATGATGCGAAGCCATGCCATAGATGTAAACTAAGCAGCACAAATGCAATTACATATAGTGCAGTTCTCCAAAAGGGGGCGAATTTTTCAACGGTTTCTGCGTAGTATCTTGTTGGGTCTTCTGGATTGGCTTCTACATATTTGTAGGCCATTTCATGAACCCAAAAATCATAAAAGTGAAGTACTAAAAAGGCCAATATCACCAAACCGGAATAAATCATGTTACGGGATACCCAAGAAGCATTTTCACTTCCTTTATATTTTACATAAGCAACACCCCTGGCTTTTCGGTTTTGTGCTTCCAGAACAAATCCCATAATAAAGTGAACGATTACACCCACAACCAAAACAGGCTGCATTGCAAACTGTACAATGGGGTTGTAGCCCATAAAGTGTGATGCTTCGTTAAAGAAGTCGGGGGAAAATACGGAGGCAAGGTTAATGGTTACATGAAGTACCAAAAAAATGACCAAAAAAAGACCCGAAAGTGCCATTACAATTTTTCGGGCAATTGAAGATTTAATTAATCCACTCATCAGTGCCGGTTTTAGTAACAAATTTACGGCACGGACGAGTTTTTAACAAACTTTACGAATGGGAAAGGTTCTTATTTAGAAGGGTTATGATCAAGACTTTTGGAGCTTTAATCCCATTCCAGATAGAAGTTGCCCCGCAACTGGGTGGAATCAGGGTCAAATCTAATGACATACCACTGACCACTAATAGACGCTATAAGAGATTCGTTTGTTAAAACTCCTTCATAATAGCCATGCTCATCTGAACTGGGGATGTCCAAGGGGTTTGCATCCTGGCAATAGGTGCAAAAATGCATACTGAAAATATTTCCTTCAATAGACCATGTACCAACTCCCTTGGAATCAGCCTGCCCAATAATTTCAACTTCAAGTGTTCCGTCCTCAAACAACCAAAATTGTCTATTATATTCAATTTCTTGGGATGTAGTGTCATTGTTTTGTCCACCGGACCAGAAGGAATTCTTAAGGACATTGTTCAGTTCAAAACTGGTTTCCCAACTTTTTTCACCGCTGATGGCATTGACTACGATTTCATGGGTGCCTGCGGGCAAGTGCCTTTCTATTTCTATGGCTCCGGTATTTTGATTTATGCTAAGTCCTTCCAAGTCTTCTTTCAGGTAAAAGGAGCCTTTATCCCCGGGCCATTCCATAATCGGGGCTTGTAATGTAACCGTTGACCTGAATTCAACTTCAAAAACGTCCGAGGCATAAGCAAAGGTTATCGGCGAGTCATTTTCATCCTTGGAGCAGGCCGTACCCAAAAGAAATAGAAGCCCGAAAAGGCAAAGTATAATTCTAGAGTAATTTTTTTTCATAACTGATGGTGTATTTTATGTTAGTACCACTTAATCCGGTAGATTTAAAATCAAAGGACAAAAGATTGCCCTCCCCATCCCGGATTTTGTTTTGATATTGATAATAATAATCCCCTATTTGGACAGCTTTAAGGTCGTTTTGATTGAAAAAATACAATTCATAGGGAGTATAGAAGAAGAATAGACCATGCCATAGCGACAAGGCAGGTTGAAGTGAGATACCTGCAAAGATACCCCTACTGTTTTCCGAGGTTTCCAATTGTATATGGGTAGTTCCTATGTACATCTCCGCTAGGTTGCTTTCTGAATCAAAACGGCATGAAGTGGGTAGATTGGCCAAATCGCCATTTATACCATATATGAATTGATCTTCATTGTAAAAAACCGAAGTTTCATGTGTAGCGGCGTTTATTTCCATAACTATTCCGGTTATGATATTGTTGTTTCCATAGGTAAAGAAAATGTCATAACCAATCCCGTTCAATACATCTTCCGTGAGCACCTGCATTAATTGACCTTCAGGACTATAATGAAATTCCGATTGCTTGCGGGACACATCACCATTGGAGTTTCTCTGTTCGTCGATAAAGGATATATTGTTGTTCGAATCATAGGAGAGTTCATACTGTACTGTTTGTCCTTCGTTGTACTCCAATGAGATGGTCTTTGGAAAAAAGCCCTGTTCCATTTCGGGGGCCTTGCTGCTGCCATCGTCATTCTTGGAACATTGTACAATGGCCAAAAACAAAATGATGTATACCAAGGATTTGACGGTATTCAAAGTTTTCATGAATTTGGATGTTTCAATTTATGAGAGTATTTATTTTAGGCTGAAGGTCACTTCAACATCATACCGAATGGAACTTAACGGTTGGTCATAGTACATGCTGACATGTTGGGAATTATTAATTTCGTTCTTGTCTGTTATTTGAAGAATTCCTCCAAGCTGTTTTCCTTGAATTCTTGCAATAACCTCGGCCTTGCCCTGTGCATTTTGAATTGCTTTTTTCAATAATTTCTCAGCTTCTTGCGTATCTATGGTAACCTTTGCGCCATAATTTAATCGTTGTACTCCCCAGGATTTTGTGTCCAGAAATTTGATAAATTCTTCAAGGGAAGAGGATTTATATTCGTAAACAGTCCCTTCTTTTTCATGTCCAAGAACCACATAGGCCATTGGATTTTCTGTAAGCCTGTCCAATGACAAACCGTTTTTTTGAAGTGCTGCATCATATTTTTCTTTCATTTGAGTCAATGTCATGGCATCTTCTGGATAGCTTGAGTAGGCCCCGCTCAGCGTCACAGACCCATAAAAGGCTGGAGTTTCATCAAGATGTCTGGCACTTCCCAAAACTTTAATGGATGTAACTTCTTGCGCCTGTATGTTGTAGGATAGGAAAAGTAGAATGATTAAAAAACATTTCATGGAACTTTGAAATTTATAATTGAATAAGAAAACTCCCCTACCAATAGCAAGGGAGTAAATAGTTTGTTTGTCCTATTCCTCGAAACCAAAATGCTTCGCAACCTCCTCGTAGGTCATTTTAGAATAATCCATGGATTTGCCAGTCAAGCCCCCCGGAGAATCTGTATCCACTGGGGTTCCACCAGGAATGAGAACGTATCTGTATTCTTCCAAGAAAGACCCGTCAACAACCGATTCTCCCTCTTCATTGGCCGAAACCGTTATTCTTATCTCTCCGTCTTGAGCTCTAAAGTAGTATGATTGCTGTCTGGCCGCCCCGAACACAATAGGCAGTGGGTAGACAATATTTCCAAGAGTTATGTCTATTCGTCTGCCATAGACCAAGATGGTCCCAAAATCCAACATGTCTTCATCCACATCGGGAGCATCAATTGTAAAAGAAGTGGATGTAGCAACAATACTATTTCCAAATTCCGTAGCTACCCAATCGGAATACATCACATTGGCAGTTCCAGGCTCACCCTGTTCACCCTGCTCACCATCAGTACCATCAGTACCATCAGCACCGTCTGCCCCATCTGGGCCTTGTTCTCCTTGCGGACCTTGTGGGCCAACTGGACCGGTTTCACCATCTTCTCCAGAACATGAGGTAATTAATGATCCTATAAAAAGGACTGCTAAGGCATAAATAAATCTTGATTTTTTCTGCATAACGTAATGAGGTTTAAATTTATAAGCCAAAACTAATGAGCGTAGAAAGCAGAGTTTATTGCTTAGGTATGGTGCGAAGAAACCATTTTATACTGCCATACTTTTAGTGTGTAAATGACCATTTTACAGTAAGAAAAATGCTTTTTGCATACTATACACTAGAATAACGGTTTATACACTAAAAGGGACAGTCCATACCAAATTGGAGAATGGAAGGAGAACATGAATGTAATTTGTAGTAAATAGTAACCCCATGATAAAGGCAATAATTGTTGATGATGAATCTGCAGCAATAAATAGTTTGGTTTGGGAACTACAAAAATTTCCCGATGAAATAAAAGTTATGGACACTTTTACTTCTGCCGCTGATGCTATATCTGGAATCAACTATCTAAAACCTGACTGCGTTTTTTTAGATATAGAAATGCCTGAAATGAACGGATTTACTCTACTTCAAAATTTAACTTACAGGAACTTTGCCATTGTGGTCACTACAGCTTATGATCAGTATGCCATTCAAGCTATTAAAGAGGATGTCTTGGATTATCTTTTAAAACCGATAGATGCCGAAGACATCAAGGTGATTTTTGATAAACTGAGAAAGTTGAGCGTTTCCAACAGCTTTCATGAGCAATTTCAGGAAACCTTGAAAACTTTGACGAAAGCCAGCACCAAACAGATGGTTCAGTTTCCCGTTAATGGAAAGATACTTTTTGCAAGGGCGGAGGACATTGTGCATTGTGAATCTGATGGTAATTATACCAATATCTTTTTAGAGTCGGGGAAGAGTTTTTGTGTATCCAAAAAGTTGAAGGAAATCGAAGCCATTTTACCAGAGACCATGTTCTTTCGCGTACATAATTCTTATGTCATCAACACGCTAAAAGTCGCGGAATATATCAAAGCTGAAGGATACGTTGTGCTGTCCAATCAAAAAAGCATTTCGGTTTCTAGAGTAAAAAAAGATGCTTTTCTCAAAAAAATGGCACAGTGCTAAGAACTTATGGAAAGTAGTGGCACGGTACTGCAATTTTTAGAAAACAGCAGCGAAAATGGATTGGGATTTTTAGTAGTTGTCGTTGTTTTTTATCTCTTCGCTTTTTTTCTGATTCAATATTTTCAGCATAAGAAATTGTTTTTTTTGCTCTATAGCGCATATACCTTTGTAGTGGGTATAGGGCTGTTGAGGTATATTAAAGGTGTTTTCTTTTCTGACTTTTTCGCTTCGTCATCAGGAAGGGCATTCATAAGGTTTGTACACTATCCCTGTCAGTTGCTGGGCACATTATTGTTCACCTATTTCATTATCAATATAATGAGATTGAGGAAACCTTATCCCAAGGCAATTCGGATAATCAACTATTATTATGCAATTACCTCAGTTATTTATTTGATTTTGTGGGCAATTCAAATGACATCTCCGAGGTCTTACCTTATTGATTATTTCCATGGATTTGTGTACATCCCCACAGGATATATTGTTTTCTTTTGGGTGTTCTATATGGTATATACCCAAAAGATGATCATTAAAAAATACATCTTTTCAGGAATGTTCGTATTGAGTGTAACATACCTCTTACTTTTCATTTCAACCATAAAAAATGTTAGGGTAAATGATGATTATCTCTATATTCTATATATAGGAATTTTGATTGAAAGCCTGTTGTTCGCATTAGCGATTGGGCTGGAACAAAAACTCGTCTATGATGAGAATACCCAAATCCAAAAAAAATACATTTCGCAGTTAGAAGAAAACCAAATCATCAAAGACAGTATCAACAGAACCTTGTCTGAAGAATTGGAACAGACGAGAACCAATGTACAGGAGCTTACTGAAGAAGCCAATAGGGAAAGGACAGAAAAGTTGACCATGGCTTTTGAAAACAAATTTTCTCAATTGAGATTGGACGCCCTTAGAAGTCAAATGAGTCCGCATTTTATTTTTAATGCGATGAACTCCATTAAATCATATTTCATAGAAAACGATCGTGAAAGAGCCATTTATTTTTTGACCAAGTTCTCCAAACTGATCAGAAACATTCTGGAAAGTTCCAGAAAGGAGCAAATATCACTAGCTGAGGAGTTAAAAATCTTAGAGGTTTATGTGGAGATTGAGAGCAATCGTTTTAAAAATAATATTGAATTTTCCATAGCAATTAATGCGGACATCAATATTGAAAAAATAATGGTCCCCCCACTTTTTTTACAGCCCTTTGTAGAAAATGCCATTTGGCACGGATTGCTGGCCAAGGAAGGAGAAAAACATCTGGCCATTCGTGTTGGAAAAGCCAAAAAGCCAAAAAGCATAGAAATTCAAATTGAAGATAATGGAATTGGTAGAAAAGCGGCTAAACTAAAAAACACAAATAACGTCTTCAAAAAAAAATCTTTGGGGTTGTTACTGACCAAAGATAGGTTGGACCTTTTCACCAAAAAACTGGGGCACCCACATACTTATATAATTCAAGACTTGTCTGATTCAACTGATAAAAACCCGGCAGGCACGCTTGTTATCGTTAACGTACCAGAAATAACTTGATTGAAATTCTCCTAGGATTAAAGTTGAATTAAGAAATTGAATATTAATTACGTGCAATCTCTTTAATCCCAATTTTTATCCGATATTACAGCTCAATTTCAATTGGTTCCTGTCAGGTATGGACATTGCTATTTTATCGGTTAGTCTTAATGTGCACTCAACGCGCCGTATAGTTGAAGAAGCTCAAAATGCAGGACATTATGTTGAATTGATCGATCATACCAAGTGTTCGGTAAAGTTAGGTGATGGCAAACCCCAAATTTATTTGGGAGAGGATAATGTCACCAATGAATTTGATGCCATAATACCCAGAATAGGAACCAAAGTAACCCGCCACGGAGCTGCTATTGTGAAACAATTTGAAATGAACAATGTTTTCAGTACGGCCAGATCTTTGGGCATTACCAGGGCCAGAAATAAAGTGCGGACACTTCAGATCATGGCCCGAAAAGGAATTCCCATTCCAGAAACTGTATTTTCCATTAACCCAGATAATATTGAAGAGCAGATTAAATTACTGGGAGGTCCACCTGTAATTATCAAACTGCAAGAAGGCACACACGGTCAAGGGGTGATATTGGCCGAAAGTAAGAAGTCGGCAAAATCTATTATTGATACCTTTTATAAAATGGATACCAGTATTTTGTTGCAACGGTATATTGAAGAAGCACACGGAGCGGATATTCGTATTATTGTAGTGGGCAATAAGGTCATTGCAAGCATGAAAAGAACCAGCGAAGTGGATGAGTTTAGATCCAACGTACACCGTGGAGCAGACACGGAGGCTATTAATCCCACGGCAAAAGAACAGGATATTGCATTGAATGCAACCAAATACTTGGGCTTGGGTGTCGCGGGTGTGGACCTCATGCGATCTAAAAAAGGACCTGTTCTTCTAGAGGTAAATGCTTCTCCAGGGCTAAAAGGAATTGAAGCGGCGACAGGAATCAATGTGGCCAAGCACATTATTCAATTTGTGGAACGCAATGGGTACAGAAAAAGAAAATAAAACCATTTACATTAATGGAGATGAGATTAAACCCGGGGAGCAAAAGCTTGCCCATATCAATATTGCGCGGTTACCAACAGGCACACTTATTGATATTCCCATTCATGTTTTCAATGGAAAAAAAGCTGGCCCCACGGTTTTGGTGCAGGCAGGGTTACATGGCGATGAAATTAACGGAGTGGAGACTTTGCGCAGAATGCTCCAGGACAAAACTTTCAATATTACTAAAGGTGCGGTAATTGTTGTTCCTATCCTGAACATCTTTGGATTTATTCATTTTTCTAGGGATGTACCAGATGGGAAAGATGTAAATAGGAGTTTTCCTGGCAGAAAAACCGGATCGTTGGCCAGTAGAATTGCCCATACCTATACTTCACTGGTTTTGCCCCAGGTAGATTTTGGAATTGATTTGCACACCGGGGGAGGGCAACGGCACAATCATCCCCAAGTTCGTTATACGGCGGATGACATTAAAAGCAAAGAATTGGCCGAAGCTTTTGGTGCACCACTCTATTTTCCTTCAAGATTGATAGCAGGTTCTTTTAGAAAGACTGCCTTTAAAATGGGAATCCCAACTATAGTTTATGAAGCTGGGGAAAGTATGCGATTTAATGAAAAAGCTATTGAAAAGGGTATCACAGGAATTCATAATGTATTGAGTGTTTTGGGAATGATGCCCAAAGGGAAATCAACAAAATCCAAAAAATCAATACACCTAGAATATGCTCGTTGGGTTAGAGCTCCAAAAGCAGGTATGTTTGTGCCTCAGATAGCCAACGGTGCAACTGTGACCAAAGGTCAAATTATTGGTTTGATTGCTGACACGTATGCAAAGAAGAACAAAAAAATAAGGGCTCCTTTTGACGGATATGTATTTTGTATCAATCACCAAGCAGTGGTGAACCAAGGTGATGCCTTATTCCATTTGGGGCGATAGACTGGCTTTTGCGTCACGTATTTTTTCCATGCTCCATGCCACAGCATCTTCCAGATTGGAAAACTGTCGAATGCTATTTTTGAAGAACATACGCTCCAGAACTATACTGGATAGGCCACTTTTATCATAAGCAACAACAGAATAATATTCAAGTTGATGTCTGTTGATGTAGAATTTCAACCAATCCGTAGGTACAACGGAATAGTTGTTAATCCGATTGGAAATGTAGGCAATAGGAGTATCCGTGCCAATAACTTCATAAGCAATAGCTATTATTTTTTGGGCCATGCTCCAATTGAAGACAACGCCTTCTTTAATTTCAGAAACCACCAACCCATCAAAAAAATAAAATACACCAAATTCGCACTCACGAATTTCTTTGATGTTTCTGAAGAATTCTATTTCCTTGATGTGCTTCATGTTTGAGTTATAAACCCAATTCCAAATCGGGGGATTGTAAAAATAAGAATATAAAGTGTTTTTTGATGTAAGAATTAAGGGTGTCCAGAAAGTAATTTTACGTTATTTCCCCATGTTCTCTAGTTGAATTCCCAGAGCTTTTGTGGATAGTTGGACCTCTAAAAGGGATAGGACAAGTGAAATCATCAAAAACACTAAACTGATGCCAAAAATGATATTGGCCCAGACATTCATTTCAACATATATCAAGAACATACAAACAGCGGCCAACAAGAAGCTGACGATGGCAGTTGCCTGCATATTTTTGATGATGCCCAAACGCTTTCTAAGCTGATTGATCTGCTGTTTCAAAGGCTGATCGGAAGTTGCTTCAAACTGTTTGTGCAATTGCCTGATCAAGGCTGCAATGGCTAGATAACGGGCATTATAGGCCAACATCGTTAATGATATGGCCGGAAACAAAAGGGCTGGAATGCTTAATGAAAGTTGCACTTATTCAATTTTAAATTTAATTTTTTGAGTTTGTCCATTACCTGAAACTTCTACAACATAGCTTCCCTTGGGTAAATAGGTTTTTCCATCTTGTGCTTCGGTCAATTTCATTTTGTTCTTTTTTAGAAAGTTGCTCTTGCCTTTTTTGGAGAAGGCAAGGTCATAGGAAAGTATATTTAGCCCTTTGTCTGCATCCAATTCGGCAGTACTTACTTCGGTGCCGTTTGCTGTCATTACCTTGGCGGTGCATAATCCTGCTTTGGCGGCATAAAAATGAATATCCAAACCTGGGGTGTTGGGTTTGCCCCATGTGTAGCCTTTATTGCCCCAGTTAGTTGAATGCTTGATGTCATCAACATCAAAAACCATTAAATCTTTGGACAGGACTTTTGGAGTCATTTGTTGCAATAGGGCAATATCAGCTTTGTAAATGCTTCGGCCATGTGTACCAACCAAAAGGTGTTTGGCTTTAGGTTGGATCACCAAATCGTGAACAGCAACATTGGGCATTCCATTTTGAAAAAGCTCCCAGGTTTCACCACGGTTAAAACTTACATAAAGTCCATTGTCAGTTCCTGCAAAAATCAGATTCTCGTTTTCAGGGTCTTCCACCAGGGCATTGACTGGAGATGCAGGAATCGTATTGGATATGTTTTTCCAACTTTTACCATAATCTTCACTTACATATATATAAGGAGTAAAATCATCCCATCGGTAACCGTTAAGGGCAACATAGACCCGTTCTTTTTTATGCTTGGAAGCAACGACTTCACTTACCCAAAGATTTTTTGGGAAGGAGCTGGAAACATTCTCCCAACTGCTACCTCCGTTTTTGGAAATGTGTACCAACCCATCATCGGTTCCAACATACAACAAACCAAACTTAAAGGGAGATTCTGATATGGTGGTAATGGTTCCATAAGCCACATTGCCTTTTTTCCCTCCAAGGGAGAGGTCATTGGAAATGGTTTCCCAATCATTACCTTGGTTCAAAGAACGGTGCAGTTTATTGCTTCCTAAATAAAGAATGTCCTGATTATGTTCTGAAAGCAATATGGGTGTTTGCCAATTGAATCGGTACGGAGATTCTCCCAATTCATGTTTAGGTTGTATGGGCTTGTTCTTGCCATTTTCCAAATCCAACCGATAATAATTTCCAAACTGAAAACCGGTGTACACGATATTCGAGTTCCTATTATCTATCTGAACCTGCATACCATCACCGCCCATAATTTGCTGCCATGGATTTTTTCCCGTTTGGTGCCAAAGGCTGTTCTCCTCATTATTATGGGTGCCTTTCCAAACGCCGTTATCTTGAAGCCCACCATAAACATTGTACGGTTCTTCATGATCAATATTGATGGCATAGAACTGCCCCACTTTAGTGGAATTGTTCTTCATCCAATGTTGCCCATCATCGTAGGTGATATTAACACCCCCATCATTACCGTTGATGAGGTGGCCAGGACGTTTCGGATTTACCCAAATTGCATGGTGGTCAGAATGTACGTTTTCCTTGCCAATACTTGAAAAGGTATTTCCTCCATCAGAAGAAGAAAGTAATGGCACACCTGCAATATAGATTTTGTTTTTGTTGGACGGGTCTACGCTAATTTGTGCGAAGTAGTACCCATAACTATAAAAAAGGTCATCAATATAATTGGAGTTCATTTTTTTCCAAGTGATTCCGGCATCATCGCTGCGGTATACCTCTGCACCAACCACTGGAGTATCGAACAAAAGAGAATTTGAAGTTTCAAGGTATTTTGCCAAGTCCATAGGCTTAATAACACCATCCTTGATCATGTTCTTCACGTTTTCGGCACGATATTTTTCTTGAAATCCATTGGTTTTCAGGTAATCGTTGAGGTCTTTGTTGTCCAATGCAAGAAACACTTCGGCGGTCATGGTCTTAAAATCTTCTTTGGTCAACTTATCCGTTATGACAGCCACTTTCTTTGCTCTTCTAAATTGACTATCATGAATAGCATATACGGTATTTTCATCAAATACAGCAAGACCTATTCTTCCCACTCCACCACCCGTTGGAAATCCACTTTGCGATGTTGTGACCAAAGTCCAGCTATTCCCGCCATCCACACTTTTGTATATGCCCGAAGCGTTACCATTTCCGGAAAAATTCCATGCTTTTCTATCTTTTTGCCAAGCAGCTGCATATTGAATATTGAAGTTGTTGGGTGCATAGGCCACATCAATAATTCCTGTGGTATTGTTCACAAAAAGTGTTTTTTGCCATGTAACTCCTCCGTCAGAAGTTTTGTAGACACCCCGTTCTTCATTGGGAGAATACAAGTGTCCGGTTACGCCGATAACTACTTCATCTGGATTTGCGGGATTGATTAAAATACGACCAATGTGATGGGAGTCATGCAGACCCATGTTTTTCCAAGTTTTTCCTTTGTCTGTCGATTTCAAAATACCTATGCCGGCATAGGAAGAACGAGAAGAATTGTTTTCGCCAGTACCAACCCAGATAATTCCATTTATCCAGTCTACTGCAATGTCTCCTACATTTTGTGTATCTGAAGAATCCAAAATAGGAGAAAAGGAAATACCGTTATCCGAGGTGTGCCATACCCCGCCGGATGCATAAGCCACATAAAATTCTGTAGGGTCATTAGGATTTACATCCAAATCCACAACCCGGCCACTCATTACAGAAGGGCCTATATTTTTTAAAACCAAATTTTTGACCAAGGAATTGTTGGACATGGTTTCTTTTTGCCTGAGACCGTTCAGCACTACTTCTTTTGAAGTAGGTGTCTGTTGTGCAATTTGTGTTTGAAGAATTAGAAAAGAACAGATAAAAAGAAGTTTTTTCATTCAGGTGCGGGTTTGGTTCTATCAGGTCAAGGTATGAATAAGAAACTGTTGGCGCAAACCTAGAATTTGCTTTTAAAAGCATTCAAAACTTGATGTATTGGCCATAACATTTTGTGAAATTGTCAAAAAAAGTGTTTATTTATTGACACATAACCATTAAAACTATAAAAATGGAAGAGTATTTACCGTTGATTATTCAACTTATTTCTGGAGCTGTCGGTGGAAACCTGGCAGCCAAACTTTTGCCCAAACTTAATTTGGGAACCTTGGGAAATTCTATTTCCGGTATTTTGGGAGGTGGATTGGGAGGTTACCTATTGGGGATGCTCGGTTTGGGAACTGATGGAGGAATGGATTTATCTGGAATTCTTGGAAGTATAGCCGGAGGTGGCGTTGGTGGTGGAATCATCATGGCCATTGTTGGAGCTATCAAGGGAGCCATGTCCAAATAGATATTGAGAATTAGTTGATAAAGGAGTCAAATTTGACTCCTTTTTTTGTTTGTAGTGCGGTCATCAAATAGCTACATTTGAAGGAAATAAAAACTTTCATGAAGTACGACCAGATCAATAACCAACTCTTTATCAAAAACCGTAAAAAATTCATGGCCCAAATGAAGCCTAAAAGTATTGCGGTGTTCAATTCCAATGATATTTACCCCATCAGTGCCGATAGTACGATGCCATTTCAGCAGCATCGGGATATTTTTTATTTGAGTGGTGCTGATCAGGAAGAAACCATCTTGGTACTTTTTCCTGATGCCATGGATCAAAAACATAAGGAGATATTGTTTGTTCGGGAAACCAATGAGCACATTGCCATTTGGGAAGGTGCTAAATTAACGAAGGAACAGGCAACCTCAGTTTCAGGCATTGCAACCATTTATTGGCTTTCAGATTTTGATAAGGTCTTTTTTGATTTGATGACCGAGGCGGACACAGTTTATTTCAATACAAATGAACATTACCGTCAAGCGGTAGAGACCCAGACAAGGGAAGATCGTTTTATCATAAAATGTAAAAAAGGCTTTCCAGCGCATCAATGGGCCAAAAGTAATCCCATACTGCAAAACATTCGTGGGGTAAAAGAACCCGAGGAACTGGAATTGATGCAACGAGCTTGTGACATCACCGAGAAAGGTTTCCGAAGGATATTGAAATTTACAAAGCCTGGTGTGTGGGAATATGAATTGGAAGCAGAATATTTGCATGAGTTCGTCAGCAACCGTTCCAAAGGTTTTGCCTATAGCCCCATTATAGCAGCCGGTAATAATGCCAATGTGCTTCATTATTTAGAGAACAATAGGCAAGCTAAGGATGGTGATTTAATCTTGATGGATGTAGCTGCGGAATATGCCAATTATTCCAGCGACATGACCCGTACCATTCCGGCCAGTGGAAAATTTACCGACCGCCAAAAAGCAGTATACAATGCCGTAGTTCACGTAAAAGATGAAGCTACAAAAATGTTGGTGCCCGGAACTATTTGGGCAGAATACCATAAAGAATGTGGCAAGATTATGACTTCGGAATTGTTAGGATTGGGTTTGTTGGATAAAGCTGATGTTCAAAATGAAAATAAAGATTGGCCCGCCTATAAAAAATATTTTATGCATGGCACCAGTCACCATATTGGTTTGGATACTCATGATTATGGGGAATTAAAAACACCGATGAAACCTAACATGGTCTTTACCGTGGAACCTGGTATTTACATTCCTGATGAGGGTATGGGCATCCGTCTTGAAGATGATGTGGTCATTCAAGAAACGGGAGAACCATTTAACTTGATGCGCAACATTCCTATTATGGCAGAGGAAATAGAGGAATTGATGCAGTCCTAATACCAAAAGATAATATTGAAATTGTCATATCGAGCACAGTCGAGATATGCTTTATAAAATAAAAGATTATGAATTTGCCATTTCTTTTAGTACAACAACCCGATATTGAAAAGAAGCTTCAGGAAGCTCCGGACAGTGGCTATGAAATTGGATTGGTGATAGGCAGTTACTTACCCTTTGTAATTTTGGTTGTGGTGGCTTATGGATTGTATTATTATAATAAAAAAAGGAGAGGCTCCGAGTAAATAAGAGAATTTTATGTCAGAAGAAATGAAACCTTGCCCAGTATGTGAATCGCCTTATGGATATGCGATGGGAAAGGATTGGTATGTTTGTCCAGAATGCAGGCACGAATGGAACCCCAGTGAGTTGGAAGAAGAGGCTGGCTTGGTCGTAAAGGATTCTAACGGAAATAGATTGAATGATGGAGATACCGTGGTAGTCATTAAAGACCTGCCAGTTAAAGGAGCACCAAAACCTGTGAAGGCAGGAACCAAAGTAAAAAACATTCGGTTACGGGAAGGTGACCATAATATTGACTGCAAAATAGATGGTTTTGGGGCTATGGGATTAAAATCGGAGTTTGTGCGCAAAGCATGAAAGGAGGGCTAATTCAATCACTCTTTATTTTTCCACTAAGTTTCCAAGAGCAAAAGCCACCAAAGCAGGCAATGCCCATCCCAATTGAGATGCTCGTAAGGGAATCCATTGGGTAAACGGCGCAATGGTTTCGGCGTAGCCAAGACTCCCTAAAAAGTCAGGGATGCTAAATATAATGGTAGTAATGACCACCCATCGGAAAACCTTGGCGGAAGTCCATTGTTCAGGCAGCACGTTTAATAAGATCAAAACAATGGTGATGGGGTAAATGAACATTAGAGCAGGTAGGGCCACTGCAATAATATAACCTACATTGAACTGACCTACCAGAACTCCCAAGGCGCAACCAACAAGTGCGGTTATACGATAGGCCAACACAGAATCATCGAATCTTCCTTTGATAAAGTCAGCGGTTCCTGTTACAATTCCGACAGCTGTGGTAAAACAGGCCAAACTCACCAAAAGGCTCAGCAGGTATGTGGCTTGGTTTCCCAAAGTTTGTATGCTGATGCTGTTTAAAAGTGACGTTCTGGAAATAGCGGCATCAAAAGAATCGCTGAACAGGGCTCCGGTTAAAATGAGTCCGGCATAAACAGCAAACAAACCAAGTCCTGCCCAGATACCTGCTTTGCCGATAAGGCTTTTTTTAACTTCGTAAGAGGCGGTCTTTTCTTTAAGATTGATGGAAATTATAATCACACCACCGACAACCACAGCGCCAATGGCATCAAAAGTTTGGTAACCTTCCAAAATACCATGTGTAAATGGACTTTTAAATTCTGAACTGCTAAAATTAAAATCCAAAGAAAAAATAGAAGCAATTACAATCAGAAGTAAAATAATGAGAATACCTGGGGTAAGGTACTTCCCTACTACATTCAAAATTTTAGATCGGTTGACCACAAAAATATAAACGAGTACAAAGTAAATGAGACTGGTAAGCAAGGATGATGAATCCCATAAAGGCTGTATGGCCATTTCATGTGTTACGGATGCAGTTCGGGGAGAAGGCAGAGCAATGGAAATGGCATAAACTACGTAACAATACACCAAACTGAAGGTAGGGGACACTTTTTTCCCAAAATCGAACATAGTGCCTTGTAGTTTGGCATGGGCCAAAATGCCCAAAATGGGAATCAAAACAGCAGAAATACAAAATCCAAGTGTGACCAACCACCACAAGTTTCCTGCCTTAAAACCCAATTGAGGGGGAAGAATTAGATTGCCCGCACCAAAAAAAAGAGAAAAAAGGGCAAAAGTTGTAATGGCAATCGATTTTTTGTTCATAAACTGTTGATAATTAATTTTCAATGCACTATATTTCGAAAGTGAAGTTTAACGAGAAATATTGACTTTTTATCGATATTGATGCATTTCATCGAAAATTATTATTTCGTGAATTTTTTTCAAAATAAAAAGTTATTAACAATCGTTCTCTAAATAACCGTTCAACCAAAACAAGACGTATAAAGCATAATTACAAGTAACTAATTTCGCATTTATCGATCCCCAAATCGTATCAATGCTTCCCCAAACGACAAGACCAAACTTATGAAAACTTCCTCAACGCAACATGGCAACAAAATCACTTCTCTTTTTTGCAATTTCTTTGGACATCATTATATAGTGTCCAAACATGTAACAAAACATATTAAGGAGTACAAATGTATCCACTGTCAAAAACAAGTGACCACGGATGCCAGCGGAAAGCTTTCTGAGCTAACTCCTCAAATGCAGGAAATCAACAGTACTTTAGAAGATATGTATCAAAAAAGAAAGAACAGAGTAATACACCAAGTAGCCTAATCTGTTCTTTTTTGTTTTAGGAAGAAATTTAAGGACCATCCCGGAAACCTAAGTTCGTACCTTATGCTATGCGTCGCGTGCCCCAAGACCATAAAGTGAAGTTGCGCTTAATTTTCGGGATTTTTTCTTTTAGTTAAGATGTAAATGAGTTCCACCCTTGGGCAGTAATCGGGATTTTGGTGTTTGCCCTTGTTATTAAATGTACTCCTTCGGATACATCAGTCATATGCCCAATAACAGTTAAATTGGGATTGCCCTTTATTTTTGGAAAGTCTTCCTGATCTATGGTAAATAGAAGTTCGTAATCCTCCCCGCCACTTAAAGCTACCATGGTAGCATCCATTTTAAACTCTTCACAAGTTGAAATTACTGTAGGATCCAATGGAATTTTATCTTCAAAAAGATTGCAGCCTACCTTGCTGTTTTTACATAAATGTAAAATTTCAGAAGAAAGTCCGTCACTAATGTCGATCATCGCGGTTGGTTGTACCTCCAGTTTTTGCAATAGTTCCACCATATCTTTTCGAGCCTCAGGTTTCAACTGCCGTTCCACGATATAGGAGTATGGTTCCAAATCGGGCTGACTGTTTGGGTTGACTTTAAAAACTTCTTTTTCGCGTTCCATGACTTGCAAACCTAGATAGGCGCCACCAAGATCTCCTGTAACTACCAACAAATTGTTGGCTTTGCTTCCATTTCTATATACAATATCTTTTTCATTTGCAATGCCAATGGCAGTAACGCTAATGATCATTCCTTTGGTAGAAGAGGTGGTATCCCCGCCAATAAGATCTACCTTGTACAAATCACAGGCGGTTTTCACTCCGACATAAAATTCTTCCAATGCTTCCAAGGGAAATCTATTGGATACGGCAATGGAAACAGTAACTTGAGTGGCCATTGCGTTCATCGCATAGATATCGGAAAGGTTTACAATCACGGATTTGTATCCCAAATGCTTTAGCGGCATATAACTGAGGTCAAAGTGAACTCCCTCAACAAGCATATCGGTGGAAACAATGGTCTTCTTTCCTTCAAAATCCAGCACAGCTGCATCATCACCAACCCCTTTTAAGGTAGATGGTTGTGCCAACTTGAAATTTTGAGTCAAGTGATCAATCAGGCCAAATTCGCCTAATTCTTCCAATGATGTACGTTGTGGGGTTTTATCTTCTAGCATTTGGCAAAAGTAAACAGGATAATTATAAATTGTATCTTTAGTAGAAACTTAAAATTGCTCTGAAATGTGGAAAACCAGTCTTTTTGCATTCTCTATTGCGTTCTTTTTTTTAGGATGTTCCAGTAGTGATGAAGATACCAATCCCATTGAAGATAATAATCAAGATGATGGGAGTGCCCAAAATATTGGCACAGGCAATGTAGCTCGAAGTTTCACCCCTTGTGATGGAGGGATGGCTTCCATTTATCCTTGCCAAGGATATGACCTTCTTTTTCAAATGGACCTAACCGCTTTTGATGGTGACGAGGGCAATGATATTTGGGGATGGACCGATACTGCTACAGGAAACGAATATGCTTTGGTGGGCTTAGATAATGGTACTGCGTTTGTTGATGTCACGGACACGGATAATCCAGTGTATTTGGGAAAATTAATGACAGCTACGGTAGCCAGCACCTGGCGCGACATCAAAGTTTATGGAGATTATGCCTTTATTGTCTCTGAAGCACAGAATCATGGAATACAAATTTTCGATTTGAAAACGCTCAGAAACGTCAACAATCCACCGCAACTTTTTACTGCGGATACTCGCTATACTGGAATTGGAAATGCGCATAACATCGTTATCAATGAAGAGATGGGTTTTGCTTATGCAGTTGGTACGGCAAGGAGTGATGAGTTTAATGGTGGGGTGCATTTTATCAATATCCAAAACCCTACTAATCCAACTGGCGTTGGGGGTTATGGAACTAATGGATACACGCATGACGCACAAGTGGTCACATACAATGGTCCAGATACAGATTACACGGGGAGGGAGATTTTCATTGGATCCAATGAAAATCAAATTGCCATTGCTGATATCACGGATAAAGACAACCCAACAGAAATCGCAACATTGACCTATTCCAACACCGGTTACACGCATCAAGGTTGGTTTACGGAAGATCATCGTTATTTTATGCTCGGGGATGAGTTGGATGAAACCAGTTTTGGTTTCAATTCAAGAACACTCATCTTTGATTTTACCGATTTGGACAATCCAAATCTGCATACCACTTACCTAGGACCAACGGCAGCCATTGATCACAACGGTTATGTTGTGGGGGATGAGTTTTTTCTGGCCAATTACACTGCTGGAATGCGAGTGCTGGACATTTCGGATATTGCGAATGAAAACATTTCCGAAACCGCATTTTTTGACTCTTATCCGTCCAATAACACAGCTGGGTTTAATGGAGTTTGGAGTGTTTATCCCTTTTTCGAAAGCGGAAAAATCTTGATCAATGATATCAACTCAGGCTTGTTTGTGGTTCAAAAATCCAATTAGGGCTATGAAAAGGGTACTATTGTTTTTATGGGTGATGACTTTTTGGTCATGTTCTGAAGATGATGATTCATCAACAGATACTATGAATGAAGTCACTTTTTTGGGAGAAGTGGATTGGATAAAAACCTATGGTGGAAGCGGGGAGGACACGGCACAATCTGTAATCCAAACCTCAGATGGGGGCTATGCAATTTTGGGTTACAGCAATAGTATTGATGGAGACTTGGCATCAAAAACCATGGAAGTGAACGATTATTGGCTCCTTAAACTGGATGTTGACGGAACATTGCAATGGAGTAAAACCTACGGAGGCAGTAAGGATGACAAAGGCCAATCTGTAATTCAGACAACTGATGGAGGCTATGCGATTGTTGGTTATGCCATGAGTGATGATGGAGACGGGAGCAACAATGAGGGGTTTCATGACAATTGGATTTTGCGCTTGGATGCATCTGGAAATATTCTTTGGGAAAAGAGCTTTGGATTTGCAGGACATGACCACTCTTATGATGTTATTCAAACCGATGATGGAGGCTTTTTCTTTGCTGGATTTCTTGATGTTACCTTGTCCAACGGTGAGGGAAATTTTGGAAAGGGTACTTCACTTACTGCGCATGGCGTTGGTGAATTTTGGGGTACCCGTTTAAATGCCAATGGCAATTTGCAGTGGAGGCGATATTTTGGAGGCACTAACAACGATCGTGCCCATGGCGTGGTGCAAGCAGATGATGGAGGGTTTGTAATGGCTGGTTTTTCTGAAAGTGATGATTTTGACATTTCCAACACTAAGGGAAGTTATGATTTCTGGGTGGTGAAAGTGGATGGAAAAGGCAACATGCTTTGGGAAAAGTCTTTTGGAGGAACCGGAATAGAGATTTCTTATGATATCGTAAAGACCCAAGATGGAGACTATGCCATTGTGGGGAATACCTTTAGTACAGATGCAGATGTATCAAGAAACAATGGGGAGTCTGATGTTTGGCTCATCAAAATTGATGATAAAGGCAATTTGTTGTGGGAAAAGACTTTTGGAGGGATAGGTTTTGATGCTGCCCGAGGATTGAGTACCACATCGGATGGAGGGTTTGTGCTGGCGGGGAACTCTAAAAGCTCAGATGGGGATGCTTCAGGAAACCATGGCGAAAATGACCTATGGGTTATTAAAACAGATGCTTCAGGAAAACTTGTCTATCAACAATCTTTTGGAGGTTCGGGTCTTGATTTTGGCTTTGATGTCATAGAAGATTCAGATGGTGCTCTAGTACTCGTTGGCGAGGCTGCAAGTGATGACTTTTTGGAGTTGGAGCACAAAGGATTGACCGACTTGGTCGTTATCAAAATAAAATAGTCCTGCCATCCATAGAAAACTCTTATGGAAACATTCGTTATTATAATGTTAGGGAACATGGAAAAACTCTACTAATAAAGTATATTTGTAGGCTATTTAGAACAAATCCAGTTAAATATGATTAAAGTTTCGGAAACTGCAAAACAAAAAGTAGTGTCGCTCATGACCGAAGAAGGTTTTGATGCTACAACGGATTTTGTACGTGTTGGAGTAAAAAGTGGAGGTTGTAGTGGATTGTCCTATGAGTTGAACTTTGATAAAACCGCCTCAGATTCAGATAAGGTTTTTGAGGATAATGCCGTAAGAATCATTGTTGATAAGAAGAGCTTTTTATACTTAGTGGGTACAACACTGGAGTATTCTGGAGGTTTGAACGGGAAGGGATTTGTATTCAATAATCCCAATGCCCAAAGAACCTGTGGATGTGGAGAAAGCTTTTCGCTTTGATTCAAGATTGTTTATTGCCAATTGACTAACTGAGAACACATGGCTTACACAGAGGAAGAATTAAAAAAAGAACTGGAAACCAAAGAATACGAGTATGGTTTCTATACCGATATTGAGTCGGATACCCTTCCCAAAGGGTTGAACGAAGATATTGTTATTGCTATTTCCAAGAAAAAGCAAGAGCCAGCATGGATGACCGAATGGCGGTTGGAGGCCTTCAGGGTATGGAAGGAAATGGAAGAGCCGGAATGGGCCAACGTAACTTACCAAAAACCGAACTTTCAAGATATCTCTTACTATTCCGCACCCAACAAAAAACCCAAATACAATAGTTTGGATGAAGTTGATCCAGAATTGTTGGAAACTTTCAAAAAGTTGGGCATCTCCGTGGACGAACAAAAAAAGCTGACAGGAGTTGCTGTGGATATTGTTATGGATTCCGTTTCGGTAGCTACCACCTTTAAAAAAACACTTGCGGAAAAAGGAATTATTTTCTGCTCCATTTCTGAAGCAATCCAGGAACATCCAGAATTGGTCCAGAAATATATTGGCTCCGTGGTGCCGCAAAAAGACAATTTTTATGCCGCATTGAATTCGGCGGTCTTTTCTGATGGATCCTTTTGCTACATTCCCAAAGGCGTACGTTGCCCTATGGAATTGTCCACGTATTTCCGAATCAATCAAGCAGGGACAGGACAATTTGAACGCACCTTGGTCATTGCTGATGAGGGAAGTTATGTTAGCTATTTGGAAGGCTGTACCGCTCCATCCCGAGATGAAAACCAATTGCACGCAGCTGTAGTTGAACTCATTGCTTTGGACAATGCCGAAATCAAATATTCAACGGTACAGAACTGGTTCCCTGGTGATAAGGAAGGCAAGGGAGGGGTTTTCAATTTTGTGACCAAAAGAGGATTATGTGAGAAAAACGCGAAGATTTCTTGGACGCAGGTTGAAACTGGATCGGCAGTTACTTGGAAATATCCATCTTGCGTTTTGAAAGGGGATAATTCCATTGGCGAATTCTATTCCATTGCGGTCACCAATAACTTTCAGCAAGCAGATACTGGGACCAAGATGATTCACTTGGGCAAAAACACCAAGAGCACCATTATCTCCAAAGGAATTTCAGCAGGGCAGTCGCAAAATAGTTACAGAGGTCTGGTACAGGTGAACAGTAGGGCAGAAAATGCCAGAAACTTTTCGCAATGTGATTCTTTGTTGATGGGGAATCGATGTGGCGCACATACTTTCCCTTATATAGAAGCAAAAAATAAAACTGCACAAATAGAGCACGAGGCTACCACAAGTAAAATTGGGGAGGATCAGATTTTTTATTGCAACCAGCGAGGCATTGATACCGAAAAGGCCATTGCCCTTATCGTTAATGGATTTAGCAAGGAAGTCTTGAACAAATTGCCCATGGAATTTGCAGTGGAAGCACAAAAATTATTGGAAATAAGCCTAGAAGGTTCAGTAGGATAATAAACAATACTTAAATCTGCATCTGAGCAGTCAATCATAGATCATGTTAGAAATTAAAGATTTACACGCAAGCGTAGAGGATAAAAAGATACTCAAGGGAATCAACCTTCAAGTAAACCCAGGAGAAGTACATGCTATTATGGGACCCAATGGTTCTGGAAAAAGTACTTTGGCATCCGTTATTGCAGGAAAAGAGGATTTTGAAATCAAAAAAGGGAACATTTCCTTGGAAGGTGAGGATTTGGAAGAATTGGCGCCAGAAGAAAGAGCCCATAAAGGGATTTTCCTTTCCTTTCAATACCCAGTGGAGATTCCAGGGGTTTCCGTGACCAACTTCATGAAAACGGCCATCAACGAATCCAGAAAAGCAAGAGGCTTGGAGGATATGCCCGCCAATCAAATGTTGAAACTGATTCGTGAGAAATCCGAATTGTTGGAAATAGACCGCAAGTTTTTGTCGCGTTCCTTGAACGAAGGTTTTTCAGGAGGTGAGAAAAAACGAAACGAAATATTTCAAATGGCCATGATGGAACCTAAATTGGCCATCTTGGATGAAACCGATTCCGGGTTGGATATTGATGCACTTCGCATTGTGGCCAATGGAGTCAACAAATTAAGAAACAAGGACAACGCCATTATAGTGATCACACACTACCAAAGATTGTTGGAATATATTGTTCCTGACTTTGTACATGTGCTCCATGATGGAAAGATTGTAAAATCTGGCACCAAGGAATTGGCTTTGGAACTGGAGGAAAAAGGATACGATTGGATCAAGCAGGAAACTGTAGCTTAAGTATTGGCAGATGGATTTAAAAGATAAATTACTCTCATCTTTTTTGGCATTTGAAAACACAGTGGACTTGGATAATCCGGTTCATGAGGTTCGTTCAGAAGCTATTAAAAACTTTGAGACCAAAGGTTTCCCTTCCAAAAAAGAGGAAGCTTGGAAGTACACCTCGCTGAACAACCTTCAGAAAGTGGACTTTAGTATTTTTCCAAAACAGGAAAGTGCTTTGGATTATAAGGACATTAAAAAGTACTTTATTCATGAAATAGACACCTATAAGATTGTCTTTGTGGATGGAGTCTACAGCTCCTATCTATCAGAAACAACCCATGATGGTGTTGATGTTTGTTTGATGAGTTCCGCTTTCAGCAAACCTATGTACAGACAGGTAATCGATGTGTATTTCAATAAAGTGGCATCTAAAGATGAATCGCTGACCACATTGAATACCGCCTTTAGTAAAGAAGGTGCGTACATCTATATTCCGAAGAACAAAATGCCTAAAAAGCCTATTCAAATTTTGCATTTGGCTACGGGTAATGAAGCCGCCTTGATGCTTCAACCTCGTAATTTGATCGTGGCCGAAGAAAATGCAGAAGTACAGATTATTGAGCGTCATCAAAGTTTGACCGAAAACGAGGTCTTTACCAATTCCGTGACCGAGATATTTGCAGCCAAAGATGCCCATGTGGATTATTACAAGGTGCAAAATGATTCTGATACCGCTTCCTTGGTGGACAACACCTACATATCACAAAAGGACAATAGTGTGGTGAAGGTGCACACCTTTTCATTTGGAGGAAAACTGACCCGGAACAATTTGAATTTCTATCAGAATGGCGAACGAATAGATTCCACGCTTAAGGGGGTAACTATTTTGGGCGAAAAGCAACACGTAGATCATCATACCTTGGTGCACCATGCACAACCCAATTGTGAAAGCCACCAAGATTATAAAGGAATTTTTGGGGAGAAATCCACAGGGGTTTTCAACGGGAAAATTATTGTGGACAAGATTGCTCAAAAAACCAATGCCTTTCAGCAGAACAATAACATATTGATCAGTGATAAGGCTACCATCAATACAAAACCACAATTGGAGATTTTTGCAGATGATGTAAAATGTTCCCACGGATGTACTATTGGCCAGTTGGATGAAGACGCGTTGTTCTACTTAAGATCTAGAGGGATTCCTAAAAAAGAGGCCACTGCATTGTTGATGTACGCTTTTGCCAACAACGTGTTGGAAAGTGTTCGTATTCCTGAGTTGAAGGCAAGAATCAATAAGATTATTGCCAGCAAGTTGGGAGTTCGTGTAGGCTTTGAGTTATAGTCCTCCAATCTCACCCTAAAAGGGAATACATGTTACAGACCTCTTTTGATATAGATACGATACGAAAGGACTTCCCTATCCTAAACCGGGAGGTGAATGGACAACCATTGGTGTATTTGGACAATGCAGCCACGTCGCAAACACCCAGACAGGTAATTGACACCATTGTGGATTATTATGAGGGATACAATGCCAATATCCATCGCGGAGTGCACAGTCTTTCGCAAGAGGCCACGGATGCCTACGAAATTGCCCGAAAAAAAATTCAGGAACATTTCAACATTGGACATTCCCATGAGGTGATCTTTACCTCTGGAACCACCCATAGTATCAATTTGGTGGCCACAGGGTTTACCTCCTTTCTAAAGAAAGGAGACGAGGTTTTGGTGTCGGCCATGGAACACCATTCCAATATTGTGCCTTGGCAAATGCTCTGCGAACGTACAGGTGCCATCCTAAAAGTTATTCCGATGAACTTGCAAGGTGAATTGGAGATGGATGCTTACCATCAATTACTTTCCGAAAAAACCAAGTTGGTATTCTGTAACCATGTTTCCAATGCGTTGGGGACCATTAATCCCATAAAGGAAATAATTGATGCTGCCCATAGAGTGGGTGCCGCCGTTTTAATTGATGGCGCGCAGGCGGCAGCTCATATCAAACCAGATTTAAAGGCACTGGATGTTGATTTTTATACCGTTTCAGCACATAAAATGTGTGGTCCTACGGGTGTAGGGATATTGTATGGCAAGGAAGAATGGCTCAAAAAATTACCACCTTACCAAGGAGGCGGAGAAATGATTGCGGAGGTCACTTTTGAAAAGACTACCTATGCAGACCTCCCCCATAAATTTGAAGCAGGAACTCCCAACATTTGCGGCGGAATTGCTTTTGGAGCTGCTTTGGATTATATGAATTCCATTGGTTTCGATGTCATTGCCCAATATGAAGATGAACTGATTCAATATGCTACAGCACAGTTACTTTCTATTGAAGGGTTAAGAATTTACGGAACCGCAACGCACAAAACTTCAGTTATTTCCTTTAATATAGATGGAATCCATCCATATGATATAGGAACAATTCTGGATAAACTGGGGATAGCTGTCAGAACCGGGCACCATTGCGCACAACCCATCATGGATTTTTACCAAATTCCTGGAACAGTTAGAGCCAGTTTTAGCTTTTACAATACTAAGGAAGAAGTGGATACATTGGTCGAAGGTGTAAAAAGAGCCAAGAACATGCTGCTGTAATACGGTAGTTATCTTTATCTTAAAGACTTGATAGGCATTCATCCGAATTGTATTTTTGAACAAAATTGAGATATGACCATACCAGAAATACAAGAAGAAATAGTGGATGAGTTTTCCATGTTCGATGATTGGATGCAACGTTATGAATACATGATTGAGCTTGGAAAATCCCTTCCATTGATTGATGATCAGCACAAAACTGATGACAATCTTATTAAAGGTTGCCAAAGTAAGGTATGGGTGCATGCTGAATTGGATAACGACAAATTGGTTTTTACAGCGGATAGCGATGCCATTATTACCAAAGGTATCATAGCTATATTGATCAGGACCTTTAGTAACCAGAAGCCACAAGATATTATTGATGCCGATACGGACTTTATTGATGAGGTTGGGCTTAAAGAGCACTTGTCACCAACACGGGCCAATGGTTTGGTAAGTATGGTAAAGCAGCTAAAACTGTATGCGGTGGCCTATCAAACACAATTAAACTAGAAAAATGAGCGAAGAAATTACCATAGATACACAAGAACTGGGAGAAAAAATAGTAAGGGTATTGAAGACGATTTATGACCCCGAAATCCCTGTGGATATATATGAATTGGGTCTTATTTACGATGTTTTTGTAAATGAGAATAACGACGTAAAGATTTTAATGACTTTGACTTCACCCAATTGTCCCGTGGCCGAAACTTTGCCCGTTGAGGTAGAAGAAAAAGTCAAATCCTTGGATGAGCTCAATGATGTGGAGGTTGAAATCACCTTTGATCCACCTTGGACGCAAGAATTGATGAGTGAGGAAGCGAAATTGGAACTGGGACTATTATAATAGATGTTAGACTTTAGTGTTGAGTATTGAGAAAATCTCAATACTCAAATCTCAATACTCAAATCTGATGGATGAAATCGTAAATAGAGTTGCCCAAAGTAAACTGGTCACATTTGATTTGGAGGAGTTATATCCCGAAGGTCAAAGAATAACCTTGGACATTAAGGATTGGCTTTATGAAGGTATCATTCTAAAAGAAAAAGATTTCAGAAAATATGTTGATGAACAGGATTGGTCCGCTTACCAAAATACCTATGTAGCCCTGTATTGTTCAACAGATGCCATAATTCCGGGTTGGGCGTTCATGCTGGTGGCTTCCAGATTAAATCCCTTTGTTAAAAAAGTGGTGGTTGGAAATATGGAAGATTTAGAAACTGCCATCTATCAAGAACTTTTGAATAGTCTGGATACCGCTCCATTTGCTGATAAGCCTGTAATTATAAAAGGTTGTTCCAACAAACCAGTTCCAGAGAATGCCTATATCATGGCAATGTCCAAAATACAGCAAGTAGCTAAAAGTGTCATGTATGGAGAGGCCTGTTCATCTGTTCCTTTGTTCAAGAGAAAATAACCCCATATTTTAAGTGTGACATTTCATATTTTTGGTGTCTCAACACTAAACTCTCTACTATGAAAAAACTGAGTATTGTTATTGCCCTGATTACATTCACTTTCAATTCAGCTTGGGCGCAGACCGAGGAAGAATTGAAGGCACAGATGGCGCCAAAGAAAGATTCCATTGCCGCCATTCAAGCAAGGGTTGATGCCCTTCAAGCACAGTTAGATGCCCTGCCTGGGTGGAAAGTTGGTGCTTTTGGTACTATTGGAGGAAGTATTTCTGAGTTCAATAACTGGTTTGCCCAAGGCATTCCAAATAACTCTTCTGGAACTATTGGTTTTACGGTGAATGCGTTTGCCAATCAACAAGAGGAAAAATTCTTTTGGAGAAATGCGGCCAATATCAACTTAAATTGGGTGAAATTGGATGATCAGGATGATCCCAATGATGAATCTGGATTCCGTGAGGCCACGGATGTATTCAATATTTCTTCGCTATATGGAAGAAAATTGAGCGACAAATTTGCTGTTTCCACTTTAGGAGAATATCGAACCACAATTTTGAGCAACTTCAATGACCCGGGTTATTTAGATTTGGGTATTGGGGCTACATGGACTCCGATTACCGATTTGGTTGTGGTGGTTCACCCGCTTAACTACAATTTTGTGTTCAGTAGTGAGGATACCATTTTTGAATCTTCACTGGGAGCAAAAATAGTTGCCGATTACACCAAGAAGATAGGAGCGGTGAATTTTAAGAGTAACCTTTCCATGTTCCAAAGTTACAAGAGCGGTGATTTGAGCAATTGGACCTGGACCAACTCCTTTGCCTATACCTTATGGAAAATGATAGGGGTAGGGTTTGATTTTGGTTTGAGAAATAACAAACAGGAGACCTTGAACTATATTGTGAACAATGCTCCGACCCCAGACCCAAATGCTACGTTCGATACTATTGATAACGAATTACAAACCTATTGGACATTGGGCTTGAGCTATTCGTTCTAGAAATTTGAAAAAACCAAACAAAAAAGCCCTCGTTTTGCGAGGGCTTTTTTATGGGGTTAAATTATGATTTGAGGTTGTTTTTAAGGCCATGGTCTAAGTAGGTTAGGTCCATGAAAGACTCGGCGAGACACTAAGACTTAAAAACAGTATGAAAATAGGTTTTCTGTGGTTAGAGCTTAAATTTTTGTTGTGAATCCACAAAAAGTTGTGGTAGAAAAAGTTAAGCACTACCGTTTATCGACAAAGTGAACAGATGGTCTGATGATTCGATTTAGTACTGATCTAGATGTTCTGGATATAAAAAGTTATTATAAGGGAAACGAGTTACATGAATGTCGCGTACCTCATCGTACACTCGCTTCCTAAATTCATCCAGATTTTCTTTGTTCAGAGCTGAAATGAATAGTGCTCTGTCACCTATTTTATTGAACCAGGTATTTTTCCATTCTTCAATGGTAAAATGTGCCTTGGTATGTTCTGTTACCAAATCATCTTCAGCAATAGTCTCTGGTCGGTACTGATCTATTTTATTAAAAACCATGATCGTTTTTTTATCAGCACTTTTAATTTCATCCAGAATCTTGTTCACAGAGTCAATATGCTCTTCAAAATTGGGATGCGAAATATCTACTACGTGTAATAACAGGTCAGCCTCCCTTACCTCATCCAAGGTGCTTTTAAAACTTTCCACCAATTGTGTCGGCAATTTTCTAATAAAACCTACCGTATCACTCAAAAGAAAAGGAAGGTTGCCTATGACCACTTTTCTAACTGTAGTGTCTAAGGTGGCGAACAACTTATTTTCGGCGAAAACCTCGCTCTTGCTAATGACATTCATTAAGGTAGATTTGCCTACATTGGTATACCCCACCAAGGCTACTCTTACCAGCGCACCTCTATTGCCACGCTGGGTCTCCATTTGGCGGTCAATTTTTGTAAGCTTTCTTTTAAGAAGCGCAATACGATCACGAACAATACGTCTATCCGTTTCAATTTCCGTTTCACCTGGACCACGCATTCCAATACCCCCTCGTTGGCGCTCCAAGTGAGTCCACAGTCCGGTCAAGCGTGGGAGTAGGTATTCGTATTGTGCCAATTCTACCTGAGTTCTCGCATAACTGGTCTGGGCACGCTGGGCAAAAATATCAAGGATAAGACTGGTCCTATCCAAAATCTTACATCGCAAAAGTTTCTCAATATTATTTTGCTGCGCAGGAGAGAGTTCGTCATCAAAAATAACAGACCCAATTTCATTGGCCTTTACGTAGCGTTGTACTTCTTCCATTTTCCCGCTTCCTATATAGGTTTTGGGATTGGGTACTTCAACACGTTGGGTGAATCTTTTTTCAACCTCGCCACCGGCGGTATAGGTCAAAAACTCGAGCTCATCCAAATATTCATTTACTTTGTCCTCATTTTGATCCTTATTGATAACTCCAATAAGCACCGTCTTTTCATATTCTATGGCTTTCTTCTCTAGCATTGAATCAATTAATGTGCAAATCTAATCAATGTTTTGGAAGGCTTTTTTACTTTGGATTTTATATATTGAAAAAACACTAAACCATTTACAAATTGCATAGCAAGGAAAACAGATACACCATAGCTTTTTATAATCTCGAAAATTTTTTTGATACCAAGGATGACCCGCATACTTTGGATGATGATTTTACTCCGGATGGGTTCAAAAAATGGAACGAGTCAAAGTTTAGAAGAAAAGTCAAAAAAATTGGAAAGACCATCTCACGTATCGGACTTGAGGAGACTAAAAAGCTTCCAATATTGGTGGGTCTTGCCGAGGTGGAGAATAAGATTGTTATTCAGAAATTGCTCAAAAGTAAATCGCTTCGGAATGAAGATTATGGATTTGTTCATTTTGATTCTCCAGATGAACGTGGCATCGACACTGCACTGATCTTCCACAAAAAGCACTTTGCTGTGCTCGAATCTGAAACCATTCCCTTGCTGATTGAAAACGAAGATGGGGTAAGGGATTTTACCAGAGATATTTTATATGTAAAGGGAAAATTGCATCAAGAAGTGGTGCATGTATTCGTAAACCATTGGCCATCTAGAAGGGATGGAGCTGAAGAAACCAGTTATAAAAGAATAAAAGCGGCACAGACCATTCTTCAAAAATTACAGGTTGTTGGTGAAGATTCGCTCAACTGCATTATTATGGGGGATTTTAACGATGACCCAAATTCTTCAAGTATACAATCGTTGATGGCCACTGGAGCTTTTATCAACCCTATGCAAAAGTTACTTTCTCCTGTGTCTGGAAGTGCCAATTACAAAGGCATCTGGAGTCTCTTCGACCAGATTTTGATTTCGCACTCTTTTTTAAATTATGAAAAAGGAACACATAGTTTCAGAAAAGCCGAAGTATTTTCCCCAAGGTTCTTAAAAGAGTGGAAGGGCAGGTATAAAGGAAATCCGTTCAGAACATTTGCAGGAAAGAAATATTTGGGAGGTTATAGCGACCACTTTCCCGTTTATGCTGTGTTTGAGGAAAACCAATAATTTTCAAAGAAAAATACTACAAACAACAAAAAATTGCAGTTTCACAACAGCTGAAAACCTTCAACTGGGTAATTCATCGAAATAATAAGTGTTTTTATCGGGAATATAAGTTTTGAACATAAATTTGTAGTCCTAATCTTACTTATAAATAATCTATGGATTACAAATGGTCTTTCTTCAAGTTTAGGTTTTTTGCATTCCTCTTATTTTCCCTAATAGGATTTACAGCTGTTTTTGGTCAGTCCCAAACTGCCAAAGACCAAATCCGCAACAGCTATGATCAGCGTAAAATAGCTTCCATGATTCAGCAAATGGAACAAGAATATAAGGCCAATACCACTAAGATAACAAACACACTTAGATTTAAAGGTTGGAGTAAGACTGAAAAGCAAGAAGATGGCTCTATTATCGCTTTGAAACAAATGGGCACTGATGGCACTCCACTTTTTTATACTACATTAAATGATCCCTCAAATCAAGCTTGTAGAGCCCACACCTTATATGCTGACGGTGTTTTAGGATTGGGATTGAATGGAACAGGAATGGAAGTAGGGGTTTGGGATGCTGGAGTAGCACTCACTAGCCATCAAGAATTTGATATGCGTGCTACAAATGCAGATAATTCAGATGAGGTTGGTTCCCATTCCACCATGGTTACCGGTAATATAATTTCTTCTGGGGTTAAGCCAAATGCAAAAGGAGTAGCTTTTGGTGCTAAAGCATTGACCTATGATTGGACCCGTGACAAAATTGAGGTAGCTGAAGCAGCTGCCAACGGACTTTTGTTGAGCAACCATTCCTATGGCATAAAATCTGATCGTGTTCCCGATTGGTATTTTGGATCCTATATTAAGGTGTCTCAAGATTGGGACAAAATTATGTACAATGCACCCTATTATTTAATGGTCACCGCTGCGGGGAATGCACAGAAATCTTATGATAATGCCAGTCCAAATTTTGGAAAAACTGCAGATGGTTTTGATTTGTTGTTAGGGTTTGCAACTTCCAAAAATGGATTGACAATAGCCGGCGCAAACACCAAGATAGGGAGTATGGGCGAATTAAAAGAAGCTTCAGTTTCAGGGTATAGTAGTTTTGGGCCAATTGATGACGGACGCATAAAACCCGATTTGGCCGGTGATGGATCCAGTATTCTTTCCTCAACAAGCACATCAAACTCCAGTTATGAATCATCAGCAGGTACATCTATGGCAACGCCAGGAGTAACAGGTTCGTTATTATTGCTACAACAATACTATGAGGAATTATATGGCAGCTATATGAAAGCGGCTACGCTAAAAGGTTTGGCTTTGCACACTGCTGATGACGTAAATGCAAAAGGACCGGATTACAAAATGGGGTGGGGGATAATGAACACCAAAGTAGCCGCAGAAGTTCTCCAAAATAGAGATTATACCAGTTTGGTTAATGAAGAAACCCTTATAGATGGAGAAACGTTTTCAATTACTATCAAGGCCAAGGGCACTGAAACTTTGATGGCTTCCATTTCTTGGACCGATCCAGAAGGGGAATTCATCAATAGGGGAGAATTGAATGCAACTACTCCTGCATTGACCAATGACTTGGATATTAGAATCACTAAGAATGGTGAAACGTATGCGCCATGGAAATTAAATCCGGCCCAGGCTAGCAGTGCAGCAACCAGAGGTGACAATGTTGTAGATCCTTTTGAAAGAATAGAAATTGAAAATGCCAGTGGTGAATATACCATTACAGTTTCTCATAAAGGGTTTTTGAAAACGGGCATTCAAGATTTTTCCTTGATTGTAAGTGGAGCCCAAATCTCAATGTGTAGCATTGAAACACCATCTGATGTTGTATTGGCCTCTTCTGATGCGACCAGTACAACCATTTCTTGGGCCGAGGCACCTGAAACACTTTTTGAGGTGCAATACAAAGCTTTTAACGCAGACGTATGGCAAAGCACAATGCTTTGGGAGAATCAGTTTCAACTTACCAATTTAGAAACAGGTGCTTTTTATGAGGCTCGTGTCCGTTCCATTTGTACCGAAAATGCCGTATCCGAATTTTCAGAAACTATTGAATTTGAATTCAATGGAGTGGAAACCCAAATATACACCTATGAACCTTTGAGTTACTCTGAGGGATTGAAGGTAGAGGTGTATCCAAATCCAGCGGTGGAATACTTAAATATTGATTCCGCGCAACTATCAAGGGATGCAGCATATTCCATTGTCACCACTTCCGGTAATATAATTCGGAAAGGAAATCTTGAAGGTTCCATCAATGTTTCAAACCTTGCCTCTGGACTTTATGTTTTAGTGGTACAAGACTATTCTGGAATCAATAGTACTAAATTCTATAAAAATTAAACCGTGATTATTCAATCCAGCACAAGAATTATAAGTTATAGGATAAGAAATGCTAGGTTGGGTTTCAGATTACCAAGGCCCATCATACTTTTTTAATTTCTTCGTCTTCCAACAATTCTTCATTTTTCAGCCTTAGAAAAACCTGTGCCGTGGTGACCACATCCAATTCACAGTAAGAAACAATTCGGTCTAGATCTCCATCTACATAAAATACATCTTTAACCATACTTCCGTCCATATCTTCTTTTGGTGACGGAATCCCCAATACATGGGCCAATAGTTTTAATGAGGTATAGTGTTTAAAATCCCCAAATTTCCAAAGTTCCATGGTGTCTAAATGAGGCACCTCCCATGGTTTTTTTCCGAAGAGGTCTAATTTATAAGGAAGCGTGATTCCATTGATGACCATTCTTCTGGCAATATATGGAAAGTCGAATTCCTTTCCATTATGGGCACATAAAAGATGCTTGGTTTGATTAAAATGATCCAGCAAAAGTTGTTTGAAGTTTTTTAGAATTTTAGGTTCCTCA
This sequence comes from Flagellimonas amphidinii, assembly GCF_013090115.1. Classification (GTDB taxonomy): domain Bacteria; phylum Bacteroidota; class Bacteroidia; order Flavobacteriales; family Flavobacteriaceae; genus Flagellimonas; species Flagellimonas amphidinii. Next base: position 111,664 of record NZ_JABFNN010000030.1, read on the forward strand.
CCATAAAATGAAGTAACCCTGAAATTCCTTTGTTCACCTTTAAAAGCAAAATAACCTACAGAAATGCAGATGATTTTTCCAAACTCGGCCCAGATTCCAGCCCGATCGTAAAATTCTGATGGCGTAAATTCATCTTTTCGTTGGTATTGGGACTTCTGTTCCCAGAGCAATTGGAAGGTTTCATCCAATGCTTCAAAATGTTGTTTTTGAGGTACAGTTTCAATATCCAGAAAAAGGATGTGCTCCAAGTGTATTTTTTTAATCATGTAAGAAAAGTACCAAATTGAAAGCTAAAAGCATGGCTTGAACCAATAAATCGTATCTTGTAATTGACAAAAACTGCTTTGAAATTGAAAAATGGTATATGGATATTAATTGTCCTGTTACTTGTTGGGTGCTCTGCTGACAACGATTCAGATGAGGATTTGCCAAAAAATCAAGCAACGGATTTTACGGTCATAGGTGAAGATTTGACCAGTGTTTTTCAATATACCTATGATTCAGGATTGAATTCTGGACAAACCTTCAACTTAACACAGGATCTTGGAGTCCCGGTTGATTATTTAACCTTAAACCAGTTAAATGAAACCTTATCTTTTTACTCTTTTTCAAATGGGGCATTCTCTTTGGCGATAAAGAATATAATCACTGAGGAAACACAGCTATATCCCAATTTTTACAACAATACTGCCGAAAGATCTGTTACATGGGGCGTAAACAATACCACCAATGTGTTTTTTGGCTATTTCGGTCCTTTCGACAGCAATGGTTTAGGGCTACAAGATTGGGAACTGGGAGAAGGCACAAGTACTGATGTTTCTGTGGATTTTGGTGTGGATGCCACATTTACCCCTAAACTACATGATAACAAGGTGTATATGGCTTTTAGGGATAACCTTGGGAATTATAAGTTCACTTTTTATGATGCTATAACAATGGTCAAAGGCCCTGTTTTGAATTTCAGTAAGGTACCCATCAGTTTTTTTATCACGGATTCTGGTAATATAGCGGTTGTTAAAAATGAGCTGAATGGAGATTTGGAAATCTACAATCCCGGGGACTTATCCTTTAGAGAACAAACAACCCTGGATATTTCATTGGGGTTTACTGCAGGAGCAGTTAATGATGCTGAACTGGTGGGAAACAATTTATATTTTAATTTCTTCTATCCACAGCCGTCAAGATTTACTAAAGGCCCAGCAGTGTACAATTTGGATACAAAAGAGACCACATTTTTGGATTTGGCAAGCTTGGTCACCCAAGCAGAAGCAGAAATTGGTAAGGCCATAAATCTTACGGTACAGGTCTATGATGCTTCACAAGACATTTTTTTAATTGGGTACGGCACTTTTGATAACCCTATTGAAGGAGGGGTCATTGTAGCTTCAATTGACGGGGAATTGCTGCAACAAATTTCATTGCCTTTTTTTCCTACCTTTTTTGTGAAGAATTAGAAAAGGGATTGTTGGGGCGCTGGACTTTCATGCTCCAACAACCATTTTTTACGATGCAGCCCTCCTGCATATCCGGTCAACTCACCATTGCTTCCTATAACTCGATGGCAAGGAACAATAATCCATAGTGGATTTTTTCCATTGGCTGCGGCAACCGCTCTAATGGCTTTTGGATCCCCCAATTTTTTTGAAAGTTCTAAATAAGAAACTGTTTTCCCGTAGGGAATTTCCAAAAGGGCTTTCCAAACTTTTTTCTGAAAATCGGTGCCGCTTGGGTTCAATTTTAGGTCAAATTGCTTGCGAGTGCCTTCAAAATATTCATGAAATTGGGTTACCGCATCTTGTAGAACAGCTGGAATTATACCTAAAGGTTTATTTTCATCCAAAACCGCTATGGAAATTAATCCATTTATATCGCCTTTAAACTCAGAAATACCAATAGGAGTTTGTAAATAAGCAACTTCCATTAGTTTACTTCATCTTTATCTTCAATAATCCCAAGACGCTTTGCACGGGTTTTCCAGTTCTTTCTGGCCAATACTTGGAGGTCTTCCACGTTGTCACTTTCATCCATTATCTCCAAACCAAGTAAAGTTTCAATAACATCTTCCATGGTTACCAATCCGCTCACAGATCCATACTCATCTACCACTAGTGAAACGTGTTCTCTCTTTTCCACAAACTTTTCAAAAAGCTCAGGAATAGGTTTACTTCTATTGGTCACCAGAATTTCTCGTTTTAAGGTCACCAGATTTTGATCTCCCTTTTTATTGATGATGGCTTCGAGAAGTTCGTCCTTAAGAAAGAACCCGGTTATGTTATCCATGCGGTCTTTGTATAATGGAATACGGGAGAACCGAAGTGGACGATTGGCTTCAAAAAATGTTTGAATGGTGGTATCCTCAGAGGCAATTTTCATGACTGTTCTAGGTGTCATAACATCCTTGGCCAATATTTCATCAAACTTTAAAAGGTTTTTGATCACTTTGGATTCCGATTCTTGAAAAACCCCTTCTTCATGGGCGATATCTGTCATTGCGGTGAAGTCTTCACGACTCAATACACTACCATGGTGTCCTTTTTTGCCTATCAACTTAGTGAACAATTGCAATAACCATAAAAGTCCGGTCCATTTAAGGACAAAGACCATCAGTTTTAATGCTTTTGCGGTAAAATTGGACAGTTGTTTCCAGTAAGTGGCCCCAATGGTTTTCGGGATAATTTCAGAAGCAACCAGAATCAAGATGGTCATAATAGAGGAAACAACCCCTACCATCAAATCTTCTGTAAATTCCAGACCAAAAAAAGTTGTGGTCGAATTCCCGTACATATCGGCATAGGCCACTTTAGCCTGTACACCAACCAGAATGGCCCCAACGGTATGAGCAACGGTGTTTAAGGTCAATATGGCAATTAATGGCTTGTCCACATCTTTTTTCAACGCTTCCAAGGTATGCGCATATTCCTTGCCTTCCTGTTTTTTAACATTAAGGAAAGTTGGGGTAATGCTCAAAAGAACGGCCTCTAAAATGGAGCATAGAAATGAAAAGAAAATGGAGATGAGGGCATAAAATAGTAGTAGTCCCATGAATCTAAGTATTGATTCAAAAGTAACCAAAATTGCATACAACGAGAGATTGTAATGCTGATTTTCTGACGGAATTACTTAATGTCCAAAAAGACGCCCACTGCATAAGAAGGGTCGGCGTAAATGATACGACCATCCAAAGCAGCTCCATAAGTGGCAGAAATACCCAATTTTGGAGTGATGTAATAGGCAGCTTCAAAACCTAATCCAACAAATTCTACATTATTGGCAAAAATGCTTCCTTGATTGTTTTGGGCACTCAGAGATCCATTTTGCAAAGATTGGATGATATCCAGTTTTCCTGCAAGCCACAGGCTATTAAAAAATTGCATGCCAAGTTCAGCACCCACCCGTAGTTCATCCGAAAAATTTTGGGTACGGTTATTAAAACCAAGATAGGTTTTCGCATAGGTGGAGTTATTCGCAATCTTGAATGGGATTCCGGCGGCCACTTTCACTAACTGATTGAATTCCCCATCACCAGTCTGGTAGCTTCCATCGCTTCCACCTGAATCATTTCCGGAGGGAATGCCAAACAACAAAGTTGCCGATACTGCCAACTTTTCTTTCTGGATGATTCCATAGGTCACACCCAAATCAATATCACCAATGGAATTGACCGCTTCTCCTTCAGTGATCAATTCATTTGTGGTTCTTGAAAAAATGTCGTTTTGATAGCTTCTGGCGAAGAATGGAATATATCCCACCAAGTTCCATCTATCTGTTACCCCATATTCGGCATAAAGGTTCGCATTGAACTGTCCTCGTGTAGCATTGGGTTCAATTCCGCCAGTGTCCGTGTAATGTTCATCTGCTTCCAAATACCATGCAGACAATTTGTAATATCCATCCCCGGTTTTTCGGGTCCATTGCCCATATGAAAAATGGCATGTAATCAGAATTGCAACTAAAATGAGTTTGTATAGTTTCATCATGTGTCTTCGTGTTTTAATTGATTAGGCCATCACCAACTTTTACGCTGAAGGGCTTGCACCAATACAACAAGTATTGGTAATCGTTGATTCCGGTGTCTGGAATAGCATAGGAATGTGCGCCATCAAACACGGTCACCGCACCCACCTCCAAGGCTCCATTAATAGAGTTGGGATTATTGCTGAGATAGAGATACAGCCCTGGAAGACTTGATGAGGCCACATAATTGCTATTAAACGACAACAAAAGGCTTTTTCCGCTGGTTTCCAAGGCAAATTCCCCTTCCAAATCATAGCTGCTGGTAGAGCGGATGGTTCCGCTTCTATTGGACTCTTGATTGTTTTCCATTTCTTCAGTGGAGACTACAATTTCATCTTGGTCGGAGATAGTCTCTCCATCAAAAACCACGGACACACTTATTGTAGCTTGACCTTCCGTAAGGGCAGTAGCTAAACCTTGTTCATTAATGGTGATAATGGATTCATTGGAGCTGGACCAACTTACACCGGTGTTCTCTGGTTGGCCAATGGTATTAAAAAAAGTAGCAGAATAAGTGTGGGTATCAGAGGTTTGTAGACCGATAATGGGATTGTCTATCCGAACAGCTGGTTCTACAAAATCATCGATATAATCTTTACCGATACACCCTATAAATACTAATGGAAGAAAGACCCAAACAATAAATTGATAACGAGTGGCAAGGAAATACTTCATTTTTAATGAATTTTCCCTCCATTAGTTATTGTTCAGAAAAAAACCTTACAGATGTCTTAAAAAATTAATGGTCTTTGTAGTTATTGTGCATACTTGTAGAGGCTCTATAAAAGACATCTTGCAGTTCGGTTCTAATGTTCAGTTCATATAGATTTCTGTGGTCCCTAAACGGATAAACACGGTTGGAAAGGAAAATAAAGACCAGCTCATTTTCTGGGTCGGCCCAAACAAAAGTTCCTGTAAATCCGGAGTGGCCAAAACTGCTTTTGCTGGCCAAGGGAGAGGGGTAAGCTTCTTTAATCGCCAAAGTATCATTCCCCAAAAGGGGTTTGTCAAAACCTAATCCTCTGCGGTTTTCGTTTTCTGGAAATTGTACAGTGGTAAATTCTTTGACGACTTCTTTTGAAATGAGTTGTTTGTTGCCAACTGCTCCGTAATTTTTATAGAATAGCATGATTTTGGCCAGGTCATGGGCGGTGCCAAATAAACCGGCGTTTCCAGAAACTCCTCCTTTTAATGCGGCATTTTCATCGTGTACCCAGCCCTGCACCAGAGCTTTTCTAAATAGTGTATCTTTTTCGGTAGGGACTATGCTGTTTGGAAAGCCTTTTTTGCTGGGATTGAACCCCAAGGTTGTGCATCCGAGAGGGTCATAGAAATTTTGTTTCAAATAGGTTTCGTAAGCTGTTTTGGTCAATTGTTCAATCAATTCAGGGTAAATGAGGAAGGATAGTCCTGAATAGCGGTATTTTTTTTCATCGGAAACTTTGGAGCGATTGATCATCCGATGCATCTTTCTTTCAAAGTGATTGCTGATGTAGAGATTCGAATAAACCTGTTTATTAAATTTTTTGCTCTGTTGATTTCTGATAAATCGCTTTTTGATCTTTTCTTTTTTCATCACTTTTTGTAGAAAAATGATGTACGGAATCAATCCCGCTTGGTGGCTCAAAATTTGACGCAGTGTCAGCTCTTTTTTGTCTTTTCGGTGACGCCATGGTTTCCAATACGTGCTGAAAGGTTTGTCCAAGTCCAGTTGATGCTCATCCACCATTTTCATTAAGGCAGGAAGCGGACCTGTGATTTTGGTAACCGATGCCAAATCATATATATCATCTAAGGCAACAGGTTGAATACTGTCATACGTATGGTAGCCATAGGCTTTGTGAAAAATTATGGTGTCATTTTTGGCCACCAGCAATTGTGCGCCAGGAAAAGCTTCTTGTTGAATGCCCAATCCCATGATGGAATCTACCTTTTCGGAAATAAAATTTCCATCCAATTCAAATTCAGCAGGAGAAGCAAAGGGGAGTTTGTTTTGGGGGATAGCCGTTTTACAAAAAGCTGAAACAGTAATAGCAACTAAAAGTGATTTCTTTCCAAAAACCATAGGCTAGCTCATCATTCTAATAAAATCCTTGGCGAAATAACTTGCAATGATATTGGCTCCAGCTCTTTTGATGGCAGTCAATTGTTCCAACATCACCGCATCATGGTCCAGCCAACCTTTTTCGGCTGCGGCTTTCAGCATGGCATATTCCCCTGAAACTTGATACACAGCAACGGGAACATCCACTTCATTTTTGATTTCCCGAACAATGTCCAAATAGGGGAGTCCTGGTTTTACCATGACAATATCTGCGCCTTCATCAATATCCATTTGGGTTTCACGAATGGCCTCAAACCGATTGGCAAAGTCCATCTGGTAAGTTTTTTTGTCCTTGGGAACATTGGCAATATCCACAGGAGCGGAATCCAGAGCATCTCGGAAAGGGCCGTAGTAAGCACTTGCGTATTTGGCCGAGTAGCTCATAATTCCGGTATTTTGGAATCCTTCATCTTCCAAAGCTTCGCGAATGGTAAGAATGCGACCATCCATCATATCGCTTGGTGCGACAATATCTGCGCCAGCTTTAGCATGGGAAACGCTCATTTCTGCCAACACTTCCGCAGTTTCATCATTTAAAATTTGTCCTTCTGCCACTATACCATCGTGCCCATAGGAAGAAAAAGGGTCTAGTGCTACATCGGTCATGACCAACATATCTGGACAGCTATTTTTTACTGTTTTAATGGCACGTTGCATCAATCCGTCTGGATTTAAGGCTTCAGTTCCTTTGTTATCCTTTAAATCATCAGGAACTTTTACGAAAAGCAAAACTGCACAAAAGCCCATCTGCCATAATTCCTTGATTTCTTTGTCCAACTGATCCAGACTCAATCTATAATAGTTGGGCATGGAAGGAATTTCTTCCTTGATTCCTTTTCCTTCAACCACAAAAAGTGGCACCAAAAAATCATCTGGGGTAACTATGGTTTCCCGCACCAACCTTCTGATGGATGCGGAGGCTCTTAGCCTTCTATTTCGGATTAATGGATACATGTCTTTATATTTCTATTTGACCAATGAGATAGGGAACTGCTTTTCCTGAGATTTTAACACGATCTCCTAAATGTTCGCAGACCAAATCACCACCTCTTTTGGAAAGTTGTTTGGCAGTCATTTTGGTTTTGTTCAATGCCTTGGACCAATAGGGGGACAACGATGTATGTGCTGAACCGGTAACAGGGTCTTCTGGGATGCCACATTTTGGAGCAAAGAAACGCGAAACAAAATCCACATCATCTCCTGGAGCGGTCACGATAACTCCTCTGCAATCGATTTGGTCCAATAGTAAAAAATTGGGATTGATGGCCTCAACCTCTTGTTGCGAATTATAAATGAGAACGTAATCTGTTTTTCCTTTAAGGGTTTTTATGGGAGTAAGTCCAATTGCTGTGTCTATTTCTTGAATATTTCGTATGGCAACAATCTCATCCGTTGGAAAATCCATGGTCATCCATCCATTGGATGCTTTTTCAACAAGCAGTTCTCCACTTCGGGGAGAATAAAAGTGAATGGTCTTGTCCATTACACCATGATAATTGAAAAGCATATAAGCTGAAGCCAGTGTGGCGTGTCCGCAAAGGTCAACCTCAACTTCCGGAGTGAACCAGCGCAACTCAAAAGTGCTGTTCTTTTGAACAATGAAAGCAGTTTCTGCTAGATTATTTTCTTGCGCGATTTGTTGCATTAGACCATTTTCCAGCCAATCATCCAGCATACAAACAGCTGCTGGGTTGCCCCCAAAAACATGGTCGGTAAATGCGTCAATTTGGTATATGGTGAGTTTCATGCTGTAAAGCTAGTGATTATACCCATTCCTTGGGTTTTTCCAATACTTGTATTAGCTTTTCCTCTTCACTGCCTTTTTCAGGATGGTGATCGTATTGCCATTGTACATGTGGAGGAAGGCTCATCAAAATACTTTCAATTCTGCCATTGGTCCGCAGCCCGAACAAGGTTCCTTTATCATGCACCAAGTTGAATTCCACATAACGACCGCGTCTAATTTCTTGCCAATCCCTTTGTTTTTGGGTATAAGGCTGTTCTTTTCTTTTGAGGACGATTGGTATATAAGCTTTCAGGAAACTATCCCCCACTTCGGCTACAAAGTTGTACCAATCTTGCATTTGCATGGTTTCTGTTGCTTTGCAATAGTCAAAAAATAACCCACCAACACCTCTGGCTTCATTCCTGTGAGCATTCCAGAAGTATTCGTCACATTTCTTCTTATAGGTATTATAAAATTCAGGTTGATGTGCATCGCAACTATTTTTGCAGACTGTGTGAAAGTGCTTTGCATCTTCTTCAAACAAATAGTAAGGAGTAAGGTCTTGTCCACCACCAAACCACTGATCTACAATATTTCCTTCCTTATCATACATTTCAAAATAACGCCAATTGGCATGAACTGTCGGCACCATTGGATTTTTTGGATGCAATACCAAACTAAGACCGCAGGCAAAGAAATCCGCATCATCGACCTCGAAATATTGTTGCATTGTTTTAGGAAGTTCTCCATGAACAGCCGAAATATTTACCCCTCCTTTTTCAAAAACGGCCCCGTTTTCAATAACCCGAGTCCTTCCGCCTCCGCCTTCGGCGCGTTTCCAAATATCTTCTTTGAATTTGGCCGTTCCGTCCACTTCTTCCAATTTGGAGGTGATGGTATCTTGAAGTTGTTGGATGTAGGTATAAAATTTATTTTTCATTTGTCAATATGTATCGTTCCATATCCAAAGGCTTTTCATTTGGGGGATGGTAGGCTTTAGGTATGGTGTTTTTCCAAGTATAACCACATTTTTCAGCAACGCCAATACTAGCTCTGTTTGTTTTATGAACTACAATTTTTAATATGTTGAGGCCAAGCTTATGAAATGCAAATTCTGAAACTTGTTCAACACTAGCAGTTGCCCAGCCTTTTCCTTGATATTTTTTGCCCAAGCAATAAGCAATTTCACCTTTTCCATCATTCCAATCTAAATCTTTAAGAATGACCAGACCTGCAACCAAACTATTTTTTGATTCTTTAATGGCAAATGTAAACTCGGTTTTAGATTTTATTTCTTCAGATTTTTTAAGAATATATTTTTTTGAATCATATATGCGTAAATTTTGTTCCATTGTTTTGGGGAAGAAACGATTAAAAATATCAACATTGGAAACCATCAATAGATTTAAACTTTTCGCATCATTTGGATTTAAATATTCTATTTTGAATCCTTTATCCATATATTACTCATCAATGATATGAACCAGTCTATTTTCCAATTTTGTAATGTCTTCTGGAGCTGTTATTTTTTGTGATTGTGTTGTCATTTCCTTGAAAATTTCCAAGACATTGGTTTTTGGTTGCTGAATTGTCTTCATAAAAATATGACGCCCAACTTTGTTGTTGTGCAAATCCATTAGTTTGTCCAACTCTCTATTGGGAAAGGCATTTTCATGCCAATCTGTTACTTTTTTTGTCCAGGTCAACACTTTATTTTCATTCCTCCTCACACTAAGGCACTTCTCTGCAATGGCATAATTCCAATAGGCATGTCTAAAAGCATTTGCAGGTCCGTTTCTAAAATGAAGTCGACCATACAGTTCTGTTGACATTTTGAGACATTCTTTAGTGGCTCTAATGGTGGGGATGATAAATGCCGGATGGCGAAAACCTAAAAATAAGATTTTCAATAGATTTTTAAAACTTACCCTTCTTAGTACCTCAAATGGGTTCACTACTTGTATTCTTTTACGGCATCAATAAATGCTTTTGCATTTTCAATGGGGATATTGGGCAAAATACCATGACCTAAATTCACAATGTATTTGTCCTTGCCAAATTCTCGGATCATCTGCGTAACCATTTTTTTGATTTCAGATGGGGGAGAAAGTAATCGAGCAGGATCAAAGTTGCCTTGCAAGGTAATATTACCACCAGTCAGGTAGCGTGCATTTTGGGCAGAACACGTCCAGTCCACCCCAACGGCAGATGCTCCCGACTGTGCCATTTCTTTTAGCGCAAACCAACATCCTTTTCCAAATACGATTACTGGCACCATTTCTTTTAGGGCATCAATAATTTGCTGGATATAAGGCCAAGAAAATTCCAAATAGTCCTTGGGGGACAACATTCCACCCCAGGAATCAAATATCTGTACCGCGTTTACACCTGCTTTTACCTTAGCTTTTAAGTAAGCGATTGTGGTATCTGTTATTCTTTGCAATAATTGATGTGCAACTTCAGGTTGCTGAAAACAAAACCCCCTTGCCTTGTCAAAACTTTTACTGCCTTGACCTTCTACGCAATAGCACAAAATGGTCCAAGGAGAACCTGCAAAACCAATCAATGGAATTTCATCATTCAATTTTTCCTTGGTCATGGTGATGGCATCCAACACATAGCCCAAAGAATCTTGGATATTGGGAATAATTACCTTCTCTAAATCTTCTTTGGATCGAATAGGATTGGGTAAGTATGGGCCAAAATTGGGTTTCATCTGAACCTCAATATCCATGGCCTGCGGAATCACCAAAATGTCACTGAACAAAATGGCTGCATCCATTCCATAACGTCGAATAGGCTGAACAGTAATTTCTGAAGCCAATTCAGGGGTCTGGCAACGGGTGAAGAAATCATATTTTTCTTTGAGCTCCATGAATTCGGGAAGATACCGACCGGCTTGTCGCATCATCCAAACTGGGGGGCGGTCAACAGTTTCACCTTTAAGTGCGCGTAGGAACAAATCGTTTTTAATCATGTTGTTTGAAATATTTTATGGCTTGAACCAAGACATTTTCCACAGTAGGTCTATTGGCCGTAATGATGTTGTTGGTATGTTTTTTTGCTTCAGAAGCAGTTGTATTTCCAATACAGAAAACCATGCTTTCTCCCATGGAATTCTCTACAAGAAAACTTTTGATTCCACTAGGGCTATAGAAAAGTATCCCATCAAAAGAGCGATTGAACTTCTTAGGGTTTAAAATTGTATTGTAAACCTGAACTTCTTTATACCGAATGTTATTTTTTTCTAAGCTTGAAGGTAATTCGTCTCTTCTTTGATTGCCACATAAAAACAAAAATGTTTCATTTTGGTGGTTTTTGAAGATGAAATCAGCCAAATCTGTAGCATTTTTGGTAGTTTTTACAACTTTTAGGTTGTTTTCCTCCAAAATCATTTTTGTTTTTTCTCCTACACAAAAGCACTGAAAGTTTACATAATCCCATGCTTTAGTTTGTGACAAAAATGCTTTAACCCCATTTTTACTTGTAAAAATGTAGTTGCTAAATCCTTGTGGAATGTTCACTTTCAACAATTCAATATGCAATGCATCCTGCTCCACCAGACCCAATCCCGAGTTGAGCAGCAATTCTTTTTGAGGCAGGCTGAGCAATTTAGTGGAGAGCACTGTTTTCATTTCTAATTTCCTTCATTAGTGCATCGCCTCCTTTTTTCAGAATCTCTTCTGCGCAAGCTTTCCCAAAATCTTTGACTTTAGGCAGGGGAACCGTTTTTTCGATTTCAATTTTTTGCTTCCCATCCAACGAAAACAAAGCACCCGTAAAATAAACCGATTGTTCTTTTATTTGGGCTATTGCGCCGATGGGAGCCGTACAGCCACCTTCCAGGGTGCGTAAAAATTCACGTTCAATATTTGTGGCAATCTCAGAACCTTCATGATTGAGTTTCCCCAAGGCTTCTCTTGATAATTCATCCTCCTCTTTGGCAACAACCATCATGGCGCCTTGCGCTGGAGCCGGAATCATCCAATCTAATAACAAAGCATCTTTTGGCATTAATTTGATACGTTGAAGTCCAGCTTGGGCAAAAATGGCTCCCTCCCAATCGTTTTCGATGAGTTTAAGTAGCCGGGTATTGACATTGCCACGTAAATCAACTACAGCATGTTCGGGATATTTATGCAACCATTGGGCTTTTCTTCGTAGGCTACCTGTAGCGATGGTGATATTTTCATTTGATTCCAGAAAACCCAATCCTTTATGCACCAAAATATCATGGGCAACAGCACGTTCCAAAACAGCAACTTGCACAATGCCTTTGGGCAACTGCGTTGGCACATCCTTCATGGAATGAACAGCAATATCTATTTGACCTTTTAGTAGCGCAACATCCAACGTCTTGGTAAAAATTCCAGTAACACCCAATTCATAAAGGGGTTTGTCCAGAATTTGATCTCCTGTTGATTTAATGGGAACGAGGGACGTATCATACCCCAACTCCTCAAGTTTTTGCTGAACGGTGTTTGCTTGCCATAGCGCTAATTCACTATCGCGGGTGCCAATTCGTATGATTTTGCTCATTTGGAATCAATTTCTAGCTGAAAGACTTTTTGGATAAGTTCAAGACTGTCTTCCGTATCTACTTCTGAGCTTTTCAGGTGGTTGGCAAATTGCTTGGTTATTTTTTGAATGATGCGCTCTGAAATCATCTCTGCCTGATGTTGGTCAAAATCAGATATTTTTTTGGAATGAAAATCAATCTCCTCTGCCTTCATGGTCTTGAGTTTTTCCTTGAGCGCATTAATTACAGGTGCAAACTTTCGAGTTTCCAACCATTTTAAAAAGTCCTTTTTTACACTCTCGATGATTCCTTGTGCCTTTGGAATATCTTTTTTACGCTGTGCAAGTGTCTCATCCGTTATTTGCGAAAGCTGGTCCAAGTGTACCAAAGAAATATTTTCTAGATCTAAAACATCATCAGAAACATTTTTTGGCACAGAAAGATCTAAAATCAATAAAGGTTTTTTGGTGTGGATGAGTGCTTTTGAAATGGTGGGCAATTGAGCTCCGGTGGCCACGACCAAGATATCTGTTTTTCTTATTTCCGTTTGCAGATCACCGTAATCCTTCACGGTGAGTTTGAACTTTCCAGCAATGGCCTCTGCCTTTTCCCGAGTCCTATTGATTAAGGTAATATGGGAATTGTTGGAATGTTTGATGAGGTTTTCGCAAGTGTTTCTTCCAATTTTCCCTGTTCCAAACAGTAAAATGTTCTTATCAGAAATATTGGGAATAGTGTTCAAAATATATTTTACCGATGCAAAAGCCACAGAGGTAGCTCCAGAGGACAGGTCGGTTTCATTTTTGATGCGCTTGCTGGCCTGAATCACTGCATTGCACAAACGCTCCAAAAACGGGTTGGCCATGTCTTGTTTTTTAGAGCGATAAAATCCTTGTTTAATTTGACTTATGATTTCAAAATCTCCAAGAATTTGGCTGTCCAAGCCAGTTCCCACTTTGAACATATGTGAAATAGCATCATGATTTTTATACACATAGGCCACTTTTTGAAACTCTTCGACCGTGCCAAGAGTCTCCTCACAAAGTAATTTAATAAGCTGATAAGGATGTTGGGCAAAACCGTAGAGTTCCGTTCTGTTGCATGTGGAGATTGCCAAAAGGCCATCAACCCCAAGCTCTTTGGCTTTGACCATGACACTGTCTATGGCCGGAACATCCAAACTAAACTTTCCCCTAACCTCTGCATCTGCCTTCTTGTAACTAAGCCCAATAGCATAGAAGGAATTATGTCGTGAAATATGGTAGTTCCTCATAAAGGATAAAAATCGTGACGCAAAAATAAAAGCATTGTTTCTTAAAAAATAACGCCAGCGGAACTATTAATGACAAACACAAGTGCCTTTAGCGTTATTTTTGGCTAAATCTGCCAAAAACACTGATTTTATTGATATATTTGATGTACTCTAAATTAATTTAGAGTCATTCTAAATAGAGCTTTTAATCAAAATAAATACATGATATCCATGAAAAATGTCGCCAAAGGTTCATATAGGGAAGTGTTGGTTGAAGATGGTTTTTATGTCCTTAAAATTCAGAATGATACGGATGAACCGAAAGTTATTGAGCGTGAAATTGACAGTTCTTTCATTCAGTTTCATTTTTGTTTAAAGGGAGAGTCCAAATTCTATTTTAATCAAGGAGCCTATCATTTAGAAGTTTCGGAAGAAAATTCTTTACTACTTTATAATACGCAGAAAGACTTGCCATTACATTTAATGGTATCTCCAAAAACTTGGCTGTTATCAGTAGTGATGACGATACGGAACTTTCATTCTCTTTTTTCATCCGAAGCCAGTTATATTCCTTTTTTGAGCGAGGAGAACAAGGAAAAGAAATACTATTCCCAAGAAGTTGTTTCACCGGCCATTGCTGTTGTGTTGAGCCAATTGATGAACTACAATTTACATCCGTCCATCAAACAATTATATGTAAAGGGAAAGGTTTACGAATTGATTTCACTCTATTTCAACAAGACTGAGGACGCCGATTTGGAGCAATGTCCTTTTCTGGCCGATGAAGATAATGTTCGGCGCATAAAACTGGCCAAAGAAATTATTATCTCCCGTATGGCGGAACCTCCTTCGCTTTCTGAACTCTCCAAAGAAATTGGTCTTAGCTTGAAAAAATTAAAAGAAGGATTTAAACAGATCTATGGCGATTCCGTGTATAGCTTTTTGTTCGATTACAAAATGGAATACGCCAGAAAAATGTTGGAAACAGGCAAGCATAATGTAAACGAAGTGGGGTTAAAAGTTGGATATAGCACAGCCAGTCATTTTATTGCCTCATTTAAAAAGAAATATGGCACAACGCCAAAAAAATATTTAACTTCCAATACCTAAAAACGTACCAATGAAAAATATAAAATTATCCTTGCTTTGGATAATAGGTTTTGTGCTGTGTATTAATGCACAAGACAATCCAACAACAAAAGATGGCCAAGCCGTTAAGATGCCAGAACTTGTTATGGTTTTTACCAAAACTGCAGGTTACCGGCATAAATCGATAGAAAAAGGAGTGCAGACCTTAAGGGAATTGGGCAGAAAAAATGGTTTTGTGGCTTTGCAAACGGAAACAGGAGAGGATTTTAGCCACCAGAATTTAAAAAACTATAAACTGGTAGTGTTTTTAAGTACTACCATGGATGTTTTGAATGATAGTCAGCAAGAAGCCTTTAAAAAATACATTCAAAATGGGGGGAGTTATCTGGGAATCCATGCAGCTTCTGATACCGAATATGATTGGCGTTGGTATGGTAAACTAGTAGGAGGTTATTTTGAAAGTCATCCCAATAACCCCAATGTGTTGGATGCTAAAATTCAAGTTTTGGATAAAACACATCCCTCCACATCACATTTACCAGACACTTGGACAAGAAGTGATGAGTGGTACAATTACAAAAACCTGAATCCAGATGTAACTGTGTTAATGAACTTGGATGAAAGCAGTTATTCCGGAGGTACTAATGGTAAAAATCACCCCATTGCTTGGTACCACATCTATGATGGAGGTAGAGCTTTCTATACGGGAGGAGGCCATACGGAAGCATCTTTTGATGAACCACAATTCAGACAGCACCTATTGGGTGCCATTGAATGGTGTTTAGGGAGAAAGTAGCGCAGGCCTGGCCACTATAATTCCAATATTGCTTTTGATACCCTTGAGGTAATCCGCCAACGGTTCTTTGGTAATCTCAACTTTGCCATTTTTACTGGATGCATGGAGCAGATGTAATCTTCCATCAGGTTGATGGATGGCAATACCGGTATGGGTCACATCCAACCCTTTTATTGAAGTGGCCAGAGCAATAACATCTCCGGATTGGATCAGATTTTCTTTTGATTCAATCTTGTCTTTGGGCAAATAACAAAGGTTTTCTTCTGCCAGTTCTTTTTCAACTTCCAACATGGCATTGAAGTTGTTCTCATCTGTTAGAAATGGGTACAAAGAACGGTGTGTTCCCATAAAATTGATAGGTTTGTGGAGCTCTTCACCACCGATTTCAGCGGTAATATCCTCAACCAAACCTTTGGATTGATTGTTTCTTATCCATTCCGTAAAGTAATGCAAGCGAGATGGATAGTCATTTAATCGTCCATTTCTATACCGAATGGTTTCTAAATTATGGGTGAACTCCTCAAAGGAATCAAGGCCATTTGTCAACATTAAACTGAATGTCAAGACATTTTCAACAAAAGTGGTGCAATCCAATCCTCTTAAATTGATTACTAGGGTTTCTTTAGTACCTACTTCCAATGTTTTTTCAACGTAGGGAGTTCCTAAAAAACTTTTTCCAATATCAATAATTACATCATTCCCTTGAACATTTTCAAATGCTCGTAGGTCTTGCATTTTGGTAAGAAACAGCGAAGAATCTTTTGGTGAACATGTAATTTGTTGAGCTGCAACAAAAGTTGTCAAAAGTAAAGAGTAGAAAAGTAAAAAAGATTTCATTCTTAATTATAAATAAGGAATATTTCTGAAACTGAACCTTGAGTATTGTCTTGAGAAGAACTTAGTTGAATTTGTTTATAGTCTAATTCTTCAACATTTAATGTAGGATGAAGATTGAGGATATCTTCTGGTAATTCTGGGATTATTTTATATTGATAGTTTTTTCTTGATAAAAATGTCCAAGTGCTAGAACTATTAGGCAAAGGGTTGTTTTGATCAAAATCCAAATGCTCCCAAGAAACCTCTTTGTTGTCAAAATCAATGTCAATATTGAAAATAAAATTATCAATTGCTGGATTTGTGATGTTTAAATTAGGCTTTGTCGGAACGTTGAAGTCTCTAAACTTTCCTCCACTTCTGCCTGTTGCGTACGAATATCCATCAAGATGCATGAACATTGATAGATTATACTTGGGAAACCTATCTATAAAACAGAATTTCCATGTTGTGTTTTCTTCTGTCAAACTAGAATTTACGTTATAATAAGTTGTTGTATAACCAATTTGGCTATTGGGGTCTTCTGTTTCTTCAAATCCGACTAAACGGGCAAGTATAAAATTATATGGTGGTATTAAAATATCAACGATATCATCACTTGATTCAAAATCTTCATAGTCAAGTGTAAAATCTGTCCCGTCACCATATTCTAAAAATGTATGCTTAAAGTTTCCACTGCCATTTTGGTCAAAAGTTGTGATTAGGTAATCATTAGCACCTAATTGTTTCTCTTTTGTATAATATGAGGTAATAAGGTTGTTATCTATTTGTTGCCCCCCCCATCCACTTGTATTTTGACCATAAATATTTGAAAAAATAGTACTTTTCCCCTGGGGAATGTTTGTTAGTTTTAAATCAAATTGACCTTCAACTTCTATTTGTTTCACAAAAGGACTTTCGAAATCCCATATAGCTCCTTTTGGGATTTCAGAATGAGTTTTTATGTTGTAATATTCAGTATTTCCCTTTTGAATAGTCAAATCTGTAACGAATAGAGTTGACGAAACTGTTTTTTCTGTTTCGAAAATAATAGTACTTCCTCCTTTATATTGTGCATAATTTAATAAATTACCCTCATCATCATGTACTAAAATCCATTTCTCATTAAAAGAGTCCATATAACCCTCTCCTACATTTAGAGTGAAATAAACTTCGGTAATGTTATTTTCCTCTTCTTGTTCAACTACAGGGTCATTGGTATTTGAGCATGAAAAAAACAGAAGGGAAAGAATTATGAAATACTTGTTCAAATTGTTTATGGACATTTTTGAGTTTTATATGCAACCTATAAAAAAAGAAACATCTATAATATTTTTTTAGATAAAGAACTAATGGTTAGGGATAGATGTTTTGAAAACCGTATGGAGGCTATACCTTTTAAAATGAATATTTGTAACTCTGTATAAGAAAATAAAGATGGCATTTCCGTCTTAATTTTCATATTAGATATTGTTATTCTGTTATAAGAAAGTAATTTTAAATATGGAAATGCCAACTCAGCATCAAATAGTATTTTTATCCTTTCAAAAAAAAACTATATAGAACGCTATGAAAGGAGTACTACTGGTCAATTTGGGTTCACCCGATAGCCCAACCCCCAAAGATGTAAAGCCTTACTTGGATGAATTCTTAATGGACGAGCGTGTTATCGACGTGAATCCCGTGCTTCGAAATATCATTGTGCGGGGAATCATTCTCAACACACGCCCAAAACGTTCAGCAAAGGCCTATTCCAAAATATGGTGGGATGAAGGCTCTCCCTTGATTGTCTTTTCAGAACGTTTTATGGCCAAAGTTGGCAAAGATGCCGATATTCCAATCGCCTTGGGAATGCGCTATGGTTCCATGAGCATTAAAAATGCATTGCAAGAACTCAAGGAAAAAGGTGTAGATGAGGTTTTGCTGGTTCCTCTGTACCCGCATTACGCTATGTCCTCCTATGAAACTGTTGTGGTGAAGGCCATGGAAGTACAAAATGAGTTTTTCCCTGAAATGTGCATGACCACATTACCAGCTTTCTATAGCAATGCTGATTACATTAAAGTGCTTTCAAAAAGCATAGCTGAAGGGCTCCAAGATTTTGAATACGACCATATCCTATTTTCATATCATGGGATACCAGAAAGGCACATCAGGAAATCTGACCCTACAAAATTCCATTGTAAGTTGGACGCCAAATGCTGTACCACCAATTCAGTGGCCCACCATACTTGTTATCGCCACCAATGTTACGATACCACGGAGTTAGTTAAAAAAGAATTAGGCTTGCCAGAAGCTAAAGTCAGTACCTCCTTCCAATCCAGATTGGGCAGCGACCCATGGTTACAACCTTTTACGGATAAAGAGTTTGAACGTTTGGCGGAGGAAGGTAAAAAAAGGTTGGTGGTCATCACTCCCGCATTTGTTAGTGATTGTCTGGAAACCTTGGAAGAAATTGCCATGGAAGGAAAAGAAGAATTCATAGAAGCAGGAGGAGAGAAATTCAAACATATTGCATGCTTGAATGACCGTGATGATTGGTCACAGTTAATGTCTCAATGGATTCAAGATTGGAAGAATAACAACACACTGCCCCAAATACACATACATTAATTTTCTAGAGACAACAATGAAGATTGAAAAAATTGAACAACACCTACTGAGCACAAGAAATGCCCTTAAACACCATAAATTATATAAGCGCTTAACTTCTGTTGATGACATAAAAATATTTATGGAAAGCCATGTGTATGCTGTTTGGGATTTTATGTCATTGCTCAAGGCGTTACAAAATGGATTGAGCTGTACCACACTGCCTTGGAAACCAGCAAAAAATTCAGCTACCGCGCGTTTTATCAATGAGATTGTCTTGGAAGAAGAAACGGATATGGATGTTGATGGAAATCCCAAGAGCCATTATGAAATGTACCTCGATGCAATGCAAGAAGTAGGTGCCGAAACTAAAAAAATACAAAGGTTTATCGACTCATTGCAAGGGATGGACACCATTTTGGAAGACATAGAAGCCTTTGATTTCACCAAGGCTGAAAAACAGTTCTTGAAGTTTACCTTTCAGGTGATTAAAGAAGGAAAGTTACACTGTATTGCTGCTGCTTTTACCTTTGGTAGGGAAGAGGTCATTCCAGATATGTTTTTGCAGATCATTTACAGTTCAGAAGAAGAAGGTATCAGTGCATATCCTAAGTTAAAATACTATTTAAAGCGCCATATAGAACTGGATGGAGATGAACATGGTCCCTTGGCCTTGAAAATGATTCAGGAACTTTGCGGAGATAATCTTGATAAATCGGAAGAAGTGGCTGAATATGGACTTAGGGCCCTAGAACACCGATTGGCACTTTGGGAAGAAATAAGTGAAAAAATAGATGCTCAAACGCCCAATTTAATAGAGGCCTAATTTTTATCCATAATATGGCCAAAACAACTTCTAATCAGTTGGGTATAGAACCCATTGGCAAGTTGCTGATCAAACAAGCGGTCCCGGCTTCTATCGGTATATTGGTCATGTCACTGAATGTACTGGTCGATTCTATTTTTGTGGGCAACTGGATTGGGTCCATTGCTATTGCGGCCATCAATGTGGTGCTTCCGGTATCATTTTTTATTGCTGCATTGGGAATGGCCATTGGTATTGGAGGTTCCAGTATTATTTCACGAGCATTGGGGTCGGGCAATAAGGAAAAAGCACTTCAAACTTTCGGAAATCAAATTACCCTGACGCTTTTAGTGACCATCTCTATGGTGGCACTAGGACTTTATTTTGTTGATGAACTTATTCCAACCTTTGGAGGTAAGGGCAGCATTTTTGATCCAGCCAAAATATATTACACCATCGTGTTATATGGAGTGCCTTTTTTGGCGCTTTGTATGATGGGTAATACGGTAATTAGAGCAGAAGGCAAGCCCAAATTTGCCATGATTGCCATGATAATTCCATCAGTAGGGAACTTATTGATGGATTATGTTTTTATCTATGTTTTTGATTGGGGCATGCACGGGGCTGCCTGGGCCACCACAGGAGGTTATTTGTTATGCTTTGGGTATATTTTTTACTTTTTTCTTTCCAAAAATTCTGAATTAAAAATCAACCCGACCCACTTCGGATTAAACACATCAATCTTAAAAGAGATTGGCTCTTTAGGTTTTGTGACTTTGGCAAGACAGGCGGTGACCAGTATTACTTATTTGCTGTTGAACAATATATTGTTCAATTTGGGAGGTGAAGCCTTGGTGGCGGTCTATGCCATTGTAGGAAGGATGCTGATGTTTGCCCTTTTTCCAGTATTTGGTGTTACCCAAGGGTTTTTACCCATTGCCGGATTCAACTATGGAGCGGTTCAATATGACCGTGTAAAAGAATCCATCTACACCGCCATAAAATATGCAGCTTTGGTAGCCACTTTGGTCTTTGCTGGGTTAATGATTTTTCCAGGAGAGATAGCCTCACTTTTTCTGAGCAATAAACCAGATTTGCCCTTGGAAGAAATAGCGACCAATGCATTTGTATTGCAGCACACTCCTCTGGCCATACGTTTGGTCTTTGCCGCAACACCCATCATCGCCTTGCAATTGATTGGAGCGGCTTATTTTCAGGCTGTTGGCAAGGCAATTCCAGCACTTTTGCTCACTTTGACCAGACAAGGCTTCTTTTTTATTCCTTTAGTATTGGTGCTTCCTCAATTTTTGGGTGAAATAGGAGTATGGCTATCTTTTCCCATTGCCGATGTATTGGCAACTATTGTTACAGGCTTCTACCTAAGAAATGAAGTGAAGACTAAACTCACTGCGTCACTGGACTAATTTTCATCAGTTTTCAAGGTGGCTGCTTTGCTGATGATTTTCCATTTTCCGCTGATTTTCTTCAATAGGAAGATATCAATGTAGGTCATCTTTTGGCTGGCAATGACAATTTCAGCTTTGGCACTTGCAATATTGTTTTCATAGTCAATAGCCAAAACTTTGCCAACCCTTCCGTTGAATTTACCTTTCTTCCTGTTCGAAAATAAATCGCCATATTCTTTTGGAGATAAAACCCATATTTCTTGGTCTTTTTTGGATAAGTACAAATCGGCCTCTTCATAAAATGCAGATTGAATTAATTCGGGATCATTATAAGAGGATCCATTTATGTAATTGTTCAAGGTTTCGGTAATGGCTTTTTCCTCCGTTTGTGCAAATGAACAAAGAGTAAAGAAGAATGCTAAAAGTGAAAATTTTGTTTTCATAAGTAAGAATTTATTGTGCTTTGATTTCTATTAATTTTCCATTGTCTTCATCGGTTAGGATGTATAGTTTTCCGCTTGGACTTTGTTTTACCTTTCTAATACGAACCCTATCATCAATAAACAGTTCTTCGGCGCTTTTGATAGTTTCATTTTCAATACGGAATCGCCATAAACTACCTCTGGATAAACCTGGAACTATGAGGTTGTTTTTCCAAAAGGGAAATTCCTTTCCAGTATAAAAAGTAAGGCCGGTAGGAGCCACGGTATGTTGCCAAAACCAAACAGGAGGTGTAACTATTGTGTCATCCAGACTGGGTGGCGTATAATCATTGCTTCGCAATTTACCGCTGGTTATATTGGGCCAGCCGTAGTTAGCGCCAGCTTTTAAAATATTGATTTCATCTCCTTGAATGGTGCCATGTTCCGTAAACCATATGTTGCCAGTTTGCGGTTGAACAATAATTCCTTGCGTGTTTCTGATACCCAAGGCATAAATGCCAGAAACTGCATCAGGGCCAAAGTCAGGATTATCGTCAGGAATGCTTCCATCTGGATTGATACGATAAATTTTCCCCCGTTTATCGCTAACATCCTGGGCAATTGGAATTTCAGGTTCATCCCTTTCCCAAAACAATCGCTCGCCAATGGTGATGTAAAGTTTTCCATCTGTACCAAAGGTCATGCCTCCACCATAATGAAAATACTCTTTGGTATATGGGTCTGCTTCCAAAAGAATCTCATGGTCATAAAGCGAATCTTTTTCAAACTTTGCCCGGATAACTTTGGTCGTAGTTCCCAATCCGACTTTTTTTGCGGTGTACGAAATATATACCCATTGGTTTTGTTGGAAATTTTTATCTAACAGTACATCAAAGATTCCTGAATTGTCACCAAAATGAATAGCACGAATGCTGTCGGTCAAATCAGTTGGGAACCCTTTGATGATACTTTTTTCTTTTGTTTCAATATTGATTCGCAAAAGATTTCCATCCTTTTCGGATACCAATGCTTCGTTTTCGGATAGGAAATCAATACTCCAAGGATGGTTCAATCCATCTAAGACCACATGTTTCGTTGGCACGAAGGAACGATGCACATTGGACGACTCTTTTTTGGAGCAAGCACAGGCAAGCAGCAGGAAAAATAGATATATTCTTTGCATTGTTTTTTATGCAAATGATGCGAAGATTGGCTAGTAAGCCTTTAAAAAACATGATTTTTAAAACGAAAATCAGGTTGAACCAAACTTTTTTCGGTATTCTGATGGGGTGAGCTGCGTTTTGGATTTAAAAGCCAGATTGAATGAAGTAACATTTCCAAAACCACAATCATAAGCAATGGATGCAATTTTTTCTTTTTGATACTTTGGACTTATGAGCAAGGATTTGGCCTTTTCAATGCGATACCCATTTACAAATTCCGAAAAGTTTTTCTGTTCATTTTCATTGATGGCCTGCGATAATTTCCGTGGAGGAACCTTCAATTTTTCTGCGGCAGTTTCAAGCGAAATAGAATTGTCCAAGAAAAGACTCTCATCAAGAAACAGTTTTTTAGTCTTTTCCATCAACTGTTGGGAAGAAGATTTATCAAGAGTTGAGGTATTATATTTCCCCAACCTGAAGGCATGTTTTTGGAGAAAAAGGAAGGAAAAAATATAAATGAGAAGCGAAAAGAAGATAGCCCCTCCAATATATAACGAAAATACCCCAGCTAGGTTACCCATATAAAAAATCCAAACCAAGGCAATTCCAAGTGAAAGGTTACGAAACCATTTGATTTTTTGCGGGTGCGCTTCGCCACGGAATTTGTGAACCCACACAAAGGATGAGACCAGGTAAATGGCCAAATGTAAAAAGACCAAAAGGTATATTGCGTAGGCGACCGTACTTCCGTCGTTTGGAATAAAGTAACAACCAAACACCATTAGCGCAAAAGGAATCAAGTGCCAATAGATGCCTTTGTAGTGGTTTTTCCCTTCCTCCAACAGGATTTTACCATAAAACCAAAGAAAAGGACCGGTAAGTAAAATACCTGACAGTCCAAGATTGCGTTGCCAAGGATCCAAATCCAGATAAACATTGAGGATCGATTTTCCTACCCGGATGGTGATGCCCAAAATAGCCAATGCTAAAAACTGATTGGCCTTTCTGTTTCCAGTTTGTAAGGTGAGTAGGTAAATGCATAGAAATAGCGCTTGGGCAACTCCAAGACAGCTTGATACGAGAACAATGGCATTTTTGTCCATAGGTCAAAAATAAAAAGATCGCCCAAAGAAAATTAAGATGTCCCATGAAGTTGCTATTTTTAACCAAATAGCTTTAGCAGATGAAATTTTTATATTCAATTTTGACCTTTTCATTATTAGTGTTAGGTTGCTCTGAAAAAAAGGAAATGACCAAAAACCTTTCCTTGTATATAGGAACTTATACCGATGGTGATAGTGAGGGCATTTATGAGGTGAAATTTAATCCAGAAAGCGGTACTTTGGACTCCATTACACTAAAGGCTCAACTGCCCAACCCATCTTTTTTGGCGGTCTCCAATGACAAAAAGTTTCTTTATGCCATTCAGGAAACCAAGGATTTTGACAATGTAAGCGGAGGAATAACTGCTTTTTCACTAAGTGATGGAAATCTCAAGGAAATTAATACCGTAAGTGTAGGAGGAGCTCACCCATGCCATGTAGCGCTCTCTGGAGATGGACAATTGGCAGTTTCCAATTACACAGGAGGGAATATTGCCATTTATGATGTAAATGGGGATGGAAGCCTGGGAGATCGTCAACTTATAGCGCACAATCCTCCAGATACTACCGGAATTGCCCATGTGCATAAGGCACTTTTCAATAAAGATGGACTTTTTGTTGCTGATTTAGGCTTGGATAAGTTGAAACGCTACGTAAAAAAGGATGATGGATGGAGTCCAGCACATCAAGCCGATTTG
The DNA here is from genome assembly GCF_013090115.1 of Flagellimonas amphidinii. Taxonomy (GTDB): domain Bacteria; phylum Bacteroidota; class Bacteroidia; order Flavobacteriales; family Flavobacteriaceae; genus Flagellimonas; species Flagellimonas amphidinii. The sequence continues at coordinate 136,166 of NZ_JABFNN010000030.1, forward strand.
AGTTTACCCGAAGGTGCCGGACCACGCCATTTTGAATTCAGCGCCAATGGAAACTTTTTGTATGTGATCAACGAGTTGAATTCAACTATTACCGTTTTTAAGCGTGATGATGAAGGTGGTTTTAACCCCATTCAAACAGAAAGCACTTTGGCCAATGATTTTAAAGGAGAAAGTTTCTGTGCCGACATTCACCTGTCACAAGATGGCAAGTTTTTATATGGTTCCAATCGAGGTGAAAACACCATTGTGATTTTTTCCATTGATCAGCAAGCAGGAGAAATCAGTTTGGTCGGGAGAGCATCGGTCCATGGTGATTGGCCTCGTAATTTCACCTTGGACCCCACAGGAAATTTTTTACTGGTAGCGAATCAAAGAAGCAGTAATATCTCGGTTTACAAAAGAGACCCGCAAAGTGGGACATTGGATTTTTTGAATGAGTTTGCCATTCCTAATCCGGTCTGTTTGCTGTTTTTGGATTAACTACTCGCAGCGATACGTTTTGCCATTAAATTCAAATTCATTGCTGGAATTTGGTCGCAAAGCACCATGCCATGAATTTTTGTACCATTTTTCGGGCTCATCATCATTCCGATAATCGGCTGTAAAAAAGGAAAAATCATCATTAAATGTGATGATGATGTCTCCTTTCCCATCGGCATCGTGCCATCTGCCTTTCATCACATGGTCGGTAAGTATTCCCCAAACCCCTCCTAAGGCATTTTTATGTATCAGATAGTACGAGCCCGCTACCTCATCGTTATCAATCAATAAATCAAACCGACCAATTTCAGTACAATAATTTTTCGCCTGCACGACATTTTTTTCCTGCGCCTTTATAAATTGAAAAGCTATGAAAAACAGTATAATAAAGACGGGAATTTTGAATTTCATGGATTCTGGTTTTTGAAAGGTTTTGAATTGATGGGTTGTTTGATCAAAATGTAATCTTTTAATTCTAAAGGATTCAAGATTTCGTTGGTTTCTTGGTTTAAATTATCCAATTGGGAATCTGAAACAAAAAACATTTGGTCATTGTATAGTGCAAATGTGGTTGGAATGTCCGTAGCATTTTGAAAGCTATCCAGTTTTTCCTGTTTGATGATTTTGGAATTACTTTTATTCAAATAAAACTGGAACAGCCCATTCTGGTCAGCATTTCTTCTTGCATTGATAATCGTCAACAGGCTATTTTTATAAAACTTCATTCCATCAATACCCTTAAAATCGTTGGGAGCGTTCACTAATTTCTTTGAATTGATGTCTAAAATGCGTAAGCCGCTAGTGTAGGTGGCCAAATACAGTAAATTTCCATCAGGAGAAATGGCGATACCATTTGAATGGTTGATTTCTGGATGCGAGAAGAAAACCTCCAGAGCATCCTTTTTACTATTTATGGTGTATATATTTTCATTTTCAGAATCTGTGATGTAGCATTTTCCATTAGGGCCAATTGCAATATCATTCAAATAGATAAAGTTGGAATTGTTAGGGGAGTAGGACTTTATCAACTTACCAGAATTGATGTTGAGCAACAATAAAATGGATGAATTATCCGGTCTGGCTAGACTGTTGCCCAAGGCAAACAGTGTATCCCCTTTGATGGTCATTCCAAAACCTGGAAGATATCCATATTGATTGACCGAAATGAAATCTTCGGTATTGCTCCCGTCAAAATTGCATCGCACAATTTTATTATTATGTAAGCTGTTGAGGTATATTTTTTTGGAAATGGCATCAATGGCGATACCCTCTGGAATCAAGTCTTTTTTGAATGAAAGTTTGGTGAGTTCTTTTGTCTGGGCCGCGCTCAGACAAGAAACTAGCATCAAGATAAAACATAATGTTCTCATTTATTGACCATTTATTCCAAAAATACTGTTTTGAATAATTCAACTTTCAACTTTATGATTTAGTTAATGCGCTTAAAAAAAGCAACCCACCAATTTTGGTGGGCCGCCCTAGTGTTTATTGAAATAAGCTAAGATTTTATCTCGCAAAGTACTTGTTCCTACTATATGTTTAGAAACAGTAATTGGATTTACGTCACATTTGAAAGGAAATTTGCCTATTGATTGAACCAAACAAGGAGGGCAATAATAAGTACACCGAACAAAATGGCCAATATAATTTTCCAAGCACTATATGGTCTGGAGCCAGAGATTGAACCATTTTCCCCATTGATGAAGAAATTATACTCTTTTCCTTTGTACCGATAAGCGCTCACATAAACGGGAAGCAAAATATGCTTGAAGGTTTCATCAGCCAAGTTCATGTCCATACTGTTCACCCTTTGGGTGTCGCCCCCAATATCTTGCCGGCACCAGCGCTCTGCAATATCCTTGGCCACACCTTTGGCCAATTGATGTCCTTGCTTTAAGGGGATGGTATATTTTTCAGTAACAAAACCAGATAAAAAACTACTGTTGAAGGGTTGTAGTTTTTGCAAGTTCCAACGGGCTATTTTTCGGGGTACACGTCCTGCTTTTTGTTGTGAAGCTTTAATAAGGGTATCATCTACAAATCCAGAAACCCTACCTGAAGCAGGATACCAACGTGTTTTTCTAACTCGTTGTGTTACCATTTTGCCATTGGCATTTCGCACACGTCTGGTTTCATAATAATACTCTCCCCTTTGCCCAGTGTAAGATGCTGTGAGCTGGGCATCAAAAGTCCAATAAGGTAAATACAATCCTTTGGTAAATTGCGGGTCTAAAGAGGCTTTTTTCAATTTGTTGGGGGCCCACCACAAACTGTCCACCCATTTTTTAAAGATGCCGAAGGACTTTTCTTTTTCAATTTGAAAGGGAAGTACGGCACCGGGTAAGATCCATTCCTGTTTATAAGCATCTTCAATCACTAAAGGCATACTGCAATACACACAATGAAGCGATTTGTAATTTTCCTCAACATGTTGCTCGGCGCCACAGTTTTTGCAATGCAACATGGAAATCTCCTCGCTGTGTTTTTGCCCCCCCATTTCCTTGAGGTATGGGTAAAGCTCCAACTCCTCAAATCCATTTTCATCAATATTGATTGATTCTTGGTGTCCGCAATACTCACAACTGATACTTGTGGTGCCGGGCTTGTAAGTAAGCTCAGCACCGCAGTTGATACAGGATTTTTTAAGCTCTGTTTTTTGGATGGATGGTTCCAAGCACTATGAATTTGGCAATGGTGGCGGGGTATTACCTCCCAAGAACGATTTTAACTCTTCCACATCTTTAAGGGCCGTCCAGTTGGCCATACCTTGTTTCCAGACCAAACTGTCACGGTTAATGGTGCGTCCAGCAAAAAGTGCCTGCAATTGCTCAAAGGAAACAGGTCCTTGTTGGGTTCCATTTACTGCATAAAAATATTGTACTTGAACGGGCATTGGTGGAGGAACAGCAGCACTAGCTTGTTGCATTTGCGGATTTCCACCCATCTGTGGACTCATCATGCCTCCCATTTGTTGTGCAAGTACAAAGCCCATTCCCATACCCATTCCAGCACCAGCAGTACCTCCTTCATTTTTTGCGGCGGCCTCAATGGCTTTTGCAGTTTTGAACTTGGTCAATTTGTCCAAATCCAATTTGTCGATACGGCTGTACTCAAAAATCTCTTTCTTGAGGTCTTCGGGCATAGAGACATTTTCGATATAGAATTTCTCCAAGGAAATCCCAACACTTTCAAATTCTGGAGCCATTACCTCTCTACAAGTATCTGAAAGTTCGGAAGTATTGGCCGCATAGAGCTCTATGGGCAGATTGGCCTCGCCCACGGTATCGGTAAAACGGGTGGCGATCAAACTTTTTAGGTGTTCGTTGATTTCAAAATTGGTGAAGTTGCTATCGGTCCCAACAATGTCGACGATGAACTTTCCGGCATCGGAAACCTTAAAGGCATAGGTTCCAAAAGCTCGTATTTCCACCAGACCAAAACGATCATCGCTTAGGGTGATGGGGCTCTTGGTCCCCCATTTTTCATCAGTGAACAAATGGGTGTTTACAAAGTAAACCTCTGCTTTGAACGGAGAGTTAAAACCATATTTCCAGCCTTTCAAGGTGGCTAGAATAGGCAGATTCTGGGTGGTAAGATCGTAAGTGCCGGGCTCAAATACATCGGCCAATTGCCCTTCATTGACAAAAACGGCGGTCTGCCCTTCCCTAACAATAAGCTTTGCCCCGTTCTTTATTTCATTTTGATAGCGTTCAAACCGATGCGCAATGGTGTCATCGGTATAATCGAGCCACTCAACAATATCAATAAATTCATGGGAGAGCTTTTCTTTTATTTTTCCAAAAATATCCATGGTATGGTGTTTAGATTAAATCGTGCTTAAAACTATAAAAAATGAACTTTACTTCTGTTAGATTTGTATGAAATTGGAAGGTTTTGTTACAATGAACACTTCATTTGGAACCCCTGTCTTATTGTCTTATTCAAGAAATCTTTATTTCTCATTAGGAGAAAAAGACACATCCAACCGTTGTATCATGGGATTCTTTTCTGGGGTCAAGGTGAAGAAAATGTTTATGGTTCCGTTTTTACATTCGATGGTAAAATCACCACGCAGTTGATTTCTTGGCCGTATGTCTTGGCTCTTTTTAATGGCACCGGCCTTGTCCAAAATTTCTTGGATTTCCTGTGTTCTTTTGTCTTTGGATCTGTCCAAGAAAAAATTATCGGCAAAAATAGGCGCGTCCAGATTGACTTTTCCATTGTTGATCAGGTCAAGAATATCCTCCTTTCTCTTTTTCAAGATGTCAGAAACAGGGAGCTTTCGAGTTTGTAAATCCAATGTCTCAAATAGCAATTGCTCTATTTTATCATAAGGTACGGGACCAGTGTATGTTCTGTTTCCAAAGGCCATTATTCCAATGCCATAGTCTGGAAAAAAAGCATAATTACTGCCAAAACCGGGCAAAGCCCCACCGTGAGATATTCGCGTAATACGTTTGCAGTCCATAGAGATTCCAAGGCCGTAACCATAACCGATCATTCTTGCGCACGGTTCGTTGTTACGATCCCGGTTCCAGGAGTTCAGGAAATTAAATTGTGGGGTGTGCATTTCCCTGACCGAGCTTCTTTTGACCGGACCATTGTCCCCATCACTTCTAGATGGCCAGGCAGCTAAGTGAAAGCTGACGTATTTGCTGAAATCCTCAATGGAAGTGATCAATCCTCCCATGGAACCAAAAGCCCCGTCATGGAGCATGGGTTCTTCTTTCCACATTTCATCTTCCCATCGGTAGCCATGCGCCAATTGCTTTTTGGGAACATTGGCGTACTCCCAATAGGTTTCGTTCATTCCCAAAGGGAGAAGAATTTGGTTTTGTATGTATTCTTGGAATGCTGTACCCGATACTTTTGAAACAATATACCCGAGCATGGCATAGCCGGTATTGCTGTACTCATATTCTGAAGATGGTATTTTGGACATGGACAGGCCTTTGGCCACAAGGGCCATAAAATCTTCATTGCCCATGGCCAACTGGCGGTCTCCCCAAGGATTGTCTTCCGGAAAACCTGCGGTCATGGTCATTAAATTCTCAATATCAAGAATAGGGGCATCCCCGGTGAGATATTCAAGGCTTTGCAACTCTGGAATATATTTTTCAACCGGGTCGTTCAGCGATAGTTTTCCTTCATCGCGCAATTTCAAAATGGCCATGGCCGTGAAGCTCTTTGTCATTGAGGCTATTCTAAATGAAGTACGGGTGGTAACGGGAGTCTTGTTTTCAATTTCAGAGACACCTGTTGCCGAAGCAATGATCAGGGAATCGTCAACAACAATGCCATAGGCTATACCGGGAATTTTCCTGTCCAAGGCATGTTCCTCGAATATTTGTTGCAGCTCAGTTTCCAATTCCTTGATTTTTTGAAGACGACCATCATTTTCAAAAACAGGATGTTTATAGGTCCGGGACACCTGTTTCACCATATTTTTCTGTGGTGTGTCTTTTTTTGTTTCAGGGGTGCAGGACACTGCCAAAAGGAAAGTGCACGCCCATAGAAGTTGTAGTCCGTTTTTCATTTTGATTTATTATGGATTTAGTGAAAGACATAAGATTTTTTAAAAAGTTACAATTTGTCATTGAATTTTCAAATTGGTTTAAATTGAATAGGTTTTGTTACATTCATGCCGAAAAACCTAATCGCTGATATGAAATATAGAATCATCCCGATTTTTTGCTCAATTTTTTTGGTCCTCAATGCATGCAAAGAGGCCAATAAAGAAGCAACACCCGAAAAGACTGTTGTTGAAAGTAAGGCAGTTGAAGCCATACAGTTGACCCAAGCACAGGCCAATAATCTGGTCACCCTTCCCTTGGAATGTGTACAGAAGGAATTTCCCAACAAGTTGGGACAGACCTTGGGAAGTGAGGACGATTTGGCTCCGCCCAAAACTTTGCACCCTGCTTTCTACGGTTGTTTTGATTGGCATTCCGCTGTTCATGGCAATTGGTCCATGGTGAGGTTGCTGAAGGAGTTTCCACATCTTGATGAGGCCGAAAGGGCACGAAAGATACTGTTGGAAAATATCTCCAAGGAAAATATAGCGGGTGAGGTTGCTTATTTTGATGGGGAACACAACAAAAATTATGAGCGTACCTACGGTTGGGCCTGGCTATTGAAGCTGTCCGAAGAAATCCATACGTGGGATGATCCACTAGCACGTGAGCTTGAAATAAATTTGGAACCATTGAGCGAGTTGATTGCCCAGAAATTCATTGATTATTTACCTAAGTTACAATATCCTGTAAGGGTAGGTACCCACACCAATACGGCTTTTGCCTTGTCCTTTGCATGGGATTATGCCCAGACCTTGGAAGATACCGCCTTGACCGAAGCCATTGAGCAACGTGCCTTGGACTTTTATAAAAGTGATGCTGATTGCCCGTTGACATGGGAACCCAGTGGTGCCGATTTTCTTTCCCCTTGTTTTGAAGAGTTGGATTTGATGCGCCGTATTATGGATAAACAAGAATTTTTGGCTTGGATGCAACAGTTTATGCCAAAACTACAAGAACCTGATTTTGATGTGGCCGTGGCCTTGGTGGGCGACCGTGAAGATGGTCAGCTGGTTCATTTAGATGGATTGAACTTTAGTAGGGCGTGGGTGCTATATGGCCTTGCTAAACAATATCCCGAAGCTTATGGACATTTGTTACCATTGGCACATGAACATTTAGCCTATTCATTCCCCAATTTGATAGGGGATAATTATGAAGGAGGACATTGGTTGGGCTCTTTTGCAATTTATGCTTTGGGACAACAGTGAAATAGTATATTTGCCCAAAAAAAGAATGGTCAAGGCCGTTTTGTTTGATATGGATGGGGTCATTATCGACTCTGAACCCCTACATTATAAAGCTTACCATGCCATGTTCAAAGAGTTTGGCATTGAGGTCGATGAATCTTTGTACGAAAGTTTTACTGGCATGGCAACGTTATCCATTTGTCAAGTATTGGTGGATCATTTTGGATTAAACCATGCACCAGGGGAGTTGGTGGCCAGTAAACGGAAACATTACAAGACTCTTTTTGCCAATGATAATGCCTTACAGTTGATTGATGGGGTTTTGGACTTGATAAAGGAATATTATGCTAACGGACTTACCTTGGTCTTGGCCAGTTCAGCTTCTATGCCCAGCATCAACGGTGTGTTCGAGCGCTTTGATTTAGACCAGTATTTTGTGGCCAAATTGAGTGGCGCTGATTTAAAGGAATCAAAACCACATCCCGAAATTTTTTTAAAAGCTGCAGAAGCTTCGGGACATGTCAAACAACATTGCATTGTAATTGAGGATGCTACCAATGGAATCAAAGCGGCCCATGATGCCGGCATTTATGCTGTGGCTTTCAATAGCCCACATTCAAAAAACCAAGACTACAGCTTGGCAAACAAGGTAATCACTTCATTTGAAGAAATCAACTACGGGAAACTACAGTACATAAATCGCTAATTCTTTACCACCCTCGCTTCTTTTAGCATGGCCAATACTTTTTCTTTTGGCAAGGCTTTGATTGTATGCCCATTATGACCAGTTGTGGTTTTAGCCGCAAAGAGTGAATTTAGAATGGCTTCTTCCGTGGCTTCAATTACGGCAAGAAACAAAGGGGTTACTGCACTGTTTCGAAGACTAGGAATGGTTTGAATAGAGTTTTCGCTGGAATAGGGAATTCGACATTCTTCTGCTGTGGAAACAGCAATCACATAATCACCGCTTCCATTACTTGCAATACCTCCCGTTTTTGCGAGACCCATCATAGCTCTTTTGGCCAAGCGTTCCAAATTTCTTGAATTCAAAGGAGCATCGGTCATGACCACTATCATGCATGACCCATCTGGGGAATATTTGAAACTATTGGAATAATGGTTGAGTTGTTTGCTGACATCAACTCCAGCAATTTGTAGTACTCCTCCAAAGTTGGTTTGAACCAATACACCTATGGTGTATCCTCCAGATTTTTTGGGCAGGACACGTGATGAGGTACCAATGCCTCCCTTAAAACCAAAACAAATGGTTCCAGTGCCCGCGCCTACGTTTCCTTCTTTAACCGGGCCATCTGAAGCAGTATGGATAGCACTAAAAATATGTTCTTCTTTGATGTGCCGTCCTCGAATATCGTTAAGGTAGCCATCATTGGTTTCTCCTACAACAGCATTGACCGACCTAACATTTTCGTTTTTAGGAAGATTTAGGGTGTAGCTAATCAAAGCATTGGCTGCGGTAGGAACGCTCAAAGTGTTGGTGAGTACAATTGGCGTTTCAATATTGCCCAACTCTTTCACTTGGGTGTACCCTGCAAGTTTCCCAAATCCATTGCCGATATAAATTGCAGCGGGCGCTTTTTCTTGGAAAATATTATCTGAATGTGGAAGAATTGCGGTTACTCCAGTCCGAACACTATCTCCCTTCACCAAAGTAAAATGCCCCACTTTTGCACCAAGCACATCTGTTATTGCATTTAGAGGGCCAGGTTGTAATATACCAATTTCAACTCCGTAATCTCGAAGACGGGATTGGGATAGCAATACGATGGGGAAAAGTAAAATTATGCCCAAATATTGCTTTGCGACCATGAATTTTTGGTTTTTTCTCTTAATCCCTTCTTCTATCAAAATTGAATTTATTCGGTTTTACAAGAAGTATCTGCAATAATCTTCCATTCCCCATCAATCTTTTTGAGTACCAACATAAAAATACCGTGCATATTTCCTACAGAACGGGTTAAATGATATTCGCCCATAACCATATAGGCATCATCATTTATTTGGGAAACCTCATTGGCCACCAATTTAAGGTGGCCAAAGTGTTCCTTGGAAGGGTAGCTTTTTTTATATCGATTCATGGTGTTTTCCCATCCCTTGACCACTCCCGCACTTCCATAGAAGACAAGGTCGTCAGATTTCCAATAGGTTTCCATAAAAAGGGCAATATCATAATTGTTCCAAGCAGCCTCTTGCACTGACAGAACCTTTAGAATTGCTGCTTTATCTTCTGATTCTTTGGAAACTTGTGAAAGGACAACTGCCGAGATGAAGTAAATTAACCCAACTAGTTTTTTCATAAATACAAGAGTTGAAGGTTAAAATTTTCGATATTCTCCAGCCAGATATTTGTTGGCTTTTTCTTCAGCAAATTGAGCTTTTTCTGCATCCCAATGCAAAGTTTCTCCGGGGAATCTCCCTGCAATGGTGCCCAATAAGATAGTTTCTGTCAATCGTGCAGCATACTCAAACGGAGCTGTACATTCGGCTTTTCCCAAACAGGCATCCACAAATTGATGGTAGTGCTTAGGCCCCTCGGTTTCGTAATTTCTGATGGGCTCACCGAGGTTATTGGCTTCACTTACTTTGGCTATTTGTTTTGAGATATCTACATATTTGCCTCTAACAATTTTCTTGGGGAGTTGCATAAAGTGTGGCAACAACAATCTTCCTTTTTCACCCACAAACATGGCCCCTTGTTCTGGAAGCTCTCCTTCACTGGCAGTTTTTGCATCGAGAGACATCTTATCTTCAAGGCTTTTTTCCTTTGAGCCCGAGGCTTTTTTGGCTTTAGCACCTGGGAGTAATAAGTCTTCATGCTCAACTGGCATTCCAGGGCCATCATACCATATCCATTTTAAGCTCTTGCCCGTATACGCTGTTCCTGGAAATTTATAGGTGACGATATTGTTCTGCGGATATCCATAATTATTGGGTTCTCTACATTCCGTTGTAATGGTCATTGGCACGTCTAAATTCAATGCATTGTATGGAGTATCAAAAATATGTACCCCCATATCACCTAATGTTCCACACCCATAATCGACAAGTTTACGCCAATTGCCAGGATGGTAATATCCTTCTTTATAGGGGCGTTCTGCCGAAGTGCCCAGCCACAGGTTCCAGTCCAATTGTGCAGGTACGGGATCTTCACCTTCGGGCACAGGGCCATCGTAACCCCAGTTTTTGGGAGACCAGGCATGAACGGTATGAACTTTTCCAATGATTCCCGATTGAATCAAAAGGGTGGCTAATCGATAATCGTAAAAGGAATGCACTTGAATGCCCATTTGGGTGACCAATCCTTTCTCAGCGGCCAGTTTTTTCATGGCGCGAGATTCAGATACGTAGTGTGTCAGTGGCTTTTGACAATATACTGGTTTGCCCATTTGCATGGCAAGCAATGATGCCGGAGCATGGGTATGATCGGGAGTTGATACGATTACGGCATCAATTTCATCACCCATTTCTTCAAGCATGGTCCTGTAATCAAAAAATACTCGGGCACCTTTGTGCAATTTATGGGCCTTGGACAAATTAATGGCATCAACATCACATAAGGCTACCACATCTACAGCGTTATGGGATGCAATTGCCTTAAGGTCTTCGGCACCCATATTTCCGACACCGATATGTGCAGTTCGCAAACGTTCTTTGATCATAGATCCTTTCAAAAGTGAAGGAGCCATCATAATTCCTAATGCACCTACACTGCTTTTTTTAATGAATTCTCTTTTGTTCATCGGTATGGTTATTGGTTGATTAAAGTTTTTTGATTTTGATGTTCCGGAACCAGATGGGACTGGCATGATCTTGCAAGGCTATATATCCTTTTTTGAATTTTCCATAATCAGGGGCATTTTCCCATTTCCCGGAATTTTTCTTTTTGTGCCAATCCTCATCCCATGGCACAAAGGACAGGAGCATTTTTCCATTCAGCCAATGCTCAACCTTGCTTGGAGTGAACACTATTTTTGATGAATTCCATTCACCTACAGGATGCAGTACTTTTTGTGATTCATCAGCTACGTGCATAGCATAATCAGCTCCAGTTTTTTGCCAGCCTTGCAATAATTCTGGATGCTCCTCCCCAAATTGGGAATTGTAACTCGTAAGGTCATGAATTTTGGCATAGTTTTCATCATCTATCAATTGATATTCTGGTGATACTTCAGGAGGTCCGCCATAACCTTCTTTTACATGATAAAAGATACCACTGTTGCCACCTTCAGGAATTTTCCATTCCAAATACAGCTCAAAGTTGTCAAATTCCTCTGCTCCATAAAGAATATCCTTGCCACCTTCATAATCTTGTTCCAATCCCAATTCAGTATCAAAGGTAAGGGTACTGTCCTTTATGGTCCATCCAGGAGGCAGGGAATCCATATTATATCCACGCCAACCATCTGTACTGGTGCCATCAAAAAGATACACCCACTCTACTTTTTTCTCTTGTTCTGCTTGTGGTTTTTGCTTCGGTTTAGGTTCATTTTTACATGCTGCAACGAGTAGCAGCACTAGGGGAAGTTTTAAATAATTTCGCATGTTTTGGTTATTGGTTACGTTATCATCGGTTAAAGTACAAAATATTGCAACCTTTCTTCTTCATTTTTCCTACATTTAATCCTGACTAATTCAACCTAAATGAAAATGAGACAATTGCTTTTTAAAGCTGGCTATTGTTTGCTGGCACTTTGCTTCTTTACCCTTTCTTCCCAAGCACAGCGAAGAAATAAAAACACCCAAAACATTCCGCAATATCCTGAAGAACTGTATTCGAGTCTAGAATATCGTTTGGTAGGGCCCTTTAGAGGTGGACGTTCTGCTGCGGTGACCGGGGTGTCGGGAGAACCCAACCTATTTTATTTTGGAGCTACCGGAGGGGGTGTTTGGAAGACTACGGATGGAGGTCGTACATGGGAAAATATTTCTGATGGCTATTTCGGCGGAAGTATTGGAGCTGTGGAAGTGGCCCAAAGTGATCCCAATGTGATTTACGTAGGTGGAGGTGAAAAGACCCTTCGCGGAAATGTATCCAGTGGTTATGGTATATGGAAAACTGAAGATGCTGGAAAAACATGGGAAAAAGCCGGTCTGGAAAAAAGCCGGCATGTGCCCAGAATCAGAATTCATCCTACGGATTATAATGTAGTCTATGCTGCTGTTCTCGGAAATATTTATAAGCCAACCAAAGAGCGTGGCGTTTATAAAAGTACTGATGGCGGAAAAACGTGGAGACAAGTACTTTTTGTGAATGATCAGGCGGGTGCTGTCGATTTGACTTTAGATCCCAATAATCCGAGAATCTTATATGCTTCAACTTGGAGAGCTAAAAGAACACCTTATAGTTTGAGCAGCGGAGGTGATGGTTCTGCGCTTTGGAAAAGTACAGATAGTGGGGAAACATGGACGGAAATTTCAAAAAATGAAGGCTTTCCCAAAGATACTTTAGGAATTATTGGAGTTACCGTATCGCCCAAAAACAGCGACAGGGTTTGGGCCATTGTGGAGAATAAAGAAAAAGGAGGATTGTACCGTTCAGACGATGGTGGCAAAAAGTGGACCCAGGTCAATAGTGAACGAAAACTTAGACAACGAGCTTGGTATTATACCCGGGTGTATGCAGATACCGAAGATGCGGATGTGGTCTATGTGATGAATGTTCGTTATCACAAATCCACGGATGGTGGAAAAACCTTCAATACGTTCAATGCACCCCATGGAGATCATCATGATTTGTGGATTGCTCCAGAAAATTCCAAACGAATGATTATTGGTGATGATGGAGGAGCACAGATCAGTTATGATGGAGGTGAAACTTGGAGCACGTATTACAATCAACCTACAGCACAGTTTTATAGAGTGACCACGGATAATGCTTTTCCATATCGAATTTATGTGGCACAGCAGGATAACTCTACCATTAGGGTCAATCACCGTAGTGATGATGGCTCCATTGGGGAGGACGATTGGGAACCTACTGCCGGGGGTGAATCAGCACACATTGCTGTGGACCCAACGAATAATGATATTGTTTACGGAGGTAGTTATGGTGGGTTTTTAACACGGGTAAATCACAAAAACAAAACCGTAAGAGGAATCAATGTTTGGCCAGATAACCCTATGGGTTATGGTGCCGAGGGAATGAAATATCGCTTCCAATGGAATTTCCCCATCATATTCAGTAAACACGACCCGAAAAAACTCTACACCTTTTCCAATCATGTGCATTTAAGCACCAATGAAGGACAAAGCTGGAAATTGTTAAGTGGTGACCTCACCCGTAATGACCCGGATAAATTGGTCAGTAGTGGAGGGCCTATTACGCAGGACAATACTGGGGTAGAATATTATTGCACCATTTTTGCGGCTAATGAAAGTCCCTTGAAAGAAGGGTTGCTTTGGGTTGGTAGTGATGATGGATTGATTCACGTAACGAAAGACGGTGGTACTACTTGGGAAAATGTTACCCCTGCAAATATACCAGAATGGAGCATGATCAACAGCATAGAACCTTCGGCCTTTGATGAAGGTACTTGCTACGTGGCGGCAACTAGGTATAAGTTGGGAGATTTTCAGCCTTATTTATATAAGACCACAGATTATGGTAAAACATGGACAAAAATCACCAAAGGTATAGCCAATGAACATTTTACCAGGGTGGTTAGAGAAGACCCAAAACAAAAAGGATTGTTGTACGCAGGAACAGAAACAGGAATGTACATTTCCTTTAATGATGGTCAAAGTTGGGATAAGTTTCAATTGAATTTGCCCATTGTTCCTATCACCGATTTAACGATTAAGGATAACAATCTGATTGTGGCCACCCAAGGTCGTAGTGTTTGGATCATTGACGATCTTACCGTGTTGCACCAACTGGATGCTTCCCAAAAAAATGCCAATGCCGTTTTGTTCAAACCCAAGGACAGCTACAGAACCAAAGGAAGTGCTGCCAAGGAGCCTTCTAAAACTGAAGGACAGAATCACCCCAATGGTGTTGTGACACATTTTTACTTGAAGAACACTTCCGAAAAAGATAGCATTAGCCTTACGTATACCTCAATGAGTGGGGATACTTTGGCCTCGTATAGCACTTTTGCCAAAGAGAAGGATAAAAAACTGAAGGTTAAAAAAGGAGGAAATACCCATGTTTGGGATACACGTGGAAAAGGAGCGGAAAAACTGAAAGGCATGATTTTGTGGTGGGCCAATTTAAATGGAGCAAAAGCAGTTCCTGGATCTTACAAAGTGCATTTGAATGTTAATGGGGCCAACCAATCTGAAGATTTTACGATACTTTCAGACCCGAGGGCAGAGGTTTCTGTAGCAGATATGCAAAAGCAATATGATTTTATTTCTGATATCAATGAGACTGTAGATAGAGCACATCAATCCATCAAAAAAATTAGAAAAATCAATGCAAAGTTGGATGCCTTTACCAAACAATATGAGGAAGATGAAAAGGTCAAGGAGTTGGTAGAAAAAGCAAAACAGATGAAAGAGGATTTTGGGGATATTGAAAAAGCACTGTATCAAACCAAAAACAGAAGTAACCAAGATCCTTTGAATTTCCCAATTCGGTTGACGAACAAATTAGGGCATTTGAATAGTTTGGTTTCCATTGATGATTTCCCTCCTACGGAACAGGACATCGCAGTTAAAAATGAACTTTCAACTCAAATTAAAACACAACTTTCTGCTTTTGATAAATTGGTCGATGAAGAAATGAAAGCATTCAATGCTGAATTCAATAGTCTGGAGTTGGATTATCTATCAATTGAAGAATAAGATTTCTATTATGAAAAGACTGGTTTACCTAATAGCCCTGGTTCTTGGAACCACAGCTTTTGCACAAACTGCCAACGACTATTTTCAACCCGTAAAATATAGAAACATTGGGCCCTATCGAGGTGGACGCTCGGTAACTGCCAGTGGGGTGGTCGGTGATCCCTTGACCTATTATATGGGAACAACAGGTGGAGGCGTATGGAAGACAACCGATGCAGGCCAGCGCTGGACCAACATTTCCGATGGCTTTTTTGAGATGGGATCGGTAGGTGCGGTTGCTGTTTCAGAATCTAACCCCAATGTAATCTATGTAGGTATGGGGGAACATGCTCCCAGAGGGGTAATGACTTCTTATGGAGATGGGGTGTATAAATCAAATGATGCTGGTAAGACATGGGTGAAATTAGGTCTAGAAAAAACCCAACATATTTCCCGGATTGTAATTCATCCAACAAATCCAGATTTGGTTTATGTAGCTGCGCAAGGAGCATTGTATGGCCCTAATAAAGAGCGTGGTCTGTATCGCTCTAAGGATGGAGGAAAAACTTGGGAGAATATCCTTTTTGTAAACGAGTTGACGGGTGCTGCGGAACTTTCCATGGATGCCCAAAACCCTTTAGTCCTTTACGCGGCCATGTGGGAGCATCAACGTAAACCCAATATCGTAATAAGTGGTGGCAAAGGCAGCGGACTGTATAAATCTACTGATGGAGGCGATACATGGACGGAACTTTCCAAAGGCCTTCCGGAAGAAAAAGGGAAGATGGCCATTGTTGTAAGTCCAGCAAATCCCAACAAAGTATATGCTTTGATAGAAAGTGACTCCAATAAGGATAAAGGGGGGCTTTTTGCATCCAATGATGCTGGAAAGAGTTGGTCCATGGTAAGTGGCGATAACCGTTTGGTGCAACGCGCATGGTATTATATTGAAGTGTTTGCCGACCCCAATGATGAGAATACGGTTTATGTGTTGAGTGCAGATGCTTTCCGATCGGAAGATGGGGGAAAGACATGGTCGGAAATTACAGGTACACACGGTGATTACCACAATCTGTGGATCAACCCGAAAAATTCAAAAAACATGGTGATTGCCAATGATGGTGGCGCGGCTATCAGTTTCAACTATGGCAAAACATGGTCTACTCAAGATATAATGCCCACCGCGCAATTTTATCGAATTAGTGTCGATAACCTTTTTCCTTATAATATTTATGGAGGTCAACAGGATAATACTTCAGTTAAGATTGCTAGCCTTTCTATGGGAAGATGGAGCATTGGCCGTGAAGATTGGCACTATTCCGCGGGAGGCGAAAGCGCCTTTTTGGCTTTTGACCCAGATGATCCTCGTTACGTGATGGGAGGTAGCTATCTGGGCACCATTAATTTGTTGGATACCCAAGCGAAAATGGGAACCAAAGTGATGGCGGCTCCAATTCAATATTTGGGACGTGAGGCTAGGGACATGAAATACCTCTATAATTGGAATGCTCCGATTATTTGGTCCCAACATGAGCCAGGTACATTTTATCATTGTGCCCAATTGGTACTGCGCACTCGCGATAATGGTTTGACCTGGGAAGAAATATCCCCCGATTTAACTCGTAACCAAGACGACAAACAAGGAAACGGTGGCGGACCATACACTAACGAGGCGGTTGGGGCTGAAAACTATGGAACCATTGCCTATATGATAGAATCTCCACATGAAAAAGGGGTTTTCTACACAGGGAGTGATGACGGGTTGGTGCATGTGACCAAAAATGGGGGAGAATCATGGGAAAATATCACACCCAAAGGTTTGCAGGAATGTTTGGTAAATGCCATTGAGGTTTCACCACATGACCCAGCTACGGTTTATATTGCCACAACACGTTACAAGTTCAACGACCATACTCCCGCGCTTTACAAAAGCACAGATTATGGTAAAACATGGAAGAATATCAGCTCAGGGATTCCTTATGGAGCTTTTACAAGAGTTGTTCGTGAAGATGCCAATAAGAAAGGTTTGCTTTATGCCGGAACCGAAAAGGGTATTTACATTTCTTGGAATAATGGTGGTTCTTGGGAACCACTTCAGTTGAACTTGCCCAAAACGCCAATTCTCGACCTAAAAGTGCATCAAGGTGATTTGATTGTCGCAACTTCTGGTCGGTCTTTTTGGATTTTGGATGATTTGTCCATTTTTTCCCAATACAAAAAAGGTGAAAATCAAACTAAACTGTATCAGCCGGAAGAAACCATTTATGGTTCATGGGGAAGTCAACTGAACGGGAATAGTAAAAAATTCAAGGGCACTGCTCCATTTGAAGGAGTGAATCCTGCCAACGGGATGGTATTGTATTACTATTTGCCAAAAAAATTGGATAGTACAAAAATCACCTTGGAGATTTTGAATGCCCAAGGCAAATTGATAAGGAGTTTCAGTTCTGAAAAAGACAAAGATTACAAACCGCATAACGGAGGTGGACCTCCACCAGCCCCAGTTTTAAGTAAGGAAAAAGGACTGAACCGTTTTGTATGGGATTTAAAACACCCTATTCTTCCGGGAGTTCCCGGTGTTTATATCGAAGCTGGTTTTACCGGTCATAAAGTGTCGCCTGGGGAATACACACTCAAGCTGAAAGTGGAAAATGATACGGTTGCCACAACAGGAAAGGTTGTACTAGCTCCTAATTTGAATGTTCCAAAAGAGCAATTTGATGCATATGACATATTTATGTCTGAGTTGGAGGCTAATCTCACCGATATGCACAACAAACTGAATTCGCTTTACAAAGCACAAGGGCAGCTTAAAAAACTTCTAAAAGATGTTGACGATAAAGCTTTGAAGGAAGAAGGCGAAGCACTGGTGAAAAAACTAAAGACATGGGACGAAGAAATGGTACAGCGAAAATCGCAAGCGTACGACGATGTGGAGAATTTCCCAAATAAGTTTACGGCAGAATATCTCTTTTTGATGAACCAAACCAATAGTCCTATTCCAAGGGTAAATCAATCATCAAAAGATAGAAGAGCCGAATTGGATGCACAATGGATTGGATTTAGGCAAAGAGCAGAAACATTGATTAGCAAAGATATACCCGAATTCAATCAAAAATTATGGAATAAGGGCATCGGAGCTATTCGTATGTAGCACAAGCATAGGGCTAACGGGTAAAAGGTGAAGAGAATTCCTGTTTACTTTTTACCTTTGGCCCTTCACCAAATAACCTTTGATTCTTTTGGAATACTATAATTACATAAAATCATTGCACCTCATTTTTGTGGTGACCTGGTTCGCTGGACTTTTTTATATTCCAAGATTGTTCATTTACCATATTGAAGCATCACAAAAGCCCTCGCCAGACAAAGAAATACTATCAGAACAACTAAAGTTGATGACCAAACGCCTTTGGTATATCATTACTTGGCCATCGGCCGTATTGTGCACGCTGTTTGCCATTTGGTTATTGCTTATCATGCCAGGTTGGCTCCAACAACCTTGGATGCATGTAAAACTGGCCTTTGTGGCTCTGCTTTTTTTATATCATTTCAAGTGCCATCAGATTTTTAAACAGTTACAGCGGGATGAAATCAAGTATTCTTCCAACTTTATGCGAATCTGGAACGAAGTAGCTACGCTGATTCTTTTTGCTGTGGTATTTCTAGTAGTGCTGAAAAGTGCCTTTAACTGGATTTATGGTGTTGTTGGAATTTTTGCACTTGCCATTTTATTGATGCTGGGGATTAGGCTTTACAAAAGAATCCGGGATAAAAATCCGAAAGCTTAAGAAAGCATAAACTCAAGTTTTAAGTGCAATGGATTAAAGCGTTTTTGAGTTTAGTTATTGTACGTATTCTTTGACTTCCATTTAAAACTTGCACGTAATTTGGTTTGATTATTGCTAACTTTAATCCCAAACTTCAATACGATTGTTCAGGAAATTTTCCCTTAGATCTCGAATTTTCTTTGCTATGATCCTTTTAGTGGTAATGGCCTCCATTCTAATTGCGGGGATTACCATTTATCAATATCGGGAGCAGGCGAAGGACTACCATGAAAAGAGATTGGAGCGGAAGGAAGACCAAATCCTTCAGAGCATTGCTTATGTGATTCGGGAAACCACGTATCCAACAACTGAAGAAAATTTAGGATACATTTTTAGGGATGAAATCTATAAAATTGCTGATGTCCAAAATGTGAATTTCAATATTTACGATTTAGATGGGGGCCTTGTTAAAAGTTCACGCCCCAGTTTTGAAGCAGATTCCATTTCCAATTGTTTGGATGCCATCATATTAAATAACCTAAGAGCTAGTGCAGATAGGCGCTATGTGGAAGAAAAAACCGCTGCGGGCGGCAATTATAAGGCTTCTTATACTTATATCAACGACAGTAAATTTAAACCGATAGGTATAATGAATCTTCCCTATTTTGAGGATAATTCCTTTAACAACATGGAACTTCGGGAGTTTTTGTTCCGATTAGGGGGGGTATACCTATTGATGCTACTTTCAGCTATCATTTTTGCATATTTCATTACCAAATACATTACACGTTCGTTGCAGACCATTTCCAATAAAATGGTACGGACCAGATTAACGCAGCGCAATGAAAAAATATACATCAAAAATCCAGGAGAAGAAATAGGGAACTTGGTAGGTTCTTATAACCGGATGATAGATGAACTGGAAGAAAGTGCTGCTAAATTGGCAAGGGGAGAACGTGAGCAGGCTTGGCGTGAAATGGCTAGGCAGGTAGCACATGAGATTAAAAACCCATTGACTCCATTACGGCTCACGGTGCAGAGTTTTGAACGCAAGTTTGATCCTCAAGACCCAAATGCCCAAAGCAAACTCAAAGAGTTTTCCAAAAGTTTGATTCAGCAAATTGATACCATGAGCAATATTGCAGGTGCATTTTCCAGTTTTGCCAAGATGCCCGCACAGCAAAATGAAACTTTGAACGTGGTGAACATTGTGAAGTTGGCGTTGGAGATTTTCAATGAGGATTATATTCATTTTATAGCTGAAGAAGAAGAAATCATTGCCAAATTGGACCGAACTCAACTCATTAGGGTAATTACCAATTTGGTCAAAAATGCCATTCAGGCCATACCCGAGATTGAATCGCCCCGTATTTTGGTGGCGGTGGCCAGCGAGGGTGACAAGGTTAAAATATCCGTTGCAGACAATGGAATTGGTATTTCAGACGAATTGAAACATAAGATTTTTGAACCAAAGTTCACTACCAAATCAAGCGGTATGGGTCTTGGCCTTGGGATGGTAAAAAATATTGTGGAAAATTATCAAGGTACCATAGATTTTACTTCGCAATTGGGCAAAGGCACAGTGTTTACAGTAAAATTTCCAAAAGAACAGAAAGACAATTGAAAAATGAACTACGAAAACATCTACATCGAAGAAGAAAATAATATTGCCACGGTTACGATTAATAGGCCCAAAAAATTAAATGCTCTTAATAAGAGAACCATTGAAGAACTCCATGATGCCTTATCTGAGCTGGAGCAGGATGCAGCAATTAAGGTCATCATCATTACCGGGAGCGGAGAAAAAGCTTTTGTAGCTGGGGCTGATATTTCAGAATTTGCAAATTTTTCGGTAAAAGAAGGTACACAATTGGCGGCTAAAGGCCAGACTGCCCTTTTTGATTTTGTGGAGGATCTTTCAACCCCTGTGATAGCCGCTGTTAATGGCTTTGCATTGGGTGGGGGTTTGGAATTGGCCATGTCATGCCATTTTAGAGTGGCCAGCACCAATGCCAAAATGGGACTTCCAGAAGTTTCTTTGGGAGTGATTCCAGGCTATGGTGGTACCCAGCGCTTACCTCAACTTATTGGTAAGGGAAGAGCCATGGAACTGATAATGACCGCCGGCATGATTGAAGCCCAAAAAGCACTGGAGTATGGTTTGGTGAACCATGTGGTAACCCAAGAAGAATTACTGCCCCTTTGTATAAAAATTGCAAGCAGGATATCGAATAACTCCTCGGTGGCCATAAAATATGCAATAAAAGCCGTAAATGCTGGTTTTATGTATGATATTGATGGCTATGAGACGGAAATAAGAGCTTTTGGTGAGTGTTTTGGCACCAATGATTTTAAAGAAGGCACAGTTGCCTTTTTGGAAAAACGAAAAGCAGACTTCCCAGGATCATAGCTATTGGTTTAACCCCAACCAAACTACGATGAAAAAAAAGATTGTTCTAGTATGTTTTTTGATGGCTGTTTGTGTCGCATTTGCACAAAAAATGCCCATAAGCTATGATTTTGGTGAAAAATTCAGTGACAGATACCGATATTCAAACCTATTGACCATAGACGAAGATGGTGAAGGAGGATACATTTTGGTGCGTGCATATTTCCAAGGGTTAATCTTAAAACCCAAAGGATATCTAATTGAACGCTATAACAGTGATTTAGAATTGGTATCTGAATACAACTACAAATTGAAGGGGCTCCATTTTGTGGATTGCTTTCTAAAAAATGGGCAACTACACCTCCTTTTTCTGAATTACAATTATGGAAGGGGGCAATATGAATATTGGGCACACAGTAGCCCCATCATTTCTTTCAATTTTAAACCTACAAAGCTGCTTTCCATTGCTTCAGAAGAGGTTCAGAACCCAGTAGGTAAGAATTACTACAATCGAAATTTTTCTAAAGGATTTTCCACTACGGTACTTTTCAACCAAGAGAAAACCGGATTTATCATCAGTACCCATCACAAAAAAGGAAAGAGCAACAAGCATATCATCCATTTGTACGATACTGCTTTGAACAAAAGATTTGAGCATGACTTTTCAGATGAGATTGAAGAGAAGAACTATGCCTTTGAAAATGTGGCCATAACTTCAGATTTGCAAACAGCCTATATTGTAGGGAAGGCGTATTTTAAAAAGAAGAGATTCCGCGTAGATGAGCGCAAATTCCAATATGAATTGATAAAAGTTTCCCAAGCAGGGAACAAGACCCAATCATTTGTAGACCCTGGAAAATTTCCTGAGGCTCTGTACCCTATCGAATTAGATAACAGACTGGTCTGTGCAGGCTTTTATGCAGATAGAAAAGATAATCGATATAACGGAATCGCCTATTTTGATGTAAATCCATCTACTTTAGAGATCAATTCCAAAAAATACAATCCCTTTTCCCAACAATTTATGGAAGACAAATTTGGTCGGGAAGAAGATAAGGTAGTCAAGAACTTGGTGTTCAAAGGAGTTGAAATTACTTCAAACAATGAGATTTTCTTCAATGCAGAAGAGTATTTTGTAACTACCGGCATGGAAGTTACCGGTGCAGGACAACGGGTCAAAATTGAACGTTTTCACCACAACGATATTATAAGTGCAAAATTAAATTCTGATGGGAAAATGGCTTGGGCCAGAAATATCAATAAAGCTGAGGTAACCCAAGGGGATGGTGCTTATGCCTCGTATAGTTCTTATTGTAAAGGTGGAAAAACCTATTTCTTTATATGTACGGCAGCAGATAATCCACAACTCATCAATAACGAACGCCTAATTTTTAAACAAGGTTTAAGTAGAAACCGAAATGTGTTTTTGATTTCCTTGGACGAAAATGGTAAAATGGACTACGAAAAAATCATTGACCAGCATGAAGCCCGACTTCCCTTTATGGTTTCCAAACCTTTAAAAAATATTGCGGAAAACAACATGCTCTTTTACGCCAAGAGAGGTAGTAAAAAACAATTGGTGAAAGTAGATTTTAAATAATGTAAACTTACCTTCAAACTATAAGAAATAAGTTCTGGATGGCTCCTTTTAAGGAGCTATTTTTTTGCCCATTCTTCAAGCCCCAGAAAAAGACTACATAATATTCTACACATCAATTCCAAGCGCCAATTCGTCAAACCACAATAGGAATAGGTCAAGTAGTGCGTAAAACCACCGATTTAGCCCCATACATTTGGATGACATAACCTTATAAAAATAAAAATATTATGAAATTATTTAAATTATTTAATGTGGCTTTGCTATGCATGGCCTTAGCTATTGTGTCCTGTTCCGGTAAGGATGGGGCAGACGGAGAAGATGGAGAAAGCATAAAGGGAGATCCAGGTAATGATGGCGATGACGGTCTTGCCTGCTGGGACCTTAATAATAACGGTTCAGGTGACATTACTGAAGGTGACGATAACGAAGACATCAATTTAGATGGTGTTGTGGATGCCTTGGATTGCCAAGGAGCCGATGGCGCCGATGGTGAAGATGGCGAAAACCGACCAAATGTTGATTTTTTCTTTCAGAATGGATTTAAAGATTACGAAGGAACCCAAGATGTACAAATTAGTCAGTTTAGCTCTGAGAATGATGGATTTATCGGTATTACTGAAAATTTAGATCTGCCTATAACAAACTTATACTCTGTAATCAGATTTGATGGTTTGTCTGATATGGTTAATGGTGAGTTTGATACGGATATTGTGAGTTGTGGGGATGCCTATTCGGTAAATCAAGCGATTTTGTATTTGTATGCTGATGAATTGGCAATTACCGAACCAATTAACCAATTATATGTACATCTTGGATTTTATGGTCCCCAAGACCCTTTATTTGATGAAGCTACTGCAACATGGGCAGCAGCCAATAGTGTAGAAGGCTGGTTTGGAGCTGGGGCATTGGGCGAATTTGTTGGGCCATTTACAGGAACAGATGATTATACGGTAAATCTTGGTATTTTTGCAAATTCTTCTCAAAAAATGGGATGGATTGCAATCCCGCTTCCACGAGATGTAGTATACAAATGGTTATGCGACGAAACGGAGTCTGCCAATAAAGGGATTCGTTTGAGACTAACTACGGATAGTGCTACTGGTTCAACTGGAATAAATTTTTATTCTAGTGAAGCTGATCAAGTTGACCTAAGACCGTTATTGGTAATTCAAACAGAAGAAGTTGATGCTGCTACGGAAAATGCGGGCAAAGGAAGTTTTGGCCAATCTTCTAAAAGTTGGAAAAACATGACACAAGAAGAAAAAATGGCTCCTTTACATAAATTTCTTTCTTCAAAATAGTCTAGTAAGTTAATAATTGATTGTAGCCGCTATACCGTTTTGGTATGGCGGTTTTTTATGTTCCAATATTTGGAATTAATCCATAAATTTGGAATAAATCCAAAAATGCAATCAAAAAAAACAATTAAAGGAAGAGGGGCACAAAAGAACACGCCCAATAGGTTTTTACAACATGTTTATGAAATGCGGGAAGATTTTTTGGAGTTCTGTAGGCATGAAGGAGAGGAACCCGAAAGCAATAAGACGCAGTATATACCTATATTTCCCAAGACCATTGTCAACAAAGTAGATAGCCCAGATGTTGGAATGTCATATTCCATGAATCCCTATCAAGGTTGTGAACACGGTTGTATTTATTGTTATGCCCGAAATGCACACGAATATTGGGGCTATAGTGCTGGGTTGGATTTTGAACGAAAGATTTTGATCAAAAAATCTGCCCCTCAATTGTTGGAAGCCAAAATAAAACATAAAAATTGGAAAGCACATACCATTGTCCTTTCTGGTAATACAGATTGTTACCAACCCGCAGAGCAAAAGTTTGAAATAACAAGAAAATGCTTGGAAGTTTTCTTAAAATATAGGCATCCAGTGGGCATCATCACCAAAAATGCTCTTGTGCTTCGCGATTTGGATGTTCTAATGGAACTGAACAACCACCAGCTAGTTGGCATAAATATTTCTATAACCTCACTTTCAGAAAAAACACGGAGAATTTTAGAACCAAGGACAGCATCACTCAAAAAAAGATTGAAGACCATACAGGTACTTTCAGAAAATAAAATACCTGTGAATGCTATGCTTGCACCCATGATACCGGGTATAAATAGTCACGAACTATTGAAATTGGCCAAAACTGTTGCCGATCATGGAGCACTTTCCTTTGGTTTTACTGTGGTACGGTTAAATGGGGCCATTGGTCAAATATTTACAGATTGGATCAAGAAAGCTATGCCAGATAGGGCAGAAAAAGTGTTGCATTTGATTCAAGATTGTCATGGAGGCTCTATTAACGATAGTAGATTTGGACTTCGGAATAGAGGGGAAGGTAAGATTGCAACACAAATTCATGATATGGCCAGATTGGCCAAGCAACGTTATTTTAAGGATAAGATCTTTCCCAAGCTTAACTATGACCTACACGAACAATATAAAGATGGACAGATGAAATTATTTTAGAGTAACAGTTCCCCTCTGGAGAGGGACCAGGGGTGTGTTTTCGTGATCAAGGAAGAGCCGGAAAATGTCGGGTGTTGGTGACACAACCCTGATTTCACTTCCCAAAATCTTTCCCTTCTCAAGAAGGGCGCTTTGAGCAGGATTACGTTTTTTGTTTTTTAAACCCACTAGAAAACCGAAGCGTTACGCCAATGGCGGGGGTGTTGTATCGGCCAGGGGAATAGCCCGCTTGTTCAAAATCAAGTTTGTTCAATGCTTTTCCTGCATTAAAGCGGGTATAGGAAAGATAGATGCCGAATCTGCCAACACTTTCTTCGCTCAAAAATTCGTAACCGATAGATAAAGACCAGTAGTTGATGTTTTCCTTGGTTTCTTGATCAATTTCTAATCCATCAGAATCAGAATAGTCCCCTTTTGCTTTTACATTTCCAAAATGGTACTTGGGGATGATCACAAATTGTGATGTATCATCATCGAAGATAAATTTGGGACCAATGCCTCCGACCCATGCAGAAAAATCCCTGTACAAACGAGAGCGAAAATCGATTTCCCCATCCCTGTCGAAATCATCAATGTCTTCATCTTCATCACCTCCAAAATAATAGCTGTAATTAACATCCAGAGCGATGAATTTATAGGATAATGGTTCTGCACCTACCGAAACATGGTAGTAAGACCACAAAGGTTCAAACTGTTCTTCAAAATGCCCGCCAATTTCTACATAGGCCTCTGGAGGTCTTAATTGGGCAGAGGAGAGAAAAAAGGAAAATAATATAAAAAGGGTTGAGATTGATTTCATGCGGATATTTCATCAAAATTTGTGCCTAATCCGAGCATACTAGCGATTAGTTTCAATATTTTTAGAAAAGATTGTCCAAGGCAAACTATATCTTTCGTCATATAGGCGTAAACAAAGTATAAACCAGTCTAGTTAAAAGGACATAAAACAAAACCAATGAGCAATTTTTTGTATTTATTTAGAGGAGGGGACGATGCCTACGATAAACTGTCCCAAGAAGAAAAACAGGCCCATATGCAACTCTGGGGAGAGTGGATGGGAGGTTTGCAGGAAAAGGGCAAACTTTTGGACGGACTTCCTTTGGACAGAGATGGAAAGGTGGTACGTGATCGAGGAGCAGTGGTCACTAATGGACCTTTCGCGGAAGGGGCAGAAATGGTTGGTGGTTATTTGATTGTTTCTGCAAATGACCTTGATGAAGCTGTTGAAATTTCTAAAGGATGCCCCATATTTGATTATGACGGAGCTTTTGTTGAGGTTCGGGAAATACTTAGTATGGAGGAGCATTAAAAGCAGAATTAAAAAAACAAAAGGTATAATGTCATTTCGAGGGGGACCAGAAATCTAAAATCACAAATAACAGGATTTCTCACCTATCTTCGAAATGACATTGCTGTAGAGGGGCAATGGGAAGCAATTTGAATCAAACCATAGACCACCTATTCCGAAATGAATACGGAAAAGTGATTTCAATTTTGACCCATAAGTTTGGGACCTCTTACTTGGAACAAATTGAAGATGTGACCCAAGATACCTTTATTAAGGCCATGCAGGTTTGGGCTTATAAATCGGTTCCTGACAATCCAACTGCTTGGTTGTATCGCGTAGCCAAAAACGCATTGATAGATGTACTCCGGAGGGACAAAAAGATAAGTTTTTTGGAGCAGGAACAATCAATCCCAATTGAAACTACTGAAAATGAAGATGAAGAAGATTCCACTATGGACGATACTATTTCAGATAGCCAATTAAAGATGATTTTTGCTTGTTGCCATCCCGGATTGTCCCAAGAACATCAAATTATATTGAGTTTGAAACTCATCGGGGGATTCAGCAATAAGGAATTGGCAGAAGCTTTGCTAAAAAAAGAAGAGGCAGTGGCTAAATCCTTCACTCGGGCCAAAAAAAAATTCCGCAATGAGGTGCAAATGTTGCAGATTCCGGTTCAGATGGGATTGCAATCGCGTTTATTCAGGGTACTGCAAGTAATTTATTTGATGTTCACAGAGGGCTATGCCGCCACATCGGGTTCCCATATCCTAAAAAAGGACATTTGTTATGAAGCCTTGCGATTGGCTTTGCTGTTACAAGAAAACAAATATTGCAAGCACCCTAATTTGGATGCACTCATTGCCCTAATTTGTTTTCATGCTGCACGTTTTGATGCTCGATTGGACGACAATGGGGAATTAGTGACCTTGGAACATCAGAATCGCTCCAAATACAATCAACAACTGATCAATATAGGCATAGAACATTTGGAGAACGCAGGTACCGAAGATGGAATGCCCTCCAATTACCATTTAGAAGCGGCCAGATCCTATTACCACAGCAGAGCAAGTAGTTTTGAAGAAACCGACTGGAAGAGCATCTTGTATTTATACGATACCCAACTTCGATTGCAATACTCACCAATGGTTGCCCTAAACCGCATAATTCCCTTTGCCCAAATCCATGGAGCTCAAAAAGCACTGGGTGAATTGAAGAGCTTGACCCAAAAATCAGATTTCAGCAATACCAGTTTGTATTATGCCATAAAGGCTGAACTGCTATTGGAAACCAACGATAGTATGAAGCATTACACAGCAACATTGCAAAAGGCCATAGACTTATCTGAAAACGAATTGGTAAAAAGGCATTTGACCAAGAAAATGACCTTAACGAGTTAAGACAACTCCCATCCAGGTCTATAATCCCGAGTTACCCATTCATTGGCTTTATCGTAATTGGTGATTTTCATATTTTCTCCATCCCAGAGCAGTTTACGTCTTCCAGGATATTCATAAGGAGCCCAGTCACCTGGTTTTTTACCTTCTTTCAATACTTTGTATTGATATGCTTTTACGGCAAGATTCCCCATAAGCACTGTTTCGGTTAACGGACCTGCCTTGGCGAAGTTCGAAGAAGTTTCTGCTCCGTTAAGGCACCCGTCTACAAAATTGGCAATATGTCCGTCCATGCTTCCGGGTACCCTTGGGTACTTAGGTTCAGGAGATTTGTACAAAGACATCATTTCTGAGGGCAATAAACGAGCATTTCTGGAATACGTATCACAAACCAAAGTGCCCCTATCTCCATACATGATGGTTCCACCACCTCCGTCTCCAAGAGCTTCATCATCCTTGAGCTCATCTGGAATGTCAGGTTTTAGACCACCATCATACCAATTTAGTTGGATGTCTCCATGGTGTTCATGATTAAATTTCAGGTGTATTTTGGAGGAAGGAGGACAAGAAGGACTGTAATCCGCTTCAACAAAATCGCCCACCCAAACCGTTGTGCAGCTAGCTTCGGCTTCGGTTGGATAGCCTAAATCCAATACACTAAAAGGGGTTTCCATAATATGACAACCCATATCACCTAGCGCTCCGGTTCCAAAATCCCACCAACCTCGCCATTTAAATGGAAGATAAGCGGCATTATAATCCCTCATGGCGGCAGGACCCAACCAAAGATCCCAATCCAATCCTTTAGGGATTCGTTGTTTTTCCGAAGGAACAGGAACTCCTTGTGGCCAAACGGGGCGGTTGGTCCAACATTCTATAGTATGTATTTTTCCGATAATGCCAGATTCTACCCACTCACGGGCAATACGGCTATCATCGCTGGAAGCCCCCTGATTGCCCATTTGGGTTACAATACCATTTTCGGCGGCAACTTTGGTCATCAACCGTGCTTCATGGATATTATGGGTCAAAGGCTTTTCAACATAAGCATGTTTCTTTTCCCGCATAAAAGGCAAAGCAATGGTAGCGTGCATATGGTCTGGTGTAGCAACCATAATGGCATCAATATCTTTTAGGTGCTTATCATAAACTTTCCTAAAATCTTTATAGCGTTTTACATCTGGAAAAAGCTCATAAGTACTTTGGGCGCGTCTGTCATCAACATCACAAAATGAGACAAATTTTACCCGTTCAGTGGCGGCAAGACCTTTAATAACGCCTTGACCACGCCCACCTACTCCAAAGGCCCCAACATAAAGTGTATCACTGGGGGGAACATGGGTTTTACCTAAAACATGACTTGGTACAATTGAAAAAGCGGCAGATGCAGCCGCAGCATTTTTGAGGAACTTTCTTCTTTGCATTTTGGTTTGATTAGTTGGAGCATTGAAGATATGAAAAAATGTAAAGCAAGACTGTTAACGTTCTCCATTCCATTCCCCATAAAATTGGGTTAGGTACTCCAACATAAATAGATGTCTTTCTTGGGCAAGTCTTTTACCGGTTTCCGTATTCATTTGGTCTTTCAACAATAACAGCTTTTCATAAAAATGGTTGATGGTAGGTGCATTGGATTTTTTGTATGCTTCTTTGGACAGATTAAGGCTTGGAGCAATATCCGGATCATAAAGAGGTCTATTTTTAAAACCCCCATAGTTGAAGGTTCGTGCAATGCCAATTGCCCCAATGGCATCTAACCGGTCGGCATCTTGCACTACTTTCATTTCCAAAGAAGAAAAGGGAGCCTCCCCATTTTCCAAACTATTTTTAAAGGACATATGTTGGATGATGTTCACCACGTGTTCAACGATTTTAGCATCGACCTTTTTTGTTGTTAGAAATGCTCTTGCGGTATTGGGTCCCACTGTTTCATCTCCATTATGAAATTTTGCATCGGCAACATCATGCAAGATGGCTGCTAATTGTACGATAAGGGGATCAACTTCTTCGTGTTGGGCAATTAATTTTGAAGTGTTGAGTACCCGTTCTGTGTGAAACCAATCATGACCGCCCTCAGCGTTTTGAAGTTTTTCTTTTACAAAGGCAATGGTTTGTGCTATGAGTTGCTCTTGATTCATCATATTAGGGAATGATATCCTTTTTGATTTGTTCCTCCAATTTAGCAATCAAAGCAGTGATATCACCTTTGTTTTCAATTGGTGGGTGCACCTTATATTTGATATGAGTGCCCAATCCCATGGGGAATTTTCCATACCGAAGAATTTTCCAGGAATTGTTGATGCTTATGGGAACCAGTAAGGCAGATGGGGCCTTCGACATTAAAACTTTGAGTCCCGTGGTTCTAAAATCCTTGGGGACTCCATTTCTACTTCGTGTACCTTCAGGGAAAATAACGGCACTTCTGTTGTTCTGTTCAATATAACTTCCCAATTGTTCTAATGCAGCAATAGATTGCTTGGGGTCTTTTCTGTCAATAAGGGCCGACCCACCATGTCTTAAATTAAACGATACGCTAGGAATACCTTTTCCCAATTCAATCTTGCTCACAAACTTTGGATGATGTTTTCTCATATACCAGATAATGGGAGGGATATCGTACATGCTTTGGTGGTTGGTCACTATGATCAAAGGCCTATCCGAAGGAATTTGATGTGGATTGGTAAATGAGTATCGAGTTCCCAAAATATTGGTGCACCGCATAATGAACCAGTTAAGAATGGCAACACTTTGCTTATGGGCATTATATCCCAAAACTTTTAGACAAAACCATTGAATGGGATGAAATATCACCAAAGTCAATCCGAAGCAGATGAAAAAGAGTACAGTAAATGGATAGGAGAGTAGTTTTAGCACAGTTATATCCTTTTGAAATAGTAACGTAGTTGTAAAAATAAAAAACCACCCCAAAGGGGTGGCCTATTTTTTTCAGCAAAATGAAGCATTAACAAAATTCGTTATACGCTTCTGTTAAATTTTCAGCAATGAGTTCTGCTGGTCTACCTTCTATGTGGTGTCTTTCGATCATGTGAACCAATTCTCCATCTTTAAAAAGTGCCATGCTTGGAGACGAAGGAGGAAATGGAACCATATGATTTCTTGCAGTTTCTACAGCTTCCATATCCACACCGGCAAAAACAGTCACTAAATGATCTGGTTTTTTTCCGTTCTGTAAACTCAATTTGGCAGCTGGTCGTGCATTGGCAGCGGCGCATCCACAAACAGAATTTACCACTACTAAAGTAGTGCCGTCTTGTTTTAAGGCGTTTTCTACCGCCTCACTTGTATATAACTCTTCAAACCCTGCAGAAGCCAAGTCCTGTCTCATGGGTTTTACTAATTCTTCTGGATACATAGTCTATTTTTTATTCGGGTTTCAAAGATACGTTTTTTGTCGCACTTTTTCCACTGACCTTAACAGCTCCAAAGACTTTCTTTCATAGTCAAAGCCTTATATTTGGGCTTTAATATTTTTGAGGAATGATCAAATGGGTGGCCGCTTTCTTGGGCTATTTTTTATTTAGGTTTCCTGGAGCGATTTTAGGATTCGTTGTGGGGAGTCTATTGGATAATTTGGGAGACTCCAATGGAGGTTCCCGAACGGTCTTTCAAGATTTTACAAAACAAAATGTTTCTCCTGCCGATTTTGAACTGAATTTGCTTTCCTTGTGTTCTATCATTATAAAGGCAGATGGACAAGTCAACCAGAGAGAATTGGATTATGTACGTCAATATTTTTTAAGCACCTATGGTAAGGAGAAGGCCAATGCCATTTTTAGGACTTTTAATGATGTCATCAAAAAAAGGGAGATATCTGCTCAAAGAATTTGTACCTATTTGGTACAGCGAACAAGATACGAAGTGAGGTTGCAGTTGCTTCATTTTTTGTTTGGGATAGCAAATTCTGATGGGCAGGTAAGTAAATCCGAAATAGATAAGTTAAGGGAGATTGCCGGTTACCTACGTGTGGGGCAATATGATTTTGAAAGTATTATGGCCATGTTCATCAAGTCTGCCGACAATGCTTACAAAATTCTTGAAATTGAAAAATCAGCTACGGATGATGAAGTAAAGAAAGCCTATCGAAATATGGCCAAAAAATATCACCCTGATAGGGTCGTTACCGAAAACGAGGCTATTAAAAAAGGTGCTGAAGAAAAGTTTAAAGAAGTGCAAAAGGCCTACGAGACCATCCAAAAGGAACGTGGAATGCACTAAGCCAAACTTTTTCTTCTTTTCTTCTGTCGCTTCTTTTTCAGTTTATTGATGTAAATAATAGTACCAGTGATGGGCAGGCTTGTACCGATCAAACAAGCCAGAAAATATAATGTTTTGCTGCCCAGACCAAATACTTCACCAGTGTGAATGGGCCGTATTGCAGATGCAATTTTTACGTTTAAAGGCTTATCACCGTACAACTCTTTTTTTACAATGTTACCGGATGTGTCAATTTGTAATCTATCAATGGCAACAGTTGACCAACTCTTTTCATCTATTTTTCTAAAGCTGTAGACAGGATTTTTCTTATTGGGCAAACTTACAGTCAGTGCTCCTTCAAAATCCAATATAGTATTGGCAAGAGCAATAGCCTCTTCAAGATTAATGGTTTCGGCATTACTGTTTTTTAGTGCATCTGTTTTGGGCTGCCCACCTCTATTGCCAAAAACTTTAGCGCCTAAAACAGAACTGAGTCCGTCTCTATAACCTTCAAAAGACCAACACAAGCCTGTGATTCCCATAATTAGGATTAGGATGCAAGAGTAAAAACCAAGGGTGTTATGGAGGTCATGGTTAATACGTTTCCAGTTGGCATCGGTTTTAATTTTGAACCCTTTCTTTATATTTTTCCATTTGAGCTTTTTGGGAAACCATAAGACAATTCCGGTCAAGGAAAGAATCAAAAAAATAATGGTAGCTATTCCAACTATGGGTCTTCCCCATTTGATATCCAATAATAACCATCTGTGCAATTTGAACATGCTCAACATAAAAGCATCTACTCCAGTTTTTTGAGGAGCTACAACTTCAGAAGTATAGGGGTTTATTTTATAGGACGTGCCTCTTCGTTGTTTAGGATTTTCCTTGATGACAAATTCATAAGGTAGATGGTCTTCAGAAGGTAAGGTTATGGAGGTCAATTGCCCTTTTGATTGAATTTTTGGGTCTTGCACCAAACTTAAAAGCGATGCTTTGTTTCCAGAGGGTTCAATTTTCATTTCCTCTTTGAACAATTGTTTTATCTCTTTTTCAAATGTTAGGATGGTACCACTTAAGCAAACCAAGAAAATGATGATACCACTTATTAGGCCTAACCATAAATGAATATCATTGATAAGAGCTCGAATTCCGTACGTATTGTTTTTTCCCATAACCTTGAAAAGGCCCAACCTAAAGGTTGAGCCATGCAAACTTAACTTTTTTGTTCTAGAAAGAATAAGTGACTACACCGGCCATATTAAATGGATCGGTTTGATTGATGAAACTTGTTCTATAGGCGTTATAACCAATTTCATCAAAAACATTATTGGCCAGAAGTCTAAAGTTCCAATGATTGTCCAAACGATATGATGCCTGTAAGTTTACCAATGTATAGGCATCCACATCAAATGGTTTTTGTCCGGGTACAATCCCTTCATGAGTCACGGCCCCGGCACTCCAATCGTTAATTGGTCTTTTACCGGTGTAGTAAGCACCCCCGCCAATTTTTAAACCTTTTAAAGCACCATTAAAACCATAGTTGGTATAAATATTAAAAGTATGTTTGGGTGTATTCAAAGGTGCAGACCCATAAACAAAAGAGGTGTGTTCTTTATATTGGGCATCAATATAGGAATAGCCACCGATCAATTCGAGATTATCCAATGGTCTACCAGTTAGCTCCAGCTCCACACCTTTTCGCTCATCATTACCACCCTTTTGGTAGAATCCAGTAGCCACCCAATTTTCATCATAAACAGGAAGGTTTATGTTTTTATTGTTGATTTTAAAGAAGGTGAAATTAAATCGCAACTTATTGTCCAACCAGTTGGTCTTTATACCGGTTTCAAATTGATCAAAACGTTCGTTGCCGAGAGGTTCCCCATTTTCATCCAGTCGTGAAGCTGTTCTAGGATAGGAACTATTGGTGTAGGAAACAAACACATTAATGTTTTTGTAAGGGGTTATTAAAACTCCACCCAATGGGTTAAAAGCATCGTTGGTAACAGATTCTGTCTCAGAGTCGGTCTTTGTGGTACTATATCGTATCCCTAAAAATGTCTTCAACCAATGATTGAATGTAACTACATCCTGTGCCACAAACCCTAAGGATCTAGAAGAAGCTCCTCCTTCTTGCATCGCTGTAAATTCTATGTTTGAAGGCACGGTATTAGCTATAGGGGCAAAAACATCTATGGTATCTATGTTGGAAATTCTTTGGGACAATGAGCTATATGTGGTAGATCTATAGTCCATACCAACTTGGAAAGTGTGTTTTAGTTTTCCGGTTTCCACTTTATCTCCAATGAGGTCTACTTGTAGTACGCTGTTTTTGTCACTTCTGGTAGAGTTGGAAAAACCTCTGATACGTTGATTATAAATGGTATTACCTTCATTATCAGAAATGGCACCGCCCAGACTTGCCCTGCGGCTGTCCAAATCAAGATTTGAATGAAAATAAGCTACCTGAAGATCAAGTTGGTCATCCAGCTCTCTCTTAAATCGAATGGAATAGGTGCTGTTTTTGGTGTTTGAACGGTCAGTTTCATACCCTAGGAATTGATCATAAGGCAGGTCGTAAATTGCATTGGTATCATTTTCGGCTAAGTTTACGGTGCCAATATCCGGGGTTCTACTGTCATCCAAATAATCCATCTCCAAGGTCAACTTGCTTTGGTCGTCTATTCGCCATTCAAGCGATGGATTGATGTAGAACCGTTCACTTTCCACCTTATCTCTGAATGAATCGCCTCTTTCAAGCGCTCCATCAATACGAAAAGCTACATTTTTGCTGTCATTCAACGGGCCATAAACATCGTAGGTAGTCCTAACTTGGCCAAAACTACCTCCTCTAGCGCTAACGTTGCCTCCAAATTGATATCTCGGAGTTTTTGTGACGATGTTTATAACACCACCTGGACTCCCTAAGTCGGTCGCCACACCTTGGGTTATGGCAGCAGCTCCTTTTAGCACTTGGATGTTGTCCACACCTTGCATATCGGTTAGGATACCAACCCCCCTAAAATCAGAATTGACCCTTACTCCATTTTTAAGGATTGGAATTCCCCTAAATCCTCTGGAAGACATACTTTCCCTTGTATTTCCATAGGTAGCAAATGTATAAACACCGGGTACGTTTTTTGTAGCTTCGGATATGGTTAAATTACCCTGTTGCTCAATCAGTTTTTCAGATATTACGGAAATACTCTGAATTTGTTCGTAGGGTGCCAGTGGCAGTCGTGTTAGGGCTTCAATTTTATCAGGATGTTCGTATCGATTTCCAAATACTTCAACCTGTTCAAGCTCATTGCCTTGTTTTAGTGTAAAGTTTAAGGATACGTTGTCATTATTGACCAAATCTACTTCCTTTACAGCGGAATAATAACCTACTGAAGTGGCCACTATTGAATACGTATCGGATTTTAAGTTATTTAATATGAAAGAACCGTATTGGTCTGCCGAGGTTCCGGTTTGTATAGAAGGGATAATAATATTTGCATAGGGGATAGGTTCACCTGACGCATTTGTAACTGTTCCTGTAATGCTTTTTTGGGCAGAGCATACGGAAGAAATAAACAAAAAGGCAAAGATTAGCTTTTTAAACATGAGGTTGTTATTATTTAGACTTGATAAAAATAAGAAACAAATATAGGTTGTAATCTAAAACCGACAAGTATTATTTTGATTTGTTTTTGATAAATTTTTGATTCTCTTTTTTCTTTGATAGTCCAAAGAAATTATTGGTTAATTTTAACTTTCAAATTATCAGATTTATGGGAGAATTTTGGTTTTACATCAAGTTAGGATTAAGCCACGTACTGGATTTTGGAGCCTATGATCATATCCTTTTTTTATCGGCTTTGGCAGTGCCGTTTACGTTTAAGCAATGGAAACGAGTTGTAATTCTAGCTACAATTTTTACTATTGCCCATTGTACCTCATTGGCACTTTCAGTCTACGAAGTTGCTACCGTTGATGTAGGATTGATTGAATTTTTGATTCCAGTTACCATTTTATTGACGGCCTTGTTCAATTTTACCTTTGTCTTTAAGGAAAATCTACAAGTTGGTTTGTTCCTACATATTTTGGCAACGGCCTTTTTTGGACTTATCCACGGATTTGGCTTTTCCAACTATTTTAAAATGATGATGGCAGAGGAGGAAGATAAGGTTACACCACTTTTAGGCTTTGCTGCAGGAATTGAACTCTCACAAGTAACCATAATTTTGGCCATTTTGGCCATAGCATTTTTGCTTGTCAATATATTGGGACTCAAACAAAAAGTTTTTATTGCCTTTGCCTCAATTTTGATTATTGCCATTACAATACCCTTGCTTATAGCTACGTTTCCTTCATAGAGCTACGTTAAATTTAATCGAATAAGGTTGGAAGGCTATTCCAAAGCAGGTATATTTATTATTTCATCGCTATTTTAGAGGAATGAAGGAGCGGAAACAAGAGAAATACGACAAAGCTTATCTGCGCATGGCACAGGAATGGGGAAAGCTATCTTATTGTAAGAGGAAGCAAGTGGGAGCTATTATTGTCAAAGATCGTATGATTATTTCCGATGGCTATAACGGGACTCCAACTGGCTTTGAAAATATTTGTGAAGACGAGGAAGGTTATACAAAGTGGTACGTGTTGCATGCAGAGGCCAATGCCATTTTAAAAGTTGCCTCCTCAACCCAATCCTGTGAAGGGGCCACTTTGTACATTACATTGTCACCTTGCAGGGAGTGCAGTAAATTAATTCACCAAGCTGGCATAAAACGTGTAGTGTACCAAACTGCATATAAAGATGATTCTGGACTTAAATTCTTGGAACGAGCGGGCGTAGAGACTTTGCATTTGCCTGTTTTGGAAGAAATGGTCTAAAAAAACCTCAAAAAATTGGAGAAAAAGAATAGTTATATATGGCCCACATTGCTTGCCCTTGCCGTGGCTATTGGTGTTTTTATTGGAGGCAAACTTCATTTTAACGATACTCCTGAAAAACTGTTCACCACCAATTCCAAAAAGGATAAGTTGAACAGGCTCATCGACTACATTGACTATGAATATGTGGATGAGATAGATACCGATAGCATTGTTGATGTTACCGTAAACAATATCCTTGGCAAATTGGACCCACATTCGGTATATATTCCAAAAAGTGAAATGGAGGAAGTTGCCGAGAATATGAAAGGGGATTTTGGAGGTATCGGGATTAGTTTTTACATGTTTAGGGATACCATAACAGTAATCAGGACCATTAAAAATGGACCTAGTTACATAAGTGGTATTAAACCAGGTGATCGCATATTGGTGGCCGATAAGGATACGCTTTTTGGAAAACGAATGCCCAATAGTGATGTGGTTTCAAAACTTAAAGGAGAAATAGGAACCAAAGTGGATCTCAAGGTTTTTAGAAAGTCCGAAAATAAAATAATGGATTTATCCGTAACCCGGAATAAGATTCCAATTAAGAGTGTGGATGCTTATTATATGTTGTCTCGTGATATGGGATATATTAAAATCAACCGTTTTGCAGAATCCACATTCAATGAGTTTAAGGATGCCCTTAGAAAATTGAAGTTACGTGGGGCGGAGAAATTAGTGCTGGACTTAAGAGATAATCCAGGAGGTTATTTGGGCATAGCGGAAAAACTTGCGGACGAGTTTTTGGAAGATGACAAATTGATTTTGTTCACCAAAAACAAAAAAGGGAGAATAAAGAAAGCTTTTGCAACCAAAAAAGGGGATTTTGAAAACAAGCCCGTATACGTGTTGATCAATGAGCGTTCTGCTTCAGCTAGTGAGATTATTGCAGGAGCCCTTCAAGATAATGATATAGGTACCATTGTAGGCAGACGTTCCTTTGGAAAAGGATTGGTGCAACGAGAAATGGACTTGGGAGATGGTTCTGCGGTTCGACTTACTGTTTCCAGATATTATACCCCAACAGGAAGATCCATTCAAAAGTCATATAAGAATGGAAATCGGGATTATTACCAAAAATTCATGGAGCGTTATAGCAGTGGCGAGTTGGTTTCTGTGGATAGCATAAAGGTTGCAGACTCCTTAAAATTCAAAACTCCCAAGGGCAAGGTTGTCTATGGGGGCGGGGGCATTATTCCAGATGTTTTTGTGCCGATTGGAAGCAATGAGGAAGAAGCTATCGAGAGCATGGACGATACATATCAGTTCTTCTCACGTTTCATTTTTGAACATTTGGAAGAAGATAGAACACGTTATGCGGATTATACCAAGAACCAGTTTTTGGATGAATTTAGGGTAGATGATATCCTTTTTGATCAGTTTATTCAGTTTGTTTTGAACCGAAAAGTCAGATTGGATTTTTATGCACAAGAAGAAAAAATAAAGGCATTCCTTAAGGCCAATATTGCTGAGCAATTATTTTCTCCAAATGTATCAGCACAAATTAAAGGAGAATATGATGCCATGTTGATTAAAGTAAAGGAATTGGATGCCCTTAAGATGGAAACTACACCTATGGAAATCTCAAAACTGGATCGTTAACTACCTTCCTTTATCTTTTTCTCCACCTTTTTTGAGGTCATAAAAATAAGAAGCAACACTATGGCACAGAGTGAAGCTACAATTCCTATTAAAGCAATGGTACTATCACCTTGAAGAGGATTATTGAAATCCACCAAGGTCACATTATAGGTG
Source organism: Flagellimonas amphidinii (assembly GCF_013090115.1). Lineage (GTDB taxonomy): Bacteria > Bacteroidota > Bacteroidia > Flavobacteriales > Flavobacteriaceae > Flagellimonas > Flagellimonas amphidinii. Next base: position 175,005 of record NZ_JABFNN010000030.1, read on the forward strand.
ATTAGGGCCAATGCAACTATTATCAGAATTATATTGAAGGTTTTGTTCATAATGCGGTTTTAGATCATTAGGACATCAGTTGATTGATGTTAGCTGCAAACAATTTCACAGCAATGGCCAATAGAATTACACCAAAGACTTTTCGGATGACGCTAAGTCCATTTTTGCCCAAAACACGCTCAATTTTGGAGCTTGATTTAAGCACAACATATACAAAGATAATATTAAGCACAATGGCCACCACAATGTTTTCCACATGGTACTCTGCTCTAAGCGCCAATATTGAAGTTAGGGTTCCTGCTCCAGCAATAAGAGGAAAAGCAATTGGGACTATGGATGCCGTCTCAGGCTCTTCATCCTTATATAGGCTAATGCCCAGAATCATTTCAATGGCCAAAAAGAATATGACAAACGCCCCGGCCACGGCAAAGGAATTGACATCAATACCAATAAGATTCAAAATGCTTTCGCCCACAAAGAGAAAAGAAACCATGATACAAGCTGCCACTATAGCTGCTTTTTCAGATTGGATATGACCTACTTTGCTGCGAAGTGATATGATAATGGGAACGCTCCCTACAATATCTATCACAGCAAAAAGAACCATGCTTGCCGTAGCAATTTCTTTAAAACTGAAATTCATCGCGTTAAATTTTGAATCTGCAAATTTACGTGGAAAAACTGCTTTTGGATCATAAGATAATGTATATAAAACATCAATTTTTTAGGTTTGAAGTAACTTTGCCCAAAAAATAAGTCTGTACCATGTTTCAAATTGGAAAAACGCTGGTCTCTGAAGAAATCATTGAGAATGATTTTGTATGCAATTTAAATGCCTGTAAAGGGGCGTGTTGTGTAGATGGTGAGTATGGAGCTCCGGTTGATGAAGCTGAAACCGATATCTTGGTGAATATTTTTGAAGATGTGAAACCTTATCTCAGACCTGAAGGTGTAGCGGCCATATTGGAACAGGGAGCTATAGTAAAAGGAGAGGATGGTGAGTGGGAAACCCCATTGGTGAACAAAAGTGAATGTGCCTATGTGATTTTTTCTGAAGATGGCATTACAAAATGTGGTTTGGAGGCTGCTTATGAAGATGGAGCCACCTCTTGGAAAAAACCTGTATCATGTCATTTGTACCCTATAAGGACCCGGGATTATTCCGAGTTTACAGCGGTGAACTATCATAAATGGGAAATCTGTGACCCAGCTTGCAGTTTGGGTGAAGAATTGAAAGTTCCCATATATAAGTTTGTCAAAGAAGCGCTTATTAGGAAGTTTGGAGAGGCATGGTACAAAGAGTTGGAGGAAGTAGCAGCTGAACATTCTAAATAGTGGGGATATCCAAAATCACCTTTGTGCCTTTAGGCTCGCCATTTTCGTCAAAAAGGTCAACAATATCCACCTCAAAACTGTTTTGATAGTCTTTGGAAAAGTTTGCCAAACGTTCTTTGGTAATACGTATACCAACCGATTTTCTTTTAAGAACCCTGTTCTCTTTGTTGATTTCTGCCATGCTGCGACCAACTCCGTTGTCCTCAATTTCAATCGATATGTGACTTGCATCTTTTTTCTTTACTCTAATATGGATTTTCTTTTCTCCTTCTTTTGGGGAAAGGCCGTGCCAAAGTGAGTTTTCCAAAAAGGGCTGTAAGGCAAGGGAAGGGACTTTTACCACATCTGGGCAAACGTTGTCATCCAAATTGATTTTAAAATCAATTTCATTGGAAAATCGAATGTTTTCAATGTTCATATAGAGCTCCACAGTTTCCAGTTCTTCTGCCAATGAAATTTCTTTTAAGGAAGAAGCCTCTAAAATTTTGCGAACCAACTTGGAGAACTTGTTCAGGTAATGAACCGCATTTTTCTGTTCATTATTAATAATGTACAATTTTATGGAGTTCAAAGAATTGAACAAAAAATGAGGATTCATCTGGCTGCGAAGCATGTTCTGCTCCAATGAGAGCACTCTTTTTTCATTTTTGTTTTGGTACTGCCGGTACAGAATATAGAGTATGGAGGCAACAAGGCCAACAATCAATGCACTTACCAAAAGAGTAGTTTGATTTTTTCTTAGCCTTAACCGAACAATTTCATTTTCCTTGGCTAGAACAGAGATTTGGTTGTTCTTCTTGTCCGCTTCATAACGGACAATAATGTCGTTCATGTACCTTAGGTTAGTGGCGCTGGTAATTTCATTGTCATATTGATTGGCTTTTTTGAAGTGCTCGTAAGCCTTTTTGAAATCACCCTTTTTACTTTCTAAATCTGACAGTTTTTGATAACCATATCGAACATTACTGGGCATATTATGGTTTTGGGCCATTTCCAAGCCCTCTTGAATATACGACTGAGCTTTATCATACTCTCCCAATTGTGTATGTGCCCATCCAGTATTGATGAATACGGAAGAAGTAATAAAAAAGTCCCCAATAGCTTTGGACTGTTCATGTAAAGGTTCCAGCAAAACCAATGCGGCATAGGGCATGTCCTGTTTTAGGTAAACTCGCGCTAGACTGTTTTTACAAATGACTCTTCCATAGTCTGAATTGATTTCCTCATTGTAGGCCAAAGATTTTCTATAATTCTCCAATGCGCCTTCCAAATTGCCCTTATGCTCAAGACAATCCCCTATGTTTTGGTGGTTGATGGCTAATCCAAGTTTATTGCCCAATTCCTCTTCTAATTTAAGGGCTCTTTTAAACTGCAGTATAGCCAAGTCATATTGCTCTAAGGTCTGGTATAGGTTCCCAATGGAATTAAGGGAAACATTAATGCTTCTTTTGATATGATGGGAAGGGTTTTCAACCTGCTCGGCAAGTTCTAAGGCTTTTTGATTGTAATCCAATGCTGTTTTAATGGCGTCTGTTCGCCGGTATACCACTCCAAGCATGTTGAGACTCAACACCTTTAAATCAATATTATTCGCTTTTTCTGAAAGTTGTAAAGCTTCCTCATGAAGTTTTACGGCTTTTTCAAACTGGGAGAAATTGCGGTATGTTGTTCCTATTTGATCCAAAGCATAGGCTTCTCCTTCCAAATAGCCACGTTCTTTGCACAAATTGGCAAAGTAGCGTAATAGGGTAGTATCCCTTTTTTCTGGTTTTAGTTCGGTGTCCAAAGAATAATAAGTCTTGGGAGCCATGCGTATGATTCTATCTGCTTTATCCTTAAAAGAATCTGGAATTTCTTGACTCCAAATAGTAGAAAAAGAGAACATAAGTGAAAGCAGCAAAAAACAAGCACTTCGCGCTGAATCTGAATGTAGGTCTACAGTTGTTATGGATGCTAGTTTAAACACAATTTGATTGGGAAGTTACAACATATCCAAAAAGTCTGATTTTTTCTGGCGAGAAACTGGTATTTTATGATTGGATTCCAAAACAACATAACCATCTGTTTTAAGGAATTCCTTGATTTTATTCAGATTAATGATATATGAATTATGGATTCTAAAGAAGCAATTATTGGGTAAGAGGTTGTTTACTTCTTTTAATTTTTTTGTGAGCAATATTTTTTGCCCATCACTTAAAAATATGGTGCTGTAGTTGCCATCAGATTCGGCATATAAAATGTCATCACTGTTTAGGAACACCAATTTTCCATCTGTGTTGATGGTTATTTTCTTGCTATGGGATTCGGCATTGAAGTTCAACAAAATTTTCTCCAGTTTTTCAACAGTCAAATTCTTGGCATTGAACTTCTTTATTTTGGCAATGGTAACTTGAAGGTCATCCGTGTCAATGGGCTTCAGCAAATAATCGATGGCCTCGTTTTTAAGAGCTTTTAGTGCATATTGGTTATAAGCTGTGGTAATGACTACAGGAAAGTTCTTGTTTTTAAGTGTTTTTATAAATTGAAAACCATCCATGGCCGGCATTTCAATATCCAAGAAAAGACAATCTGGAGTGTTGTGCTCCAAATAATGTAGTGCTTCATGGGCATCTGTAAATGAAGCAACTATATCCACTTCATCGCTTAGGTTGGTAAGCTCCCAACTCAAGCTTTGTAGGGCTTTTATTTCATCGTCTACTATTACGGCTTCTAACATTCTAAATGTTTCAATCTAAATCAAATTTAGGATTATTATAAGTAAGGTTGTTTAAATTATGTGCTAATGGACATTTTGGACGTATAACTGGTATAAAACGACAAGTTTCGGGGGCTGGCAACGTACAAATCAATATAGTATAAGATTTTTCTTACATTTTATAGAATTTTATTGTATTTCAAAAACCAACTATACATAAATAGCTACCGTTTATACATAGGCCGAAAATGTCAATCTATCGTTTTTTACCTTGCCTTAGTCAAAAATTGGATAACCACATTAAACTTTAATGCAATGAGAAAATGTTTTGTATTGTTTTTGTTTTTGGTAGTAGCTCTGGTTTTTGCAGCATTTTTAATGTAGTGGATAACGAATAGGTGCAAAGCACCAAGCAAATAAGTTCATTAAATATTACCAGCTAGTACGGCCAAAGCAACCAATCTCTATTGTATAGGAAAGCGCTTGTAAAATACACCTTCAGTTGGGTAACTGGTTAAAAGTTTGGTTTTAGGTTTCGGGGGAACTACCTAGAATTTAGACATCATCTATTTTTCCCAGTCTGAAGTGGCCGTACCGTTTGGTAATAGATTGTTACCCAATCCCTGCGGTACATATATAAGTTAATTAGACCAAGGAGTATATATAAAATTATACTTCTTGGTCTTTTTTTATTGTTTAGCTCCTGCTTTAAAAACTTTGAAAAAGTAAGATGCCCCAACTCCAACGATCATCACTGGCGACCCTAGATTTCAACATGTTGTGTTAAAAACTTTGCCGTTGTTTTAATAAAACAAACTTTACAATCTGGTAACATTTTTGAATCTTTGTTAGCCCTGTTCACAAGGAAATTTCCAGTCCAAAATATAAATTTTAACAAGCAGTTATGTCAGCAGCAATAGAGCCTATTTTACAAGAAAACAAGGATAGATTTGTAATTTTTCCGATTCAACATCACGATTTATGGGAGTGGTACAAGAAACAAGAAGCTTGTTTCTGGACTGCAGAGGAAATAGATTTGCACCAGGATTTAACGGACTGGAACTCTAAATTAAGTGATGACGAACGTTATTTCATTAAGCATATTCTTGCCTTTTTTGCTGCTTCAGATGGTATTGTCAATGAGAATTTAGCAGAAAACTTTGTAAATGAGGTTCAGTATTCAGAGGCCAAGTTTTTCTATGGGTTTCAGATTATGATGGAAAATATTCATTCAGAAACCTACTCCTTGCTCATAGATACTTATGTAAAGGATGAAAAAGAAAAAAGTGTGCTTTTCAAGGCCATTGAAAATTTCCCTGCAATTAAAAAGAAAGCTGATTGGGCACTAAAGTGGATAGAGTCACCAAGTTTTGCGGAACGTTTGATTGCTTTTGCAGCTGTTGAAGGGATATTCTTCTCAGGAGCTTTCTGTTCCATCTTCTGGTTGAAGAAAAGAGGTTTGATGCCCGGATTGACTTTCTCCAACGAATTGATCTCAAGAGATGAGGGAATGCACTGTGATTATGCTGTGCACTTGCATAACAACCACTTGGTGAATAAAGTTTCCAAAGAACGCATTAAGGAAATTATTGTTGACGCTTTAAACATAGAAAGAGAATTCATTACCGAATCTCTTCCTGTAAGTCTCATTGGAATGAACGCCAAACTGATGACCCAATACCTGGAATTTGTTACTGACAGGTTATTAGTTGAACTTCAATGTGAGAAAGTCTATAATGCAACTAATCCTTTTGATTTCATGGATATGATTTCATTACAGGGCAAGACCAATTTCTTTGAGAAACGTGTTTCTGAATATCAGAAAGCAGGTGTTTTGAACAAAGAAAAAGATTCAGATTCCCAGAAAATTAGCTTTGACGCAGATTTTTAAATAGAACACACACTATAAATCTCTCCCCAAGAGGTTTATGGTCTTAACCTTAAGGTATTGGGGGGTCCAATACCATCAATGCAGCAAATGGTATAACCCAACAATGTATCATTCAAAATATTCGTAGCACATGTATGTATTAAAAAGAGATGGAAGAAAAGAGCCGATGATGTTCGATAAGATCACGGCCCGAGTTAGAAAACTTTGTTATGGCCTCAATGCCTTGGTAGATCCTGTAAAAGTGGCCATGAGGGTTATAGAAGGATTGTATGATGGGGTAACCACTTCAGAGTTGGATAATCTAGCAGCAGAAATAGCGGCAACTATGACCACTACACACCCAGATTATGCAAAGTTGGCCGCTCGCATCTCAGTTTCCAACCTACATAAAAACACCAAAAAGTCCTTCTCTGAAACCATGAAGGATTTATACGAATATGTTAATCCAAGAACAGGTAAAAAGGCTCCTCTGTTGTCTGATGAGGTCTATAAGGTAATTTCTGAAAACTCAGAAAAACTGGATTCCACCATCATCTATAACCGAGATTTTGGCTACGATTATTTCGGGTTCAAAACATTGGAACGCTCCTACTTGTTAAAGATTAATGGTCAAATTGCGGAGAGACCACAACACATGTTGATGCGAGTTGCTGTTGGAATTCATTTGGATGATCTGGATTCAGTGATTGAAACCTACGAGTTGATGTCCAAGAAATACTTTACACATGCTACGCCAACTTTGTTCAACTCAGGTACTCCAAAACCTCAAATGTCTTCATGCTTCCTTTTGGCCATGAAAGATGATAGTATTGATGGCATTTACGATACTTTGAAACAAACCGCTAAGATTTCGCAATCAGCTGGGGGTATTGGCTTGTCAATCCATAACATTAGAGCAACTGGGTCGTATATCGCAGGAACCAATGGAACGTCCAACGGAATAGTTCCCATGCTAAGGGTATTTAATGATACTGCACGTTATGTAGACCAAGGTGGTGGAAAAAGAAAAGGAAGTTTTGCCATTTATGTAGAACCATGGCATGCTGACATCTATGACTTCTTGGATTTGAAAAAGAACCACGGTAAAGAAGAAATGCGTGCACGTGATTTGTTCTATGCCATGTGGATTCCAGATTTGTTCATGAAGCGTGTAGAGGCAGATGCCGAATGGACCTTGATGTGCCCGAATGAATGCCCAAGACTTTTTGACTCACATAGTGAAGAGTTTGAAGCTTTGTATACCAAATATGAAGCTGAAGGGAAAGGGCGCAAGACCATCAAAGCTAGAGATCTTTGGGAGAAAATATTGGAATCTCAGATTGAGACAGGTACACCATACATGCTCTATAAAGATGCCGCCAATAGAAAAAGTAACCAGAAGAACTTGGGAACCATCCGTTCTTCTAACTTATGTACCGAGATTTTAGAGTATACATCTCCTGATGAGGTTGCTGTATGTAATTTGGCTTCGATTGCACTGCCAATGTTTGTGAAAAATGGGCAGTTTGATCATAAAGAATTGTTCAGGGTAACAAAAAGGGTGACCAAAAACCTTAATAAGGTCATTGATCGCAATTACTATCCAGTAAAAGAGGCGGAGAATTCCAACATGAGGCATAGACCGGTCGGACTTGGGGTGCAAGGCCTAGCGGATACATTCATTATGTTGCGATTGCCTTTTACCAGTGATGAGGCCAAGCAATTAAATCAAGAGATTTTTGAAACGCTCTATTTTGCTGCAGTATCTGCTTCTATGGAAGAAGCCAAAACTGATGGTGTATACTCAAGTTACGAGGGTTCCCCAATCTCCCAAGGAGAATTCCAGCACAATCTTTGGGGCATCAAAGATGAAGAACTTTCAGGAAGATGGGATTGGGTCAAACTCAGAAAAGACGTTAAAAAACATGGGGTGCGCAATTCACTTTTGGTAGCGCCGATGCCAACGGCTTCCACTTCCCAAATTTTGGGCAATAACGAATGTTTTGAGCCATACACATCTAACATCTACACCCGAAGAGTACTTTCTGGGGAGTTCATTGTGGTGAATAAACACCTATTGGAAGATTTGGTAAAACTGGGTCTATGGAATGAAAGTTTAAAACAAGAGTTGATGCGTGCCAATGGATCTATTCAACATATAGATATCATCCCAGATGATATTAAAGAGTTGTATAAGACTGTTTGGGAATTGAGCATGAAGGACATTATCGATATGAGTAGACAACGTGGCTATTTCATTGATCAAAGCCAGTCCTTGAACTTGTTTATGGAAAATGCCAATTACTCCAAGCTCACCTCCATGCATTTTTATGCCTGGAAGAGCGGACTTAAAACAGGAATGTATTACCTAAGGACCAAAGCTGCTGTGGATGCAATCAAGTTTACCTTGGATAATACCAAAAAGAAAGAGATTCCTGTTAGCGTAGCTGCTGAAGCTGAGGTATTGGCGGCAACCCCTAAAACAGCAGAAGGCATTAAGGTTGAAACCACACCTGTGGAACAACAAGAAGTGGATATTCAGCCTATGACCGAAGAAGAAATGAGAGAATTGATTGCACGGTCTAAAGAAGGCCAAGCAGATGATGACTGCTTAATGTGCGGATCATAGTTTGTACTGAACTTATCAGTATGTGATAGTGTTTATTGATTTAATACCTCGGAAAACCCACCCCACAAAGAACGGCTTCCGAGGTATTTTTATGTTATGTTGCGAAAACAAAAAACCCTCCTTTTAAAAGGAGGGTTTTCTATTTCAAAATAAACTTTTGTTAGAGTGACCAAGCTTTGCCCTGTGTAAGCTCATTTACGTCGCCACAAGGGATATATTCGCCTGGGATGGGCGCGTAGGCCAATACTTGTTCTCCAATGAACTCAGAGGACTTAAAAGCCCAAATGGCCATGTTCCTTAAATCGATGGCATAAGAAAAACGGGCCACTTCAAAATCCAAGTCCGCACTTCCACCATTTTGAACGGCTTCCATGTACTTTTCAATGGCTTCCCCGTGGGCCTCTTCTTCTTCATCTGTTCTTTTTCTAAGATAAGTCTGTAAAACAGGCTCAATATCTTCTGCATCAACATCCATTAGATTATCTTTTCCAGAGTCGGCCAAAACCTTCTCATAGAATTTGTCCATTTTCAGTTTTACAAAGTCTTGCTGTTCTTCTGGTAAAACCTCATTGATGAATTTATCAATGAAAACATGCGCATTCAATTCTGTGGCAGAAGGAGTATCAGTTTTTGGCAAGATTAAATCAAGGGTCTGTGCCATCGCGTAACCCTTTTCTTTATCAAAAAAGCTTGGTACCCACGTGGCGTAATCAGGCTTCTTCTCACAACTTTGCAATATCCCTAAAAGGGTAGGAGTGGCAACGGCATAACCAAATGCCATGCCCATATTTTTAAGTGCTGATCTTCTTTCCATTATAGATTTCCTTTTTTAAGTTCTTGAGCGGCATGGTTTGCGGCCCTTGCCGTAAAGGCCATATAAGTCAAAGATGGGTTTACGCAACTTGCTGAGGTCATAAACGAACCGTCGGTAACATAAACGTTCTTGCAGGCATGTACTTGATTGTGTCCGTTAAGTACAGAAGTTTTTGGGTCGCGCCCCATACGGGCTGTTCCCATTTCATGAATTCCAAGGCCCAATGCTCCAGGATTGTCAAAAGCCTGTACATCTCGCAACCCGGCTTTGGTTAGCATGTTAACAGCCTGTTCTTTCATGTCTTCACGCATGTTCCATTCATTTTCTTTGAATTCAGCATCAAAAGTGACGGTAGGGAGTCCCCATTGATCTAACTTGTCATAATCCAAAGTCATTCTATTGTCTTCATAAGGCAATACCTCACCAAAACCACCCATTCCAAATGTCCAACCACCTGGTTTAAGTATGGCTTCTTTAAGGTTTTTGCCATGGGAAGCTTCAGCAACGATTTCTTCCCAATTACCTCTGCTGGCTCCACCTTGGTAACCATAACCTCGCTTAAAGCTATCCATGTTGGTGTCTCCCCCAAGGTTTCTAAATCTAGGCAAATAAATACCGTTTGGTTTTCTTCCTTTATAGTATTTGTCATCAAACCCATCAAACTTACCAGAAGCACCAACACCAAGATGGTGGTCCATAATGTTTCTTCCTAACTGGTCGGAGTCATTTCCAAGTCCATTAGGGAAGCGATCGGATTTTGATTGCATCAAAATAGAAGTAGAAGCAATGGCAGAAGCGCAAAGGAAAATGACTTTAGCCTTAAACACAAACTCCTCTTTGGTTTCTCTATCGATAACTTTTACACCAGTGGCTTTTTGGGTATCTGGATCGTAAATTACTTCGTGAACAATGGAATCAGGTCTCAGGGTTAAGTTGCCGGTACGCTCCGCTGCTGGAAGAGTAGAGGACAAACTACTAAAATATGCTCCAAAAGGACATCCGCGAATACAACGGTTTCTATATTGACAACGAATACGTCCGTCACCTTCAAATTTTTTGTCGCTATTGATGTGCGCAACACGTCCAGCAGTAACTACTCGTCCATCAAAATGTTCGGCTACTTGCTCACGTACATGTTGTTCCACACAGTTAAGTTCCATCATTGGCTCAAACTTGCCATCTGGAAGTTGTGGCAAGCCTAAAGTTTCACCAGTGACACCTATATAACTTTCAACTTTATCATACCAAGGAGCTATGTCTTTGTATCGAACAGGCCAATCAACGGCAATACCTTCTTTTTTGTTAGCTTCAAAATCAATTTCACTCCAACGGTAGCTATGCCTTCCCCACATAATGGATCTGCCACCAACATGGTACCCGCGCATCCAATCAAAACGCTTGGTCTCGTTATAAGGGTGCTCCAAATCATTTACAAACCAATCTTTGGAAGCGGCATGGGTAGTGTAGCCTGTCCTGTTCTGTTTTTCCTGCTTGGCAATGTCTTCCTTTGTGGGCTGACCAGTATTTGGAAAATCCCACGGATCCATGTTTGCCGTTTTGTAATCATCACGGTGTTTAACCATTCGTCCACGTTCCAAAACCAAGGTCTTCAGCCCATTCTCACAAAGCTCCTTGGCGGCCCAACCTCCGCTAATGCCTGTCCCTACAACAATGGCATCATAAGATTCCTGTTCCTGATTGTAATAAAATTTACTCATTTAATAGTATTGTTTATTTGCTAAATGTATTAATTATTAAATTAATTTTCTACATTTATTCCCTATGTTTATTGAGAATTCACTACTATAACGTTGTAGTTTTTGGATTCATCACAAACAGCCAATCCTAATAAATAATAATGAAAAGAAGAAACTTTATTCGAAATGGAGCCCAAGCTGGAATAGCACTTTCTATACTAGGGACTTATGCTTGCAAACAACAAAAGAAAAATGAAGCTGATCAACCGGAGGCCGAAGAAGAGGTGTCCGCAGAAACCGAACAACTGTTAAAACTGTCTTTGGCACAATGGTCTATTCATAAAATGATTTGGGAAGATGGACTGGATCCTTACAGTTTTGCTGAAAAAGCAAAAGGATGGGGTTTTGAAGGATTGGAATACGTCAGTGGATTGTATTATGCAGAATTGGAAAAGGATAATTTTTCTGAAGAGGCGATGAAAGCTTTTGTGGACAAATCCAACGCTGAAGCCAAAAAACACGGAATGAAAAACCTGCTTATCATGATAGATTCTCAAGGAGCTTTGGCTGCCGAAGACGCAGATGAACGAAAAGCTGCGGTAGAGAACCACTATAAGTGGGTAGATGCTGCTGCTGCTATGGGTTGTCACTCCATTAGAGTTAACCTTCAAGGGAGCATGGATCCAGAAGTTTGGGTGGAAGCGTCTGTAGATGGATTGACCCAGTTAGCTACGTATGCTAAAGACAAAAACATCAATGTAATTGTGGAGAACCACGGTGGGCCTTCCTCTAATGCGGAATGGCTGGCCAATGTTATGCAGAAGGTGAATATGGACAATTGTGGAACATTGCCAGATTTTGGCAACTTCTGTATTAAAAGAGAGGATGGTTCTTATTACGAGTCCAAATGCCTTGAGGAATATGATAAATACCAAGGAGTTAAAGAATTGATGCCATATGCCAAAGCGGTAAGCGCAAAGTCATACAACTTTGATAAGCAAGGCAATGAGACTGTCATCGATTATGCCAAAATGATGCAAATAGTGAAAGATGCAGGTTATTCAGGATTTGTTGGCGTAGAGTATGAAGGCAGCGAATTGAGTGAAGAAGATGGTATCCTCGCCACCAAAAAATTGCTTGAAAAGGTTATAGGGGCATCGGCATAAAACATTGTGCTTATGAAGGGATTTCTACATCAACTTTTTGATTATAATTTCTATTGCAACAAAAAGCTAATTGAGCAATGTACTGCTACGAAGAAAGTCCCTAAAGAATCGGTTAAGCTTTTTAACCACATTTTGAATGCACATCATATCTGGAATCACAGAATTTTGGGAAATACACCGGAACTGGAAGTTTGGCAGAAGCATAAAATTGCCAGCTGGGAAGAAATTCATTATGAAAACCAGCGGACTTCCTTTGAGATAATTACCAACGCAGATGATTTTGACAAAAGGATAGATTATGAGAACAGCAAAGGCAGAACCTATGCCAATGAGCTTAAAGATATCCTATTTCATATTGTGAACCATTCAACACATCATAGGGGTCAAATTTTGATGCATTTTAGAGCATCAGGAATTGAACCAGAACCATTGGATTATATTTTTTACAAGAGATAAGATCAGTTTATGAGTATAAAAATCAAATTTCAACTCTCCTTTATGATGTTCTTGGAGTTCTTCATATGGGGTGGTTGGTTTGTGACCTTGGGAACGTTTTTGGGAAATAACCTTAATGCAAGTGGGGGAGAAATTGCCCAGGCTTTTTCAACCCAGTCTTGGGGGGCTATTATTGCACCATTTATCATTGGTCTTATTGCAGATAGATATTTTAATGCAGAGCGCATTTTGGGAGTTCTCCATTTAATAGGGGCATTTTTAATGTATCAAATGTATCAGTCCAATGACTTTTCGGTATTTTATCCTTATGTCTTGGGCTACATGATAATTTATATGCCCACTTTGGCCTTGGTCAATTCAATTTCGTTCAATCAAATGACTGACCCGGCCAAGGAATTTTCACCTATACGTGTTTTTGGAACCATTGGTTGGATCGTTGCAGGTCTTGTCATTAGCTATCTGTTTTTATGGGATTCGCCAGAAGGGATTCAATCTGGGATGCTGAAGAATACTTTTCTAATGGTAGGTATAGCTTCGGCAATATTGGGATTATTCAGTTTTACATTGCCCAAAACACCTCCACGAGTTGGGAAAGATGAAAAGGTGAGTATTTCTGGACTTTTAGGACTGGATGCATTGAAACTATTAAATGATAGAAACTTTCTGATTTTCTTTGTTTCTTCTATTTTAATATGTATCCCACTGGCTTTTTATTATCAAAATGCAAACCCGTTCCTTACAGAAATTGGGATGAACAATCCTACAGGTAAAATGACCATAGGCCAAGCATCAGAAGTTTTGTTTATGCTATTGCTGCCTTATTTCTTCAAAAAATTTGGGTTTAAAAAAACAATAATGGCCGGGATGTTGGCATGGACCCTACGTTATTTGTTGTTTGCCTATGGCAATGCAGGGGAAATGACCTTCATGTTGCTTATCGGAATAGCATTGCACGGGATTTGTTATGACTTTTTCTTTGTGTCGGGTCAGATTTATACCGATTCCAAAGCTGGAGAAAAATATAAAAGCGCTGCCCAAGGATTGATTACCTTAGCCACATATGGGGTGGGCATGTTGATAGGCTTCTGGATCGCTGGAAAAATAACCGATATGTACCTCATTGGAGAAAATGTACATAATTGGCAGAACATTTGGATGATACCAGCCCTATTCGCATTGGTCGTTCTGGCATTGTTTGCAATATTCTTCAAAAAAGAAGAGGTAACCTATAAATCGTAACTAAACCAATAATTATATATCAACCATGGAAAATATAAATAAGAATAGACTTTTTTTAGCGTCTTGTATTTCGCTAATTGTAACCGCTATGACCTTTGCACTGAGAGCGGGAATTATGGGAGAACTGAATGTGGAATTTGGATTTAATGACACACAATTGGGATGGATGAATTCTATGGCGTTTTATGGATTTCCGGTTTCCATGATCATAGGGGGACTCATTTATCCAAAAATTGGACCCAAGCCTATACTTTGGGTAGCTTTTATTTGTCACTTATTAGGTTTGATTCTTACCATAATTGCAAAAAGCTTCGTGCCGCTATTGGTATCAACTTTTTTGATTGGACTGGCTAACGGAGCCGTGGAAGCTGCCTGTAACCCTTTAATAGCCGATATGTATACCACCAATCGCACCACAATGTTGAACAAATTTCATGTGTGGTTCCCTGGAGGGATTGTAATTGGAGCTTTATTGGGAGAGTTTATGGGCAACATGAATCTATCTTGGCAGCTTCAAATTGCTATCATGATCATACCAACGTTAATTTATGGCTATTTAATACTTGGACAAAAGTTTCCCAAAGCGGAGAATATTGAATCCAATATCAGTGAGAACATCAAATCCATGTTCAGTCCACTGTTTATTTTCATGTTGATTTGTATGGGTCTTACAGCTACAACAGAACTTGGAACAGGTCAATTTATTGAAAGATTACTTGGACAAGCCGGTGCACCACCATTGATTATTTTGGCCATTGTTACCGGATTAATGGCAGTGGGGAGATATTTTGCAGGCCCTGTCATTCATAAAATAAACCCAATAGGTGTTCTTTTTATATCGGCGATAGTAGCTTCTTTGGCACTGTACCTACTTTCTGGGGCAACAGGCAGTATGGTTTATGTGGCAGCAATTCTATTTTCATGCGGAGTAATGTATTTTTGGCCTACCATGATTGGGTTTGTTAGCGAATACACCCATAAAACCGGCGCCCTTGGAATGTCCATTATTGGAGGATTTGGAATGTTGATTACGGGTATTTCCTTACCCCAAATAGGAAAAATGTTGGATCAGGAACGCTCTACAGCATTAGATTCTGGTGTTTCAGCTGATGCAGCAGATCTTGTTGCCGGTCAAGCTACGTTAGGAAATATAATGTGGCTGCCCATTATTTTAATTGTATTGTTCGGCATATTGTTTATCATGCGCAATAAATTGGAAGAAAAAAGAATACAACACTAAATTAAATCACACACATGCCCAAAAAAATTAGATTAGGAATCTTAGGGGGAGGGGGAGACTCCCTGATTGGAGTACTGCACAGAGTAGCATCCTTTATCAATGACAATTACGAAATCGTGGGAGCGGTCTTCAACCCAAATTTTGAGGACAACCTTGATTTCGCAAAAGAAATTGATGTGCCTACCAATCGTATTTACAAAGACTTTGACACTTTGGTTGAAGAGGAGATGAAGCTTCCTGAAGAGGAACGTATCCAGGTATGTTCTATTTTGACGCCTAATTTCCTGCATTTTCCCATGGCCAAAAAACTATTGGAAAATGGATTCCACGTCATCTGCGAAAAGCCAATGACCACAACCTATGAAGAAGCCAAAATTCTGCAAGAAACACTGGCTAAAGCCGGGACCGTTTTTGCAGTGACCCATACCTATACTGGGTATCCAATGGTTCGACAAATGCGAGAGATGATCAAAGAAGGAGTTTTGGGTAAAATCCACAAAGTGGACGCAAGATATTACCAAGGATGGATCAATGCCATTATCCATGACAAGGAAAAACGTTCCTCTGTTTGGCGGTTGGACCCCAAAAAGGCAGGAATCAGTTCTTGCATGGGAGATATTGGTGTCCATGCTTTTAATATGATTGAATTTACCACAGGATTACAGGTGAAATCTCTACTATGCGATTTTAATTATCTCTATGATGACAATCAAATGGATGTAGATGGTACTGTTTTGATACGCATGGACAAGCACGTTAAAGGAGTTATCAGGGCAAGTCAGGTTGCTACGGGTGAAGAAAATGGATTGGCCATTGCTATTTATGGAGAAAAAGGAGCGTTCCGTTGGGAACAGGAAAAACCTAATTTCCTATATAAAATGAGTGATACTGAGCCGGTACAGATTTATAAGCCAGGGCATGCCTATAATTCCAAGTTAAGTTTGGATGGAACAAAACTGCCTCCAGGTCACCCAGAAGGTATTTTTGATGCCATGGCCAACATCTATTTGGGAGTAGCAAGAGCCATTCGAGGAGAAGAATATAACAATGGAGAATTCCCAACGATGTTGGATGGCGTACGTGGACTCAATTTTATTGAAAGCACAGTAGCTTCAAACAAACAAGGGAATGTTTGGGTTGATATGGATTAATTTCAAACCAAAATGATAAAATATAAGAGGCTGTCTAATAAATAGGGTTTTCGTCAACCTGAACTTGTTTCAGGTTCTCATAACAACAAAACAATTTGTTGAGATTCTGAAATAGATTCAGAATGACGTCCTTTCAGAACTTTTTAGACAGTCTCTTATTTATTTCTGAAAGACCTTTTCAAATTCTTCAAAGACCACGATCATACTTTCCCTGGGCACTTTCCCAAATTCCTGAAGTTCCCGGGTATAATAATCCCAATGGGTCTCTTTCCATTGGGCAAGACTTTTATCACCTTCACCTTCCAAGCGTGAATGCTCGTCTCTAATTGCAAAATAGGGCACTAGTTTTACTGAGGTGGTCCGGATAATGCACTTGGCTTGTCCACCCCAATCGGTGACTACTGTAAAATCCCCTATTTTGGGGAGTTTCTCATGCCGTGATTGTAACCCCAAAAGGGAATGCGACGTAGCACGTTTTATGTCTTTGCACACCAAATCGGCACAAGTGTTGGCATCTTTTTCATTGTCACAAAAATGTATGACTTTGGGTGCGTCTTCAGAGGCAAATTCTAGGTGTTTATCCAAAAAATCGCCCCATAGATTTCGGGCTGAAGCGTTTTCCATAAGTAGTAATTAAGAAAATTTATGCTGTTGAACTAATTGGGCTGCATGGTTGGCGGCTCTTGCGGTAAAGGCCATATAGGTCAAAGAAGGGTTCACGCAACTTGCAGAGGTCATAAAAGCACCATCTGTTACATAAACATTTGGAACATCGTGCAATTGATTGTGTTTGTTCACAATTGAGGTCTTGTCATCATGCCCCATTCGTGCACCGCCCATTTCGTGAATACCCAGGCCAGGTCCTGTTGCTGTGTCAAATACCTCAACATCTTTGAAACCAGCGGCCTTAAAAATGGCGACCGCTTCATCCTTTATGGCATTTCTCATTTTGTATTCATTTTCTTTGAACTCCACATCAAAATCCAATTGTGGGAGGCCCCATTGGTCTATTTTATCCTTACTTAGTTGTACTCTGTTATCATGGTAAGGAAGCATCTCGCCAAATCCAGTCATGCCTATTTGCCAAGCCCCAGGTTTTAGTATTGCTTCTTTAAATGCTTTTCCATATCCTAATTCGGCTACAGCATCGGACCAATTTTCACGGGTTGCACTACCTTGGTATCCAAAACCACGTACAAATTCTTTCTGTTTGGTTTTTTCATTTAGATTGACAAATCTGGGAATATAAAAACCGCTGGGTCTTCTTCCTTTATAATATTTGTCCAAATAACCATCAACTTTTGCTGTGGCTCCCAGTTGATAGTGATGATCCATGATATTACGACCCAATTGATCGTGATTATTGCCCATTCCATTGGGAAATGCTTTGGATTTGGATTGCAATAAAATACCTACTGATGCCATTGCTGAGGCACATAGAAATATGATTTTAGCCTTGAATTCGAATTTTTCGTGCGTTTCTGTATCTATTACACGTACTCCGGTTGCCCTTTGTTGTGTTTCATCATAGATGATTTCATGAACTATAGAGTTGGCACGCAAGGTCATATTGCCAGTTCGTTCCGCCGCCGGAAGGGTAGAAGAGTTACTGCTAAAGTAACCTCCAAATGGACAACCTCTCCAACATCTAGCCCTATTTTGGCAACGCCCCCTACCTTCAAATTTAGTGGTGTCCTCGGTAATATGGGCTGCCCTACCAATAGTTAAAAGTCGACCATCTTTAAAGTTTTCACCCATTGAGGCCTGTAGATCTTTTTCCACACAGTTGAGCTGCATAGCAGGTTGAAATTGTCCATCAGGTAGATGCGGAATGCCCAACTTTTGTCCCGAAACACCAATATAAGATTCCACTTTATCATACCAAGGAGCTATATCTTTATATCTAATTGGCCAATCAACAGCAATTCCTTCTTTTTTGTTGGCTTCAAAATCTAAATCGCTCCAGCGATAACTTTGACGCCCCCATGTTAAAGAACGACCACCGACCTGATAACCACGAATCCAATCAAAACGCTTGGTTTCTTGGTACGGATGTTCTAAATCGTTCACAAAAAAGTGCTTCACATCTTCTTTGGGTGCCCAACCAACTCTGAGCTGTTTTGGATACTTCTTTTTTTCTTCACTAGAAAGTTCACCCTTGTATGCATAATCCCATGGGTCATCGTGCATGGTTTTATAATCTTGAATATGCTTTACCATGGGCCCACGTTCCAAAACCAAGGTTTTTAGACCATTTTCACATAATTCTTTGGCCGCCCAGCCACCACTTATTCCTGTACCGACCACAATGGCATCATAAACTATATTATCATTCACTATTATGCTGTTTTAATTGTCCGCTAATACCTATATTTATGTCTTTCTACGTGATGAGTGAAAACATCATAGTTTTTTTCTTAAATATAGAAGATAAATCCTAATGTTTTGAGGATTTATGAATTCTTAAAATTCAATTTCAATGAAAACAATCAAAGGACCAGCAGTATTCTTAGCCCAATTTGTGGACAGTAAACCACCGTTTAATTCTTTGGATGGACTTTGCAAATGGGCTTCTGATCTGGGTTACAAAGGAATCCAGATACCTACATGGGAATCCTTTTTGATAGACTTGGACAAGGCAGCAGAAAGTCAAGATTATTGTGATGAACTTAAAGGAAAGATAAGCTCCTATGGTTTGGAGATTACTGAATTGTCCACCCATTTACAAGGACAGTTGGTAGCTGTCCATCCGGCCTACGATATCATGTTCGATAATTTTGCCCCGGATGCTTTAAAGGGCAAACCAAAAGAACGTACCCAATGGGCCATTGAAACTGTAAAAAAGGCGGCAACTGCAAGTAGACGATTGGGCATAAAAGCGCATGCTACTTTTTCTGGAGCTTTGCTTTGGCATACTGCCCACCCTTGGCCCCAAAGACCCCCAGGATTGGTGGAAATGGGTTTTGAGGAATTGGCGAAAAGATGGATGCCCATTTTAAATCATTTCGATGAAGAAGGAGTCGATGTCTGTTATGAAATCCATCCTGGTGAAGACTTACATGATGGCGATACCTTTGAAAGGTTTTTGGAAGCTACGGGCAATCACAAAAGAGTGAATATTTTGTACGACCCAAGCCATTTTGTGTTGCAACAATTGGACTATATCAAATACATTGACCATTATCATGAGTTCATTAAATCCTTCCACGTGAAGGATTCAGAATTTAATCCTACAGGAAAAAAGGGAGCCTTTGGAGGGTACAACGATTGGGGCGATCGCGCTGGGCGATACAGGTCTTTGGGTGACGGTCAAATCGACTTTAAGACCATTTTCTCCAAATTGACCCAATACGGGTGCGATGTATGGGCAGTAATGGAATGGGAGTGCTGTATTAAAAGCCCGGAACAGGGAGCGCGGGAAGGCGCCAAATTCATTCAAGATCACATCATTGAAGCGACAGAAAAAACCTTTGATGATTTTGCAGGAGCAGAAATAGATGCAACCAAACTCAAGAAAATATTAGGATTATGAAGAGAATATTAGGCATGTTTTTAGCCATCTCCATTATAGGGTGCAAAGAAAAACAACAAAAGCAAGAGATGGATTCGGACCCGATGGCGGGACAGGAAATGGAAACACCCAAAGCACCGGAATCAGACTGGTCTGTTTTGTTTGATGGCTCTTCTTTTGAAGGGTGGCATTTGTACAATGGCGAAGCCATAACCGAACCATGGAAGTTGGAAGAAGGAAGTATGGTTTTCTATCCGCCTAAAGAAAGACCTGAAGGAGCTAGTTACAATATCGTCACGGACAAGGAATACACCAATTTTGTGCTTTCATTGGAATGGAAAATCGCCGAAGGCGGAAACAGTGGTATTTTTTGGGGTATTGCCGAAGACGAAAAATATGGCCAGCCGTATTTGACCGGACCAGAAATACAGGTGTTGGATGATGAAAGACATCCTGATGCCAAAAATGGAACGACACATCAAGCAGGGGCATTGTATGATATGATTGCCCCATCAGAAAAAGTGGTAAGACCGGCCAATGAATGGAATTTGGTAGAATTAATGGTGAACCATGAGACCAATAGTGGACATGTGATGCTCAATGGCAAGAAAATTGTTGAATTCCCTGTACATGGTCCAGAGTGGGACAAGTTGGTGGCGGATTCCAAATTTGCCGATTGGGAAGGATTTGGAAAATACCAAACTGGAAAAATAGGATTACAAGACCACGGAGATATCGTGGCATATCGAAATATTAAAATAAAAGAACTGTAGTTTGTTGAAAAGTAAGCACATCATTTTTGGGCTCTTCCTATTTGCGGGTACTGTACTGTTTGCACAAGAAAAAGAGCCAACAGAACCAGAAGCGACCGAATTTTATGAACCAGTACCACCTAGGGTAATTCCAGGGAAAAATGGCGCACCACCCAGTGACGCTATTGTACTCTTTGATGGGTCAAACGTTGATCAGTGGATAAGTACCGCTGATAGCACTGAGGTAAAATGGATTTTGAACAAGGATGGAAGTATGACCGTAAAAGACAAAACCGGCAACATCCAAACCAAACAAAATTTTGGGAGCGTTCAATTACATATTGAATGGAAATCCCCAAAAGAAGTGCGGTTACAAGGCCAGAACAGAGCCAATAGTGGGATCTTTTTACAAGGCCGGTATGAGGTTCAAGTATTGGACAATAATGACAACAGCACCTATGTAAACGGTCAAGTAGGATCTATATACAAGCAATCGGTTCCTGCTGCCATGGCGTCCGTTCCAAGTGGTGAGTGGAATACTTACGATATCATTTTTCACGCCCCAAAGTTTAGTAGGGGAGGAAATATTGTTGAACCTGCTACGATAACAGTATTGCATAATGGAGTATTGATTCAGGATCATTTTGCTATTGAAGGTCCAACAGAGTATATTGGATGGCCTAAATATGAAGCACATGGAAAAGCTCCCTTGATGCTTCAAGATCATCAAGACAACAGTAGAGTAAGTTATAGAAATATTTGGGTTAGGGAGCTGGATTAATAACATCCTTCTACAGTAACCATACTTTTTCAGGCAAAGGGGCCAACAGCTATTTTGGTTACCTTTGCCAAAATTTATCATTCCTTATGATTCAATCCATGACCGGCTTTGGAAAGCATGTTATTCAACTGCCTTCCAAAAAAATTACGGTGGAGCTTAAATCGCTCAATAGTAAAAATTTGGATATCAATGCCAGAATCCCCCAATCCTATCGCGAGAAAGAACTTGAATTGCGGAAAATGATCGCTGATGTGTTGGTGCGCGGAAAGGTAGATTTTAGTCTCTATGTTGAAATTACGGGAGAAGAAACCACCGCTGAGGTAAATCAAGGAGTGGTCAAAAAATATATGGAGCAGTTAGCCAATATAGCCAAAGGCGATGATATAAAGTTACTGGAACTATCGCTTCGGATGCCAGATACCCTAAAAACGGATAGGAACGATATTGATGATGCAGAATATGCCGAAATAAAAAAAGCCATGAAGAGCGCTTTGGAGGCAATTACCAACTTCAGAAATGAAGAAGGTAAAGTATTGGAAAAAGACTTTGTTTCTCGACTTAAAAAGTTAAAGGACCTGCTTGAAGAGGTCAATGCAATAGACCCTGAAAGACTGTCAACCATTCGTGAGCGATTGGAAAGAGCGATATCTGATTTAAAAGTAGAGGTGGATGCCAATAGGTTTGAGCAAGAATTGATCTATTATTTGGAGAAATATGACATTACGGAGGAAAAAGTTCGCTTGGCCAACCATTTGAAATATTTTGAAACCACATTGAACTCCAATGACTCAAATGGAAAAAAACTCGGGTTTATTTCCCAAGAAATAGGAAGAGAGATCAACACGATTGGTTCCAAAGCCAATTATGCATCCATGCAGCAGTTGGTGGTTCAAATGAAAGATGAGCTGGAGAAAATAAAGGAACAAATGCTGAACGTACTATGACGAAGGGAGGAAAACTTATTATCTTTTCGGCTCCTTCCGGAAGTGGTAAAACCACTATTGTAAGATATCTTTTGGACCAACCTGAACTTAATTTAGCTTTTTCAGTTTCGGCAACCTCTAGGCCGAGAAGGGGAAAAGAAAAGCATGGCATCAACTATTATTTCATGTCCGCTTCAGAATTCAAACAACACATTAAGAATGAAGACTTTTTGGAATGGGAGGAAGTATATAGGGACAATTTCTACGGAACCTTAAAAAGTGAAGTGGAACGTCTTTGGGCAGAAGGAAAAAATGTGATTTTCGATATTGATGTGGTTGGCGGACTTCGTATCAAAAAGAAATTCCCAGAAAAAACCTTGGCTGTTTTTGTGAAGCCTCCAAGTGTGGATGAGCTTAAAATTAGGCTGAAGAAACGCAGTACGGAAAGTGAGGATAAGATTAATATGCGGGTGGCCAAAGCTTCTGTTGAGTTGGCAACAGCCCCACAGTTTGACCAAATCATCAAAAATTACGATTTGGATGTTGCTTTGAAAGAGGCCCATCAATTGGTGGCTGATTTTGTAGGCGCAAAAATCCCGAATAGCGAGGAGTAATAAAAGAATGAAAAAGGTAGGTCTATTCTTTGGAACGTTCAATCCTATCCATATTGGCCATTTGGCCATTGCCAACCATATGGTAGAGTTTTCTGACCTTGAAGAGGTTTGGTTTGTGATAACCCCTCAAAGTCCGTTTAAGACGAAGCTGTCTCTTTTAGATAATCACCATCGATATCAAATGGTGTATGAGGCGATCCAGGAATATCCCAAGTTGAAGCCCAGCAAGATAGAGTTTGATCTTCCGCAACCCAATTATACCATCAATACCTTGGCACATTTGGATGAAACCTATGGAAAGGGACATCAATTCTGTCTTATTATGGGGGAGGACAATTTGAAGAGCTTTAATAAATGGAAAAATTATGAAACCATTTTGGATCATTATTCCATTTATATATATCCAAGAATATCTGAAGGTGAAATAGAGCACAAGCTTCAGAACCATCCAAAAATTACCAAAGTAGATGCTCCTATAATGGAAATTTCATCAACATTCATTCGTAAGGCCCATAAAGAGGGAAAGAATATGAGGCCGTTGCTTCCAGATGCAGTTTGGAAGTATATGGACGAGATGAATTTTTATCGTAAATAAGGGCATGTTGAAATTGGAAAGCTATTGCTTTGCAGTAACAACCCCTACCATGCTGTCCGCTGTTCCATAATACAGATACCAAGTTCCGTTGAACAATACCAAACCTTCCAAGAAAGTAGTTCCGTCTTCGTACTGCCCAGATTTTTCAAAAGGAAGCTCCGGTTTGATGAAAGGCATATCCGTTCTATCCAATAGTTTCCAAGGTTCTTCATGGTCAAAAAGTGCTTGTCCGCCAGTATAGATTCTATTGCCAAGATTCTTTACTCCTATGTTTTGGGAATTACCAGCGTTGTAGAGCACTACAATACCATTTTCTGTGAGCAGTGGAGGAGGTCCGGCTTCTACCAACCATGAGTCAAAATAACCAGGTCTTGGACTCAAAACAGGAGCTAAATTACCTTCATAGGTTTCAACGGGTTCCCAATCAATCAAATTTTCAGAGCTTGCCAACCAGATATGGGGGACACCATAGTACATCCAATATTTTCCATTGATTTTGGCCGCAACCAATCTGCCCTTTTTAAGTTGGGTTACAATGGCCCCAGATTTGGTTTCCCTGTTCAGATATTTCCCGTTTTTATAATTGTTGAAAACAGGGCCATGTTTTTTCCAAACTTTGAGGTCTTTTGAAGTTGCAACTGCAAGTCTTGGAACTTTCCTGTTCCATTGAGTATAAGTAAGCACATAGGTGCCTTCTTCGGTTTCCACTATTCGGGGGTCTTCGGTACCGCCTGGCCATTCATTTTCCTGCTGATCGTCCATAGCGGGATAAAACACAGGGGACTCACTTTTTGAATAACTCAAGCCATCATCTGAAGTGGCCAGACCAATTCTTGAGCAGTGTCCGCCTATTACTTTATCCCCCAATTTTTCCTCAGCCCTGTATAGAACATGTATACTGTTATCTTTTACGATGGCAGCGGGATTAAATGTTGCCATGGATTCCCAATAAACGTTTTGGTTTGTAACAGGATCCCTGAAAACGGATTTGTCATCTTTTTGAAGAATAGGTTGGGCATTCTCAGGCCTGTTGAATGGCCCCATCATCCATTCCTTTTCCATAATCTGCCCAAAGGCGGGAGTGTTTAAGATAATGTATGCGAACAAAAAAAAGGAAAATCTAGTCATTACATGGTAGGCTTTTCAAGAATATCAGTCCCTAAGTACTTATCATCACTATTGTAATACCAAGCACGGTTTTTTGGTATTTTTATGCCATTAATTTCCTCTAGACCCTCCAGAAGAATATATTCACCATCATTTTTGCTTTCATCATGGTAAAACTGATAGACTTCCATGGCGTAGGTAATTGGGTCAAAATAAAAATACCAAACGTCATTGCCCACTCCTTCTTCGTAATCTACTTTCAGGACCAAATATTCTTTTCCTTTGAAAGTTTTCTTATGAATTGTAGGATTGAGTAATGTCCCCGGGTCTTTTAATTTCATTGGAAGCCCATAGAGATAGGTGTAGTAATTGCGCATCATTTTCCCACGCTCACAGGTAAGGCGATATTTTTCCCTGTCATCATCACTGATTTCTGAAGAACCCTGAAGAGTTGAGGTGCATTTATTGGCGTTAAAATCATAGCCATAAGCAACCCCATCTTTTTCTACCATCAGTTTAAAAAGCTGCTTGGGAATATTTAGTGTGATAGTGCTTAACCTTTCACTTGAATTAGGGGTTTGCATAAGAACCTTGAACTCTCCCTTAAAACTTTTCCAATGGTTATTTGGGTCATGAAAATGGATGGAGTTATCCAAAAGTTCAGAAGCTGTAAGTTCTTGTGCTTGGGATACCAAACAATGGCAAAATGCCAAAATCAAGATGCTATAGCGCATGGCTGAGCGATTATTTATTTTTCTATTCTGGCAGGCTCCACTGTACTGTCGTGTTCTGTATAGTATAACTCTAACAACTTTACGGTGGCCTTGATCATATCTTGACTTTCCGTGAGTAGGGAAAAATAAAGTGTAGTATTTTTAGGACTGGTCTCTTCAGTTCTAGTACGTGCAACTTGCTTCTTCATTTTATCCGAAATCAAATGGAAGTAATTATCCTTTTCATTCAAGATTGATGCAATATTCTCGAAAGAACGTTGGTCAAAAGTCTTTGAGGTATTTTCAAAAAGCTTTTCGAGTTTATGGTCCAAATCCTTGAGTTCTTTGATTTGGTTGTACTTCAATTTCTTGTGATTGTTCAATACATGCGTATAACTTACTTTGGAAATGTATTCTAAAGATTGCGTAAAGTCTTGCATCACACCCAACAAAGTAATGTAGAAGTTACTGGCACCTCCTACGCTGGATTCATCCAGATTTTTGATGAAATAATATACGTTGTTTTTAAGTCCATCAACTTCTTTAATGAGTTTGTTGACACCTTTATTGTTTCTTTTTAAAGCTTCTAAATCGTGTTTGGCCAATCCATTGATGGCCCCGGTATAGATTTTATTGCTTCTTTTGACAACAGAGGCTATATTGGTGGCACTTTCTTCAATTACTCCTTGTATAGAGCTGCTCTCAGCTTTTCTCAAAATGTCCTCAACCTTTGTTTCCACCTTCTTTCGGTTATGACTTAAATAGTTTCTAACCAAAAGAACTCCGGCAATACATAACAAGATCAACAAGGCAACAAAGCCCCCAAGGTGAATGAGATAAGCAATAGTTGCTGCGGAAATAAATGCACAAATTGCGGTAAAGAACCATCCACCTATTACATTGAGCACCCCGGCAACTCTGTACACGGCACTTTCAGAGCCCCATGCTCTATCAGCAAGTGAAGAGCCCATGGCAACCATAAAAGTAACATAGGTAGTGGACAGTGGCAATTTCATAGATGTAGCTACAGAGATAAGTACACTGGCCACCATAAGATTTACAGAGGCCCTAACCATGTCAAAAGCTGGTAAATCTTGAATTTTCCCTTTGGGAACATATTTGTTGGGCTTTTCTAAGCGTTTTAGAACTTTCTCACGAAAACTTACTGGAAAGACGTTGGAAACATTGTCAAAAGCCGTAATAGAAAATTTTACAATTTGTCGCGATAAAAAATTGGGCTGGAAACGTTCTTCACCTTCACCTTCGCGAGCAAGATTGATTTCCGTTTCGGTTACATAACGGGCTTTGGTAGAAAGCCACAGCGTAACAATCATTACTAGACCAGAAATCAGCAACAGATACGTAGGAGTGCGGACCGCGGCTGCCAAACCTCCCATGGAATATTCAGATGCGGCAATGCCAGAAGCTTGCCAGTCTTGGAAAGATTGCAAGGCGGCTATGGGCACGCCTATGAAGTTTACCAGGTCATTTCCTGCAAATGCCATAGCAAGGGCAAAAGTTCCCAGTACAATAATGATCCTATAAATATTTTGTTTGAAAGCGGTCGTTAAAATCCATGATACAATGGACCATAATACAAAATTGGCCAATAAGAAAAGTTCTTGTTGTTGCACCGCAAATTCAGTAAGTGAACCGCTAAAAAGTTCGGCGCTTTTTAGTCCTTTGACCAAGATGAAATAGATAATGGCAGAGATGGCCAATCCACCAAAAATGGAACCGATCCATTTGGGTTGTTCATTGAACCTAAAAGAAATCAACAATCGGGATAAAAATTGGACCAAAGCTCCAATGGA
This sequence comes from Flagellimonas amphidinii, assembly GCF_013090115.1. GTDB lineage: Bacteria > Bacteroidota > Bacteroidia > Flavobacteriales > Flavobacteriaceae > Flagellimonas > Flagellimonas amphidinii. The sequence continues at coordinate 202,107 of NZ_JABFNN010000030.1, forward strand.
AAAGGCAATGACCACAGAAAGCAGTATGCCTAATATTATTTCTGTGGCTTTTCCGGTATTGATGTAACTCCCCAGGGCTTCAAATCCGCCACCAGTTCCAGAAACCTTGATCAATGCCATAGCTACGGCGGCACCCAATAGTTCAAAAACAATGGAAACCGTGGTGGAGGTAGGCATTCCCAACGTATTGAAAAAATCCAGCAACAATACATCCGTAATCATTACAGCTATGAAAATGATGATAATCTCAGCAAATACAAATTCTGATGGATTGAAAATACCTTTTCGGGCCACTTCCATCATACCACTTGAGGTCATGGCGCCAAAGGCGATACCAATACTGGCCACAATCATTATTGTTTTAAAAGAAATGGCTTTGGAACCCAACGCAGAGTTTAAGAAGTTTACTGCATCGTTACTAACCCCAACAACCAAATCGGTTATTGCAAGAACTCCTAAAGCAATAACCATGAAAATATAGATGTTCTCCCCCATTGTAAACAGAAATATGACAAAAATGCCATTATAAATCGGCACAAAGGTTAATAAAATGTTACCAAATAGCGAGTTTAAAACAGGAATAATTTAGGTAAGCCGAAAGCGAGATTTATCTTTTGGTATATCTTCGCCATTAAATAGACCTACTATGGATTGGGAACGGTTACTTTCCTTGAAAAGACATGGGGATACCCACAAAAGACTTCGTAAAGAACAGCAAGAAACCCGTTTGGGTTTTGAGGTGGATTATGATCGTATAATTTTCTCGTCTGCCTTTAGGGGTTTGCAAGATAAGACCCAAGTAATTCCCATGCCTATTAGTGTAGGTTCCAACAGGGATTTTGTGCATACTCGGCTTACCCATAGCTTGGAAGTCTCGGTTGTTGGTAGAAGTTTGGGCCGTATTGCCGGTCAACAGATTTTGGCCAAATATCCCTATTTGTCAGAAATCCATGGGTATCATTTCAATGATTTTGGAGCTATAGTTGCAGCTGCTGCACTTGCCCATGATATTGGGAACCCTCCTTTTGGCCATAGTGGCGAAAAAGCCATTGGCAATTACTTTGAACAGGGCAAAGGAAAAAAATACCAATCGGAACTTTATAACGAGCAGTATCAAGATTTGATTGATTTTGAGGGTAATGCCAACGGGTTTAAACTACTTACAGAGTCTAGGAACGGAGTTCCGGGCGGATTGCGATTGAGCTATGCCACTTTGGGCGCTTTTATGAAATATCCAAAGGCTTCATTGCCCAAAAAACCATCCAAACATATTGCCGATAAGAAATTTGGGTTTTTTCAATCTGAGAAGAATTTTTTTCTGGAAGTAGTGGAAGAAATAGGATTGGTCAATAATCCAAAAAATGATGGAATAGGTTTCTTCAGGCATCCTTTGACTTATTTGGTGGAAGCAGCAGATGATATTTGTTATACTATCATTGACTTTGAGGATGGAATAAATTTAGGTCTGGTTCCGGAAGAATATGCGCTCGAATACCTCATCAATTTGGTCAAGGATAACATCAACATCAAAAAATACAATGCAATGACCAATTCTAGTGATAGATTGAGTTATTTACGGGCATTGGCCATCAACACGTTGATTACTGATGCAGTAGATGTTTTTGTCAAGTACGAATCAGACATTTTGGAGGGGGAATTCAGTTCTGCCTTATTGGACAAAGGAAAGTTCAAGGCGCAAGTGGATGACATCATTAAGTTAAGCGTAGAGAAGATTTATCAATCCCAACAAGTTATTGATAAAGAACTGGGAGGTTATAAAATAATCTCAGACTTGCTGGACATCTACACTTCGGCACTGGTAAATACCAAAGAAGGAAAGGATACCAACTACGATAGATTACTTATAAAAAGTCTTCCAGAAAATTATAGGAAAACCAATGCTTCGCTCTATGACATTTTGCTCAACACTTGTTGTTTTGTGGCCAGTCTTTCAGATAGTGCCGCAGTGCATATCCACAATAAAGTGATGGGCAGGCAGATTTAAAATGCGTAGGTAAACCCTACGCCGAGCAATTGTTTAAATTGAATTCTGGAAATGCCAGGATTAACAATTGTACCATCATCGGCTACCACTTCATCAAATTTTATATCATCATCAAAGATGATGTGGGTTCCTATGTTGGCATTGATATATTGATTGACCTTTAGGTTAAAATTAAGTTCCCAATCCACATCAATATTCCCAAAACTTCTGATGTAATCGGTATATAGATTAAGCCGATGGTTCATCAACACATTGGTTATTATCTCTTTTTCCCATGTGTTGGTGATTAAGAAACCAAGCTCCAAAAAAAGATTTTCTCCTTTATTTACCCCAAAAGCACCTTGGCTGGAAAGTATTTCATCCAACACAAAAGTAGATTTCATGGTAGCGGGGGAGATATATAGGTTGAATTTTTTCTCAGCCGGGATGTAAGAGGTTCCCAAACCAAAGAAGAGATATCCGGGAGACATAAATCTAGAAATGGGATTGTCCCGGTCTGGGTATTTAAAACCGTTTGAAAATTGAGTGTTAAAGTTGGCTTTTACAGAATAATACCAATTGGTAATGGTATCCTTTCTAAAACTGATGGTGGATGACAATCGTATCTGATCATCCGTTTTTCTGAGCTTTCTCCCCTCTTGGGCGTTAAGACCATATCGCAGTTGTGCCTCATTGTTCCAGTTGAGGTATCGGAACTTATAATTACGGGCTAAACGCAAATTTGCCAGCGCAGAAACCGAGTTGTCACCCCCCGCGTTCCAATTGACAAAGGCAACTTCATTGATGTTAAGGCCAAATTCATTGACTTTGTCCCAAAAAGATGTAGGCACAAAACGCTTGTACCACCTTTGAAGTGGTTTCACCCTGTTCAAAACAGTTCTAGGGTCAGTCAGCTTAGCACTTCGCGTCAAGTATTTTAGTTTGACATCTTTTATGCGTACCACTTTAAAACCAGTTTCGGTGCTGTCTGGTTCAAAGGCTTGGATACGGTTTATTTGTGCATGGGCGGAATAAGTAATGGTTAGAAATAAAGTTAAAAAACAAATTATTCGCATTGGTTTAAGGTTGATTGTATATAGGAATGAATTGTATCAAAATCTATACCAGCTATTGCATGGGTTTCCTCTATTGTTCCATGTTCAACAAACTTATCGGGCACTCCAAAAATTTTAACAGGTTTGGTAAAGTTTTCTTGGTTGGTAAACTCCAAAATTGCAGACCCAAACCCTCCGGTGGCACACCCATCTTCTACGGTGATAATGTGCTCATATGCATTGAAAATGGTTCTCAAGTTTTTTTCATCCAAAGGTTTCACAAAACGCATATCATAGTGTCCAATAGCATCTGGTTGGTCTAACTCGTTCAAAACATTGGTGACCATATTTCCAATATGTCCAATGGTCAAAACGGCGATTTTGGTTCCTTTTTTTAGACATCTGGATGTTCCCATTTCAATAACTTCAAAATCATTTTTCCAATCCAGTGTAACTCCCCTTCCTCTGGGATATCTAATGGCAAGTGGTCCAGATAGTCCAAGTTGAGCTGTGTACATGATGTTGCGCAGCTCTGCCTCGTTCATGGGAGCAAAAATATTGAGGTTGGGGATGCACCTCAGATAGGCCAAATCGAATACCCCATGATGCGTTGGACCATCCTGACCCACAAGTCCAGCCCGGTCCAAGCAAAAAATTACTGGGAGTTTTTGAAGGGCCACATCATGAATAACCTGATCATAGGCACGTTGTAAAAATGTCGAGTAGATGTTGCAAAAGGGGATAAGTCCTTGAGATGCCATTCCTGCTGCCAAGGTTACGGCATGTTGCTCGGCAATGCCAACATCAAAAGCCCGATCCGGAATTTGTTGCATCATAAACTTTAGAGAACTCCCTGTGGGCATAGCGGGGGTAATGCCTACTATTTTTTGGTTTTTTTCGGCCAATTCAACAATGGTATGTCCAAAAACATCTTGATACTTTGGAGGTAGTTCTATTGTTGGTTTCTTAAGACGTTCTCCGGTGGAAGCATCGAATTTGCCAGGAGCATGATACACCACCTGGTCTTCTTCAGCTTTTTTGAGCCCTTTACCTTTGGTGGTGATAACATGCAGTAGTTTAGGGCCTTTTATTGTTTTTAATCGTTGGAGTTCTTGGATTAGTTTCGGTAAATCATGCCCGTCAATAGGTCCTGAATAGTTCAAATTGAGACATTCAAAGATGTTTTCATCTTTTGCAGTCCCTGCTTTTACATTAGTGAGGTATTTTTTTAGGGCTCCCACGCTGGGATCTATACCGATGGCATTATCATTTAAAACAATGAGCACATTTACATCTGTTACACCTAAATGGTTCAGGCCTTCAAAAGCCATTCCACTGGCAATTGAAGCATCACCTATCACAGCAATGTGCTGTCTGGAATCCTCACCTTGTAGTTTGGATGCCATGGCCATTCCCAAAATAGCAGAAATTGATGTGGAACTATGTCCGGTTCCAAAATCATCATATTCACTTTCACTACGTTTTGGAAAACCACTAATGCCCCCAAGTTGGCGATTGGTATCGAATATTTCTTTTCTTCCGGTCAATATCTTGTGACCATAAGCTTGGTGTCCTACATCCCAAATAAGTTTATCATTTGGTGTATCAAAAACATAATGCAACGCAATGGTAAGTTCCACCACACCCAAACTGGCTCCCAGATGACCTTCTTTGGTGGCAACAATGGCAATAATAAATTCTCGAAGTTCTTGAGCAAGTTGGGGCAACTTATCTAAAGATAAGCTCTGGAGGTCTTTTGGTGAGTTGATATGTGATAAAAGTCTTTCCAATGGAACAAAAACAAAAGTACCCATTATCATCAAAATTATTTTATATGTAGTTTAGCTACTTCAATAAAATCCCATTAAAAATTTTGGAAAACCCTTTTGATGATACCTACTTTATGAAAAAAGCCTTGCAAGAGGCTGAAATAGCTTTTGAGAAAGGAGAGGTTCCCGTAGGTGCAGTGGTTACTGTAAAAAATAGAATTATAGGGCGGGCCCATAATCTTACGGAACGATTGATGGATGTAACCGCCCATGCCGAAATGCAAGCTATTACAGCGGCTTCCAATTTTTTGGGAGGTAAATATTTGCACGGTTGTACACTTTATGTGACTCTTGAGCCTTGTCAGATGTGTGCCGGGGCACTCTACTGGAGCCAGATTTCCAAAATAGTGTATGGAGCTGCAGATTTGGAAAGAGGTTTTAATGTGATGGGAGGACATTTACATCCTAAGACTGAGATTGTAAGTGGAATTTTGGAGCATGAAGCATCTGAAATGCTCAAGCGTTTTTTTATTCAAAAACGGAATTTGAACTAAATAAAAAACCCTGACTGCTGCCAGGGTTAGTTCAAAATCAAAATAAAATATTGTTATCCGATTACTTGCACTTGTGCAGCAACCACTCCTTTTCTTCCGTCTTCTTCTTGGTATTCTACTTTGTCACCTTCCTTTAATTCTACCCCGTTCAATGCCGTAACATGAACAAAGATGTCCTTTCCTGTGTCGTCGTTGGTAATGAATCCATAACCTTTGGAATCATTGAAAAATTTTACTGTGCCAGTCATTTAAAAAAAAATTGTTAAAACACTAAAGTAGGGTATTTTGGGTATTGATAGATGAATTAAGCTTTAAATCTTAAGAAAATTATTGATTTTCAGTTTTTTTCCGCTCCCTAGCTTGCATTTTCTTAATATTCTCCTTGGTCAACATATAATCTTTCATATTCTTCCCTTTACTTTCTTTATATAGAAAAAGCGGCATAGCCACTAGAAAGAGTCCTATGGTGCCCAATCCAATATACTTGTTGCCTTCCTTGGTTTTCTCTTCTTTAATGTTGAAACCGTAGGTTATAGAGCCAAACGAAATCAAGACAATAAGTACAATAATATGTTTTAATTTGATTTTCATTTCAACGAGTGTAATTGATCAATTTTCTTCTGTAAGCAGTTAATAATTTGGATTTTGAGATAAAACCAAGGTATTTACCATTCTTGATGACCGGTAAATTCCATGCTCCACTATCCTGAAACTTCTGCATTACCTGTTTCATATTGTCGGTTTCATAAAAAATGTGCTCTGGTGGGGCATGCATAATGTTTTTTACAAAGACTGAATCATACAGTTCTGTGTTGAACATAAAATCCCTGATATCATCCAAAACAATAATACCCATTAATTTTTCTTCATCGTCCAATACGGGGAAAATGTTTCTTTTGGATTTGGATACAGATTCATAGAGCATTTCTCCCAAGGACATTTGAGGATGCACCGGCTTAAAGTTTTTTTCAATAACATCATCCATTTCCATAAGGCCAAGGACCATATGATCTTTATTATGTGTCAATAGAGCCCCGATTTTTACCAGTTCTTTGGTATAGATGGTATAATCTAGTGCATTTTTGGTCATCAAATAAGAAATGGCCGCGGTAATCATTAAAGGAACAAAGAGTTGATACCCTCCGGTGATTTCAGCTATCAAAAAAATGGCGGTCAATGGTGCATGAATTACTCCAGCAATCAATCCGGCCATACCAATAAGCGTGAAGTTGCTCTCTGAAACATTAAACCCCAACCCTAAGTTATTGATGACTTTTGCCACCACATTGCCCAAAGCGCTGCCCATGACCATAGTTGGAATGAAAATTCCTCCAGCACCGCCAGCAGCAAAGGTGGTGGTCATAGCGATTGCCTTAAAAATGGTAATTCCAAATAAGAGGGCAATGACCACCCAGATATTTTGAGTGTAGGCATCAAATGGGGTTTTGCCCAAAGCTTTTAGATGGTCACCTTCCAACAAATTATTGATAAAAACAAAACCTTCACCGTAAAGAGGGGGAATGGCATAAAGCATAATACCGATGGCAATACCACCGACCAAGAGTTTGTACTTTGGGCTTTTAAACCGTTTGAAGAAGTTGAAAATGGCAAAGTACATTTTGGTAAAGTAGATAGATGAGAAGGCAGTGCCAACACCCAACAAAATGTAAAAAGCGGTGTCTTTTAGTTGAAATCCTTCGGACAGGGAGAAACTGAAAAGCACTTCGTTGCCTAAAAAGAAATAAGAGGTCAGTACCCCAGAGATGGAAGCCAGTAACAAGGGAAGCACCGATAACATGGTCAAATCCAAGGTAAAGACTTCAACTGCGAATATAATTGCTGCGATGGGCGACTGAAAAATTGATGAAATAGCCCCGGCGGAAGCACAAGCAACCAATAAAGAACGAGTCTTGGCATCAATATGGAACAAACGGCTCAAATTGGAACTTAGGGCAGAGCCAGATTTTACTGCTGGACCCAACAAACCTACAGAACCCCCAAAACCTACTGTTAATGGAGCAGCTATCAAAGGAGTATAAATATCTTTAACCCTTAACAACCCTTTCTTTTTGGATAATGAAAATATGATGGAAGAAACCGCATGTTGAATAGGTTCCTTATGTACAAATTTCACGTAGAGAAAAACCAGGGCCAATCCTATTGTTGGCAGGATGAAGTATAATTGATTCTCTGAAAAAACAATTCCCAGTTTTAAAAGCGATTCTATAAAGTAAGTGGCGTTTTTTAGGGTTACTGAAACAAGACCTGCCAAAAACCCGATGACCACGCTCATGATATGCACAAAAGTCTTGTTGGAGATATTTTTGTATCGCCATTTCAAAAATTTGCGAAGAAGCCTCTTAGAATCTGGCATGAGGTCAATGTCTACCTAAAAATATTAAAAATCCCGCTCAAGGCGGGATTAAAAAGCTACAAGTCCAATTTTAAATGGAGTTCCTTCAGTTGTTCTTCATCGATAGTAGCGGGCGCATCAATCATCACATCCCTACCGCTATTGTTTTTGGGGAAGGCTATAAAATCCCGAATGGTTTCCTGTCCACCCAAAATAGATACCAATCTATCTAGGCCAAAAGCAATACCACCGTGTGGCGGCGCACCGTATTGAAAGGCATCCATGAGAAAGCCAAATTGTGCTTTGGCCTCTTCTGGAGTAAAGCCCAAATGTTTGAACATGGTTGCTTGAATCTCTTTATCATGAATACGAATGGATCCTCCGCCAATTTCATTACCATTCAAGACTAAATCATAAGCATTGGCCTTTACTTCACCCGGACTGGTTTCTAAAAGTTCCATTTGTCCAGGTTTTGGCGAGGTGAAAGGGTGGTGCATGGCATGATAGGTGCCAGTTTCTTCATCCAGTTCCAACAAAGGAAAATCGACAACCCAAAGTGGTGCAAATTCATCCGATTTACGTAAACCCAATCGTTCTGCCAATTCCATACGAAGGGCGCTGAGCTGCGCTCTAGTTTGATTGGTGTTACCAGAAAGCACACAAATTAGGTCACCAGTTTTGGCTCCAGTAACTTCGGCCCATTTTGCCAAATCTTCTTGATCATAGAATTTATCCACAGAAGATTTGTAGGTGCCATCTTCATTGCATTTTACATAGACCATGCCTTTGGCACCTACCTGTGGTCTTTTTACCCAATCTATGAGTTTGTCAATTTCTTTGCGAGTATACGAAGCTGCTCCTGGCACTGCAATTCCAACTATCAATTCGGCAGTATTGAATACATTGAAATCTTTATGTTGCGCTACGTCGTTCAGCTCCCCAAACTGCATTCCAAAACGGATATCTGGTTTATCATTACCATATAAACGCATGGCATCATCAAAGGTCATCCTGGGAAATGTATCGATTTCAACCCCTTTGATTTCTTTCAACAGATGTTTGGTAAGCCCTTCAAAGGTATTTAAGATATCTTCTTGCTCCACAAAGGACATTTCGCAATCAATTTGAGTAAACTCTGGTTGTCTATCTGCCCTTAGATCTTCGTCCCTAAAACATTTTACTATCTGGAAATACTTGTCCATGCCACCCACCATCAACAATTGTTTGAAGGTCTGGGGGGATTGTGGAAGCGCATAAAACTGCCCCTCGTTCATTCGGCTGGGCACCAAAAAGTCACGTGCACCTTCAGGAGTGGATTTTATCAAATATGGAGTTTCCACTTCTATGAAACCTTCATCAGAAAGGTACTTTCTCACCTCCATGGTCACGTTGTGTCTAAAAATAAGATTATTCTTTACCGGATTCCTTCGGATGTCCAGATAGCGATATTTCATGCGGATGTCCTCACCACCATCAGTTTCATCTTCAATAGTGAATGGCGGTAATATAGAAGGATTAAGTATGGTAAGTTCTTTCACCAATACTTCGATATCACCAGTTGGGATTTTTGGATTTTTGGAAGCTCTTTCTATGACTTCTCCTTTAACTTGAACCACAGTTTCGCGTCCAAGCTCCCTAGCTTTTTCCAATAGCGTTTGAGTGGTACGATCTTGATCAAATACCAATTGTGTAATTCCGTAGCGATCACGAAGATCTGCCCAAACTACAAAACCTTTGTCCCTGAGTTTATGAACCCAGCCACTTAAAACGACCTCTGAACCCATATCGGATGCCCTTAGTGCACCACAAGTATTGCTTCTATACATGAATTTTTGTTCTGAAGGGCAAATTTAAGGGGAATAGCAAAATTTATTGCTAGTTATACAGATTTTCTGTGCATCCATAATTTTTTAGAAACAAACCAATCAAGTTGTAATTAACTTTGAATTAACATTTAATTTACATTAAAGAGATGTATGGAAGAATGGCCTTAAAAAGTCGACAAGTGGTCATATTTAAAATTAGTCCATAGAATTATAATTAGCTGTTAATCAATATTTTATATTTTCAATGTAAATTTAATGTAAATTAAATGTTATGTAAATATTGATTTAACGTAAATTATAAGTAACTTTGTATGAGATAAGTACAGAAAATAATTTTTTTAAACCCATATATTATGAAGAAAGCGATATTTTTTATGGCAGTAATGTTTTCGGTTTATATGTATCCGCAAGATACTGAACCGACTTTGGAAAAAGTGGGGAAAATGGTAAAAGCTACATATTTTCACGAAAACGGTGAAATAGCCCAGACCGGCTATTTATTAAAAGGAAAGTTGCATGGACAGTGGTTCATGTACAGTGCAGAAGGAAAGAAGATTGCCTCTGGCAAGTATGAAGAGGGAAGGAGATCTGGTAAATGGTTCTTTTGGGAAGGCCAGATTTTAAAAGAAGTGGATTTTGTTGACAATCGAATTGTAAATGTGAAGAACTGGAATCAGTCTGAAGTGGTTGCGATTCAATAATGCTCAAAACAAGTATTCACAAAAAAGCCCGGCCATTTGGCTGGGCTTTTTTTATTTCATCTAAAAAGAATTAGGCAGCAATACCTAAGGGCTCTTTTTTAGTTTCCTCCTTTCGGGCCCTGTTTTTTCTGATCCTAACCTTAATTCGATACACCAAGGTGAATAGAATAGGTACCACGATCAATGTTAAGAATGTGGCCACCAATAGACCATAAATTACTGTCCAGGCCAATGGTCCCCAGAAAATAACGTTATCCCCTCCAAAGTAAATCTTAGGGTCAAACTCACTCATCAAGGTAAAGAAGTTAATGTTGAATCCAGTAGCCAAGGGAATCAATCCTAAAATTGTTGTGATAGCTGTCAACAAAACAGGACGTAGCCTTGCCTTACCACCTTTTACAACTGCTTCAAAAAAGTCTTTAGGATCAAGCAGATCATCTTCATCCATTTCCAGTTCTACTTTTTTCCTATCGATCAATAGCTGTGTGTAATCCAACAATACCACACCGTTGTTCACTACAATTCCGGCAAGAGAGATAATACCCATCATGGTCATCATGATGACAAATGCGCTACCAGTTGCAACAATTCCACCAAAAACTCCAATCAAACTCAAGAATATGGCCAACATGATGATACCAGGTTTGGACACAGAGTTAAATTGGAAAATCAATATGAAGAAAATCAACCCAAGACCAGTAAAAAATGCACCCATCAAGAAAGCCATTTGTTTGTTCTGTTCTTCAATCTGGCCTGTATAATCAACTTTGATGTCGGCAGGAAGCTCTGTAAAACTGGCCATCTCATCCTGAATTTTGCTCACAATGGCACCCGCATCAGTATAGCCAGGGGCGAGAGCAGAATAAACGGTAACCACTCTTTTCACATCTCGGTGCTTAATGGCACTAAATCCAGAACTGTTTACCTGTTTGGCAACTGCAGATACCGGAACTTCCATGGTTTTTCCTGTATTCTGATCTTTAAATGTGATGTTTTGGTTGAAGAGCGCACTAGTGTTATACCTGTTGTCTTTATTGAAACGCACATAAATATCATAATCCTCACCATCTTCCTTATAGATACCGGCTTTGGCACCAAAAATGGAGTTTCGAAGCTGTTGGCCGACTTGTCCAGTGGCAACACCTAGTTCACCTGCTTTCTTACGGTCCACTTCTACCAACATGGTAGGTTTGGATTTGTTCACATCTATTTTGAGCTCATCAATCCCTGGTATGTTTTTGGAGTTGATGAAATTTCTCATTTTTTCTGCTGCATTGATCAATGCGGAATAGTCATTGCCTTCCAATTCAATGTTGATGGGATACCCTGCAGGTGGTCCCACAGCATCCTTTTCAACAGAAATGGCAACTCCAGGATATATATCTTTTAGGGCTTCTTGAACCTTTTTCAACAATTCGTTACTATCCGCACCTTCTCTGAACTTGTATTCGCGCATGGTAGCTGTGATTTTACCTCTGTTTGGCATCTCAGCAGAAGAACCACCATCTGTTTGAGGATTACCAGCTCCTTCACCAACTTGGGAAACTGCACTTTCAGTAAGGAAATTGAAGTCACCGTGCATGTAAGCCTCTTCGTTGATGACATTATAAACGCGCTTTTCAATAGCATCGGTAATTTCATTGGTCTTTTTGATATCGGTTCCTTCTGGATATTCGATATAGACAATGATTTGATTGGGCGTATTGTCTGGGAAGAACTCTACCTTGGTTCTCTGACTTCCCACGGATGCTCCAAAGCCCATAAAGGCAATAAGCAATAACACAAAGGTTCCAATGGCAATGAAAATAGGTTTTCTGCCTGATAACGCATAGCGAAGGGTCTTTTCGTAGAACTTTTCCCATTTAGGCAAAATTCTATTCTGAAAACCGTTGGCCCAGCCTCTTAAAGCAAGCCTGTAAATCCAAAGAAGGATAGCAGTAACTACCATTAGAGTACCCAATGCTCGATAACTTCCTCCAAAGAAAATAATCAATAAACCAATTGCGGTTACAATACTGGTAATTCTGATAATCTGTTTCAGCGGCATTTCTTTATCTTCTGTGGTCATATATCTGGATACCAATACTGAGTTAAAAAAGATGGCCACAAATAATGAAGATCCAAGAACCACAGATAGGGTAACTGGGAAATAAATCATGAATTGTCCCATAACCCCCGGCCATAATCCAAGCGGAACAAACGCAGCAACAGTGGTCAAAGTGGAGATAATAATTGGGAAGGCTATTTCCCCAATCCCCTTTTTGGCTGCTTCCATTCGAGACATACCTTCTTGGTCAATAAGTCGGTATACATTTTCAACCACCACAATACCATTGTCCACAAGCATTCCAAGACCCATGATGAGTCCAAAAAGAATCATGGTGTTCATGGTATAACCCAAAGCATTCAGAATCATGAGTGACATGAACATGGACATAGGAATTGCAAAACCAACAAATAGGGCATTTTTAAAACCTAAGAAGAACATCAGAACAGTCACTACCAGAATGATACCAAAGATGATGTTATTGACCAAATCATCTACCTGACCTATGGTCTTGGAAGATTGATCATTGGCAATGGTAACAGTCAAGTCTGGAGGGAATACATTTTTAACCGCATCGTCCACAATTACCTGAATCTGTTCTGCAGCTGCCACCATGTTTTTTCCTGAACGTTTTTTCACATCCAACATTACAACAGCGTGACCAAATTCTCTGGCATAGGTGGTTTTGTCTTCTTCCTTAAAAGTAACTTTTGCAAGATCTTTTAGGTAAATAGGGTTGTTGTTTTCAGATTTTACCACAAAGTTTTCTAAATCCGAAGGCTTGTCAATTTCCCCTACAATACGAATGGTTCTTCGTTGCCCACTGGAAATTAGGTTGCCAGCAGATGTGGTCATGTTTTCTCGATTGATGGCATTGATGATATCATCAAAACTGACCTTTGCAGCTGTCATTTTATAAATGTCAACGGCAACTTCCACCTCTTTTTCTTGCGCACCCCTAATGTCTACTTGCTTAATTTCTTGCAAGCTTTCAATTTCATCCTCTAAATACTCGCCATACTCTTTGAGTTTTTCCACTGGGTAATCTCCGGAAATATTGATATTGAGAATGGGCATTTCTTCAGAAAGGCTCAGGTCAAAAACATTGGGCTCTACTTTGGCACCATTAAATGTGGGCCAATCTTCACCCGCAGTCTGCGAATCTACCTCATCCTTTACTTTTTGTTTGGCAGCCTCAACAGAAATGTTCTCATCAAACTCGACGGTAATAATGGAATAGTCCTCTTGTGAAGTAGAGGTGATTTCCACTACATTACTTACAGTTTTCAACTCATCCTCTAAAGGGTCAGTTATCAATTTTTCAATATCCTCGGCGGTATTTCCAGGGTATACAGAACTGATATAGATTTTAGTTTCCTTTACTTCTGGGAAGTTTTCCCGTGGCATGCTGAAATAAGCCGATGCACCCAAGAACAGAATCACCGCAATCAAAACATACATGGTTGTTTTGTTGTCAATGGCCCAGGACGACAGCTTAAATTCTTTGTCTACACTTTTCTTTTGTTTGCTCATACCTTAATCTTTTGGCTATTCACCGTTCATGATTTTTACTTGCTGACCTTCTTTTACGCTACGTGCACCTTCATCGATGATTCCATCGCCACTTTTGATGCCGGAAAGGACTTCAACATAATCGCCTTGTGTTTTCCCAGTAGTGATGATGGACTTTTCAGCAACGGATTCTGAAATTGAGTCAGTTCCAACAAGGTATACATATTGTTCACCTTCGGCATTTTCTGAAACAATACTCTGAGGGATCAAAATTGCACTCTCGTTGGTATAGTCATTGATCATAACCTTGGCCGTTAGGTTAGGTTTAATTTTTCCTCCGTTGGTCGGCACAGGGATTTCAACGGTAAATGATCGGTTGTTTGGATTGATAAAGTTTCCGGTCTGTCTGATTTTGGTCTTCACGCTATCACCCAAAACAGGAAAATATACTTCTACATCTTTACCTGGGGTAACGTTTGGTAAATGACTTTCTGGAACTTCAACTTCAATATACATATTGGATAAGTTCACTATTCTGAAGACTTCCGAGCCAGCACCTGGAGCCACCACAGTACCTTGATCTTTGATTACATCGTCAATGATGCCAGAAAATGGTGCTCTAATACTGGATTTAGCCAGTTGACTTTCCATTTGTTTTACGGCGCTCTCTTGGGCTTCATAATTGGTTTTGGCCTGTAGATACTGTATTTCTGAACCAATGTTTTGTTCCCATAGTCTCTTTTGACGCTCAAAAGTTGTTTTGGACAACTCAGCTTGTGTTTTCAATTGTGCCAATTGGCTAGAAAGTCCACCGTCATCAATGGAAGCCAATAATTGGCCTTTGGACACTTTCTGACCTTCTTTCACATAAACACGGTACAATGTGCCGCCCATCTCAGGATAGATCAACACATTTTGCTTTGTCATCACATCTCCTTGAAGTTCTAAATAGTGATTGAAATGCTGAGGTTTGGCCTGTATGGTTGTTACCAAAGGTAATTTGGCACTGTCATCCAACTGGGCTATCGCAGAATCGAGGGATTTCAATTCCATTACCAAAGCTTTTTGTTCTTCAGCAATCTCCGACCTTTTGGCTCGAATGGCTTCTATATCGTTTCCTGCGATTACGTTTTCAACAGAATTTTTACTGCCACCTCCGCAAGAGGATAAAATAACTGCTGCTAGCACGGTTATATATGTTATTTGTTTCATGATGATGGTTTTTCTTGATTATTGATTCAATATAGTTTGCAATTCTGTTTTGCTGTTAATTACGTCAACCATGGATTGCAAGTATTCTTGTTGACTTGAGTATAATTGTGTTTGGGCCTGTCTTAATTCAAAACTGGTGGCCAAACCTTCTGAATATTCTATTTGATTTTTTCTTTCAATGCGTTCTGCCAACTCCAAGTTCTCTTTGGAAGTTCCATATTCATCGATGGCCAAAATATAGTCGCTTTTAGCACTTTCCAACTGTAGTCGAATTTGTTGCTCGGCCTCTGTTAATTGGGTTTTGGATTGCTCTAAAGCAATTTTGGCGCGTTGGGTACTGGCACTTCTTTTAAGTGAACTAAAGATGGGAATGTTAAGGTCAACTCCCAAAATGGAGGACCCGAACCATTGTTGACCAGAACTTAGAAAGTTGAAACTATCACTGAAGGATGATCCTCCGTAATTTACAAAAGCATTCAACGTTGGGAGTGCTCTACTTTTAGCCAGTTTATGCTCAAAAAAGCGTTGCTCATTCAAGTTGAGGGCCAATTTATAGTCCACATTATTTTCTATGCTGAATTGGGTATCCAACAACCCAAAGTCAATTTGTTTTTGGGTAAGATCATCTAAATTTTCAGTCAAAATGGTTTTGGATTCAATAGGCAATCCCAAAACGAGATTCAACATTTGAAGAGTAATCTTCTCCAAACGCTTTGCGTTTTTCAATTGGCTATTGACAGAGGATAATGTGATTCGCAATTGATCCACACTTTCCTCATCCCCAAGTCCATTTTCATAGATTCTTTTGGTTTCATAAAGGTTTTTCTCCAGAGTAGCTTTATTGTTCTCTGAAATTTTTACACTTTCCTGGGCCAGCAAAACGTTGCCATAGGCTTCTACTACAGATTTAAGTACATCCAAATCTGTTTTTTCCTTATTGTTACGGCTGTAATCCAAAAAGGTTTTAGTGGCCTGAACACCAACAATATAAGACCCATCAAAAATTTGTTGGGTCAAGGTAGCTGTAGCAGAAGCTGATTGTGGTTGTCCAAATACCACTTCTTGGAAGGTGCCTGGTTCACCGCCAAAAAATTCAGCAGGAATTTGACTAACGGGTTGTTTCAATTGGTTTTGGTATGCAATAGAACCAGAAATTTGAGGTAGTCCGTCCGCAATGGTCTCCCATTTTTGTTTTTGTGCAGCGTCCATGTCCCGAGAAGCATTAATGGAACTATAGTTGTGTTCCAATGCATATGCAATGGCTTCATCTAGACTGAAACTATTGTTTGTTGTTTCCTGCCCCGATGATAACCATGGTAGTACTAAACATAGAATGATTAAGGTTGTTCGCATTTATTCTTGGTTTGAATTGATGATTGAGTTTAATATTTTTCTTCCTTCGGGGGTTACTATCCCTCTGATGTGGTATTCCAAATAAGAGTCCATTAACTCCGACAGCAGAAACTTATCTGAGGGAAACAAACTATTGTCTTTGATACTATTGCCTCCCGCAAAATAGATTCTGGCTATAAATTCTGGATTAAGGTTTTCTCTATAAATACCTGTTTTTATACCTCGCTTAACATTGTCAATGACACACACAGACATGACTTCATATTGTTTTCTTTTGATAGTGTCATGTATTTTGGGGTAATATTTTTGAAGTTGGTATTGTGGAGAGGACTTTTGGTCTTTCATGCACAACATCACAAACTTTTTGATTTCATAGAGTTCTTCAATGGGGTTTTTCGCTTGAGCAATGATTTTATCTATTCCATTTGAAATTGCCCAGAACAGGTCGAGGGTACATTCCTCCACCAACTTGGTCTTATTTTCAAAATTGGAATAAATGGTTTTTTTGGATATGCCCATTTCATGCGCCAAGTCATCCATGGTTACACTTTTAAACCCTAGGTTCAAGAACAGCTCCGTAGCCTTGTGTAAAATTTTTTCTCGCATAATGAGCGGCAAAAATAATCTGGAAACTCAAAAAACAAAAAAAGTTTCCAAAGTTTTACATTTTTTTAACGAAGGCTTAATTCCATATTTTAATGCGGCCAAACAACTATATAGTGACGAAGAAGAAAATCTTTTTTGGATTGAATTGTGTTTTTAGACCGTGAACTCCAGAAAAATGATTTGTACTGACGTTGGTAACTTTCTTTAATAACTAGTTTTTTGTTCTTTTTAGAGGGTATCATGATTTTCGTTTTTGATTCGTTCTATATATGATTTATAAGCTTCCTCACCTTCCTCTTTCCAGAATTGGTCGTAGTGTTTCCACTCGTCAAAATCCCTTCTTAGCGAACTACATTTATGGGAAGATTTCCAGTTTTTCTTATGTTTGGATTTGCTCTTTTTATCATCACCACCAAAACCAAAACCAAAAAGGAGTTTGGCAATGATAAAGATGCCCAGTGCTTGCCAATAATTAATGGTGGTCAGGCCAAATATGTCGGGCATCAACCAATTCCATAGGCGCATCAACACATAATTGGCCAATAAGAACAGGCCAATGCCCAATACCACCATCATGAATACCTTGAACACCTTGGTGACGTAGTATTCCATTTTCTTTTCCATTCTTTTTTCAATATCTCTTTTATGTTCCATAATCCAATGCTTTTTTATTCTTCAATATTTTCTAAGGTTGTAAACAATAATGATAGGGCACGGTGCCTTCGGGACATTAAAGTACCCGTTGGGATACCCGTTTTTGATGTTATCTCTTTATAGGTATATCCTTCAAAATCTATGGCGATAATAATATCCCTATAAGAAGGTTTCAATTCTACTATGGCCTGTTTGAGTGCATTTTCCATTTTTGGGGAATACGAATTATCTGCATTACCATAAAATAGCTCAGCAAAGTCACGCCATTGTCTATCAATATCTTCTGAGGAATATTTTCTTTTCTTTTTACCCCGCATGATATCAATGATCCTGTTCCTAATGGCACTGTAAACAAATCCTCCAATATTGTTGATGGGTAAAATATCATCCGCTTTGGAGAAAACCCGCAATGCCACATCTTGTACAATGTCCTCTGCATCCCTTTCGGACGTATCTTGGATTTTGGATTGCACATAGTACTTCAACGAGTTATATTCCTCATTGAAAAAAGTAGCAAGGTTGTTACGGTTATCTGTTTTATGGGCCATTAAAAAGGCTATTAGCGCTCTTCATCCATAAAGACGAAGCTTTTCAAATCTATTGCATTTTTGATGCAAATTTTTTTTCCTTTCTGATATTTGACGATTAGCAATGCGGAAATTGGACATTGCTATTCTTTTGGTTCGGTAGTGATTTTTGATATTTTGCATGTATTTTTGACGCATGTCAACATCCAAAATTATTGAGCAGCTTCAAAGCAAATTTATATCCCATTTAGAAGCGAATACCCAGACTTCGGAACCCCAAAATTTATATGACCCCATCCAATATATCCTTGGATTGGGCGGAAAACGTTTGCGTCCAGTTCTGTGTTTGATGACAGCGGAACTTTTTGGAGGAAAATCTGACGAGGCTTTGGGTGCCGCTCTTGCGATAGAGGTTTTCCATAATTTTACCTTGGTGCATGACGACATTATGGATGATGCCCCTCTGCGAAGGGGAAAAACCACGGTGCATGAGAAATGGGATGTGAACACTGGAATTCTATCTGGGGACGCCATGCTCATTCAAGCCTATCAATATTTGGAAAAATACTCTCCTGACATTTTTAAAGAACTTACTTCTCTTTTTAGCAAGACAGCCATTGAGGTTTGTGAAGGTCAGCAGTACGATATGGATTTTGAAACTAGGGATGATGTTACCGTGCCTGAGTATCTTAAAATGATAGCCTACAAAACAGCTGTTTTGGTGGCGGCTGCCATGAAAATGGGAGCAATAATTGGTCAAGCTTCAGAAAAGGACGCCAATGCCATTTATGAGTTTGGAAAAAATTTAGGTATCGCTTTTCAATTGCAGGATGATTACTTAGATGCTTTTGGTGACCCTAAAACCTTTGGAAAACAAGTAGGGGGAGATATAATAGAGAATAAAAAGACCTTTTTGTACCTGACAGCTTTATCAAATGGTACGGAGGAGCATCAAAATAGTTTATTGCACTTATATTCCATAAGACCTGAAGACTCCACCACTAAAATAGAGGCAATAAAATCTATTTTTGAGGAGAGTGGAGCGGTGGAAGCTGCCAAAATGGAAATAGAAAGTTATACACAAAAGGCTTTCAATACATTAGATGAAATCTCGTTGACCGAAACGCACAAAGGATTGCTCCGAAAATTTGGAGAAAACCTAATGCAGAGGGAGGTCTAAGCTACTATGGGTTTCATGTAAATCTTGTCTATAAATGTCAGGTCGAGCGCAGTCGAGACCAACTAGAGATTTTAATTTCCAAGACCTCTTGACTACACTCAACTCGAGGTGACATTATTTTATTGGATTTTGAGATTTCCACTACTAAAACACCCTATTCCAGAGTGCTTTTAAAAACGGAAGTTTGGGACAGGCACTAATGATTTTCAAATCCTCCCAAAAAGTAGTTTCATTTTCAAGGAACTTTAGAATAAGGGAAGCTTTTCTTTTTTTGAACATGGATTCAAATATGGACCGCCCTGAGCTATTATCCCGATGTAGGATGTCCAATAATAATAGGTCATAAAACCAAAACCTGCCGGATTGATGGAAATCGGTCAAAGGTTTTTCATGTTTCAAATACTCAACTAGCTTTATAACTTGTTTGTGGGTATTGTAAAAAGTAAAACCTGTACTTGGCTTTGCCCATCCTCCTGCAACACCAATATGCAAGATTTTGGAAGTGTTTTTATGATGAAAAGGGTAGCAAGTCATTGGAATGCTACCCTTTTCCGTATCTACGATTTCATATGATGGATTTTCAAATTTTTCTTTAAGATAGTCCTTAATGGCTGTCTCATAATCTGCTTTTTCCAGTAGGTTTTCAGAAAACAGGGTATACTCGACCAAAGCCTCTGTTTTGGAAAAGGGAAGCACATACATGAATCTGGTATTTCCTTTTTGAAGAATGGAAAAATCCATAAATGTTGCTTGTGCTTGGTCGAAGACTGGGGTCTCAGTTTTAATGAACCAACCCAAAAAGTGCTGCTGCAAAACAGGAAACTTTTTTTGTTGATACATTGGTTTTGAATCAAATATGCTGGTAAAAACTGTTTTACCGCGATAATTTTCTTTTGCTGTGATGATTTGAACATCATTTTCATGCTCGATAACATCAGTGACGGAATCTTGAATCCAAGTCACATTTGAATATGTCTTTATCTTGTGCACATAATGATTATAAAAATCGATGCCTCGGAGCATTTTATAGGAATAGGGCAATATATTGGTGGATAATTGGAGTTGATTTCCAGCGAAGTAAATTTTGTTCCAGACTTTGTGCGTTAAATGATCAAATTCACCTTCGTTCTTTTCCCAAAAGCACCAGGTACGGTCATTTTTGTTTTTGGAATCTTTATCCAATATTAAAATAGATTTGGAAACAAAAAAATCATCCTTCCCAAAGGAATCTGCTAATAAAAGTCCTGCTGCACCAGCTCCGAGAATGATATAGTCAAAAGAGGACATGGCTCAAAAATACAGAATTATAGGCCAGTGTGGACAACACATTCGTGACCAGACGGAAACTTATTCTTTCACCCTACATTTCCTAATAGCACATAAACTGCTAAAGTGGTCAAAACTAGAAAAATGCTAAAACCTTTGGCATATTTCCACTGGGTCACATCAACCACTCCTACATTGGTGATGCTAAAATTATTGGTTCTTGGAAACCATTTGGAGACCAATAACATTACCCCGATGTTAAGTACAAATTCGATGCCCCAAATATGGACATAATGTAAATTGACTTGAAAGATAAAGTTTGTGACCACATAAAAAAGAAGTCCAAAGAGTAATCCAGCTTTTGCTCCCTTAGCAGAGACTTGGGGCAAGAAAAATCCAGCTAAAATAACTGTAGCCATAGGAATGAAGAATATTCCATTTAATTGTTGTAGCAATTGATATAGGCCTCGGGGGGCATGTGCAATAAAAGGTGCTATGCCAATAGCAAATAATGCTAGCAGTGCTGAGGTGGATTTACCTATTCGGACCAATAGCTTTTCATTGGCATTTTTGTTGATGTACCTTTTGTAAATCCCTAAGCTAAAAATGGTGGCCGCACTGTTCAATGCACTATTGAAAGTGCTCAAAATGGCACCCATGAGTACAGCTACAAAGAAACCGGTCATCCAGAATGGAAGTACTTTTTTTACCAAATTGGGGTAGACCAATTCCTTTTGGTCGTAAAAAGTATCATTAAAATAATAGAAGGCGATAATTCCCGGGACAACAATGATCAAGGGAACCAATATTTTCAATAACCCTGTGTAGAGCAATCCTTTTTGCGCTTCTTTTAAACTGATGGCTCCCAAAGCTCGTTGAATAATGGATTGGTGCATGGTCCAAAAGTAAAGTTGGTTAATGATCAATCCGGTGAACAGTACCCCAAAGGGCATTATGGAGTCGCGAGCACCTTCCCCAACCGAAACTTCATCGCTGATAACATTGAATTTTTCTGGGGCCTTATCAAAAACTAGTTGTAGCCCATTCAAAATATCGCCATCTCCAATATTCCAAAGTGCTAAAATTGGAATAGAAATACCTGCTACCAAAAGTCCAAAACCGTTAATGGTATCAGTATAAGCTACCATTTTTAAACCGCCAAAAATGGCATAAATGGCTCCAATACATCCTACTGTGACCACGGTTAGCCATAAGCCTTCACTTTGACTGATGTTTAAAAGTGTTGAAATATCAAAAATTTGCTCAATACTAATGGCGCCCGAATACAATACAATGGGCAAAAGTGTGGAAACAAAGGATATAATCAACAAAAAAGCAATAATGGTCCTGGTCAGGCCATCAAAACGTTTTTCCAAAAACTCAGGAATAGTTGTCAGTCCCATTTTCAGATAACGTGGGGCAAAATATAGGGCCGCAGCGACCAAGGCCAATGCAGAGGTAACTTCCCAGGCAATAATGATAGCCCCGTGTTTATAGGCATCACCGTTCATTCCCACCAAATGTTCTGTAGAAATGTTGGTCAATAGTAAAGAACCGGCTATGACAATGCCCGTTAAGCTTCTCCCTCCTAGAAAATAACCATCTTTAGAAGAAAGATTGTCTTTCCTTAGTTTCCAACTGGAATAGGTCGCAACAAAGGCAGTGAATACAAAAAAACTTATGAATTGTGTCATCCGCTATTAAAACCGAAGTGTATCGGGAAGGTATTTAGCGGCTAAATCCTCATAATAAGGTCGTAGTTCTTTAACGTTGGGTCGGACCGGTGCCTTAGTGTATAAATCGTATGGATTGAATTTATCTACCCATTTGAACATCTTGTGATCATGCTCATCCATTAAATGGTTGTAAGCGTGTTCTCTATGTTGGGCATAAAAACTATGGTATCGGATAATGTATAAGCCTTCTTCGGGCAGATGGTCTTTCATGACATGGTACAGATATTCATCATGACCCCATGACATATGTACATTTTTAAGACCACAATTTTCTTCATAGACGCCCAGTTTGGTATTGTACTTTTCATTGGTGGCATCAGGATTGTTTTTGAAGAACTCTGGATACACAATTTTATCCGAAAACTGGCAACCAACCGGAAAAGTATCTCCAACTACTGCCCATTGCTCTTCTCCGAACAAGCAAAGTACTTTGCCCAAATCGTGCAAAAATCCAGTTAGTACAAACCAATCGGGTTGCCCGTCTGCACGAATAGCTTCTGAAGTTTGTAACAAGTGTTGGGTCTGGTCCAAATCAATATCAGGGTCAGAATCGTCCACTAGGGTATTCAAATAGTCCACGGCATCCCACAAACCCATTTCTTTGCGGTCTAAAGACAGAAATTCTTTTTCTTTTTCGAGCACAAAATCGTAGGTCTGGTACGTGTGGTTCATTTTGTAGAATTCTTTGACCGTGTCCCTCGCAGGATTGTCATAATTCCTGAATTCTTCCTTGGATTTGTCCTGGTTTTCTGGATAGCGCTCCAGAAGATCGTCCTCCCACAAGTCCATCATATCATGAGCTTGCTTTTTTTGCTCAGAATTTAACGCCATAGTTGTCAAAAAATTAAAATTGAACCCTTACGTGTTAAATGTACACATTTTTTTGATTTGTTTTTTGTCAAAATAATATTGTGGGGGTAATTATCAATTTCTTATTGAAGCATAGTTTTCAAAAGAGCGTATATCGCATCCCGAAGAATCCTCTAATACCTTGATTGGGGCCATAAACGTAGCTGGGGTCAAATGTAAGGGCGTAGGGGTTGTTAGGTGTAGCTAGAGCATTGCCATTGGAGTCAAAGGTCACGTTTTTGTCAAACGGATCACTGGCCCTGGCAATAATAAAGGGATTGCCCTTGTTTGGAGTCCAATCCAAAAGATTTTTGATGCCTCCGTAAACCTCAAAATCTTTTAAGCCTTTGTAGGTGAACTGTATGTTTTGGATGCTCCAAGTAGGAGAGTATTCCTGCCTTGGGTCTAGGTCTCCTAAAAGAGGCAACCGCATAGGACCATAAAGATTGCCAGTGTAATCTACGGTAAGGTTGAGGGGGCGGAATGTATAAGAAACATTCCAAGTTCCTGTAAAACTTTCAGTGAGGATTTGTTGTTGTTTTACGCCATTTTCTGTATTGCTGACATCCTGCCAAGTAGCCCCTACCAACAAGCGAAGGCCATTGGCAAAAACTGTTTCAAAATTGGCGCTGATACCTTGGGAAACTGATTTTCCATCCAAATTATCATAAATGATTTGGTTGGAGTTTGTATCATAGTCGGGTAGAATGGCATTTGAAAAATGGGTGTAAAAAGCTGATGCGTCTATACTCATATAAGTACCATTGTCACCATAGATTTTTTTCAAATAGTTGATGTTGAAATTTAGAGACCGTTCCGGTTTTAATTCTTCAGCAATCACAACTTCTCGAGCACCGGTAAGTGCAGCATGATCTTCGGTGAAAAGGTTGACTACCCGAAACCCCGTTCCTGTATTGACCCTTACAATATCATTGTCTGAAATCTTCCATTTATAAGCGGCTCGGGGGGTAAAAATGTTGCCATGCCGATTGTCATAATCATAGCGTAGTCCAGCTAAAAAGGAATGTTTTTGGGCTAATTTAATTTCATCTTGAACAAAAATGCTGGGTATCCAAACATTATCGGGTTCTAGAGTTGCAGGAGTATTGTCGTTGTAATAATTGTAGCGCACCGCACTACCCAATAGTAGGTCATGTTTACCTGCGGATTTATCCCAAGTGAGTTGCCCAAAACCGATGCGTTGATCGGCTAAATAGGGAGTGTCTCCGTAAACCGAATTTTGATTGTGGTCGTTGTAAGAAACTGACAATAACACTTTCTCCTTTATGGGGAGCTGGTATTTTCCCAATACTTCCCATCTTCTGGTATAGATGCTTTCACCGTAAATTTCATCACCTCCCCTAAACTCTGGCGTCCATTGCATTTCTCCACCCCAACGGTCTTCATAAAAAAACCTTCCTGCTAGGGAGAGCACGCGAGCATTTTCTCGTTTAAAATTCCATTTTTGGAAAATGGAAATACGGTCTTGTAGTGTAACATCTGTAAAATTATCGCCATTATTATCGATGGGAACATCATAATTAAAATAATTGACTCCCAACAATATATCTGTCTTTTTGCCCAGTTCAATTTTACTTCCCACATCCAAATTGTATTCCCCCCAACCAGTAACAAAACCATCCGCAGAGAACTCAGGAGCATTTGGAGCGTGTTTGGTGATGATGTTGATCAACCCCCCAACAGCTTCACTACCGTAGAGGGTAGAGGCTGGACCTTTCACTATTTCAATTTGCTCAATCAAGGAATTTGGGATGCCAGTTAATCCATATACAGTGCCTAAACCACTAACTATAGGCATTCCATCAATCAAAACCAAGGTATAAGGACCTTCTAAACCATTGATATGGATATCTCCGGTGTTACAAACATTACAATTGATTTGAGGGCGTACACCATTTACATTTTGGAGCGCATCAAAAATACTTGCAGTTGGATTTTTCTTTAGAAAAGTAGGAGAGTAGACTTCAACAGGAACCGGACTTTCTAAACGATTTACGGGTTTTAAGGTGCCGGTGACAACGGTTTCATCCAAACTTTCAGCTGAAATTTCCATGTGGATGGTCAAGTTCTTCGTCTCCCCAGATGTAATAAGAATCTTGGTTTTATAAGGAAGGTATCCTATGGAAGATGCAATCAAAGTATAGGAGCCTTGTTGAAGCCCATCAAGTGAAAATTGACCATTTTCATCAGAAGATGTTCCTATTTGTGTCCCTTTCAGATGAATGTTCACATAAGGCAATGGAATTCCATTTTCAGTTACTGTTCCATGAATGCTGGCATTTTGAGCAACAAGAAAAGAGCTGGAGATGAAGCAAAGCGTAAAAAGTAAATTCTTCAAAACAATTTATTTAGAATTAGTCAGAACAAAAATAAGTTAATGCGACTGAGTTGCAAAAAAAGTAATCAAAATTTATTTTTAGACAAATCTAAAAATTGGTTTTGACAAATAAAAATGTATTTTTGTGAAAATCATTTTTAATGACACGGTCAGAGGAGAACTATTTGAAAACTATTTTTCATTTGGGAGGAAACAAAACTTCTCTTATTTCCACCAATGCCATTGCAGAGCAAATGGAGACCAAACCCTCTTCTGTTACAGATATGGCAAAGAAATTGGCAGAAAAAGGTTTTGTTCATTATAAGAAGTACCAAGGTATTTCACTAACTGATTTAGGAATAAAAACGGCACTTTCCATTATTAGAAAACACCGGTTGTGGGAGGTGTTTTTAGTACAGAAATTAGATTTTGCTTGGGATGAAGTCCATGAAGTGGCAGAGCAATTGGAACACATTAAAAGCGAAAAGTTGATTGATAAGTTGGATCAACTCTTGGATTTCCCAAAATATGATCCCCATGGTGATCCCATTCCCAGTAAGGATGGAAAGTTTTTGGAAAGGGATAAACAATTGTTGAGTGAAATTCCGCTGAACACCAAAGGTGTTTGTGTTGGGGTGAAAGATTCATCAGCTCCTTTTCTTAAATTTTTGGACAAAAACAACATAGCACTGGGGAATACCATCGAAGTTTTGGAGATTGAGGATTTTGACCAATCACTTCGAATACAAATAGAGAATAGAGAGCTACTCATTTCCCATCAAATTGCATCCAATCTTTACATTAAAAAGAATGAATAATGGAACAGGTAATTGAATATTTACAGAGCATTGATCCTATTTTGGCCGCCTTGTACGCCACTTTGTTCACTTGGGGACTTACGGCAGCTGGAGCAGCACTGGTATTTTTATTTAAAAGACCCAACCGTGCCTTGTTGGACGGAATGCTTGGTTTTACCGGTGGTGTTATGGTGGCTGCCAGTTTTTGGAGTTTGTTGGCACCAGGAATAGAAATGAGTGAGGGTGAGGGATTTGTGAAGGTTATTCCGTCCGCAGTAGGGTTTCTTTTGGGAGCACTCTTCATTTTTGGTTTGGATAAAATTCTACCCCACTTGCATATCAATTTTAAGATTGATGAAGCGGAGGGAGTTAAGACCCCTTGGCACCGAACAACGCTGTTGGTGTTGGCAATTACCTTACACAATATTCCAGAGGGATTGGCAGTGGGAGTACTATTTGGTGGTGTAGCCTCTGGTTTTGAAGGTGCCACCATAGGTGGGGCAGTTGCTCTGGCCTTAGGTATTGGACTTCAGAACTTTCCTGAAGGTTTTGCAGTGGCCGTTCCTATGCGTAGGCAAGGATTGAGCAGATGGAAAAGTTTTTCATATGGACAGGCATCCGCCATTGTGGAACCTATAGCTGGGGTGCTTGGCGCTTGGGCCGTACTTACTTTTGAACCTATTCTGCCTTATGCGTTGGCTTTTGCTGCTGGGGCAATGATCTTTGTAGTGGTTGAAGAGGTAATTCCGGAGACCCAACAAGACAAATACACCGATATTGCCACAATGGGTTTTATCGGTGGATTTATCATCATGATGACTCTTGATGTGGGGTTGGGGTAAAACGGAACCTTATTGGACTAAAGGGTTTTACTTTTTTGAAATTAAATAGTCAATTCCAAACTTCCCTGACCCTAAAACAATACAAAACATAGATATCCATAAGAAACCGATTGCCGGTAACAAAGGCCAACTACTCCCATATTCCATGGCATCTGGCCACTTTTGATAGAAGATTGCGGTAAGCATTGTCAGAGCTAATAAAACGCTCCAAATTCTTGTTCCCAAGCCAAAGACTAAAAACAGTCCGCCAATTGCTTCGGTTGCAGCACCTAACCAAGCCAATAGACTAGGAGCCAGACTGAATGGAAACCCAAATTTTTCAATATCCTCAGGAAACCAACTGGCAACTTGGAGCAATCCAAGCTCTTCTGAAGTAGACCAAGGCATACCAAATTTGCTTGATCCGAATTCAAAACAAAGCAATAATCCACCTACTATTCTTGGTATCGCCACCAATAAATTCATGTGCCATTTTTCAAAAACGTGAGGTTTGGTCCATTGGGCAAAGTATTTCTTGATCATCATTTTTAACTGGTTTTCAGTAGTAATTTAGGTTTATTTGAAACTAAGACCGTCCATATTTTTTAAGCGGGCGATAATACCCCAACCATAAAAGTAGTTGGTCAGCCCAATTAAAATTTCATTTTCCCCTTCTTTAAAAGGAATATTGAACGAAGCATTTTCTATCGTACATCTTCCACGTGGTTGTTTCATACCTGGGGAACCGTAGTAATTTTTATCTTGGTACAAGGGCTGACCGTTTATAAAAACCCAAACTTCGTCGCTAAATCCAAGATTTACTTCTTTTTCTTGAATTTTATCAGAGTTAATGGTTGTTTTTAACCATGTTAATTTTCTTTCACCACTTGCTGTGGCCCCATACATTTCTGTCAAGTTCACTAAGGCTCTGCGACTTGCTTTTATGGACTTCCAAACTGCAGAGCTGTTCAATAGCGTACTATCAATGGCAACACCCGGACTTACAAGAATCTGCTGCATCAGGTCTTTTCCAGAGGGAAAATCAACAGGTTCTGTTACCTCCCAATCTCTTAAATAATTAGGGTCATTGTAGGTTGGATCATAACCTTTGGTGGCAGGTAAGTCCTCTGTTGCATTGGGCTGTATGGTCATATTGGCATAAATCACGTTACCAGAAAGAGCTATTCCACCAGATTTTGTTACACCTTCCAATGCAGGAACCAATAGTGCCGGTTTTTGTAGATCATTTACAAACACTTTCATCTGATTTTCAGATACTACCAACTTGATATGGTTCCATTGATTTTCCAAAATGGTTGCTGCTGCTTGATAGTCATCAGTCACATCCCATAGATTTACGCCATCCAATACGGCTGCATATTGCATGGAAGTTCTGCGGAGAGGATTCGGTTTTCCAAAATGCCGCAGATAAAATATTTCTGAATTCAAGGTGTCTTTATCTATGCGAAAATTGATTCCCGGAAAGCCCGCCCCTTTCAGTTCTACATCAAATTCAATAGTTCCTGTAGTAAACTCAAAGTCCTTTAGCATAACATTGATAGGACGGTCGTTGGTACTCTTTACAGCATTAACTGTTTTGTAGGTGATGAATTCCACATTATCAGATACAGGTGACCAATACTTTTCAGTTAAAGGGAATTGTAAGACCTTGGCCTGTTTTTTTCTGGTCCCTTGACCATACGAAATATTAAAAATGAGCAGTAAGATTAGTGCTGCATACAGTTTTTGTAATGAATTGTCCATTTTTTAATGATTTGAATTTTAAACTAAATTTGATTTGTAGTAAATGTAGATTGGATTGAGTATTGGAACGCCCTTTCAACTTGTTCAATCCTGTTTAATCCTGTTCAAAATAGATGGCTCGCTAAACGCTTTTTAGTTTTATGGATAAATCAAAACTTAACATGATTCAATATTTGGTTGCACAAGTTGAGAAACAACTAGGCTGGGGCAGTGGTACCAATTGGAGCAATAAAGACTTTGAAGAGCTAAGTGACCGCATTTTTTCCTCGACCAAAAAAAGATTGAGTGTTACAACACTGAAAAGAATTTGGGGTAGGGCCGAGTTGATAGCTAATCCAAGTTCTGCTACTTTGGATATCCTATCGGAATTTATTGGACATAAAAACTGGCGAGAGTTTGCAGGAAGTTACAAATCCCAACCTCTTCCAAAAACGTTTTGGAAGGAGATAAAAACATCAAACTTGGTCGTACTGGGGGTACTGATTTTAGTCGCAGGAGTTTTAATGGCCATGTTTTGGCGTAGAAATCCTGATGAGGTAAGTAAAGTCGCTACCCTTGATAAATCAGCTTTTAAGTTTAAAAGTAGAATTGTCAGTGATGAGATACCCAATTCTGTTGTTTTTGAGTATGATGCCTCCAATGCAAGGGATAGTGCAGTGATTGAAATACAACAAGATTGGGATGAAAACAAACGAATCTTAATTAACAAAACCGATAGTATTGCCACTTGCATTTATTATTTGCCAGGGTTCTTCAAGTCAAAGCTGGTTGTTGATGGCACTATTGTACAAGAGGATGATGTTTTCATAAAAACCCAAGATTGGTTAGGGGTAATCCAACAAGACAATGCTCCCATTTATCTTCAGCGTGAAGAAATTAAACAAGGTGATGAGCTTTCAATTACCCTAGATGTACTAAGTGCCTATGATATGGATCCAAGAACTTCAAATGTAATGACCAGTCTCTATAAAGTCAGAGATTTTGGAGAGCTATATACGGATAATTTTGAATTTTCCTTTCAAGTGAAAAACACCTTAAAGGAAGGGTTGAGTGGATGTCAGGGAGTAAAAGTATTTGTACTCTATGATGGAGGGGCCTTGGGCATTCCCTTGGCCAAAAAAGGATGTATTGCAAACCTTAATCTATTAGCTTTTGGAGATTATATTGATGGAAAGAAAAATGACCTTTCAGGTTTTGGGGTTGATTTTAATGACTTTGTTGATTTGCAATGTATTTCCAAAAAGGGCAAACTTGAAATTTTTGTGGATGGTGTTCAGGTATATGAAGGAAAGGGACATGAAACTTCAGCGAAGATTAAGGGGATAAGTGTATATTTTGAAGGGACAGGAACCATTAAAAACATTGCACTTAATTCAATTACGAACGTTTCCTCAAAATCGATATAAGTAAATAACTTAAGAATAATTTACATTTAATTTATGTTTACTTAACTTTGTGGTAACATTAAAAAATGAAAGATGTCCAAAAAAAGTAAACTGAAAAAGGCTTTGAAGAAAGCAAAGAAGAATCTAAAAGCTAAAGAAAAAGCAGCTAAGAAAGCAGTTGCTAAACTTCAGAAATTGAAGAAGAAAAAGGCAAAGAAAAAAGAATTGGAAAAAGTAGCTAAGAAGGCAAAAGTTAGACAACTTAAAGCTAAAGTAGCGGCAAAAAAAGCTAGCTCAGCCAAAAAGGCACTTAAGAAAGTGGCATAACTTAGATTACAGATAACCGACTAATCATAAGGAAGGGAAGTATCGATGCTTCCCTTTTTTATTTTAGAATCATTAGTACAATTCTTCCAAAACCAATCTGTAGTCATACTGCAAATCCTCATGTAGGGCTGAAAGTTTCTTTTGAATATACTCCAGTTGTCTTTTGTATAGATTTAGCAAAGTGGTATTCCTTTGAATGGAAGGAGAAAAGACCTTTAATTTTTGACAGAAATACAGTAGCAATTCCACCTCGGTTTCTTTGTTGCCAGAATACCGAATGTATTTTTTAAGGTTTCTCAAGATTTTTCGAACACTTTTTTTGATATAGAAATAACTGTTTGTATTAATGTCCAAAAAAAGTTCGTCCACTTCAAGTTTAACGGTTTCAATGTAACCATTTTCATCCCCGGCTTCAAAAAGCAAATAAGTGAGGAGTTCTTTGTTTTCTTTTTTAAATCGAGCCAATCGCAGACAAAGCTGAAGGATCTCATCCTCTGACCTAAATTGCAATTCTTTTTTGAGTTGGGCTATGGTTGCAGCTTTCATGGGTTTAACTTCTTAAATAGGATGCGCCATTGACATCGATAATGGTACCCGAACAATATTCGGCACCCTCCGAGGCCAAAAATAGGACGGCATGGGCTACTTCCTCAGGTTTTGCCATACGTTGAAAAGGAGTTTCGGCCAACAAACGCTCTTCCTCTTCTGGTGTTAGGGCGTTGACTCCCATTTCAGTAGCAGTAAACCCCGGGGCAACTACGCCAACAAAAATATTATGCGGTGCTAACTTTTTGGCCAAAGATTGACTCATGGCATTTAATGCCGCTTTGCTGGCGCCATAAGCGGGAGCATTGGGTTCGCCTCTAAAAGCACCCCTGGAAGAGACATTCACAATTTTTCCGCCGCCAGATGCTATCATTTTTTGAGAGGCCCAATAGGTTAGGTGAGCCGCAGCAAAGAGATTGGTTTCAAATGTGGTTTCCCATTCTTGGCCCCATCCCTTAAAATCAATTTCATCAATTTTGTGATGATGAAAAATGGCAGCATTGTTCACTAAAATATCCAATTGGCCATAGGCTTCAACAAATTCATGAATCAATTCTTGACAATTTTCCTTTTGGGAAATATCTTTTTGAAAAAGGCCATGCCCATCCCCGGGAAGTTCCGAAAGTGTTTTCTGGGCTTCTTCAATGTTACTGCGAAAGTTGATACCTACTTTGGCCCCTTTTTGGGCAAAGGCCAAAGCTGTTGCCTTGCCTATTCCACGTGAAGCGCCAGTGATCAAGACAGTTTTACCAGAAAAATCCATTAAATAAGTGTTTCTTTTCCAAAGATACTAATGAATATGCGGTATGGGATTCTTAGCGGTTTCCACTATCTTTAAAAAGTCCAAAAATCAATCAAAATGAAAAAGGTTCTCTGTCTTTTGGCTTTGGCCATATCCTTTCAATTTATTACGGCCCAAAAACCAAACTTCTCGTATTTAGACATTTTTGATTTACAATATGTGTCCGACCCCCAAGTTTCACCAAATGGGGAATGGGTGGTTTATCGAAGAATGGGATTTGATATTTTGAAAGATGCATCCAAAGGCAATTTATGGATAATTAGAACCGATGGAAGCCAACATCAAAAGTTAACTGCAAATGAAGGCAACGAGAGTAATCCACGATGGTCGCCCTCAGGTGATCGAATTGCATTTTCCAGCAGTACCGATGAAGGTTCAGAAATTTATATGTATTGGGTGGCATCTGGAAAGGTTGCAAAATTGACGCAATTGCCTTTTAGTCCCAGTTCATTGACGTGGTCTCCAGATGGTAAGCAATTGGCATTCTCCATGAATGTGCCCAAAGCACCTCCGGTAATTGCCAAAATTCCTAAAAAACCCAAAGGGGCAAAATGGGCGGAGCCCCCTCGAATTACTGATCGGGTTTATCATGAAGCTGACGGTAAAGGTTATATCAAGCCAGGATTCAACCATATTTTTACCATTCCAGCAGAGGGTGGTGCTCCCAGACAGATAACATCAGGAGACTGGCACCACAGAGGAACACTTTCATGGTCTCCGGATGCTTCAAAAATTTATTTCTCAGCGAATAGGGTAGAAGATTGGGAATATCGCTTCAGAAATAGTGAGATTTATTCCGTTAGCGTGGAAAGTGGTGCAATAACTGCTTTAACTGACCGAAATGGGCCCGATTATAATCCACAAGTTTCTCCTGATGGAAAATATATCGCTTACTTAGGTTTTGAGGATAAAGTGCAGGCTTTCCAAACTAGGAAGCTCCATATTATGAATAGTGATGGCAGTAATAAACGGTTACTTTCTGCGGGATTGGACAGAACCTTGTCTAAAATCCAATGGAATGCAAAGGGCGATGGACTCTATGTATATTATGATGATAAGGGCAATGGTAAGATTGGATATGTTTCCCTTTCTGGGAAAGTGGAAAAACTGGTGGACAATGTTGGAGGCACCACTTTGGGAAGACCCTATGCAAGTGGTGCGTATAGTGTTTCAAAAAATGGCACAATCGCGTTTACACAAACCAGACCTAATTATCCAGCAGAGCTGGCTGTCCTTAAGCCAAAATCAAAAGTACCTGCCCAATTAACAACGTTGAATGCTGCATTACTCAACTATAGAACCTTGGGAAAGGTGGAAGAAGTGTGGTACAAATCATCAGTGGATGGGAGGGATATACAAGGATGGGTGGTGTATCCTCCCAACTACGATAGCAATAAAAAATATCCTTTTATGGTAGAGAACCATGGAGGGCCTATCCTTAATTATGGTGACCGGTTTTCTATAGAAATGCAACTCTATGCTTCCGAAGGATATATCGTTTTTTATCCAAACCCCAGAGGAAGTACAAGTTATGGGGAGGAATTTGGCAACCTTTTGTACAACAACTATCCTGGTGAAGACTATAATGATGTAATGGATGGTGTGGACCACTGCATAGAAATGGGAATTGCCCATGAAGACCAATTGTTCGTTACGGGAGGTAGCGCAGGCGGAATCATGTCCGCTTGGATCATTGGAAAGAACAATCGTTTTGAAGCTGCCGTAGTGGCCAAACCTGTAATGAACTGGATCAGTAAGACCTTGGTGGCCGATAACTACTTTTATTATTTCAATCATAGGTATCCAGGGCAGCCTTGGGAAAATTTTGAAGGGTATTGGAAATTTTCCCCTATTTCGCTCGTTGGTAATGTAGAGACACCCACAATGGTAATGGTGGGAATGAACGATTTGCGAACACCTCCCAGCGAGGCCAAACAATTGTATCATGCACTCAAACTCCGAAAGATAGAGACCGTTTTAGTGGAAATCCCAGGAGCAAGTCATGGTATAGCCAGCAAACCGAGTAATCTGATGACCAAAGTAGCCCACACGGTGGCTTGGTTTGACAAGTTTAGAACAGGTAAAGAAGATGAGTAAAAAGAAAAGACATTGGTTGTGGAACGCATTGATTGTTCTCACGCTCATTGTCTGTGGCTTGGCCTTTATAATACACTATAAAAATTGGTGCAAGTTGGAAGATGGAAAGTTGAAAATGCTATCCGGAATCTATTACCAGCAAATACCCATCACCGAAATAGATAGTATTGCATTGGTGGCAAAATTGCCCGAAATGGAACGTAGTTCCGGATTTTCTTGGATGGCAAAGGAAAAAGGAGTTTTCAAGGACTCACTTACGCAATCCAAAGTCTATGTGTTTGTGGATGATTTGAGGCAGCAAAAAATCAAGTTGATTCATCACGATTCCCTAAAAATGTTTATCAATTTTCAGGATAGCATCCAAACACAAAAAATATATGCTATTTTGCAAACAGAGGTGTTGGACGGTCCCAAAGACTAAATTGTTTTTTGAAACGTATATGAACCAAATCAATCTAATATTGTAGTCCCAATTTAACTATGAAAGCACTTTTTTTTTGCCTCCTATTGATGCCATTAAGCCTACTCGCACAAAATACCATTTCTGTTCACATCAATAATGTTGATTCCGCTTCGGGTCAGGTGAATGTAGCGGTTTATGATTCTGATGACACCTTTCTTTCATTTGAAGAGGTCCTGAAGACTGGAAGTGCTCCCGCACATGAAGGACAAGTAACTTTAAAGATTGAAGATTTGCCTATTGGAGAATATGCTTTGGCCGTATTTCATGATAAAAATGGCAACGGAAAATTGGATACCAATTGGTTGGGCATTCCAAAGGAAAAGGTTGCTTTTTCCAAAGCCAAAATGAAGACTTTTGGACCACCAAGATATCGGGAGTGTGCTTTTGTAGTCACTTCGGATTACGAGATTAGCATAGACCTTTAAACCTATACAATTGGAAAAAATATTGCTTGCACAGGTTATGGGAGCTCTTTATGGCCTGCTTGCCGTAGTTTTTGGAGCCTTTGGTGCTCATGCCCTAAAAAAGAAATTGACCCCCGAGTTACTTCACAGCTTTGAAACAGGGGTCAAATATCAAATGTACCATGCCATTGTACTCTTAGTGCTTGGTTTTAATCTAGGGTTTGATAGGTCTTTGGATTCAATTATCGTGCATTGTTTCATTTTCGGAACCCTACTCTTCTCCTTTAGCATTTATGGACTTTGCCTTAGTGCTGCCAATGGTAAAAAACTTCGCTTTTTAGGACCTATTACTCCATTTGGAGGATTGCTGCTCGTTGTTGGTTGGGCCCTTTTGCTCTATAGTTTCTTAACACCAATGTTTTAAGGCTACTCAATTTTAACTGGATTTATTTCGTCATAAAACCAAGGAGTGTGTTGGTTGGTTATGGCTGACCATTTCCATTTTTCACCCATCTTTTGCGCATGTAGGGTCATTAATCCAATTTCCTTAAAAGTTGTATCCGTGGGAATTGCTTTTTTGAACCAAAACATTTTCCAACTATAATAGGTAATGGCATTTTTGGCATCCAAAATTCGTATTTTTGGTTTGCCCGCCTCATAGAAATAATCCAAAGAATCATTTTCTGAAAGCATTCCATGGAACTTTTCCAATTCCTTTTTTCCCTCAAAAAGATACCCTTGTGAATTAATCCAAGTCACATCATCAGAAAACTGGCGCATTGCCAAGTCTATGTCTTTTTCGATCATGGCCCGCTCCCTTTCAGAAATCATTTGAACCAAAGCCAGGGAATCCTGTTTTAATGTATTTTCAGACAGTGCGGGGCTTCTCAGCTGGTCACATGATACAATACATAGAGCCAATGGAAACATCAGGGTGAAGATTTTCATCAAATTAGAGTCTTAAATACATATTGCCATTGATGGTGTTCAATTTTAAGCGGTGGGTTGCATTGTCAAACCTTCCTTCCACTTTTTGACCTACATGACGATCGGTGACCTCAAGTTTCAAATTTTCATCAGCATAAATATTGCCATGAATGGTCTCTGCTACCAAACGGGAATTTTTTAAAACCAAGTCTATTTCACCATTTATGGTGGTCAAATCCATGTTGCCGCTATATTTTTTGATTTCTATATTGCCGTTGATGAGGTCCGCGGTAAAATCTCCTTCGATTATCTCGGAGTTCAAGTCGCCATTGATACTACTTACCTTGAATCGGGCATTTTTGGGGACATAAAGCACATAATTGAACTTGTAGGTCTCGCCAGTGTGGTAATATCTTTTCTCATGCTCCGGACGACCCTTGTTCCATTCCTCATAAAACGCTTCAAAAAGGGCTTTGGGTTTAGAGGTAATTGCAATTGAACTATTGGTCTCATCAATTTGAAGCCTGTAAAGATCCAAATGTTTTCCTTGCTTCGTGGTAATATCTGCTTTGAAATAAACCGTGGGCTTATCCCAGGTCTTTACCTCAATATCCGAAGCAAATTTTACATCCAAATGAACCATTCTGTTACTAAGGTCGAAGCTTTTTTCGATGACCTTTTGGGCGTTTAGGGATAAGGTTAAGAACCCTATCAAAAGAAAGGTTGCTAAATTTTTCATGATTGTTCGTTTTTTGATGCTTATTGTTTTCTTAAATAGATGTTTCCGTTGATGGATTTTAGAGAAATATCAACTCCGCCGTTGTTGATGGTTCCATTAACTTTTCTTCCTGAAAGGGGTTTGAGTCCTTCTTTTTCTGCTCTTTTTATTTCAAAATCAGTGTACATGTCGCCATTTACAGTGGACATGGACAGCTTGGCGGGGGTATTTCCTGGTAAGCCAACATCAACGGCTCCGTTAGTGGAGTAAATAGAAATAGGGCTATTTTGTTTTACGGGGCCAAATTCTACCGTAACGTCGCCGTTAAGCGAAGTTGCAGTAACCGGACCGTTTACTTCTGAAATTTCAATACTTCCATTAAGTTGGGCATCTGCCTCAACCTCTCCGGTAAAGCCTTCAATTTCTATATCGCCGTTCCAAGTACTTTTTACAGAGACATTTTGGTTTGCGGGCAAATAGATTTCAGCGCCTTCGGATTTTCTCAGGTTTTTGACCAAAAGGGTGTTCCCATCTTGAATTACATAAAAGCCAACCTCAGTATTATCGTTGCCATCTTCGCCCACCAATCTAAGCCCTTTGGCTTTTTCTAAAGTTTTGGCGCTGCTGCTGGCTTTGATAAGTAGTTCGTTGCCTGAATGGGTCTGCAGTTTTATATCTGCTTTGGATTCAATTTTGACCCACTCAATTCCATTTAATGATTTTGTGAAATCTTTTTGTGCTTTTGCACTGCTGATGAATGCAAATGCAATTAAGATAATTAGTGATTTTCTCATGATTTTCGTTTTTTGATTTATATAATTTTAGGTAATGCAGATTTGATCTGTTCTTTAATAAAAGGTTGTGTATCTTCTTGTTCCAGCAATTTTTGCATAGGAGCTACTGCTTTTTTCTCTTGAATCTGCACCAATAATTGAATAATGGCAATTTGAATACTTGGATTTTTTTCTTTCTCCAGGGCTTCAATGAAAACTTTTTTTACTGTTTCGGAAGCTGTAAATTTTGAAAGTGCTTCCGTAGCCGTGAGCCGCACATTATCATTCTCATCAAACAACAGCCGATTGGCGAGTGCGTTGATGATGGCCTCATCTGGGTTTTCAAATTCTTCAATATAATTGACACCCTGGATACGTTTGCTGGCAGATTGATTTTCCATCAATGAGAGCATTACGGTCTGCTTCATTTGAAGACTTTCGTTTTGCAATTCTGCAAGGTCTTCATTGGACTTTTTCTGTTGAAAGACACCACCCATTTGGAAAGAAGCCACTAACAGGGCAATACTGGCCGCCACTTTGAGCAAATTGTTCGCCCATTGCGATTTTTCCTTTTTCTGCGGAAGAGCAACTACCTTGGTCGTTTTTCTTTTTTCGTGCTCCAAGGCTTCTTCAAAACTTCTTTTAAGTTTATCTGAAGGAACTTTGACATCCTCATCGAAGGCTTTAAATAAAGACTTATAACCCTCCATTTCCTGTCTAAAATCGGGATGCTGGGCGAGATATTGCTCTACCATTTGTTTTGTGGCGTCATCCAAGACATTGTCTAGATAATCTGGAATCAATTCAGTAATACGTTCTTTATCGGATTTCATTTTTTTGTATTTATGCTTGTATCCCTAAAGGGATTCCATATAGATGTTTTTTAATTTTTTGAGTACCCTGCTTACCTTGGTCTTTACTGCACCAGGAGTGCTTCCCACAATTTCTGCGAGTTCTTCATAACGGATTTCTTCAAATCTGTTCAAGACAATCAACTCCCGGTCAGAGGGGTTCAATTGGTTAAGGGCATATTGCAAATGGGAATAATCCTCTTCCTTACTTGAATCCGTTTCCAGATGCTTCTGCTCAAATTTCCCGATCTCACTATGGTTTTTGTGATTTCTTGTGAAATGGGTCTTGAGATTGTTTCGTGCAATAGTGAACAACCAAGACACAAAACTTCCGTTTTTATAAGAACTTCTA
This sequence comes from Flagellimonas amphidinii, assembly GCF_013090115.1. GTDB lineage: Bacteria > Bacteroidota > Bacteroidia > Flavobacteriales > Flavobacteriaceae > Flagellimonas > Flagellimonas amphidinii. Next base: position 240,656 of record NZ_JABFNN010000030.1, read on the forward strand.
TATTTTATCAATTTGTAAAAGACATCTTGCGTAAGGTCTTCGCTCAACATGGGATCACCGCACATTTTCAATAAAAAGTTGAATATATGTTTGTGATACCGGTCAAAAAGAATCTTGAGCAAGTCAAGATTTCCTTCGGCAACCTTTTGCATGATTATTTCGTCTGAAAGCGTTTTCAATACTGTTTTTAGCTGGTCTTTGTTCTTATATAGTCAGGAAATTAAGAAAGGTTACACAGCGAATGAAAAAAAGCATGGATTTCTTTTCCAATGTGAGAAGATGATGGGGAAAGTAAAAGAAGAAGGACTTTAGCTGCAGCCACAGTCATCTTGCCCACAGGCTTTGGAATTTTTCTTTTTTCCAAAGGCGAACGATTTGGGCAATAAAAACTTCCAAACCAAATAAAGCACCGCTGTCGTAAGTGTCAAGTAAGCTAAAATTTGTTGAAGCATCTCCATTATTTAAGGATTTGAAAGGCGGTCAATGCTACAAGATACGCAAAAGAGCTCATGAATGCCAATTGCAGCAATGGCCATTTCCAACTGTTGGTTTCCCTTTTTACAATGGCCAAGGTACTCATACACTGCATGGCAAAAGCATAAAATAGCATCAGTGAAATTCCAGAAGCTAAATTGAACATTGGTTTTTTCCCAGATTCATCCAGCTCGGCGGCCATACGCTCTTTAATGGTGTCTTCTTCGTCACTGCCAACACTATAGATAGTGGCCAATGTGCCCACAAATACTTCACGAGCGGCAAAGGAAGTGAGTACGGCGATACCAATTTTCCAGTCATAACCCAATGGTTTTACAATGGGCTCTATGGCCTTTCCAGCCATTCCCATATATGAATTTTCAAGCTTGTAACTGGCAATTTCCTGCAACCGCGCCCTTTCCTTTAAAACATTGGTTAAATCCTGTACATTATCACGAAGTGCTTTTAACTGAATGGCATCAGGAGGTGTTTCAGTATCCAGTTTAATACTCTTCATGTAGGCGTTGATGTTGTTTTTGATAAAGTTGTTGCTGTAAGGACTTAATCCCTGTTCTTGGATACGTTGATTTACAATTTGTTCGGCATTTTTGAAATCTTCAGAATACCCATTCGAACCTAAAAACCATAGGATGATAGAAATGGACAAAATAATTTTTCCAGCCCCAAACACAAAGCTTTTGGTTTTTTCCAGAACGGTATACCACACGTTTTTTAAGAGTGGAAGTCGATAAGCAGGCATTTCTACCATAAAAAGGGACCGACTTTTAATTTTCATGACCTTGTTTAAGATCATTGCCGCAAAAATGGCCATGCCAAAACCGATAAGGTACAAAAGCATCAAGGTCAAGGCCTGATAGCTTATTAGGCCCAAAAAACTTCCTTCGGGAATTACAAGAGCGATAAGAATAAGATAAATAGGTAGCCTAGCGGAACACGTAGTGAAAGGAGTGACCAAGATGGTGATCAAACGTTCTTTCCAACTTTCAATAGTACGTGTGGCCATAACGGCAGGGATGGCACAGGCGGTTCCCGAAATAAGGGGGACAACACTTTTACCACTTAAACCAAAAGGACGCATCAATCTATCCATTAAAAAAACTACTCGACTCATATATCCACTTTCTTCCAAAAGTGAAATGAACAGGAATAAAAATGCTATCTGCGGAACGAAAACAGCAATACCACCAATACCTGCAATAATACCTTCGGACAATAAATCGGTAAAAAGCCCTTGGGGCAATGTATTTTTTAGCCATTCTGCGGCTGAAGCAAATTGTTCATCGATCCAATCACTGGGATAACCACTCCATTCAAAAATGGCTTGGAAAATCAATAAAAGAATGGCGAAGAAAATGATATATCCAAAAACTTTGTGGGTCAGTACTTTGTCAATGGATGCGCGTAATCCTTTTGCGGTATTTAGGTCAACTTTATAGGTTTCCTTTAAAGTATCATTTATAAACTGATAGCGCAGTACAGTTTCCCTGTGCTGTAGTTTTTTCAGTTCAACTTTAGATTTTGTGCTGAAAGAAGTGGCGTCTTCAATCCGCTTCTTTTCAATGGGCATAAAGTTGACGTCCTGGGTAATGACCAGCCATAATTTATAAAGGTCTTCCTTTGGAAAGGCCTTTTGCATACGGGCAAAATATTCAGGAGCTATCCTTGAAGTGTCCAAATTTGGGGAGGCAGATAGCTTACGGTAATCTAAAATGAGTTCTTTGATGCGTTCTATGCCCTTGCTCTTTCTGGTACTGACCAATGCAATTTTGGTGTCCAGCTTTTTCTCCATTAGATCAATATCTAACGAAATGCCCTTTCGATCCATACGATCGGCCATGTTGATGACCAAAATCGTAGGGATTTTTAAATCTTTGATCTGAGTAAAGAGCAGAAGGTTTCTTTTCAGGTTTTCAACATCACTGATTACCACGGCCACATCGGGGTAATCTTTATCATTTTTGTTGAGAAGCAGCTCAACAACTACACTTTCATCCAATGAAGTGGTATTGAGACTGTAGGTTCCCGGTAAATCTAGAATATGCGCTTTGACCCCTTTGGGAAGTTTGCAGATGCCCTCCTTTTTTTCTACCGTGATTCCTGGATAATTGCCAACCTTTTGTTTGAGGCCTGTAAGCTGGTTGAAAACAGAGGTCTTTCCGGTATTGGGATTTCCAATAAGGGCAACATTGATGCTTTTGCTCATAAGGCCTGGTTATCATCTACAATTTCCAATTCTATCAATTTGGCCAAGGATCTTCTTATAGCAATATGGCTTCCGCTTAGATTGATATAAATAGGGTCGTTCAACGGTGCAATTTGCACCAATTCAACAATATTTCCAGGTAAACAGCCCATTTCCAAGAGTTTAATGGGAAGGTTATTTTCCGAAAAATCCTTTATGATACCTTTTTGTCCGTATGACAGATCTGCGACTGTGACCACGAGCCTTATTTAGATTGATTTTAAGTAAGGGCAAAATTAAGTAAAAAAGGACAAACGCAGCTTTAAAATAGAAATAAAGATAAGTGTTACTGGTTGGTGTAACTTGCCTTTAAAATTTCTAGGTCTTCTAGAAGTTTGTTTATCTCCTCAGGGTTGGTGCCGTCATAGAACCCACGAATTCTTCGTTCCTTGTCCACCAAGACAAAATTTTCGGTATGAATCATATCAAAAGGTCCACCATCACCGTCATTTTTTACGGCCAAATAGGATTTTCGGGCCAATTGATAGATTTGTTTTTTATCACCTGTGACCAGATTCCATTTTGTATCAATGACCCCTTTTTCCAAAGCATACTTTTTTAATTGGGGGACGGAATCAATCACCGGAGTAACCGAATGGGACAATAGCAGCACTTCATCGTCATCTAAAATTGATTTTTGAATGCCTGCCATGTTTTTGGTCATAATGGGACAAATGGTGGGGCAGGTAGTGAAGAAAAAATCGGCCACATATATTTTATCCTTATAATCTTCTTGGGTAATGGTTTTTCCATTTTGATTTACCAATTCAAAATCCGCAATGGTATGGTATTTCTTTTTGTAGTGCAGAGTGCTATCTACCAAAGACTTGTCCACCATGGAGGGTTGGAAGACAGGTAACTCCTTTTTGGGTTGTAAAGCGTTGTAAAACAAATAAATAATTATGCAGGAAATTGCTAAAAGCACTATCCCGAAAAATTTGTATTTGGCAAAAAATGACCGCATGGAATGCAAAATTACAACAGCTAGAGAGTTTCATCAAGATGAAATAGTAGTTTTGGTACTAAAAGTTTCTTAAAACCCAAGAGCTATAATATTGAGGTTTTCATATCACTGGGTAAAAGTTTACTTTTGTGCGTTTTAACAGACTGTTAGTAATGAGCCCCATTTTAATAAAGACCATACAATTTTTTCTGAGTTTGTCCATACTTATTGTACTTCATGAGTTGGGACATTTTATTCCAGCAAAGCTGTTCAAGACCCGGGTAGAAAAGTTCTATCTATTTTTTGATGTTAAGTTTTCTTTGTTCAAGAAAAAAATAGGGGAGACTGTCTATGGTATAGGCTGGCTGCCCTTGGGAGGTTATGTGAAGATATCCGGAATGATTGATGAGAGTATGGATACCGAGCAGATGAAGGAGGAACCCAAGCCTTGGGAGTTTAGAAGTAAACCAGCGTGGCAACGATTGATCATTATGTTGGGAGGGGTGACGGTTAATTTCATCTTGGCCGTTATCATTTATATAGGAATGGCCTACTCCTACGGGGATCAGTACATTCCGATGGAAAGTTTGAAAGACGGTGTTTGGGTCACAGAAAAGGAAATAGGAGATAAGATAGGCATCCAGACCGGAGACAAGATTCTTGCAGTGGATGGGAAAGAGCTGAAAACCTTCAACAGTGTTTTTATTGAATTGATCAATGGAAATGATATTACCATTGAACGTGATGGCCAACGTATTGAAAAGGAAATCCCGATAGATTTTATTTCCACGTTGTTGGAAGACGAGGATAAGGTTCGTTTTTTGAGTCTTAGGGCACCGTTTATAGTTAATGAAGTGTCCAAAGATTCTCAGAACAAAAATTCAGGATTTGAGGCTGGGGACGAATTTTTGACCATTAATGGAATTCCTGCTGTCTACAGAGATCAAATCACACCTATTCTAGAGAATAACAAGGGGAAAGAGGTTGAGGTTGGAGTAAAAAGAGCAAACGGAACGCAAGCAAAGATAGATGCCCAAGTAAATGAAGAAGGAAAGTTGGGATTGGAAATCGGCGGACTCACCATGGAGGATTATGCTGAAAAGGGATACTTTGCCATAAAAACCCAAAAATATACTTTCTGGGAAGCCATACCTGCTGGTATTGATAAAGGTGTTACCACATTATCCAGTTATGTAAAACAGCTGAAAAAGATTTTCAATCCGCAGACCGGTGCTTATAAGGGAGTGGGTGGTTTTGCTGCTATTGGAAGTATGTTTCCTGATACTTGGGATTGGGCAGCCTTTTGGTCCACTACGGCTTTGATTTCCATTATTTTGGCTTTTATGAACATACTTCCTATTCCAGCATTGGATGGTGGGCATGTCGTGTTCTTGCTCTATGAAATGGTTACAGGCAGAAAACCCAGCGACAAATTTTTGGAGTATGCACAAATGGTAGGTTTCTTTTTACTGATTGGGTTGCTGTTGTTTGCAAATGGCAATGATCTTTATAAATGGCTTTTTAAATAGAAAACCACTTTTTTTGTTTGTTGTATATGAAGTAAACTGCTATATTTGCACCCGCTTATAGGAAATATTCCTCCTTAGCTCAGTTGGTTAGAGCATCTGACTGTTAATCAGAGGGTCCTTGGTTCGAGCCCAAGAGGGGGAGCAGAAACAGCAAGGCTTCAGAGAAATTCATACTCTGGAGCCTTTTTTATTTGCACGCAAAAAGTTGGTTTCAATTGATTTCGTTTGGAAACAAAATTTATTAAAATATTGATAATAAATTAAATACAATCAAATTTGAATTTACTTGTACTCCTTTCGGCGACGCTGTTTGAATTAACTTTGAAAACATGTCAAAAAGAAAATTGAAAAAATTTAAATGAGTTCAATATTTTTGGATGTGAATTCACTATATGATAAAAAGAGTTTCTTTAAAAGACATCGCCAATACCGCCCAGGTTTCCACATCCCTTGTGTCTTATGTGATAAACAACAAATGGAAGGAGAACAGGATACCTGAAGATACGGCCAAGAGGATATTGAAAATTGCCAAGGAACTTAATTATGAACCCAATATCATTGCCCAAAGTCTTAAAACAAAGAAGACAAAGACCATTGGAGTCATCTTGGCCGACATTTCAAATTCTTTTTTTTCTTTTTTGGCCAGGGAAATAGAGGATTTGGCATATTCTAGGGGCTATACGGCCATCTTTTGTTCCTCTGACGAAAATCTTGAAAAGTTTACGAACATCGTGGATTTTCTTATGACCCGGCAAGTTGATGGATTTATCATTGCGGCCCCAGAGGGCTCTGAATCGATATTAAAGAATATATTGCAAAAAGTTCCTGTTGTCCTAGTGGATCGGTATTTCCCAAAGATTGGAGCCCATACCGTTAAAATTGATAATTTCCAGGCATCATTCATCGCAACAGATTACTTGGTGAAGAAAGGACACCAAAAAATAGCCGCTATAGTTTATGACTCAAAGTTTCAACATTTTAATGACCGCTTAAACGGGTACCTTGCCTCATTAATGGAAAATAATATTGAACCAGATAATGACTTGGTCAAAAAAGTTGACACCAAGTCACTAAAAAGGGATATGAAAAAAATCATACAACGCCTGGTGCTTGAGAACAAAGTAACGGCCTTATATTTTCATACAAACACCTTGGCCGAAGAGGGTTTGAGACAAATCCAATCCTTGGATAAAGCATTAATAAAAAATTTGGACATCGCGGCCTTTGACAGAAACCCTTTTTACGACCTATTTGAAAATAGGATTCAATATTTAAACCAGCCCATTCATGAGATAGGAAAAAAATCTGTTATCCTTCTAACCGATATTATTGAAGGCAAAACCCAAAAATCCCCCCAACATATATGTTTGGAGGCAACCCTTGCCCTGAAGGAAACCGTCCCTTCAAAATAATTGGATTTGACTTTTTTGAATACCTACATCCAATTCTTTTTCGCTAAAATTTTAATTCGCGATATTTTTTTGGACTCAACCCCTTGACTTCCTTAAACTGTTTGTAAAAATTCATGATCGTGGTATATCCGCAATCCAGCGACACCTGCAAAATGGTCTTTGAGGTACTTTTTAGAAGTTTACAGGCATAGGCAATACGCACTTGTTTTACAACCTCAAAAACAGTCTTCCCGGTCTTTGCCTTAAAAAATCTACAGAAAGAGCCTGGGGCCAGATGTACCAAATCTGATAGTTCCTCAAGCTTGATGTTCAAATGGAAATTCTTGAAAATGTACTTATAGACCTCATTGATCCTGATCAGGTCAGAGTTGGAGCTATGCTCTATGTAACCAGCACTTGATAGATATTTTTTTTCCTCGATCTCTGTCATATACTTCAGAAGCTTAAATAATTGGCATATTTTTTCAATACCGTCCTCTTCCAATAATTTCTGGAACTCCAACTCAATCTTTTCTCTTTCCTTAACCACAAATTGGATTCCCCGGGATGCCTGTTTAAACAAATGTAAGACCGGGCTCATCTCAACCATTCCCATAAGTCCGTCACTAACAAAATTCTCGGAAAATTTGATCACCACATTAATGGCGTTGTCCAAACACTGATCCCCATTGGCCTCCCATGAATGGGGAATATTAGGCCCCAAAAGAACTAGATCCCCTTCCTGGTATCCAGAAAAATAATCCCCTACAAACCTCTTACCCCACCCTTTTTTAACATAATTCAGTTCATAATTGACATGGGAATGTATTTTGGAATATCCAGGCTCAACATTGGATTCAAATATTATAAATGTATCTCTTTCCAATACTACACAAATTACATCATTATCAACTTATCGGTTATAAAGCACCTTCATGTTTAATTTACCAAAAACATTATTAAATTATTATCAAATAATCAATTATGTTAAAATAGTTTAATTTTATGAAAATATTCTTGAATTATTTCCTTTTTTTCCTTTCTACATTTATCCTGTTCAATCCTAGTTAACATTTTGAATAGTAAGATAGAATTGTTTTGATATTCAATATTATAGGATTTCATCGCCATAATTCTACTTCCTTTTATAGTATTTATGGCATTTTACAAATTATTAGCTTAATCGTTTAAGCATATGAAAAATTAACCACTACAACAACAAATGTATGAAGACAACTATTTTAAAAGACCTCTCAGTGCGAAAAACACTAAAAATGGCATTGTACGCTTTGCCATTTTATTTAGTGATGACCACTGCTGCATTTGGTCAAAAAACAGTAACAGGTATCATAACTGATGCTTCCACTGCAGCGCCACTTCCCGGGGCAACAGTTTTGGTAAAAGGAACAACAAACGGTGTAACAACAGATTTTGACGGTAATTATCAGATTACCGTGGATTCTGAAAGTGACATATTGATATTCAGCTATATAGGATATCAAGCCCAAGAACTATCCGTTGAAGGAAAATCAGAGATCAATGTCAATCTGGCTGTTGGCACAAATAGTCTGGATGAGGTAGTAATCGTTGGGTACGGTAGCCAATCCAAAAGAAATATTACTGGTGCCATGTCATCGGTAGACGTGGAAAAAGTCAATCAGAGCTTGCCCAATGTCAATATTGCCCAATCACTCACAGGTGCTACGGGCGTTCAATTCATTGGAGATGGCCGACCTGGACAAAGTGGTGCGCTACTGATACGGGGACAGAGCTCTTTAAGTGGATCCAATGACCCTCTAATAGTGTTGGACGGTATCATATTCAATGGTGAATTAAACGATATTAACCCCCAAGATATTAAAACCATAGATATCCTAAAAGATGCCAGTTCTACGGCAATTTATGGATCAAGGGCTGCCAACGGGGTTATCCTGATCACTTCCAAATCAGGAAAAACTGCAAAGCCCAAAGTCAGTGTCAACTTATTTTCTGGTCTTTCCGACCCTACCAACACCATTCAATTGTTAAGTCCAGACAGGTATATTGAAAGGAGGCTTGAATGGAGAAGGCAAAGTGGTCTAGAGGCGGATCCCAATCAATTGTCCACGTATTTTTCCCCAACAGAAGCGGAGAACATTGCCAATGGGGTTTCTGTAGACCCCTTTGACTTAGCACTGCAACAAGGTTCCATCCATTCCGTAGATGCCAGTGTATCTGGAAGGACAGAGGGAACCAACTATTTTGCATCAACCTCCTTTAGTGATAATAAAGGGTTGGTCATCAATGACAATGAAAAGCGTATAACTACTCGTGTCAATTTGGTTTTTGACCTTGCCAAATGGCTGGATGTTGGTGTAAATGCCATGTATTCCAGACGAGATCTATCCGGCCTCGGGGCCAGTCTTTTCGATGCTTATCGAAGTAGCCCTTATGGAACCTTCTACAACGAGGATGGAAGCCCAACGCAATACTCCGTACCTTCTGAAAGAGCTGCAAGTAGCCCTTTATGGAACGATTATTTTACAAAGAACGATGAAATAAAAAACAATCTTTTTAGCAACATATTTGCGGAATTGAGCACGCCCCTTTTTGGTGGGGAACTGTCTTATAGAATGAACTATTCCCCCAACATACGGTGGGAGCATGAATACAACTATAGAAGGCAAGACCCCAACTCGGACAGTAATACTACGTATGCCAACAAATACAATCGAAACGATTTTGATTGGCTCCAAGAAAACATCGTAACCTATAAGAAAGCCTTGGGAGAGGCCCATAAATTTGATATTACTCTACTTTATAGCCGAAATCACCAAGAGTATGAGGAAACATATGCAGAGTCTGGGCAATTAAGCCTTGACGGACTGGGTTATGACAACCTAGGCCTGGGAACCAATATTCAGGCCAGCTCTTATGCCCAAAAAATTGATGGGGTGTCCTATATGGGTAGGGTCAACTATCAACTTTTAGACAGATATCTGTTTACTTTGACAGCACGAAGGGATGGTAGTTCCGTATTTGCAAAGAACAATAAATATGCAACTTTTCCATCCGCAGCGTTTGGTTGGATCATCAGTGACGAACCCTTTTTCAATGAGGACAGCAGTATCAATTTATTAAAGCTTCGCTTGTCATACGGTTCTGTTGGTAACCAAGCCATAGACCCATATCAATCTTTGAGTCTTTCGAGTACAACGGGCTATGTATTTGGTAATGGTGGAAGTACCTCAATCGGTGTCGTGCCTTCGACCCTTGGTAACAACGATTTGAAATGGGAGACCACTACCAGTACAAATATTGGTTTGGATTTTGGTTTACTTTCTGGTCGCATCAATGGTTCTTTGGAATGGTACAACAGCAAAACCGAGGACCTGCTCGTGCGAAGAAGTATCCCCGTAACTGGAGGGTTCAGCAGTATACTGACCAATATAGGGGAGGTTAATAACACGGGTATAGAGCTGCAATTAAATTCGGTCAATGTACGGAACGATAATTTTGAGTGGACCACATCCTTTAATTTCGGCTACAACAAGAATGAAATTGTACATCTGTTCGGAACAGATTTGGATGGTGACGGAAAAGAAGATGACAGTATAGCGAACGGTTGGTTTATCGGTCAGCCCATAAATTCATTTTTTGACTATCAGTTTGACGGTATTTACCAAGAAGGAGATACGGATATTCCCGAAGGATTTTCTCCAGGCTTTGTTAGGGTGAAGGACATCAATGGAGATGGTGAGATCACCTCCGATGACAGAACTGTGGTTGGTTCTGGAGATGTACCGGAATATACCATGGGACTCAGGAACAATTTTACCTATAAAAATTTCACCTTATCCGTATTTGTCAACTCCCTTTTGGGCTGGGAAGCCCCGTTCAACCTTATTAATCCCTTGGTTCCGGGCAGAAGTATAAACCAATATGATGGCGGATGGTGGACACCCGAGAACCAATCCAATAGCCGTCCATCGCTGTTGTACAGTAATCCATTGGGCATTGATTGGTACTCCAGTAGGAACTTTGTCAGGATTCGGGATGTTTCCTTGACCTATCAATTTGATCAAGAAGTGCTTGACAAATTGAAACTCTCAAGCTTAAGATTGTCACTCAGTGCCAAAAACTTATACACGTTCACAGATTGGTTGGGGTCAGACCCGGAAAGTGGCGACAATTATACTTCCATACAAGGAAGCAGTAATCTTTATCCATTGCCCAGGACATTTTCCCTCGGTCTAAATATTGGATTCTAATAAAATCATAAATAAACTTAAAACAAAGTATCATGATATCACTTTTTAATACAGATAAGTTTGTTAAAAGAAACTTCTTGTTCCCCATACTGGCACTTTTCATTATTTCCCTTTCTTCCTGCGAAGATGATTTTCTCAATGAAAGCCCTCCTTCCTCTCTCAATAACGAAGGAACCCTTACGACCAAAGACGGGTTTGAAGCCTACTTGATTGGTTTGGTAAGGAATGCCAGGGAAGAATACTCAAAATACGACAACAATTTTTTTATAACCAATTTTCCCGGAACCGATGTTGGTTCAGATGCAGGGGCGGAATACTTCACGTACAGGAACTGGGTCTCTTATTTGACCCCGATCACCTCCGAAGTAGGAAATAATTGGGATTGGGCCTATACCCAGATGATAGCTAACGCGAATACCATAATAGAGTATGCTGAAAAACCCGAACTTGCGGACATCTTTGCCGATGAAGCGGAAAAGAATGCAATTATTGCAGAAGCCCGATTTTTTAGGGGATATACCTATAATTTTTTGGCAAATCTTTACGGGGGGGTCCCAATAGTTGACAAAGTTGAAGGAACACCCAAGTTTGATTATGTCCGGGCCAGTAGGGCACAAGTTTATGAATTTGCCAAAGATGACCTAGTGTATGCATCCCAATGGTTGCCAGAGACTACCGATCAAGAGGGGAGAATCGTTAAAGCGGCCGCAGATCATTTATTGAGCGAGGTCTACATAAGCCTCAATGATTATACCAATGCAATAGCCAGTGCTTCGGATGTTATAGATTCTGACCTCTATCATTTAATGACAGAACGTTTTGGAGTAAACGCTGGGGAGCCCGGGGATGTCTATTCCGATTTGTTCACCACGGGAAATATCAACCGAAGTAGTGGAAACATGGAATCCATCTACGTTTGGCAATTTGAATCTTACACCTCGGGAGGATCCGGATCCGCATGGGGCAATCAGGCACCTCGGAACATGCATCCATTTTTGACCAAGATAACGGACCCCAACGGTGTATCGAACATACCTACCGATGAACTCAATAGAGGTGTGGGACGTGTCCGGGGAACCCCATACGCCCTATACGATATTTGGACAGATCCAAACGACATCAGAAATTCAGAATACAACTTTAGGAGAACTTTTTATTACAACAATCCCGAATCAGCATTTTTTGGCCAGGAAATACCACCAAGTACTGTTGCAGAAGACACATTGAGAAGGATGTACCCCTACCCTAGGAAGCATGAAGGAACTCCTTGGCAAGGGTCCAATAGTAACGGTAGGACCAGTGAAGATGTTTATGTCTTTAGATTGGCCGAAACCTATTTATTAAGAGCGGAAGCCTATTTTAGGGATGGCCAATCACAAAATGCAGCGGACGACATCAATACGATAAGAGCAAGGTCCAATGCCGCGGCAATTACTGCCGGTGATGTATCCCTCGATTATATTCTTGATGAAAGGGCAAGAGAATTAATGTACGAGGGCAGAAGACGAAAAACCTTGATCAGGATGGGAGTCCTTGTTGAAAGGGTAAGGCAATATGGACTTTTTGAAAGTGGCAGGGAAACCATTCAGGATTATCATAACTTATGGCCAATTCCACAGACCGCAATAGATGCAAACATTGGGGCCGAACTGGAACAAAATCCGGGATATTAATCAAACCACGGGCTTCTCCCCTTTATAAAGGGGAGAAGCCCGTCTAAAAAAGAAATTAACAACCAAAATTCTAAAAAGCATGAAATTCATAACTCGTATGATGCTGTTCTTCTTTCTTGTGCTCAGTATAAGTTGTCAAAAGAACATTACGGTCAAAGTACTTTCAGAAAAAATGGTCTATGACCATCCTCCTTTTTCGGAATGCCATGCATCCACAATTGAAGAAGTTGGCGCAGGCAAACTAATGGTTTCTGCTTTCGGAGGAACCAAGGAGGGAAACAAGGATGTCTGCATATGGCTGTCCGCATCATCCACTGATGGGCAATGGCTACCTCCAAAAAAAATGGCCGATGGGATAATCAACGATTCCCTAAGGCATCCCACATGGAATCCTGTTTTGTTCAAATCAGACTCTGGAAAGTTGTCTTTGTTCTATAAAGTCGGCCCTTCTCCAAGAGAATGGTGGGGAATGGTCAGGGATTCTGATGATGACGGAAAGACTTGGGGCAAACCCCAAATGCTTCCCAAAGGTATTTTAGGGCCCATAAAGAACAAACCCATACAATTGGAAGATGGGACAATTCTCAGCCCCACCAGTACGGAAAGTTTAGATGCCAAAATATGGAGGTCGGCAATAGAAGTTTCAAAAAATGATGGAAAGACATGGGCCAAACATGATTTTCCTTCAAACGATACTGAAAAGGTAATACAGCCCACCTTACTTTTAATGCCCAATGGGGACATAAAGGCCTTGATGAGGAGCAATCAGGATGTGATAATGGAAAGTAACAGTAATGATCAGGGCAATACTTGGTCCAAAGTAACCAGGGGAAAACTCCTTAATCCCAATAGTGGAATTGATGCCGTCAATCTTGAAGAAGGGGGCTATTTACTGGTCTACAATCCTCTTGTAAAGGGAGGTCATTGGTCAAATGGAAGGAACAAACTTTCATTGGCCTATAGCAAGGATGGTGTTGCATGGGAAGACATCCTTGTCCTTGAGGACCATGAAAAGGGCGAGTTCAGCTATCCTGCGATCATTCAGGCACAAGATGGCAAGATCCATGTTACATACACGTATAACAGGATCAACGTGAAGCATCTCATATTGGAGTTTCTTTAAAACTGAACTTGCATAGCCAATTAAAATTGATTTCTAAAAAAACTAAAAAGAACAATGAACTTACTTCCAGATGGACTATGGCCGGTAATGTTGACACCTTTCAATGATTCAAACCATGTTGATGTCCCAAATCTTCATGAACTCACCCAATTCTATTTAAAAACTGGAGCAAGTGGGCTTTTTGCCAATTGCCTTTCCAGCGAAATGTTCCAACTTAACCAAGAAGAACGTTTGTTGATCATAAAGGAGGTTCTGGCATCTACAGACAATAAAGTGCCTGTAATAGCCACGGGAACCTTCGGGGGGAATTTGGATAGGAATGCCGATTTTTCAAAACAGATTTTTGATTTGGGGGTTACAGCAGTGGTCATAAATTCAAATCAATTCTGTGATGAATTTGGAAGTGAGGATGGATTTAAGCTGAAAATGGAAAAATTCATAAAAAAGACCGAGGGGATTCCCTTGGGAATTTATGAATGCCCAATACCCTATAAACGTAAAATTTCACCTAGTTTGCTAAAATGGCTTGCCGGTTCAGGCCGTTTTTTGTACCACAAGGATACCTCTTGCAATATTGAAGAAATTGCCCAAAAGCTCAAAGCGGTGGAAAATTCAAACTTAGGGTTCTTCAATGCACACGTCCCCACCGGACTGGAATCCATCAAGCTTGGGGCCAAGGGCCTATCCCCCATTGGGGCCAACATGTATCCCGAATTATTCAACCATTTGCTCCTTAAACATCGTGAGGGCGATGATGACAGTGCAAAGAAATTGGACACCCTACTATCTGTCATGGATAAGATCATACACCAAAACTATCCCTATTGTGCAAAATATTTCTTGAACAAAAGAGGGTTGAACATGAATACACAATGCCGTGGCCCAAGAGCTGCAATGACCAAAAAAGATTATTTGGACATTCAATTAATAATGAATATGCTCATGGATATATCCGAGTCGTTCAATATAGAATTATATAGCTTTAAGATTTGTCACTAGAAAAAATAAATAGAGATAAACCAAATTGATGCAACAATTATGAGGACGGTAGATTTAATCATTTTTTTGGCCTTTATAATTGGGGTGACAATTTTTGGCGGAAGGTTCTATAAAAAGAAGAACACATCCCAATCCTACACCTTGGGGAGTTCCATTCCAGATTGGGTGGTCACCATGTCCATTTTTGCCACTTTTGTCAGCAGTATCAGTTATTTGGCCCTTCCGGGAAGCTCCTATAGCTCAAACTGGAACGCCTTTGTATTTAGCTTATCGTTGCCCATAGCTTCTTTGGTCGCCGTCAAATTTTTTGTCCCGTTGTACAGAAAGATCAACAGTCCATCCGCATATACATATTTGGAGGTTAGATATGGACCATGGGCAAGCATTTATGCTTCACTATGCTATTTGTTTACCCAGATTATGCGTATTGGCACCATATTATATTTATTGGCCTTGACCCTAAATGCCCTTACCGATTGGGATATTGCAACCATAATAATTGTTACTGGGGCATTGGTTGCAATATACTCGGCCCTAGGGGGAATATCTGCAATTCTTTGGACAGATGCCATACAAGGTATCATATTGATTGCCGGATCGCTTATCTGCCTTTTATATCTATTTATAAAAATGCCGGAAGGGCCAATGCAGATTTTTGAAATTGGATTCTCTCAGAACAAATTCAGTTTGGGGGATTTCAATTTTGATTTTACCGAGTCCACATTTTGGGTAGTACTTATTTACGGTGTCTTCATCAACCTACAAAATTATGGAATCGACCAAAATTATGTACAGCGGTATATGGTTTCAAAATCAGAAAAATCCGCTAAAAAATCCGCTTTGATAGGAGGGTTGATGTATATTCCCATATCTGCTATTTTCCTTTTGATTGGTACATCTCTTTTTGCCTATTATCAAACTGTCAGCCAACTACCTCCAGAATTAATGGAACCAAACTCCGGTGACAAGATTTTCCCTTATTTTATAGCTAATGAGCTACCGGTCGGAATAAGTGGGATCCTTATGGCCTCTATTTTCGCCGCGGGTATGAGTACCATTTCAACCAGTTTAAATAGTTCCGCAACCGTTTTTTATACAAACTATATCAAAAAGATTATTTCCAACAAAAAGGTGGGTTATCTTCTGAAAGGGGATGGGGTAAAATACCTGTACATATTGTCCATAGCCATTTCCATTATCGGGATTGGGGTATCCATTTTGATGATAAATGTCAAAAGTGCCTTGGACGTATGGTGGAAATTATCATCAATTTTTAGTGGAGGTATGCTTGGTCTATTTTTATTGGGGGTTTTCTTGAAGTCAAAAAACAAGCTCGCACCAATTCTGGGAACAGTTTCGGGAATATTGGTCATTTTCTACTTGAATTTTCCGGGTCTGGGTGGTACCACAAATGACAATACCTCCCAGTTCCACCCATACCTTACCATTGTTTTTGGCACCATGACCATATTTCTCATTGGTTTCCTGATATCATTGTTATTGCCATATAAATCGAAATCAAAATAATAATAGAACAAATGTTTAGTAGTAGTAAGTTTTGAGTTAGTTTAGTTAATTTGGACCGTCTCCAGAATCTAAGGAGGCGGTTTTTTTATCCAAGGTTTAGGTTCATTTACCACCATGATATAAATAATAGAGTAATAGTATAGTTTCATAAAACATATAGCATATATGGCAGCAATAAAATTAGACCATACCGATTGTGCCAAGAACAGTGTTCCAGTAATCGGGATTTTTGCAACATGCGATCCAAGAATAGATGAAGATTCAAGGGTCAGGGCATCAAATATTGTACAATTGGTAGCAGAACAGATATCAGGAAAAATTGTCACGCCTTTCAGTGACGAGGTGCCTGTTGTTTATTCGGATACACTTGTTGATGGTGAAAAACAAGCAGATTTCGTGGCTTCACAATTTAAGGATGCAGGTGTAAATATCATTGTGTGCGTGCCCGATACTTGGGCATTTCCACAATTGACCGTCATTTCACTTCTATCCCATTTTCCGCAAAGTACACCGTTCAATTTTACAACGGGCAACAGTGGGCCCCGTCCAGGGGTGGTTTTTACCCATGCCACCTCGGGTGCCTTGGCACAGTCAGGGCGACTGTTACATATTAATGTGGGCAAATGGGAAGAAACGGGTTTGAGCCCAAAGATAGACCCCGATACCATAGAATCTTTAATAGATTGGTGTTACGCTGCGGTTACCTATCAAGGTTTGGCAGGAAAACGAATTGTGGTCTTTGGCCATGATTCTATGGGTATGGAAACAGCCCTGCCCCATGTCTCGGCAACAAGGAACCAGTTCGGGATTGAAATTACGAGATTGGATATGAAGCTTTTGGCCGATTTATTGGCCAAGGAGTCTTATGACAAGGAAGAGCTTAATCGTTTACGCAATTGGTTAACAGAAGGATCTGCTGGCATTGAATTGCCTTCGGATGTTGATTCAGGAAATTTGGATAAGAGCTTGGCACTATATTTAATTGTAAGGGATTTGATGAAAGACCTCAATGCGGTAGGTGGTGGTTTTATGAGTCAATTGGAATGGGGATCCGACCATCGGGGAATTCCATTACCGGTAGCGGATATCATGGAATCCCTATTCAATTCAACTTTTGACCACAATGGACCCAAAGCGGTCATGCCCTATGCCACTGAAGCCGATGTCCAGGCACTGCTCACCCAACTCGTCATGACGTGGTTATCGGGGGGAAATCCTCCCTTATTTATGGACTTTAGAAAAGTATGGGATCAAAAAGAAATCCAAGAATTGGGAAATAAATTGGGGCTTGATCTAAGCGGGGATACCCTATGGGAAAAGAATGGTTTTGTAGATGGGGTAAATTCCGGGTCTGCATCCTTTGATTGGGCCGCACTCCCTGGCACTTCTCCAGAAGAAATCCTTAAAAGGATCACTTTTCCAAAAGCAGTGGAATATTTTTCCTACTTGGGAAATTCAGTACATTTTGTTTCACCTGGGGGAATTTCCGGTATTGCTGCCCGATTGGCCTTTAGCTCATTGTCGGGTATGTTTTCCATGGTCTGGGACGAAACGGAAACAGTCCTACCTCCCCAAGAGTTGACCAATGCCGTATGCCAAACTGCAAATCCCACATGGCCCCACACCTTTGTAATGCCCAAACATGCAACTATGGTGGAATACAAGCATTATGCCCCAGCCAACCATTTTCATATGACATGGAACCTAAAAAGGGCTAGATTACAGTTCTGGATGGATATGGCCAATGTGCTTTCCGTTACACCATGGGCCGCAAAGCCGGTTTATGAGGAAGGTATTGACCGACCAATTCCACTCTTGTACATTATCAATGGGGGAGAAGACCAAGCAAAACTAATGAGACAAAAATAATCTTTGCCATGAAGTTTACCCTCGGACTGGATTTTGGGACAGGCTCAGGTCGAGCATGCATACTGAGCATGGATTCGGGTGAGATTGTGGCAACGGGGACCTGCGCTTATGAAGGAGGAGAATCTGGAACCTATGTAGACCCAAACAATCCCTTATTGGCCAGACAATCCCCTTTGGAATATTTAAGGGCCCTTGAAATGGCGGTCAAAAATGCGATGCAGGAATTTTTATTAAAAGGGTACTATCCGAAAAATATCATGGGAATCGGTGTTGATGCTACAGGCTCTACACCGATCCCTGTCCAAAAGAATATGCAGCCTTTGATGGCTTTGACGGAGTTTAAGGATGATTTAAATGCCTATGCATGGTTGTGGAAGGACCATACCTCGGTAAATGAGGCGTTGGAAATTACCCGTAGGGCATCGGTGTCAAGACCAGAATATTTGGCAAAATGTGGGGGGACATATTCCTCCGAATGGTTCTGGTCCAAAATTTGGCATTGTCTTAATGAAGCTCCCAGAGTTTTTGAAGCAGCCTATAGTTGGGTTGAGCATTCTGATTTTATACCGGCCATGCTTGCAGGTATTTCCAATGTTAAAGACCTTAAAAGAAATGTTTGTGCTGCTGGCCATAAGGCCATGTATTCGAAAAGTTGGGGTGGATTGCCCGATAAGGAGTTTTTGGCATCATTACATCCGAAGCTGGCAGAACTTAGAGATAGATTATATGATGATGCGTACAATTTTGAGGAATCCTTGGGTACCCTATCCTTGGAATGGAGTAAGCGATTGGGGCTGCCACAAGGGATTCCCATAGCCGTTGGGGCATTGGACGCCCATGTAGGAGCTATTGGTGCCGGGATAGGGAATGGGAAATTTGTTAAGATCATTGGCACTTCCACCTGTGACATTATGGTATTTCCTTTGGAAAATCGACCCAAAGACTTCAATGGAGTGGCCGGAATAGTCGAAGAATCTGTACTTCCTGGTCATATTGGCATAGAAGCGGGCCAAGCTGCCGTGGGTGATTTGCTCAATTGGTGGGTGCAACAAGTACTTAAAGAAAATGTGGCATACCACTCCGTGCTGACAGAGAAAGCAACAAAGCTAAAAGCGGGGGAAAGTGGATTGTTGGCTTTGGATTGGAACAATGGAAACCGGAATGTATTGGGGGACCAACAACTGTCAGGACTGGTAGTGGGGCAGACTTTGGCCACTGCAGATTACGAAATTTATAGGGCGCTGATCGAGGCGACAGCTTTTGGGGCACTGAAGATTATAAGAAGGGTTGAAGATGAGGGAATAGATATAGAGGAGATAATTGTCACCGGTGGAATAGGCCATAAAAATGAAATGTTCATGCAGATCTATGCCGATGTCATAGGCTATCCGGTTCGGTTGGTGGAAAACCCAGAAACAGTTGCGGTGGGAGCTGCTATAATGGGAGTTTCAGCTTACAAAAAAGATGCAGGGGAGCCTGTTCCCATCAATGAATTAATTGATCAATTATCAGTTCCGTCAGATAGGGTATATATGCCCAATACATCTGAATATCGTATCTACTCACGTCTATATAAAATATATTCTCAGCTTCATATGGAGTTTGGAGAGAAAAGTAATAGGAGAGGAACGCTTTTTAATGTAATGAAGGATTTAATGGAGATTCGAAACGAAGTATCGAATCATTAATAGCGAAGTGATTGTAACTTTTTTTGGATTGAAAGTCAGGGTTGTAAAGATTTGGGTAGTGAAGCATAAGTCAAACCAAAATAACCCTTTACGTACTTTATTTACAGTTATTTATTGGAGGCAATTCCTTACACAAAAAAGAGTATAATATTTATTTAGATTTATTAAATTCTTAATCTTTCTCCTTGATTTTTTTGAGATATAGTTAATAATTGATTAAAAAATCATTAAATTAAAAGACCTCCCCCATTTTTAACTAAACTATTTTCAGAATGTATGTGTTATGCCTATTGTAACCTATTGGAAAACTGACACATTTGTTTATGAAGGAAGTGGAATCGTGACCGGGGAAGAAATACTCCGATCGGGAGAAGCTTTTCTTGAACCACCTGAAGGCGTAATTCCAAAATGTCAAGTTGTGAATGCCTTAAAGGTGAAAGATGTACATCTTAATGAACTGGATTTGGTTAATATTTCAGCGGATGATTTGGCTGCGAGTAGAAAGTTTCCTGACCTTAAAGTGGCTCTTGTTGCAAAAGAAGGTCCTGTCATGGAAAGTTTTATCAAGTACCTAAAAGTATCTTGGGCCATCAATACCACTTGGGATATTCGGATTTTCAATTCCATGGATGCAGCTCGTGATTGGTTAAACTGTGTTGGAAGTACTGTTGTGTCTTCTAACTGAGTTTAATCGAGAGGAGATTAGAGGGAAAGACCACCCATTTGGGTGGCCTTTTTGTTTAAAAAATCTGAAAATAGTGCAATAAATTTATCCCGTAAAATAAGATAGGATAGCAACCACAATGATTACCAAAAGAATTGAGAGGATTACATCTACCGTACTATAACTGCCCTTAGTGGCGGCTTTGTCTTCAGCAGTCAATGTGCCAAAAGAAAGACCCTTGATTTTGGCATAATCAGGTTCAGCTGTGGCCAAACTAACTGATACGCACAAAACCACTGAAAAAATGAACATAAAAATGGCCATGTGCGCAAAATTCACTGTTGCAAATTGATACAAAAAACTTGTAAGTTCAGCTCCGGCCGCAATTTGGGGCTGGAAGTATATTTCAGAACCCAATCTAAGGATTAGCAGGACCAAACCAGCCAAAAGTGTGGTTATGGCTGCCTTTGAATTTACTCTTTTCCAGATGATACCCAGCAGGAATACTGCCGTTACTGGAGGGGCAATGTATGACTGGACGTTTTGCAAGTATTGGTACATGACCCCACCTCCAATTTTATCCATGATCGGAATCCAAATGATACCCAATACCACTATGAAACTAGTAGCAATTTTACCAATGGTCAATAGTTGTCGTTCCGATTTTTCGGGACGTAACTTTTTGTAGATATCAATAGTGAAAATTGTAGAGCATGAGTTGAATACGGATGCAAGTGAGCTCATTAAAGCGGCCATAAGTCCACCGGCAACTAAACCTTTAAGTCCCACAGGGAGTAAGGTTTTTACCAACATGGGAAAGGCCCTGTCAGCGCGTTCTACACTAAAAACTTCTGGATTTTGAATGGTCAATGCAAAGGCTATGATACCTGGCACCAAGAAAATCAGAATGGGCATCAATTTAAGATAGGCCCCAAAAATAGCTCCTCTTCTACCTATTTTAATATTATTGGCCGCTAGGGTACGCTGTACAATATATTGATCGGTACACCAGTACCAAATACCTACAATGGTACCTCCGATCAGTAACCCAGTCCAAGGAAAATCTGGGTCGCTCATGGGTCGCCACATGTTAAAATGGTCAGGGCTTGCGGCAATAACGGTCTCTCTGAGTTGCCCCCAACCACCTACTTCCTGTAGCCCTAAATAGGTAATGATCAAAGACCCAAGAATCAAGATGACCGTTTGAAGGGTTTCCGTATAGATAACTGCTTTCATTCCTCCAACTACGGTGTAAATGCCAGTAAAAACAACAACGCCAATAGCACCATACCAGAATGGGATACCTAAAAGTTCAGATACCACAATACCCCCTGCATAAATGGTAACGGACACCTTTGTCAGAACATAAGCGACCAATGAAAAAATGGAAAGGAACCAGCGGGAACGACTGTCAAATCTTTTTTCCAAGAATTCTGGCATGGTGAAAGCTCCACTTCGTATGTAAAAGGGAAGGAACAACCATCCGAGTAAAAGTACAATCCAGGCATGAAGTTCATAGTGGGCCATGGGTGTGCCGGATTCAAATCCAGTTCCGGCAAGTCCAACTACGTGTTCCGAACCTATGTTTGATGCAAATATAGAGGCTCCTATAACGAACCATCCTACATTTCTGCCTGCCAAAAAGTAGTCCTGGGTGTCCTTGTTCTTTTGGGCAACGACCCATACGGCCACTCCTATCAAGGCCAAAAAATAGATGCCCAGAACTATCCAGTCTGGCCTTTCTAAAACAGATTCCATAATTAAATTGGTTTAGTTTGTTCGGTCATTATCAAAATGACGTTGAGTTAAATGAAATTGGTTAATGCTTTTTCAAAAGCATCAGGTTATATTTTCAGTGTAAGAGCAAAATAGAGCATATTACTCTTGATGAAGCTAATATAACTGGAATTTTCCAAAATTTCCTTTGGGACGAAATAATCTAACAAACGAGGGTATAATTTTTTGCTAACAATTATTTAAACTGAAAACAATAGGTAATTTCCTATAAAAGTGAGTAATTTGAAAAATTAATTTATTATTTGTAAACATTAATAATGAATAAGAATACTTCCACCAAGCGGCCAGTTTCCACCTTTGTGCTTCATGCTTCTGTGGCTGCCTTTGGAACGTATTTTTGTATGTACGCGTTTAGGAAGCCTTTTACAGCCGCTACTTTTGAAGGATTAAATTTCTTTGGCGTCAATTATAAGATTCTATTGATTATTGCCCAAGTCTTGGGTTACGCACTTTCAAAGTTTGTGGGCATTAAGGTGATATCTGAGCTAAAACCAAACCGCAGACTTTTATATCTCATTTCTTTGATAGGACTTGCGGAGCTTGCCTTGTTTTTCTTTGCTTGGGTACCGGCGCCCTACAATATTGTCTTCATGTTTTTGAATGG
Organism: Flagellimonas amphidinii; assembly: GCF_013090115.1. Lineage (GTDB taxonomy): Bacteria > Bacteroidota > Bacteroidia > Flavobacteriales > Flavobacteriaceae > Flagellimonas > Flagellimonas amphidinii. Next base: position 263,450 of record NZ_JABFNN010000030.1, read on the forward strand.
GATTCCCTTGGGTTTGATATGGGGAATTGTATTCTCATACATTGAAGGGAGAAGGTCCACAGATATATTGGGTATAGCACTTTGTTCCAGTTTTATCATTTCCAGTGGTGTGGTCAAATCCATTGGGCTTTATGCAATGGACTTTTTTGGTGTAGATGAATTTTGGATGCCAGTTGTGACCGGGGCTCTCTTTATTGTTCCGTTACTATTTTTTTCATTCCTTTTGCAGCGGGTACCGCCCCCAACCAAAGCTGATATAGAACAGCGTGTTGAGCGGATACCTATGACGAAGCAAGAACGGAAAGCTATTATATCAACCTTCTTTTTTCCATTGTTCATTGTGGTAATTTTCTATACCCTCCTAACTGCATTTAGGGATTTTAGGGACAATTTTGCTCGAGAGCTGTGGGACAGTATTGGTTACGAAGGAGACATTTCGGTATTCTCCACTTCAGAAACTATAATAGCTGTGGTGGTTCTTTTGATTGTAGGTTCAGTTTTCTTTATCAAGAATAACTTAAGAGCTTTATTGGCCTATCATTGGTTGCTTCTTTTGGGAACTATCGTATTGGGAGTTTCAACTTTACTTTTTCAAATGGAAATTTTAAATCCATTTATATGGATGGTGTGCACTGGTTTTGGACTTTACATCTGCTATGTGCCCTTCAACGGACTCTTTTTTGATCGTTTAATTGCCGTTTTTAGAATCAAGGGCAACTCAGGGTTTTTAATCTATATCGCAGATGCGTTTGGCTACATGGGAAGTATTTTGGTATTGCTCTATAAAAACTTTGGCCAGGCCAATCTTTCTTGGCTTAATTTCTTTGTTTATGGCACTTATACAGTTGCTTTGATAGGAACTGGTATTTCCATTGTTTCCTTCTTACATCTAAAGGCCAGGCACAAATCACAAAATTTTAAAGAACAACTGGGTTATGGACAATAAATTTGATGCCATCATTGTTGGTGGAGGTGTCTTGGGGACTTTTCATGCCTTTCATGCACTGAAGGCTGGTTTAAAGGTGTGTTTGGTGGAAAAAGATGCCCGTCCTCAAGGTGCTACAGTCCAAAATTTTGGACAAGTTGTTCCATCTGGAATGAACTCCAAATGGCAGAAATATGGCCGGGAAAGTTTAGCGATATATAAAGAAATACAATCGTTGTTCGATATTTCCATACGTCAAAATGGTACGGTTTACCTAGCATCAAATGATGAAGAAGAACAATTGTTGGTAGAACTCAGGGCCATTAACAATAATAGTGGGTATACCTCCAAAATGTTGACCAAGGATGAGTGCTTAAAACGTTATGCGGGCTTAAGAAGCGATTATGTTCAAGCAGGACTATTTTTCCCAGAGGAGGTGACGGTGGAACCTCGAGTAATGATTCACAAACTACATGAATATTTAAAATCCACTGGACTTCAGATAAGAACTAAATTTCCAGTCATTGCATGCACAAAGAAAGGAGATGTGGTAGAGGTGGAAAGTTCTGCTAACGAAAAAATTTGGGCCAAAAAAGTAATTATCTGTAATGGAAGTGACTTTAAAACTATATATCCAGATTTGTTTCAAAATAGTGATTTAGAAGTTTCAAAATTACAAATGATGCAGACCAAACCGCAAAAGGACTATGTTTTAAATGGTTCTATTTTAACGGGTTGGACCATAAGAAGATATGAGGCTTTTCATGAATGTGTATCCTATGCGGAAGTCAAGGCAAGAGAAGATGCCAATAGTCTTCAAAAAAAATGGGGAGTTCATATTTTGTTCAAACAGGCTGTGGATGGATCTGTTATTTTGGGAGATTCACATCAATATGCTGATGCCGATAAAGTAGAAGACTTGGGCTTTGATTTGGATATGGATATCGACAATTTTATGATTGAGGAAGCAAAAAAAATCATAAAATTACCCACTTATGAGATTCAGCACAGATGGTACGGGATGTATTCACAATGCAAGACCAAAGATATTTTTACAACCACTGTTGATGAAGATATTCACATAATTACTGGGATTGGAGGAAAGGGAATGACGGGAAGCGCTGGTTATTCCAAAAAAAATATTGCTACTATTTTTAATACATAATATTGAATATGAAAGACATACAACTTGCGGTTTTTGACATGGCGGGCACTACGGTCAACGAAGATAACGTAGTGTACAAAACCGTTCAAAAAGCATTGGCCAATGCAGGATTGGAAACAACTTTGGAAATTGTTTTGGAGTTTGGGGCCGGAAAGGAAAAATTTAATGCCATCAAGGATATAATAAATGAGATTGCCCCTGAGTCCAAATTTAATGCTGATGAAATTCATGCAGACTTTAAAAATTTATTGAAGGAGGCATATGCTAATTTAGAGGTTTCCCCGTATGAAGGAGTAGTTGAGCTTTTTGAAACATTAAAAGACAACCATGTGAAGGTAGTATTGAATACGGGGTATGATGCAAAGACCGCTCAAAGTTTGGTGGACAAATTGAAATGGAAAGTTGGAGAAGAAATTGACGCTTTAATCACTGCCGATGATGTTGAAGTGGGAAGGCCATCATCAGAAATGATTGACAAGGCAATGGAGCAATTTGATATTTCCGATTCTGATAAAGTATTAAAGGCAGGAGACTCCATAATTGATATTGAGGAAGGTAAAAATGCCAACTGCGGAATTACCGTTGGGGTATTGACAGGTGCGCATACCCGGGAGCAATTGGAAAAAGCCAATCCTACTTTGATTTTGGAAAGTCTTGAAGAATTGGGAAAAATCTTATTTCCTTAAATAAAGAAGTAGACTACCAACATTTTTGAAGCAATTTTGCCTTTGTTTATCGGTACGTGGGGAATCCTACCATCAAAAAATATGGAATCCCCTTCTTTCAAAAGTACTTCTTGGTCTCCAATCACGTAATAGCATTCACCGGTCAAAATGTATTTAAACTCAAAGGCATCCGTTGTTACTTTTTCACGTTTGGAGTTGGGAAGTACTTCCAAAAGGACACTTTCAAAACCAACAGAGTTAAGCTGTTTGCTAAAAATATAATTATAGGTAAACCCAACAGCTTCGTCTTCTTTTTCAATGATGGAATGGTCATCTTTGCGCGATACCAAAAAATTTTGACCATTTACTTTCGGCATACCATCAAAAAAGTCGGTCATTTCCGTTTCTAAGGAATCCACAATTTTTAAAAACACTGGAAGGGAGGGAATGGTTCTGCCATTCTCAATCCGGGAAATTAATCCAGCAGTTACCCCGGCCTTCATGGCAATGTCATTAATGGTTTTTTTATTGTTCTTCCTAATTTCCTTAATGCGTTTTCCTATACCGATTAAATAGTCTTCCATCATATTTATTTAAGTTCTTACTTTTTTAGTATTTATAATATTTTTCAATTTTCTTAAAATGAAACTGTAGTAGCTTAACCTATTGTTAAGCAATAAGATATTAAAATGTTCATATACCGCAAGATACTACAAAATTTGAATATTTGTAAATAATATTTACCTAACGTTACCACAATTCTTTTAACCTTTCCGTATCATTTTTTTAATCTGTACAACGGCGTGCTTTAACGCTAGTGAATGATATTTGTTGATAAATAATTAACCAAATTTTACAAATACTCAACAAATGAAAAAAACACTAGTAACATTTTTACTTGCACTTACCGCAAGTTTAATGGGCTATTCCCAAACTACGTTTTCGGGAAAAGTCGTAGATGAAAACAATGTGCCGCTACCTGGTGCATCTGTCGTTGTAAAGGGCAGTGCAAATGGTGTGGCAACAGATTTTGATGGAAACTTTCAGATTGGGCTTTCCCAAGCTGGAGATATTTTGGTAGTCTCTTACATTGGTTATGTATCCCAAGAGTTTGATACTACAGGAAAAACCAATGCAACAATTGCTTTGCAACCAGATGCACAAAATTTAGATGAGGTGGTTGTGACTGCATTAAACATTACCAGAGATGAAAAAACACTGGGTTATGCTGTTGAAAAGGTTGATGGTGATGCCGTGTCACAATCAACCAGTACCAATATGGTAAGTACACTTGCGGGTAGAGCTGCCGGTGTGCAGGTGGTTACGAACGGAACTGGCCCAGGTCAGTCCTCGTCCGTGGTAATCAGGGGATATTCCTCTTTGCAAGGAGACAACCAACCCCTTTTTGTTGTAGATGGTGTACCAATCAATAACTCAACTGATACCAGAACCAACACCTTGGGAGGTGCCAGTAACATGAATATTGATTATGGAAACGGAGCTGCTGAGGTAAACCCAGATGACATTGAGTCCATTTCTGTATTGAAAGGAGCCAACGCAACGGCACTTTATGGTTCTCGAGCTGCAAACGGAGCCATTATTATTACCACTAAATCTGGAAGATCTAGAAAAGGGATGGGAATCTCTGTAAATTCCAAGGTTACTTTTGAAAGTATGTTGAAAGGACCTGAGTACCAAAGGGTATATGGACAAGGTAAGAACTTTGATTTTCAGTTTGTAGATGGATATGGAAATGGAACTTTTGATGGTGTAGATGAATCTTGGGGTCCATTGATGGATGGAACCCTTCGTGCTCAACACGATTCTCCAACGGCAAATGGTTTGCGAGGGGGTGATGTTCACGGACTTGACTTTATTTTAGGTTCTTCAGGGGTTGATTTGACCCGTAGAGGCGCTATCACACCAACTCCATTTGTGGACCCAGGAGATCCAGTTGAGAACTTTGTGGAAACTGGAAGAACGTTCACCAATAACATTTCTTTTTACGGAGGAAACGATAAAGGAAACTATAGGGTAAGTTATACTAATCTAGATAACGAAGGGATTCTTCCAAATACAGATTTAAGAAGAAACACGATTTCCCTTTCTGGGTCTTATGATTTAACAGATAGGTTGACAGTTTCTTCAAAAGTAAACTACATACGTACAGATTCTGATAACAGACACGTAAACGGATATGGAACAGAATCTGTAATGTATCTCTTTATTTGGTGGGGTCAACAAGTGGATGTTAAAGGTCTAAGAAACTACTGGCAAGATGGTCTAGAAGGTTTTCAACAGTTCAACTACAATTACAACTACCACGACAATCCATACTTTACCATGTATGAGAATACCAATGCTCTGGCCAAGGACAGAATTATTGGAAATGTTTCTGCAACCTATAAACTTTCTGACAACTTTAAGTTTATGGTAAGAGGCGGTAGAGACTTCTTCTCGGAATATCGTTTCATCAAAAGAGCATATTCTACACAACGTTTTCCAAATGGACAGTATAGAGAGGACAAGATCAACTTCCATGAGACCAACTTGGATTTCTTGTTGACCTATGATCAAAAGATCAACGATGACCTAAGCGTAAATGCCAACATTGGAGGTAACAGAATGGTTCAGAAAAACCACTTCAACGCACTTATGACCAACAAACTGTTGTTGCCGGGAATCTATTCCTTCACAAATGCTGATGGGCCATTGGTTCAAAGAGTGTCAAGACCAGAGAAACAAATCAATTCACTTTACGGTTTTGCTCAATTGGGATGGAAAAATCAGGTTTTCTTAGATTTAACGGCTAGAAATGACTGGTCGTCAACCCTTCCAGAAGAAAATAACTCTTATTTCTATCCATCGGCTTCTTTAAGTGTTTTGCTATCAGATATGATTGGAAAAGGAAATAATGACGTATTGTCTTTTGCAAAGCTTCGTGCTGGATGGGCGCAAGTAGGTAACGATACAGACCCTTATGGGTTGAACAACTTCTTTGCTCTTGGAACACCAGTTGGAGATAATCCAACAGCATCTCCATCCAATAATCTGGCAAATGCTGATTTAAAACCTGAAATTCAGGACTCTTGGGAAGTTGGAACCGACCTAAGATTTTTCAATAATAGAATAGGACTTGACTTTACCTACTACAACACCATTTCCAAAAACCAAATTTTAGATATTGATTTGCCTACTACTTCTGGAAAAACATCCAGAACCATCAATGCAGGTAAGATCAAAAACTATGGTGTGGAATTGATGTTGACTGCTACTCCTGTCAGTACTGATGATTTCTCATGGGATACCATGTTCAACTTTGGACTTAACAGAAATGAAATTTTGGAATTGGCTGATGGAGTGGACAGATATTCCTACGGAGGCAACGGAATTGATTTGATTGCTGAAAAAGGAGGCTCTCTTGGAGATATGTGGGGAACCGGATTGGTAACGGTAGAGGATGAAAGTAGTCCATTCTTTGGTGAAGTAGTTTTCAACGAAGGATTGGTACAACAGGACAATACTTTGAGAAAACTTGGAAACTTCAACCCTGATTTCACATTGGGCTGGAACAACACTATTCGCTATAAAAACTTTGCATTGAACTTCTTGTTCGATTGGAGACAAGGAGGAGAGTTGCTTTCAAGAACCCGTTTGATTGCCGCTACATCTGGTAATGTTGTGGAAACTCTTTGGGGAAGGTCTCCAGAGTTTGGTGGTCCACACCCTGGAATCAGTGATTCTGGATTGGATTATGGCGGAACCAATTCTGATGGTGTTATCGGAGATGGGGTAAAACAACTTGCAGATGGCAGCTATGTTGAAAATGACGTTATAGTGCCGGCCAATGCTTATCATAACAACAGATATAGAAGAGGGAACGAAACAGAAGGTATGTATGATGCTACTTTCATCAAATTGCGAGAAGCTCGATTGAGCTATTCATTGCCAAACAAGGTGTTGGAAAAAATGGGAGTACAAGACTTCACATTTTCATTGATTGGAACCAACCTTTGGTTGTGGGCAAAAGATTTCAACCATGGAGATCCAGAATTACTTTCTTTCGGAGGAGGTTCTTACGTGCCAGGGGTGGAAAATGCCACTGTGCCTACTACAAGAAGTATTGGTATGGCAGTTAATATGAGACTATAATTCAACAAACACAATAGTGATAATACGAAAAGAGATGAAAAAACAACTAATGATCATCAGCATCATTTTGATGGGCGTCTTTAACTCATGCGACAACTTTGATGTGTCCAATGAAAATCCAGACGTGGCATCCAACATAGATAATAATCCAGAATTATTGTTGACCAACCTACAAAGGTCATCCATTAGAAGAGTAGTAAGTGATTCTTGGAGTGAAGGAAATCTAATGGGACAGTATGGTGCCCGAATCGTGTTCACATCATTCGACTTATTTGATTGGGGTGATCAAAGCGGTACATGGACTACGCATTTTTTGGCCATCAGGGATGCAAAAGAACTAGAGAAAATAGCTGTGGACAACTCCTTAAGAAGCTACGAGGCCATATCCATTATCATGCAGACTTGGATGTTCAGCATTTTAACAGACATGTATGGAGACATTCCTTACAGTGAAGTGAACCAAGCTGTATCAGAAGAAGCCAATTACACTCCTGTTTATGATACACAACAAGCAATTTATACTGACATGATTGCTAAACTAAAGCAGGCCAGTGATATTTTGGGAGGTTCAGATTTGAATTTGGTAAAAGGTGATTTAGTGTTTGGGGGAGACTTGACTCTTTGGAGAAAGTTTGCCAACTCCTTGCGTCTGCGCTTGGCACTTCGTTTGAGCGAAGTAGATGCTTCAACGGCAGAATCTGTGATAGCGGAAATCTATAACAATCAGGGAAGCAACCCAGTTATGGAATCTAATGATGATAATGCAGTATTGCAATTCTTGGCAGCTAATCCAGATGCGCACCCTGTTACAGAAGAATCTGTTTATAGGGTAGGATCTTATAACGAGTACCGAATTTCTGAGCACTTTGTACAATTATTGCAAAGTTTTGATGACCCAAGATTGGACTTTTTTGCCGACCCAACAGCAAATTCAGTTGAAGCGGGAACTCCAGAGATTCAAGGAATGCAAAATGGAATTGTGGATGGTCCCGCCTATGAGTATAAAGGAGGTGACGCTTTCCTTTCCAAGTTCAATATCGATTATTTCTACTTCCAGCCTAATAACAATGATGCACGTTTGATGTTGTATTCGGAGGTGGCCTTCATTTTTGCCGAGGCCGCACAAAGAGGCTGGATTACTGCAGATGATCAAAGTTTGTATGAATCTGGAATTCAGTCAAATTTTGATTACTGGGAAGTTGATATGCCTGCAGATTATTTGACCGGCACGGAAGTATCTTATGATGGAACATTGGAAACCATCATAAAACAAAAATATGTGGCCTTGTTCTATACAGACTATCAAGGCTTCATAGAATTCAAAAGAACTGGTTTTCCAAGTACGATTGCTCCAGGACCGGATGCGTTTTATCCTACCTACCCAAGTAGATTTGAATATCCGAGCGAGGAACAATCCTTGAACAGCACCAATTATAATGAAGCTGCCAGTAGAATTGGAGGCGATGAAATCACCACAAAAGTTTGGTGGGAAAATTAACTTTTTAACTGATGTTATTACGCAGTAAAACAGTTTGGATTGTGGCAATGACCATAGGAACTTTGTTCCTGTGGTCTTGTGCTTCAGAGAAGAAAGATGCCCCCGAGGGGATTGAGCATATAATCGTTATTGGAGTGGACGGCATGAGTCCAGATGGTATTCAAAAAGCCAATACTCCAATGTTGGATTCCATAATGCAAAATGGAGCATTTACCATGCATGCAAGAGCGGTACTTCCATCCAGCTCAAGCCCTAATTGGGCCAGTATGATCATGGGCGCTGATACCGAACAGCATGGGGTTACCTCCAACGGATGGGAAAAGGAAGACCACCAATTACCACCCGTATTAGCAACGGATGAGGATACCTTTCCAACCATTTTCACCCTTTTTAAAGATCAAAAGCCAGAAGCCCAAGTAGGAGCAATCTATGATTGGGATGGTTTTGGACGTTTGTTCGAGAAAAGCGATGTGGATTTTGATATTGACGGTGATCATGAAGATGGTACTACAAAAGATGCTGTGGCCTATATCAATGAACATAAACCTGAATTTACCTTTGTTCACTTGGATCATGTGGATCATGCCGGTCATGCCTTTGGGCATGGCAGTCTGAAATACTATGCCTCGGTACAAAAGGCAGATTCCCTAATCACAGAAATTGTAAAGGCCACAAAAGATGCGGGGATATTTGATTCAACCCTATTCTTGATCTGCGCTGATCACGGAGGTATTGGTTTTGGTCATGGCGGCGAAAGTGTGGCCGAGATGAACATTCCCTTTATCTTATATGGTAAAGGCATCAAAAAAGGCTACGAAATTGAAGAAGCCGTGTATCAGTATGACAATGCTGCCACAGTAGCATATGCCATGGAGCTAGAAACCCCATATGCATGGATTGGCCGACCTGTAAAAGGGGCGTTTTTGGGCCACGAAAAACCCGTTTTGGTGTACAAACGGAAAGACTTTGTAGCCAATCCGCAAATTTTGCCGAGTGGCGGCTACTTTGAGCCTGCCGGAGGGGTTTTTCGTGCGGATTCCACTTTCGTGGTCATGCAAAACCCAAATGCCATCGGGGAGATTTTATACACGGTTGATGGCAGCAACCCCACGGCGACGGCCACAAAGTATAAAGACACTTTTTACATCAACCGAACTACGGTGATCAAAGCGGCGATTTTTCAAGAGGGAAGTCAAAAAAGCGGGATTGTCGAGGCCAATTTTAGGTTGATCCCCAAAGACAAGGAAAAACCCATTGCACATTCGGTGTATTATATCGATGGAATTGAACTATTGCCCAAAAGTTACGATAACTTGACCCCTGTATTGAAAGGGATGAGCACCGATTTTTCATTCAACGATTTGGTTACTAGTGGTTTAAAAGACCCCGAGCAAGTTTCTTTGGTATTCGAAGGAGATTTAGAGATCGATACCCAAGGTGAATACACCTTTTTTACCAATAGCGACGATGGTAGTAAATTATATGTCGATGGTAAGTTGGTAGCGGATAATGATGGCGACCACGGTGTTCGCGAACGTAGTGGAAAAGTGGTTTTAGACCAAGGTAGACATTTGGTACGTGTGGAATATTTTAACGGAGGAGGTGGCTTTCATTTGGATGTAAAGTACCAAGGTGAAGGCATACCAAAACAAATAATTCCAGCAAATAAATTATATCGCAATAAATAGGAAAGGGTCATGAAAAGGTTTGGGATATTCATTTTGATGTTGGTTTTTATGGGAATCATCGATGGGAATGCACAACAGAAGTTTCTACCTCGATGGGAAGAAGGTTTTTTGGATATACACCACATCAATACTGGTAGAGGTGATGCCGCGTTTCTAATATTTCCTGATGGGACAACCTTATTGATTGATGCAGGAGATATGTCTGAGACCCACCCTAGGACAACTTCAAGAAGAAATGCTAGGCTAGTGCCCAATGGGTCAAAATCTGCCCCTGAATGGATAGTTGACTATGTGGACCAATTTCGACCTAAAAATCAAAAAAGGCAATTGGATTACGCCCTGATCACCCATTACCATGATGATCATTTTGGGGAAATGGATTCCTTGAGAAAAACAGCTTCGGGAGGATATAAACTCACTGGAATTATGGAAGTGGGAACGCTCATTCCCATCAAAAAGTTGATTGATCGGGGATTTGAATATCCCATCAACTTAAAGGATTCACAGGTGCAATCCCAAGAAAGATTCACTAGGGATACGTATGGAATGATCCCTACGCTTAAGGAGTATTGGAAGTTCATTGCCTATCAATCCAAAGAAAATAGCCTAGAAAATGAAGCGTTACAGGTGGGCCAAACCAACCAAATAGTCCTTAAAAACGATGCAACTGCCCATCCTACATTTTCAGTGATGAACATCGCTTCCAATGGAAACATTTATACGGGGTATGCCAATGGAGATTATTATTCACTTTACAATCAGGGCGATTATCCTGGGGAAAACCCCTTGAGCAATTGCGTCCGGATAGATTACGGAAAATTCAATTATTTTACAGGAGGTGATATTTCGGGAATAAATACAATGGGTCAAACAAATATGAAGGCTGTGGAATCGCATGTGGCTCCTGTAATTGGCTCAGTAGATGTAGCAACCTTGAATCATCATGGCAATAGGGATTCACAAAATCCATACTATGTTAGAATGGTAAGACCCAGAGTCTGGATTCAGCAAAATTGGACTGCAGACCATCCTGGTGAAGAAGTTTTACGCAGAATTACCTCTAAGGAATTGTATCCAGGGGATCGGGATATTTTTTCAACGGTAATGCTTCAGGGAGCCAAAGATGTTATAGGAGGAAGATTGAATGACTACAAAAGTCAAGAGGGACATATTGTTGTACGAGTTTATGATGAAGGAAACACCTATGATATTTTTGTGCTGAATGACAAATCCGAAGAACGCGAAATACGAGCAAAACATGGACCATATAAAGCCAGATAAGTATAATCCAGAACAAGTTGCGGAAGGAGATATCAACCTTACTTCTGCAAGAGGAGAGTGGGTAGAGAATGGAAATTTAAATGAGCATGCAAAAGAACTGTTGGATAAAGATGCTAAATATTTTATGCATCAGTCGATGTCCACACCTTGTTTGGATGTATTAAAAAGCTGTAAAGGCTCTTACATTGAAAATATTTCGGGGAAAAAATATCTGGACTTCCATGGGAATAATGTGCATCAGATTGGTTTTTCGCACCCAAAGCTCGTTGAGAAATTAACGGAGCAATTACAACATGGACTTACCTTTTCAACTCGGCGTTACACCAACGAAAAGGCGATTCAATTTGCGGAGAAACTTACTTCTTTCACTCCAAAAGGATTGAATCGAATATTGCTTACGCCAAACGGGAGCTCTGCTATTGGGATTGCCCTTAAGCTGGCTCGTGCGGTGACTGGGAAACACAAAGTGGTCTCCTTTTGGGATTCCTTTCATGGTGCCTCTCTTGATGCTATAAGTGTAGGAGGGGAATCTGTTTTCCAAGAACATATGGGTCCCTTGATGCCAGGTGTAGAACGCATTCCACCTCCCATAACATATCGTGGAATTTTTGAAGGTAATGAGGATAAAGCATTGGAGTATTTAGAATATGTGCTTTCCAAGGATCATCAAATTGGAGCTTTTTTAGCGGAGACCATACGAAATACCGATGTACAAATTCCTTCCAAAAAATTTTGGAAAACAGCTCGTGAATTATGCACTAGACACAATGTTCTTTTAATTTTGGATGAAATTCCCATCGCCTTGGGCAGAACGGGGAAACTATTCGCTTTTGAGCATTATGATATTGAACCTGATATTCTTTGTTTGGGAAAGGGATTGGGAGGAGGAATAATCCCACAAGCAGCAATCGTAACAAGAGAAGAATATAATACTTTCGGGCATATTTCTTTGGGACATTACACACACGAGAAGAGTCCAATGGGAGCAGTTGCCGGATTGACCGTTTTGGAAGTTATAGAAGAAGAAGGTTTATTGGAAAAGGTGAAATGTTATGAAGCCTACATGAAAACGTCCCTTCATAAACTGCACAAAAAATACTCATTAATTGGAGATGTTCGTGGTGTGGGGCTTTTGTGGGGAATAGAATTGGTGACAAACAGAACAACCAAGGAAAAAGCAATTTCAGAAGCAGAAGAAATCATGTACGATTGCCTAAAACATGGTCTGAGCTTTAAAGTTTCCAAAGGAAACGTATTGCAGTTGTCGCCCGCTTTAACCATTTCCAAAGAAGAACTGGAACATGCCTTCGAAATATTGAACAAAGCTTTTCTTAAAACCAACACTATAGCCTAATGAAAAAAACCAACCTATTTCTAATTTGCCTTTTTCTGAGCGCAATCGCTATTTCAGCACAGGAAGGACCCCAAATTTTAGTACAACCCTATTTGCAGAATGCAGAACCCAATTCCATCACCATCATGTGGCAAACCAGTACTGGAGAGGAAAGTATTGTAGAATGGGGAACAACACCCAAACTGGGTAAGAAGACCACGGGGAAAACAGACAAGGTCAATTATGGCCCTTCTCGAATCCACGAAGTAGAATTGACCGATCTTAAAAGGTTTACCGAATATTACTACCGGGTAAAAACAGGTAAACTAAAATCTGATATTTTTCAGTTTAAAACCCCTCCTTTTGCCAATGAGGCCGAGTCGTTTAATTTGATTGCCATGAGCGACATGCAGTTGGATTGGCAACATACCGATAAGTTCTCGGAAATTGTGAACGAGGGTGTCATCAAATATCTAGAAAATGAATTTGATGGAAAACTGCCCGATAATTTAGCCTTGGTGATGGTTCCTGGCGATTTGGTCGAGAATGGTTCAAAATATCATCAATGGAAAGACCATTTTTTCAATCCTGCCGAAAAATTATTTGCCCAAGTACCTGTATATCCCGTGTTGGGGAACCATGAACGCAATTCAGTGTTCTATTTCAAGTATTTTTCACTTCCTGAAAATGGTACGCCTGCCTATGCTGAGCATTGGTGGTACAAAGATTATGGCAATGTGCGCATTATCGGATTGAACTCCAATGATGGTTATGCCGATAGCAGAGATCAATTTGATTGGTTGGAAAAAGTATTGGCAGATACAGAAAAGAACAATGACATTGATTTTGTTTTTGCCCAGATGCACCACCCACATAAGTCTGAACTTTGGATTCCTGGAGAACGAAAATCTTCTGGAAAGGTGGTGAAAATGTTGGAAGAGTTTTCTACCAAGACCGGAAAACCAAGTATTCACTTTTTTGGACATACACATGGATATTCCCGCGGACAATCCAAAGATCATAACCATCTTTGGGTGAATGTAGCCTCGGCCGGAGGAGCAATTGACAATTGGGGCGAGTTTGAAGGTCGTGATTACGATGAGTTTACCGTTACCCAAGATGAATATGGTTTTGTAATGGTTTCGGTTGATGCAGATGCGAATGACCCTAAAATAACCTTGAAACGTATCAGTAGAGGGAACAATATAGTCGGAATTAAAAACAATGAGCAGACCGATAGTATAACTGTTTTTAAACTATCAAAAAACCCAAAGGCACCTACGGCCATTTCCCCTAAAGGGGAAGGTGTAGCAAATAGGGGAGTGGTATTAAAGGCTGGTACATTTGAAGGCAACCGCTCAGGGGCATTTCATGCCGCTTCACAATGGCAAGTTTCCAAAACCCCTGATTTTGAAAAGCCTGTTTATGATAGTTGGAAACAACATGAGAACTGGTACTATTTGGAAAACCGTCAAAAGGACGATGACCTTACCGATGAATCCACCAACCTATTAGAACCCAGTACTACCTATTATTGGAGAGTGCGTTATCGAGACCAGTATTTAAATTGGAGTGATTGGTCCGAAACAACATCATTCAAAACCAAATAAGAACAACATCAACATGAAGAACAAGATTCTATTTTTAATTTCAGTTATATTCCTGACAAGTTTTGTCAAAGCCCAACAAACAAACGATACAAAAGTGGTGCTGATCACGTTGGATGGTCTGCGCTGGCAAGAACTGTTTACAGGTGCTGACTCAGATTTAATCGAAAATAAAGAATATGTTCAGTCTCCAGAAAGTTTGAAGAAATACTACTGGAAAGACACTCCGGAAGCACGCAGGGAGGCATTGATGCCTTTTTTCTGGACAGAGGTCGCAAAAATAGGGCAATTGCATGGTAATCGTGTGTTGGGCAGCAAAATGAATCTAACCAATGGTATGTGGTTCTCCTACCCCGGGTATAATGAAATCTTGACAGGAAAGGCCGATGACAAGAATATCAAGAGCAATGATAAAATACCCAACCCCAATACCACAATTTTGGAGCTGGCCAATAAAGATGACCGATACAAAGGTAAAGTAGCTGCATTTGGCAGTTGGGATGTGTTTCCATATATCATCAACGAGGAGCGTTCAGGAGTTCCTGTAAATGCAGGTTATGAAAAAGCTGTTGGGGATAACCTTACAGAAAGAGAAAAAATGCTCAACGATATCCAAAGACAGGCCCCTATAATTTGGGAGTCGGTTCGGTTAGATGTTTTTACTCATAACTACGCTTTGGAGGAAATGAAAAAGAACCATCCCCAATTGCTGTATGTATCTTATGGGGAGACAGATGATTTTGCCCATGGCGGTTTTTATGATTTCTATTTACAATCAGCACAGCGTACAGATGCCATGATCAAACAGCTATGGGATTTTACACAGCAAGACCCTTTTTATAAAGATCAAACCATTTTTCTCATCACTACTGATCATGGACGTGGAACCCAGCCCTTAAAAACATGGAAGGATCATGGAAGCAATATCAAGGGTGCTGATCAAGTGTGGCTCGTCGCTTTTGGAAAGGGAATTTCCCCCAAAGGAGAAGTAGGGAATGAAGAACAATTGTACAGCAATCAATTGGCTCCAACAATCCTAAAACTATTGGGAATGCCAATTACAGAAAATATGGAAGGAACACCTCTTAAATTATAGCGTTTAAAAGTTTAGTTTGATTAATTAGTTTTGAGTTAGTTTGTTTTAAGACCCACACCTTTAGGTGTGGGTTTTGTCATTGTTTCATTTTATTCAGAGATTTTTTTGAACCGGATAAAAATAATCTAATGCACGTATTGGGCTATCGGTAATGGTCGTTCATCTAAAAAATACGTTTAAACCAACAGAAAAAGAAAATCTTTATGAAGATTGGGCCTAACCAAAGACCGATAAACAATTGTAGTATACGATTAATTCAATTTTTATAATGAAAACCAGTTTTTTTCCAAAAGGTATTATATGGTTATGTTGCCTGTTCATGGCTTGTCAGTCGCAACAGGAAAAATTGACCATGGGTGAAGCTATTGATCTTATTCCAAGACCACAGTCCTTAACAACCAACAATGGTGTGTTTGTGTTGGATGAAAAAACCATTTATGTTCTTGAAATACCCACTGATTTTGAAAAACCTTATTTGCTCCTGAATCATGAGTTGGGTTTTGATTTACAGACAGGTGATGAAGAAATCCCGATAGATAATTTCATTCATTTCAAATATGATGACACCGTCCCTGCTGAAGCCTATGTTTTGGAAATTACCCCTAAAACTGTTCAGATTAGGGCGTCGGACAATAATGGGTTCATTTATGCCCAAGAAACCATTAGACAATTACTTCCAAAGGAAGTTGAAAAGGCCGGTGCTGCTACAACGGGAAAATGGGGCTTGCCCTGTGTGTTGATCAAGGATTCCCCAAGTTATAGATGGCGTGGGGCAATGTTGGATGTTTCGCGACACTTTTTTCAAAAAGAATACATCCTGAAGACCATAGAGCGACTGGCATTTTTAAAGATGAATACACTCCATCTGCACTTGGTGGATGACCAAGGGTGGCGCATCGAAATCAAAAAATACCCAAAACTTACCGAAGTGGGTGCGTTTCGGGTAGATCAAGAAGAAAAACATTGGAATGCCCGTTCCCAAAATGACCCTAACGAAAAGGGAACATATGGCGGTTATTATACCCAAGAGGATATCCGGGAAATTGTGGAGCACGCGACAAAATATGGGGTCAACGTGGTTCCAGAAATTGAAATGCCCGCTCATGTGATGAGTGCCATAGCTTCGTACCCTTATTTATCATGTATTGATGAACCCATTGCCGTGCCATCAGGAGGCGTATGGCCCATTACGGATATTTATTGCCCCGGTAAGGAGAGTACCTTTACTTTTTTGGAGGGGGTTTTGGATGAGGTCATCGAATTGTTCCCCTCAAAATATGTGCATGTAGGGGGAGATGAAGCCACAAAGGACCATTGGGAAAAATGTCCCGATTGCCAAAAACGGATGAAGGAAGAGGGCTTGGCCAATGTGGAAGAATTACAGAGCTACATGATCAAGCGAATTGAAAAATACCTCAATGCCAAGGGCAAGACCCTTATTGGTTGGGACGAGATTTTGGAAGGGGGACTTGCCCCCAGGGCCACTGTAATGAGTTGGCGGGGCGTAGAAGGAGGTTGGAAGGCGTCGCAACAGGGCCATGATGTGGTCATGACCCCTACAAGCCACTTGTATTTTGATTATTTCCAAGGAAACCAAGAATTTGAGCCTCCGGGTTTTTGCTGTTATCTGCCCGTAAGCAAAGTCTACGACTTTGACCCGGTGATAGATTCTATGAGTGTGGCTCAAAAATCACATGTACTCGGAGCGCAGGCCAACCTTTGGTCAGAATATGTGGATACCGAAGAGCATTCAGAATATATGTTATTTCCAAGATTGCTGGCACTTTCAGAAGTGGTTTGGTCAGGAAAGAAGAACAAAGATTGGCTGAATTTTGCCCAAAGGCTCAAACCTATGATGCATAGGTTGGGAGAGATGGAAATTCGTTATGCAGAAAGTGTCTTCAATGTAAATGTAGAAACTGAAGTTAATTTTGAGGACAGTTCTATTACTCTGGAATTGGGCACCGAATTTCCTAACACGGAGATACGATATCAACTCGGCGATAAAGAATTGAGTTCCAAATCTCCAATATATAATGAACCAATAACCCTTACAACTTCCAATGAACTGAAAGCTGCTGTTTTTGATGGAGGGGAGATGAAAGGAGTTCCTTTGGAAAAGAAGTTCAACTTTCACAGAGCATTTGGCAAAGAAGTCAGCGTTGAACCAAACCCACATGAAAAATATAGTGGAACGGGAGATGTCACATTGGTTGATATCGTTTGGGGTTCAAAGGATTTTGCCAACGGGAAATGGTTGGGGTGGTTCGATGAAAATGTAAAGGTCACTATTGATCTCGGTCAGTCTGAAAAAATTCATCAAGTAACCGTTGGAACTATGGAAAACCAAGGGGCGGGAATTTATTACCCAACAGAAATATCAGTATCTACATCTTTAGATGGGCAACAATTTGATCATAAAGAGAGCTTACAACGGAATTATCAGGCCAGTGGGGAGAATACCCTAAAAGCTTTCCAGTTGGATTTCAAAAAGCATGATGCCAGATATATCCAAGTTGTGTTAAAACCATTGCAAAAAAATGAACGAGGCAACGGCACTTGGATTTTTATGGATGAAGTGTCCATTGAATGATACCTTGTTTTTCCAAATTCAAAAAAACACTATAATTTATCTTGAAGCCTACACCTTTAGGTGTGGGCTGTCTTTTTAGAAGAAATTTTCAAGAGATAAAATAGCTGAATTCTTTATATCAAATTGGTTACCTTAGGAGAGTATTTTTTGTATGATGAAAGAAGAACTGTACAAAACATTTGACAGTCAATTTGAACTGGATTTGATTGATGAAATTAATACTGTGGGCAAGTTGGTGGAAGTCCCTTCGGGAGAAATCCTTATGGATATTGGCAACTATATTAAATCCATGCCATTATTGTTATCTGGAGCAATCAAAATCTTACGTGAGGATGATGAAGGAGATGAATTGTTGTTGTATTATCTGGAGCAAGGTGAGACCTGTTCCGTGACCATGGCCTGTTGTATGGGGCACACCAAGAGCGAGATCAGGGCCATTGCAGAAACAGATTCAATCTTAGTGATGGTGCCAGTTCAGAAAATGGAGGAATGGATGGCAAAATATAAAAGTTGGAGAAACTACGTTTTTGAAAGTTATCACAATCGTTTGAATGAACTGTTGAACACTGTGGACAGTATTGCCTTTAAAAATTTGGATGAACGATTGGTAGATTATCTCAAAAAGAAAATGGAGGTCACCAATGATAATCGCATCAAAAACACACACCAAGAAATTGCCTATGACCTGCATACTTCTCGAGTTGTGATTTCCAGATTGCTGAAAAAATTAGAAAAAATGAAAAAACTGGCCTTACATAGAAATTATATTCAAATACTAGATTTGTAATTGTGTGCCTTGGGTTACTTCCTCAAGAACAGAAGAATATTATTTTTGCCTAAAACTAGACTAAATGCTCAAACGGTTTTTTCCATTTTTATCCTGGATAACCAGTTATAACCGTTCCCAATTATATGGCGATCTAATGGCGGGGCTAACAGTGGGCATCATGCTGGTGCCTCAGGGAATGGCCTATGCGATGATTGCCGGAATGCCCCCCATTTATGGACTTTATGCTGCATTGGTTCCTCAATTAGTTTATGCATTAACCGGAACATCTAGGCAATTGGGGGTTGGGCCGGTTGCCATGGATTCTCTTTTAATAGCTTCTGGAATAGGGGCATTGCAACTCACCAATACACAAGACTATATTTCTGCAGTGATTTTTTTGACCCTTATTATTGGAGGAATACAATTATTGTTGGGAGTTTTAAGAATGGGCTTTTTTGTCAATTTTTTATCTAAACCGGTTATTTGTGGTTTTACTTCGGCGGCAGTAATCCTTATAGGATTAAGCCAATTGAAGCATATATTGGGAACGGACATTTCTCAATCAAGCAAAATCCATACATTGATTGCAAACATATTGGGAAGTGTAGAGGGAGTGAATTTTTATACGCTTGGCTTAGGTGTGGTTTCTATTCTCTTCATCCTATTCATGAACAGGGTAAGCAAAAAAATACCCACTCCATTATTGATTGTGATTATCGGAATCCTGGTAGTTTCCTTTTTGGGATTGGAAACTCTCGGTGTTGGTGTTGTTGGAGATATTCCGAGTGGATTACCAAGCTTTCAAGTTCCCGATATAGCAATGGATAAGTTAGGACAATTAGTTCCCATAGCTATAACGGTTGCACTTTTTGGTTATATGGAATCTATTTCCATTGCAAAGACCATTCAAGAAAAACATCCTGAATATGAGCTGGATTCCAATCAGGAATTGAGAGCATTGGGACTTTCCAACATACTAGGTTCATTTTTTCAATCTTTTTCGGTTTCAGGGAGCTTTTCCAGGACTGCAGTAAATCATAATGCAGGAGGAAAAACTGGAATGGCATTAATTTTTAGTGCTTTGCTCATCGCAGGAACTCTATTGTTCCTAACACCTTTGTTTTATAACCTGCCCAATGCTGTTCTAGGGGCCATCATTATAGTATCAGTGTTTGGGTTGATTGACCTTTCCTACCCAATTCAATTATGGAAAAATAGAAAGGATGAGTTCTTTTTGTTGAACGCTACTTTTTTGATGACACTTTTTATTGGGTTGATTGAAGGAATTTTATTGGGAGTATTGCTTTCGCTCCTGTTGATGGTATATCGAATCTCCAATCCTCATATAGCGGTTTTAGGAAGGATAAAGGGTACTGATTATTTTAAGAACATCAATCGATTTACAGATGAAATACAAGTAGATCCAGATAAGTTGGTAATCAGGTTTGATGCCCAATTGTATTTCGGCAATCAAGATTACTTCAAAAAAGAATTGTACAAGCAAATTGAAGAGAAAGGTCCCAATCTAAAATTTGTGGTGCTTAATGCAGAGTCCATCAATTATATTGATAGTAGTGCGATGACCATGTTAGAGCGCATCATTCTGGATTTAAGAACACGTGACATCAAATTTTTAATGACAGGAGCAATTGGTCCAACCAGGGATGTTTTGTACAGCAGCGGCCTTATAAAAGTGTTGGGAGAGGAGAATCTTTTTGTTAGAACTCATGAGGCTGTGGACTGTTGCGCCCATCAAAAAGAAAGAAGCAGTATTCAAAGAAAAGTGTCGTCACAATCCAAAACCAAGAGTTTGTAACTTTGGTAACGATCTAACCCAAATAGCATAGCTATATTTGAAAAAATATGAAAAATGAAAATTGAACAAATATATACGGGATGTTTGGCTCAGGGAGCCTACTACATAGAAAGTGATGGAGAAGTAGCTATTATAGATCCCTTGCGAGAAGTAAAACCTTATTTGAAAAAGGCCGAAGAAAATAAGGCCACTATCAAATACATTTTTGAAACCCATTTTCACGCCGATTTTGTCAGCGGGCATGTAACGCTCTCCAAAGAAACAGGAGCACCCATTATCTATGGGC
The DNA here is from genome assembly GCF_013090115.1 of Flagellimonas amphidinii. GTDB lineage: Bacteria > Bacteroidota > Bacteroidia > Flavobacteriales > Flavobacteriaceae > Flagellimonas > Flagellimonas amphidinii. Next base: position 284,324 of record NZ_JABFNN010000030.1, read on the forward strand.
CTAATGCAAATCCTGCTTTTGATGCCATTATTGCGGAGGATGGACAGGAATTCAATTTGGGCAAAGTGACCATCAAAGTATTGCATACCCCAGGGCATACCATGGAAAGCACAACCTACCTTTTAAGGGATGAAGCTGGGAAAGATCATGCAATTTTTAGCGGTGACACCTTGTTTTTGGGGGATGTGGGAAGACCTGATTTGGCCCAGAAAGCGGCCGATATGACCCAAGAAGAATTGGCAGGCACGCTTTACGATAGTTTGCGAAATAAAATTATGCCTTTGGCAGATGATGTAACGGTATATCCAGCTCATGGGGCCGGTTCTGCTTGTGGAAAGAACATGATGAAGGAAACGGTGGATACCTTGGGCAATCAGAAAAAGATGAATTATGCTCTGCGACCAGATATGACCAAGGAAGAGTTCGTTAAAGAAGTTACGGATGGACTTTTGCCACCACCACAATACTTTCCATTGAACGTAAAAATGAACAAAGAGGGTTATGAAGACATCGATACGGTTTTAGAAAGAGGAACCCAAGCGTTGACTCCAGATGCTTTTGAAGTGGCGGCCAACGAAACAGGTGCTGTAATTTTAGATGTGCGACACCAAAATGACTTTGTGAAAGCACATATCCCTAGATCCATTTTCATTGGTTTAGGAGGAAGTTTCGCTCCATGGGTTGGCGCATTGATTGCTGATGTGGCCCAACCAATACTTTTGATTGCTCCCGAGGGAAAAGAGGAAGAAGCAATTACACGCCTTTCCAGAGTTGGTTTTGATGGAACATTGGGATACTTGAAAGGTGGAGTTGAAGCATGGCAAAAAGCTGGAAAAGAAATTGACAACCTTGAAAGTATTGATGCAGAGGAATTCAAACAAAGGCTACAAAACAAAGTTCCCGTGTTCGATGTGCGGAAAGAATCAGAATTTCTTGCGGAACACGTTGAAGATGCAAAACTGGCATCTTTGGATTTTCTCAATGACCACCTTTCGGAATTCCCTGAAGAAGAAAAGTTCTATGTGCATTGTGCAGGGGGTTACCGTAGCGTAATTGCTGCTTCCATATTAAAGAGCAGGGGAATCCATAATTTGGTGGATGTTGCTGGTGGATTCAAAGCCATTAAGGAAGCGGGTATTCCAGTTACGGATTATGTTTGCCCAACGACTTTAAAATAACTTCTTATGGGCTATTTGGCCAAACTTACGTTATGTTGTTTAGGTGTTTTATGGATGACATCCTGTCGTTCCCAGGATGAAGAAACAATCATCAGAATAGATAAAGGAACCGTTGAGGCCGATGTTATTGGTAAGGATGTGCAGTTGGTAGATGTAAGAACTCCTCAGGAATACAGAAACGGACATATTGATGATGCAGTGAACTTCAATGTAAATGATGCTTCATTTCTAGAGCAAATCAATACGTTGGATAAGGAACAACCTGTTTATCTCTATTGCAAAATGGGAGGACGTAGTAATCGCGCAGCAGAAATATTGAAAAGCGAGGGCTTTATAAAAATCTACGACTACACTGGCGGCTATTCAGATTGGCAAAGCGATAAATAATATATGTAACTCTCGTTACTGACATAGGTTGAAAGCTGGGTTAAATTGCACAAAAAAATATCATGTCAATATTAAGTTTTTTGTTTGGTGGTTCCGATTCATCAGATTCCATTAAAGTTTTAAGCAAAGAAGATTATAAAAAAGGAATCACGAAGGGTAAAGTTCAACTGGTGGATGTTAGAACTCCAAGAGAATATGGTTCAGGCCATATCAAAGGGGCCAAAAATGTTGATTTTTTTCAAAGATCATCTTTTGAAGCTGCCTTTTCCAAATTTGATAAGACCAAACCCGTTTACGTGTATTGCCAGTCGGGGAATAGAAGCCAAAAAGCTGCAAAAAGGCTAATAAATATGGGTTTTTTAGAAGTTTACGACCTTAGAGGAGGTTACAGGGCTTGGAGCTAATTCAATTTGGTGCCGTATTCATTTTGGTTGATACAGTCATTTTTTTCCATTTCGAAAACCATGGATCAATTGCCCCCAAAAACTTTTGGGCATAGTTTCATCCCCAGGATATCCCAAGCTTATAGTCCCACTGTCTTCAGGAATATAATTGGTTCTGAAGATGTAGTCCCAAAGACTCAGGCTGATACCAAAATTCACTCCAAATGAACCTTTGGGAAGGGTATAGGCATGATGGTACAGATGCATCACAGGGTTGTTGAAGACATATTTTAACGGGCCCCAGGTCAATTTAATATTGGCATGATTGAAGTGTCCAATAGCAATAGCGGCAAAGTGAACAATATAGGCCTGCTCTGGTTCAAATCCGCCCAAAAGCATCACCCCAAACGTTTTTAGAGGCTTGTAAAGAATATTTTCCATCCAATGGTAGCGCAGGTGGGCCGCAAACCCCATTTCTTTTACACTATGGTGCACCTGATGAAATTGCCATAAAACAGGAAATCTATGCAGGCATACGTGGGTAAACCATTGTACAAAATCTAAAATGATAAAGAACAATAGCAATTCCGTCCAAACGGGCCATGAAGAAGTATCGATCAGGGCAATACTTCGGGCCGTGATGCCGATTTCATTAAAAAGTACCTTGAGCATATCATAAACACCACTGATGATTATGGCAAACAGGAAAAAGTTAAAGAACATATAGAATCCATCCAGCCAAAAATCCTTTCTAAAAATGGATTGCTCTTTGCGCCATGGAAAAAGTATTTCCAGAAACCAAACTAAGAGCGAAATTAAAATGAGTCCCCAGAAATAATTGGTGTACCATGGAACTTGGAATAGAATCGATTTCCATGTCCATGACGTAGTATTCAAAAAACCATTTACAAATGCATCTAGATAGCTGTTCATAGCTTTATTCAAGTTCGTACCATTCAATTCCTTCTAAATTCTGCCTTCTTCCTTTTGCTTTTGGTGCATAGTTTTTGGATAAATAAGTTAGTATGGCTTCCTCATTGGCACCTAGGTCCCAAAGATTTTGTGTTTCCTGCATCCATTTAATGGTAGCTTCCCATCCTTCTCGGCTCATTCTATTTTGGGTGACCAATTGTGCAGAATGACAACCTGTACAATTTTGAATGGTCAATTGCATTCCTTTATCATCAACAAAACCGGTGGCCAAATGAATACCGTTTTTTATGGTATCGTCTGCTTCAACAATTTCTTGTGGTGCTATTTCTTCAGATGTAAAGGCATCGGTATTATTGGCGATATAAAACAAGCCTGTGAACAACATCAATAGTAATAGGACAAATGCAAACAGTATGCGGGACAATCTTTTTACTTGATCTTTAAATTGATCTCCCATGGCTAAACAATTTTAACCGCAATTCTATGGCAGGCATTGTTCAAGTATCCTTTGGGATTCCAGCCCGGCAACACCATGGGTTGACTTTTTCCTTCGGAATCTGTGGCTCTTGCCCAAATTTCATAATAGCCCTTTTTTGGAAATGATACGGATCCTTCAAAATGTTGCCAAGCTAATCGATTAACAGGTTTTTCCAAGGAACAATTTTGCCAAGTACTGCCAAAATCGATGGAATATTCCATTTTCAAAACCTCCAATTCTCCTGCCCATGCATGACCGTTCATGTTTAATGTTTGACCTTCTTTGAGCAAAGCGCCGCTTTTTGGGTACGTGATCAGGGACTTTACCGGCATGGACTCAATAATGCACATGTTGGAATCTTCCACCTTGCTCCCCGGAGCTACAGTTTCACAGGGTACACGATACGAAGTGCCACTCATTTTAGCCCCATCGTGGACTTTGTTCCGTATACTCAATCGATTGATCCATTTTCCGGATGCCGATGCAGGCCATCCTCCGCATAGCAGTCGTAATGGAAAACCATGTGCTAATGGAATTTCTTCTCCATTCATGTAAAAAGCCAACAGGGTTTCATCTTGCAAGGCTTTGGATATGGGAACACCCCTGGAAATAGGTTCTTTGTTAGGATCCCCACTTAGGTGCGTATCAGCTGCATGATAACCAATATAAACTGCATCTGATGTTATCCCTACATCCTCCAAAACATCTCGAAGTCGAACACCGGTCCAGTTGGCACAGGAAACAGCACCCACCGTCCATTGATTGCCCTTTGCCGGCGGATTAAATTCGCTTCGTCCATTTCCCCCACACTCCAAGGTGAGTTGATAGGTATGTTGGGGAAATTTGGTTTTTAAATCGGAAAGGGAATAGGTTTTTTTGTTTTTGACAGCTTCTCCATCTATAGTAAGTGTCCAACGGGCTGTGTCAATATTTTCAGGAATCTTCCCATTATTTCTGATGAACATGTACTTGTTTGGGGTGACCCTATCGTTCAATAAGTGGGCCTTGGCTTCCATATTCCACGGACGGTTATTAAGAACAACCATTTCTTTGTCTTTATGGAACAATTTAAAAGGATCGGGGTCTTGTAGGCCCAACGGCATATAGCCTTTGGGGAGTTTGTGACCAAATACTACTTCGGCGCCTAATAAACTGGCCAAGGATGCCAATGATAACTTATGAGTAAAAGCTCTTCTGTTCATGAGATATAGCAAACTTAAAGTTACTATAAAAATAGATAGTACTGTGTAACTGAGGTTACCAAAAGATTGCACAATAACCTGTAGTTTTGAGCATACCTTGATTTATCCTTTCATTATAATGGAAGATAAGGTTAAAAATAGGTTTCTTGGTTGGTTGATAAAAAAGCCGTCCTAATTTGAGGGCGGTTTTTTTGTTTAAGGTTGTAGCATGGTCATCATCAGATGATTTCAAGAAATTTTAAGGGGCTATTCATGAGAATTATCATGATTTCAAGAAACTATAGCCATTAAATTTGATGATATTAAAACCTTTATATATGAAAACTCTTCTATCCATTCCTTTGGTTTCATGGGAAAACGGTATTTGGATGATAGGACTTTTTGCACTGGTTGTAATTGTGTTGGTCGCCGCTGTACTAGCACTTATGAACAGCGGAAAAAAATAGAATATTTGCTCATATAAAAATTGCCGGACTCGGTGATTCATATGAGTAAGTGTTAAGTGGTTGTTGCGTATAGCTGCGGTATCAAACCTTTTACATTTCTTTTCTTAAGGAAAAAGTAGGGTAGGCAAAACCTTGGCCCTACACCATGCCTTTATTTATAAAGCAAAAATGAAACCCTTTTGGTGGCTAATCCCAGAATAGAAAAAAATGACACGAAGAATTTCCAAATACAAACGTTTTGTGATGATGAATCCGGTGATTCAATTTTTTAAGTTCATCTATTTGAGCCTAAAGGTTTTGATCATTGTTGCCGGAGGGCATGGAGGAACCCGTAAGGCGTAAAGTTTACTTTCCATAGATCGTTCCAGATTCAATTATTCAGGATGGGCTATAAACTCGGTAACTCATGTTACTGTAGGTGTAATTCCATGATTCTAATTTTGGCTCAAATTAAATAAGTACATGAAACGAATTCTAATTTTAGTGATGTTCTTCTTGGTATACGGGCATGGATTTTCCCAAGACCAAATGGAGATTACTTTGGATGAGGTCTTGGCAAGGGTCCAAAAGTCCAATGCCAGTATAAAAGTGTCCGAGCAGGAGGCAAAAATGGCAAAATACGATTATAACCTTTCCAGCGCCGTTTTTTTGCCGCAAATCTCTGTTTCGCACACCGGTATGGCAACAACCAACCCGTTAATGGCCTTTGGATCCAAATTGAACCAAGAAATTTTGACACAGGCGGATTTTGCGCCATCGATGTTGAACGATCCCGATCAAATAGAAAGTTTTGCCACCAGGATCTCCGTGGAGCAGCCCTTGATCAATGTTGATGGATTTTATCAGCGCAAGGCGGCCAAGACCACTATGGAAGCAAGACAGCTGCAAACGGTAAGAACACGGGATTATCTAGATTTTGAATCGGAAAAGGCCTATTCCCAATTACAATTGGCCTACGTGGCCGTAGAGGTCTTGCAAAAGGCCCATGAAGCGGCCAGTGCCAATCATGATATGGCCGAGGACCGGTACAACCAAGGATTATTGCAAAAATCCGACCTGCTTCAGGCCAAGGTACGGGTCACAGAAGTGGCCAATCAGCTTCAAACGGCAAAGAGCAATGTCCAAAATGCATCGGACTATATCGCTTTTTTGATGAACGAAAACACCAATGTGGTATATGGCCCTTCGGAAAAACTTGTCCCTAAAAATGTTGACAATAATGCGGAGGGCGCACTTGAGAACAGGGCTGATGTGAAGGCCATGAACCTTGTTTCGGAAGCATACAAGGCCAATATGAGGGCCGATAAGATGACATTTTTGCCCACGCTCAATGCTTTTGCCCGCTATGAGATGTATGATGATGAAATTTTTCAGGCCGATGCCAAGGGATATCTTTTTGGGGCCAGCTTAAGCTGGGATGTGTTCAAAGGTGCACAAAGGTTCGCAAAAACCGGAAAAAGCAAGGCCGGTTATGAAAAATCCAAGCAAGAATACCAACAATACCTGTCCAAGAGCAACATGGAACTGCAACGGGCCAAAAGAATGGCACAAGATGCCCAGGGAAAATTGGAAACTTCCAAACTGGCCATGGAGCAATCCGAGGAATCATTGCGGATCCGAACAAATAGGTTCAAGGAGGGACTGGAAAAAACCACAGATCTGTTAATGGCAGAGGCCCTATATGCAGAAAGACAACTGATGTACTACCAAACCGTTTACGAATTCAATCAAGCCCAATCCTTACTTACTTTTTTAACCAAAGAATAAAATCAATATGAAAAATAGATATACCTATAAGAAAACAGTTGCAGCAACCCTTTTAGGGTTGACGATTTTGGGATGCGGCGGAGATAAAAAGTCGGTACAGAACGAATCCGAGCCCATACAGGTGTCCGTCTCTGAAGCGACCTTTGGGGGTGAATCTTCCATATTGGCGGGGAGTGGCCAAATAACCACGATCAATAATGCCACCCTAAGTACTCGAATGATGGGACACGTGGAAAGGCTTTCGGTCAAAATTGGCCAAAAGGTAAAGAAAGGGGATTTGCTGGTTTCCATCAATAATGTTGATCTAAGGGCAAAAAGTGCCCAAGTGGAAGCATCGATCACTGAGGCGAACGTGGCCTATACCAATGCAAAAAAGGATTATGAGAGATTTACCAATCTCTTTAGGGAGAACAGTGCTTCCCAAAAAGAGGTCGATGATATGACGGCCCGCTTTGAAATGGCCAAAGCCCGACTTGAAGCGGCCAATCAAATGAAGAACGAGGTCAACTCGCAGTTTGCCTATGCCAATATACGGGCCCCTTTCAGTGGGGTGGTCACCAATACCTATGTGGATGAAGGTGATATGGCAAATCCCGGGATGCCCTTGGTGTCCGTTGAGTCCCCCGGTGATTTTGAGGTGGAGGCCAAAGTGGATGAAAACAAAATTGGGAACATAGCTGTGGGTATGAAGGCCCAAGTCTTTATAAAAGCGCTGGATACCACTATAAGTGGTAAAGTGACCGAGTTGAGCACTTCGGCCCAAAATACGGGCGGTCAATATGTGATGAAAGTAATGTTGGACAAGGCGGAGACGGGGATATTGTCAGGGATGTATGCAACCATAAGGCTTGAGACGGATATGGAGAGCGGCGGCGGTGATGGAATGGTGACCGTTCCGTCCAAAGCCTTGGTGCATCAAGGGCAACTATCCGGGATTTACACAGTGGGAGCGGATAACATAGCACTGTTGCGATGGCTCAGGTTGGGCGATGTTCATGGAGAGGAAGTGGAGGTGCTGTCCGGATTGTCAAAAGACGAAAAGTATATTGTCTCTGCCGAAGGAAAACTGTTCAATGGAGCAAAAGTAACCATACAATAACCTAAAAACAGGTAGGAATGAAAGACGGACTTGCAGGAAAAATAGCGAGAGGTTTTATCGGCTCTAAATTAACGGTGCTTTTGATGATTGTTTTCATGGTCATTGGGGTGTACAGCTCTTTTTTGATCCCAAGGGAAGAAGAGCCACAGATTGATGTGCCCATGGCCGATATTTTTGTGGGATACCCTGGGGCAGGCCCTACGGAGGTCGAATCGAGAATCACAAAACCCCTTGAAAAGATCATATCCAATATCAAAGGGGTCGAATATGTGTATTCCACCTCTATGAAAGAACAAGGAATGGTCATTGTCCAGTTTTATGTGGGGGAAGATATAGAGCGGTCCTTGGTGAGGCTTTATGATGAGATCAATAAGCACATGGACCAAATGCCCGAAGGGGTTACCATGCCCTTGGTAAAGACACGGGCCATTGATGATGTTCCCATGCTGGCCCTTACCCTTTGGAGTGAAAGTTATGATGATTTTCAGCTTCGGGAGATTTCGGGAGAGCTCATGAATGAAATTGAGAAGGTGAACGATGTCTCCATTACCAAAAAGATCGGAGGACGCAATCGCCAGCTTCGCGTGGAGGTCGACAAAGATAAAATGGCCGAAAGCGGGTTGGACTTTCTCGCTATTGCGCAAATGGTGAAGGCCAACAACCAACAGATGGATTCTGGGAACTTCTATGCCAACGATACCGAATTCCATATCAGTACCGGAAATTTTTTGGGATCCAAACAAGATTTGGAAAACCTTATCGTGGGGACCAAACAGGGACAGCCTGTTTACTTGAGGCAAATTGCAAGTGTGACAGACGGTCCAGAACTGCCTAAAAACTATGTTTCTTTGGGTTTTGGAGCGGCCAATGAAAAATCGGAACAGTTTAAATCCGAATATCCTGCGGTGACCATTTCCGTTGCCAAACGAAAAGGTGCCGATGCCATGAAAATAGCCGATATCGTACTTGAAAAAGTGGAACGGTTGAAAACCACACTTATTCCAGATGAGGTTCATGTGGAAGTGACCCGAAACTATGGACAGACGGCCTCCCAAAAAGTATCAGAGCTGTTGTTGCATTTAATCGGCGCCATCATTGCCGTAACTTTTGTAGTGATGCTGGCCATGGGATGGCGAGGAGGACTGGTAGTGTTCCTGTCCGTGCCCATTACGTTTGCCCTGACCCTGCTCAGCTATTATATGTTGGACTATACCCTTAACCGAATCACCCTTTTTGCCCTGGTTTTTGTGACCGGTATCGTGGTGGATGATTCGATTATTATAGCGGAGAACATGCACCGCCATTTTAAAATGAAACGATTGCCGTTCAAAGATGCGGCCCTGTATGCCATCAACGAGGTTGGGAACCCGACCATTTTGGCAACCTTTACGGTAATAGCCTCTGTGTTGCCCATGGCCTTTGTTTCAGGCTTGATGGGGCCTTATATGTCGCCCATGCCCATTGGGGCCTCCATAGCCATGTTACTGTCCCTTTTTGTGGCATTGACCATCACCCCGTATTTGGGATATCTCTTTTTGAGGGAGAAGGATAAAAAGCAAGAGGAAAAACCTGTTGCCAAAATGCAAGATTCATTCATTTATAGAATGTATGATAGGTTTGAAAGACCATTGATAGAAAATCGCAAAAAGCGCTGGTTGTTTTTGGGCATTACTTTTTTCCTGTTGATGGCGTCCATTGCCATGTTCTTTACAAAATCGGTAGCCGTAAAAATGCTTCCTTTTGACAATAAGAATGAATTTCAGGTGGTGATAGACCTTCCCGAAGGTACAACCTTGGAACGAACCGCTGTGGTGGCCAAGGAAGTTGGGGCGTATCTGTCCACACGTCCAGAAGTGGTCAACTATCAAAGTTATGTGGGTACATCAGCACCTATCACCTTTAATGGCCTGGTAAGGCATTATGATCTTAGGGGAGGTAGCAATATGGCAGATATCCAGGTCAATCTAACCGATAAACATGACCGAAGCGACCAAAGCCACGACATTGCAAAATTACTCCGTCCAAAAATTCAAGAACTGGGCAAAAAGTACCATGCCAATATAAAAGTGGTGGAGGTGCCACCGGGACCTCCGGTTTTGTCCACCATTGTCGCCGAAGTGTACGGTCCGGACTATGAAAAGCAGATAGAAATTGCCGATATGGTAAAAGCCATTTTGGAAAATACGGCCGATGTGGTGGATGTGGATTGGATGGTGGAAGATGATCAGAAAGAGTTTGACTTTGTCATAGACAAGGAAAAAGCAATGCTTTATGGCATTACCCCCCAACAGATCGTACAGACCATGGGCATGGCTTTTAGAGGCAACCCCATAACCCACATATATAGTGAGGATTCCTATGATCAAATAGGCATTCTATTGACCATTGCCGAAAAGGAAAAATCCAATCTGGACAAGATTCAGCAATTGAAGATTGCATCAACACAGGGCAATATGGTTTCAGTGGGGGATTTGGTCAATATCAAAGAACAGATCAAGGCAAAGAGCATTTATCGAAAGAACCAAAAAAGAGTGGTCTATGTCATGTCGGATATGGCCGGTAAACTGGAAAGCCCCGTGTATGCCATTTTGGGCATGACGGATAAATTGAACCAATTGGAATTGCCAAAGGGTTACTCCATCAACGAGCTATATATGGAGCAGCCCGATTTTGAGGATGATTACACCGTAAAATGGGATGGGGAATGGCAGATTACACTGGAGGTGTTCAGGGATCTGGGAATAGCGTTTTTGGGTGTGATCGTCATTATATATATGTTGATCGTAGGATGGTTCCAGAACTTTAAGGCACCTATGGTGATGATGGTGGCCATACCCCTTTCCTTGATCGGAATAGTATTGGGCCACTGGATTCTGGGGGCATTTTTTACCGCAACTTCCTTTATTGGGATGATTGCCCTAGCGGGAATTATGGTGCGAAACTCCGTGCTTTTGATCGATTTTGTCAATCTGAGACTTAAAGATGGCGTACCCTTTAAACAAGCGGTGATTGAAGCAGGGGCAGTGCGGACCACACCTATTCTGCTCACTGCGGGTACCGTGGTCATAGGAGCCTTTGTGATACTTTTTGACCCCATTTTCCAAGGGTTGGCCATTTCCTTGATGGGAGGAACCATTGCATCCACTGTTTTGACGCTTCTGGTAGTGCCCTTGGTCTATTATATGATTGAACGTAAAAAATACGACTAGACAATGAAAATGATACTTGTAACGACCGTTGAGGAATATAAAAGTGAAGTTTTCAAACTTTTCAAAAAGGCAGGAATAAAAAACTTCAGTGGATCTGACATTGATGGGTATAAGAATATCCCCTCTTTGCTTTATTCCAGCAGTTGGTTTCCCAGTGAAAGGGGCGGGGCTGCATCCAATCTGTTTTTTTCTTTCACAGATGAAGAAAAGGTGACAGAGTTGTTTAAATATTTGGAGGAGTTCAATGGTCAGAGCACTGGTACTAATCCCATAAGGGCAGTCGAAATTCCAGTGGAACGAACCATATAAAAAACAAAGAAATGAGAAATAGAATTGTACGTGGTGTAGCGGGAAGCTTTATCTTGATCAGCTTGATCTTGGCCGTTTATATAAATATAAATTGGCTCTGGTTCACAGCTTTTGTTGGGGTAAACCTACTGCAGTCCTCTTTGACCAAATGGTGTCTCTTGGAGGATATCCTTAAAAAATTTGGGATTTCAAAGTAGATAGGACCTAGGACAAATTTGTTTTCTGGGTGTTTTTCTTCATTTTTGCTCAAAATAGAAGAAGATGTTATATCAAACTTGGCCTTGGTATGTTTCGGGCCCTCTTATTACCCTGATCATGGCAATTTTGATTTTGATGGGGAAGCGATTTGGAATGTCCTCAAATCTAGAAACCTTTTGTTCCATAGGTGGAGCAGGGAAGTTTGTGGATTATTTTAAAATAGACCTCAAATCTAAAAAATGGAGTTTATTGGTAGTTTTGGGTGCAATAATTGGAGGATTTGTTGCAGCTCATTTTCTGTCTCCAAATGCTTCAGTGGAAATTTCATCAAATACTATTGAAAAGCTACACGAACTTAAGTTCAACAGTGCTGGTACAAGCTATTTGCCCACCGAACTTTTCAGTTTTGAAGCGCTTAATCAACCTAAAGTTTGGATTATTTTACTTGTGGCGGGACTTTTGGTAGGTTTTGGGGCTCGTTATGCAAGCGGATGTACATCAGGACATGCTATTTCAGGATTGAGCAATCTTCAATTACCTTCATTGATAGCCGTAATCGGCTTTTTTGTTGGAGGACTTTTTATGGTTCACGTATTATTTCCATTAATTTTTTGATTATGAGAAGTTTGGGTTTTGTTATTGTGGGAATCTTTTTTGGTGTTGTGCTTTATAAATCTGAAGCCGCATCCTGGTTCCGAATTTATGAAATGTTCCAATTTGATTCTTTCCATATGTATGGAATCATTAGTTCAGCTGTATTATTGGGTGTAATCTTTGTGCAATGGGTGAAACGATCGGAAAGCAAATCTTTTTTTGGAGAGCAAATAAAAATTGCTGATAAGGAACGTTCATTCACCAGATATGCTGTAGGGGGTATCTTGTTTGGATTAGGATGGGCATTGGCGGGAGCTTGTCCAGGGCCCATGTATGTGCTGGCCGGAGCAGGATTTTGGACTATTTTGATAGTACTATTTGGCGCTATCCTAGGGGCTTTTTTATACGGGGTTTTGAGGGATAAATTACCTCATTAAGTTGATTTTAACGGGGAATTATTGCAAAACGACGAACATGATTCCTATTTTTTTTAGAAGGTAGTAGCTTTGTTGCTGAAGCTCCCCAGTCTAAAAAACCCCAAATGAAACTTACTGTTTGTATTATTGATGATGACTTGGTGTCGCAATTTGCTACGCGGTACTGTATTCAACAATCTCATGCCGAATTTGATATTGTGACATGCTCTAGTGGAGAAGAAGGACTCTCCACCTGTTTTGATATGTTCGAGAATGATGGAAAGCTGCCAGATATCATCTTTTTGGACTTGGTAATGGATGGTATGGACGGATGGACCTTTTTAGAGAATCTTCGGAATCTGTTCAAAAGAGATAAATTACCAAGAGTCTATATTCTTTCTGCATTTGTAAATACAAAGGATAGAACCATTGCTAAAGAACACAAATTGATTTCTGGTTATGTTGATAAACCTTTGTCCAGAAATTATTTGGAAAAGATACTTCAACATGAAAAAACAGCTTCCCGTTAATTTTCATTTAGTTTATTTGTTGGGCTGAAAGCGAAAGTTCACGTGTAAATTTCTTGAAAAAACATATTTTTGCAATCCATTTTTAGGAATGGCCCCGTAGTTCAATGGATAGAATAGAAGTTTCCTAAACTTTAGATGCAAGTTCGATTCTTGCCGGGGCTACTTTTACAGTTTTAAAGGAGTTCACAGAAAATCAATATTTTTTGATTTTCATTTGGTTATATTTTTTTTGATTTCATCTTGATAGCACCAAGCAAATCTTGACCATGGTTTTGGAAGAATTGATGTCACTACGGGATGCCCCGTTTCTTCAAAATGTTTTTGGGCGTGTTTGTTTGGGGATGAGTTGCAACACAGCACCGCACCACAAGTTTGACATAATCGTAAATGATTCCACTTACCGCCAATCTTTACACATTCCTCACACACTTTCTTTTTAGTGGTTTTAAAATCCACAATATTCAAGTGCTCACAATAAACCTTTGAATCTTGCATATTGTACTAGACTTTCACTTTTCTTTCTGCCAAGTATCGGTGTATTTGGCTAATTGCCATAGAACCTTCCCCTACAGCAGATGCTACTCTTTTTACTGAACCTTTTCGTACATCTCCGACAGCAAAGAATCCTGGAATGCTTGTTTCCAATGACTGAGGTTTTCTTTCCTCATAAATAGAACAAGAAGTCATTTCATCAGCAGTTACATCGGGTCCAGTATAGATGAAACCTTTTTCATCTGTGGATATGATTCCATTGAGCCATTCAGAACAAGGTTTTGCCCCGATAAAAGTGAACAGGTTTGAAATCCAAATTGTTTGTCGTTCTCCATTAGTATCTAAAATCAGGGACTCTAGGTGATTTTCACCATTAAGCTGAACGACATTACTTTCTTTATGGATGGTGATATTTGGTGTCGCCTCAATTCGCTGAACGAGGTAGTCACTCATTTTTGACCCCAAATCATTGCCCCTAATTATAATGTGTGCCTCTCTGGCGTATTCCGCCAAAAAAAGCACAGCTTGTCCAGCGGAATTTCCTCCTCCAACAACACTTACAATTTCATTATTGCACGCTGCTGCATTCATTCCTGTGGCAGAATAGTAAATACCTCTACCTTCAAATTTCTCAATATTTTCAATGGGTAAACGCCGGTAATTTGCACCTGTTGCTGCGATTATTGTTTTTGCTTTGACCTGTTTGTTATTTGAAGCCAAAAGCGTGAAATAATCACCATTGTATATTACTTTTTCCGCTCTGTGAGGAATTGAAATATGACAGCCAAATTTTTGGGCTTGTATAAAGGCTTTATTGGCTAAATCACTTCCTGAAATACCAGTTGGGAAACCTAAATAATTTTCAATTTTTGAACTCTTTCCTGCCTGTCCTCCAGGTGCGTTGCTATCGATTGTAACAACACTTAGCCCTTCAGAAGCAGCATAAACGGATGCTGCAAGACCAGACGGGCCAGCACCAACCACTAAAACATCATATAACTCATCACCAAAGTCAACCAAAACACCAGTGTGTTCAGCTAATTCTGCTATAGTTGGTTTTTTGAGCAATTCACCCGAAGCACCCAATACTATAGGTAAATCACTTTCATCAAGGTTAAAATTTTTTAGTAATTGATAGGCCTCAGGGGATTGCTCAACGTTTAAAAAAGTATGCCAAATATGATTTTTATCCATGAAGTCCCTAAGCGCATAGGTCTCCTTAGATTTTTCTGTTCCGATAATTTTAATGCCTCCATCAAACTCTTTGAGCATTGTCTCCTGCCTTTGGATAAATGCAGTTAGCAATACATCTCCAATGTCGCTTTGTTTGGAAATCAATTCTTTGAGCGAATCTGGTTTAATCCGTAATAGCGTAGAGCCTTTGCTTGCATAGGCATTAAATTGAGCAGTTTTACTAGATAACATACTGTTATCACCAGTAAATTCATTAATACCGTGAGTGACAATAATATTTACTTTGTCCGTTTCGTCCATCACACATACTTCTCCTTCAAGCACAACAAAGAAGTCATACGTTAAATCACCTGCCTTGAAAACCAGTGTTTGTACATCAAAATCTTCTACAGTGCCATATTCTTTTAAAATGCTGATTTGTTTTTGCGTCAATATGGGAAATCGTGGGTCGGTCATAACTTTAGTTTTAAATTTTTTCTACTGTTTTATTCGGGATAAACCAAAGTGCGGCAACTAAAACATAAATTAGGATTGCAAAAATTGGTTTGATGAAACTTGCTGCTGTACCTAAACCATAAAGTACTAGGGAGAGGTGTGTTTTCCATTCGTTTTTGTATGCTTTCCTCAGCTTAGTTTGTTCATCATGATGAGAACTTAATGTCTTTATTAAAATAGTCCAAGCGATACTTGACATAAAAAGAACAAAACCATAAACTGCTGTAGGTATTTGTTCAAAATGGTTTTCTCCCATAAAACCTGTAGCAAATGGCAACAGAGAGAGCCAAAAAAGCAAGTGCAGATTTGCCCACAAGACCTTGCCGTTAACCACTTCAGAAACATGCATCAAATGGTGATGGTTGTTCCAATAAATGCCTAAGTAAATGAAACTTAAAATATAGGTCACAAAAGTTGGAATAATAGGACTTAAACTTGCCAAATCATTGCCTTCTGGCACTTTTAATTCCAAAACCATAATTGTTATGATAATGGCTAGTACACCATCGCTAAATGCTTCTAGTCTATTTGTTTTCATGTATAGTTTGGTTTTTAAAGTCCTAATTCTTTTCCTCTTAGTACTTCATAGCATTATTAACTATAATTTATAACTTAAAGCACCAGAAGGGCAAGCATCTATTTGCTGTTTCAATGCTTCCACCGATGCGTTTTCTGGTTTTATCCATGGGCGGTCTTTTGGATTATATACTTCTGGTAAAGTCTTTACACATATACCCGAATGAATACATTTTTGTGGTTTCCATACAACTGTAAAATCTCCTTTTTGATATTCTTTTATTTTTTCCATAATTAAGGTTTTAGTACATCCTGTATATCCTCTAATTTTTTAAACATTGCATTTGCGAATGGGCACAAGGGTAGGATTTTCAAATTCTTCTCCCGAGCCATCTCAACAATCTTATAGAGCAATTTTTTACCAACGCCTTTACCGTTATACTCTTGTTCTACCTCTGTATGGTCTATAATTATGAAATCACTTCCTGGAATGGAGTAACTCATTAAACCTGCTTTTTTTCCATCTTCACGGGCTATAGCAAACCCTTTATTTTCGCGTTCTCTTATTTCTAGTTCCATCTTATTGTGGTTTATATTTTAGTTTTTGAATCATATCCGTTGTTAATGGGTTTGCGTAAGCACCATAAGCGTCCACCAACAAACCTTTCAAATTAAATTTGGGTGCAGAAATAGCAAACAGAATAGAAGAATCATCAGGATTTGATTCCCCTTCAAAACGGTACATTTCGTCTATTTCAAATTGGTTGGGATATATTTTGTAATCGAATGCTTTGCATTCCACTCTATCACTGCTTAGGTTAAGGTCTTCGGTATAGCCTCTTTTTTGTAAATCAGTTATGGCTTCGGTTAACGTATCGTATATCATGGTGTTCAATTTAGAATTTTATTTCTGCTGTAAGTACTGTGTGGAATAATATATTATCCAAACCACTTTCATCAAGAAAACCTTGGGGAAAGATTACGTTTGATTCGAATTCCAGAGCAATGAATTTATTGACTTGAAAGCCAGTGATAGTCCCTATTTGATGTCCAATAAATCGTTCGTCATTAACAGAAGGATATTCAAGTATCAATGGTGGACTGTATACCCCGTCTTCTCGAGAAAATCTCCAAAATGCCACATAATCCAGAGATAAAGAGAAGTTTCCTAATAGCGTATTTATGTACGGATGAAAGTCAATTAAATTCGATGGTCCAAAACGCGCTACCCTGCCAAAATAAGCTCCCCTTGGATAGAGTCCGTCAAAGGTATTTAGGTTATTGTCGGTATCACTGGTATCACCGCTAATAGCCTCTGTTTTTAGACCAACTATACCATTTTCACCCAAAAGCCTAAAAGGATGTTCAATATTGAATGAGGCAGTCCAAGCATTAATCGTTTGGTCTCCAAAACTTCCTGTTTGATAGACAAACTCATTGTTATATGTGAAATTTTTCCAAGTCCCAAAATGGCGTAAACCTATAGACACTCTGTTGTCATTGGCAGTTCCTGAATCCCACGTCTTATTTTTTTCTTCTTTGTAGAATACATAAAAATCTGTTCCTGTTTGTTCAGTCCAGTTTTGACTCCAATACAAGGCGGCTAAACTTTCCTCTTCAAAATTAAAAGCATCGTTATCAAAAACTCCTTCTTGCGGTCTTACGGGAACAGCATAAAATCCTTTGATATTTGTATTATCTGTTGTGTATTCAATTTGCGCCATATCAAATGACAAGCGAACATTGGGACCTTCTCTAACATCTACAAGCCGACCGCTTCCCAAACGCATATTTTGACGTCCCAAAAAAACATTCCAGTTATCGTCAAAATGATACTTGACAAATAATTGATTAAAGCTTAATTCGTCTTTATCCACAGGTGCTAATTCTTCTTTACTCGCTATAAGGCTGGTGTTTAGTTCAGCAAAAACTTCTAATTTATCCGCAACTCTTAGGTGAGAATGCAATTGAATTCTATTTAGAAACCAAACATCATTTTGGTCTTCTTCAGACGAAAATTGCTCGTTTATAAAAGCTTCAGATTGCACTCTATAACTACCTCCAAAACTCAAGGTGGTTTTATTCCCAAGAGGAATTAGCTTGAAATTTTCGTAAAAGTTCTTTGTTTCCTCTGCAGGTATTTCAATTTGGTCATTTTGCCTTAGCAAACTAAAATTAAAAGAAGATTCTTTTTGTTTTTCGTTCTCTTGAGCCCATATAGGCTTGACCAACGCAAGACAAATTATTAGTAGTATGTTGCTCCACGCTTTCATATTTTAAAATCGTCTTATTAATAAAACACCTGCTACCAAAAAGGCTACACCTAGTAATCGTTGCCAGTTGATTTGTTTCACAGGTAATCCCAATAATCCATAATGGTCTAGAACAAGTGAAACTGTCATTTGACCTGCAACGACGAGGACAAAAGTGAGTGCCGTACCAAGCTTTGGGGCAAGAATGATAACCGCAGCAACATAAAATGCTCCAAGTATACCAGCAGTCCAGACTACAGGGGAAACTGTTTTGACTTGTGTTATGGATGAGAAATCAAATTTGAGTATAAAGAGGTATATCAATAGCCCAATCGTACCAATGAAAAATGAAGCAAAGGCGGCAAATATGGGTTGATTAACAGATTTACCAAGCTGTACGTTTAATCCCGCTTGTAGCGGCAATACTGCTCCTGCTACAATTGCAAGTAAAATGAATAAGATTTGAGATTTCATTTTATGTTGTTTTAAAGAATTTATAATCGAGTGAATACTTACCTGCTCCCATAAAAAAGATGAGTAAATAAGCTAAAGAGTACATTAATGGAACATCTCTTACTGGCCAAGGGTCATTACCATGTACAATTAGAAATCCTGTGAGTGTAACACTTAATATTGGTAGTACAGCCAATCGGGTTCCTAAACCCAGAATGATAAAAACAGGAGCTACGATATTCGCAATGATTGCAATTACAGCGCTTATTTCACCACCTACACCCATGGGGTCCGGAATATGTTGAACAGTACCCTCAAAGTCCAAAAGCTTTTTCATACCGTGGGTATTTATCATTGATATGGACACCAAAACCCTAAAAGCTAGCAATGTGATATTTGATGTCAACCCATCACACCATGGGTTAAATATTTTATTTTTAAGATTTGTTTTCATTTGGAAATTCTTTAAGTAAAATTTTGATATCATTAATGAGCCGTTGTGTATCTTCACTTTCTAATCCATTGTAATAGCCCCGTATTCGTTGTTGTCCATCAACCAAAACAAAGGTTCCTTCATGAATAAGATTAATTTCTTTTTCAGAACTATCGTCAAAAGCACGCACCTTATAGTCTTTGGCCAATTCAAAAATATAATCATCATATCCTGTCAATAAATTCCATCTATTTGTATTGATGTCATAATTCTTCGAATATTCCAATAAACGCTCAGGCGTATCATTTTTTGGGTCAATACTTATGGAAATGATACCAACTCTATCTTCTTGCGAGAATGCTTGCTCAACCGACTTTAGGTGATTGGTCATTTGAGGGCAAATCGTTGGACAACTGGTAAAGAAAAAGTCAATCACCTGAATTTTTCCCTGATAATCTTCAGCACTTACTTTTTCATTAAATTGATTGGTAAGTCTAAAGTCAGGGGTTTTATAATAATCGTATTGCCCCGTATAGGTGTATATTGTCTTCTCCCCAAGAATCGGCAGTTTTTCTTCTTCTTTACAAGAAGCCAGACACATTACCACCAAGACGAAAAATAAATTCTTAAATGTTTTCATAATGTGTTACTAATGAGATGTTTTCTAACTTTAATATTTCATCTGGAATATTTCGATTGGGAAGCGGTACAGGTTGGAATATGACCTGGATATCCTTTTTTGCGTCAATAGCATCTGCTATTTCCTTCTCAATTTCAATTTGTAAATGCACACCATTTTGTAGCAAAACAGAATCTAAATCCAAAATTGGGAGTATCGTGAATGTTCCGGTATACTTACTTTGTTGAACACCTTCTTTATCATATTCAAAAAACACTCTGGCACAATAGGGTTGATAGGGTAATTGCGCTCTTTCAAAATGGAGAATGACGTGAGTCCTTTCCTTGTCAACAAATTCTTTGTAAATAGTGTCGGTGTCCGATGTTTTCAGATTCAATGGAGCGATGCAATCTCTTTTAGATTCCTCCCTTTTGGGTTTATCAGCTTCCATAAATGGATTGCAATAGTTGGGATTCAAATTCAAGTCTGCAAAACGATACCCTAAGGCTTCTGTGTCTAGAAGCTCTTTAATTTTAAAATCAACAGGTCTTCCATTGCCGTCCGTAGCAAACAATCGTTTTTCTAACCATTCTTCGTCTGTCGGTAGTTTATTTTCGGGACTGTATGTTCTCCATGCATCCCAAATTCGGTCGCAGTTTCCATGATGTCCGTAAAAAATAGGGTCAAAACCTGATTCAGTAAATGTGGCCATCTGTCCACCTATCCAATTATGGATATTGTTGTGAAAAGACTGTTCTGCAATTCCATCCAACTGAGAGTCGCCACGTTTTTTAATAGCAGGATACCCGCCAAAAGTTTTGTATTTATCTGCTCTAAATGCTGCACCAACATTGATGAAGTCTTTTGGGATTTCGTCGGTTTGAGAAACCAAGCGGGTAATGTTATTCAGAGGATTTTCTTCATCACCCCAATAGTGTTCTGGAATAAAATTGGATTTAGTCCAATCCCAATAATGTAAGGCCAATTTTGGTTCGCCAACTGCTTTTTGCAGTTTTTGTTCCATTCCCCATAAGTATAGTCTATGCCAAGGCCAAACATACCAGTTGTAATGAACCTGATTGGAATATAAACTAGTGGCGCAAAAGGTGGCATGCAGCATTCCGTGGGCCGTCCATCCCATTGGGTCTAAAGGGGAAATCTCCGAACGGTCTTTTAGTATTTTAATGGCATCCTTTAGTAACTTGATTTCTGGGTCATTTACAGGAATATCGGCAATGTTTTTTCGAGTTACAATTGATGAAGAGTTTAAACTTGATGGTGCTGATTTTTCTTTTTTTGCAGTATTGTCACAGCTCATAACCAAGGGTAAAGTCCCTAGACTAAGCGTGGTTAAACCTGCTTTTTGAAGGAACGCTCTTCTGGATGTGTTTTTGGTCTCTTTCATCTTTGCGTTAGTTTATGATAGGAGACCACCCATTTAGGAAAGAGCAGAGTGGTCTCCTTATGAAGTATTTTTATTCTTTAATAAATTGTGCGTCAATTACAAGGTTTACCGTATCAGCAACAACAACACTACCAGCTTCAGTGACAGCACTCCAGGTCAAATTGAAATCCTTACGATTAATTTTACCTTTCATCTCAAAACCAGCTTTAGTTTGTCCATAAGGGTCAACTGCTACACCATTGAAGTCTACCTCCAAGGCAATCTCTTTGGTTACATCTCTTATGGTAAGGTCTCCAATCATGGTGCTTCCGTCAAATGATTTGGAATGAAATGTCATCTCAGGAAACCCTTCGGCATTAAAGAAATCATCAGATTTTAAATGATTATCACGGTCACTATTTTTTGTGTTTATTGAACCTGTTTTTGCTGAAAAGTTGAATGTTGCATCGCTAAAGCTATCATCACTAGCTTCGACAGATGCGGTATAGTCTTCAAAGTGTCCTTTTACGGTTGAAATCATCATGTGTTTTACTTTGAATCCAACTTCAGAGTGTGCATTATCAATGTTCCATTTTGTTTTTACTGTTGTTTCCATTGTATTTAATTTTTTTAATATTTATAATTTATTTTGATTGATAGCCTCCAAAATATTTTACGGGAGACCAGCTTGGAATGGGTTCTGGAATTGAGGGACTCATTTCGCTATACTCCTCGGCACCATATACTACATTGCCACCTACTACGGTAAGTACAGATTTCAAATCATTGATTTGTTTTTCTGGAATGGTGAAGTAGTCATCAGAAAGCAATGCAAAATCTGCAAACATTCCATTTTCTAATGTGCCTTTAACTGTTTCTTCATTAGACACCCAGGCGCTGCCTTGAGTATATAGGTGCAAGGCTTCTTCACGGGTTAATTTGTTTTCTTCAGAAGCTAATTGGAAATCGCCTACTGTTTTTCCAGTAATTAACCAGTATAAAGCTGGCCAAGGGTTATAGCTAGCTACACGAGTACCATCGGTACCTGCGCCAACAGGTAATCCCATTGCCATCATCTTTTTTACCGGTGGAGCTTCTTTAGCTTTTTCAGCACCGTAGCGTTCTACAAAATATTCACCTGCATAGGCCATACGGGCTTGAATGGCAATACCCCCATTAAGAGCTTTGATACGCTCTAAATCCTTTACTTGTACTGTTTCGGCGTGGTCAAATAACCATCTTTTTGAAGCAAGCTTTCCTCCAGTTTCTTCATTTACTTCTTCAAAAACATCAAGCATTAATGAAATGGTCTCTCCATAAGTAGCGTGAATTCTAAATGGCCATCCATTATCAACATGTAATCTAACAATACGCTTCAAGTCTTTTCTCCAGGTAGGCCTATCTCTATCCAAAAGAGGTTGTGGCGCTAAGAAATTTTCATAGTCACCTGCACTCCAAGCCAAAAATTCACCACCACCTTCTAATTCGTATCCGTGGTCTAAATGAATTTCCCCATTGTGACCAACTTCGTTAGTTTCCATCCACTCGGTAAATTCTTCATACTCGGCTCCCTTATTCTGAGGAAATAAATAGTATGATAAGCGAATGGGCATTTCACCAGCATCGGCCAAAGTCTTTGTGCCCGTGTAATCTTTCGGGAACTTATGGCCTCCACCTCCAGCATCAATACCACTGGTAATTCCAAAAGTGTTTAATTCTCTATAGAATTGTCTTGTGCCGTTTTCCATTTCGGCTTGGGTCAATGGAGGTAAACTTCCAATACGAGCATAAAGGATTGTTGGGTTAGGGTCTGCAACAAGTACACCCGTTAGTTTTCCGTCTGGACCTTTTTGAAACTCAGAATCTTTGGGAGCTTTTGTATTTTCATCAATTCCTAAAGCATCCAATCCTGCCTGGTTCAAATACCCTTGACTGTATAAAAAAAGTACATAGGTAGGAACATCACCTGTAGCTTCATTCAACTCATCCATTGTAAAAAGCCGTTTTTCCTCGAATTGAAAAGGACTCCATCCACCGATTACACGAACCCATTGTCCTTCTGGTGTTCTGGCTGCCTGTTCTTTTAGCATTTCGAGTGCGCGTTTTAAGGTCTTTACACCATCCCAACGGACTTCCGCATTAAAAAAACGTCCCCCCCGGGTTAAATGAAGATGTGAATCGTTTAATCCAGGAATAAGTGTTCTTCCATTAGCGTCAATAACCTCGGTACTATCACCTATCAAAACATTGATTTCTTCGGCAGTACCTGTAGCCATGACTTTGCCATCTTTTACGGCGATGGCTTCCGTAATCGTTCTTTTAGTGTCCATAACAGCAACTTTTGCGTTAGTGACGACCATATCGGCAGTTTCTGATGCTTTTTTGGCAGGTTCATAACAACCTATCAGCAAAACTGCCACCATAAATAGTGTCAGAAATTTTTTCATCTTGACTGGATTTAAGACCCCCTGAGTCGGGGGCCTTTTTGATATTATCTGGACTCCTTACTTATTTTCTTCTTCTTTAGCCCACTTCTGCATGGTCTTGATGTAATCAATACCTAAGCCATAAGCTCCTCCATATCTTTTCGCCAATTCGTTCACTTCTATGTATTGATCAGAGCGTGCCCAATCTCTATAGATTTCCAACATATATTGCATTGATGTGATTGGAATAACCCCAGCCTGAATCATACGTGCAATAGACATATCGTGAGCTTCTTTAGACACACCACCTGACGCGTCTGTGATTACATACACTTCATACCCGTCTTCAAGAGCAGATAATGCTGCCAAGTTGATACACACTTCTGTCCAAAGTCCTGCCATTACGAGTCTTTTTTTACCAGTAGCTTCAACAGCTTTAATGAAATTTTTGTCTTCCCATGAATTCATAGTAGTTCTGTCTACGTATTTAGACTCGTCTGGGTAATGCTCTCTAATTTCAGGAAATACAGGTCCTGAGAATTGTTTTTCTGCAACTGTTGTAATTACAGTTGGTATTTCAAAAAGTTTAGATGCACCAGCTATCAATCCTGCGTTGTTTCTTAGTTCTTCGATTGGTTGAGACTCAACGGCAAATGCCATTTGACCTTCATGATCAATCATTATTAAAGCGTGATTTGTAGGGTTAAGTGCTTGTTTAGCTCCTTTTGTGTGATCAGTAGCAGATGTTGGATTGTTCTGTGTCCATTGTGCAAAAGATATTGCAGTGATAAAAAGGGCTACGATTGATAAACTTAATTTTCTCATTGTTTTAATTTTTGTGTCAATTGTGTTGACGGTTTAACTATTTAGATTTGATTAAAAATTCTCATTCATTGGTACTTCCATAAGCAATAATTCAGTATTGCTATTAGCAGTAATATCTAGTTCACTGGTATCCCAAACTCCAAAACCGTCTCTTTTTTCGAGAGCTTGACCATTAATTGTGGCTTCTCCCTCGATCAAGAAGGCATACACACCATTATTTTCTGGGTCATTGATTTTATAAGTGAGTGACTTTCCAGCTTCTAAGGAGCACATGTTGAACCAAGCATTTTGGTGTACCCAAACTCCATCATCTTCTGGATTAGGAGATAATACTTGCTGCAATTTGTTTTTACGGTCTGCCAAATCAAGAGTGATTTGGTCATACCTTGGGATTACCCCTTTTTTATTAGGAAATACCCATATCTGTAAAAATTTTACAGGCTTGTCTTTATTGGCGTTGTATTCACTGTGCATAATACCAGTACCAGCACTCATCACCTGTATATCACCTTGTTTGATGATTGCAGATGTACCCATACTATCTTTGTGTTCCAGGTCTCCCTCCAACGGAATGGAAATTATTTCCATATCACGGTGTGGATGGGTGCCAAACCCTTGCGCCTCAGAAACGGTATCGTCATTCAATACCCGTAGCAATCCGAAATTCATTCTTTCGGGATTGTAGTAATTTGCAAAACTGAAGGTATGTCTTGATTGAAGCCACCCGTGGTTGGCACTTCCTCTAGTGTCTGCTTTGTGCAATACTGTTTTCATTTTGGTTTCGTTTTTTGATTCATTGATTGTTCCTGTTGTATTTTCAAAACTTGCTTTCATAATCTTATCTTTTTGAATTCTTGCGAAAATCGAATAGCCAGTTAATCCTGTTAATCCAGCTAAAATCGATTTGACTAAAAAGTCTTTGCGCTTCATTTTTAATTTATTTGCCTTCCATAAGACTATGATTGTGCCAAAATTTTAAATAATTGAATAGCAATCATTTAAGTTGAATTTTTAAAAAATTAATTTTCCCGTTTATTAGAAATTTCTAGTATTTGAGAAAAATTGTATTTATTTTAACTACCTAATTTCAGACCAAATAGCAATGGATATTCCCTTTTCAGAAGTCAAAGACGTATTGATTCAAAGGCTTCCTTACAAGATTATGTGGATGGATGAAATGGGTGGAATCATTTATGGTAATGAGCAATTCTGTAAGCGATTGGGCTACAAAGCTTCGGAAATAACAAGACTATCTGTATACGATATAAATCCTAGCACAACTAAAGAGAGTTGGGAAAAACATTGGAAAGAAGTCAAGAAAAAGGGGGGTGTAAATTTTAAATCGGTACACCAAACTAAAGAAGGTAAATATTATAATGTTGAAGTTTTTTCACAGTTTTTCTCAAATAATGGAAAAGAAATCATCTATGCCATAGTCAATGATATAACTGAATCTAGTTTTTATAGAAATCTTTTGAATAGTTCGGAAAGAATTAATCAAATTGGTGGATGGAAACTAAATCTTCAAGATGGTTCACTAATTGTAACCGAACAAGCACTTTGCATATTAGATACGGAAAATAAGGAAGACCTGCTACCCGGTAATGTGATTCATTTGTTTAAGGAACCTGATACCATTAAAAAGTTGTTAAGTGAAGTATTGCGAAATGGTTCGGGCTATGATGAAATATTGGAGCTCAAGAATGGAAGACACGTTAGATGTGTTACCGAAGCCGAATCAAAAAGAAATAAAATATACAAGATTATCGGTACTTATCAGGATGTAACCGAATCCTATAAAAGGGCAAATAGATTACAGCTCTTTAAAGAGATCATTGACAATGCCGAAGATTTGATTTACCTATACAATAGGGATGGGAAACTTTTACATTATAGTAATTCGGTTTCCAGAGAGTTGGGTTTTACCAAAAAACAATTGGATGGTTTTACCATTTACGATTTGGATGGCAGAATAGACACATACTGGTGGCACAACCATTTTGATGAGATAAAAGCAAAAGGCTCTTTAACCTTGGATTGGGAAATTACCCGAAAAGACGGGACCGTGTTCCCGGCCAGTATTGTGGCCAATCATTTGGTCTATGAGGGAAACGATATCAATTGTGCCGTTATTCGGAATGTGACCTCAATTAAAGAGAAGGAAAATCAATTACAGGAGGCTTTGGACGAACTTTCCGAATTAAAGGATGAGCTCGAAATCGACAACCAAAACCTGCGTCAGGAAATCAGTGATACCCTCAATTTTGAAAACATCATTTGTCAAAGCGATGCGTACCGGCAAGTATTGGAGCAAGTTACGCAAGTAGCGGTCACTGACGCCACTGTTTTGATTACTGGCGAATCGGGAACCGGAAAAGAGCTTTTGGCGAGCGCCGTTCACCTTAACAGTACGCGAAAAGACAATGTGCTGATTAAAGTGAACTGTGCCACATTGCCCAAAGAATTGATTGAAAGTGAATTGTTCGGACATAAAAAAGGGGCGTTTACGGGGGCAACGGCAGATAAACAGGGAAAGTTTAGTTTGGCCGACGGGGGTACGATTTTTTTAGATGAAATAGGTGAAGTTCCTATCGATTTACAGGCAAAATTACTTCGTGTGTTGCAGGAAGGCGAGTTTGACCCCTTGGGAGCTACAGCCACAACGAAGGTCGATGTTCGGGTCATTGCAGCTACCAACCGCGATTTACAGGAGATGGTTAAAAAGGGAACGTTTAGGGAAGATCTATATTACAGATTGAATGTTTTTCCTATCGAGAATATTCCCTTAAGAGCTCGTAAAGAGGACATTCCTTTATTGGCACAGTTTTTTCTAGAAAAATATTCTGCAAAAGCAGGGAAAGACTTCAAAAGGCTTTCAAAGAAAACTATTGCAAAATTAATGGATTACAGTTTTCCTGGAAACATTAGAGAATTGGAAAACTTGATAGAAAGAGCTGTTATTATTGAAAACGGTACAACTTTACAACCAGGTAGCTGGTTGCCTACAGAAAATGGAAAAATAGATTCAGAAGAATTCAAGCCAATTGATGTTATGCAACGAGATTATATCATCAAAGTTTTAGAACATACCAACTGGCGTGTAAGCGGACCCAGAGGAGCAGCAACAATTTTAGGGATGAAGGACAAAACATTATTTGCTAGAATGAAAAAACTGGGAATTGAGAAACAGACAAGTTTAAAGAAATAACATTAAGTTGAAATATCTAACGTACTACTTCAACCGTTTTTTCTTGAAACAACAGGTTGTAGTAATTTTTTAAGTGCTTTAGTTGTTTAACTGGTATTTTTGGGTCGTACAAAGCTTTAGACAAAATAAAAGCACCTTCCAATACTGCATTAAAGTGGCTGAGCAAAGAATCAGCATCTAAATCTGGAACATTTACTTGATGCTCATTTAAAATATCGTCAAAAAGCATCTTAAAAACTCTTCGCCATTCTGTGAATCCATCAAATACAACTTGTTTAACTTCATCAGAATAGGTATTTTGTTCGTTACTCACAGAAGCATATAAACACCCTGGGGGATTCTCCAAGTCTTCAAATAAATTAATGAAAAACTGAATAAATTCGAGGAGCCGTTGCTTTGGGCTGTTAGAAAATTCTTCAGTATTGTTGAGAGCTTGCTGCAACCTCTCAGCATCATAGCGGGCAAAATCGTTCAATAGAGCCAAGGCCAAATCAGCCTTAGTTTTAAAGTGGTAAAAAAATGCTCCCTTAGTTATTCCAGTCTTTGCTAATATTAAATCAATAGAAGTTCCCGCAAATCCATTCTTAAAAATCAGTTGAGTCGCTTCCTTAATAATATTGTCTTTTGTAGGAGTATTATACCGTTTCATAATGCAAATATAATAACTACAAACTAGTTGGTATAAAAAATAACAGACTAGTTGGTATAGATTTAATAAATTTTTTTATAGTTTTGTTTAAAGTTTTTATTAAAATTAAAAACAAAATAGTTTGAAGTTTACAGTTTTGAATAAGGCAAAAGCATAACCAACAATGATTATTTCAGGATGGAATCAATAGCTCAACCACACCAAAAAGTTCGAAATCAATACCGTCCAAATGATTTGAACCCTCAGTTTTGTAATTCGGTTCTAGAAAATCTACAACATAAAATAATGTGGATGGATTTTCAGGGTAACATCGTATATGCAAACTCAAAATTTTGTGAACGTTTAGGTTATAAAAAGTCTGAAATCACCAATTTGTCCATCTTTGATGTAAATCCAGAAAGTAATGGGGAAACTTGGTATAATCATTGGAATTATCTCAAGGCCAATGGTAGCCAAACCTTTAAATCTATCCATCAGACAAAAGATGAGAAATACTATGAAGTTGAAGTATATGCCCAATATCATATTATAGATGGAAGAGAAATAGTTTCAGCATTGGTAAATGATATTTCGCAGTCTAGCTTTTACAGGAATTTGCTCAATCACGCAGAGCGAATGACCAATGTTGGTGGTTGGAAGCTTAACCTGCAAGATGGTTCTTTGATAGTCACCAAACAGACATTAAAAATTTTTAGTACCTCTAATAAAGAAGACCTGTTACCTAAAAATCTCATTTATTTATTTGAAGAAACTGATAAAGTCAAGGAACTTATTCGTAATTTAATTAGAAAAGGGGCTTCATATGATGAAATCTTCACACAAAAATGTAAAGATGAAAGTATCAGATATATCAGAAGTGTAGCTGAACCAATTTTAAAAGGAGACAAGATTTATAAAATTGTAGGTACTTATCAGGACGTGACCAAAGAAACAGAATTACTCAATGAAATGTCCGTTCTCAAAGAAAACTTACAAGAGGATAATCAAAACTTACGAAAAGAAATTAATGCCAATGTAAAGTTTGATAATATCATATGTGGTAGTGAATCTTACCGACAAGTTTTGGAATTAGTCACTAGAGTAGCGGTAACAGATTCAACAGTACTTATAACAGGTGAATCGGGGACAGGCAAAGAATTACTGGCTAAAGCGGTGCATTTAAATAGCCCAAGGAAAGATAAAACTTTAATAAAAGTCAATTGTGCTACTTTGCCCAAAGAATTAATTGAAAGTGAACTGTTCGGTCACAAAAAAGGTGCATTTACCGGTGCAATTTCAGATAAACTTGGCAAATTTAGCTTAGCGGATAAAGGGACTCTATTTCTTGATGAAATTGGAGAAATGCCGTTGGATTTGCAATCCAAACTACTGAGGGTACTACAAGAAGGAGAGTTCGACCAATTGGGGGCCAATACAACCTGCAAGGTTGATGTTCGAGTAGTTGCAGCGACCAACAGGGATTTAGGACAAATGGTAAAGGAAGGTAGCTTTAGACAAGATTTATACTATCGATTAAATGTATTTCCCATTCATAACATTCCTCTTCGAGATAGAAGAGAAGATATTCCCCTACTGGCGCAATTCTTTCTAGATAAGTATTCTAAAAAAGCAGGTAAATCTTTCAAAAGACTTTCAAAGCAAGTTATAGATGCACTTATGGAATATTCTTTTCCAGGTAATATTCGGGAATTGGAAAATTTGATTGAACGTGCTGTAATAGTTGAAGACGGAACTACACTTAATTCTGGTAGTTGGTTACCCAAAAAAGGAACAGCTTCTTTACCTGGCCATTTTAAACCTTTTGTGGATGTACAACGTGAATATATTATCAACGTTCTGAATTACACTAAATGGAGAGTAAGTGGCCCAACAGGTGCGGCAAAGATTCTTGAAATGAATGATAAAACGTTGTTTGCTAGAATGAAAAAATTGGGAATTAACAAGCAAGTAAGTTTAAAAGAATTATGACTTTCTAATGGATTAGCAGATTAAAAACACCCATTTTTGGTTGTATAAATTGGACTTGTAAATGACTGTTTGATGGGATTCTGACATCAAACATATGTACAATAACAAAGATGCGCCATGCGCTATCTCTTTCAAATAAAATTGTTGAATTGTGGGCAATTTGTTAGATCTACATATTCTATTTGCGTCTTTGTTGTAAAGAATAAGAAGGTTTTGTTGGTGCTTATCCAAAAATTATGACAACAGCTAAGAATATACGCAACCGATTGCATATACGGGTACATTATGTATATTTATACATTAAATGTTTTGGTCTTTAATTTTTACTCCAAATAAAAATGGCGCAAAAAATTCAATTAAAACTTAAAAGTATTTTAGTGGTAATCGTTGTTTTGTTTATAGCGGAATGTGGGTTGCCACCAGAAAATGCTGAAGAAACAAGGGAACGCGTATCCATCAATGAGGAATGGTATTTTATGAAATATGATTCCATGGAAGGAGCTGATTCACTAATCTATGATGTGCGTCCAGAAGTTGAAACCTATAATGATAATATCGATGCTGATACACAGCCCACAGATGCAGTCGCTGTTGAAGCACAGAAATTGGTGCTTAAAGAATGGATACTGCCAACAGGAAATGCTTTTATAAAAGATAAATTAAAACATTACAGTCGACCAGAAGGTAATCCTGGCATCAACTTTCCTTTTGTTCAACAGGATTTTAATGATAGTCTCTGGCAAAAAATAAACCTTCCTCATGATTGGGGTGTTCAAGGTCCGTTTCTTGAAGGTTGGGATGCTGAAGTTGGTGGAGGAATGGGACGTCTTCCCAGTCATGGAGTAGCTTGGTACAGGAAAAAATTGGATATTTCTAAATCAGATAAAGGCAAATCAATTTTCTTGGATATTGATGGTGCCATGTCCTATGCCATGGTATGGCTCAATGGGAATTTGGTGGGCGGATGGCCTTATGGCTACAACTCATGGAGAGTGGACCTCACGCCTTATCTAAACTTTGGGAAAGTAAATCAACTGGCCATTCGATTGGACAATCCACCAAAATCTTCACGCTGGTATCCTGGTGGAGGTATTTACAGAAATGTTTGGTTGACCAAGACCAATCCAGTTCATGTGGCCCATTGGGGAACCTATGTGACCACGACAAATGTTTCCAATTCTGAAGCCACAGTGAATTTGGAAATCACCATCGACAATGATTCCCAATCAGATCAAGAATTTGAATTGATGACCAAAATATACCCATTGGATAAAAACGGAATTCGGGAGAAAAATCCTGTAGCTAATTTTCCTGAAGAAAAAACAATGGTAGCTGGAAAGGGAAAAGCCGTGGTCAAGGGTATTGTTACCGTACAAAACCCCAAACTATGGGGGCCGCCTCCTACGCAATCTCCAAATTTATATGAAGCGGTTACCATAATTATGATGAATGGTAAAGTGGTAGATGAATACGAAACTCAATTTGGGATCAGAACTTTAGAGTTTAATGCTGATAACGGATTATTGGTCAATGGGGAACTTATAAAGTTCAAGGGTGTCAACCAACACCATGATCTTGGTGCACTAGGTGCAGCCTTTAACGTTAGAGCTGCTGAAAGACAGTTGGAGGTTTTAAAAGAATTAGGATGCAATGCCATCCGGATGGCGCATAACCCTCCTGCACCTGAACTTTTGGAATTGACAGACCGGATGGGTTTTTTGGTCATTGATGAAGTTTTTGATGTTTGGGAACGGAAAAAGACCCCTTTGGATTTCCATTTGATCTTTAAAGATTGGCATGAACAAGATTTAAGGTCTTTTGTGCGCAGGGACAGAAACCATCCTTCAGTAATTATGTGGAGTTTTGGTAATGAAGTAGGGGAGCAATATACAGAAGAAGAAGGTGCTGCTCTAGGCCATCGGTTGGCTAAAATTGTAAAGGATGAAGACCCAACACGTCATACAACTGCTTCCATGAATTATGCAAAATCACATATGCCTTTTCCAGAAATCATGGATGCCATAAGTCTAAATTATCAAGGCGAGGGAATACGGGATGCACCAGCCTACAAACACCTCAAAGGAATTAAAACACCTCCTTCATATCCTGCTTTTCATGAAAAATTCACAGATAAGACCATCATCAGTAGTGAAACAGCAGCGGCAATGAGTACAAGAGGTACTTACCTATTTCCTGTTTTTGATGGAACAAGTGCGCCATCTGCAGATGGGGCAGGGGGAGACCCAGACACAAGATATGTAAGCGCTTATGAATTGTACTCTACGCCTTTTGGGTCATCAGCAGATAAAGTATTCGCCACGCAGGACAAAAACCCTTACGTAGCTGGAGAATTTGTATGGTCCGGGTGGGATTATTTAGGGGAACCCACCCCATATTACCTGTCCCGTAGCTCTTATTTTGGAATTATTGATTTGGCAGGCTTCAAAAAGGATAGATTTTATTTGTACCAATCACGTTGGAGACCAGATTTACCCATGGCTCACATTTTACCCCATTGGAATTGGCCTGACCGGAATGGAAAAGTGACACCTGTGCATGTTTTTACCTCTGGTGATGAAGCTGAACTTTTCTTGAACGGGAAATCATTGGGAAAAAAGAAAAAGGAGCCTTATACCTATCGTTTACGGTGGGATGATGTGGTTTATGAACCGGGTGAACTGACGGTTGTGGTTTATAAAGATGGAAAGCAATGGGCTGAAGACAGTACCAAAACTACCGGCAAGGCTTCTAAATTGTTTTTAAAAGCTGATCGGGATACCATTAAAGCCAATGGTGATGACTTAGCATTTGTTACCTTAAAAGTAGTGGATGAAAATGGGTTAGTGGTACCTACCGCCTCTAACAATATTCAATTTTCCATTGAAGGCCCTGGAGAAATTGTAGCTACGGATAATGGCGACCCCACGGATATGGTTGAATTTCCCGCAACGGAAAGAAAAGCATTCAGCGGTTTGGCATTGGCAATCATACAATCCAAAAAAGGGCTAAAGGGAACCGTAACGGTAAAGGCCACTTCTGATGGGTTGGAAATGGGCCAAGTAACGATTAAATGTGAGTAATTTTAACCCACAAGGCCAGTATGTAAACTTAATCCGTGGCTGTTGAAGCTCTATATTGTTTTATATTTTTGGCTACATCAATAAGTGGTGCGGTCCAAACTTCATTTTCATGTTGTTTTAAGTATTCCAACAATTCTTTGTGAGCAGGTAAGGAGACATCCATCGAATGTTCCCCTCCGACCCCATGAAAAAGCAATATGAGCAATGAGTTGGTTTCTACGGCCTTTTTTACCATTGCTATCATTTCTGCGCCACTTTCGCCAATTATGGGATAACTGTCCATGCTATACAAATCTATTTGGTCAATGGTATGCATTTCTGAGCGCACTGCTCTGGCGGCCAATAGCTCATTTTTTAATTCATCAATAAAAAAATCATTGCCATTTACAGTAAAATCACCGCAGGTATAAGCGAAAGTTCTTTCCTTTTTACCGTCCAATGCTTCTAGTAGTGTGTTGTTTATTTTGATTTCATCCACCATGCGTTTTACCGTATAGGAGGCCATATCATAATTTGGATTTACCCAAGGTCTACTTTCTTTGCCAATACAAGGGTGGAAAATGGTGTGATTGGCCAGTTCATGACCGGTTTTTGTGATTCTTTTCCAATCCTGAAGACGATTTCTAAACGCTTCGGAATAGGTAGAGATATAAAATGTTCCTTTTAAGCCCAAAGAATCTAATATGGGTACAGCATTGTCCAAATGAACATTCAGGGCATCGTCATAAGTAAGCACAACTGCAGCTTTTTTGCCTTGCCAAGGCAAGGCATTGAGTGCTTCAGGGGCATAATTTCTAAAAGGAGAAGCTGGAAGACCTTCCTTATTGTACAAGTTGGCTCCCATGGGATTGTCGGCCCAAGCGTAGCGTACATATTTGGGATGGGGGATGCCCTCGTTTTTTACGACAACGGTGTTACCTTCAATAACAGCATCGGCCCAAATAAATTTTTGGTCCTCCCCAGCAATTTCAAATCGATGCAGCGGCTTTCCATCGATGGCAATCAATCCGCTTCCTGTCGATTCAAAATGCAAAACAATTTTGCCCTGTAGTATTTCTGAGGACTTATATATGGGTCCTGAATGAACAATGTTTTCACCGTAGGCCAATTTTAAGGCGCCTAAAGCCAAGCGTTCCCCCACATCTTTTTTGTTCAACGGATGTATATCGTTCCATTCTCCTAAATCGATGGCGACTGCCATAGCGGTATTGGGTTCAGAAAGCCCTTGGAACTGCTCAAACCGGAGCTCTGCCCACTTGCTTTCCGTTGGGAGATAATCCACATCTTGAAAGTTGGCCAATTGCACATACAAAAAGGGAGCATTGGGCACATTAAATTGAGTTCTAAAATCTGCCATGAGCGCTTTGAGATAATCCCCATACCCTTTGGGATTTCCCGAATTGGATTCACCTTGATACCATAAAAAGCCTTTTACGGCCAGAGGGGTCAATGGTGAAATCATGGCATTATACAATGAAGTGGGTTGGTTCTGGGCCGAAAACATAGTATAGGTGCCGTTGCTCCGTTTAGGGACAAAAACCTCACCTACTTTGTATTTCCATTCCCCTTTTAAATCAATGCTGATGCCTTTAGCTGTGAGTTCATAGTTTTTGTCCGGAACAAAACCTCCTTTTCCTCTGGAGTTGGTTACGCGAACAACTACGGTATTTTTTCCTTTTTTGAGCACTCCCTTTGGAACCGTATACCTTCTTGGAGGGTATTGGTAGGTGATATTTCCAATTTTAGTGCCATTCACATAGACTTCATCTGCGTCAACAATTCGACCCATAAACAATTTGGCTTCCACTCCAACCAATTCATCTGGTATTTCAATTTCTCTTCTGAACCAAACCACCCCATTAAGGTTTCGTAAACCTTGGTCTTCCCAAAACCCAGGGATGTAATACTTGTTCCAATCCTTTGTGTCCAGTCCTTCTTCATACCATTTTAGTTTGGCCAGTAGTCCTTTGTCCTTAATCTGCGGTTTTTGATTGGTTGAAGGGGAGGTTACAGTAAATTGATTGGTGTATGAAGTGTCTTTGTTTTTCTGAATTTTGACCAAATCTTTCGGAAATTCTTTGAACCCACTTTCACTGATCCAAGATTGGATCGGTGTACCTCCAACGCTGGCGTTGATGATGCCAATAGGAACACCATATTTCGTATAAATTTTTTTTGCAAAAAAGTAGCTCACAGCACCCATTTCCATAATATGTTCCTTGATTGCTGGTTTCCATTGTCCTTTGGGCAAATCTTCTTGGGGACCTTGTAGGTTGTTTGTGGTTGAAATGAAAAAATTCCTGATTTCGTCAAAATTTGCAGTAGCAACTTCTTCAGGATATTTTTCCTTTACCCTTTCCATGGGGGTGACCATATTGGATTGTCCAGAACAAATCCAGACATCGCCAAAAAGGATGTTATCCACTTTGATTTCGTTCTTACCCTTAAAAATCATTTCAAATGGACCACCCGCTTTTTGTGGTTTGAGCTCAAAAGACCAATTCCCATTTTTGTCAGCAATGGTTTTGAAGGTGTTGTTTTTGAAACGTAGCTCAACTTTTTCCTGGGGAGATGCCCAGCCCCATACCTTGGTTTTGGAATCTCTTTGCAAGACCATCCCATCGCTTATAAGTTTAGGGAGCTTAATCTGACCCATTCCCCAAAAAGAAACGAATATGCAGATTGAAAACAGACATCTTTTTGGTGTTCGCCCATTCATGTTTTGATTGTTTTAAGAAGGAGATAGTTTAAAAGCAATGCCTTGTTCCAATCCCCTGATTTCAGCCAATCCTTTGAGTCTTCCGATTAAGGAATATCCAGGGTATTTTTCAGTGCCTTCAATGGAGTGTAGAAAACCGTGGTCCGGTCGCACAGGGAGTTTTACCTTGGTTTTTTGCATCAATACTAAAATGCTTTCCATAACGGCTTCCATGGGGTTATCTCCATTAAGATGTTCAGACTCTCTAAAACGTCTGGTCCCAACATCTCTTTTTACATTTCTTAGGTGCAAAAAGTGAATGCGGTCACCGTGCTTGTCTATTATTTGCAAAAGATTATTGTTAGGGTGAGCGCCCAATGACCCTGTACAATAGCACAACCCATTGGCATTGACGGGAACTGCTGTCAACAACTCTTCGAGGTCACTTTCTGTGGAAATCACTCGGGGCAATCCCAGTACGGAAAAAGGAGGGTCATCTGGGTGAACGGCCAATTTAACCCCCAGTTTTTCAGCCACGGGTGCAACTTCTTTTAGAAAATGGATAAGATTTTTTCTTAGCATATCATCGTTTACGCCCTTGTAGTCCTCCAAAAGCTCCAAGACTTTTTCGCGGGTAAAACTTTCATCACTCCCGGGAAGGCCAAGCAGGACATTCCGGAAAAGTTGTTGTTTTTCTTGTTCACTTAAAGTTTCACCATAAGCAATTGCTTTGTCCAACTTTTCTTGAGTATAGCTAGCTTCGGAATCAGGTCTCTTCAACAGAAACACATCAAAATAAATGAATGCCAATTCATCAAACAAAAGTGCTTTGGTACCATCCGGATTTTCGTAGGCCTGGTCAGTTCTTACCCAATCCAAAATGGGCATAAAATTGTAGGTGACCACCTTGAGCCCGCAATGGGCCAAATTTTCTAAGCTTTGCTTATAGTTGGCGATATATTTTTGGTAATCCCCACGTTTTCTTTTGATGTCCTCATGAACAGGCAAACTTTCTATGACTGTCCATTCCAGCCCTTCATTTCTGATGATTTCCTGTCTTTCTTTAATGTCCTCAATTGCCCATACATCGCCCACAGGGATTTGATGAAGTGCCGTAACAATACCAGTTACTCCACATTGTGCAATATCTCTTAGTTTGATACCGTCATGTGGACCGTACCAACGCATTGTTTTTTGTGTTTTGATTATGTTTTGATTACTCATGCTTAAAATCCTATACTATTTCCACCATCCACGGGCAGAACGGTTCCAGTTACAAACTTAGCTTCATCTGAGGCAAAAAAGAAAACGGCATCCGCAATATCTTCTGGAAGTCCCATTTTGCCCATTGGGGTTCTTGAAAATACCTTATTTTTTCGTTCTGGATCCAAATCCAGTGCTTTTGCAGTCATTTTAGTTTTAATGAAACCTGGAGCAATGCAATTGGTTCTGATTCCATATTGGGACAAATCTACCGCCATGGCACGTGTCATTCCTTCAATGGCAGTTTTACTGGCGGTGTAGGCTATTACTTTGGGAATTCCATACTGAGCGGCCATAGAACTAATATTAACGATACTTCCTCCACCAGTTTCTTTCATTTTTTTGACGACTTCTCTGCTAATACTAAAAACCGAAAGGACGTTGGTTTTCATAATCTGATCAAAATCACTGTCGGTGACCTCAGTAAAATCTTTTTTCATATTTATTCCGGCGTTGTTCACCAGAATATCTATGCGACCTTCTTTTTTGAAAATGGCATCAATTATTTCTGGAATAGCTTCCAAGTTGGTTAAATCAAAGATAATGGGAACTGCATTTGGTCCCATTTCAGCACATGCATTCTCAGTTCGATCTTTTGTTCGGCCAATTACAAACGTTTTGATTCCTTTATCACAGAATTTCTTGGCCGTAGCGTAGCCCAAACCTGAGTTGCCGCCAGTAACAATGGCTATTTTTTTATCCATTAATTTATGTCTAAGTTTTAATCCCATCTTGGTCGGATACCCGGCGCAAATGGAAATTTTAAAGATTTGTAATATTCCAAGGTGTTTTCTGGATCTTCCATTTCTTTTGGAAAGTCCATTTTTGAAAAAGTTTGAAAGTAAAGCATACAGGCATCTCGCCACCATTTTGCCTCTTTAAGCTGAATGTTGAGCAACATGGCTACTTGATGATGTTGAAAATCATTTACATGAGGTTTCATTTGTTGCCAAGTTTCAATCATATTTTCTACTTGATCAACACCCAACTGATATCTAATTCCTAGGTTGTCCCATAATGTTCTTCCATTTTTGAGTTTATGGTCCCATGGCAAATGATGGAACCAAAGAAGATATTCGTCTGGACAAGTTTCCAGACTGGAGAACATTTTTTCAACTTCTGGGGCGTATTGAGCCAAAGCGTTGCTCCCAGTTTTTGTTCTATCAAACCCTATACCTTGGTTATCGGCCTTGTGATAATAGACCGCATTCCATTCGGGTCTTGGAAGATGGTCTATCCAAGGTCCGGGGCCATAGTGATGGCCGGCGTCAAAAATATGATGCAATCCAAGCGGATTCATGTAGTTTACGACCACTTCTCTCGATTCCAGCATCATTTTCTTAATGGTTTTCAAAAAACCTTCATCATTACTGAATGTACTTCGTAACCACTCGTCTGCAATAATCTCAGAATCTAAATGAGGATTCCAGGCCAATCTCCCAAAGCCATACCAGTCCGCTTGTCCGAATGGATGTCCTGTCCAGTTGGTGTCGGTTCCAATATTGGCAACACCCGCCATGCCAGATATTTTCTTATTGTTGAGGGAACCGTCTATTACTTTGGAAACGGTAGAACCTTTACCTTTTTGATAAGTATCGGATTTGAGTACTTCTTCATAAAGTTTGGGCAGGTAGGCCAAATGGGTAGCAAAACCCAAATATTCTTTGGTGATTTGAAACTCCATCATCAATGGTGTTTTGGGCATGGCTCCAAACATGGGATGGAAAGGTTCACGAGGTTGAAAATCAATGGCTCCGTTTTTAACCTGAATCAATACGTTATCCTTGAATTTGCCATCCATGGGAATAAACTCGCTATAAGACTGTTTGTGTCTATCGGTAGGGTCATGTTCAGAATATACAAATGCCCTCCACATCACTACGCCCTTATAAGGTGCAAGTGCATGAGCCATAAGATTAGCCCCATCCAGATGGGTGCGGCCATAATTTTGTGGGCCAGGTTGTCCTTCAGAATTGGCCTTTACCAAAAACCCTCCAAAGTCTGGAATCAAATCGTAAATCTCCTTAACCTTATCATTCCACCATTTGATAACATTTTCATCCAGTGGGTCAGCAGTTTTAAGTCCTCCAATTTCTAGGGGAGCAGAGAAACGTGCCGTTAAGTATACTTTGATGCCATAAGGTCTAAATATGTCTGATAGTGCCTTGACCTTTTCTAGATAGTGGGGAGTCAAAATAAGTGCATTGGAATTGACATTGGTCAAAACAGTTCCATTGATTCCTATAGAAGCATTTGCTCGGGCATAATCAATATAGCGTTGATCAATGTAATCCGGTAAAGTGTGCCAGTTCCATATGGAAAACCCAGCATAACCCCTTTCCACTGAGCGATCCAAATTATCCCAATGGTTCAATACTCTCAAATCCACCTTTGGAGCTTCAATAATAGCTATGTCATTTAAAGGAGAATGGTTTTGAATCAAACGTAGCAAATGAAATGTTCCATAAAGCAACCCTATATCTTCACTTGCAGTAACCAAAATGGTCGATTTATCATTTAAAACAATGGTTTTGATGATATATCCTTCTCCAGATAGATTTTCCTTGTTCACCGCGTCTTTTAGTTTTTGTGGCAGATTCTTATAGGTTAAAACTACTAGTATGTTTTCCGGTTCACCGTAGGATTTAAAAACAGGATTACTTCCTAACAACCCTTGCAATCCTTTTTGCAATTCATTTTTGATGATTTTGAGAGTTTCAGAACCTTCTTCTACATGAACGGCTTGAATTGAGGATCGGTACGAACTTAGCAAAGCTGAATCATCCACTTTAGTGTAGTTCAACCAAAGCTCATAACCATTGGATTGGGCATATGAAGAGCTGAAAATCAGTATGCAACAACTCAGGAAATAAGCTATACGTATTTTGGTGTGATGTCTCATTATTTGTTGGCAATAGTGTAAAATATAACGATTAAAATAAGTGAAAACATAGTAATTATGCAATCGATTGCAAAAAATATTCAAAAAAAAAATTAAAACCTAGATAAAGAATTATAAATCTAACAGAACTTGAACGCCTGCCTTTACCCGGTTATTTATTTTTTTATGGAAGATTCCCTGACAATCACTTCGGTTCCCAGTACAGTAACTTCAGAGAGGTCAGCATCATAGTTTTGCGCTGAATGATTGATGATCCTTCTGGCGGAAATGGCTCCCATTTTACTTGCCGGATGAGTCACCGTTGAAAGAGGAGGTTGTACAATAGATGAAATGGGGTCATCATTAAAACCAATAACAGCAAGTTCATTGGGAACATCTACCCCCATTTTTTTGGCACACATGATTACACTTACAGCAGCAGTATCATTTGCAGAGAAGATGCCATCTGGGGGATTGGGCATATCCAACAGCTTTTTGGTTGCTTTGGTGCCCTCTTCAAAACTTAATGACTTAAAATATACAATAAGTTCATCCTCAAGGGGAAGTCCATATTCTTTAAGGGCGTCTAAATATCCCTTTTTTCGTTCAGCATAAATGTTTCTGTGTTGTGCTCCTGCAAAATGAGCTATCCGGGTGCACCCCTGTTCAATCAAATGTTTAGTGGCCGAATATCCAGCAGTATAATTGTCAATGACCACTTTGTAGGAGTTAAAACTATCAGGGACCCTATCTACAAATACAAGGGGAATCCCTTTATCCACAAATTTTTGAAAGTGCTCCATGTTTACGGTTTCCATGGACAAGGATACAATCAATCCTGTAATTCTACTATCATAGAGTGCATTGCTATTGCTTATTTCGTTTTCGTAATTATCGTTGGATTGACTTATGAGCACGTTGTACCCGGCCTTTCTGGCGGTTTCCTCTATTCCGCTGATTAATGAGGAAATAAAGGGTCTGTTAATTCGGGAAATAAGAATACCAATCGTATTGCTCTTATTGTTACGGAGACCAGCTGCAAGGTGATTGGGACGATACCCCATTTGCTCAGCAGCCTCCTTGATAATCTTAATGGTTTTTTTGCTTATGCTTTTGTGGTTGTTTAAAGCTCTTGAAATCGTTGAGGGAGAGTAGTTCAATTCTTTCGCGAGATCGTATATGGTAACCTCTTTTTTAAACTTCATCTTTAAGAATGCGGTTAGGAACATTCAAACCTAAAAGCAATAGGCTTGAATTTCAAATTACTAATTTAACTTTTAGTTTTTTATTAGAGCAATTTATAAACTCATAATAATGGAATCGAATGTTTAGGCTGTCTATTTCTTCAATTTGATATTTATTCTATCCATAAAAAGAAAATTGTTCCATGTGCTGGGCAAATAGAATATTTATGGAAAACAAACACATTTAAATAGAATTGAGAGGTAAGCATGCTTTTCTGAATTAAAGCAATCGATTGCGTATTTTTATGTGCAAATGAAAATGCCGTCTTTCTTTTCACCTAAAAATATAACTGAACTTAGCAAACTATATCAATCAAAAAATTCCAATCGAAGCAATTTTGAATTGGTATCGGCCAATGAAGTGGCCACCGTCTATTATAACAGTTCTGATGCTGAATTGATTAAAATTACAGCAAATCTTTTTGCAGAGGATATCGAAAGATTGACTGGAAAAAAGCCCGCTATAACCACTTCTGCTGATAAGTTGAAAGGAAGAGTGGTTGTATTGGGAACCATTGACCAAAATGAACTTATTGAAAAACTACTGGTCAAATACGGGGAACCCAATAAAATTAAAGGACATTGGAATATGATTTTACCATCTTTGAAGATGAAGATTAAAAATTGAGACTTATCTTTCGCCTACGCAGAATTATCAGAAAAATGAAGGTTTGTTGTTTGCTATTGCAATTGATGAAGAGGAACCACAAATCATCAATACCAATAAGAATGAAATTAAACCAGATTGCGAATATGCAGATTGGTGAATGAAGTCTATGGCCGACCACATCAAAAAAAGTGTGTCTTTGCATAAGGATATCAAAGCTGGGACACATACTTTAAAAGTATGGGTAATGGATCCAGGAGTGGTGATTCAAAAATTTGTGATAGATGCCGGAGGCTTAAAATCGAGTTATTTGGGTTCACCCGAGAGTAAATTCATTGCAAAAAAGAAGGATTGATGCATCATTCTCCATGTGACAAACAAATCGTATTACAATATAAAAGATCAAAATCTATGAGATTCCATACCATTTTAGCGTTGGTTCTATTTTCGGTGACTTCACTGCTGGGACAAGTTGGTAAAAAGAACAGAACAATCATACTAACTGATATTGAAGCGGATCCTGACGATACACAATCCTTGGTTCGTTTGTTGTTGTATGCAAACGAAATCGATATTCAGGGAATAGTGGCTACTACTTCTTGTTGGCACCAATCCACAATTGATCCAGAGTCCATCCGAAAAGTGATCAGGGCATATGGTAAAGTAAGGGGAAATCTTTCTTTGCATGCCGAAGGCTATCCGTCAGAAGAAGCATTAATGGCATTGGTAAAAGATGGCCTGCCCAAATATGGAATGCTAGGTGTAGGTGATGGACAAGATTCTGAAGGATCGGATTGGATCATTAAAATTCTTGAAGGAGATGATGAGCGCCCGTTGTGGATTTCTGTATGGGGTGGAGCAAACACGTTGGCTCAAGCTTTGAATAAAATTCAAAAAACAAAAAGTAAAAGAGTTGCCAAAAAACTGATTTCAAAACTTCGGGTGTATACGATTTCCGATCAAGATGATAGTGGTATATGGATCAGAAATAATTTTCCAGACCTTTTCTATATTGTTAGTCCTGGAGATAACTATGGTGACGCTACTTGGACCGGGGTCAATGTCTTTGTAAATGGTATTGACAACTCAGAAATATCCAATGATTGGCTTGCCAATAATATTCAACAAGGTCATGGCCCTTTGGGTGCTGAATATCCAGATGTTGCTTGGGGCATGGAAGGTGATACGCCCGCCTTTCTTTCCTTGATTCCAAATGGATTAAACGATGCGGAACACCCTAATTGGGGAGGTTGGGGCGGCCGATATGAACTTTACATACCTGATTTTTCCAAAGCCAAAGAAGGTAGTTCAATAGTGAAGATTGCCCCAGAAACCCGTAAAATTTGGACCAATGCCAATGATGCTTATACTCCATATGTTTCAAAAGCTTATGGAAGACCAGTTGGTAGAGATACTACAACCTTCACCGGTTATAAGGAAACCCTTTGGCGATGGAGAGATGATTTCCAAAATGATTTTGCGGCTAGAATGGATTGGTGTTTACAATCTTTTGAAGAAGCTAATCACCCACCCGTTCCTGTTCTTTCAGGAGAAGATCATATTACTGTTGAATCTGGAGGAGGTGTCTTTTTGGATGCCAGTAATTCTTACGATCCAGATGGGGATAACATAAGTTATCTGTGGTTCAATTACACTGAAGCAGGAACTTTGGAAAAAGAGGTGAGAATAGGTGGTTCTGAAAATTCACATACCGCTTATTTTAAAGTTCCAGAAGTGACGAAAAAGGAAACCATTCACTACATATTGAAAGTTACGGACAAAGGAGCTCCTGCATTATCAAGGTATAAGCGCATCATCATCGATATTGTCCCAAAATAACATTCCAAAAAGATAATTTTTTTGGTATCGGGGGAAGTTTGAATGAGCAAATTGGCAAGTTGATATATCGAGAACGTTAATTGGATATTACTTCTCGGTTTTCTTGGTTACCTTAGCATAAATTGACTCTTTATGGAAAAGAAACTTAAAAATGTCTTTGTGCAAGGAGCCATTTCTCCTGATTTTATTGCAAAATCCATAGCCAAACACCAATCCAAAACCCAAATAGGGGCCCATGATATTTTTTTGGGACAAGTGAGAGCGGATGAAATTGATGGAAAAACTGTTTCGGCCATTGCGTATAGTTCTTATGAAAGTATGGCCAATCAAAAGTTTCATGAAATCAGGGAAAACACTTTTGCCAAGTTTGATATCACCTGCATGCATATCTATCATAGCATGGGCAAAGTAAATGTTGGGGAAATATGCCTATTTGTTTTTGTTTCATCACCTCATAGAAGGACCGCTTTTGAGGCTTTGGAATTTGTTGTGGAGGAAATAAAAGCAGAAGTCCCGGTTTTTGGAAAAGAGTTGTTTGAAGATGATTCCTATCAATGGAAGGTAAATACATAGCGCATGGTAGATATCACCCAAAAACAATCCACACATCGTACCGCAGTGGCCCAAGCCATTGTAAAAGTGAGTTCGGAGGCTACAATTGAGGCTGTTCAAAAAGGTACAGTTCCCAAGGGAGATGTATTTTCCATGAGCAAAGCGGCAGGCTTTCTTG
Organism: Flagellimonas amphidinii; assembly: GCF_013090115.1. Taxonomy (GTDB): domain Bacteria; phylum Bacteroidota; class Bacteroidia; order Flavobacteriales; family Flavobacteriaceae; genus Flagellimonas; species Flagellimonas amphidinii. The sequence goes on from NZ_JABFNN010000030.1 coordinate 328,709, forward strand.
CGGTAAAAAAAACAGCCGACCTCCTTCCAGATTGCCATCCGCTACCTGTGGAATTCTGCGGAATTGAATATGCCATTGATGGCTTGGAAATCACCGTCACCATCACCGTGAAAACATTTTATAAGACCGGGGTGGAAGTAGAAGCCATGCATGGAGCTAGTGTGGTGGCACTCAATATGTACGACATGTTGAAACCCATTGATAAGGGAGTGGAAATACACTTTATAAAACTCTTGAAAAAGACTGGAGGTAAATCTGATTTTAATAGGCCTTAATTTTTTTTGGATTTTTTATTTACCAAAACAATTTTGTTCTAATTTTAGATTGATTTGATGATAAGCTCACAGCTATGAACAACCTCAGAAGAGTTATTGTCGATTACAAAAAGCTTACCCCCGAAGTATTGAAACTTTTGGTGGAAAAATACCCCGATGGCTATGGGGATAACGATGTCATCAATTTCAAAAACCTTAAAGGAGAAACCATAGAAGCTGTTGAAGTTTTAGCGGAAGACACCAAGTATTTGGTGAAAATTAGTTCAAAACTGGAACGTAGCATGGCCAATTTTGATGATGATAGCCCATTGGACACTCCCGATATGGGAAAAATGCCTGATGAAGGTTTTGAAGATTCGGAGGAAGAATAGGTTAAGAAAGACTTTTCTTCAGATTCTCCAACATTTCTTTAGTGGTTTCCTCCAAATTGAATTTGGGTTGCCAGTCCCATTGCTCACGCGCTGAAGAATCATCTATGCTGCTTGGCCATGAATTGGCGATTTCTTGTCTAAAATCTGGAGCATAGGATATTTCAAAATCTGGAATGTGTTTTTGGATGCTTAATGCCACTTCTTCTGGAGAGAAACTCATGCTACCCAAATTATAGGATGAACGAACTTGTAACGCTTCAGCAGGACTTTCCATTAGGCCAATAGTGGCCCTAATGGCATCTTCCATATACATCATGGGCAGTTTGGTATCATTTTCCAAAAAACATTGGTAGGACTTGCTTTTTAATGCTTCATGATAGATTTCTACCGCGTAGTCTGTAGTGCCGCCACCAGGCATGGTCTTCCAACTGATCAACCCGGGATAACGAACACTGCGAACGTCTACCCCATATTTATTAAAATAATATTCGCACCAACGCTCCCCAGATTGTTTACTGATGCCATAAACAGTACTTGGTTCCATTATGGTGTTCTGTGGAGTATTCGCTTTGGGTGTATTTGGACCAAAGACAGCAATACTTGAAGGCCAGAATATTTTACTTATTTTTCGTTCTTTGGCCAAATTGAGCACATTGAACAAAGAATTCATGTTTAAGTTCCAAGCTCGCATGGGAAACTTCTCCGCAGTTGCACTGAGCATGGCGGCCATCAAGTAGACTTCATCAATTTCATAGTGCATCACCACATCCTCAATAGCCTCGTAATTGGTTGCATCCAACAATTCAAAAGGTCCGGTATCCATCAGCGGATCACTGCTCTCCCTAATGTCACTCGCCACCACGTTTTCAGCGCCATATTTGTTTCTGAGTTCAACGGTAAGTTCAGTGCCGATCTGACCACAAGCGCCAAGAATTAAGATGGGTTTTTGCATTTAAAATGAAGTTAATTACATCTGCTGGTAAAGATAGCCTTTATTAAAATTTGTACATTCGCCTATGCGAAAATTGTTATGCGTCATAGTGGTTTTTTCAGCATTATTGTCCTGCAAGAAAAAACAAGAAGTTGTTGAAGATCCTATGGGAGATGAGCTTGTTTTCAATTATCAAAAAATACCAGATAGGATAAAGCTCAATGCAGAAGCAGCTGAAATCGTGGAGTCTTGGGACGAGTTCAAAAAATTCAATGAAAGTGTGGATGTACTTTACAGGGCCACAAATAATGAAGACTTGATCTTGGCCATTGATGACCTTGTTGAAAAAGAAAAGGATTGGGAAAGGGGCGTTTATCCAGATGCTTTTAATTCGCTGCAAGTTAAGAGCAGACAAAGGGTGCTGAAAACGTACTTGTTCAAGGTGAAATCCCATCTTTTGGAAAAGCAGGAAACAACCCAGTCTACTGTACAAATGTTGGAAGCGTATAATGCGCTTCGGGAACAGCTGAACGTAATGGTCAATAGTCAGTTGGATACAAAACTCATTTTGGATGAGGAATAATATGCTTTACATTTTACTGCTGATTACCACTTTACAGCTAAGTGCACAAAGTTCTGAAAAGGATAGTATCAATTTTCTATTGGATAGCTGGCATAGGGCAGCAGCAGATGCTGATTTTGACGCTTATTTTGATAAGATGACCTCCAAAGGAGTTTTTATTGGGACCGATGCTACGGAGAATTGGCAGAATGATGCCTTTAGGTCATTTTCAAAGCCTTATTTTGATAAAGGAAAGGCATGGAGCTTCATCGCGGTGGAACGTAATGTTTACCTAAACGAAACTAAAGATTTTGCATGGTTCGATGAACTTCTGGATACTCAAATGAAAATTTGTAGAGGTTCAGGAGTGCTTAGAAAAGTTAATGGTAAATGGAAAATAGCCCACTATGTCCTGTCCATTGCCGTTCCCAATGATAATGTTGGGCAACTGATTGAAATCAAAAAAGAGAAGGACAGCCTACTGCTTCTTGATTTAAAGCGGAAACAATAATACTATTTGCCTCCTTCAGGAGCTTCTTTTCTAGATTGCAAAGCCTGCTTGCTTAAACTGGCCAAATTAAAATTAGGATCCAATTTTAGCGCTTCATCTATATAAGAAATGGCTTCATCAATTTTGGTCTTGTCCGTGTTGTAGGCCACTAGACCTTTCAAATGATAAAAAGCAGCCTTTAACGGCACTTCGTAGGGTTGTTGCCTTTCATAAAAGGCATATTTCATATCATCTTTTGCATTTGCTATACCGTATTCAATATTACCAGAAGCACCAGCATTATCACCAATTTGAATCTTAAGGTCTGCAAGTTCATACGCTAAATAGGCCGAAGGACTTCTCTGAAAAAGTACTTCAAAATGCTCTAAAGCCCTTTTGGGTTGGTTCAAAGATTTCAATGAAACTGCTTTTACTTGTACTGCAAGGTCAGAATCATCAGCTTTTTTATCAATTCCAATGGTGTTAAGAGCCTGCATATGCTGGTTGTTGTTCATGTAAACAAATGCCAACGTATCCTTGCGTTCTTTCAAGGGTGAAAGTACATTCAGGTGAGTTAGGGCACCTATTATCCCATTAATGTCACCTTGTAGACGCATTTCTTTGTAATAAGCCTCGTAATGTTCCAAAAGTTCATTTTTTGTCTGAGATATTGCACTAAAACCGACAAATAATAACAAAAGCAAAACAATCTTTCTCATGTACCTTCATTTAAGTCCGGCAAAACTAAAAAAATAATCAGTACCATATTGTTAAAGAATACTATACAAAATAATGACTACGAATTGATATTGTGGGTGAAAGCGTGACCTTTGTCAAAAAAATTCTTGCTCAAAACAGTCTTTCCTAATTTGTTGGCAAATTGATCATCATAGTTAGGAGCCGGAATTTTCCTTTTTTCTGCCTCAGAAGTATAATATTCCTTTTTAGTGGGATGCAAAGGATAGACTCCGTTAAAGATTTCGTTCCAATAATTTTCTTCAATAATGGTTGAAATCATATGAATGCAATCCTCTAGATGGATGAGATTTACCGGATGGTTTCCATTGGAAAGACCTTTTCTTTTGGTAAGCATGGTCACCGGATGCCGATGAGGTCCAATCAATCCGCCAAATCGTATGATTGTAGTGGATAAATTTGCATTTTGAATAAAAAGTTGCTCGCTGGCCAATAATTGTTTGCCTGATTCCGTGGCTGGTCCTGCAGGAGTTTCTTCAATAATTTCCCCTTCAGTATCACCGTAAACGGAAGTGCTGCTCACAAAAATTACTTTGCTAACATCACTTTTTTTGATTTCAGCATGTAGAAACTTCATTTTTTCAATGAAGCTTTCCTTGTGTTCCCCTCTGAGTTTAGGAGGAACATTGATGATTAAAATGTCCACATTGGATAAAAAGGCCTGTATATCACCATTTATTCCGTTTTCTGTTAAACGAATTTGGTATGGATGGATGCCGCTTTTTTGAAGCTGTTGAAGCTTTTCGAGAGATGTAGAAGTTCCATAAACTTTAAAATCTTGCGAGATAAACCTTTTGGCCAGGGGTAAACCAAGCCAGCCACAACCGAGGACACCAATTCGTTTAGTCAAATCGTATTGTTTTGATGACCAAAATAGCATCATTCAGCACAAAAGGCATTGGAATGCTACTTTTAGGTCTTTCAGGAACGGTAAATTCTGGGTGTGTCAACAAATTATTGGAGGCTTCATAAAAGGTAAGCTCCAAAATGGAATCTTTAGGAAAACTGAGTCCAAGTTCTGTATAGTCGTTATTGGAAATGTAATGTGTCACCAATCTCTTTTTCCTGTTTTCCAAATAATGACTGGAAAGCGGTATGTTGTTCACCTTGGCCGAATTTAGTTTGATGTCATTGGTGTAGATGTCCAATCGGTTGACATTTCTTTTAGGGGTAATACAAAGCTCTAAAATACGCTCTTTGCCAATAATGGTGTCCTTTGTAGTATCAACCCAAGGAAGGGCAACTTCTTTTTTTGGAGCGTCAGCAAGATAAGTGATTCTGCTGGAGTACTTGCTTGCTATTGTTTTGTGCTCTTCATCGGCTGAGCTTTTTTTGTTGTTCTGCAAAAATTGATTGTTCCAATCGATAGGACTGTGGTCATAAGTAGCCCAGTTTGCAGAGTTTTCATCTTCGTTGTAAATATAGAGGAGACTGCTAGGCTTTGGACGTTCTTCGTTGAAATTTGAGTTGATATGGGATGATATACCGAAGGCAAAAAATAAGAACAGGGACAGATAGGCAAAACGGTCTTTGTTCTTTAATTGCCCAAAGAAAGGAAGTACAAGGAAAAATAGGAGGGTGGTGAAAATTGTTGAGGCAACCATCATTTTTAGCCCTAGCCCAACAGGAAACATCTTTATAAATGGAGCATAAATAAAAATAGCAGGTAATGCTAAAAACAGTAATAAAAATGGACTGGGTTTTTCTTGGTTGATGGTAACCATGAATGCAGCCAATAGGCCAAATAGTGGAACTACAAAAAAGCTAGCTCCTTTTAAATAGGAAGCCACCAATGCGCAAATTATCAACCAAATAAAAATAGGAGCCACCAAAAGATTTGGAGTGCTCACCTTTTTGAATTTATGGTAAAACCAAAAACATACTCCGGTTGATAAGAATGCAAACATGAGAATGTAGATATGTCCATTGTAGGTGAAACCATGGAGCATATCTTTAAAACCGGGATACCACCATAGCAGGACTTGCCAGAAGAAATATCCAAGGACACCATTGATGATCAATGTCAAAAACATTGGAATAAAACCTTTAAAAATATCCTTTGCGCTTAATTTTTTCTTTCTGAAGCCTGAAATCAAAAGAAGAACAAATGCCAGCACAGCTATTCCGAACATAGGCCAAATCCATTCAAAAGGATAGGAAACCAACTTAAAAAAAGGCAGGTTGAAATAAATAGAATCATCCAGACTTTTTAAGTTCGTCAAATCTGCCTCACTAAAATGAATCATCAAGGGCATTAAATAGCTACCTTGATGGGCTAATGTATTTCTGTCCAGTCGCTCATAATTGTCCAAGGCCGTATGATAGTCAAAATGGTCATCGATAAAAGCAAAATTGAAACCTTCAATGTCACCATCTTCCCTAAAAACTGTCAAATCCGTATCATTGGGAAGCATTTTATAAATGCTATAGGCCAGCGAATTGGCTACGGGGTATTTTGGATTGGCTTTAGTGAATTCTTCTATAAGTTTTCCGTTTCCGCGATTGGTCTCTATGAGCATATAGCTTGGCCCACCACTTCCTCTTGCCTCAAAATTGAGTACAAGCCCAACTTGCGTTGCCCAAGGATGTTTTTTAACAAACAAATCGGCTCCATTTAGTCCTAATTCCTCAGCATCGGAAATCAAAATAATAATGTCATTTTTTGGGGTCTTGTTCTGTGAAAGAAAGGCGCGAACCCCTTCCAAAATGGTAGCGACTCCACTTCCGGCATCACTTGCCCCATAGGAAGAATGCGGGCTACTGTCATAATGTGATAACAAAAGCAAGGCTTTTCCTTCCCCAGAACCCTTTATTCGGGCTAAAATGTTGGTGGCTTTGCTTAGGTTGCCCCAATCTCCAGCAGTATAGCCTTCTTGCGTCACCGTTTCCAGTCCCATTTTTTTGAGTTCAGAGATAATATAACCTCTAACCTGTTCATGAGCAGGAAAGCCTACCGCATGGGGTTCTTTGGACAGTTCTTTAATATGTGCTAAAGCCCTATCCGTAGAAAAGGATTCAGGCGGATTGACAGCATCATTTTCATAGGAGGGCATCATGGATTTGTAGCTCCAATAGACTGCAAAAATCAGGAGTAAAAAGGCGAGGGTGCGTGAAAATTTCATGGTTTAGTTACGTTGGTGTGTAAAAATATGAAATTATGAAAGGTTCGCATATTTGAGGCGTAAAAATTAGATAATTCGCTAAAAATCACTATATTTAATATTCAACCATAAATATCAACCTTATGGGAATCAAAAGTTTTCAAGGCGTACGATCTAAAGAGGAATCCAAAAAAAAATATAACGCCCCGATCTTGGTCGAAGACTACATGACCAAGAAACTAGTCACCTTTGCTCCAGAACAATCTATTCTGGAAGTAATGGAGGCATTTGCAAAACATCGTATTTCTGGAGGACCTGTTATGGACGAGAACGGATTTTTGGTAGGAATCATTTCAGAAGCCGATTGTATGAAGCAAATATCGGAGAGTCGATACTTCAATCAACCTATATTGGACAAAAGTGTGGAACGGTATATGACCAAAAATGTAGAGACCATTCCCCACAATATGAGCATTTTTGATGCTGCCGGTGTTTTTGACAGGCACAATCGTCGTAGATTGCCAGTAATGAAAAATGATATCTTGGTAGGGCAAATAAGCCGTAAGGATATTGTTATTGCCGCTTTGAAGTTGAGCGCTCAAAACTGGAAATAACCTTAAATTACTGATTATTCGCGTTTGACAATCATATAAAAATCATTGTCCAAGGGTAAATATCCTAAATCATACACAAAATAGTAGGTGCTGCCTTTTTTGGTGGTGTACAAATTGGTGATGTATTCAAAATCAAAACCTTTGTCCATCAACCGCATTTTGGTAGTTCTTGTCTTGCCTTCTTTCAAGGGAAAACTATCCAGAATACGATAGTTTTTACGCAACTTGTTGTTGATGTTGCGCACCAAGTTTTTACGGTCTTTGTTCAGTCGGTTGTTGTAGGCATTACGACAATGGTCTGAGCAGTATTTTTTGTCGATTCTGCCGATGAGTTTTTCACCGCACTCCAAGCATGCTTTTTCGGTCATCAGATAAGATTAGGTGACCACAATATCATGTTTTTTTAATAAACCTATAATATTATCCTTGCTAAACTTGGCTTTTTTGAGTTGATTTTGTTCCGGATCTATATTCAAATTAAAGCTGGAACTTAAATCTGCTTTCTCCAAATTTGTCTGCTGAAAAATAGCGTGTTCCATATTACATTCCGAAAAAACAGATTGGGTAAGGTCAGCTTCTGTAAAATCAGTTTCAATTAGGATGCAATCTGAAAAAGAAATGCCCTTTAGGGCAAGTTGAAAGAAAGAAGCCAAAGTGAGGTTACAGTTTTTAAATTGAACTGATAATAAAAAGTCATTGCAGTCTTCAAACTTAAGACCAACCAGTTTTGTACTTTCAAAAATGCATTCCTTGAAAATAGTGTGTTTTACATTGGCATTGGTCAAATCGCAATCTACAAACCGACATTCCATAAAATTCTGATTGTCCAAAAATCCATTGATGAAAGAGCATTTTTCAAAAGTGCAGTTTTCATAATCTGCTTTTGGCAATCGGTTTTGCGTAAAATCCTTACCTGAAAATTCCTGATCAGCTATAAAAGTGTCCTGCATGAAACCAATTTAGTCTTTTAGAAGCAAAGCTGGAATTTGAAGTTTGGCATACATCGCGTTATAGTTTGACATTTCGTTTTTGACAATGGCATTTTTTTCGTTATCCATTGTCTTCCAGATGGCCAAAAGGTCTTGTAATCTTTGTTTGGCACCCTGAGTTATTTTGGGTTCTGCTACATCTACAAATTCTTTAAGGTGCATAAAGTCAGCATTTAACTGATTTTCGAAATTAATCACATCCTGAAATGTTTTTTGATCAGGCTGAATCAGTTTTTCTTCCCAAACCTCAATACGTTCCACCAGCGAATCACCCAATTTTAACAAATCGTCTGCGCTATCCATATCCTTCAGAAGTTTTTTATGATTTTTGAGTTGGGTCTTTACCGACCGCATTTGGTTTACCGCACCGTGCATGGAATGGATAGTTTCCTCAATTTGGGCCAAAAATGCCTGTTGTTCACCATAATCCTGCGGAGATGCATTAATTCTTGGGTTGGGTAATATGTTCACAGTGGTCTCAGATACTTCATCTTCCAAACGTAACCTGAGGGTGTATGTTCCAGGAGCAACCCTTGCCCCGCTATAATTTCCGAAGACAAATACCTTATCGATACTAGGGATTGGATTTTTCCTAAAATCCCAAGTGAAACGATTGAATCCCTTTTTTGAGGGGAGCACTGCTGGTTTTGGAGGGCCACCGGGCCAAGATTTGAAATCTTTGGCCTTGGTGTTGGTTATGGTTCTGATGACCTTTCCGTTTGAAAGAACCTCAAGTTTTAGTTCTAGAGAATCGGCATCTTTGGGAAGATGGTAATCAAATGTGACTCCTTCCTTGGGATTTTGCCCTAAACCCGGTATGGGTTTTTCTGGACTTCCTCCAAACAATCTATACGTGTCTTTAGGTGTAAAGAGTTTAAAGGAATTACCAGCATCTTTGCTTTGCTGGACGGCGCTCAGGTCATCCAATATCCAAAAAGAGCGCCCAGCAGTTGCAGCTACCAAATCGTTGTCTTGAATAACGAGGTCATTGATAGGGACAATGGGAAGATTAAGCTGGAATTTTTGCCAATTGGCACCATCATCAAAAGAAATATAGAGTCCGGTTTCGGTGCCGGCATACAGAAGCCCTTTTTGTTTTTTGTCTTCTCGGACCACTCGTGCAAAAGTGTGTTTATCGGTTATTCCATTAGTGATTTTAATCCATGTTTGACCATAATCATTGGTCTTAAAAATATAGGGCCTTAAATCCATGGATTTATAGCGCATCACGACCATGTAAGCTGTTGCCGGGTCATGGGGAGATACCTCTATACTGTTTATGATGCCGTCCGCAATTCCGGATGGGGTTATATTTTGCCAATTGGCACCACTGTCTTTGGTAATATGCACCAATCCATCATCACTTCCGGCATATAAAACTCCTTTTTCATGTGGTGATTCTACGAGGTACATCAATGTGTTGTAATTTTCTCCACCTGCAGCTTCATTGGTGAAGGGGCCACCTCCTGGACCTTGTCTTTCTTTTTGGTTACGGGTCAAGTCTGGACTTATGACCTCCCAACTGTTTCCATCGTCTTTAGTTTTAAAAATCACATTGCCGGCATGGTAAATGGTATTACGGTCATGGGGAGAGCTTATGATGGGAGCGTTCCAATTGTACCTAAACTTGAAATCTTTGGGGACTTTACCAAGGCCAAGCTCGGGATATTCTTTAATGGGCTTGCTTTCACGACTTGCCTTCACCCACTTTTCTATGATACCTTGGTAACAACCTCCATAAACTATTTCTGGATTATCAGGATCAAAAGCCAGATAGGCACTTTCACAACCCGAAACGGAATGCCAATCCTTCCAGTCAATGCCAAGGTCATTAGTTCTACTAGCAATGGCAATGGCAGAATTATCCTGTTGGCCACCATACACATTGTAAGGAACCAGATTGTCCGTTATTACCCTGTAAAACTGTGAAGTGGGTTGGTTTTGTTGCGTACTCCAACTTTTACCGCCATTGTTGGATACATTGGCGCCACCATCATTGGAATTGATCATTTTGGAGTTGTCCTTGGGATTGATCCATAAATGGTGATTGTCCCCATGCGGTGTTGGAAGTGGGGTAAATGTCTTCCCACCATCGATGGATTTTGTGACCGGAGCGTTGAGTACGTAGACAATATTTTCGTTCTGGGGATCGGCAAAGATTTCCATATAATACCATGAGCGTGCAATATTTATTCTATCTGAATTGACTTGGGACCATTTTTTTCCTGCGTCGGTACTTTTATAAACCCCTCCTTTTTTTCCTTCTGCTTCAATAACAGCAAAAACGAGTTCAGGATTGGCCCTGGATACCGATATTCCGGCTTTTCCCATTTCCTTGGGAAGCCCTTCCTTCATTTTTTTCCAGTTGACCCCACCATCTGTTGATTTGTATAGGGCTGATGATGGTCCTCCAGATTCCATGGTCCATGGATAACGGCGGTGTTCCCACATAGCGGCATATAGAATGAGCGGGTTTTTCATGTCCATGGACAATGAAGAAGCCCCCGTGTTCGAATCCACGTAGAGCACCTTTTTCCATGAATTTCCTCCATTGGTGGTTTTGTAAATTCCGCGTTCTTCGGAAGGACCATATTGGGCCCCTTGGGCTGCTACAAAGATGATATCTGGATTTGTGGGATGAATAATGACATCCGAAATGTGCCTTGTTTCATCAAGACCGATGTGCTTCCAGGTTTTTCCTGCATCAACAGATTTATAGACCCCATCTCCCATAGAAGTCATTACGCCTCTGGCAGCGTGCTCTCCCATTCCAACCACTACCAAATTTGGATTACTTTCCGAAACAGCTATGGAGCCAACGGTGCCGGTATTCAATTGACCATCTGAAATGTTTTTCCATGTAATGCCATCATCAACGGTCTTCCAGACACCACCCCCGGTGGTACCCATGTAGTAGGTCATGGGCTGGTTCACCACCCCAGATGAAGCAACACTCCGTCCACCTCGAAAAGGCCCAATGTTTCGCCATTTGAGTCCATTGAATGTTGAGTCCTTTAAGATAAAAGCGGGTTTAACCGACTTATTTTTTCTGCGTTGGGAATGCCCATCAAAAGAAAAAAGCAATAAAAAAGAGAGCAGGAAGTACAGTGTTTTCATGTTGATTTGATTTAGCCTTTGGTAAGATACAAAACCCTTGTTAATTGTTAAGGATTTGATAAAGTTGAAATTTATTTTGGAACAATCGTTCCGTAATATATATGTTTGTATTGGAATTATCGTTCCAAAATAAAATAGAAATCAAAAAATCACATCAGAATGAAAAAATTAGAAGGCAAAATTGCCATAGTAACAGGAGCTACCAGTGGGATAGGTTTGGAGACCGCAAAAAAGTATTTAGAAGAAGGGGCAAAAGTAGTATTGACAGGGAGGAGTCAAGAAAAATTGGATGCCCTAGCAGACGAACTTTCAGGGGATTATCTTTTGGTAAGGGCTGAAGCTTCAAGCTTATCGGATAGTCAAGACCTTATCGAAACAACCGTTCAACACTTTGGAAAAATTGATGTATTGTTCCTTAATGCGGGAGTATTCCGTATTGAGGGAATCAATGAATTGACTGAAGAAATTTATGATGAGGTCTATGACATCAATGTAAAAGGACCTTTGTTTACAGTGAAATCTGCTTACGATCATTTAAATGATGGGGCTAGTATTATTTTTAATACGTCCATTGTCAACGTGAAAGGTTTTGCAGGGATGGCGGCTTATTCTTCAAGCAAAGCAGCTTTGCGATCCTTGACCAGGACCTTGGCCTCAGAGTTTGGTCCCAAGGGAATTAGAGTGAATGCCATTGCACCTGGCCCTATAGATACTCCGATTTATGGGAAACACAATGTTCCACAAGAGAATGTGGACCAAATGGCTTCTGGCTTTCCCTCCATGGTTTCTTTGGGAAGATTTGGTAAGGCTGAAGAAATTGCTACTACGGCCGTATTTTTAGCTTCAGCGGATAGTAGCTACATTACAGGAGCCGAAATTCCCGTAGATGGAGGTTTGGCGCAGGTATAGTTTTTGAATACATTTGGAACATATATTCCAAAAAATATATGCCAAGAACAAAACAATTTAATGAAGAGGAAATATTGAAAAAGGCCATGGAACTCTTTTGGCAAAAGGGGTTCCATGCCACCTCAATTCAGGATTTGGTGTCTCATTTGGGAGTCAATAGGGCCAGTTTGTATGATACTTTTGGAGGCAAGGAAGAATTGTTCAATAAGGCATTTGCACAGTACCGAAGTGGTTCTAGAAATTGGTTGAAGTCACTTTTTGAGGATGCTGATGGTGTAAAGGCCGGTTTTCAGAAACTGTTTAGTGAAGCCATTAAGCAATCTGTGGAGGATCCGTATAGAAAAGGTTGTTTTGTGGTAAATACAACCACAGAGCTGATTCCAGGTGATGAAACTTTGCTGGAGGTCCTGGGCGAAAACAAGTCACAACTTATAGCATTGTTTTCCAATTATATCCAAAATGGAATTTATAGTGGTGAATTCTCTTCTACATTGGATGCAGACAGTGTGGCATCAATGCTCTTCACTTTTTATAATGGGCTACGTGTAGTGGCCAAAGTAGATCCCAACCCTGATAAGCTCAAAAAGATGGTAGATGCCGCACTATCCGTACTCAAGTGACCTTATTCACTAAGCTTGAACTTCACATTGACAGAAGTTTCCACCTTGATTTTCTCAAAATCGATGTCCAAAGGCTCTGCTTCTGCGGCGTCCATGGCCATGGTTTTCATTTCAAGGCGCGCTGTTTGATTATATCTTGGATAATACGGAGTGGATGTGTCCACAATATGAATGGCAGCTCCTACTTTCTGCCCAAGTGGTTTGGTCAAAGCCTCTGCTTTTTTCTTGGCTTTTACTATAGCTTTGGATTTTAGCTCTAATTCCAGGTCATCCATTTTAGAGTATTCGGTTTTTTCCAAATAGGTGTTGGCAATGTCCAATTGTTCCAAGGCTATCATAACCTCTCCAGCCTGTTTTCCAGAATAGACCAAAAGGGAATATTGTTTGCTTTTTAGTACATCTTTCTGTCTTAAAAAGTATTTTTTGAAATTGCTGCTAAGGTCTTTGATGACCAGTTGCTTGTCCAATTCTATCCCCAAAGCTTTTAAACGTTGTGCCATTTTGTTCTCTTGTTCCTCCACAGATTTTTTTCCTTTGGAATCTTTTTCCTGAATAGTAATGCTGAGATAGATTTTATCTGGTGTTACCAAGGTATCCACTCTGGCAGAGGTTTCTAAATAGGGGGTGTCCAAAAAGTTTTTGGTTTGTGCAAAAGAACTCATAAGTAAACTGAAAAATAGTAGTATGGTTAATGTTTTTTTCATGATGTAGAAATTTATTTAAAGGTAAATACTTTGAGGTTGGAAGCAAAACCTGTGCCGTTTTAAAACCATGTGAATATTCTTGATTAAATTGGGAGGATGAAATTTGTTTTGGCTCCCGATAAATACAAAGGCTCTCTTTCAGGTGCTGAATTCTGCTTGGCAGTAGAAAGTGGCATCAGAAAGGTATTTCCCAATGCAGAGGTTCTTAAAAAACCACTGGCCGATGGTGGAGATGGTACTATTGAAGTAGTGTGTGATTATTTAAAAGCTACACCGATAAAAGTAACTGTCAAAGACCCTCTTTTTAGAGAAATTACCACAGAATATTTGCTTGCGGAAGATGGTAAAACCGCCTTTATAGAAATGTCAGAAGCCTCTGGCTATAAATTGTTGGCCAAAGAAGAAATGAACTGTATGCATACCACATCTATGGGTACAGGTCAAATGATTGTGGATGCTATGGATAGGGGAGCAAAAGAAATTGTTTTGGGCATTGGAGGTAGCGCCACCAATGATTGTGGAATGGGGATGGCGGTTGCGTTGGGATATGGGTTTTTGGACAGCGATGAAGCTGTTTTGAAACCTATAGGCGAAAATTTGAGCAAAGTCAGCAAAATTGAAACGACCAAGGTTCATGATAAACTCAAAGAAGTCCAGATCAAAGTAGCTTGCGATGTTACGAATCCTTTGTATGGGCCAAATGGTGCTGCCAAGGTGTATGCCACACAGAAGGGAGCATCCAAAGAAGAAGTGGAGTTTTTAGATGAGGGACTGAAAAGTTTTGCGAAGGTATTGGAAACATCTTTTGGGAAGGATGTGCAAAACATACCAGGTGCTGGAGCTGCTGGGGGGATGGGTGCTGGGGCTATAGTTTTCTTGAATGCAGTTTTAACTTCTGGAGTGGACCTTATCATGGAAATGGCCAATTTTGAAGAAGCCTTGGTCGGTGTTGATTGGGTCATTACCGGTGAAGGACAATTGGACAATCAAACATTGGCGGGAAAAACCATCAATGGTGTGATAAAGTCAGCAAAGGCCAAAAACATACCCGTAGCCGCTTTTTGTGGTTCCGTCAGTATTACCATTGCACAAATGCAGGAAATGGGATTGGACTATGCCATTTCCATACTAACACAAATTGGAAGTTTAGAAGAAGCCAAGGCAAATAGTGATGCAAATCTGGAGCTGGCCAGTTTCAATTTTGCACAATTATTAAAGCAAAGCTTAGGTTAGTACTTTTTGTTCATTCGATATTCCAGCGAAGTTTTTACGGTGGGCCATTCGCTTTCCAAAATGGAAAAAACAACCGTATCCCGATAACTACCGTCAGCAATTATTCGATGATTTCTGAGGATACCATCTTGCTTGGCACCCAAACGTAGAATCGCATTTCTAGAAGCATGGTTGTGGGAATGTGTCCGAAATTCCACCGCAATGCTCTTAAGAGTCTCAAAAGCATGTTTCAACAACAAATACTTGCACTCTGTATTGATGCCAGTACGTTGTACTCGCTTTGCATACCAGGTGGCCCCAATTTCCAATCGCCGATTTGGCCCTTCAGCATTCAGGTATCGGGTTGAACCAATAATTTTATTTGTAGCTTTATCAACTACCGCCCAAGGTAAAGCTGTATCTTCCTCTTGGGTTTTGAGAGCAGTGTCAATGTAGGCTTCAATGGTTTTTTCTGAAGGAACCGAGGTAAACCAAAGGTCCCAAAGATTGCCATCCGAAGCAGCATCCAATAAATCAGTTGTATGGGATTTTTGAAGCGGAATGAGTTTTACCAAACTCCCTTCCAAGGTCACGGGACTTAACCAAGTTTGCATGTGTTTAGCTTTTAGGCTCAAAGATAGCTTTTATTGAATTTGAGCTGCTTCCCAACCAATAATGGCCATCTTTCGTGTGCTATCCCATCGATAATCACCCAAATTGCCACTGGATTGAATAACCCGATGGCATGGAATCAAATAGGCAATGGGATTACTGCCTATGGCAGAACCTACTGCCCTTGAAGCTTTGGGTTTGTCAATTTGTTTGGCAATATTGCCATAAGTGGCCAATTGTCCCTTAGGTATTCGAAGTAAAGATTCCCATACCTTGAGTTGAAAATCTGTGCCCTTTAGGTGTAATTTTATCTTGGAAATTTGACTCCAGTCGTTGGCAAAGAACATCAGGGCATTTACTTGGGTCTGATCTACGCGCTGATGATACTGTGCTTTTGGGAACTGTATTTTTAAATTGTACAATCCTTTTTCATCATCATCGGTGAATGCCACATGACAAAGACCTTTTGGTGTTGAGGCAATGATGACCAATCCAAATGGACTTTGGGCAAAGCTGTAGTTGATGACTAGATTTTCGCCTTGATTTTTGTATTCTCCCGGTGTCATGCCCTCTATCGAAATAAAAAGATCATGAAGTCTGCTGGTACCTGAAAGTCCTGTTTCCATTGCAGCATCAAAAAGGGTGGTATTAGAGGCTTCCAAAACGCCTTTGGCATGCTCTACACTGATGTATTGCAGAAATTTCTTGGGACTCACACCTACCCATTCCTTGAAAATTCGCTGAAAATGATACGGACTTAAATGCACTTGCTCTGCCAACTCGTCCAAAGAAGGTTGTTGCTTAAAATTTGTTTTGATGTGCTCTATGGCCTTGGCGATTCTATTGTAGTTGATGTTTTCTTGTTCGCTCATGACTTGAATTTTTTACGATTCAAAAGTAGTACGGTCCGTAAAGGCTCAAAACCCGATTCTTGCTTTCTTTAAAGGTAAGATTATATAAAGGGCCGATTACTCGATCAATTAAAAAAAGCAAAGTTTACGTGCTAAAACAATGGGAGTGGTCCATGGATTCTTTCTAAGTTTTCAAATGCTATCGTTTTCCTCTATTTCTTTGATGAATCCATTTCTCAACGACAGATACAGCTCTGAAGATATATCCATTACATAGGTTTTATGGGCATCAAAAACTTTTTGTGACTCACCGTTTATTTGGTCGTGCTCTTGAATATAAATGGTTTCCTCTTTGTCAAACATCCGTTTTCCAAGACTAAATCTTTTGAGTACGAGGCACTTGTTGATGCTACGAATAGCCATTTGGTTGAGGTTGTGGTCTATCTATTGGACACTGGAATCATGATTGGGTCACATAATGGACACTATCAAGTACCTTCATTTAATTTCTTGAAAAAGGACTAATTTTAAAATTGAGATATAAATCAAAACAGCATATATGGGCAAGGCGCTCTTTAAAGAGAATTCATGGATACAATGAATTCTTTTGGCACCTATATCCATTTTCAACCATTTACATTCGTTTACAAACGAAAACAAACGGTTACATACCGATTCTCATTTTTACCTGCCCATAAGTTTGCCCTGTCGAATGATAAGAGTTCGATGATATGAACTGTTTAACGCTAAAATTAAAACAATGAGTTCACTAAAAAACAAAGTACAGTTGATTGGAAACTTAGGCAATGACCCAGAAATGGTAACTATGGAAAATGGTAACAAATTGGCAAAATTCTCTATTGCTACAAACGAGACCTACAAAAATACAGCAGGGGAGAAGGTGACTGATACACAATGGCACAATTTGGTTGCTTGGGGCAAATTGGCCGAAATAGCAGAAAACTACCTCGCCAAAGGTAAAGAAGTAATGATAGAAGGAAAGCTTACATCGCGCAGCTATGAAACCAAGGAGGGAGAGAAAAGGTACATTACTGAGGTTAAGTGCAATGAATTGCTCATGTTAGGTAAATAGTACCGTACAGATAATCGAGAAAAGGGGGTGGGTTGCCCCCTTTCTTTGTGTTTGGGCAGATTTAACATTAACTTAAAGTGGTATGGTGCTACCAAAAAGATGCTTTTGCGTCATACATAATACAAGGCAGAGCGATGAAACCGTTTAAAGCTTTATGGATTCTTTTTATGTGCGGGTTGAGTGTATCAACTTTGGCGCAGCAAGATTTCAATGTTCACGGCCCACGGTTTTATGAGCAACTGGCCCATAAGGATGCTGCTTATGAATGGGAACTGCAAAAATTGAGCGGTCAAGATGAATTGGATTATTGGGCAGACCAAAGCAATTTTGAACGGCATTTGGGGAAAGCCAATTTCCCAGCGTACCTAGCATATATGAAAGGTAAAAAGCAAGCTTACAAAACGTATCTGAAAGGTTGCAAAGGTTGCTCTTATAGTACTGTATATTTAGTAAAGGCTAGGGAGTACTTATCCGTTTCAGATTCGGAGTTTTTAGCACGGTACAAGACGGGCAATGTGGTGCAAAATGATTCTGGGAAAAGAAAATTAAACTAAAAAACCGCTATTCAGCGGTTTTTTTAAGCTACTTTTTTAAGTAAATCAAAACAAGGACAGCGTTTACACCGCTTGCTTTCACTTTTCTTATATTTTTTGCAACATTTGGTCTTGCAATTGGTGAGTTCCAACTCTTTGAGCAATGCCTTTTGCTGTTTCTTTTCTTTTTTCTTTTTCCCCATAGCTAATGAGCAGATGGGGCAAAAATAATTATTTTAAACTAATCTAAATAAATAGTTTTCAACAATTAACACATCAAATGATTAGAATTGAAGTGCCACCCCCATGGTTCTAGGACCAAAAGTGAGATTCCAGCTTACCTTTTTAGAGGTTTCATTATACTTTTTATCGTACTTGGAATCCAAATATTTATCAATGGATTCTACAATAAAAATACTGAGTGCCGTACTGAAGGCCACATCTGAAAACCAATGAAAATCATCCATTATTCGGACAAAACCTGGAACCATACCCACGGTATACAATCCAGCTTTTACCCATGGGCTCTTAAATTGTTTTGCGATAGCATAGGCATTACTAAAGGCCAACATGGCATGGCCAGAAGGAAATGAGTCGTAGTCAAAAACTCGGTCAAGATGAAATGGGTCATACGTGCCAGAGCTTTCTCCACTTTTGGGGCGAGCCCTTCCAATGATACGTTTGCTTACCTGTTGTAAAAAGCCACCCGCCGTAGCCGAAGAAATCAAAAGTACACCAGTGCGTCTTAGTTTTTCATTTTTAGTGAAGAGTCCGGCCAAATAAACACCTCCTGTAAGCATGTAATTGTTTTCAGGGCTGCCGTATTCGTGACCGTAATCCATTACAAACTCTGGAATATCTTCATTAAAACCTCGAGTCCAATGATTGATTTCATCATCCACTGTAAAAAGAAGCAAAGTACCACCGGTTACCAACCCAAAATTGGCCCAATCATTTCCTTTCCAATGAAAAGGACGTGAGTAAGCGTGACCAACACCACCAAAAATGTTACCAATATCATAGGTGAAATCATTCCATAGCGTCTTCTTTTTTTGAACCTCTAGCTCTTGACCCAGTAGAGGAAGAGTCAATAAAAAAACTAAGAGATATCTCAGCTGCATCATAACGTTCGATTTTTGATAAGACGCAAAATTAAGTATAAATATCCTGTGCCAAACGAAAGGTATTGGCATGGGCCTCAACAATAATATTGATGTCTGGGGAATAACCTCCGCCCATACTGCACTGTACAGGAATTTTAGCATCAGAACAGCTTTGTAGCACAAAACGGTCTCGTTCCTTACAACCTTCCATAGTCATGCCCAAGGTGCCCAATTTATCAGATGCAAGTATATCTACGCCACAGAGATAAAAAATGAAATCAGGTTTATGTTGTTCCAACAATTCTGGAAGGGTTCTTTTAAGAATGGAAAGGTATTCTTGGTCAGTTGTTCCTTTTTCCAAAGGAATATCTAGATCTGAGGTTTCCTTTTTAAAAGGATAATTGCCTTTCCCATGCATAGAAAACGTATAAACAGAATGGTCAGTTTGGAAAATTTCCGCGGTACCATTGCCCTGATGCACATCCAAATCAATGATCAAGATATTTTTGGCCAGATTATTTTGTTGGAGATACCGTGCCCCAATGGCTTGGTCGTTCAGCATACAAAAAGCTTCTCCTCGGTTGGAGTAGGCATGGTGTGTGCCCCCGGCAATATTCAGGGCAATGCCATGGTTCAGGGCAAACTCACAGGCCTTTATGGTACCATCGGCAATAATACGTTCCCGTTGTACCAATGCTTCACTTAAGGGAAATCCTATTTTACGAACGGCACTGGCAGAAAGTTTCAAGTTCGTCAAATCCTGATAGTATTCCGTATCATGGGCAGCTAGAATATGCTCTTCCTCTGGAAATGTGGGTTCAAAAAAATTCTCCTTAGTGCAAGTTCCTTCATGAAGGAGCTGTTGTGGTAACAACTCGTATTTGATCATGGGAAACCTATGCCCTTCGGGCAATGGATGTCTGTAAATAGGATGATATGCGATTTTGAGCATGGATCGCTTTAACTTATTTGTGCAATGCCAGTTGTATCCTTTTTCTGGAAACATCAACATCCAAAACTTTTACAATAACTTGTTGATGAAGGCTTACATGTTCATTCACATCTTTTACAAAAGAATCTGATAAATTGGAGATATGGATTAGTCCGCTTTCCTTGATGCCAATATCCACAAAGCACCCAAAATTTGTAATGTTGTTTACAATGCCCGGTAACAATTGCCCCAGTTGCAAGTCAGTTATTTGTTTGATGTTTTGGTCAAAACTGAATACCTTGGCTTTTTCCCTGCGATCTAGTCCAGGTTTTTCCAGTTCTTCCAGAATATCTTGTAAAGTGGGCATTCCAATGGTATCAGAGCAATAGGTTTTTAGGTCGATGCTTTTTAAAATAGACTCGTTTCTGATGATATCGCCCAGTGACACCTTTTTATCTTTGGCCATCTGACTAACCACAGCATAACTTTCAGGATGTACCGCTGAGTCATCCAAAGGATTGTCCCCATCTTTGATACGTAAAAAACCAGCACCTTGTTCAAAAGCCTTACCACCTAATCGAGGTACTTTTTTTATCTGTTGTCTATTGGTAAAAGCACCATTTTCGTTTCGGTAGGCTACAATGTTCTCCGCCAACTTTGGTCCAATTCCAGATACGTAGCTCAACAAAGGAACGCTTGCAGTATTTATATTGACTCCTACGGAATTCACACAACTTTCAACAACCATATCAAGGGAGTTTTTGAGCTTGGTTTGGTCCACATCGTGTTGGTATTGCCCCACACCAATGGATTTGGGCTCAATTTTCACCAATTCAGCCAAAGGATCGGCCAAACGTCGTCCAATGGAAACCGCGCCCCTTACCGTAACATCATAGTTGGGAAATTCATCCCGTGCAATTTTGGAAGCCGAATAAATGGATGCACCAGCTTCACTGACCACAAAAACCTCAATAGGGTTTTTAAAGTGGATTCTTTTTATCAATTGTTCCGTTTCCCTTGATGCCGTTCCATTTCCAATGGCAATAGCTTCAATTTTATGGGCATCTACCAAAGAACTTATCTTTTTAATGGCACCTGAGCTATTGTTCTGTGGTGGGTGGGGATAAATGGTTTCGTTGTGTTTTAACTCACCTTGAGCGTCCAAACAAACCACTTTACAACCCGTTCTAAAGCCTGGGTCTATGGCCAATATGCGTTTTTCACCCAAAGGAGCGCCAAGCAGCAATTGTTTCAGATTTTTAGAGAAGACCTTTATGGCATCGGTATCCGCTTTTTCTTTGGCATTTTTTAAGAGCTCATTGGATAACGAAGGAAATAGTAGCCGTTTATAAGCATCAGCAATGGCCAGTTCAATCTGCTCCGTACAGGCATTGTTGGATTTGATAATGCGCCTTTCGATATTGTTCAGTGCCCTTTCATCATCTATTTCGATTTTAACTCGGATAAAACCCTCTTTTTCAGCTCGTAATATGGCCAAAAATCGATGGGACGGACAACGGGATAAAGACTCGTTCCAATCAAAATAATCGCGGAACTTTTGTGCTTTTTCATCATCCTTTTTGGTTTTGATGACTTTGGTGGCCAAGATGGCGTGGCGCTCCAATTGATTTCTAAGTTGATTTCTGATATCCGTTCGCTCATTGATCCACTCTGCTATGATATGGCGAGCGCCTTCAAGGGCATCATCTTCATTTTCAACTTGATTATTGAGGTATTTTGAGGCAATAAACTCAATTTCATCACTGCGTTGTGCCATGATGATTTTGGCCAAAGGCTCTAGCCCATTTTTACGAGCGGTCTCCGCCTTTGTTTTTTTACTTTTTTTGAAAGGAAGGTATACATCTTCCAAACTGGTCAGGTCAGTACAATTTTGAAACTTTTCCTGAAGCTCAGAGGTCAGCAACCCTTGTTCCCCAACCGCTTTTAGAATGGCTGCCTTTCTTTTTTCCAGGGCTTCAAACTCTGTTTTGAGCTTTACAATGGAACCAATCTCGATCTCATCTAGGTTTCCAGTACGTTCTTTTCGGTAACGGGCTATAAAGGGAATGGTACAATCCTCATTAAGAAGCGCAATGGTGTTGGATACACTTTGCTCGGAGAGCTGAGTTCGTTGTAAGATATAGGGAATCAGTTGCATGATCTTTGTTTGGTAGTTTTCACTTCGAGCGCGGTCGAGAAGTCTTGGAATCGAATTTTTTAAAGAGGGTCTCTATTGCGTTCGAACGGACAGTTGCCTTCGATATGAATTAATTTATACTCTCCCCATTCCCAACACCATCCTCATCCGGATTTACAAAGACCAGTTTGCCTTCCTGGTTTTCGGTCATCAAAATCATGCCTTCACTTTCCACACCTCTGAGTTTTCTTGGAGCCAGATTGACCAATACGGTCACTTTTTTGCCTACGATATCTTCAGGTTTGAAGCTTTCGGCAATACCGGAGACAATGGTTCGGGTGTCCAATCCTGTATCCACTTTTAAAACCAATAGTTTGTTGGCCTTGGGCATCTTTTCTGCTTCCACAATGGTGCCCACACGCATGTCGAGTTTAGTGAAATCGTCAAAAGTGATAGTGTCTTTTTGTGGGGCGACTTCTTTTTCCATTTGTGCATTTACTTTTTTAGTGGCTTCCAGTTTGTCCAATTGCTGCTGAATCTCTTTGTCCTCAATTTTTCGGAACAACAACTCACTTTTATTGATTTGATGATTGGAAGCTAATAGCGTTTTATCAGAATTGACATCTTCCCAACCTATAGATTTCTCACTCTCGTTTGAAATGACATTAAGAATGGATTTTAGTTTTTCGGAAGTGAACGGCAAAAACGGTTCACTTAGTACGGCAAGTCCCGTTGCAATCTGCAAGGCTACAAACATGATAGTTTTTACACGTTCCTCATCGGTTTTGATGAGTTTCCAAGGTTCTTCATCGGCCAAATATTTGTTCCCCAAACGGGCCAAATTCATCAGTTCTTGGCTTGCCTCACGAAAGCGGTAACGTTCCAACGAACTGGTCAAGATTTCTGGAAAGCCCTTTAGGGCTTCCAACGTATCGATATCTATTGGTAGAAACTCATTGGGGTTGGGGACGACGCCTCCATAATATTTATGGGTAAGCACGGCAACCCGATTCACGAAATTGCCAAAAATGGCCACCAGTTCATTGTTGTTTCGGGCTTGGAAATCTTTCCAAGTGAAATCGTTGTCCTTGGTTTCCGGAGCATTGGCTGTCAATGTGTATCGAAGCACATCTTGCATGTCTGGGAATTCTTCCAAATACTCATGTAACCAAACGGCCCAATTCTTTGAAGTGGACAATTTGTTGCCCTCCAAGTTCAAAAATTCGTTGGCCGGTACATTTTCCGGTAGAACAAAATCGCCATGGGCTTTAAGCATACTTGGAAAGATGATGCAATGGAAAACAATATTGTCCTTGCCAATAAAATGGAGCAATTTGGTGTCCTTATCTTTCCAATAGGGTTCCCAATCTTTTCCTTCTCGCTCGGCCCATTCCTTGGTGGAGGAAATATACCCAATGGGCGCATCAAACCAGACGTAGAGTACTTTGCCTTCACCGCCCTCAACGGGAACGGGAATTCCCCAATCCAGGTCTCTTGTTACGGCACGGGGTTTTAGGCCATCATCGATCCAAGATTTGCATTGGCCATAAACGTTGGGTTTCCAATCATTTTTATGCCCTTCCAAAATCCATTCTTTTAAAAATCCTTCATATCTATCTAGGGGCAAAAACCAGTGTTTGGTTTTTTTCAACGTAGGAACTGCTCCTGTAATCGTCGATTTTGGATTGATGAGATCCGTGGCATTTAAGGATGACCCGCAATTTTCACATTGATCCCCATAAGCTTCTTCATAACCGCATTTAGGACAAGTACCAATAACAAATCGATCTGCCAAGAATTGTTTTGCTTCCTCATCATATAGTTGTTCCGTTACTTCTTCAATGAAATCACCTTGCTCATATAGTTTTTGAAAGAAGTCCGAGGCTGTTTTATGGTGCACCTCGGCGGAGGTCCTGGAATAATTATCAAAAGAAATACCAAAATCCGCAAAAGACTTTTTGATGATACCGTGGTATTTGTCAATGATTTCCTTGGGGGATACCCCTTCTTTTTTGGCCTTCATGGGAATGGCCACCCCATGTTCATCACTTCCGCAGATAAAGGCCACATCATTGCCTTTTAAGCGTAGATAGCGTGAATAAATATCCGCAGGGACATAAACACCGGCCAAATGTCCTATATGTATGGGCCCATTGGTATAGGGAAGGGCCGCTGTAATGGTATATCTTGAAGAAGAGTCCGTCTCAGGCATGAATCGTTCCAATTTAGGCCCCAAAAATACTGATTTTAAGAAAAGCCAAATGGGATATGCCCCAAAAAAGGAAACCTCCGAATTGTGCAACCCAAATTGGGGTGGGGGCGTGCACTATCGGAGGATTCTGGAATATGTATTTTGCATCGGGTTTACATGACCATCACCGATTTACTCATGCGTTGATCTCCTACGGAAATCCTATAAATGTATTTCCCGGTGGACAAGCTATCGCGCATACGCTCCCGAATATTTATTTCTGCAGAACCTTCCAACATCATTTCATTGAAAACGGTACCTACTTTTTGTCCGATGATGTTGAAGAGTTCAATATCAACATGGGCGGCAAATGGCATTTCCAAATGGATATGCGGGGCACGTTCTGTTGGGTAGTATGGTGTATGAACAATAGTATCCAATAAGTCTGGATTTGGATCCATGCTATCTTCACTTGGTGGCGTGTCCGGTAATGTTGGCGGATCGTTATCCATAGCAATGTCATCAAAAGTTTCCCCACTACAATTGAAGCCAAGGTCAATAGCTCGGTATTGATAACCTAATAAGTGTTGCTCTACTGAAGTTCTTGGTACGCATAGCCACTCGGCCAAAACGGTACCGTAGAGGTCTCTGAAGTCCATGGTATATTCCAAGTTACCTCGACTATTGGGACTATCCAATGATGGGTGGTCACCTACAAATGCACTGCCATTCAATCCCGACCCGAAGAACAAGGTGGGTGCTGCCTTCCCGTGGTCTGTACCTAAAGAACCGTTTTCAAAAATTCTACGTCCAAATTCTGAGAAGGTCATGCTTAAAACCTTATCGTCCTGTTCTGTACAAGCTAAATCTTCATAGAAATTATTAATGGCAATGGACAAATTGGACATCAATCGTTCGTGGGCCAAAGGTTGGTTGCCGTGGGTGTCAAACCCGCCCATTGAGATCATATACACTTTTGTTCCCAAACCTCCTTTGATCAATTTTGCCAAAAGAGATAATTGCCTTGCAAAACCATTGTCTTGGTATTCAACACATGCCAAAGCATCGCCACGCTCATAAGCTTCGTGTATTTTCCCTGCATATTCGTAAGTGGTGTTGGCCACACCTCTTAAGAACCTCAACTGATCGCCGTACATACAATCATCAAATGGTGCCGTGGCTATATCGTAGAAAGTTCCGGTCTCTGCAATTTGCTCCAGTTGATCCACATTGCTGGTCACAAAGGCATAGTTGGTTTCTTCACCTTGAAAAACCAAGTTGGCCAAATTTCCAATTTGGATAGCTGCAGGGGCTTCGGGTGGATTGATAAGATAATCTGGGTATAAATTTTCGAAATGTCTTCCCATCCATCCTGTTGGTTCACCACTAAATCCAGTAGTGTTCAGGTCGGTATTGGCAAAAATATCAGAGCCTGTAAAATGAGATAGACTTTGATTGTCGTACCCAACGCCGTGGACAGCTTTAAACTGTCCTTCGCCCCAAAGGGGCTCCAGTGAACCCATGTAGGTAGGAACACCAAAATCATCGGTAAGTTTTAGGACTTTACTTTCGGGAATATAAATATTGGGTCTCGCATTAGCATAAGAATCATATTGTTGAATTGGGATTACCGTACTTAATCCGTCATTACCTCCAGAAAGTCTGATCAATATCAAAATATTGTCAGTTTCTGCAGCGGCTATGGCAGCCGTTAATGGAGATGGTGCTGAAGCGGAAATTAAGTTACTTCCCAAGAACATTGTTCCTGACCCGGCAATTCCCAATGCCTGGATAAAGGAACGTCTGCTCCAGTTTTTGTGTTCCAAATCATGGCCTTCGTGTTCAAGACCTTTGTGTGGTGATGTATCGTGGTTGTGGTGAGTATCGCACATGATAGTAGGGGTTATTTAAGTTGAAATTCAGGTTCTCTGGACAAGTGACGTAGCAAAACATAAACTTGCGTTGGAGCTTCCATACTTACTGCAAGCATCCAAAGGCTCAATCCACCAGCAATATAATCTGGAGAGTAGTAGTTCTCTGGCACATCATCAATTTTGAACGCATCCATGGCTCTTTCAAAATCAGCGTCTGTTAGAAGACCTTTTGGTGTAAACTTATTTACCAAGGCCCTTACCACAATTTCGGGATTACTGGTGTTGCTATCTGCAGCACCAACGGCATCCATGGCCAGTGTTCTAAACTGTTCTGGATTGGCTTGGAAGAAGCCATCTATGAACACCTCGGAAGTTAACCAACGTCCAATAATAAAATTGGTGTTGATCCATTGTCTATCTCGTTGCCATCCTGCAACGTCAAATGGATCAAATAGTGTTTGGCCTATCATACCGGCTGCATCAATAATATTGATTACAGTGCCATCATTATAAGCAAAACCTGTTTCTTTTATCAAATGGAGGTATAAATCGAAAGGACTTTTTATAATGACTCCAATCGCCGTGTCGTCGAAAAAGTGCTGACTCTTGAACATCTGCCTTAATACAGGTGCTAATTCAAAATTGTTGGCCACAAAAGTTTGCGCCAATCCATCGATTATTTGGGGAGCAATTCCGTTACCATCATCTCCTGTGGAATCTGGATGTACAAAGAACTCATAAAGTTTCTTACAAATGAACCATCCTATTTCATTGGGTCGTTCATTGAAAAGGATATCGTGGACATCATCGTATCCCCAATTTCCAGTTTGACCAAAAATAGTTTTGTTTTCGGTATTGAAATCTTCAGGATTAAAGGTTACGGGAGTGCAACCTACTTCGCCTCTTTCTGTATAACCTGAAAGTGCTTTAGCTGTTTCTATAATGTCTTCTTCAGTATAATTGTTACCTTCTCCAAGGGTGAATAATTCGTACAATTCACGAGCATAATTTTCATTGGGATTATTTCCACGGTTTCTTACCCCATCCAAATAATATAACATGGCGCTGGTAAGACCAATTTCACTCACAAAGGTTTTGAAATTTCCCAAAGCGTTTCGCTGAAGGCAGTCGAAATAATAATATAAGAAGGAGTTACAGTCGTATACGTCTATTTCTGTCACAAAGTGATTGTGCCAAAAGAAACTTAGTCGATCCCTTAGGTTATTATCCAAAAGAGCATTTCCATAGGCGGTGGCATACTCTTCGCGTTGGGCACGTCTTAATTGCCCTGCCAAGTCGTCATCTTCTGGATAATCGTCATTGGTCCAATCTGCCCAAGCGGGGGCAGCAATGGGGGGCAATGCTAAAGCTTGATCGACTAAACTGTCTACAAGGGCATCGGCGGTTTGTCCAACTGCGGCATTAATGGTCTGCACCGAGGCGCTAAAACCAAGCCTTCGGTACAAATGGGCAGCACGTAACTCATCCAATGGAGTAGTATACGGCGCCAACGTTGAGGTATTACAATTGATGAAGTACTCCATAGCAATGTCTGGCGTTAATTAGGTACATAGTTTTGGGGCAACTATATGTTTAGTTAACGTTGGGCGTGGTTCAATTCGGCCAACAAATTACAATCTTAACGTAGTTTTGCCCATGAACTGCCAATTTTTTCGATGAACTGCACTCTTTTTTTAATATTTTTCAACTTGTATGGGACAACACAATGAATTTGGGAGGTTAGGAGAGCAGCTTGCCGTAGATTTTCTGATTGAGAGCGGTTATAAAATCCATGCAAGGAATTATCGGTTTCAAAATGCGGAAATTGATGTGTTGGCCGAAAAGGACAATGAGCTATGTGTGGTGGAGGTAAAGTCTAGAAACAGAGGCTTTTTTGAAGATATATCCATGGTAATCAGCAAAAAGAAGATTAAACTATTGACGCTGGCGGCGAATCAATATGTGAATGATAATAATCTAGATGTAGAGGTTAGATTTGATGTGATTACAGTCGTTAAAAATCGTGAAAAATTTAAGGTAGAACATCTAAAAAATGCCTTTTTTTATTTTTAACCATTTGTTTGTTTTGTAACAATATGTTATTTTTGTGCAAAACCAAACCAAAAATGAAAACAATATCTGCGGTAGTTGAACACTATATTAAGAAGAAACCGTTCCTACAAAGCGCTCTTGCACAGGGTATTATCAATCTAACTTCGTTGTCCCGTCAAATTAAACCCGAAATTTCCGATGAGTTGGGCAAGGATGTCAAAGATGGTGCTGTTGTAATGGCATTGAAAAGACTTTCTGATGATTTGGAATTTAGGGCCACGCACAAAATTGTCAAAGTGCTCAAAAATATTGGGGAGATAACAGTGCGCTCCAACCTCACGGACTATACTTTCCTGGCCTCAGATACGATTTTGCAGCAACAGGCCCGGTTGCTGGAAGAGGTCAATGCAAACCAAGATGTGTTCTATACTTCTTCAAGGGGAGTGAACGAGATCAATATTGTGATCAGCAATGTTATGGATAATGTGGTGGAGAAGTATTTCAAGAATGAACGCTGTACTCAAAAAGCGGAGGGACTTTCATCGATCACGGTAAAACTTCCGGCAGAAAATGTCTCTGTTCCCGGAATCTACTATTTTATCTTTCAAAGATTGGCTTGGGAAGGCATTGTGCTGTATGAGGTCATCTCGACCACCAACGAATTTACCATATTGGTGAACGAGGAACAGGTGGATGTAGCCTTTAAGACCATCAAAGATTTAAAGACATTGTAGTTTTGGTCATAGACTAAAAAACATCCACTTTCGTTATTGTTGAAGACACTTCTTGAACGATGACCAAAAAACGAATTTTATACGCCCTGTTGGCCCTGCTGGTGCTCTACCTTGGCTATTTGGCCTACATTTTTATCCTATCGCCCAAAACCAATCTTCAATCCATTTACCTTATCCCCAAGGATGCGGTCTTCGTCATAGAATCTGAAGAGCCAGTAAAAGGTTGGGGCAAGGTAAGTGAAAGTGAAGCATGGCACCACTTACAGAAGAATGATTATTTCTCCGGGCTTACCGAAAGCATTCAACAGATAGACACTATTTTCAACAACAATCATAAGCTGTTCCAATTTTTTGATGGGCGCTCCCTCTTTATTTCCATCCATATGATCTCTCCAAAAGAGTATGGGATTTTTTATGTATTGGACCTAAAGCGCATTGCCAAATTAAGATTGCTAAAGACCTACCTGAACACCTTGTTGAACGAGGATTATGTGCTGAGCAAGCGTACCTACCATGGCCATGAAATTTTGGAAATCCATGATAAAAGGACCAAGGAGACCATGCATATGGCCTTTGTCAAAAACCAATTGGTGGCCTCCTATACCCATTCATTGGTAGAGGCGTCCATAGATCAGTATCAAGAACCCGTTTTGGGGCGGAACCTCAATTTTATTGAGGTTAACCAAAGAGTGGGGCACGAGGATTTGTTCCGTTTGTATGTGCAGTACAATTATTTTGATGATTATTTTAAACGGTTTTCAGACACTCCGGCCGATTGGGTCCAGAGGATGAGTGAAAACTTTTTGTTCTCCGGATTTCATCTAGATCTAGATCAGAACAGTACCCTAACGGCCAACGGTTTCACCAATATCGGTTCCACCAATGCGAAGTATCTGGAGGCCTTGCAAAAATCAGGAACGGCAAAAAGGACCATTCCCAATATTGCGCCCAAGCGAACCGCACTGTATGTAAGCTACGGATTTGATAGTTTTGCCGGGTTCTACAAAAATTTTGAAACCGTTCAACAAGACAATCCCAAACAGTTTGAAAGCTATCAAGAAGGCATTGAAAAGGTCGAAAAATTTCTCAAAATCGATGTAAAGAAGAATTTTGTGGACTGGATCGGGGATGAAATTGCCCTGTTGCAAATACAATCCCATATTTCCAAAGGAAAGAATGATCTCGCCATGGTGTTGAAGGCTAATAATATTGATCATGCAAAAACCAATTTGGATTTTGTGCTGAAACAGATAAAGAAGAAGACTCCGGTCAAATTTAAGGCAGTCAATTATAAAGGACATGAAATCAATTTCCTTTCCATCAAAGGGTTCTTTAAAATATTGCTGGGGGGTCGATTTGAAGAATTTGACAAACCGTACTTCACTTTGATCGACGACTACGTGGTCTTTAGTGACAACCCCAATACGTTAAAGAGCATCATTGATGATTATGTGGCGAAAGAGACGTTATCCACTTCCGAGGATTTCAAGAAATTTGACAAGCGTTTTGAACGGGAATCCAGTGTTTTTGTTTACAGCAACATCCCGGTTTTGTTCAACAACATGTACTCCCTTGCAGATGCGGGCACCAAACAAAAGCTTCGCAAGAACAAGGATTTCATTATTTGTTTCCCCCAAGTGGGATTGCAATTGACCCCGGAGGACCACCTGTTTGAAAGTCGAATGGTACTTAGCTATCAAGATGTGGAGGAGGTGAAAAAAAATGTCCAGTTTGAGGAAACAGTCCGACCGAAGCCAATAGTACAAAAGGCAACGCCAACAGAAATAACCGATGCCGTTTTTAATTTAAAACCCATTTATCCCACGGATTTGAATGCCAAATCATTTTCAAAAAAGTACGGTAATGGAAAAATACGGTTTGAAGTTGATCTAAAGGACGGTCTCAAACACGGTCGTTACGTGGAATACTATCCCAACGGTGAGGAAAAAATAACAGGGCGTTTCCGTAACGATGAACAAGTGGGTACTTGGCGGTTTTATGATAAAAATGGAGAGCTCGTTAAAAAGAAGCGGTTTTAATACCCTGATGCTTCCTTTCTTATATTGTCATTTCGAACGGATGTGAGAAATAATAACCATTTCAAAATCCATCTGCAATTAGTACCTTCATTTCCTCAACCAAATTCCAGACTAATGAAGGGTACTTTTCTGTCTACTACGTTGTTTCTTGCACTATTTTTTGCACAAACTGAAATCATTGCGCAAGATTTTTATTTCCCAGAGCGTAACGAAGTTTGGAAAGCGGCAGAGCAGAATCAATTCAAATTTGATGAACCTAAATTGAATGCAGCAGTTGATTTTGCAAAGGACAACGAATACTCTGGTTCACGGGATTTGCGCCAAGCAATATTGAAAGGATTTCAACGAGAACCCTTTCATGAAATTTTGGGTCCGACCAAAAAGCGCGGTGGACCAGCGGGAATGATTTTAAAAAATGGCTATCTCTTGGCATCTTGGGGTGACACCCAACGAGTGGATATGACCTTTAGCGTGACCAAAAGTTTTTTGTCAACTGTTGCCGGACTTGCCGAAGACCGAGGTTTGATTGAAGATGTGGATGATAAGGTCTCACGTTATGTCTGGGATGGCACTTTTGATGGCGATCATAATTCCAAAATTACTTGGGAGCATTTGTTGCAGCAAAATTCTGATTGGTCCGGAGAACTTTGGGGTCTGAAGGACTGGGCGGACCGCCCGCCCCGGGAAGGCGGTTTGAATGACTGGAAGTTTAGAAAGTTGAACGAACCTGGAACCGTAATGGAGTACAATGATGTTCGGGTGAACGTACTGGCCTACTCCCTTACCCAGGTTTGGCGCAAACCATTGCCCTTGGTGCTCAAAGAACAACTGATGGACAAGATCGGGACTTCCACCACATGGCGTTGGTACGGCTACGACCATGCATGGACCGAAATAGATGGTTTAAAAATGAAATCGGTGACCGGGGGAGGGCATTCTGGAGCGGGGATGTTCATCAGCACAGAAGATATGGCCCGATTTGGCATGGTGTTTTTAAATAACGGGAAATGGAAAGACCAGCAATTAGTAAGTGAGGGATGGATCAAAAAGGCTACGGAACCTTCGGTTCCCAATGTAAACTATGGCTATATGTGGTGGCTTAATCAAAAAGGCGACCGACACTGGGAAGGGGTACCCGAACATGTATTCTATGCCGCAGGCTTTGGGGGGAATTTTATTGTGGTGGATCAAAAGAATGGATTGTTGATTGTTACCCGTTGGTTGGAACCTTCTAAAATTGGGGAGTTCATAAAACAAGTTTACCAAGCTTTCTAGGTCAAGAAGAAGTTGATTTGAGCAACACATCGCAGAAACCAAATTGAATTTTGGTCTTGTCCGATGGGTCATCGTAGCTTCGGAAAACCTTTTCTCCAAGTTCAATGTCTATAGAATGATTAAATATAGGTCCATCAAAACAGAAGGTGTGGAACTCACCATTTTCGCCACAAGGATCCACGTCAGAAGGCAACTCTTTTAAAAGTTCTCTGGACAGTTCTGCACCCAAAAACGATTCCTCCAATTTGGAGTTGTTGATACAAACAATCACTGTTCTAAAACCAAGTTCAAGAAATTCCATGAAAAGTTCAGTGGTGTCCCTTTTCCATATTGGAAAAACAGCATTGATGTTACGGGTGGCCAACATTTTTTCGCGATACTCTTTTAAGTCTTCCAGAAAAATATCGCCAAAGGCGGCATGGCTAAATCCTTCTGTGGCCAATTGACCAATTTTGGCACCCATTAAAGCATTGTAATCTTCCATACTTGGACTTTCAGGCACCTCAATAATATCCAAAGGAATCCCGATGGCATTCGTTTGGGCCTCGAGTATCTCTTTTCGCAATCCATGCATGGAAACTCGGTTATGGTGGGCATTTACAGTGGTCAATAACCGTTCAATTTGAAATTCTGGTTGTTGTTGTAAATGATACAAGGCCAGTGCAGAATCCTTTCCGGAGCTCCAATTGAAAAAGGTTTTGTGTTTTTGGGGCATGTTTCGAAGATGTAGTTTTGGTTACGATGTGGGCAAAGTAGTTGTGGAGCGTTTATAAAAGTAATGATTCTTGGATTTCTCATCGCTATGCTCCATCGAAATAACAATAGTGTTTTTTGGGTCATTTCGAATGTATGTGAGAAATCCCAACTTTCGATATGATTCAGGTTTTTACCTCTCTCTGATGATTTAAAGGCTCCATAACCTTCAGTGCTTTATCAACACTCGTTACCCCAGCAAATACCAACAGCAACCGTAGCCCATTGCGGGTCTGTTTTTCTTTAAGCTGACAGATGCCAGGGTTGGCTTGAACATAGTTCAACACTTTGGTGAAGATGGGACTTTGGTAAAAGTCGGACTGTTGGTCGGCAATAAAATATCCCAAGAACTTGCCCTTTTTAAGGATGACCCGTTCCAACCCAATATGCGTAGCAATCCATTTAATACGAACAGAGTTGAGCAAGTCCACCGCCGGTTCTGGGAGTTCCCCAAAACGATCTACCAATTGGATCTCAAACTTTTGAAGCCCTTCCTCATCCTCAACTTGGTTGAGTTGGGTGTAGAGGTTCAAACGTTCTGTAATATTATTGATGTAGTCATCAGGAAAGAGCAGTTCAAAATCAGTATCCAATTGAAGGTCCTTCACATAAGTTTTTTCTTGGCCTCCTTCCACTTCTTCGTAAAGCTCTTTGAACTCATTTTCTTTGAGTTCCTCAATAGCTTCGGATAGAATTTTTTGATAGGTCTCAAACCCAATTTCATTAATGAAACCGCTCTGCTCACCACCCAATAGATCCCCCGCACCACGAATCTCTAAATCCTTCATGGCAATATTGAACCCACTGCCCAGTTCCGTAAATTGTTCCAGGGCTTCAATGCGTTTTCGGGCATCTGTGGTCATGACCTCATACGGTGGGGTGATGAAGAAACAGAACGCCTTTTTGTTGCTTCGACCTACACGACCACGCATTTGGTGCAGGTCACTCAATCCAAAATTATTGGCATTGTTGATGAAAATGGTGTTGGCATTGGTCACATCCAAACCACTTTCCACAATGGTTGTGGACACCAGTACGTCAAATTCCCCATTCATGAAGGCGAGCATCAATTGCTCCAATTTTTTGCCTTCCATCTGTCCATGGCCGATGCCAATTTTTGCATGAGGGACCAGACGTTGGATCATGCCAGCAACTTCTTTGATGTTTTCAATACGGTTATGGATAAAAAATGTCTGTCCCCCCCGTTGTATTTCGTAGGAAATAGCGTCTCGAATAATTTCTTCATTGAAACGGATGACCCGACTTTCGATGGGGTAACGGTTGGGGGGTGGGGTATTGATAACAGAAAGGTCACGGGCGGCCATCAGACTAAATTGAAGTGTTCTGGGAATGGGCGTAGCGGTCAGCGTAAGTACATCCACATTTTCCTTGATGGAACGTAACTTTTCCTTCACCGAAACCCCAAACTTTTGCTCTTCGTCCACAATGAGCAGTCCCAAATCCTTGAACTGCACATTTTTGTTCACCAATTGGTGCGTACCGATGATAATATCGATTTTTCCTTCGCCCAATTGTTCCAAGATGCCCTTTTTTTCCTTGGCACTTCTAAAACGGTTCAGGTAATCCACCTTCACAGGGAGTTCGCCCAATCTTTTCTTAAAGGTATTGTTGTGCTGAAAGGCCAAAATGGTAGTGGGTACCAAAATGGCCACTTGTTTGCCATTGTCCACGGCCTTAAAAGCTGCCCGGATGGCCACCTCGGTTTTTCCAAAGCCCACATCCCCACAAATGAGCCGGTCCATGGGCCGCTCACTTTCCATGTCCCTTTTTACATCTTGGGTCGATTTTTCCTGGTCCGGAGTGTCTTCATATAAAAATGAAGCTTCCAGTTCGTGTTGTAAATAACTGTCGGGGGCATATTGGAATCCTTTTTCCAGTCGGCGCTTTGCATAGACTTGGATTAGGTCGAAGGCAATTTTCTTGACTCGGCTCTTGGTCTTTTGCTTCAGTTTTTTCCAGGCTGCGGAACCTAATTTGTAAATTTTTGGTGGAGCTCCGTCCTTACCGTTGTATTTGGAAATCTTGTGAAGCGAATGGATGCTTACATACAAAATGTCGCGGTCGCCATAGATAAGTTTGATGGCTTCCTGCTTTTTGCCCTCCACATCTATTTTTTGAAGCCCGCCAAACTTGCCGATACCATGGTCAATATGGGTAACGTAGTCCCCAATCTCCAATTTGTTGAGTTCCTTGAGGGTGATGGCCTGTTTTTTTGCGTAGCCATTCTTTAGATGGAATTTATGGTATCGCTCAAAGATTTGATGATCGGTATAGCAGGCCAATTTTAGCTCAAGGTCCACAAATCCTTGATAGATTGGAAAAACTATAGTTTGGTAATGAACCGTTTCATTTACTTCATCAAAAATGTCGTGAAAACGTTTGGCCTGTTGTTCTGTGGAGCAAAAAATATAGTTGGTAAAACCTGCTTCGTGATTTTCATTAAGATCAGCAATGAGCAGGTCAAATTTTTTGTTGAAAGAGGGTTGTGGTTTGGTATTGAATTCAATAATTGGGGAGTCATAACCTGTCATCCCGAGCGCAGTCGAGGTAATGTTTGGTATTTCATTTTCTCCAGACTTCTCGACTGTGCTCGAAGTGACAGAGGTAGTTCCAATTTCGACTCCGATAAAATGGTGTAGGTCGTCTTTCAGCAAAGCTGAATCCACAAATAACTCTTTGGGCTCTGCATGTTTTACCTCTTTGCTCAGCTTTTCAAAACTCACTTTGGCTTTTTCAAAGTTGGTATCGATTCGATTGTAGACCAAATCCAAGTTTTTTGAAAAAATGATGGTTTTAGAGGCAATGTATTTTAAAAAGCTTTCCCGGGTTTCTTGTAAAAATTTGTTTTCAACATTGGGAATGATGGTTATTTTTTTCACCTTTTCCAGAGAAAGCTGGGTTTCCACATCAAAAGTTCGGATGCTGTCCACTTCATCCCCAAAAAATTCAATGCGATAAGGCTCATCATGCGAGAACGAAAAGACATCCACAATCCCACCACGAACGGAAAACTCTCCCGGCTCAGTTACAAAATCAACCCGCTTGAACTGATATTCAAAAAGTACTTCATTCAAGAAATCCAAGGAAAGGGTATCCTCCAGCTTAATTTTGAGGGTGCTCTTGTCCAGCTCCTTTCGGGTGACCACTTTTTCAAAAAGTGCATCAGGGTAGGTGACAATGACCGCAGGTTTTTTTCTGGAGTTGATGCGGTTGAGCACTTCGGCACGGAGAAGCACGTTTGCATTGTCGGTTTCCTCAATTTGATAGGGCCTTCGATAACTTCCGGGATAAAAAAGCACATCTTTTTCACCAATCAATTGTTCCAAATCATTGAGGTAATAGGCGGCCTCTTCTTTGTCGTTCAAGATCAGGAGGAACGGGAGTTCCATCGATTTGAAAAGATGGGAAAAAACAAAGGAAAGCGAAGAACCTACCAGTCCCTTTACAAGTAGTTTTTGGTTTAGGAGAGACTTCTCGACTGCGCTCGAA
This sequence comes from Flagellimonas amphidinii, assembly GCF_013090115.1. Taxonomy (GTDB): domain Bacteria; phylum Bacteroidota; class Bacteroidia; order Flavobacteriales; family Flavobacteriaceae; genus Flagellimonas; species Flagellimonas amphidinii. Next base: position 365,048 of record NZ_JABFNN010000030.1, read on the forward strand.
GTGACATTTTTGGCAATAGCATCCCCCAGTTTCCGTAGTTGGGGAGACTGTTCAAAAAGTTGGGAAATTGATGTTTGGGTCAATCCAAAAACTTTGCGGCAAATATAAGCTGAATCCTTTTTAGGGAAAGTATTTTTTTAGATTTCTCACATTTGTTCTAAATGACACAAATGAGCTTGTCATTTCGATGGAGGGAAGCGACGAGAAATCTAAACCTTGATTACTGAATCTTCCACAATGGCAAAGACTTCATCTTCCATATTGGGTTGAAGGGTATGGGTTCCCGTAAATTCACCAAAGGCCGGTAAAATCATCTGATGGTTGTTTTTAAAAAAACAAGGGAGTCTGAGTTTCTGTCTTCCAAATCCTTGCAGTTTAACGGCGGGGTGAATGTGCCCGCAGAAGGTAAAATGCTCTTTTCGCTCCTCGGGATGATGAGTAAGCAGAAAATCATCGATGATTAATTCTGGAACAACCGCAATGCTCAATTGCTTGTATTTTTCTGGAGAGATGATGTCATGGTTCCCGGATACCAAAATAATTTCTGCAGGGGTTTTGGCAACCCAATTTTCGAACAAATCCCATTCCTTGTTCAGCGAAGAATGAAAAAGATCGCCCAAAAAGCAAATTTGAAAAGGTTCAAAATCAGCTACAATTTTATCTAGCAAAACAAAATTCTTATGAATTGCTTTTCTGGGAACGGCCGCTCCAAATTTTCGAAAATGGTTCACTTTGCCCAAATGCACATCACTAATGAGCAACATGGATTTGTCCACCCAAAAAATTCCGCCCAAAGGGTGGAGTTCAAAATTCCCATTTCGGATGGATATCTTCATACCGTTCAAAGATACTATCCCAATATTGATTTTAGGTCAAAAGAAAACCCCGACCAATTAGGCCGGGGCTTGATATTTGGAAAAACTCCAATCTTTCTATCTTCTTTTCAGCACAGGAATGGTTGCTTTAACTCTACCGTTGCTAAACACATTGATATAATATACTCCTCTTCGGTAACCTTCCATATTTACCAAGGTGGATTCAGTGCCTTCTGGCACATTTAACTGAAGCACAGGTCTTCCCACAAAATTGTAAACCACAATTTTGGCGTCTTCAGTAATTGGGCAACCAAAGGACACGTTCACAGATCTAACAAATGGGTTAGGGTAGGCTTTGGCTTTGATTCTGCAGTCCCCAGAGGAGGTGTCACAGCTTCCTAAAGTGGCTCCCCTTGCCAGAAGAAATTTAGCGGCTCTGGTAGAAACGCATAATTCACGCCCTCTGTGGCATACCAACACTTTGGGACGCCATGGGTTTCGACCACAACTCACATCCACAGCTTCAACTGTGATGGATTCGGTTATGGAACAACCATTTTCATCGGTTATGGTTACCTCATAAGTAGTTGTGTCTTCTGGGCAAACGGTAATGGAATCTCCGGTTTCGCCGGTGCTCCAAACCACCTCATAGTTTCCGGTGCCACCTTCAATGGACAAAACTTCCAAAGTAGTGCAGCTCTGAGGTTCATATCCTAAATAAACTGTTGCATCTTCAGTGGTAATCACTGTGAGTTCTTCAGGTTCCGAAACGATGACTTCAGCTTCGAAAAATTGCATCAGAGCGTCACTGACCAGTACGCTATAGGTGCCGGCTACAAGCCCTGTGGCAGTTTGGGAGGTCTGTCCATCACTCCACATATAAGCGTAAGGAGCTACACCTCCACTAACAACAACTGTTGCGGTTCCGTCTGCCTCTCCGAAGCAACTTACATCTGTTGACGCCACAGATTCCAATGTAAAAGGTTTGAGCATCAATCGAACTGAAACGGGTAAGTGATCGGAAGCGGTACTGGCATAATCTGAATCATAGAACTCGTAGTGTGATTGAGCTGATTGATCAATATATCTTGGAGCCACTTCTTCGGTTGCCGAAATGTGGTCAATCATATTCTCTCTAAATACGTAGGAACGGAAACCATTAAGGCTTAGCGTTTCTGTGAGCACTTCGTAATTTACCCCATCGTCTACGTAACTTTCATAAGAGCTAGTGGTTGAGGTGATATCGGCAACAGTTTCATCTACATCATCGTTATAGTCCCCCAAGAGCACCAAGTTGCGGTCGGCATAGTAGGTGTCCAAGCTGTCCTTGAGGACTTCTACATCATATTTACGCATATCGTAGCGTAATTGAGCATCGCTACTGCCGTTGGCACGAGCGTGCAAGGCAACAAAGTCATAGGTTTCGGTTTCTCCCTCAATGGTGACATCTGCGGTCATCAAAAATGGCAATCGCCCACTGGCATAAAAGCGATCAGGATCACTAGGGTAATCTGTCAAGGCCGAAGTGTCCCCGCCATTGTAATAAGGATGAATGGATTCCAACAGTACCTTGGTATCGCTGATGGTCACAGTTTCGGTATTATAGATAAAGCCTACTTTTTGATGGATTCCGGAATCGTTAGGGTATGAAACTGCAGGCGACAGAATAAAATCGTAACCGGAAAGCTCACTTACCATTTGAGCAAATAGTGCATCATCAGCAATTTCCTGAACTGCCAAAACATCAGGTTGAAGCTGTGCAATTACTGTTTTAACGCTATCTTTTTGAATAGCATCGGAATTGGGATTGCCTGAAGCAGGTGAATTGCTTTCGTCGCCAAACCATTCAATGTTCCAAGTAGCGATTTCTAAAGTACTTGCCTTATCCACTTCTACAGGCAATGTAGGTGGTTCGTAAGTTGGAGCACAAGCTAGGTCGGTACGGATTCTGGGCAACAATTGATATAGGTCGAAATATTTTCCAACAACACCGATTACTTCACCGCAACTTGTAGGTTGAGCCAAGCCTACCAGACTGGTTACATCGGTATCTATACGTACTTCTCCAGAACCGCTGGAATCACTGACTGCATAATTTGAATTTCCAAATAGCAAATCCCCAGGGTTTGGGAAAGTCACATCAATAACACGAACCAATTCAGCAGGGTGCAGACTCAATTCGGTAAGTGTTACATCCAAAGGCACTATAGGATTGGTAGCGGGTCCATTTGAGGTGAACTCTGTTACGGGACTGATCTGTATTTGCTCATTAAAAGAGCTTCTAACCCCAGTTATGGTGATGGAATCTCCAATCATAAAAACACCATCTCCATGTACTTGTTCGTCAAAAACCGCAATGGCTCCGGTTTCATCCTGAATATATGCTGAACCAGAAAATTGGTCTGAAACAGTAATGACACCACTTACAGTTACCAAAGTGCCATCTGCTTCAGAACGAGCTGCTGCTATACTGATAAGCTCGGGATTTTCGTTACTGCTACCACCACCATAAGTGCCGATTGGAAAAGGCAACCCAGCAGTGTCGTTGGTTGTAGTGCCATCTAAAGTATCGATACCGCTATAAGTCCAATTGGCAAGTACAAAAGTACTTCCATCTGGTCCAGTACCATCATTTCGGTACGCCCAGCCATCAAGATAATCCCATGCCTGACCACTTCCATCAACATTAATATCTCCAAAAACATCAATTACACTACCTTCAAAGAAAAGTTCAATGGCATCATCACCATTGATGGCCGCTGCTGAAGTAGTGTAATCAGGAGCAAATCCGAAGTAAGATTCAAAACCAGTACTTTCACTGGCGATATAGATAAAAGTTCCTGCGGAAGCACTTACTGCTGGAAAAGTGAATTCTTCACCATCAGTGCCACCACCATTATTGGCAGAACCGATGCCATAGGTGCTCAAGTCGGCAATATCATTATTTACGTACAGTTCAATAGCTTTGGGAACGCCACCAGAAAGAGGTCCATCCACTACACCAGTGATTAACAAGTCGGGGCCATAAGCGCCTAGAGGAAACGGAGTGGTTGCCAAATCGTTGGATGTGGCACCGTCCAAGGCGTTGGTACCGCTAAAACTCCAGTTGGTAAGTACAAAAGTGCTCCCGTCTGGTCCAGTATCATCATTTCGATAAGCCCAACCGTCCACATGGTCCCAAGGCTGTCCGGTTCCATCTACATTGATATCACCGAACACGTCAACCACAGTACTATTTAAAAAGAGTTCAATAGCATCATCACCATTAATGGCCATTGCACCTGAGGTATAGTTAGGAGCAAATCCGAAGAAGCTTTCAAAACCAGTGCTTTCTGAAGCAATGTAAATATGTGAGCCTGCACTTACTGCATCTGCTGGAAAAGTGAATTCTTCGCCATCGGAACCACCACCATTATTGGCAGAACCAATACCGTAAACACTTAAATCGGCAATATCCTGCAAGGCATACAATTCAACACCTTTAGGAACTCCACCAGATAAGGGGCCATCATATACACCTGAAATTACCAAACCTGATACAATAGGCGAGCTGGAATCGGTAGTAGCATCTGTTGCAACACCTGTAGCGTAGTCCAGATTGGTATCGTATGACCAAATTCGATAACCATAACTCGTATTTTCCAATAAACTTAAATGGTCGAAACTTGTTGCATTGCCAACATAAAGTACTGTAGCTCCATTGGGCAAAGCATTACCTGCTGTGTAGGTTTGGCCATTCACCAAAGTTTCTGAGACCGTTCCACCTTCAATAAATGCAATAACCACCGGATTACTGTCGGCGTTCAAGGTCCATGAAAGTGAAATACTTGAAGTTCCAGTGGAAGAGGCAGAAAAATTGGTTGCATTATCAACGGTTGGGGTAGTGGTGCCCCCAAAAGTTCCAATAGGAAAAGGAGTAGTGGCTGTTCCGTTTTGGGTTTCACCATCTAAGGCATTGATGCCACTGAAAGTCCAATTGGAAAGAACGAACGTAGTGCCATCAGGACCTGTTCCATTGTTGCGATAGGCCCATCCGTCCAAATAGTCCCAAGCTTGTCCTGAACCATCCACATTAATATCTCCAAAGACATCAATCACATTGCTATTAAAGAAAAGTTCGATGGCATCGTCACCGTTAATGGCCATGGCCCCAGAGGTATAATTTGGGGCAAAACCGAAGAAATTGGTGAATTCTACATCTTCCGAAGCTACATAAATAAATGAACCGGCGGTCGCAGCATCAGCGGGAAAGGTAAATTCCTGTCCATCGGTGCCGCCACCATTATTGGCAGAACCGATGCCGTAAAGGCTTAAATCTGCAATATCATTTTCAACATAGAGTTCTACCGCTTTGGGTATTCCTCCGGTAAGAGGTCCATCGACCACACCGGTAATTTTCAAGTCTTGTGCAGATACACACAGGACAAAAAATAATAAGATTAGTGTAAAGTAATTTTTTTTCATTGTGAGGTTTTTTCAAGATTCTAAAAATCTTAAAGTTTTGTTTAGAGGAGGTCATCTCCAAATTAAGAATATGTTAAGGAGTGATTATGAGACGACAAAAATTGTAGGTATTTACGTATTGAACTAAAATGCCTTCACCATTCTTTTTATACGATCAGCTAATTTTTCGTTGGATAGTTTTTCGCGCAGTCGGTCTGTGATGATGGGAAATGAAAATGGTGTGGGCTGCTGGCATTTTTTCCATACAATGTCTTGTTGGGCAATGCGTTCCAAGGCTAATCGCAAACGGCCTTCCTCCAATTGATGCTCAAATGTTTCGGTATACGCTTGTTGGTAAAGTAGGTTGTCGTCCTCAAAGTCCCTGAAGACATCAAACAATAACTCTGAACTGCTTTGCAGATGTTTCATTTTTACCCCTTTTTCAGGATAACCGGTGAAGACCATGCCACTGATGACGGCTATATCCCGGAATTTACGTTTTGCCATTTCGTTGGAATTCAAACTTTTTTGAAGGTCTGAGAGCATGTATTCCGAGGAGAATAGATCGTTGTCCAAAATTTCTTGAATATCCAAAGCCTTATCCGAAAGTAGCTCAAAACCGTAATCGTTGAAAGCCAAGGAACAGGTAATGGGGGTCAATAAACTGATTCTATAAGCCAGCAAGCTGCTCATGCCTTCATGAATGGCCCTACCCTCAAAAGGATAAAAAATATGATGGTAGCCGTCACTGGTCTTAAAAGTTTCTATCAAAAATTGATGGGGTTGAGGTACAATGCTTCCCTCTCGTTGTTTGGCAAACATAAGTGCCAAGGATTGAATTTCAATGGACTGCTTGGAAAATGGAAGCTCAGCGGTATATAGTTCTTGCCGAAGGAGTTCGGACATTTTTGCGGAAAAACTCAACCGACCACCCATCCAGCTCGGTACTTTGTTGGTACGTTTGGTAGAATTTCTAACATGTGCAGACATACCTTTGATTCTAATGAATTCCAAATTCCTGCCAGCGAACGTGAATACATCTCCCGGACTCAATTTGGAGATAAAATATTCCTCAATAGAACCGATATACCCCCCTTTTTGATAGCGAACGGATATGGTGGCATCTCCAACAATGGTTCCAATTTGAAATCGGTGTCGCATAGCTACGGTCCTGCTGTTCACTTTGAACTTTCCGTCTTCTTCGAGCTCCACTTTTTTGTATTCATCATAACTTTTCAAACTTTGACTTCCCATCACCAGAGAATTCAAAAGCCACAGCCATTGTTCTTTTGTTATGGCTTGATAACAAAATGTTTGTTTGATTTCAGGAAAGATTTCTTCAGGATGAAAACCATCAGAAACAGCTAGGGTGGTTAAGTATTGCATAAGCACATCAAAACTGTTCAGATACGGTATTCTATCTTCCACAGCAGCATTAAGAACAGCTTTTTGCATGGCAGCAGCTTCTACTAATTCTATAGCATGTGTTGGTAAAAAGTAGATAACACTTTCCTTGCCAGGTCTGTGCCCACTTCTCCCTGCGCGTTGTAAAAAACGGGCAACACCTTTGGGGCCTCCAATTTGAATTACGGTCTCTACCGGGGCAAAATCAACTCCCAAATCTAAACTTGAAGTACAGACGACTGCCTTCAAGCTTTCGTTTCGGATGGCCTGTTCTACCCATAATCGGGTTTCTTTGTTGATGCTACCGTGGTGCATGGCCATTTCCCCGGCAAATTCAGGATATTTTTCAAGGATTTTTTGAAACCAAATTTCGCATTGACTTCTGGTATTGGTGAATAACAAAGTAGTCTTACTATTCTTGATGATGGGAACCACTTCGTCCAATAAGTGCAACCCTAAGTGTCCTCGCCACGGAAAGGTCTCCATTTTTTTGGGGATAATGCTCTTTACCGTAATTTTTTTATTGAGGTTGGCTTTGATGAGCACAGAATTTTTGAGTTGAGGGGAGGTGGGTCCCAACAAAACCTGTCGAGCTTGTTCCAAATTACCAATAGTAGCAGAGATACCCCAAATCCTAAGGTTGGAGCAAATGGTTTTGAGTCGGGATAGTCCAAGTTCCATTTGCACGCCACGTTTGGTTCCCAATAGCTCATGCCATTCATCCACGACAATGGCAGAACAGTTTTTGAATACTTTTTCATAACCTTTGGATGATAGTAAAAGATGTAGGCTTTCAGGAGTTGTGATCAACAAATCGGGCATGGTCGTTTTTTGCTTGGCCCGTTCCTTGGTTGAGGTGTCTCCAGTTCTGATTCCAACGGTCATCTGGGTTTCTAGATCTTGGGTAATACGTTCTGCTGATTGCTTGATTTCTTGCGAAAGTGCCCTTAAAGGTGTTATCCAAAGTGCTTTAAGCCCTTTTTTATGTTTCTCTTTGTAATTAGGATGGTTTTTAATGTAATTCAGGACTATGGGAAACCAAAGTGCATAGGTTTTTCCACTGCCAGTCGGCGCGTTCAATAAGCCGTGCTTACCCTCCATGAAAGCTTTCCAAGTTTGTTTTTGAAAAGGAAAAGGATTCCAGCCTTGTTGTTGGAACCAGTCATTGGCGATATGAAAAAGCTCAGAATCTTGCAGGACAAAATCTTTAAGGGTTTTAAGATGAATGAAAATACAAATTTCTTTTGGGGGTAATTATGCAAACCTTTCTACTTTAAGATTTATATTTGTGCCACAAAAATTCAAATATGCCCATTTTAGATCTTTACGAACACGGAGAGCAGCGAAAAAATCTTGCCCATTTTGCCACTTTGGCCAGTTTGGCCGCCGCCGATGGTGTTATTACCGATGAAGAAAAAGCAGCTCTGGATAAATTCGCATTTAGATTGAACATTACCGATGCGGAATACAAAGAGGTGATGAAAAAGGAGAACAAATACCCTATTGAAACCCCTCATAGCGGTGAGAAAAGATTAAGGAGGTTGTTTGATTTCTTTGAAATTGCCTTTGCGGACAATGTGGTTGAAAAAGAACAAATGGGATTGATTCTCAAATATGCTATCGGATTGGGATATTCTCCTGAAAAAGCAGACCAGATCATCAAAAAATCCATTGCCATTTTTACGGGTAAAATAGATTTTGAGGATTACCAATATTTAATGGAAAAGTAAGCTTTAGCTTGCCATAAATTCCTCGGCTTTTTCTACCATTTTTTTACTCCCACAAAAGAAAGGAACCCTTTCGTGAAGTTCTTTAGGTTGTATCTCCATTATGCGTTGGTGCCCATCACTTGCTTTGCCATTGGCTTGCTCGGCCAAAAAGGCCATGGGGTTGCATTCATACAATAAGCGGAGTTTGCCATTGTGTGCCTTACTGCTTTTTGGGTACATGTAAATGCCTCCTTTGATCATATTTCGATGAAAATCGGATACTAAAGAACCTATGTAACGGGAGGTATAGGGTCTGTCCCCCTCTTCTTTCTGGCAATATTTGATGTAATCCTTCACTCCTGGTGGAAAATGAATGTAATTTCCTTCATTGACAGAATAAATTTTTCCAGTTTCAGGAAATTCCATTTTGGGGTGGGAAAGATAAAAAGTCCCCAATGCAGGGTTCAAAGTAAAGCCATTTACGCCATCACCGGTAGTGTAGACCAACATGGTGGATGTTCCATAAATAATATAACCTGCAGCAATTTGATTTTTACCGGGCTGTAAAAAATCTTCAAGAGTAACAGGAGTTCCCACGGGAGTAACCCTTCTATAAATAGAAAATATAGTTCCAACTGAGACGTTTACATCGATATTGGAGGAACCGTCCAGAGGATCGATCAAGACCACATATTTATTCTGGTGATTTTCATCCTTGCTGTTGATGGCAATAAAGTCATCCTCTTCTTCAGAAGCAATACCACAGACAATTTCCCTGTTTTTGAGTGTTTGGATAAATTTTTCATTGGCCAGCACATCCAATTTTTGCTGATTTTCCCCTTGAATGTTGACATCGCCAGCAGCACCAATTATATCAACTAAACCAGCCTTGTTCACTTCATGATTGACAACTTTTGCGGCCAATCTGATGCCATTTAGCAGTCTAGACAACTCGCCAGAAGTGTATTGAAAGGAGTCTTGATTAGCAATTATAAATTCCCCTAAGGTTTTGTGCTGAAGGTCGAACATCATGGTGTGTTTTATTTGGCGACAAATATCGTGCATTTTGTGAAACTACAACGATTTCGTTCAGGTAAAGTTTTAGATATTTATAACTTTGAGTTTTATTTGTAACAATTATGGATTTTTCAATCAGAGAAGCAAAAAAAGAAGATATGGGTCAGGTTTTAGGGCTCATTCAAGAATTGGCTCATTTTGAAAAAGAGCCCGATGCAGTTGTAGTCACGCAAGAAGATTTGGAGAAGGATGGCTTTGGCGAAAATAGTTTATTTCATTGTTTTGTGGCCGAGGTTGGAGGAGAGGTTTTGGGAATAGCATTGGTATATCCACGTTATTCTACTTGGAAAGGGCCTGTTATTCATTTGGAAGATCTAATAGTCTCTGAAAAGATGCGAGGTAGCGGTTTGGGAACTGCACTGTTGGATGAGGTAGTGAGATACGGCCATAAAATTGGTGTTAGACGTATATGTTGGGAGGTTTTGGATTGGAATGAACCTGCTATCAACTTTTATGAAAGCAAAGGAGCTAGAGTGATGAGAGATTGGGATGTGGTGCAGTTGGATGAAAAAGGAATTGAAAATTATATCGAAAGGATAGGATAAATGAGGGTTTTTAAATTTGGAGGAGCATCGGTAAAGGATGCCAATGCAGTTAAAAATGTTGTAAGGGTTTTACAGGAGGTTGGCTATAAGGATACTTTGGTGGTCATTTCGGCAATGGGAAAAATGACCAATGCCATGGAAAAAGTGGTTCAATCTTATTTTGATGATAAAGATGAACTACTACTTGCCATACAAGAAGTAATTGACTATCATAATGTAATTTTAGGTGATTTATTTGAAAACACTTCACATCCCGTTTATGAAAGGGTAAAATTACTTTTTGATGAGGTAAAAGGTTTTTTGACCTGGAACAAGTCCCCAAAGTACGCCTTTGTTTATGACCAAGTTGTTGGATATGGTGAATTGGTCTCCACTACCATTATCAGTGCATATCTCAATGAGGTAGGATTGGCAAATAAGTGGCTTGATGTCCGTAGTTTGATTAAAACGGATAGTAGTCATAGGGATGCTCAAGTGGATTGGGAACGTACGCAAAATGAAGTCTCCCAAAAGGTTGACATGACCAAGCTGAACATTACCCAAGGGTTTTTGGGGAGTGATGACAATAATTTTACCACTACTTTGGGTAGGGAAGGGTCTGATTATACAGCGGCTATTTTGGCATATTGCCTCAATGCCGAATCCGTAACCATTTGGAAAGATGTGCCGGGCGTATTGAATGCAGACCCGAGAAATTTTGAAGAAACCCAACTATTGGATCAAATTTCCTATCGCGAAGCTATTGAATTGGCTTTTTATGGGGCTTCCGTGATTCATCCAAAAACACTACAGCCACTCCAGAGAAAAGAAATTCCACTTCATGTGAAATCCTTTCTAAACCCAAAAGATAATGGAACGACGGTTGGTAAGGGGCAAGGTATTTCACCCAAAGTGCCCTGTTTTATTGTCAAAAAGAATCAAGTGTTGGTCAAATTATCTTCTTTGGATTTTTCATTCATCGTAGAAAACAATATCAGTGATATTTTTAAACTCTTTCATGATCATAGATTAAAGGTTGATTTGATTCAAAACTCGGCCATTAGCTTTTCTGTCTGTCTGGACAATAAGTTTAATGGACTACAACCCTTGCTTCAAGAGTTAAAACGGAAGTTCAAGGTGGTCTGTCATGAAGATGTTTCTCTCTACACCATTCGTCATTTTGATGACAATTCAGTTAAGTTACTTCAAAATGGGAGATCGGTGCTAGTGGAGCAGCGAGGAAAAGAGACTGTGCAGTTGGTCGTAAAATAGAAATGCCTCATTATTAGGGTAAACCCAATACCCACAATTTTCTATCTTTATACCTACCTAATGTTTTATTGTATGGGGTTGGTTTCGGCGAAAGAGGTAGCTAAGGTCATTAATCTTGACAAATATGGCTTTTTGGGCACCTTTGTGGGATGGCTTCTAATGGTGGCTACCAAAATTACCTCTATCAATCGTTTTTATAATCGAAATAAAGAGTTGAACGGCCCAGATTTTCTAGAGTCCATTCTGGAGCATTATGAAATTGATTTTGAAATCCCTGAGGAAGATTTAAAGCGCTTGCCCAAATCGGGCCCCTACATTACCATCAGTAATCATCCTTTGGGGGGTATTGATGGCGTGTTATTACTTAAACTGATGCTTCAGGAACGAGAAGATTTTAAGATTATCGCTAATTTTCTTTTACATCGTATAGGGCCAATCAAGCCTTATATTATGCCAGTTAATCCTTTTGAAAATCATAAAGATGCCAAGAGCAGTATCATGGGTTTTAAAAATGCTTTGCTGCATTTAAAGGAGGGGCATCCCCTTGGAATTTTTCCTGCTGGTGAAGTTTCTACATACAGAGATGGCAAATTGGTGGTGGACAAACCTTGGGAGGAGGCTGCCATTAAACTGATACGCAAAGCAGAAGTTCCAGTTGTTCCCATTTATTTTCATGCGAGAAATAGTAGGCTTTTTTATAGACTTTCTAAAATCAATGATGTTTTTAGAACTGCAAAGCTACCTTCGGAGGTTACTTCGCAGAGCAGAAGACCTATTAAGGTGCGTATTGGTCAACCCATTTCTGTAAAGTCGCAGCAACAGGAAGAGACTTTGGAATCCTTTGCAGAATTGCTTCGCAAAAAAACGTATCTGCTGGCTAATGTTTTTGAAAAAGAACGTTTGATTGATAAGGTTCCTACGACTCTAAAGATTCCGAAATCACCTAAAAAAATAGCATCAGCAGTAAATGTAAAAGTACTGGAAGGGGAAATTGAAAAACTCCGAGAAAAAGATTGCCGAATGTTGCAGAGCAAGAACTATGAGGTATATCTGGCACAGGAAAAAGACATGCCTTTCATTTTACAGGAAATAGGGAGGCAACGGGAGATTACCTTCAGGGAAGTGGGAGAGGGGACCAATAATGCCATAGATTTAGATAAGTTTGATTCCTATTACCACCATCTTTTTCTCTGGGATGATGAAGAAAAAATGGTTGTAGGGGCCTATCGCATGGGGTTGGGGTCGCAGATTTTCAAAAACTATGGAATTGATGGTTTTTACCTTCAAGATTTGTTCCGTTTTGAACCGGAACTGTATGGAATGATGGAACAATCCATTGAAATGGGGAGAGCCTACATTGTGAAGGAATATCAGCAAAAACCCATGCCTTTATTTTTATTATGGAAAGGTATTGTGCACACAACTTTGAGACATCCCGAGCATAAATACTTGATTGGAGGAGTAAGTATCAGCAACCAATTTTCCAATTTCTCCAAATCGCTGATGATTGAGTTCATGAAATCCAATTATTGGGATCCTTACGTGGCGCAATATATTCGGCCCAAGAAAGATTTTAAGGTGCAGTTGAAGGATGCTGACAAGGAGTTTGTTTTTGATGAGACCCAAGCTGACCTGAACAAGTTTGACAAACTCATCAGCGAAGTGGAACCTGGGAGCCTTCGTTTGCCGGTGCTGATCAAGAAGTACATCAAACAGAATGCAAAGGTGGTGGCATTTAATGTTGACCCACTCTTCAACAATTCGGTGGATGGGCTGATGTATATAAAAATTGCCGATTTGCCCGAAAGCACTGTCAAACCGGTCATGGAAGAGTTTCAGGCAGAGCTGGAACGAAAAATGGTAGAAGGGAATGCCCCTTCCACCATTAACTAACTAAATTATCTGAGTTTAGTTGCGTATTGCTTTATCAAGTATCGTGTTCTGAGGTTTTAACCTGTGAAAACACATAGAACAATTCCGTAGCGATTTGGATACTTCTTTCCATGTATTTTTCCGCCTGTTGAGGAGTGCCATCAAAGGCTTTGGGATCTTTATAGGTTATGGGAAAACGATTTTCAGCACCCATGACCATTGGACAGGCTTCGTTGGCAGAATCACAGGTCATGATTGCCCCAAAACCAAATTTTGGATTAAAATCGTTGTCATAAGTTTTTGAAAAACCAATAATGGGGTGCTGGTTTTCTGCATATTTAATACTATAAACAGGGTTGTCGGTTTCAGAAAGTTTACTTATTTCAAAGCCGGTAGTTTGGAGTGTTTCTGCTGCCATTGGAAATAGTGCGGTGGCTTCAGTGCCCCCAGAATAACAAGTAATGTTTTTGAAACCAAAATAATTGGCAAGGGTTTGTGCCCAAACTTGAGATAGATGACTTCTCCTGGAGTTATGGGTACAAATAAAGTTGAGGTTTATAGGTTGATTTAAGAGTACTTTGTCTTTGATATATGTAATCAAAGGTTGTAATGATTCTTTTCTTTCAGTTGAAATGGTCTGGATGTCAAGACCTAGAATAGTTTCTTCTATCTTATTTAAAAGAATAGACTGGTTTGTTTTCATTTGATTTAAATTCCTATGGTTTTACTGCGTTTTTCAAATAATAGATTGTCCTTCCAAACCCCATGAATCTTACCCACTTTTTCACGTTTTCCAATGTATCTGAATCCAACCTTTTCATGAAGTTTGATACTTGCTTTATTTTCAGGGAAAACTCCCGACTGCAAGGTCCAAAGTCCGGCCGCTTCACTTTCCTCAATAAGTTTTTCCATCAAGGATTTCCCTACACCTTTTCCACGACTGTTTGCTGCAATATAAACACTTACTTCGCCTACACCACCATATACACATCTGCTAGAAACTGGGGATAAAGCCGTCCATCCTAAAATGTTCTGGCCTTCTTCGGCCACTAACCGGCATTGATTCAAATGAGCTTGGTCCCAGGTTTCGTATGTTGGGATGCTGAGCTCAAAGGTAGCAATGCCGGTTTCAATACCTTCGGCATAAATTTTGGAGACTTGTTCCCAATCCTTGGGTGTCATGTTCCGTATTTGCATGGTTTAGGGATTAACAACAGCCACTTCCGGGTTCACAAGAGGCAGCTTCAGTTTCTTTTTCAGGTGTTTCAACAGCAACCCCACAAGTTTCTTTGGCCTTGCAATCTGTTTTTTCAACAGAAAGCTTCAAGATTAAATTTTGATTGTCCAAGGCGTGGTCATTTACAAAGAGTTGGGCCGTATGGAAATCTTCATTGCTATACTCAAATTTTATTTCAGCATCCCTGACCATGGACTTCATGCGATCCACTTTTTTTAAAATGCTAAGAGCCTTGTAAACGGACATGTAATCCCTTTTGTCCTTTTCTTTAGGGCTTTCCCATAGTTGTACAATAGTTTCCTTCCAAAAATCGGTTCCAGCACCACAATCAACAGAGTCAATTGTTATGTTTTTAACCTCGGTAATATGATAGTTGGCACCTACAAGTTTTCCTTCGGAATATTCAAAGAGCAAGCTCTTATCCTGATGTTGTTTTAAAAGTGTTAGAAATTCTGATGTATTCATAGTTAACAGCAATTATGGTTAATATTGGCAAAAAACACATGAAAGGATTGTTGTAATTCCTCCCAGCGTTCCTGATTGATACAATAACAAAGATTTTTACCCTCAAAGGTTCCTTTTAAAAGTCCAATTTTTTTGATTTCGTTCAAATGTTGCGAAATGGTAGGTTGGGCCAGTCCGATTACATCCACCAAATCATTGCAGATACAATTTTCCTGTCTGCTTATATACTGTAAAATGGCTATACGAGCTGGATGTGCCAGAACCTTGGCCACTTGAGCGAGTTCATTTTGGGTTTCGGAGAAAATATGTGTTTTGGAAACTCCCAAGGGTTATAAATTTAGATAGGATTAAATTTTATATTGCAATATTACGATAATAATAGAAAATAAAAAAGCCAGAGTGAAATTCTCTGGCTATTTTTTTAGAACCAAGGCTTTTTACCTACTTGGTATGTGTTATAGAATTCTTCATCAGACTTTGTTAAGTAGATGATACCTTCAATTAGACCTAAAAGCCCCATGGCAGAAGCTCCAATGCCACAAGTTACGACGCCCAATACCAAAGTAATAACAAGTATTATGATACCTTCTTTATTGTAGCCTAAAATAAATTTGTGGATTCCCAATGCGCCCAAAACAATGGCTAAAATACCAGCAAGCATTTTTTTATTGTCTTGATTTAATGCTTCTTTGACATCTTCGTAAGCTTCTTTAGCACCTTCTTTAAAGTCGCTAGCTGCTTCCTTGGCGTCTTCAGTGGCATCTTTTGCCGCTTCTTTGGCTTTATCAAATGCTTCTTCAGCTTTGTCTCCTAAATCTTTGTTTTCTTCAGACATTATATTAAAGTGTTGGTTAAACGAGGACTAAATGTAGCAAATAATTCAATACTTCATAGAAAAGCTTTATCAACAGGTTCCCAAAGCTCTATTTTGTTTCCTTCTGGATCCAGAATCCAGCCAAATTTGCCGTAGTCATATTCTTCTATTTCACCAACCAGGGTCACTCCCTCTTTTTTTAATATATCCAAAAGTTCGACTAAATTTTCCACCCTAAAATTCATCATAAATTGCTTTTCGCTGGGTTGAAAATATGTAGTGTCTTCCTTGAATGGACTCCATTGGGTGGAGCAATCGTTACCTTCTTTATCTTTCCACCAAAAAGTACAACCATATTGGTCTGTATTCAATCCCAAATGGTTTTTGTACCATTCCTTTATGGTGATGGGGTCTTTGGTCTTGAAAAAGAAACCGCCAATGCCTGTTACTCTATTTTTCATAATTTCTTAATGTTTTTTTCATATAAAGCTATCCAATCCGAAGGGGTCATTTTTTGACAAAGCTCCGCGATCAGTTCATAGGGAATGGTTTCCAATTTTTTGAAACGGATGCAGCTTTTGCCCATATCCAACTTCGTTTTTATATGTTTGGGATACTCGGTCACAAACCAATTGTGCAATTTTTTGTCGGCATAGATTCCGGAATGGTACAGGGCCACAAAATGTTTTTGCGATGCTATGTTGATGAAGGGCAGGGGTAGATTTGGGTCACAATGGTACCCACTGGGATAAATTTCATGTGGAACCACATACCCAATCATTTTATAACTGATGCATTCGAGAAAACCGTTTGGAAGATTATTTTTTACCGTTTCCCGAAGTTTGGAAATTGCTTCTTTTCTATCTTGAGGAAGTTTGCCAATATATTCATCAGGAGTTTTAGCTTCTATGGTCATCGATAAGTTATTTTCTTTGTAATGCCAAAGCGGAAATTAGTGTGATGACAACCCCGATCATAAAGACGGTCATGGACATAATGGCAAATGAGAGCAGAGGATTGGAAAAAAGTTCTTTTTGTGATTCAAGTTCTGCAAGTTTTACCTCTAATTCTTCTGCTGGAAGAGTGGCCTTCAAGTTATCTGCAGCAGTACCGTAGTATTCCGTCATAAAATCAGGGTTCAAAACCTTGGCATAGAAAACATCAAGAATTCCGAAAGCGAAGGCGGTGATCAAACTGATAACAACACCAATGGTCAATGCTTTTTTAAAACTGACTTTGCCATTATTTTCATTGTCGCGGAAATGCTTAATGCCAAAATAAATGAAGATAAGTGAGGCAATTATGGCAATGTAGCCCAGAACCTCCTGCGAGGCAAAAGAAAGGTCGTTTAATAAAAACCAGCTCAACAAAAATAGAATGCAGATAGTGACCGCACCATAAAGTCCGTATCGAATTACTGTTTTTTTCATAAATATTGGTTTTAGATGGTTTCAAAACTAGCTATACCTCTTGGGGCAGGACTCATACTAAAGTACCAAAACCATGGCACTTTTGACTGAATGTGAGCTAATTGGGCAGAATTTGAAGTTCTTTTGCCTTTTGAAGTGCTTGTGTGCGTCTTTTGGCATCCAATTTTAAGAGTAGATTGGAAACATGGGTTTTTACGGTACTTTCAGAAACAAACAGTTTCTCGGCAATTTCCTTGTTGGACATTCCTTTGGAGATTTCTACCAATACTTCATATTCGCGTTTGCTTAACCCTATTCCATCAACTTTTTTTGAATCGAAGGGAAGGGGTTGGTCAATATTGGGGATAGCTTTTTTTTGATTGATATAAATGCCGATCAGAAAAAAAACAAGGGCTATAACAGCAATTAAGACTTCAATGGAAATATCTCCCGATAGATAAGAATACTTGCTCAATTTGAACAATACAAGGAGCGAGACGATCAGGCTTGAAAAAACAAAAATGGTTTTCTTCACCCTCTCAAGTTAGCAAAATCTTGCTTTGATTTTATCCACAATGGTCTGGGCCAACTTTTCTTTGCTTTCAACCGTCCAACCTGCAACATGCGGGGTAAGGACCACATTTTTGGCTTTTCTAAGGTATTTAAAGGCCTTTGGTTTTTGCATGAACATGTTTTCAAAGGACTTTTTTTCGTATTCCAGCACGTCTAGTCCAGCACCCAATATTTTCTTTGATTTTAGACCGGTCACCAGATCCTTGGTGATTACACATTTGCCCCTTGCAGTGTTCAACAGCCAAAATGGTTTGTGGAATCCATTGATAAATTCCATGTTCACCATTCCAATGGTAAGTTCGGTCTGGGGAACATGCAGGCTGACCACATCGGATTTTTGTTGAAATTCCATAATGCCCACCTGTCTGGCATTTTCATCGCCAACACCTCCAACAATATCAAAGCAGATGACTTCCACATCAAAACCCTGCAATTTTTTGGCAAAGGCCTTTCCCATATTTCCATAGCCAATAATGCCCACGGTTTTGCCATCCAACTCCAATCCTCGATTTCCTTCACGGTCCCATTTGCCTTTTTTCACTTCTCGGTTTGCTTTGTACATCTTATTCATCAAAGACAATAACATGCCCAAGGTATGCTCGCCAACGGCATTTCGGTTACCTTCGGGTGCCGAAGCCAAAAAGATGTTCTTTTCCTTGGCGTACCGAGTGTCAATGTTTTCCAATCCTGCACCAACTCTACCAATAAATTTCAAATTGGTGGCTTTGTCCAGAAACTTTTGGTCCAAAGTGAACCTGCTACGAATAATCAATCCATCATATAAATGGATTTTTTTTTCGAGGGCTTCTTTGGAAGAATCATAATCTTCGTGATTTTCAAAACCTAATTCAGCAAGCTGCTCTAGTAGAAGGGGGTGGTTGGTATCCAGATGGAGAACTTTCATGGGGCCAAATATACAACTCCTATATTTTGGGGTATTCTGTCTGTGTTTTTTCATGTTGCACTTCGCCGGTGTGAGCCGTGGACAGTTTTTCAAACAAGAGGACATGAACTTCCTCGTTATTTTTGGTCATGGGATTGTGTTCCACTCCCTTGGGCACCACAATAATTTCACCTTCATTGACCACCTCTGTTCTGTCTCTAAATTGCATATAAAGTGTCCCTTTGATGACCTGGAACAATTCATCTTCGTCTTTATGGGCATGCCAAACAAATTCTCCTTGCAGCTTTGCCAAAAGTACCTGCATATTATCCACAACGGCTATTTGATGCGGATGCCATTGTTTGGAAAATTCGGCATGTTTTTGTTTGAGATTGATGGTTTTCATAACAGAAATTATTAAATCCCCAGAATCAATTTGGCAATCCAAAAGTAGATCAGGATTCCAAAGATATCGTTGCTTGTTGTGATGAAGGGACCAGTGGCAATAGCCGGGTCAATATTTCTTTTATGCAAAAAAAGAGGGATAAAGGTGCCGATGAGCCCGGCAACAACAATCACCACAACTAAAGATAGAGAAATTGCAACCGCAGTATTAAAAGCGCCTTTCCAGGCCCAAGTAAATCCCAAGAGCAAAACCGCTAGGATGAGCCCATTGAGTAAAGCCAATAACATTTCTTTTGCCAATCGATTACTAATGCTGCCTTTGAGATCATCATTGGCAAGCCCCTGAACAATTATGGCACTGGATTGTACACCAACATTTCCGGCCATGGCAGCAATCAATGGTGTGAAGAAAAAGAGAATAGCATGTTTAGAGATCATTTCCTCAAAACTCCCCATAATAGCAGCTGCCCCCAAACCACCAAAAAGGCCTAGAATCAACCAAGGTAATCTGGCTCGTGTAAGTTCCCAAATACTATCATCTGCTTCTACATCTTGTGAAATACCTGCGGCCAATTGGTAATCTTTATCTGCTTCTTCCCGAATTACATCCACAATATCATCAATGGTGATCCTACCGACTAATCTACCAATTTCATCCACTACAGGTATGGCTTCCAAGTCATACTTCGACATAATTTTTGCAACATCTTCCGCTTTTTCGTTGACGTTGACATAATCGACTTTGGGGATATACACATCTTTGATGTGTGTTTTGGTGGAAGTGGTCAATAAATCTTTAAGGGAAAGTCTTCCTTTAAGTTTGTCCTCATCATCCACTACATAAATAGAATGAACGCGGGTCACATTTTCTGCTTGTGTACGCATTTCCTTTACACAGGTAAGCACGTTCCAGTTTTCATTCACTTTTACCAACTCTTTGGCCATCAGTCCACCTGCAGTATCCTCGTCATATCGTAGAAGTTCAACAATGCCCTTGGCGTGTTCCTTATCTTCAATTTCAGCAATGACCTCTTTTACAATTTCTTTGGGAAGTTCATTAATGATATCGGCAGCATCGTCTGTATCCAACTCTTCCAACTCTTCTGCAATTTCTTTGGCGGTAAGGTTGTTCAGAACTGCCTCCCGATTGTCCTCGTGCATTTCTGCAAGAATATCGGAGGTCTTTTCGCTGTCCAGTAATTTAATAAGGTAGGTAGCGTCTTCTACGTGGAGCTCATCGGCTATTTCAGCAATATCCGCATAGTGGAATTCCTTCATCATCGACCGAAGGGCGGTATTTTTTTTATCCGCTATCAGTTGTTGAATCTCTTCAAGAAGCTCTTCTGTGAGTTTAAACGGGATCATTGGCTATCTTCTGTGTCAACGTTATAAAATCAGCTACATTGAGCTGCTCCGGGCGCTGGTCAAAGATAGTATCTTCTTTTAGATTATCAGATAGATTAAAGGTTTTGAGGCTGTTGCGGATGGTCTTTCTCCTTTGGTTGAAAGCACTTTTCACCACTTTAAAAAATAAGTGCTCATCACAAGGCAATTTCATCTCTTTTTTTCGGGTGAGACGAAGTACACCAGATTGTACCTTTGGAGGAGGGTCAAAGACTTGTGGAGAAACCGTGAACAAGTACTCAGCATCATAGAAAGCTTGGACCAAAACAGAGAGTATTCCATAGGTTTTGCTTCCCGGTTTTTCACAGATACGTTGCGCAACTTCTTTCTGGAACATGCCTGAAAATTCTGGAATCTGTTGTCGCATTTCCAACATTTTGAAAACAATCTGGCTAGAGATATTGTATGGAAAGTTTCCTGTGATGGCAAACTGCTCTTCACCATACAATTGTTTCAAATCAAATTTTAGAAAATCTGCTTCAATGATATTAAGCCTGTTGTTTTTCTCAAAAACTTCAGAGTGTTCCAATCGAAAGCTGTGATTGAGATATACTATGGATTCTTCATCCAAGTCCATGGCTACCAAATCCATTCCTCGAAGCAGCAGGTATTTGGTCAACACCCCCATGCCCGGACCTATTTCGAGCACATTTGTATAACCTTCAAGCGAAAGGGTATCCGCTATTTTTTTTGCAATATTCTCGTCTTTCAGAAAGTGTTGGCCCAAGTGTTTTTTGGCCTGAACTTGACCTTCTTCTTGTCCACTCCACACTTTTTTGAACTTACCGTTGGCAAGCTTCTTTTTATTTTTTTTGGACACCGGAGGTTTTTTTGCAAGTTACTCGGAATTTTTAACATATACCCATGCTTCTATACCAGATTCCAGCAGAAATAAATTCCTTGTATAAGCATTGGTTTCATAAATATCTGCCCTTCTTAAATCTTCCTCGGTGACCTCATAGATCATTCCCATAACCTTATCTATTGTATCATTGGTCTGGATTACCAACGGATATCTATCATAAATAGCATTTTCCAAGCGTTTGAATCCAAGCAAATGATCTTGCCGCCCACTAAGGATTCGGTCAAAAATGTATTGCTGAACCTGGAGGTCCTGTAGTGTACCGTAGGTGAAGAGATAATTCAAAAGGCTATGGAATTTGTTGGCTTATCACTTCAAGTTCTGTCCTAAAGGCAACAAATTTATTGGGGAACAACTTTTGCCCTTCGGCACGCAAACGGTCTGCATCTTCTTTGTAGTAGGATTCCAAGGTTCTGCGGTCTTGGGTAGTATACTGTACCGAGTAGGTAATGCCGCCCATATCTTCTTCCACTAAAACTTTGGTCATTTTAGCATGTGAAAATTTCCCTGTGGACAACATATCCGGGACATGTTTGTCCCGCATCCATGACAACCATTCATCATGAACACTTTCATCTATATTGATGGTAACATTATATATGAGCATGCGTTTATGTTTAGTAGTTTAAATGTAGGGAAGAATTAGTTAATTACATCCCCGCGTAGCCTTCTAAAATTCTTCCTTGCTTTGGGGAAATAATAACTATCCTGATAGTTTAGGATGATGCGTTCGTAATGATTTTTGGCTTTATCAGGTTCATTCAATTGGGTGCGGTAAAGTTCACCAAGTGCAAAATGGGCGTCATCAGCCAAGATGCCATCAGCATAAAACTCTACTATCTTTTTATAGTTGAATTCAGCACTTTCGTAATCTTTTTGTACTTCCAACAACTGTCCTTGTTTGAGCAATGCCTCATCCTCAATTTTTTCACCTTTGTGGTTTTGAAGAATATCCTCGAGAGCGGCAATAGCTTCTTTGTTTTTATTTTGATAGGCCAATAGATCAGCCCGGGCATATTTTCGTAAAGCGGTTTGGGTGGAATCCTCCAACGAATTATCGGAAATTAATAAACTTAGCTGCATTGCATCATTGGCAATCAACTGTGATGTGGAACTTCTGAGGACCTTTAATTGGGTAAGGGCCCAGTCAAAATCCCCTTTGTAAAAACTCGTTTGGGCCACCTTGAAGCGAGCATCCTGACCCAACACATCGTTTTTGAGGCGTTTTTGTACCTGAGTAAAATGAATCAAAGCCTGATTGAACTTTTGGTCATATACCAGAATATCTCCCAAGGCCAATTTTACATAAGCTTGAATCATTCTTCCCATGGGGAGTTCAAGACTTTCTTTCAACATGGCTATGGCAGGTTCTGGATTTTCCATTTTGAAGGTAAGGAAATTGGCATAGGCAATTTGAAGTTGAAGGGTATTGCTTTGGTTACCATATTCCGTCACTAAACTTTGAAACTTTTTTTCTACAGATGCCAATTTTTTGTCGGTGGTATCTAATAGTTCAATATCGATAAGATGGAGTTCTGCATTTAATTTGGTCCGTGGGTCATTACTGTTTTCAACGATATATTCAAAAATGGTGATAGCACTTTCATACAATTTGTCCTCTAGAGCTATTTGCCCAAGATTTTCCAATCTGTCCAAAGAAGATTCACCGCTGCGTTTGAAAATGGCCTTTTCTTGGTTGAAAGCATTGTTGTATTGCTTTTGTTGAATGAAGAGCCAGCTCAATAATTCATTCCAAAGAGTATCTGGATTCTTTTGGGCATTTTTCAGCAATACTTTTCTCAGTAAAATATTATTGGCATCCGAAGGGTCTTCAGAAATAAAATCATCAATGTTTCTGAGCACGTTGGATCTAGAAGTTCTTCCCTGCCAAATAAGGTTTAGATAAGATTGATACATTTTTTCAATATCCCCTTGTTCTCCATAGATTCTTGCCAATTGAAAATCATAGTTTAAATCGGGTTTCAATGCCATGGCCCGAGTATAGGCTCGAATAGCATAGTCCAAGAG
This sequence comes from Flagellimonas amphidinii, assembly GCF_013090115.1. GTDB lineage: Bacteria > Bacteroidota > Bacteroidia > Flavobacteriales > Flavobacteriaceae > Flagellimonas > Flagellimonas amphidinii. The sequence continues at coordinate 388,244 of NZ_JABFNN010000030.1, forward strand.
GGCGTATTTTTGAAATCGATACCCAATACTATAGCCGTAATTGGGATTTTCATCAATCTTTTGAATAGCCTGTTCGTAATATTCAGAGGACCTTTCAGGAAGATCTTGCAAGGTGTAATTATATCCCAGTTCTATAAAAAAGGTGGGAAAGGTGTAGGGTTCTTTGATTTTTTCCAACAAAAAGCTTCCAGCTTTCCCGTATAGTTCCAATTGCTGGTAACAGGCTACTAAACCTTCAGCATAGTCAGTGCGGCGAGGGTTCTTTTGTGCCAATTTTTCATAGAAAACCACGGCTTTTTCGTAATCTCCATCATTAAAATATTGCTTGGCCAAAAAATCTTCTTGGGAATGGGCAAAGAATGAAAGTGCGAAACACGCAAAAAGAACTAAAATATGTCGCAATAGCCTGTTTTATTTCAAATATAACGCAGAAATATGGTGGATTCTGTTAAGCGAATCCAAAATAGGCCTTGATTTTTTTAGTCTATGGTATCAAAACCACAATAGGGGACCAATACTTCAGGCACTTTTATGCCACCCTCGGTTTGATAGTTTTCCAAGATTCCAGCAAGTACCCTGGGCAATGCCAAAGAGCTTCCGTTGAGTGTGTGGGCCAATTGGCTTTTTCCATTTTCATCCTTAAATCGGAGTTTTAAACGATTGGCCTGAAAGGTTTCAAAATTGGAACAAGAACTAATTTCCAACCATCGGTCTTGAGCTGTTGAAAAAACCTCAAAATCATAAGTTAGGGCAGAGGTAAAGCCTAGGTCTCCACCACAAAGACGAAGAATGCGATAAGGAAGCTTCAATGCTCTTAGAATGTTCTTGACGTGTTCCACCATTTCGTCCAAAGCTTGGTATGAATTGTCAGGATGTTCCATCCGAACAATTTCCACTTTATCAAACTGGTGTAATCTATTTAAACCGCGCACATGTGAACCGTAACTTCCGGCCTCTCTTCTAAAACAAGGGGTGAATCCGGTATATTTTATGGGGAAATCACCTTCGCTTAAAATATCGTTCCTATGCAAGTTGGTAATAGGAACTTCTGCGGTTGGAATGAGATACAAATCATCTGCGGTAACATGATACATTTGCCCTTCCTTATCAGGTAATTGCCCTGTGCCATAACCTGATGCTTCATTCACCATTAAAGGTGGTTGTACTTCGGTATAGCCTGCCTCGGTGTTCTTATCTAAAAAGTATGAAATCAATGCGCGTTGTAGTTTGGCTCCTTTTCCTTTATATACAGGAAAACCGGCGCCAGATACCTTTACACCAAGTTCAAAATCGATAATGTCATATTTTTTGGCCAATTCCCAATGCGGTAATGCACCTTCAACCAATTGAGGAATATCTCCTTCTCTGAAAACCTCTTCATTGTCCTCATCAGAATTTCCAGCTGGGACTGACTCATGCGGAATATTGGGAACCAGATACAATTGCTCTTGTAAGGAAGCGGTTGCTACGTTTAACTCTTCTGTCAACTCCTTTGAAGTTTCCTTAAGGCCAGCAGTCTTTTCTTTTAGTGCATTGGCTTCCTGAGCCTTGCCAGACTTGAAAAGCATTCCAATTTCTTTGGAAAGTTTATTGGAATCAGCTAGGGTATTATCCAATTCGGTTTGGATGGAACGTCTTTTTTCATCCAGTTCAATGATTTTGGATAGAATAGAAGAGGCATCAAAATTTCGTTTTTTCAACGCATTGATGATACTTTCCTTGTTCTCTCGAATTGTTTGTAGCTGAAGCATAACTTTGTTTTGAGCCGCAAATTTATAGCAATCTGTGAAGTTGCCCAACAAATATTAGTTTTGAGAAGGGCAGATCCACTCGTTATGCGCAAAATGTTTCCAAGGAACACTGGCCAGGTCAACAGTAGGGTCTATGAATTCATAATAATTGCCATCATTTATTTTCACTCGATTTTTGACATATACCCGAATATCCTCACCCTTGGCAGCGTAATCTTTTTTTAGGTGTTGCGCAAATTGCCAAGCAAAGTCAGGGTAACTTGCTACTCTTCTTCGTTGCTTTTTTGTAAGATAGTCATCCAGGTCAATGTAAGTTACCTTATCAGTTTCCTTGTTTACCACCCGGTAACGGATGGTTCCCGATCTTCCTCGGAGCATCATACGCCAACTTAAGCGGTGACCTTCCTCGGTCCATAGTACATTGTCCACAAAAGTATGATGTCTAAGAGGAAGTAGTAGCTGCACCAAGAAATAGCTTCCCAAAACAACTAAAACGATGTTTCTGTTTTTTGGAATGGCGCTAATATCATCAATAACTATCTTTTTGGTTTTTAGGAATATGTTTCTAATAGTTTGTGGTTCAAAAAAGAAAACAGTGAATGCCAATGACAAGTAAGGGAAAATTCCAATTCTGAATACATAACTATTGAAAAGATGGAAGAATATAGCCAAAGCAAAAGCTATTTTTCGTGATGGCTTCCAGAGCAATGCTGGAATAACAAGTAAGTCAAAAAGGATGCCGAAGACCGCAACAATTTTATGGATCCATTTTTCCTGTAACAACTCACCTATGAGAAAGTAATCCTTCTTTGGTTTCATGAGCACGTCAATGAAACTGAAATCCAACCAATCTCCATAAAGTTTTGCAACAGATGCATAGGTGTAAACGATGAACAGTTGTAGGATGATGGTCCAGCGAATCCAATTGGGCATGGTATGGGAGTGCACATTTGGATTTAGTTTTGCATCGAAAGAAGCGTCTCTGTGAGCAGGGAACATGGCCATAATAAAGGCCAGAAGCATGAATAAATAATAGTGATTATTGTAAGAGGTCTTCTGCATTAGATAAACACCTGCCCACATAAAGGCAAATGCAAAAGCACTAAACCGATATTTGTATCCCAATGTTATCAAGACCCCAAGAGTGCCCATGACGGCAAAATAGATATACATTCCGTTACCCGGGAGCGGTTGCAACCATTCAAAGCCTATAAAGGAAAAAGTGAATTGAGGTTCAATAAAAGTTCTTCGAACCCACCCAGTAATAATGGCGCCATAACACTCTGCACTTACCAAAAAGCCATAGAAAATCCTAAAAACAATAAGTTGGGCGTTGTCTATTTTTCTAAAGAGGAATCGGTCTAGCATTTATTTGGAGATTAGTTCCAGTGATAGGTGTTTATCCTTTTTAAGCTGTTCCTTTAGTTCTTCAACAGAATTGAACTTATGTTCATCACGGATGCGATGTAAAATACCGACCTGAATTTTTTTGCCGTAGAGATTTCCTTCAAACTCAAAGAAGTTGACTTCTATGGTTTTTTCGGTTCCCAAGACGGTTGGGTTAAAACCAATGTTCATCATGCCAAAATATTCCTTGCCATTCAATATGCTTTTAACCACATACACTCCATTTTTGGGAACAAGTTTGTGATTTTCTGGAACATGTAGGTTAGCTGTAGGAAAACCAAATTGCTTGCCCAAACCTTTCCCTTTAATGATGGTTCCGGTGAGCATATAGGGATAGCTTAAATAATTGTTAGCGGTATTCACGCCACCGTCCAAGAGCGCCTTTCTAATTTTGGTGGAGCTTACAGAGACATCATCAATTTCTTGGGCCGGAATTTCTTCAACCTCAAAATCAAGGGTATTTCCAAAAGTAATAAGGTCTTGAATGTTGGCATTTCTATTTCGACCAAAACGGTGGTCATAACCGATTATAACCTTCTTTGTCTTAAGGCTATTGACCAATATATCACGAACAAACTCGGTTGCAGAAAGTCGGGAAAACTCCTTGGTAAAAGGGTGTACAATAAGATAGTCAAGTCCTAGTTCACTTAAGATCTGGACTTTCTCATCAAGAGTATTTAACAGTTTTATATCCGTGTCTTTTTGCAGCACCATTCTAGGATGAGGGAAAAAAGTGAGTACTGTTGACTTCAATCCGGAAGATTTGGCACTATTTATGAGGCGTTCCAATATTTTACGGTGGCCCAAATGTACTCCATCAAAAGTACCAATGGTAATCGCCGTTTGAAACGGAATGTCCTTATAATGAGAAATGTTATGGATTGTTTCCACCTAACTAAGAAATAAAAAAGGCTTATTTTTGAAACTGACCGATGCCTACTTTGTATGAAAGCTAAATTACATCTTGTTTTATCAATTACCATAATTTTTGGCTGCTTTTCAGTACAAGGGCAGCAATCTTATTGGAAACCTGTTCCCAAAAAATCGAGTTATAAGAGTGTTTCTGTAAAAAATATGGAAAAGGCTCGGGCAGTTTTTTCTTTGGATAAATCGGTTTTTTCAAAAGAATTACAATCTTTTTCAAAGAAAAAAGGAGAAAAACAACTAATATACCTGCCTAATAACAAGGGAGAAATAATTGCTTTTGCCATTCGTGAAACACCTGTGCTAAGTGAAAGCTTAGCGGCCAAATATCCAAACATTAAATCGTATACTGGTGTTAGTGTTAATGGAGAATACAAGGTAAAGCTGAGTAGTTCACACAAAGGAGTGCAAACCATGATTGTAGGCCTGAACAACCAAGGTACTGCATTTATGGAAAAAATTTCCAATATGAATGATGCTTATGTGCTATATGAAAAGGGAACCGGAGTGTCTGGTTTGGATGCTTTTGTATGCAAGACAAGTGCGATTCAAACTAAAATAAAAGAGGGGCAAAGTACAGGAAAGACCGTTATCCCATTGGTTGATGATCAACTGTTGAGGAAATTCAGGATTGCGGTTTCAGCTTCAGGGGAATATACAGATTTTCATGGGGGGACCGTTGCCGATGCCCTTGCGGCAATCAATGCCACGATTACCCGTGTAAATGAAGTCTTCGAGACCGATTTGGGCGTTACTTTGGAACTTGTTCCCAATAATGAGCTGGTAATCTTTACTGATCCAGATACGGATCCTTATAATGGCAACTTAAATGGAGAAGTACAGAACACTTTAACAACTACTATTGGAGAGGAAAACTACGATGTTGGGCACCTATTTCATAAGGTGGATGAGGGGCAAGATAATGGGAATGCCGGATTTATAGGGGCTGTTTGTGTGGATAATCAAAAAGGAAGCGCTTTTTCCTCAGCTTTCAATCCAAAAGGAGATACGTTTGATGTGGATTATGTTGCGCATGAATTGGGACACCAGTTTGGTGCCAACCATACATGGTCCTTTGAGTCTGAGGGAACTGGGGTACAAGCAGAACCTGCTAGTGGAACCACTATTATGGGATATGCTGGGATAGTTGGTGCAAACAATGTGGCGCCAAATGGCGATGACTATTTTCATTATAACAGTATTCTTCAAATTTCTAATTATTTGGAGACAACAACCTGTGCAGAAACTACCGCTTTGACCAATTCCCCACCCACCATAGTGACTCCAGTTGATGATTTTATAATTCCAAAAGGAACTGCCTTTGTGTTGGAAGGAAATGCAAGTGACCCGGATGTAGGGGATGTGCTTACCTATACTTGGGAGCAAATAGATAATGGTATTGTGACCACTAATTCCTTTGGTCCAGAAAACTCAAGTGGGGCCAATTTTAGATCTTTGCCGCCAACTACAAGCCCGCAAAGATATTTTCCAAAACTTTCTGAGGTTGTCCAAGGAAATTTGACGCAAACAAATCCATTAATAAATGAGGCTTGGGAAACAGTTTCAAATGTGGAGCGTGACATGAGATTTGCAATGACTGTAAGGGACAATGCCGCAGGCGGCGGGCAGGTAGTTTCAGATTTGCTGGATGTTAAAGTGGTCAATGCTGCTGGTCCATTTTTGGTAACCTCGCAAGCTTCAAGCGAAGTTTACGAAGCGGGTTCTACCCAAGAAATTACTTGGGATGTGGCGAATACCAATATTTTGCCGGTCAATGCGTTGGCCGTGGATATCTTTCTTTCATTGGATGGAGGTGTTACTTTCCCCGTTATCTTGGCAGATGACACTCTAAATGATGGCTCAGAAGAAGTGTTGATGCCCGGTGATGCTACAACAAATGCACGTATAATGGTAAAAGCAAGTAACAATATATTCTTTGCTGTAAACGCAGCTGATTTTTCAATCCAACAATCGCAAGTTGTGCTTGGCTTTCAGGAATTAAGTTATGAAGTTTGCCAACCTGATGATTTGGTTATACCATTTACTTATGAAACCTTTGGAGGGTTTAGTGAAACCTCTACTTTTTCTGCCGATGTGCCTGTGGGTTTAACAGCGGCTTTTTCACCAACCCAAGCCAATACCAATGATACTTCGATTAATCTCACCCTATCAAATACAGATAATGTCTCGCCCGGGGTTTATCAAATTTCAGTGATCTCAACATCAGCGTCGGTAACAAAAGAGGTTGATTTATCCATAGCGGTTAGGGATACAGGTTTTTCTGATGTGGTACTGCTCGCGCCAACCAATGGAGAGGCAAGTACTTCTGTAGATGCACGGTTGGAGTGGGAGGCCAATGAGCTTTATACATCTTACGATGTGGAAATTGCTGACGATGTTGGATTTACTTCAATTGTTGAGTCGGCAACAGTTCCTTTTAATTTTTATAATGCTACAAGTCTAGAGGAGCAAACTGAATATTTTTGGCGGGTAAGGCCCAATAATAATTGTGGTATTGGAACTTTTGGAGCTGCCAACAGTTTTACAACCATACAATTGGATTGCAATAGCTTTAATGCAAGTGGTGTTCCCTTGGAAATTTCTACTGTAGGAACCCCAACCATTTCCTCAACCATTCAAGTCTTTGAAGATTTACCAATTACAGATGTAAATGTTGGTGTTGAACTAAACCATACATATTTAGAAGATTTAATAATAAGCTTGATTTCGCCATCTGGGACTAGGGTAACATTGATTTCAAATTCTTGTGGAGATTTAAATGATGTAACTGCAACTTTTGATGATGATGGTGTCAAGATTCAATGTTCTGGAAGTCCGGCAATTTCAGAAACCGTACAGCCACTGGGTTCTTTAGCCTCACTTAATGGAGAATCTTCTCTCGGTGAGTGGACTTTGGAAATTCAAGATACTGCGGCTAGTGATGGGGGATCTTTTACTGGTTTTTCCTTAGAAATTTGTGTGGAAGGAGCTTTTAGACCAGATGAGGATGAAGATGGTGTTTTTGATGATGGTGACGATTTATGTCTTGGAACGCCAAAAGGAGTAGAAGTAGATACAAATGGTTGTCCAGTAAATCGTTTTGCTACGGATAATTTCCAAATAGAAATACAAAGTGAATCCTGCAGGGACAGCAATGATGGTTTTGTTACAATTACTCCTTTGGATACTTCAATTGCATACTCGGCTGTTTTGGATGGAGGAGGAACTCCTGTGAATGTGGATTTCACTGATGGCCATACTTTTGAAAACCTTACGGCGGGCAGTTATACATTATGCATTAATGGAATAAATGGGACAATAACCTATCAAGAAGCTTGTTTTACTGTTGTTGTAACGGAGCCAGAACTTTTGTCTGCGGCTGTGGCGGTGGATTCCGGGATTTTGGAACTCACCTTAGAAGGAGGAAGTCTTTATAATGTAGAGCTCAACGGGTTAGTTACACAAACTGTTGAATCTAAAATACAATTGCCTTTGCAAGCTGGAACAAATACGTTGAGGGCATATACGAATTTATCATGCCAAGGAACTTATGAAGAAACGTTTTTCTTTTCTTCCAAACCCATATTATATCCAAATCCGGTTGATGATGAGACTAAGATTTTTCTCAATGGATATATTGGGGCTGTAACTATTGAAGTTTTTTCCGGAAATGGACAATTAGTTATGAGGGACTTAAAAACCGTAAATGGTAATGATTTGGTAATGGATTTATCGATGTTGTCAACTGGCACTTACTATATAAATATTAAGATGGATGGGGTTCATGAAATTTTTAAAATAATCAAGCAATGAAAAAGACGTTATTAAGCTTAACAATACTTGCCCTTTTAATCTCATGCGGAGGTAGTGATGACCCACCACCAGTGCCAGGCGGAGCCAATTTGGTTTTTCCTTTGGAAAGTTCAGAATGTACCACAGGTGTCAGTGTAAATGAAAATTTGAGTCAAATTACTTTTGAATGGGAGGCTTCATCAAATACGGACAGTTATACATTAAGCGTGGTGAACTTGGATGCCAATACTCCCCAAACTATTTCCACGGCTACAACCTCAGCAAGCTTGTCCATTGCTAAAGGGGCACCGTTTTCTTGGTCAGTTACGTCTAGAAATTCCCAATCTGACCAAGTTGCCACTAGCGATACGTGGTTGTTTTACAATGCAGGGGCACAGACTTCATATGCGCCTTTTCCGGCTCAACTGGTAAGTCCTGTTTCAGGATCTACAGTACAAAGAGATATTGCCAATGAAGTAGCTTTGGTTTGGTCTGGTTCAGATGTAGAGAACGACATTGCTTCTTTTGAGATATTTTTTTCAGACCAAAATCCACCTACTACTTCTGTTGGTACTACTGATGCTGGCACTATGGAAGTATCGGTGGGTGTTGAATCAGATATGGTCTACTACTGGAGTGTAATTACCACAGATGCAGAAGGAAATACATCAGACTCTGGGATTTTTGAATTTAGGGTTTTCTGATTAAGTTCCATTAAATTGATTCATTGTGTTCTTGGCTCCTGAAAACACAAATGATCTTATAAGTTCTGCTGCTTTTTGTAAACGTTCAGGCATTGCGGCCTTTTCCTCTGTGTTCCATTTGCCCAAAACATGTTCTACTTGTCTACCTTTGCTGAATTCAGAGCCGACTCCAAACCTAAATCGGTTATATTTTGAGGATTGTAGTACATTCTGAATGTCTTTTAAACCATTATGCCCACCGTCACTGCCTTTGGTTTTGAGTCGAATAGTTCCAAAGGGAAGATTGATGTCATCTGTTATTATTAGTACATTGTCCAATGGAATTTTCTCTTTTTCCATCCAATATTTTACAGCCTTTCCACTTAGATTCATATAAGTGGAGGGTTTTAGGCATAGAACACTTTTACCTTTGTGTTTAAAAGTGGCCACACTTCCAAGCTTAGCACTTTCAAAGGTGAAACTTTCCTGTTCGGCCAAAAAGTTCAAAACTTTAAAACCAATATTATGTCTGGTTTCATCATATTCAGACCCAATATTGCCCAAACCAACAATAAGGAATTTTTTCATAGAATCAGTTTCTTCTCCCAAACGATTGATAGAACCAAAAAGTGATTTTAAAAATTGGAACATCAAATTAGATGTGTTTGTCTAAAAATACAAAAGCATCCCAAATCTAATATGTAATCTGGGATGCTTGTATCAATTAATTTTTGATGCTATTTATTCAGTAGCCTCAGCTGCTGGAGCTTCTGCAGCACCTTCTTCAGCTGTTTCTTCATCATCGTCATCATCACCTGCAACAGATGTTCTAGAAGCTTTTACTTGAACAACAGCTGTACTGTTTGGATGTAAAATGGTGTAATCATCATTCAAAAGTGTTTCCACAGGAATAGTTCCTCCAATTTTTAATTTGGAAATATCCACTGTAATGAAATCTGGAAGTAAATCTGGCAATGCTTTGATAGAAAGTTTTCTTTTTCTGAAAAGCAAACGACCACCGTTGCGTACACCAGGAGAATTGCCTTCCAAACGAACTGGAATATTCATGGTAACCGGCTTGTCCTTGAACAATTGGTAAAAATCCACGTGCAAAATCTTATCGGTTACAGGATGAAATTGAATATCCTGCATAACAGCTTCAAAAGTTTGACCACCTTCCAATTCAATTACCGCTGTATGGGCATTGGGAGTGTACACTAAATTTTTGAATGAAAGTTCATCCGCTGAAAAGTGTAATGGCTTATCCCCTCCGTACAGTACGCAAGGGACCTTTCCAGCATTACGTAAGGCTTTGGTAGAAACCTTGCCCACGCTTTCTCTTTGAGATCCTTTGATAGTAATTGACTTCATTATTAAATATTAAAATTGATTTACATTAAAAATTTGGAAGATATTGATGTATTATGATGTACACGATGCATGACATCGGCAAAAAGATCGGCACAACTCAATATCTTTATTTTTTCTTGTCCTTGATCAACAGGAATAGAATCTGTAATGATCAGTTCCGTTAATTTTGAATTTTCTATTTTTTCATAAGCATTGCCAGAAAGCAATCCGTGTGTAGTTATTGCGCGAACGCTTTTGGCTCCTCTTTCCATCATCAAGTCAGCAGCTTTGGTAAGCGTACCGGCTGTATCAACCATATCATCAACGAGTACCACGTTTTTCCCTTTCACATCTCCAATCAGTTCCATATGGGAGATAACATTGGCCTTAGCGCGTTGTTTGTAACAGATTACAACATCACATTCCAATGCTTTGGAATAAGCATATGCTCTCTTAGAACCACCCATATCTGGAGAGGCGATGCACAGATTATCCAAATTGAGACCTTTGAGATAGGGCAGGAAAAGTGTGGAGGCAAATAAATGGTCCACAGGTTTTTCAAAGAACCCTTGAATTTGATCAGCATGCAAATCCATGGTGATAATACGAGTGGCTCCGGCCGTTTCTAACATTTTGGCCACTAATTTGGCAGCTATAGGAACACGGGGTTTATCTTTACGATCTTGTCTGGCCCAACCAAAATAGGGCATAACTGCTGTAATGTGTCTTGCTGATGCTCTTTTGGCGGCATCCAACATCAACAACATTTCCATTAAATTTTCGGGTCCAGGATTAGTAGAGCCAATGATGAAAATTCTAGTTCCCCGAATGGATTCTTCAAAAGAAGGCTGAAACTCTCCATCGCTGTATCTAGAGAATTGTATTTTCCCTAAATCCGCGCCATAGGCAGCTGCAATGTTTTTACCAAGCTCAACACTCTGGGTACATGCAAAAATTTTGGGTTCGGGAACTCGATATGGCATTGCAATCTCTTGTTAGCTAACTTTTTATAAGTACTTTTTTATAAAAGAGGTGCAAATTTATAAATTAATTCGGGTTGCTAAAGGATTATTGCTTCTATTTTTGGTGGTAAACAAAATTATTTTTTAGCTTTGCATCCGCATTTGAGATAAGTGCCAAAAATGCCTTGGTGGCGGAATTGGTAGACGCGCTGGATTCAAAATCCAGTTCTTTCGGGAGTGTGGGTTCGATTCCCACCCAAGGTACTTAAAGGAAAGGCCGAGATTTAGCATCTCGGCTTTTTATTTGGGTACAACATTTTTAGCTTTCCCGACTGTAACGTTTTAATTAATGATGACATTTTTTTTCCATTACGATAGTAGGGAAAAGAACAAATCATGAAAAAAATAACTCTAGTTGCAATAGCATCTTTTACCCTGATCTTCTTTTCCTGTAATAAGGATGGTGAGGGAGGCAATGGAAACAACAATTCTGTTTTACAAGGGTTCAATTCCCAAGTATGTACAAATGTTCAAGGTCCTTCGGCGGCCTATTGGGATTTTTCCCATAGCATTCCACTTCCATTGACCCAGATTCCCGTTGTAAAAAACCCAGGACAGCAGTTCATCCACAGTCAGTTTCCTTTGTTGGGATTTGTAATGCCACAGGGATTCAATGCCAATGAAATCACGGATCCTTTGACCGGAACCATCGGGGTAAATGTGGTCAGGAATGATAACAATGTGGTCTTTAGATGGGTGCCCAACACCCAAGCAGCCGGATAGATTTCAGCAACCAATATTATTGCCAACGAAATCAATGCCATGTTTGCCCATTATGGATTTAATGGGTCGCCAGATGTGGTCTGTACCACAACGTCCAACAGCTCTTTTGAAGGAATTCCTTCCCAATTTACCGCGAGATTGTTGCGTTTTGGAGGAATAACCGGTCAGGTTTGGGTGCGGTCTACTTTTATAGCTGGAGGAACCTTTTCGGCCATTTCCGTTACCTCTGCGCCCTCCGCAGAATATGACACCCAGGTTGCCGAAACCTTTTTGCCCATAAACTATCAACTGTTTGTAGGTAGGGATGGCGAATTTGTGGACAATGACAATGATGGAGTTCCGGCCAACCAAGATCCAGATGACAATAATCCGAATGTTCCCAATAACAACGGAGGATAAAATTTTTTGAGTTAGTTAGGTTAGTTGATTGAAAAGGCTCTCAATGCTCTGAGGGTCTTTTTTTTTGTGCCCACCACCACAAAAGAAGCGCCAAAGCAACCAAAATGAGCCCCCACCAAATCCAATGGTTGCCAGTGGAAAGTTCAATTGGAGAGGTATTGCCCATCAAAACCAAACCCGCCCAATACTGTGGGTGAAGGGTTCTGCCATCGGCGTTCTGCAAATAGTCCAATTTGGCCAACCTAAGTGCTTCGTCCTTTGGTTTTCCTTCGGAAAGATAATCGTAAAAATAGCCCAGGATTTGTGTACTTGATTGTTCGTCGATTTGCCACAAACTTGTCAAAATACTTTCGCTTCCGGCATAGTTGAAGGCATGTGCCAGGGATATCATGCCTTCCCCAGGCTGATACGTTGGTTTTCCTGTCTCGCAAGCAGTCAAAATAGCCAAATTGGAGCTTAGGTTTTGATTATAGATCTCGTAGGTATAGAGATAATTGTCGTTGATGTTGATGGAGTCTGAAACATTCTTTGCGAAAACCAATCGGGACAGTTCAGGATTCACATTGTTCGATTCTGCATGGGTGCCAATATGGATAATCTTATGCTCTTTGGCCGATTCAGAGAACAACTGTTTTGACGCATTTGAATTCAAGAAGGTATTGCCATCGAATTTTTTTCCGAATTTTTTGGCCAAATCAGTGCTAAAAGGTTGGGGGAGGAGCATCAAATAGGCTTTGTCCAAAAAGAGGGAATCCGAAATAGCCATTTGGTAATTGGCCTTCATGGCATGATCAAATTCCGGAACAAAGGCTACAAAATCACTATCATATTGTAATGTTTTGGAACCATTTTCCAACAGCAACAGACTGTAATTGTAGGAGATGTTGTGTTGGGATAATAGCGCATTTTTTGAAATATCATTTAATGAACTGACCCTTTCAGGGGTCAAAAGTTCAAAACTCAAATTGAACAGTTCCGCATCTGGAAAAATGATGACGTTTTTAGTGTCAACGTGTTTGGCCAAAGGGGCCCAGAGTTGATCGTGCAAGGTCTTGAGGCAGTTAAAAAGCATGTCCGTATCAGAAGTATAATCGGATAGTACCCGTATGCACGCGTTGTCCAAAGTATTGGGCAATTCAATAAGTGATGTTTTGGTGTTGTTATGTACAAATGCATAAAGGTTTTCACCAACAAAAAAATAGCGGACAATTGTGGTTTCAGGGTTGATGGGTTGCTTTAATTTGGTCAAAGGCCTAACAATTGAAGCGTACCTCATAGCATAGTATTCCGGGTAGTTTTTTTGGATGCTATCAAGGTAATTGTCCCAGCTTTCGGAAGTTTTCTCCCATTCCAAGACATTAAATTGGGTCCCTGCTTCGGCATCAAAAAAAGAATTCATCCTCTCCTTGATCAGTTGTTCCCTTTCTTTGATTTCGGCAGGGGCCAGAGTACTTTCAATAAGATTGAGACGAGCCCTTATTTTATTATAAATGGCTGATTCGTGAAGCGCCATGACCTTTTCAAGATACTCATGGTTCTTAGTACTATTATAAAGATCCAGGTATACCTTTTTGGCAAAATCAAAAACCTCTTTATTATCTTCTATCAAATCGGCCACAGCTTGTTGGGATGAGACCAGGGGTCTTCTGTTTTCAACAATCTTGGTTGCCTCGTCAATAAGTTTTGTTATTTCCGCTAAGGTCGCCGGGGATTTTGTAGCAAGCATCCCATATCTTGCCTTGGCCAAAAACAAAACTACCTTGGCCTGGTCTGCACCAAAATAATACCTGTTTTTCTCATTTCCTGAAAACCGCGAATTATAACTTTCCAGTAGTGCGTTACAAAGCATGATGGTTTCCAAAAAGTCATCGGCTTCGAATGATACACGTATTTTTGAAAGGGAAACTGCATTGTCCAAATATCCACCTTTGCCGTATCGTTCCTGTACTTTTTGTTGGGTTTTGTTGAGCAGGTCTTTGGCTTGGTCAAAAAGCCCTGCGCGCGAATAGGTCTGCGCCAAATTCAATTGGGTATAAATTTGATTTTGGCTGTATCCGTCAGGGTTGTTTTTCTCATAGACCGAGAGTGTTTTGTGATAATAGGATATGGCCTCATCATAATTATCGTACTCGCTTTCAAGATCCCCATATACATTGAACAGGTTGCCCCAATATGAAAGATTGTCCCCTGGAATTGAATTCAAGGATTTTTCTGCTTCTTCCAAATATTTTCGTGATTTGTTCAGGTCCTTGCTGAACAAATGGGCTTCAGCCATCAACAAAATTGAACTGAAGTATTGCACTGTATTGGGTAATAGATTGTTTTTGGCATGGTTGTACCCAAGTGTCGCTATCTGTTTTGCTCTTTTCTTATTGCCGATATCATTGTACAGGCTGCCTAGATTTCTATAAGCAATGGTCAAATTGCCATGTATCTTTTCGGTCAGGGGATGGTTGTTGGTTTTTTCCAGAAATGTATTGAAATGGGTTATGCAGCTAAGGGTCATGTCCATTGCGGCATGGTAATCCCCTTCAGATTGTTTTACCATGACCCAGTTGCCATAAATGGTGCCCGGAAGATAATAGCGGTTTTCAGGAGTGTCAGAGGAATTGGAAATGGACTTGAGCGCCCTTTCAAAATAATAATTGGCACTATCTGGCTGGCCCATAAAATGTGATAGTGAAGCCTTATAATTATAGGTTCTGGGAGCCAAAGGAAATTTAAGGGATGGATTGTCCTTGATCAATTGAAGTACATTCTCCGTTCGTTGCATTAACTGATTAAAATCTCCCAATTTGAGTCCAATTTCACTAAGGTGAAATTCTGATTCCATCATTTTTAAGGGATTTCCAAGACTTTTGGCCATTGTATTTGCCTTAAGGGCATAATCGTTTGCCGCAACCACGCTTCCTTGGTCAACATGCAACAGACCCATTCCCAACAGCCCTTCATATAAGATGGTATCGTGCAGGCTTTTATCATCAATATGCTGGAGGAAATCCCTAGCATCATTAAATGATGTGTTCTTATCTTTTAGAAATTCAATTTTTCCCAAGGGGTAAACCAATTTTCCCAAATTAAGATGGGTTTTTTCCTTTTCGGTTTCCTTTAGAATCAAAGTTTTGGCCTTTTCCAATTGATCGATTGCAATGAGGCTATCTATCTTTTCCAGAATGTGTCCTTCTTGGGAATGGAGCATGGATTGACAGCATAAAACCATCAAAAATGGGAATATGAACTTGTTTTTGCCGAGCATGATCAGTTGGTTAATTCTTGCAAAAGGGTTTTGCTCCGCTCGTCCTTTGACGATTCCAATATGTTGATAGCTTGGTCCGTTTTTCCCTCCTTTAAATAGGCAAGGGCTAGGTAGTACAAGGCGTCTTCATGGAAAACACTTTGGTTGTATTGCAAAGTGTTGTTAAGGAATGGGATGGCACTGTCAGCTTTTCCATTTGATAAAAAGGCCGTTCCCAAAAAGTAATTGAGTGTATCATTACTGGCCTGAAGCTGATGAAGGCCCTGCCACTTGGCTATGGCAGTGTCATAATTTCCTTGCTTATAATCTACCATGGCCTCATAAAAAGTGTAATTATCGCTGGTTCCCATAACTGTTGGGAGTCCAGGGTCTGGGGTAAAATACTTGTTGAACAATTTTTCGTTGGGATTTTGACGGAACAAAAACCAAGCTCCCAACGAAATTAAAATGGCCACACCAGCTGCAATCCTATATAAATTGAATTTGGGATGTGGAACAATTTCCTTTTTCCCAGAAGCTTCCATCTCAGTATGTAGACTGTCCATTGATTCGCGAAGAGCAGTTTCCTCAACCATTCGGAACAAGGTCTTGAAATCGTTGAACTTTTGTGCCAGTTCGGTATCGGATTCCAATTTTTGCTGAAAATCGATTCGTTCGGTTTCGCTCATAACGTCCATCAGAAACCGTTCGAAGGTTTCTTGTTGGTCTGGTGATATGTCTTTATAACTATTTTCCATTGCTTTTGATTTGTAGGCTCAGCGTCCTTAGTTTTTTCATGCAACGGTATTTTTGGTTACGGGCAGAGTTGGGGGCCATGCCCATGACCGTTGCGATTTCTTCCATGGATCTGCGTTCAAAATAGAAGAGCTTTAATAGCTTTTGACAATTGTTGCCAAGTTGTGATAAAGCAGACCTCATTGCATTTGTGTCCGTTTCTTCTTTTCTCTCCCGGTCCATTTCCGGTGCTTCTTCAGATACCATCCTTAAATGGGGAGAGGCATCCACAGATACAGTCTTTCTATAGTTGGCCGACCGTAAAAAATCGGTCCATTTGTTTTTGGCTATGGTAAAAAGATAGCCTTCTACATTACCTTCCTTAAACTTATGGTCCTTAATGTTCTTCCAGCAGGCAACAAATGCTTCTTGATAGATGTCTTTGGCCTGGTCCTCGTCGCCGTTGTTTTTTAGAACGTACAACCTTACTTTAGGATAAACAGTTTTGTATATGCTCGACAATGCATATTGATTATTTTGCCGAAACCCATTTAGAATGTCTATGCTCTTTTCTTTCTTGGAATCCCCCATACTTTGTTGAAAGTACGGGGAATTTAAAGAATTTCAATTGGCTAAAAAACAATTAAAGTTTAAATCAATATTTTAGTCGTTTATGTCAAATTATTCTTTTTGATTTTCAATTGTCTATCATTGGCTAATAGTTGTGGCTAGTGTGGCATAACCTTTTATAGTGGCATACTTGGCAGTTGTATTTGAATTGTCGCATGGACCACCCGCCCAAACTGACCTTACCCTGAACTTATCGCCCAGATCTGTAATATAATAGTCATCATAGTTGTCATTGGTCCAAGAAATAGGTGATCGATAACCGTATTCATCTGCCCAGCCAAAATAAATCTCCTCATATACAATATAGTATTGGGTGGCTTCTTCAACTTTATCTACATAGACTACCATTTGATCAGAGTTTCTATCATCCACACATTCGGTTTGATAGTGCTCAAGTTTTAAGGTTTCGTATTCTACCCTTTCATCATTTCTAATCTTTATAGTTGCTTCCAACTCATCATATAATTTGTACCCCTCGCTACTATTTTTTAATCGTGAATAAACTCTGGCAAAAACTTCTTCTTCTCCCTCGGCGGTTTCTGTATCTGTACAAGTATACTCGATCGTAGCTTCATTATAGGTAGTTAAGCTTTTTGAAATACCCTCAAAACGGCCATGTTTACCTTGGGTTCGCCATACAACTTTATAATCCCTCTCGGTATCAGGAACAATTCTTTGATTCATGGAGTTGACCAGGTATAGCGTCAGGTTTTCATCTCCTTCAAGAGTGGAATTGTTTGGTTTTATGTAGAGGGGCTGCCCTTTTTTTACATTTACCTGCATTTGATCCGAACCAATTTCGACCCTGTTGCTGCCCGTACCCTCATATACAGTAACGGTTACCGTTTCCAAATTTTCACCGTTATCGGATAATTGTTCGTTTGATGCCGTGCTTATAAAAAGGACCGTATCTGAATCCGTGGTGAACGATGACCCATTGTTTCCTTTTACATCGCTCAAGAACCCACCAAATTGGGTAGTGGTGGACCATTCATATTCATAAGGCCCATTGCCACTTACAATAACTTCTGCCCAAATCTCTTTTCCATCAGCTTCGTTGGTGGTGACCATATATTGTGGGTCTAGATCAACGATACCTTTTTCGACAACCACCTCCCATCGTTCAAAATTAGAGGTTACAGTATTCATTTTTTTTATGCACTGAAGGCCTTCAGAGTTTCTGAAAGATTGATGGATAGACGAAATAACTTTGTTGTAACGTTCCATGCCCTCTTCGATCAGTTCATTGTTCTGTATAAATGTATTTGGGCTGTTCCCGTCGTCAACATATTTATAAAGGGCCCAAAGGATAGTCCTTAAATCATTGGAAAGTCTTATATCGTCATATAAAAAGGGTAAAAATTCTTCCAGTGCAGTAGTAAAGAGGCCATCGAATACTGCTTCGATGGAAGGTTCATGTGCACGTAATATAGATTCTACAATGGTTACGATTTCATCCGCCTCTTGCAGTGTTTTGTCGTCATAGATATCTTTGTTTCCTCCAATATCCATTAAAACGGGAAGAAAATAGTCCATAATAAAAGTTTTTATGGCCAACTCTTCAAATTTTGCCCTTTCGTTAACGGTCATATCCCTTCCATTAAAGTTAATTTTTGACGATCCGGGGCCTACAACAGCAACTTCCCAAGTTTCTTTGGTGTTATCTCCCGTCAATGCCAGATCCATCTCCTCAGTGGTTACCGATCTGTTCAATGCATCACTACCACAAAGGGCAACATTAAAGGTTTGGTTGTTTTGATTGCCATTGGATTCATCCAAGAGGCTTATATGAGGAATTTCCACCTCTTTGTCGGGCATAACAGAGTTTGAAATATCAGATAGTACAGTTACCTCATTACCGGAATCATCTTCGTATGAAACCATGTAAATAAAGGCTTGAGCCCGTCTTGTGAACCAATTGGTCATGGACAGTTTATCTTTCCCTATCTTGTTCATAAGGATTCCACTTTCAGATTCGTTGGGATCAACATCTATTTTGTACCCAATATCTATAACTTCTTTACCTTCAAGTGCAACAAGTGCCTCGTTCAACCTTGTTGCATATGTGCCCTCTGAAAGTGTTTTTGGGTTTTCAGTGAATTGTGTTTCAAAATCATTGGCAAAATCTATAAAGGCTTGTTCGTTGCCTATATTTTCAATGAACGCAGTTTTGTATTCTGAGGACCTGACAGATGAAAGCATACCAAAGTATAGAAGAACCTCTACTGTGGAAGCTGCTGAAATTTCCTTTCGATCATCGGTAAGAAACCCAGCCAGGACCAAGTCCCCATCACCATCAAAAAGATAGGCGATTTCCCTAGTGCCCAAATTAAAGGGAATATCTCCTGCGGATGTCCCTTCAACCGTAGATTGGGATCCCATTGAAAATACCGAGGCCCCGGATAGGTCAAAACCATTGCCTTGAGGCAATGTTATCTGAACATCGACCATTTCAAAGGTTCCGGACTGGCCACCCCCTGGATCATCATCGGTACCAGGGTCATCATCAGTTTGAGAGACATCATCATCTACCATGTCCACAGTATCGT
>NZ_JABFNN010000031.1 GCF_013090115.1 Flagellimonas amphidinii
CTGCCACACCAGGTGGGAGAGTAGGTCGCCGCCTTCCTCGAAGCCCCCTCACAAACAGTGAAGGGGCTTTTTTGTTTAATAGACTATCTTTAGCAAATAAAACAAAGACGGTAATCTATAAATAGGTTTTCTTGACGGCTAAATTGGATTCTGTTTTACGGGAGGAACGATGGAATGCATATTCCCATGCTATAGGTATTGTACTTGCTCTTATAGGTTCCATATTTTTATTACAGAAAGAACTTTCAGCAACACCTTTTTTGTTGGGCAGTATTATTGTCTACAGTATATCATTAATCTTGTTGTTTTCTGCTTCAACGGTATACCATGCCGTGGGAAACCCTAAACTCAAAAAGAAACTCCGCATTCTGGACCACATCAGTATTTATTACCTGATTGCTGGTACATACACACCTGTTTGTCTCACCGTTCTTAGTGATTCGAAAGGATGGTTACTCTTTTACTTGGTTTGGGGCATAGCTCTATTTGGAACAGTGCTCAAACTTTTTTTTACAGGAAAATTTGAGGTGTTCTCTTTGGTACTCTATGGAGTGATGGGTTGGATCATAGTAATAGATTTACCTTACTTAATTGGTCACATGTCATCCAAAGGATTGTTTTACCTATCTCTAGGCGGTGCTTTTTATACTATAGGAATTCTATTTTATGCCATCAAACGCATACCCTATAATCATTTGATTTGGCATTTTTTTGTGTTGGGAGGGGCCATTAGCCATTGGTTGATGATTTTTGAACTACTAGGAAATTAAATTTCAACAGAAAGTTAAATCAACTTTTCGGTAAGGTTATTGTAAATATTTCTTTACAATCTCTAAAACAATTGGTAAAAAACACATAATCGGTCCTTAACGTAACTAGTTTCTTATTGAAATAATTTTGTGTGCAAACCTCATCGTATGCAAATTGTTCTTAGGAGACTTTTTCCGTTTTTCCTTATTTTAGCTCTTCTTTTTCCACTTGTTTTTATTCCTAAAGGTGAAATTCTATTGATTGTAAATGGCTTAAGAAATCCGTTCATGGACTCTTTTTTTACCAAAGCAAGCTCTTTGGGCAATGCCTTGACTGTAGCATTTGCAGTTTTGCTGGTCCTCCGATTTAGGTTTAAGTGGTTAGCCATATTTCTGTTGGCTTTTGCATTTCAAATTGTATTGGTACTCCTTTTTAAAAAAGGTTTTTACAGTGGAGAATTGAGACCCTACCTTTATTTCTATCGGTCAGGCTTGGGGCATATAATCAACTTGGTGGAAGGTGTTAAGATAAGATATGTAAATACATTTCCTTCGGGCCATACCGCTACTATATTTTATTTGGTTTCCTTTTTTGCACTATTATCCCGTAATAGAACTGCCAGTTGGGTTCTAATGATTGTTGGTGCTCTGGTAGGACTTTCAAGAATTTATTTGGTGCAACACTTTTATATTGATGTTTATTTTGGAATATTATTTGGCACTTTATCTTCTATCATGGCGTATCTAATCGTAAGAAGATTTCCAAAAAGGTGGCATGCTAAACAAATTAAAATCGACCTGCAACAAATTCAACAAAACACGCAAAACGTTCTTAGGCAGTTTTTTAATGGTTAATTTGCGATTCGCTTAGCAACCTCTTAATGAATATCTTAAAAAAATACGATGGTATAACCATTTTTGTGCTGGCCTTACTGGTGTGTACATCTTTCATTGGTTTGTATCCCATTTACATTTTAGATGAGGCCCGTAATGCTGAAGCTGCTAGAGAAATGTTGGTTTCTGGAAATTATATTGTCCCTACTTTTAATGGGCAGTTACGTACCGATAAGCCTCCGTTACACTATTTTTTTATGATTTTGGGATATAAACTCTTCGGAGTTAACTCTTTTGGAGCTCGTTTTTTTTCAGGCTTTTTTGGGGCATTGACCATTTATGTTACCTATTGGAATGTCAAAAAATGGCATAACCAAACTATGGGCTGGATTACTGCCATCATTCTTATGTCATCTTTGTTTTTTGTGCAAGAGTTTCATTTGGCCGTGCCGGACCCCTATCTTATATTTTTTGTTTCATTGTCTTTGTTTGCATTTTATAACTATTATAAAACAAATAGTTGGACATGGTTTGTGGCTCTTTACGGCGCCATGGCTTTGGGAATGTTGACCAAAGGCCCCATTGCCATTGCTTTACCAGGCATGATAATCCCACTATTTTTAGTTTTTAAGAAAGATTTTAAGTTGAAGACCATTCTAGGATTAAGACCTTTTTTAGGTTTGATTTTAGTATTGTTACTGGCTACACCATGGTATTATTTGGTACATGTAGAAACTTTGGGGGAATGGACCGAAGGTTTCTTTTTAGATCATAATATTTCCAGATTTGGTTCTGAAAAAGAAGGACACGGTGGTTTATTTTTGATTACCTCTCTATATGTCATATTGGGATTGCTACCTTTTTCCTTTTTCGTTTTTCAAGGTTTTGGTAGTGCTTGGAAGGCAAGAAAAGAAAATGACTTTGTTCTTTTTTCGTTTTTAGTTGCAGCAATAACAATACTTTTCTTTAGCATTTCTAGCACCAAACTGCCCAATTATCCCATGCCTTGTTATCCATTTGTGGCAATTTTAATAGCTTTTTATTTCAATAAAGTAGCTGAAGGTCAGATGAAATCCAAAACAGCGCTATGGAGTTTGATTGTTTTACTGGTCGTTTCTACTGTTCTGCCTATTGGGGGATATATTGCTTTAAGTTTTGAAAAACAATTTTTGGAAGTGAGAATGGTTTCGTTTTTTCTTTCAATTACGACTATAGCTGGTTTTTTAGGATTGTATTTTTTTCAAAAGAAACATTTGAAAAAAGCATTCCTGAGTATAGCTTTTGGGTGGATTTTGACGGGACTGACTCTCTTTGGGATTATTTATCCAGTGCTTACAGAGCAAAGTCCAGTATCCTTGGCATTACAAAAGATTCCAAAAGAAGCAGATATCATTGCCTTTAAACGCTTTGATAGTGCCTTTCCAATTAATTTTGAAAAAACCTTTCAAATTTATGGTACCATTGAAAGTTTAGATGCTTTTTTACAGTCCAAACCAGAAACATATATTATCACCAATACACGTAGTAAAGAAGATTTGAAAAAGTTGGAAAAATACCAACTTGTCTTGGAACAAAAGGCGCTTTTTGAAAATCACACTACCAGGGTTTACATAAAATAAGCAATCCCTATTCCAAGAAGAATCACAAACAGTTTTCTAATATTAAAGGAATGTCCCTGTGAGCTTTCAAACAAAATTATGGTGGAAATATGTAGAAAAACCCCAATGGTCAAGGCCGTCAATAATTGCCCGTTTTCTTTAACTAAGCTTGAATGTTTGGATAGATAGCTTCCCAAGGGTGTCATCAATGAAAATAAGATGATGAACAAAAAAATGGAACTTTTACTCAATTTTGAGTTCAATAAAAAGATGCTCAAAATTATGGCAACAGGTATTTTGTGAATGATAATTCCATAAATGATGGGATTGTCACCATCAATAGGAACTCCTTCCACCAAGGCATGTAGCGAAAGACTCAGAAAAAGTAAGAATGGAAATTCATCTCTTTGAAGGTTTAAATGTACATGACCATGTTCCGCCCCCTTGGAGAAAAACTCCAAAAATACTTGAAGCAATATCCCAGCCAAAATCAATAACGCTATAACTTTTGGATTCTGGTTTTCATACACTTCTGGCAATAGCTCAAAAAAGGTCAATGCCAATAAAAAGGCTCCGCTGAATGCCAGCAATAGTTTTAAGTTTTTACTATGATTGGGCTTAAAAATCCAAACAATGGCAAAACTGATTAAAACTGCCAATACAGGAATGATAAGAGAAGCTAAAAGCGAAAAATCCATATGTTGGGTTGAGGGCGCAAAAATAGCCTATTTTTGCCGAAAAGGATTACGTAAAAATGGTGGGTAATTTTAAAATGTTGGCAAAAACCTTATACGGCTTTGAACCTATCTTGGCCAAGGAATTAAGGAATTTGGGTGCTGGGAATGTGGAGGAGGGCATTAGAAATGTCACTTTTGAAGGTGATTTAGGCTTTTTGTACAAAGCGAATCTTTGTTTAAGAACTGCCCTTAAAATATTTAGGCCTGTTGCCAAATTCAAGGTTTTTAATGAAGGAGACCTTTACAGGAAAGTCCATACCATAGATTGGACAGATTATTTTGATGTGGACAAGACTTTCGCTATTGATACCACTATGAGTACGGAAGTGTTCAATAATTCCATGTACGTTTCGCAAAAAGCAAAAGATGCTGTTGTGGACAAATTTAGGGAAGTGGCTAGGGAACGTCCCAATATTAATTCGCACAATCCAGATATACGTATTAACATCCATATTTTTAAAAACACATGTACGGTTTCCTTAGATGCTTCTGGCAATTCATTGCACCAAAGAGGATATCGTATAGCAACTAATATTGCACCCATTAATGAAGTACTGGCCGCAGGCCTTTTATTGATGAGTGGTTGGGACGGCCAAACAGATTTTTTGGATCCCATGTGTGGTAGTGGTACATTTTTGATTGAAGCCGCATTGATTGCTTGTAACATTCCGGCCAATATTAATAGAGAATCCTTTGCTTTTATGAATTGGGAGGACTACGATAGAGAACTACATGAAAAAATAGTGGATGCTTGTTTAAATCGCACGCGGGAGTTCAATCATCAAATTATTGGTTACGACAAAGCTCCCTCTGCCGTTAGAAAGGCCCAAGAGAATGTGGAGCAAGCCAATTTATCTGAGTATATTCAAATAGAAAGAAAGGACTTTTTTAGGACAGAGAAACCTGTAGATTCTAAATTACATATGGTTTTTAACCCACCTTATGGGGAACGTTTGCCTATTGCCGCAGACGAGTTTTACGAAAAAATTGGTGATACGTTGAAACAACAGTATGCCAATACCAATGCTTGGTTGATTACTTCTAATTTGGATGCTTTAAAACGCGTAGGTCTCCGACCTTCTCGAAGAATAAAGGTTTTTAATGGTAAATTGGAGTCTAGATTGGTGCATTATGAAATGTACGAAGGAAGCAAGAAGGCAAAACATCAAGACAAAGATATTTTACATTAAATTAAAATTTAATTAACTTTGTTCTAAGATTAAGTGTTGATTTATGCTAATGAAATGAGCTAAATCGCTCAAAATAGGCTAGGATTTCTCAACTAACTCAACTATTGATAAAAGGGTCTTGACTAAAGGCCCTTTTTATTTATCTGACCATATGGCCAATTCGTTCCCTGAAGGGTCGGTAAAGTGAAACCTTCTTCCACCAGGAAATGAAAAAATGTCTTGAACAATTTCTCCACCAATGTTTTGGATACGTTCTTTTATGGCGACCAAATCTTCATGATAAAGCACAACTAGTGCGCCGTTGTTCACAACACTTTCTGTTAGTTCAAAACCACCTTCAAGACCACTTTCAGAAAAAGCCGTATAGTTGGGGCCATAATCTGTAAAAACCCAACCAAAAGCCGTACTATAAAAATCTTTGATTTTTGTAAGGTCTGTGGCTTTAAACTCTACATAGTTGATATGGGTATTCTTCATAACGATACCTTGGGTAAATTTTGTTGATTGGTTTTAATTCTGCTCTATGGCTTCGGGTTCTTCTGGTTCTACCGGTTTTTTCTTGTTTGATTTTTTGTAAAAGGGAATCAAATATGAAATGGTGTAGTTGTAGCTCACCCCAAAATTACTTCCATCGGTAACTTTATTGAATCCGGGAATCCAAAGATTATAGAAACGCTCTTCTTCTTTATTGGTAATCAAAAAACCAAGGCGGGCACTCATTCCCAAATAAATGTTTGCAAAAAGTTCTGCTTTAATGCCTAGAACAAATTCCAACCACGATGCACTCAAACCACTAAGTTCTTCACCAGGAGAAAGTCCAGGAAGAAACCCAGAATCAAAAAAACGATCACCATTATAAATGTTGTACTCGTTTATAGTCTGGCTAAAACTGGCTACAGCATATCGACCACCAATTGTAATGGCATTGTTCATACCGAACCAATTTTCATAAGTGTTCAAATCCACACCTGCTTTTATATAGCTTCCAGAAGTAGTGTAATTATATAAAAGGGTAGATCCAAGACCTTCAGTCTGTGTTTTTTCTTCGTTTCCGAGTTCAGCAGCTACATAAAGCTTTTGTGAGAGCCTAAAATCTCCAACGAGCTCAAAGCCTGTATAATCTTCATCAATAAACGAAAAAACCAAACGGTTTAGATCTGCACCAACACGAAGCCCATACTCTTGTTTGTATTCCACAGTGTCCTTTTGCTGAAGGTCTATAGGTTTGCTCTGGGCAATGCACAAAGTTGGAAGCAGGGCAATAAAAAGACTAATGAAATATTTTGACATGAATATTATTGGAGTTTTCAATGGTTTGTTGCACAATGCTTATATCCTGAATCCAGTTTTCGGCACTATCTGGCAAGGTTACATTGATATTGTCATAATTAATGACAAAACCACAAGCTCTTGAAATAAATGCCTCCCGAGTGTCATAGGAAATGGTCAACACGTCAATATTGCCAGTTTCTTCTTCGGTGTCTTCGTCATCAGCAGAATCAGAAATGAATTGATATGTGGTAATGGTATTGTCTATTCTTAATGGAATTGATAATGAGTCTGGAGAATCCGTTCGGTCACTGAACGTATCATTTTCCAGAACGGTTTCATTGTCCAAAGACCGAATTCGCAGTAAATCCACTTCTTTGGCCTCTGTGGTATCATCAACATCAAAAAAACCGATGACTAGTAGGGGAGTATCACCATCAACGCATATATCATCTTTTTCACATGATGATATGCAGGTTAAAAACACGGCAATAAGTAGAATGGGGAGCAATTTTTTCATTAGGTTCAAAAACAGATTAGATTGCAAAAATTATACCCGTTTTTCCAAAAGTACAACATTTTCTACGTGGTGGGTTTGCGGAAACATATCTACTGGCTGAACTTTAACAACTTGATATTCTTCCTTCATCAATGCCAAATCCCTTGCTTGGGTCGCACTGTTACAGCTTACATAGACTATTTTTTTTGGGCCCACCTGTAAAAGTTGTTCAACTACTGTTTTATGCATACCATCTCTTGGGGGGTCTGTAATAATTACATCGGGTTGCCCATGTTCTTCTATAAATGCAGCATTGAATACATTTTTCATATCACCGACAAAAAAATCAACGTTGGATATATTGTTGTGCAAAGCATTGGCCTTGGCATCTTCAATGGCTTCAGGGACAGACTCAACCCCAACAACTTTTCCAGCTTTTTTAGCGATGAATTGTGCTATTGTTCCTGTTCCTGTGTACAAATCATAAACCAGTTCATTTCCGGATAAACCTGCAAAGTCACGAGCAACTTGATAGAGCTCATGGGCCTGTTCTGAATTGGTCTGGTAAAACGATTTTGCATTGATTTTGAATTGAAGACCTTCCATTTCTTCAAAAATGTGATCTCTACCCGCAAAACATACTACCTCTTGATCATAAATGGTATCATTCTGTTTTTGGTTGATGGCATATTGCAGAGAAGTTATTTCTGGAAATTCTTGTTGTATATGGTTCAACAACAATTCACGTTTTTCTTGGTCATCTTCAAAAAATTGAAACAGTACCATGATCTCACCTGTTGATGTGGTTCTGATCATCAATGTTCGTAAAAGGCCTTCTTGTTTTCTGGGGTTGAAAAAAGACAGTCCATTATTGATGGCGAAACCCTTTATGGATAATCGAATGGCATTGGAGGGGTCTTCCTGCAAATGACACTTTTTTATGTCCAAAATCTTGTCCCACATACCGGGAATATGAAAACCCAATGCATTTCTATCAGCAATCTCCTCTTCTGAATTTATTTCTTCTTGGGTCAACCACCTACTGCTGGAAAAGGAATATTCCATCTTATTACGATAGAAATACTGTTTTTTAGATCCTAAAATGGGATTGATGTCAGGCAAATCCAGATTACCTATTCGTTTTAGGTTATTCTCTACCTCTTTCTGTTTAAAATAAAGCTGGTGCTCATAGGCCATATGTTGCCATTTGCAACCACCGCAAACTCCAAAATGGTCACATTTGGGTTCTGTTCTTTTATCTGAAAGCGTATGGAAATTGATGGCAATACCTTCAAAATAAGCTTTTCTTTTCTTAGTGGTCATCACATCCACCACATCGCCTGGAACCGCGTTGGTCAGGAAAATGACTCGGCCATCCGGAGCCTTGCCCACCGATTTTCCTTTGGCTCCTGCATCTATTACTTCTACATGTTCAAACGTACGCCGCCTGTTCTTTTTTCGCATGCGGCAAAAATAATCCCTTTTTGGAATTTGTGGAGCTCAATACTCTTAAATTGAATCTAATCTTTTGGATTGTAAGGCTTTCAGATGAGTGGTTTTTGTCTTAAGTTTTCAACAATAATTTGTAATTTGCGATTTCTACAGGGATGATTTCTCTCCCACGCTGCTTTTTCGAGTCCTCGAAAGAATAAAGGTACAGAAGGAATGGTTATTTTATAATTTAAACACTTTTAAAATGGCTGTTTTAGAGCATTTGACGTCGCAGCAAGCGATAGATTTAGAAAACAAATTCGGAGCCCATAATTATCATCCACTTCCCGTGGTTTTGAGCAAAGGGGAGGGGGTATATGTTTGGGATGTTGAAGGTAAAAGATATTACGATTTCCTTTCCGCTTACTCCGCTGTAAACCAAGGACATTGTCATCCTAAGATTGTTGGTGCGATGTTGGATCAGGCAAAAACACTTACGTTGACCTCTCGGGCATTTTACAACGATATGTTGGGGAGATTTGAAGAGTATGCCACTTCAACATTTGGATTTGATAAGCTTTTACCTATGAATACAGGTGCAGAAGCTGTGGAAACTGCATTGAAAATTTGTAGAAGATGGGCTTATCGTAAAAAAGGAATTCCAGAAAATCAGGCCCAAATTATCGTTTGCGAGAACAATTTTCATGGTAGAACGACAACGATAGTTTCCTTTTCCAATGACCCAGTGGCCAGAGAACATTATGGCCCGTATACCCAAGGATTTATCCAAATACCGTATGATGATACCTCTGCATTGGAAAATGCCTTGACAAATAATAAAAATGTAGCAGGATTTTTGGTGGAACCTATTCAGGGTGAAGCTGGGGTTTATGTTCCTTCAGAAGGTTATTTAAAAGAAGCCAAGGTTTTATGTGAAAAGCACAATGTCCTTTTTATTGCTGATGAGGTTCAGACCGGTATTGCAAGAACTGGAAAAATGTTGGCTGTTGACCATGAAGAGGTAAAACCAGATGTGTTGGTTTTAGGTAAAGCTTTGTCTGGAGGAGCCTATCCTGTCTCGGCCGTTTTGGCCAACGACGCCATTATGGAGGTTATTACTCCGGGAAGCCATGGCAGTACCTATGGCGGTAATCCTATTGCTGCAGCGGTTGGTATTGCAGCTCTTGAGGTAATCAAAGAAGAGGGATTGGCACAAAATGCACAGGAATTAGGGGAAATTTTCAGAGCTGAACTGAATAAGTTTATCCCAACCAGCAATTTGGTTGTAAAAGTTAGAGGAAAAGGTTTGTTGAATGCCATTGTCATTAATGATACTGAAGACAGCTCCACGGCATGGGATATTTGCATGGCTTTGAAAGAAAATGGACTTTTGGCCAAACCTACCCATGGCAATATTATACGATTTGCTCCACCTTTGGTCATGAATCATGAGCAATTAATGGACTGCGTATCCATAATTATAAAGACGATACAAGAGTTTGAAAAATAAGAAATCAATAATCAAAAGAAAGGCTTGGGAATACCAGGCCTTTTTTATTTTCATACAATAAATGAAATAACAGTTCCTTTAGGAAACAGCAGGCTCCATTAGTTTTAGACTCATTTCGTCCGCATCCCATTTTGCATTGATTCCTATGGGAAATGTAAAGTTGTTGGGAACATGTCCGAAGCTCATACCATAAGCAGCAGGGATATTAAGAGGGGCAATTCTATCCATAATTACTTCTTTTAAGTTGAATGAAATTGGATTACTACTAGCATTGCAACCAGCGCAAACTCCAAAAATAATACCCTTTGCCTTTTTAAAAGTTGCTCCTTCAATCAATTGCGTCAACATACGATCAATTCTATAAGGAGCTTCTTCCACATCTTCTATACAAACTATTTTATCTGTAAAATCAATTTCATGCGGAGTGCCAACCAACGCATTGATCAAGGTAAGGCTACCACCTACCAATTTCCCTGTTGTTTTGCCGGGAGTGATTGTGTATCTGTCGTATTCAATATCAGAAATCATTTCCTCATCTTTCAAGACTACATTTGAAATACTCTGGGAGTTTTGAGGATTTACCAAGATTTTTGAAAACCATTCTTGGCTGTAATCGTCTTTTAGGGTGCTTCCCACGGGGCCATGAAAGGTAATTAAACCGGTTTCTTCATAGATGCCATTCAATAATGCAGTGATATCGCTGAATCCGACCAATATTTTAGGATTGGTTTTAATGTTTTCATAATCTATCATTTGCATAATCCTAGTACAGCCATACCCACCACGTGCGCAAAGAATGGCGTCAATTTTTGGGTTTTTGAACATTTCGTTCAAATCGGTGGCCCTTTCCTTATCCGTATTGCTAAAGTATCCATGGTTTCCATGAATTCTATCCGTATGGACAGGTACAAACCCCATTTCTTTGAGAGTAGATTTAATTTCTTCAAGGGTTTCTGGTTTAACGGCATAGCCTGGGGCTATGAGGCCTATGGTATCACCTTTTTTAAGTCGCTTTGGTATTAATCGAATATGTTGTTTTCCCTTGCGGTTGTTTTTAATAGATACATTTGGAAATACTGTGGCCGCAGATAACAGAGCAGTTAGGCCAATAAATCTTCTTCGTTTAATCATTTCAACATGAATTTTGCCATTAAATTAAAATAGTCGCCAATTATATGGCGACTATTTTAGGATGTTTTTTACTGATTTTTGAAATTTAAAACTACGGAGCAGAAGCTGAGCCTCCTTTAGATTTTGACCTTCTTAATTGGCGTTGTATTTTTTTAATGGCAGATTCAATAGATTTCTCTGGCTCAATGATATTGTATTGTCCCCAGAAATCTGGATCTGAGAAACCAATGGCTTCATCACTAAGAATTATGGTCTTTTTCAGTCTTTCCTTGTTTTTGGGTACTTCTCCAGTAATGTTCTTTTCCCAATCGGTAACGGCCATTTCAGCAGTCATACTGTACACAGAATTGAATAGTTTATCTTCCCAATCCACTTTAAATTCCAGCAAAACATTACTATAACCGTAATACCACTTGCCATTTTTTTCACGGTAATCAACGCGATAGGCCACTTCGGTTGGCCATACATCTACCCTTGCAGGTTTTTTACGCACAAAAAGCCTTGCAGCTTTTTCACGATCGGTAATGTTTAGTGTGTATATGGCACTGGTAAGCGTCTTGTTATCCACGTCAATAAATAGTTCACCTTTATATAGTGGATCAATTATTGATTCCAATTGGTCAAACTTGATGACATAAATCAACCTGTCATTAATTCTGGTGGAACGACTAAAGGTAAACCTGTAATCATTTATAGAATTATTGGAGAAGATGTATTCGGGATACTTCATAATATCCACGTATAACGTATTGAAAGGACCTCCTTGTAATTTTAATGCAACTGTATCCAGTTTACTGTAATCGGTACTCTTGCGAGCTTTGTACAGTTCTACCGCATCTTTACGTAGCGAAGCGTAAGGGGATTTATAAATATTGACAACGGCCTCAGAAAGAGAAACATTTTTTCTTCTCTTTTTAATGGTTTCCCTGTAAAAAGCTGTCATCAAAGTAGGGTTGTCAAAATAATTGTCTCCTTTTTTTGCCAACGTCTCACGTACCAGAGCTGCTGCATCTTTTGGAGCATTGATGTTTACTTCGGACAATTGTGTTACCGAAACCAAAAGTGAAATTTTGTTTTTGGAAGACTTTAATGAAGAAAGAGCAATGTTTTTACTTTGATAACCCAAGAAGGATACTACAACTGTTCCATCTGACATGTCCTTTGGGACTTTTAAAAGAAAATCACCCTCAGTATTTGTGATTGTACTGATATTGGTGCCCTCTACAGAAAGTGTTGCAAAGACCAAAGGTTTTCCCGAAGATTCATCTGTGACCTCACCTTTGTACTGCTTAAAATCAATTTCGGTTTCCTGTTCTTGCTGAAATGCCACCATGTAGGTGGACGAAAGCAATGAAGCCAATGTGAAAAGGAAGAGTACGAAGGTATTTCCTTTTCTTAAAAAAGTTGTTGATGATTGTTCCATATCTCGAAGTATATATACCAAAAAATGACTATTAAAGATACAAAATTTTGGTCAGATACTACTGCAATTCAAAAACGAAGCATGGTCTAATCGATTTAAAACCAATGAAAAAGAAATCAATCAACCATAAAGAGGGCATTGGCCATGAACAATTTTCCATTTTCCCAGAAACCTCTAAAAAGTGGGTTGTCCACCATATAAATAACTTGACCACGACCAAACTGTTCTACACCAAAAACCAAGGAGTTCTTGATTTGTTTTTGTGCTTCACTTCCAGCAAATCCAGAAATGGGTTTGGTCGTATTTTCCAAATACACGGCGTTTCCTGATTTCAAATAATCATAACTAGCGTTGCCCAATTTTAGAGTAAAGTATTCAGAACCATAACCATAAGCCAATGGATGTGTATTATCAACTTTTGTCTTAAAAATAGCGCCAGTAATTGCATTTTTAATGCGTTCCCGTTGTGTGCCATGATGAGGTTTAGGTTTGTTGACAGAGTCTTTGGCCGTTTTTTTCTTTTTGATGCTAAATCCATTTTCACCGCTAATACCGGCAATTGCTCCTCCCATGGCAATAATTTTACCTCCTGCTTTTACCCAATCCTGAATTTTTTTCAATTGTTTTTCATTGAAATATGAAGTGTAATTACCTTCGGGCAAGATAAGAATCTGGTAATCTTTTAAATCAACCCTATTGGCATAATCAGTGTCAATAACTGTAAGTGGGTAGTTCAGCTGCTGCTCAAAAAAGTGCCAAATTTCACCAAAGCGAAGGGTAGAAGTAGGTTTGCCAGACAATACTGCCACTTTTGGCTTGTTGATCATTTGTACATAACCTGAACCAAAATCTTTGCCGGAATCGACAAAACCAGTAGAAGAGCCTATAATGTTCTTTTGATACTTATCAGCTATCTTTTTTAAGACTTCAATAAAGTCAGTTTTATTCTGATTGTCTCCTTTGGTAATGATTAAACTTCCTCTTTTAAATGATTTTCCATTTATGGAAAAAGGATGGTGCGTGGTTCTCACACGAATGTCTTCCCTCAACAGTTCTGCTAAAAAGCGAGCGTCTTTCAGGCTGTTCCAATCGGTAATGTGTGCATAATTTTTGGTACTGATTTCTTCAGTTGAAGTTGTAGTATCACTCCCAGTTGTCTTATTTGAAGCAACTGAAGAGCTGGATGCAATTGCTTCCAAACCATAGGCATAAGGCAAAGACCAAGCAGTAATGTCATAAGTCAAAGAATCACTTAATTTAGCATTGGGTTCAAACAAAACCTTTACCAACGTACCTTTAGTTTGATTTGTGGAAATGGAAATGCTGTTATTTTCTGAAACCGACATGCTTCCACTTGCACCTGTGCTGTAATTGAAGCCTTTTACAGAATTAACAGAAGGTTTGCCATATTCAATCTGATGCTTTTCCAACAAGGATTTCAGGGATTCCAGCTTATCACTATCTCCTTTTAGTACGTAACTTTTGTATTTAAAATTTTTGTTTGCATAGAATTTTCTGAACTCGGTGTTTAATTTTTCAGCATTTTGTGATGAAACTTCAATGGTTGAAAGCCCAGTGGTATAATGGTGTGCCAATCTGTCTTTTAGAGTAAGCGTATCCCCAATTCTAGTGATTATTCCAAGTCCGGCACGACCACTTCCGCCTTGCTCATAAGTCATACCAATAGATCCATTGTAAGTGGGATAGGTATCGCCATAGCTAGGATAGAACAAATCAAAAATTTCTTTGGTAAAATAAAACCATCCGTTGGCATCAAAATATTTTGCATGGTTTTTACCAAGGGTCACTTGAAAATCACGTTGAAAATCTGTGATCACTTCGTGATAAGGTTCTGCTGCAGGGGCAAAATAGTAGGGATTGTCCACACCTTGCTCGTGAAAATCCACATGTACATGGGGCAACCACTCGTTGTACACTTTAATGCGCTGTTGACTTTCAATTTGAGTTAACCAAGCCCAATCCCTGTTGAGATCGAACATATAATGATTGCTTCTTCCGCTCCACCAACCTTCATGGTGTTCCTTACTATTGGGATCCACTTGGTACGGTGAGTTTTTATATTGATTGTACCAATTACTGTAACGATCTCTTCCATCCGGATTGATACATGGGTCAATAATCACTACAGCATCCTCTAAATAAGAACTTTTTGTAGTAAGTAATGTATATATAGTTTTCATGGAGGCTTCTGTACTCACACTCTCGTTGCCATGCACATTGTAACTCAGCCATACGATTGCTTTTGAACCATTGCCAGAACCATCAGTATCTTTCAAATGTTCTTTTCTGATGTTTTCTAGATTGGCCATATTAGCAGAAGAGGAAACAAAAGCCAATAATAAAGGTCTACGTTCATTGGTTTGGCCATATTCGACAAGTTTTACACGATCTGGGGCTTGTTGGGCCAAATATTTATAATAATCCACTACCTCATGATGCCGACTAAATTCTGAACCCAATTCGTACCCAAGGAATTCTGAAGGGGATTTTAGTTGTGCTGATAGAGAAAAAGAAATAAATGAGGCTAGGAAGAGTAATGATCTTGTCATGTAAAAGTCAATTAGTTGGAGTCAAAACTAACAATAAATTATACCATAAACACAATTTTTTCTTACAAGAACGGAACAGATGACCTATGATGTAATTAACGAATTTTTAGGATGAGAAAAAAAGAAGAGGATTATCTTTAGCCCTTCATTACCGTTTTAATGGAAGTAGATTGTATACCGTTTAAGGAAACAGGGTATTTCTCCAAGCTTATTTGCGACTATCTGGAGCAACAAAGCGAATTGGAGCCTTTTTTCAACAGATTTCCAACTATTGATGGTTTTAAGGATCAAATAGAAGAGAAGAAGGCCAATTATCCCACTTCGCATAGAAAAGTATTGGTAGACGCCCTTACAGGTCAATATAACAATCATTCCACCTCTAAAGCCACACAAGAAAATATTGAATCTTTACATGATGAAAACACTTTCACCATTGTAACGGGACATCAGCTCAATCTTTTTACGGGACCTCTTTATTTTTTGTACAAGATTGTTTCTACCATCAATTTGGCAAAAAAGCTTAAGGAACAGTATCCCAAGCAGCATTTTGTACCCATTTATTGGATGGCTACGGAAGACCATGATTTTGATGAGATCAACTTTTTCAATTTTCAGGGGAAACGATTTTTATGGAACAGGCAAGCATCAGGAGCAGTGGGTGAGCTTGACACCGAAGGTATTGATGCTGTTTTAAATACCTTTTCAGCCCATTTGAGCAATAATGACAATGCGGAAAAATTAAAGGCAATATTCCGAAAGGCCTATTTAGAGCATTCAAATTTGGCCGATGCAACCCGCTATTTGGCGAATGAATTATTTGGAGAATATGGTTTGGTAATTCTTGATGGTAATGACGCTCAACTTAAAAGATTACTGGTTCCTTTTGCCAAAAGGGATATTTTTGAAAACCTTCCCCATCAAAAAGTCCAGGAAACCATCAAAAGCTTGTCCAAGGTTTCCAAAGATTATACTATTCAAGTCAACCCTCGCCAAATCAATTATTTCTATCTCAAAGAAAATCTAAGGGAACGTATTGAACAAAAGAACGGAAAATACCATGTGGTCAATACCCAAATTGAGTTTACTCCCTCTGAATTGGAAAAAGAACTTGAGGAATACCCAGAAAGGTTTTCGCCCAATGTAATCGCCCGTCCATTGTACCAAGAAATTATTTTGCCCAATCTGTGTTACATAGGAGGGGGAGGGGAATTGGCCTATTGGTTAGAATTGAAATCCTATTTTGAAGCTCTTGGCATTACTTTTCCAACCTTATTATTACGGAATTCGGTCGTGGCCATTTCAGAAAAACAGTTGAAAAAGATTGAAAAATTAGAATTGAATGTTTCTGATCTTTTTATGAAGCAACCTAGTTTGATCAACAAGAAAATCAGGAAGATTTCCAATATTGACATTGATTTTTCACCACAGAAAAAACTGTTGGAAGAGCAGTTTAAAAATTTGTATGAACTGGCCGAACAAACTGACAAGAGTTTTTTGGGAGCGGTAAAGGCTCAAGAAATCAAACAGAAAAAAGGGTTGGATGCTCTGGAAAAAAGACTCTTGAAAGCACAAAAAAAGAAACTTAAAGATCATGTTGTCCGAATTACCCAAATTCAAAATGAGGTTTTTCCAGTACAGTCCCTTCAAGAAAGACAAGTTAATTTCTCAGAGCTATACTTGGAATTGGGTAGTGGGCTTATTCCATTTTTAATTAAGGAGTTGGATCCATTCTGTGGCGGTTTTTTGGTGCTGAAATATTAGTCGTTAACTTTCCACAAGTCACCTTAGGTTTATTTTTCTCAAAAAAATTAAAATATTAGGTAGGGTATTTTCTAACCTAGTTGTTTCACTATTGAAAAATTGCTATGAATTTTTTAATAATTTGAGTTGGTAAACTCATATGTTTAGGTTGGTTTTGATTTTATTAAAAGCCCCGGAGTGGTTCCCGGGGCTTTTGTTTTTAACTAATTCAAATTAACCTTAATCAATCACCCAGGGCCCTTCGAACCTATCTTCGCCAATAGTGGCGGAGGAGAACCATTCATTGAGTTCGCTGCCGTTATCGTCTATGAACAGATATCGACCACTACTTCCTCCTAATGCGAAGGCTGTAGCAGCTCCTACTTTATCAAACAATCTACCATTTTCAAAACTCTCGGCATCTCCAAACCACTCATTGGACGGGGTTAATGGCGACCAAGAACCTGAACCACTGGAATCATATATCTGATAATTGTCTCCGCTGGTTCCGAAAAAGGCCATTTTAACGGCGCCCAATCGAACTGCGGCACCTATACCTTCACTTCCCAAAAAGAAATTACCACTATCTCCAAAAATGGAATTTACCAAAAGAATTTCTCCAGCAGCACCAACAGGGCTTTCTGGTATTTGGTTGGTTTCGGTATAATTGTTCAAAATGTAGATTTGCAGGCTAAAGCCATCCCCGCTAAAAATGTAGAGTCGATCCGCAAGGTTATCGGCAAATTTTACCATGGCTCCAACATTGTCTAGTGTCAGCCCGCCTAAGGGGCCATTCTCGTCAGTAATATCAAATATTTTTGTATCGCCATCTGCTAAAATTCCAGGTGTGTTTCCGTTGTACCAAGCGTATTGTGTGCCTGCTTTGTTAAAGATGACCACATCGCTATTGCCTACATGCCCCATGGCCCCTATGCCATCTTCAAAAAGTGCCACAAAATCGGAGTATGCACCTGGGGGTAATACACCTTTTAATTCGCAATTCACAACATCGTATTCCGTTGCCAAGGAAGTACCTACAATGGTATCTGGTCGCTCAACACTTCGTACCACATAGGACAAGGGCAAACCGGCCCTAATATCCGTGCTTTCCGCCAATTTGTTGGCGATGTCGGAAATATTGGTCTCGCCAGTCAGTTCAAATGTACCGGCAGCATCTCCGCCATAGGCCACAACTTTGATTTTGAGGTCATTGAGTTCTTCCATAGCATTGACTCCTAATTCACCTTCCACCTTATTTCTGAATGCACCATAGGCAACATCTAATTTGGCCTCCATTTCTTGACGACTTGAAGTAGACTCGACCAACATATAAAATATTCTTCCATAGGTTACCGATGAAATAAAGGTTGCAGGATTATCCGCTTGAATATAGACATCCAACTGTTCTGGGGTGGCGTTTTCAGAGAAGACAGCATTAAGGCTTGTGGGGAGGTCAAAGCTCATGGTATAATAGCGTTGAGTCAACTTAACCAGGGTGCGATTAAATGTTTTTTCTGTACTGAAAGATAGGTCGGAAGAAACCTTTGTGGTGAAGGTTTGAACATCCAATCCCATTTCAAGGGCCAATTGACTTTCCGATTCGATTTGCAAAATATCCAAGGTGAAGTTGGCGGGTACTACATCCCCAGCTCCCGCGATGATATTGTTCATCGCATTTTGAATACTGCTTTTGGATACTTGATCCACAGTAAAACTTGATTGAAGATTGCCGTTGTTTAAGTCATAGGAAACGGTTCCACCGGCCCTTTCAACCACAATGGGGGAGGGAGTGGCATTTTTCAATGTTTTTCCTTGGAGCAGACTGCCGGGATAAATAACATCCGCACTGGTATTGAACAAGGGGAATGTTCCATTGCCATCGGTAACACTGACTCGTTTCGTTACGC
Source organism: Flagellimonas amphidinii (assembly GCF_013090115.1). GTDB lineage: Bacteria > Bacteroidota > Bacteroidia > Flavobacteriales > Flavobacteriaceae > Flagellimonas > Flagellimonas amphidinii. Next base: position 18,589 of record NZ_JABFNN010000031.1, read on the forward strand.
AGACAAATCGCTGCTCTATTTCTTCACCTTCTTCATCCTTTGTTACATAATCTTCGTTCTGGGGTTCTGACTCTGAGAGTTCTGTCGTGGTCCTACTTTCTGGGAAAGTTTCAAAATCTCCTCCTTTGGCCACTACTTGGTCAAATGTTAGGTCAGCTCCAGAATCTGGGTCTGGGTCTGGGCCCGGATTTGAAGTTGGGTCTGGATTGACTTCCATTTCATCTGAATCCGAACTACAGCCCACTAGTATAAACGTGAACAGAATCGCCAGAATTTTTACAATTGATTTTTTTGTTGTTTTCATCGCTCTATTGTTTTGTGGTTAAACTTTGTTGGTTGCTTTGTGTGACCTGCCCGGTAACGGTCTGCAGCCCTTAGCCGAGCAAGACCACAAAACTGTCGTGTCAAATTGATGACAAAACAAACCTAAGTTGCTGCTGTTGAGTAATGAAAAAATGGGGGTGGACAATAGGTGGACACCCTTAAATTAAAGTTGGGACAATAGGTGGACAGGCAAAGTAAGCCGCTTTTTTAAAGGTTTAGCACGATGTCCTGTAAAGAATCTTCTGTGGTAATATCCAGTTTTTTTCGAAGTCGATAACGCGCTTTTTTTATGCCTTCGGAAGAAATATTAAGGATATTGGCTATCTCTTTAGAGGACAGGTTCATTTTTAAAAGGGCCAATAAACGGAGTTCATTGGAGGTTACCTGAGGATATTTGGACTTTACATTACTATTGAAATCTTTATGAACCTCTTCAAAATATCTGGAAAAATTCTCCCAGTTGTTATCGTCCTGCAAATCAAAATTGATGGTGCGGATCAATTGTTGATAACCATTTTTGGAGCTCTCTTTTTTCTTAAGCTCTTGGGCCTTTAGTTTAAGGGCCTCTAGTAGCTCATTTTTTTTGGCCAAATGTAGTGCGTGGGTTGTGAGCTCTCTCTGTTTGAACGCCAGTTCAATATCCACTTTTTCTTTTTCAAGCTTGTTACGTTTCAATTTTTGACGAATACCGTAAGATCCAATAAGCGAAAGCACCAGCAATCCAGCCAAAAGTATTTTTTGTAGGGTGCTTATTTCAGCTTTTTGCTCTAAAACTGTAATCTCCTTTTCTTGAAGCGCGATTTGTTGTTCTTTTTTTTCGGTTTCATACTTTGTTTTCAGTTCGTCTACTTGCTTGCTTTTTTCAATGTTGAAAACACTGTCATGTACTTTTTGATATTGTCTTTGATCTTCTAGGGCACTACGTAAATTTCCAAGGGCCTCAAAATCTTTTGAACGAGCTAGATACCCATCTTCCAGTACATCCAAAGCACTGATGGAATCGGCCAGAACTATAGCTCTACTATGATTTTTCTTGGCCAGTTGATAATTTTTGAGTTTGTAGTGAATATCACCAAGATCATTATGACTTATGATGAGATTATTTATAGAACCAACTCTGGATGTGATATCATTGCCTTTTTGCAAATAATCCAAAGCCGTTTGAAAATTTCCCTTTTCCATATAACATGCCCCTATATTCCCATAATTGGCTGCCATAAAATCTTCCCTGCTTTTTGCCACAGCAATAGCCAAGCTCTCTTCGTAATTCTCTATAGCTTTATCATAATCTTTAAGAAAATAGTATACATTGCCAATTTCGATGTAAATTATTGCTTGCCAGATTTCCTCTTTCATGGATTTAAACAAGTCAAGCGATTTTTCAAGAGGTCCAAGAGATTCTGAATGATTTCCCCGAAGCATTTCTATTCTGCCAATATCTGATAATACTATTGCTTCCTTAGTAGCGTCATGGACTTTTAAAGTGTCGACTACCTTTGAAGCATTCAGGGCTTCGGTCATTGCTGATTGAAAATCCCCTTTATCCATGTAAATTGTAGATTTACGCTGATAGTTATCAATTAACTTGATTCCACTTTTTAACTTTGTAGCGGTTATGATTCCTTGATTCGCTAAATCCAAGGCATGTTCAAAATCTCCTTGAAGAGTTTTAAATTTGGCAAGCTCATTTAAAGCGAGCCACAAATTTTTGTTGTCATCAGTTTTCTCAAAGGTCCTAATGGTTTTCCCATAATAGAATTTTGCTGAATCAATATGGGCAATAATACTATAGTAATCGGCCAGGCACAGATAGCCCAGTCCTTCACCTTCGGCAAAATTTATTTTTCTTGAAATATCGATTGATTCATGTGCATATCCATAAGCAAGTTTTGGTTCAAAATGCTTCGTTGCATGGTAAAGCTTACGGAGCGTACTTACTTTTTCCTCATTGAAGGGAAGTTGGTCATATGCTACAAGTAAACTGTCTACCCTAACGCTATTTTGACCATAAGCAATAGAAAAAAGAAAAAAGATAATAAAATACTTGGGCAATCTATTTTTCATGGAGGTTGGTTTACCCTCTAAAAATAGGGAATTTAAGACCAACTTTTTGAAAAAGAACAGGTTAACTGAACAATTCGATGAAGTGCGTCTTGACTTCAAAAAAAGTGGCTTCTTCCATGGAATCAAATCTTAGGTCAGCATGTCCAACTCGTTCCTTGGGGCCAATACCTACGCTATAAAATCCTCCAGCTTTAGCGGCATCGATTCCTTTTTCTGCATCTTCAAATACAATGCATTCTTCAGGCTGAAGTTTCATTTTGTTTGCACCATAAAGGAAGATGTCTGGTTCAGGTTTACTTTTTTTAACGCTATTGCCATCACCTATCACATCAAAAAATCTATTCGCATTTAACTGTTCCAATACCTTGGGGGCATTTTTACTGGCACTGCCCAATGCCACACGAAAACCTTCGGTTCTTAAATGTGTTAACAGTTCCATGGCTCCTGGTAAATAATCTTCAGGAGTCATATTGTCTAAACTTGCTACGTACAAGTCATTTTTTTTGGTCGCCAATTCAATGATTTTTTCCTGATCTAAGGTTACTTTATTGTGCTCCATAATCACTTTTATGGAATCCATTCGGGATATGCCACGTAGTTCTTCATTGAGGTTACGGTCGAAATCCCAACCCATTTCATCGGCTAAGTTTTTCCATGCCTCGTAGTGCAGTTCTGCGGTGTCGGTAATAACTCCGTCCAAATCGAAGATAAATCCCTTGATCATAATGCAACTTTGTTTAGGAACAGCAAAGAAATGATGAATTATGTTAAGAAAAAAACTACATAACGTTATATTCAGTTTCAAGGATATTCTTTCTTGTAAAGAATTTTATGGCATTTATCTTGGATTGAAAGACTATTTATGAGTTTGAAATAAATATCCCTAAAAGATACTTTTTGAACTCCATCAAATTACTATTTTTGCCCATGCATAACAACGTACTTATCCTAGACTTTGGTTCCCAGTACACACAGTTGATTGCGAGACGCGTTCGGGAACTCAATATTTACTCAGAAATTAAACCTTATAACAAGCTTCCGGAAGATTTATCGGACTACAAGGCAGTAATTCTATCGGGATCTCCACTATCAGTGAGAGGAGACGACGCTCCCCATCCCAATCTTTCTGAAATCAAAGGGAAAAAGCCATTATTGGCCATTTGCTACGGAGCCCAATATCTGGCCCATTTTAATGGAGGGAATGTAGCGCCTTCGGATACAAGGGAATACGGCCGGGCCAAGTTGTCTTTCATCAAGGAAAATGAGCCTTTTTTCCATATCATCAATGAAGGTAGTCAAGTATGGATGAGCCATAGTGATACCATTAAGGAACTTCCTGATAATGCTGTTCGTTTGGCCAGCACCCACGATGTAACCAATGCTGCATTTCGGATTGAAGGTGAGGACAGTTATGCCATTCAGTTTCACCCAGAGGTGTACCATACCACTGATGGGAAGCAGTTGCTCAAAAACTTTTTGGTGGATATTGCCGGATTGGAACAAGATTGGACGCCAGATGCTTTTGTGGATACTACTGTCCACGAGCTTAAAAAGAAATTAGGCGATGACAAGGTAATACTTGGTCTTTCTGGAGGGGTTGATTCCAGTGTTGCTGCTTTGTTGTTGCACAAGGCCATTGGGAAAAACCTGCATTGTATTTTTGTGAACAACGGTCTTTTACGTAAAAATGAATTCCATGATGTCTTGGAACAGTATGAAGGTATGGGACTTAATGTAAAAGGGGTGGATGCTTCGGCACGCTTTTTGGAAGCTTTGGCTGGAGAAAGTGACCCCGAGAAGAAAAGAAAAATCATTGGGCGTGTTTTTGTTGAGGTTTTTGATGATGAGGCCCATAAAGTTGAAAACGCAAAATGGTTGGCCCAAGGCACTATATATCCAGATGTAATTGAATCTGTGTCTGTAACAGGGGGGCCTTCGGCGACCATTAAAAGTCACCATAATGTTGGTGGTTTGCCAGATTTTATGAAACTAAAAGTTGTGGAACCGCTAAAATTGCTGTTCAAAGACGAAGTGCGAAGGGTTGGTGCCAGTATGCATATGGACCCCAATATTTTGGGAAGACATCCTTTCCCCGGACCTGGTCTTGGAATACGTATTTTGGGGGATATCACAGCAGAAAAAGTGGCCATGCTGCAAGAGGTTGACCATATTTTTATTAAGGGATTGAAGGACTGGGGACTTTATGATAAGGTCTGGCAGGCCGGAGCCATGCTTTTGCCCGTAAATAGTGTAGGGGTCATGGGAGATGAAAGAACTTACGAAAAATGTGTAGCCTTGAGGGCGGTGGAAAGTACGGATGGAATGACTGCGGATTGGGTAAATTTACCCTATGAGTTCCTTCAAAAGACCTCCAATGATATAATAAATAGGGTCAAAGGCGTTAATAGAGTAGTGTACGACATTAGTTCGAAGCCACCTGCAACTATAGAATGGGAATGAAAAAATTAATAATCAAGCTGTGTGCGGTAGTTCTTTTTTTAACTTCAGCGCATCTAACAGCCCAGCAAAAATATACTACGCATGCCGTGAAGAAAGGGGAGACGCTAAAGAGCATTTCCCAACAATATCGAGTTACTCCATATACTATTTTACAATCCAATAAGGAGATAAAAACTGCGGCAGATGTTAAACCCAATACCATTTTGATTATTCCTCTAAATGGTTCTGTGGTTGCTACAACAGACGACTCAAAGAAAGATGAGGTACAAGAGGAACAAAAACCGATTGGATATACAAGGCATAGAGTAAGAAAACGCGAAACTTTGTTTGGACTTACCCAACGTTACCAAATTACCGAAGAACAATTAAAACGATACAACAGACAACTCTATTCTGAGCCTCTTCAGAAAGGTATGGTGCTTCAGATACCCAAGTTCCCAGAGCCAGACCCCGAAGATGAGCGTGAATTGGATTTTGAAACGTACATCGTTCAACCCAAAGAAACCAGATGGAGTATTGCCCATAAATACGGTATCACTGTAGATAGTCTTATTATTTTAAATCCAGAACTGACCAAAAACTCCGATTACTTAGCTGCCGGTCAGGAATTGCAACTTCCCAGACCTAAAGGGGATAGCTTGGAGGACCAGCAAGTGGAGTTGTTTACATCCTATACTGTTCCAGTAAAAATGACCTTGTACAGTCTCGGTAGGGAATATGGAATTCCTTCGGATTCCATTGTCAAGTTGAACCCTGAAATCATGAAACAAGGGGGGCTCAAAGAAGGAATGGTTTTGCGTTTACCTAAAAAGGTGGATGAAAAAGGAGTGGTCAATACAGAAAATTTCATTTTTTATGAGGTAAAACCCAAGCAGAACATTTTTAGGCTTACCCAGAACCTAAAAATGACACGAGATGAACTTTTTCAACTTAACCCGGATCTTGAAAATGGTCTCAAAGCCGGAATGGTTTTGAAACTTCCCAAGGAAAAAGCTGAAGTACTTGACGTAAAAAATGCTTTGGTGCTGGATAAAATCAATCTTTTGGACAGCATCAATGTTGAAAATAGGCCAAAATTGGTGTTCATGCTTCCTTTTAGGTTGGATCGCATCAATTTTAATGATGGTAAAAAAACCCGTAACCAAATTGCAAGTAGAAGGGATTTGGCATTAAGCTTAGGGTTCTATTCAGGAGCTTTGGTTGCACTGGACTCGATAAAAAGATTAGGAGTTTCTGTAGATGTCCATACATACGATACTCAATTAAGTCAGGATAAGGTCAAGGAGATTTTACTGAAAGAAAATCTTATGGGTGTCAATGCTATTATTGGTCCCATTGCTTCTGGGGCATTGGATGAGGTAGCGGTTCAGGCGGCATCCAGAAATATTCCCGTCATTTCCCCAACGGGAGCTGACAGCCAATTAAGTCATGGCAATGTGTTTTTCTCCGTTCCCAAGGAGGAGATACTCCGGCAAAAGATGCTTGCTTACTTAGGAAAAATCCATAAGGATGAAAATGTCGTCATTATTGCAGATGCTGAGCATCAGGTGGCACTAGATTCTATTTTGAGTAAGTTTCCGTCTGCTCAAATAGCTAAGGTGATAAGCAACAAATCTTTGCATCTGGATGAGTTTTTGATTCAATTATCAGAACAAAAAGAGAATTGGGTGTTTTTGGAGACAGACCAGTCCAATATGGTATCCAGTGTGAGTTCTATACTAAATTCAGCAAATACCGAAGAAGTATCTGTCCGCATGTTTACGACCAGTTATGGGAGCGCTTTTGAAGATGATGCAATTTCAAGTACACACTTATCAAACCTTAGGTTTACATATCCATCTTTTTACAGGGAAGCGGGCAATGATGCCTTTTCCAAGGCATATAGCAAACGTTTTAAAGGAATTAAGCCAGATAGGTATGCGATCAGAGGATTTGATGTAACATATGATGTGCTGTTGAAATTGGCACATAAGAACAATCTTTTTGAGACCTCAAAGATCATTGGTCTTACCGAATACACAGGGAATAGCTTTAATTACTTTAATGACTGGACCTCTGGATATTACAACAGAGCCTGTTATTTAATGGAATACGATAGTTTACAAATAAAAGAGGTACAGCTGGATGACATCGAAAGTAACTTATAAAGGAAATTTGCGTACCATTTGTGTGCATTTACGTTCAGGGAGTGAGTACATAACTGATGCTCCGGTAGATAACAATGGAAAAGGTGAGGCTTTTTCGCCAACAGATTCCGTTGCTACGGGTTTGGCCAATTGCATGCTGACCATGATGGGCATTAAGGCAAGGGATTTGGAAGTGGATTTAGTAGATTCCACTGCGGAAGTCACCAAACATATGGAAGCCAACCCTAGACGGATTGCCAAAATTGAAGTGAAATTGGACTTGCCGGCGAATGTTTCAGAAAAAAACAGAAAGATTCTGGAACATACGGCCAATACATGTCCAGTGCACCACAGTCTTCATCCGGACATAGAGAGGATAATAGAATTTAATTGGGTAAAGTAGTTGCCATACTAAGTATATTTTTCCTTGGTTTTTTGGGTTTTGGACAAGAAATTGAGGAAGGCGTGCCATGGAGTATGGAGAAAAGACTTACGTGGTCTGATTTTAAAGGTAAAGTGCCCCCAGCGGCAGTTCCCGCTGCTACTACTGCCAGTGGAATCAGTTATTCCTACACAGCCAATTTAATTCATCATGAAGTGCATTTGGATTTTGAAGTAAATGCCTATTTCTATCCCAATGAATCTTGGTACAAACCTGATATTTGTGATGACTTGACCTTGAGCCATGAACAACTCCATTTTGACATTGCAGAACTCTTCGCCCGTAAAATGCGGGATAAACTGAAGCGTACCTCATTTTCAGATAATGTAAAAGCGGAAATACGCAAGATCTATCAAGAAATATTGAAAGAGTTGCAAGATTATCAGGAGTTGTACGATTGGGAAACCGACTTTTCACGCAAGCGTGCAAAACAGTTGGAATGGAACCAGAAAGTCGACAGTCTTCTGAACAATTGACCTATTATTAGCCCTTGCAATAGTTACTTACACATCACACCTTAAAAAAGCATCCTTTAATGCAGCAATCTTGTCTTCCCAGGTAACGATGAACTCTTGGGCCACATATCCCTTAAAACCAGTGTCCAATATCGCTTTGATGATGGCAGGGTAGTACAATTCTTGGGTTTCATCAATTTCATGACGTCCAGGAACCCCAGCCGTATGGTAATGTCCAAAATAGGGATGGTAGTTTTGTATACTTCGGATGATATCTCCTTCTTGGATTTGCATATGGTAAATGTCATATAACAATTTGAAGTTGTCGCTGCCCAAATGTTTGCAGAGTTCAACTCCCCAGATGCTACTATCGCACATATAGTCTGGATGGTTCACTTGATTAAATAGCTCCATTTGAATCACCACGCCGTGTTTTTCTGCCAAAGGCATTATTTGTGAAAGCCCGTCTACACAATTCTGCAATCCCACATAATCGTTCATTCCTCTTCGGTTCCCGCTAAAACAAATGAGGTTGGTGTAACCAGCTTCGGCTACTTGAGGAATGATTTCTGTATAATTTTTGATAAGCTGCTCATGGTATTTGGGGTCGTTCCAACCTTCTGTCAAACTAATTTCTGCTCCATTGCACATAGAACAATGGATATCATATTTCTTCAACAATGGCCAATCCTTGGGGCCTATGAGATCAATTGCTTTAATGCCAAGTTCATTCAATGTTTTAAGGAAATCCTCTAAAGGAATATCGCCAAAACACCATTGGCAAACACTATGGTTGATATTGTTTTTAAGCTTAAAATCTTTTTGGGTAGAAAGTTGTTGTCCCAATGCTGAACTTGCGGCTAAGCCTGTAGAACCTAAGGCAGCTGCGGTAATAAAATTGCGTCTTTTCATTGTTTATGGTGATTGTAGCAAGAAAGATAGTACATTGGATCCACAAATGGAAACGCAACCCGACCAGAAACAGTTATTGGAGATGGCCCATTATAAAATGCCATATGGGAAATACAAGGGGCGATACTTGGTTGATTTACCCTTGCCTTATTTGGTGTGGTTCAAGCAAAAAGGTTTTCCTAAAGGAAAGTTGGGCAATTATTTAAATACCATGCTCACCATTAAAGATAATGGCCTGGAACACATCATAAGAAAACTTCAAAAAGAATTTCCAAAGGAATAGGCCAATTTTCTGGACTGCAATTTGTAACTTTACACCCCGTAATAGAAAGTTTAATATGTCACAGACCAAGTACATTTTCGTTACGGGAGGCGTTACCTCTTCTTTGGGGAAGGGTATTATTGCTGCATCTTTGGCCAAATTACTGCAGGCCAGAGGTTACCGAACCACCATTCAGAAATTAGACCCTTATATCAACGTTGATCCCGGAACATTAAATCCATACGAACATGGCGAGTGCTATGTCACAGATGATGGAGCTGAAACCGATTTGGACCTTGGACATTACGAACGTTTTTTGAATGTAAAGACTTCACAGGCCAACAATGTTACCACGGGAAGAATTTACCAGAGCGTTATTGAAAAAGAACGAAGGGGAGAGTTTTTAGGAAAAACAGTCCAAGTTGTGCCACATATTACCAATGAAATTAAGGAGCGCATCCAAATTTTGGGCAATAGTGGTGAATATGACATCATCATAACAGAAATTGGGGGTACCGTAGGGGATATAGAGTCCTTACCGTATATTGAAGCCGTACGACAATTGCTGTGGGAATTGGGAGAGAACAATGGTATTGTAGTGCACCTTACTTTGATTCCATTCTTATCAGCAGCTGGTGAGTTAAAAACCAAACCTACACAACATTCCGTAAAAACGTTGATGGAAAGTGGGATTAAGGCTGATGTCTTGGTATGTCGCACGGAACATCAAATTTCTGATGATATCAAGAAGAAATTGGCACTCTTCTGTAATGTGAAAAAAGAGGCAGTTATCCAATCCATAGACGCTTCTACTATCTACGATGTGCCTATTTTGATGCAGGAAGAAGGTCTGGATACTGTAACCTTGGAAAAACTGGCGTTGCCCAAAAATACAAACCCCAATCTTGATAGATGGCATGAGTTTTTGAAGCGACATAAGAATCCTAAGCATAAAGTTACTATCGGACTGATCGGTAAATATGTTGAGCTTCAAGATTCTTACAAATCTATTTTGGAGTCGTTTATTCACGCAGGTGCTGCCAATGAGGTCAAAGTCGAGGTACGTTCCATACATTCCGAACATTTGTCTGCCAATAACATCGACAAAAAAATGATGGGACTGGACGGAATCCTGGTAGCTCCAGGTTTTGGCGAACGTGGTATAGAAGGTAAAGTAATGGCGGTACGCTATGCTCGTGAAAACGATGTGCCATTTTTGGGTATATGTCTTGGTATGCAAATGGCGGTTATCGAGTTTGCCCGTAATGTCCTAGGGATGGATAAGGCCAATTCAACAGAAATGGATGAAAAAACGGCCTATCCGGTCATCAACTTAATGGAAGAGCAAAAATCCGTTACAGATATGGGAGGTACCATGCGATTGGGTGCTTGGGATTGTCAATTAGTGGAAGGTAGCCTTGTACATGAAGTTTACGGTGCAACAGACATTGCTGAAAGACACAGGCATCGCTTTGAGTTCAATAATGAGTATAAAGAACAAATGGAAGATGCTGGCTTGGTAGCTACAGGCTTAAATCCGAAAACTGGTTTGGTAGAGGTCATTGAAATTCCTTCGCATCCTTGGTTTGTTGGAGTGCAGTATCATCCAGAGTACAAAAGTACTGTAGCTAATCCACATCCGTTGTTTGTAGGCTTTGTAAAAGCGGTACTGGTGCAAAAACAACAACAAAAGAATGCCAGTTTGGCATAAACTGCGGTTTTGGACATATATTTGCCACCGAAATTACCAATAAAGATTTTCTACTAAATAATTTTCATGGAAGAGAAGAAGCTGGATATCAATTCCATAATTGGCTTTGTACTGATTTTTGGGATATTAATTTTTATGTTTTACCAAAATCAGCCCACACCAGAGGAATTGGAGGCCCAAAAAGCACAACAAGAACAAGCTGAGGCCGAAGCTAAGCAAGCAGAGGAAACTGAAAAACAACCCATCGTTGAGACACCGACCATTAATACCAAAGATTCTACGGCAGTTGCCGATTATAAGAGTTCCGTGGGAGCGTTTGGATTCACCGCTGTTTCTGAAGGAACCACAAAACTTGAAAACGAAGTACTTTATTTGGAGATAGCAAATAAAGGCGGACAGATAGTTGAGGCCAGAATGAAAAATTTTGTGACCTATGATTCAGTTCCTGTTTATTTGGTCAAAGATGGAAACGCCAATTTTGCCCTTAATTTTTCAACTTCAGATAATAGAGCGCTTACAAGTACCGATTTGTTTTTTGAGCCTTCGTTTTCTAAAAATGGAGAAAATCAAGTGCTTTCAATGAAGGCCAAAGTTTCCAACAATCAATTTTTGGAATATCGCTACGAAATGAGACCCAATGAATATTTGGTTGATTTTACTATTCGTTCTCAGGGATTGAACGGAGTTATCAATAGCGGACGACCTATAACTTTGAATTGGGATTTTAAAGGTATTCGCCACAATAAGAGTGTTCGATATGAAAATCGATATACTAGATTGACCTATAATCATGATGAAGGTAAAGTCAGTAAACTTTCTGAAAGCAGTGATTTGGATGAAGAAACGGAAGAGGACATCAAATGGTTGTCGTATCGTCAGCACTTTTTCAGTTCCATATTAGCGTCGGATGAGCATTTTAAAACAGCCGAGTTAACTTCCAAAAATCTTGTAGAAGAAGAAAGAAAGGATATTTTGTTCACCAAAGAATACAGCTCTAAATTGCCGTTGCAGTTGCAAGGAGGGGAGCTTTCACAAAACATGCATTGGTATTATGGCCCTACCGATGTAAAAGTTTTGGATGACTATAAAGATTTAGGCTTGGTTGATTCTATTCCCTTCGGATGGGGTATTTTTGGTTGGATCAACCGCTTTGTGTTTACGCCTTTTTACGGATTTTTAAGTTCTTTTCTGCCTTACGGAATTGCTATCATTATTATGACCATTTTGGTACGTTTGGCCTTATCGCCCGTAACTTACAAGTCCTACCTTTCTCAGGCTAAGATGAAAGTGTTGAAACCCGAAATCACGGAAATCAATGAGAAGTATAAGGACAATGCCATGAAGAAGCAGCAAGAAACCATGAAGCTCTACAACAAGGCAGGAGTTAGTCCTATGAGTGGATGTATTCCCGCATTATTGCAGTTGCCTATTTTCTATGCCTTGTTCATGTTTTTTCCAACATCTTTTGCATTAAGACAAAAATCCTTTTTGTGGGCTGATGATTTATCTTCTTATGACTCAATCTTTGAATGGACTACTAATATTCCTTTAATATCAAGTTTTTACGGTAACCATGTTAGTTTGTTTCCGATACTTGCCTCTATTGCTATCTTTTTCTACATGATGATGACCACTGGGCAAAGCATGCAGATGCAACAACAACCTGGTATGCCTAATATGAAGTTTATCATGTACTTATCACCCTTGATGATGTTGGTTTTCTTTAATAACTATGCCAGTGGATTAAGTTTGTACTATTTTATTTCAAACTTGATTACCATTTTTATCATGTTGGCCATCAAGAACTACATCTTGGATGAGGATAAGATTCATGCTCAAATTCAGGAAAACAAGAAAAAACCAAAAAAGGAAAACAAGTTCCAGCGTAAAATGCGTGAGATGATGGAGCAGGCCGAGGAACAAAAAAAGACCGGTAGACGTTAAGGTTGTTCTAATTGTGAAATTTATGAAAGCTTAAATTAAACCTTTAGGTTTATTTTGAGTCCAAAGAAGGTCTAGCCATAATTTTCACACGATGAAGAACTTACGTTTAGCTATGTTTCTTTTTGCATGCTTATCTATTGGCTCACTTCAATATGTTGAGGCTCAAGTCTACAGAGCTTCGCAGGAAAGGCGTATGATACGTAGAAAAGTACGCCGACATAACCGTAGGGTTGTCCAAAGAACCATAAGACGTTTACCAGCCAATACCCGGCCCGTAATTTACAGAAGGGCTACCTATTATCCAGTAGGAGGTATGTACTATGTAAAACGCAGGGGTGCTTACGTAAGAGCATTTCCGCCAAGAGGTTTTCGTTTGAGAGTGTTGCCCGCAACAGCAGTTGCTTTAACTGTTAGAGGAACTGCTTACCGTTATGCAGATGGTTTGTTCTACCAGAATGTTGATGGAGATGAGTTTGAAGTGGCTAGTCCACCCGTTGGAGCAGTTGTAGAGTCCCTTCCAGATGATGCAGAAGAAATTGATTTTGGTGGTGTGTCAGCTTATGAACTTAATGAGGCCATATATAAAGCTGTAGAAGATGGTTATGAGATTATCGATGTGTTGGAACAGGAAGAAGAGGAGAACTGATCTACCATAAAATTTGAAAGAATTGCACAAAAAAACTCCCTCAAAACTTTGGGGGAGTTTTCCAATTATTGGTGAAGTTTGGAAAGATTTGGGACTACAAATATGGGGCCTAAAATTGAGGTTGAAAATTAATAGTTGTCAATGGGAGGGTTTTGTATGGTAAAGAGACCCCTTTTGATGTGTCATCGATGAACGGTATATTGCAATAGATTAAAAGCTCTCAAAGGTTTAGTTTTGAGAGCTTTTTTTGTAGTATAAGGACTACTTTTATAGGATTTGACCTGCTTTAATTGGTAGTGTCAGGAATCAGTACGGCATCCAATACATGAATTACACCATTGATGGCCTGTACGTCAACTGCATCAATCCCAATGCCTGTATTACCAGCCCCGTCTGTAACATCGGCAATATTGCCATTTGTGCCTGGTAATGTGATGGTAAAGGTATCTCCTTCCAAAGTAGCTGGGGTTACTGTATTTCCATCAGGAGTTAAATCTCCAGAGCGTATGTTGGCTCCACCAATAACGTGATGCTGTAGAATAGGAGTTAAATCATCTTCAGCAGGTATTGCTGCAAGTGCTGCAAAAGCATCGTTAGTAGGTGCAAAAACCGTGAATGGGTCAGAACCTGCTCCATCTTGTGCTGAAAGTACAGCAACAAAATCTGTTGCTGGGGTTAATTCTGTAAGTGCTTGAACCAAAGTAGAGAAGTTAGGGTCTGCTGTTGCGAATGTTACAACTGTTGGTAGGTCAATAACAGCATCAACAGCATGTATAACTCCATTTGTGGCAACAATATCTGCCAAAGCCACGTTGCTCACTCCATTAAGCGTTACTCCATCATCTGTATTAATGTATAGGCTCAAATTTTCATCAGTATCAAATTCAGCAGCTGTGTTTACGTAAGAATTGGTCAAACCTGAAGAGAAAGCGGAAGCCCCAACTACCACATGGTTAGACAAAATGGCATCCAATGCATTTGAATTTTGATTGGTAAACGCAGCAAAAGCATCGTTTACAGGTGCAAAAACGGTAAATTCTTCTTCTTCATTTGAAAGAAGGTCAGTGAAAGTTGTATTTCCTCCATCTGTTAAGGCATCCACCAGAGATGTTAGATTGGGATTTGCAACTGCATGGTCAACAATGTTGGGCAAATCTATTACAGCATCCACTACATGGACAACTCCATTCAATGCTTTTACATTTGGAGTATCCACAGTAGCAACACCGTTGAAAACTACTCCGTCTGATGTATCGAAGAAAATACTCATATTTTGCTCCCCTGCGCCAGTAGCCAAGGTGTTTTCGTATCCAGAACCAAGTGTTGTCAAGTCTGTGGACATGATTTCGCCACTAATAACATGATTCAATAATACATTGGTAAGAACATCAACAGGAATGTCACCAAGCGCCGCTCCATCCAAGAAAGCGGTAAAAGCCTCGTCTGTTGGTGCTAAAACGGTAAAGGGACCATCACCACGTAAAACCGTTGGCAAATCACCATTGGCTGCGGTAAGTGCAGCAACTAGACTTTGTAAGTTCTCATTGGCGATGGCTAAATCTGTAATGGGAACAAGAATGATATCTGCTAGTTCATCAAGAATAGCTTGTGGCAACAAAACTTTATTGATAATATGTACCACCCCATTGGATGTTTCAACATTGGCAGTAGTTACTTGAGCATCAACATCGGTGGCATCTCCGATAAATACGCCACCATCTGTTGAAACTGTTAGTGTACTTCCTTGAAGAGTAGTAAGAGTTTGACCATCGGTCAAATCAGTACTTAAAGCTGCTGCTCCGGAAATTACATGATACGTTAAAATGGTGGCTAAAAGGTTTTGCAATTCCTGAGTGTTGAAATCATCTAAGGAATCAAATCCATCTAGTTGAGCCAATAAATCTGAAAAAGCAGCATTGGTAGGTGCAAAAACGGTGAAAGGGCCGTCTCCACTTAAAGCACTAATCAAATCGTTATCGGCACTTTCGTCCGCTTTTTGTAGTGCAGCTACCAAGCTGCTGAGGTCTGATGTTGCCTGTGCAGCTTCAACAACATTGTTTTGTTCTTCTGGTGTTGGATTAGGATTTTCGTTGTCGTCATTGGAACATGACGCAATAATTGTTAAGAATAATAAGAATGACAATCTTTTTAGTGCTTTCATGAGAATATCTTTAGATTATTAATTGTTTAATGCTTTAAAGATATATTTGAACAAAAAAGGTTGCGTTATGTTTATGTTTTTTTATAAAAAGTTTAACAAAATTGATGTATAGGTCAACTGTTTAACTTGAAAATTTTATAAAATTTTTAATAAAGTATTGATTATTAAGTATAAAAGTAAGGCTATTCTTGTTTTTTTACTTATTATAAGCATGTTGTAAATCAATAATTTAATCTTATTCATTTAGATAGAAGTAAAAAACATATAATCACTTTTGTTTAATTAATTATAAATTAATTTAATCATTTGTATCTCATTAATAGTATAAAGATGTATTAGGTTTAAACATTTGATTAAGCCTTATATAGAAATACTGGCCTACCTATGTGGTTTTTATTTTTCTAACTGTAAGGTAGGTATCCATAGAATAGACTATTGTTAGTCAATGAGTACCATTTTGTATTTTTGTACCCATAAAACTTTGAAATGAAAAAGGTTGTAGTTGGACTTTCTGGAGGTGTGGATTCGAGCGTTACGGCCTACCTGCTTAAAGAGCAGGGGTATGACGTTATCGGACTTTTTATGAAAAACTGGCATGATGATTCAGTAATCATTTCAGAAGAATGTCCATGGGTAGAGGATAGTAATGATGCTTTAATTGTTGCAGAAAAATTGGGCATTCCCTTTCAGACAGTAGATTTAAGTGTAGAATACAAGGAGCGTATTGTAGATTACATGTTTAGTGAATATGAGAAGGGGAGAACACCTAATCCTGATGTGCTGTGTAATAGGGAAATTAAGTTTGATGTCTTTTTAAAAATCGCTTTGCAACTAGGGGCTGATTATGTGGCTACAGGACATTATTGTAGAAAAGGGACTATACAAAATGAAGATGGTTCTGAAACCTATCAGCTTTTAGCCGGAAAAGACAATAATAAGGATCAATCTTATTTTTTATGCCAACTTTCGCAAGAACAATTGTCCAAAACCTTGTTTCCAATTGGGGAACTTACCAAACCGCAAGTACGTCAAATAGCTGCAGAAAATGATTTGATCACAGCTGACAAGAAAGATTCACAGGGATTGTGTTTTATAGGAAAAGTGCATTTGCCAGAGTTTCTTCAACAAAAATTGAAACCTAAGAAAGGTGTTATCGTAGAAGTGCCGAACAACGCAAACCAATACGATGTTGTGGAGCCCAGCTTTTCCAATAAGAGAGAAGAATTGGCATTTCATTCTGAAAAACCTGTTTATACGGAAACAGATGGAAAAGTAGTGGGTGAACATCAAGGAGCTCATTATTTTACTATAGGTCAACGTAAAGGACTTAATGTAGGAGGTACCAAAGAACCATTATTTGTTATTGATACCGATGTTGATAAGAATATTATCTACACGGGGCAAGGGAAACAACATCCTGGACTCTACCGTCATACACTTTTTGTTAAGGAAGACGAATTGCATTGGGTACGTCCTGATTTATCCTTGAAAGTAGATGAAACAATGGAGGTAATGGCACGAATTAGATACAGGCAGCCTTTGCAGAAAGCTACTTTATATAGGATTGAAAATGGACTCTACGTGGATTTCAAAGAAAAACAATCCGCCATTACTGAAGGACAATTTGTTGCCTGGTATATTGAAGATGAATTGGTAGGTTCAGGAGTAATTTCATGATATGGCCCAAAACAAAATCACTAACCTTTTTCATATTCAATACCCCATTGTTCAAGCAGGAATGATTTGGACCAGTGGATGGAAATTGGCTTCCGCGGTTTCCAATGCTGGGGGACTGGGATTATTGGGGGCGGGAAGTATGTATCCCGATGTACTCAAAGCACATATTGAAAAATGCCAAAAGGCAACCACTAAACCTTTTGGGGTTAATGTTCCGATGCTATATCCTGATATTGATGAGTTGATGAAAATCATTGTCAATTCTGGGGTGAAAATTGTGTTTACTTCAGCAGGAAACCCAAAGACTTGGACAACCTTTCTAAAAGAAAACGGAATTACTGTGGTACATGTGGTGAGCAGTGTAAAATTTGCCCTGAAAGCCCAAGAAGCAGGTGTGGATGCCATAGTAGCTGAGGGTTTTGAGGCTGGGGGGCATAATGGAAGGGATGAAACCACAACCATGGTACTCATTCCTTCAGTAAAAGAAAAAATACAAATTCCTTTGATAGCTGCAGGAGGTATAGCCACAGGAAGGGCCATGTTGGCAGCTATGGTATTGGGTGCAGATGGAGTACAGGTTGGTAGCAGGTTTGTGGCCAGTCCAGAGGCTTCTTCCCATGATTTGTTCAAAGAAATGGTGGTTAAAGCTAAAGAAGGGGATACTCATTTAACTCTTAAAGAACTGGCACCAGTTAGACTACTGAAGAACAAATTCTATCAAGATGTGCAAGATGCCTATAAAAATGGAGCTTCTGTAGAGCAATTGAAAGCTTTGTTAGGTAGGGCAAGAGCAAAAAAAGGCATGTTTGAAGGTGACTTGGAGGAAGGGGAATTGGAAATTGGACAAGTTTCTGGTTTGATTCATGAAATAAAACCCGCAGCGCAAATCGTTCAAAAATTAATGGATGAATTTAATGAAGCCAAGCAGCAAGCAGAAGATTTATAGGCTTTAAGTACACAAAACCTAAACTTTTTATACATTTACGCTGCGCATGAGAACACTAATCCCCACACTGGTCTTTTTAATGCTCGCTTCGTATTGCCATGGTCAAGTAGAGCGAGACAAAGCACTTCATTTTCTGGGAGGAAACCTTTTTGGTTTGGCAGGAGCTGGTATTGCTAAACAAATGTCTGATGGAAATCGCGTATGGACTTTTATAGGCTCTGTTGCGGGAAGTGCCATAATAGGTGTCGCTAAAGAAGCTGTGGATTCTGGCCAACAAGATAACGGTTGGGACAACGACGATTTAGCCGCAACAGTTCTTGGTGGTGTAACAGTTGGTGTGACTATCGAACTTTTTTCTAAGAAAGACAAAGAAAAAAGACTACGTGGACAATATTCGCATGTAGATTTTAAAGAGCAAAAATTTGAATCGTTACCAATAAATACTGAATTTGTTGTGTACGATGGTAAACTTCCTTCCTTAAACTCTTTTGGAATCCCGCAAGCGATTCTTCAGACTAAATAAGGCCTCTAGCTTTAATTTCCAGATATTTATTGATGGTATTGACGGTCAAATTTTCAGGTTTGGTCAAAATGGTCTGGATACCGTGTTTTCTTAGCTCATTTACAATCAATTTCTTTTCGTAAATGAACTTTTCAGCAATGGTCTGCTCAAAAATCTGTCGTACATTTTGCGCTTTGTTGTTTGCAAATTCATTGAGTTCGGTATTTTCAAAAAAGATGACCACCAATAAATGCTGTTTGGCTATTGCCGTCAAATAGGGAAGTTGTCTGTGAAGCGCATCCATAGTTTCGAAATTGGTATACAACAATAACAAACTACGCTGATTCAGATTTCGCTTGACATCAATGTACAATCTACTGAAGTCACTTTCAATAAAATTGGTATTTAAATTGTAAAGTGTCTCTAAAATCAAATTCATTTGTGAACTTCTTCGTTCGGCTACAACCCGATTTTCAATTTTATCACTAAAAGAGAACATTCCTGCCTTATCCTGTTTTTTTAAGGCGATATTACTGATGACCAAAGTAGCATTGATAGCATAGTCCAACAAGCTCAATTCATTAAAGGGCATTTTCATGACCCTTCCCTTATCAATGACAGAATACACAGGTTGGGATTTTTCATCTTGGTATTGATTGACCATCAATTGGTTGCGTTTGGCAGTTGCTTTCCAGTTGATGTTGCGGATGTCATCTCCCAAAACATATTCCTTGATTTGTTCAAACTCCATGGTATGGCCAATACGCCTTATTTTCTTTAAGCCAAACTCATGTAGGCGACTTGTAAAAGCCAGTAGATCATATTTTTGCAATTGTAAAAAAGAAGGGTATACCGGAACTTCTTGAGAAGTGTCAAAAGCATATTTTCTTGCCAAAAAACCAATAGTGGAGCTTGCAAAAACATTTAGACTTCCAAATGCGTACACACCACGTTCAGTAGGTCTCAATTGGTAGGCATATTGTTTGTTTCCTCCACTAACTATTTTACTTGTTACACCAAAATCCCTTTTTTGAAATTGAAATGGAATCTCATCTATAATTTTTACACTGATAGGAAAAAGATAAGTGTTGGTAAGTTTGAGTTGGATAGGATTATCATCACCATTGGAAAGTTTGTCCGGAAGTATGCGTTGCGCTTGAATCTTTCCTTTGGAAGCAAACAACATTAGTGCATCCACAACCAATAATAGGACGAATACGTAAAATAATATTTTAAAAGCGCCATAAATATTCGGAACCATATAGGAAACCAAAAAACCTATGATGATGATGGTCAAAGCGATAAAAAAACGCTTTTGCAAAAATATGGGCCTAAAAAATTTCTTCACGAACGTATTATCTAGGGATTTCTATACTATCCACAATTTGTTTTACCACTTGCTCGGCTGTCAATCCCTCCATTTCGCGTTCAGGGGTCAACATAATTCTATGGGCCAAAACAGGTGCAGCTACTTTTTTAATATCATCTGGGGTTATAAAATCCCTGCCGTTGATTGCTGCTAGTGATTTGGATGCATCCATAATGGCAATGGAAGCTCTTGGAGATGCACCAAGGTACAGGTTGGCATTGGTACGTGTATTGTCCACAATGGAAGCGATATATTTGAGGAGATTTTTCTCCACTATAATCTCTTTAATGGTGCTTTGGTATTCTGCTATTTGTTTGGCCGAAAGCAAGGTATTGACCAAATCTTCTTCCACTTGATCCTTTTGTTCATGCTTGCTTTCCAAAATCTGGATTTCCTCTTCCAAGGAAGGGTAGTTTACATTGATTTTAAACAGGAAACGATCCAATTGGGCTTCTGGCAATCTGTAGGTTCCTTCCTGTTCAATAGGATTTTGAGTGGCAAAGACCAAAAATGGGGGTTCCATGGCATACTCCAGACCGTCCATGGTAATCTGTCTTTCTGCCATGGATTCAAAAAGAGCGGCTTGGGTCTTGGCAGGGGCTCTGTTGATTTCATCAATCAAAATAATATTGGAAAACAACGGTCCTTTTTTAAACTCAAACTCTGAAGTCTTTATATTGAAAATTGAGGTGCCCAAAATATCACTTGGCATAAGATCCGGTGTGAACTGAATACGACTGAAGTCTACATTCATGGTCTTGGCCAATAACTTAGCGGTGACTGTTTTGGCAACACCAGGAACTCCTTCAATCAAGGAATGCCCATTGGCCAAAATAGAAATGATGAGCAACTCTATCATATCTTGTTGTCCTATGATGACTTTGCCCAATTCCGATTTAATTTGAGCAACGGCCTCTTGTAATTTTGTAAGGTCTACCCGTGAACTAAACTGCAATGAATCGTCTTGTGGTTCTTTTTCTTCCATATGCTTATTGCTTAAAAGCGGTTATTTTTTTATTGAGTTGAATACTGTCATGCTCAGTATGGGAGCTTTTATTTTTCAATCTAAGGATGAATTCTATTAAATCTTTGGTCTCTTGAATACTTTTACCTGCCTTGGAAGCCAAAATTTGTATGGTTTTTTCATTGAGTTGGGCGGTATCGATATAATACCGGCTTCTAAGATAGGCCAGAAAATAATTCAATTTTTTATGGATGAGGTCTGTATAATCTTTATTTTGATGATAGAGCGAGCCTACTGCTTGGGCAAACCCAACTGATGAATTTTTCAAGGGTTCAATAATTGGAATAATGCGCTGTTCACGTTTCCCTCGAAAAAAAACAAAGAGTAAAAGCCCCAAAACTGTTAAATAATACGCCCATTTTAGTGCATTTTGGGTAAGTACAAAACGCATAGGTGAGTCAATGACCACTCTGCCTGCCTTTTTGTAATTGTCCCAGTAGAGCATTTTCTCATCAGATAAATAAGAAAAAGTATGGGAGACATAATCTTGGTTGCCTTTGAGCATATAAAAATTGGAGTATGCTTGTGGTGTTGTGTTAATCAAAAAGTGTCCTTTGCCGAACTTGGTTTTTATAAAGTTGGGTTTGGTCAGCACCTCATTGGGTTGATCTTCCAGAAAATTTTCCTTGGTGTAGGTAATATGCCCCAATATGGTTGTGTTGGTTGAATCAACGCTGGTAAAGTGCGAACTATAAACACCACGGGATAGTTTAAACTCCTCTTGGTTGAAATTTTTATGGGTCATGGTTAAAGTGGCAGTATCTTCTTTTAAATTGTATTCAGAAGCGATACTGATATTCAATGTGTCGGCCAGTGGCCATCCAAACCCAGTGGCAGCAATAAAAACGGTATTTCCTTGGTCCACATAATCCAGAAGTTGATGAGTTTCTTGTCGATCTAAATCAACATATTCATTGATGAACATATAATTAGTGGACAAAGTAGTATCTTGATCAGCCAGTACATCGTAAACGCTCTTTTCAACTGTTTCAATGGAACCTTCAGGGAATAATGATGCTAATTCATTGTACAACACATAGCAACCAAAAGGGATTTTATCTGTTGAGGTATAAGAAGGACGCCAATTAATAGGTTTGGGACGGACAATTTCGGTAACAATGATTCCAACAACCGTTAGGACAAATATGGCAATGACAATTTTAGATTTCCGGTCCATGGCTATTGTGGTATTAGATTGCTAAGGTTGGCAAAACGCGCACTAGTTTTGTTATAGCCAGATTCGTCAATAGGTTGTTCACCATACCAAATATTTTCATACAGGTATGAAGCTTTTTTAAATTCCTTTTGAAGTTGGACTTCACTAATTTCCCGTTCGTAATCCACATTGGTCTTGTCAAAATGCCAATCGATAATATCTTTTTGGGACAATAACTTGAGAATTTTGAGAAATTGGTAGCGCACCGCAAGCCGATAATTTTTTGCTTTGAGGGCAGCTGTCATAAGTGCATCCAAATCCACATTTTCAATATGTTGCTCGGCAAGGTCGATGTCCACAATGGACTTTGCCTTTTTGGAAAATATGGCATTGAATTTTTCGTTGATGAAGACCCTTACCAATACATAAATTACCAAAAGCCCAATCAGGGCATAGATGATGTACTCTAAAATCAACAAGGTTTTTGGTGAAATATCAAAACCAAAAGTCTCTCCAATGCTGTTCATCAACCAACGTAGAAAACGGGCCAATAAGTTTTGTGATTCACCAGTCTTTACATTATAGTTGAAGTCATCCCCAGTATATTTTTTGCTTAAATCATCAGGAATACTTCGCTCATAAAGTATGGATGCTTCATCAAGAGGCAAGACAATAGTATCGTTTTGGGCAAACAATGTGAATGTCCACAAAACGAAAAATATGGAAGTAAATCTTTTAGCCACTAATTGGATTGTCCTATTTGTTCAATTTTACTTCTTGTGTTAACGTTATAAGTCTTTTCGTGTAGCGCATAGTACAGAATTCCATTCACAAATTGACCCAAGCATTGCGCATAGACCATTAAAATCAAAAATAGGCAAAGCCCTAATGTATAAATTATGGTTGGAACAATGGAAGTCCCTACTTCAACATTGTTTTCGACCACATGAAAAGTGTAAATCCCAATAATTATACTTGGAATCAATAAAACAATGAACATTAAAAGACCATTGAGCAAACCAAGTATAAAATTGATTCCAACGGATCTCCAAAAGTTTTTGCTCACCAAATTCCAACCCTCCCCAAATGCGTCGGTTACTCCTTTTTTTTCTGCCAACATATTAAAAAAGGAAACCCCGATCCATGCAGTAAGGAAAAATTGTATAATATATTGGGCAAACATGCCAAGCAATGGGATGAATGCAAAAATTACCGATACAATCATAAAAAGTAGGTAAATGGGAATCAGCAAGAGAATGAACAGGATGGTACTCCCGAAATTATTCTTGGTGAGATTCCAAACTTGTGTTTTGTCAAAATTCAAGCCCTTATTTTCCTCGTATTTGATTAAGTAAGTCGAACTGAGACTAAAGTTCAGGCCCGCAACCATTAGGAATATTACAAAGAACAAAATACCACCGGCAATAATGTAGATCCAATATGTGTCTTCAGAACTAGTAGTTGCCTCAATTCCATAGAAACCAGAATTTACAGAAATCAAACCAACAAACCCAGAAACCAACAAATAGCTGGTAATCAAAAGTCCAACAAGAAAAACCCCATTGTAACTTAGAAAGATATTAGTAAATTTTTTAATATTCTGTTTAAGAAAGTCAAAGTAGGTAGTAAGGATGTCCCCAAAATCGCGGTTGATCCTAAGTTCAATGTATTTGTCTTGCATATGATCTATTCAGTTGGATTGGATAAATGATATAATAGAAAACGATGAGGAACAATGATCCTCCAATGATTGAAAATGCCAGCCAGTCGGGCATGTTGGCATAGCGGGTGATAAAGCCTTCAATAAATCCGGCGATAATGAAAAAAGGAATGGTGCTCACGACCACTTTTAAACCATCTTTGGCACCTTTCATAAAAGAAACCCGTCTGGAAAATGTCTTTGGAAACAAAATACTGTTGCCCATGATCAACCCTGCACAGCCGGCTATAATAATCACGGATATTTCAATGGTACCATGCAGCCAAATTTGTCGGTTGGCCTCAAAAAATACACCCTTGGTGTAAAAGAAGGTGATGAAAGCTCCCAACATAACACCGTTATTGAACAATATGTAGCCTGTACCAATACTGGTGATAACCCCAAAGGCAAAAGCCAAAAATGCAACTCTAATGTTATTGATGGTAATTCCTAAAAAAGTTCCTATTTCGCTTCCGCTTTTATAAATGGCGGTTGGTTCCCCTTTTGCAATATTGTTCAAGGTCTCATTCACATAGCCATCACCTAAAATAAGTCTCACAAAAGAAGAATCATTTAGGGCAGAAATACTACCGATGGCCGTGGCTACCAAAAAAATAAGAAAAGCCACTAAAAGTGTTTTATGATATTGTATGAAAAACAATGGGAATTCTACCTTCCAGAAATCAATTATTCGGTTTCCCGACTCTTTTTTGTTCTTATATATTTTTTGATGGGCTTGAGAGGCCAAAGAATTTAAATACAATAAAGTCTTGCTTTCGGCGTAATAGGTTTGCGCGTAGGCCAAGTCATTTGTAAGTTGGATATATCCATCCACAAGGACATCGGGATCAGTATTGGAACCTAATGCGACCGCTTTTTCAAAAGCGATCCATTTTTCCTTATTTTGCTTCACAAAGGCAGCTTCGCGCATACGTAGAAATTCCTAAAGCTAAAATTACGGTTATATGAGTAACCTCCAAATCAATACAACGCAAAATGTCAATTTAGATTATAAGATTGTAAGTATTGGGGAGCGAATTGTTGCTTTCCTTATCGATGGTCTTATCCTGTACATGTATGCTTACTTGGTAAGTTTGATCAGTAATGCCATTGGTTTTATTTATGAGGATACTTGGACCCAACGTGGTTTGGCATCGCTTATTTTTTTACCGGCCATGTTCTATTCTTTGTTGATGCACAGCATTTTTAATGGTCAGACTGTTGGTAAAATGTTATTAAAAATGCGCGTTGTCCGTGTTGATGGTACTCCTGTACATTGGAGCAATCTTTTGGTTCGATGGATGCTTCGGTTGGTGGATATTTGGATTTTTTTGGGCTCCATAGGTATTTTGAGCATACTTTTTTCAGAAAAGCGTCAGCGAGTTGGTGATGCCGCCGCCGGAACGGTTGTTATAAGCACCAAGAAAAAAACGAAGGTTTCCCATACCATTTTGGAAGAAGTGAACGAGGAATATGAACCGCAGTTTACCAATGTCACTTTGCTTACGGATAAAGATGTGCGACTGATCAAAGAGACTTTTTATATTGCTAGAAAAAGTGGAGATTTTAAAACCCTCACAGCACTAAGGGTTAAGGTGGAAAGCATTCTTCAGACCAACTCCAATTTGTACGATGTGCCTTATTTGGACACCGTGCTCAAAGATTATAATTACTTTACCCAAAAAATGTAAAATGTTCTATCAAGCCATAGATATTTTGGGTACAGTGGCCTTTGCCATTTCTGGGGTTTTGGTAGCCATGGAAAAACGGTTGGACCTTTTTGGTGTGCTCATTATTGCTTTTGTAACGGCAATAGGAGGTGGAACTTTAAGGGATTTGTTGATTGGGAATACTCCTGTGGTTTGGATGAGAGATTTGACCTATATGACCACAATTTTGGTTACCGTGGTTTTTGCCATCATTTTTGTGAATCAATTAAAATACCTTAGGAAATCCTTGTTTTTGTTTGATACGATTGGAATTGGACTTTATACTATGGTTGGAGTTGAAAAAGGGCTACAGGCTGAGCTTCTTCCGATAATGTGCATTGCTTTGGGTACCATGACCGCTTGTTTTGGCGGCGTTATCCGAGATATTCTTTGCAATGAAATTCCGGTTATTTTCAGAAAAGAGATTTATGCAACTGCCTGTATTTTGGGAGGGGGCAGCTATTTTATTTTGCTGTTATTTTACATTCCTGAAGGTTATGCCTATGTAAGTGCCATAATTATAGTGATTATTTTGCGCATTTTGGCCGTGAAATTTGGGATACGTTTGCCCAATATTTATGGAAAATCCCTATAACCGTAAAACTTAAGTTTATTACTTGTGCATTTAGAAATAGAGTTTTTCAGAATTACGTCATGCTGAACTCGTTTCAGTATCACATTACATTTTTTCATTAAGTAATTATGAAGTATGACCCTGAAATAAATTCAGGGTGACGGGAGCGTATGCTGTTTTAATATTTCATGTTCAAATAATTAAGAGTGAAATAGTAAAAAAGACAACGGGTTATTCCTGTGTTTTTAGAACAAAACCTCTACCGTGAACATTTTCAATTTTTAGGGAAGGATCTTTTTCTAGATGTTTTCTAAGGTGGGTTATGAAGACATTCAAACTTTTCCTATTGAAATAATCATTATTACCCCAGATTCTTACTAGAATATCCTTGTGGGAGCACAGATTGTTTTTATTGGCCACTAAAAACTTTAGAAGTTCATTTTCACGGGCAGTTAACCGGATGCTTTCGTCATCATATTGAAGCTCATTGTTGCGGCTGTCAAAAGTATACAACCCAATTTGCATGATGTCTTCTTCAACAGTTTGGAAGGTGTTTTTACCCAACCTAGATAAGTGGGCCATAATTCGGGTGACCAATTCTTCCTCATCTATTGGTTTTTTCAAGTAATCCAAAGCGCCAACGGAGAATCCTTTGAGGACATCAACTTTAAGAGATTTTGCCGTTAAGAAAATAAAAGGGATATCTGGATATTGTTTTTTGATTTCTGTGGCCAGAGTAAATCCGTCTACCTTGGGCATCATAATATCCAGTACGATTAAATCAAACAGGTTTTGGGACAGGGCGTCCATCACCTTGGTGCCGTCCTGAACCCAGTTTACATCCAATCCCTTCATTTTAAGATATTCCGAAAGCAAATATCCTAATGATTCATCATCTTCAACCAGTAATATGTTATGCTTGTATTCCATTTTTGTTCAATCGTAATACGATAGAAATTTTTGTTCCTTTTCTGGGTTCGCTTTCCAAGAGAATTTTACCCTTAAATCGGTTGATTACTCTTTTTGCGTAGCTTAAGCCCAAGCCATATCCTTTTACATTATGGATGTCTTTATTGGGAACCCTGTAATATTTTTTAAAGATACGTTCATGATCTTTAGGGTCAATGCCATGACCGTTATCTTCCACCGAAATGATGAGATCATCATTTTGTTTAAATGCACTGAGAGTGATTTTTGGCTCTTCCGAATATTTGTTCGCATTATCCAAAAGATTATTTACTGCATTTCCCAAATGGAACGGTTCTGCTTTTAACCAATAAGGTCCTTCTTCCAAATTGTATTTAAAATCTATGTTTTGAATAGTGGAAAGTGTTTCAAATTCTTGACACAGTTTTTTCAAAAAGGGATGAAAATCCAATAGTTCCAGAGAAATAACATTTTTCTTGTGCTCTAGATTGCCCAATTCCAATACCTTGTCAATGTGTGCCGATAATCGATTGGTTTGTTGCCGAATCAATGAAACCACATTTTTTTGCTTGGGCGTGGCTTCTTCATCCAACAACTTAGTGGCCAAGCTTATGGAAAATACCGGAGTTTTGAGCTCGTGAGTAAGGTTGTTGATGAATTCATTGGTCGTGGTAATTACATTTTGCTGCCAATAGTAAGTTTTCAGTGCCCAAATAATGGCTATGATTATCCCCAAAATGAAAAGTAAACTGGGTAGAGTCAAACCATTTAGCTGACCTAAGAAATAAGTATTGAGATTTTTAAACTGTAGGTCCAATACCAATCTTTGGTCAATAAGATCAGGCAAGTACCCATACAGTTCTATTGGATATGAAACTAAATTATCCTCATTTTCAAAATTGATTGGGGATTTTAGATAGTACAAACTGTCTTTGGTGTGCAGTGTATAGGAAAATTTGGTTTCCAATCCATGGATCACCAATTTTTCTGCGATAAAGTCTTTTAAATAAAAACTTGAGGCATCTTGAACACTGTCCAAGCTTAATGTAAAATACGTGTCATCTTTTTGGAGTGCTTTGCCCACCAAAAATGTTAGTTGGTTTTCTGTGCTTAGGTCGGTTTTAATGTCGGTGACCGTACCCTGTACTTTTTTGTTAAACTGTACTTTGGCAAGACTAAGACCTATTTGTAAATATCTATATTGTATAAATGCAAGCCCCAGAATGGAAACGACAAAAATTGTGATATAAATTATTTGTTTCTTCAAGACACTTGCTAAGTAAACCAAATATATCCATTCTTTAAGCTTCGTTAATTTTTGATTAATAGAATTAATCGTTCTTTAAGTTTTTTTACCTATTCATTAGTTTTGGTAGGGCTGTGAACATCGTATTTTGGTTTTTGAAAGAGATTCTTTTATCCTATAACAACCAAACCCACAAACAATGAAGGCAAAGACCAAGAATAGCATTTTAGCAATATCAGTAGGATTAGTGTATCTGTGGTTTGGTATGCTCAAATTTTTCCCAAATTTGAGTCCGGCAGAAAGTCTTGCAAAAAATACCATTCACGAATTGACCTTTGGACTTATTGCAGATGATATTGCCATAATTCTTTTGGCCATTTGGGAAGTTGGAATAGGGGTGTTGTTGATAGTTAACCTTTTCCGCAGAACTACCATACTGTTGGCTTTGTTGCATATGGTTTTCACCTTTACTCCATTGGTCTTCTTTCCAGAAGAAACGTTTAACAGCGGTCTATTACAATTAACCTTGTTAGGGCAATACATCATGAAAAACTTAATAATTATTGCCGCTTTATTGATCCTATTGGAACCTCAAAAGAAAAAAATCCATAGTGCTTCCAAAGCATATGGAAACTCTTCAGAACCAGTAAAGTTTAGTTGGCAAAAACTTCTTCAAAGAAGTTGACCATACGCCGCCATGACCTATCATTTGCTAAAGCATTGAACATCATCCCCTGATTAGGAGCTTTGGCCTTGGGGTTTGTAAATGCGTGCCCGGTATGCCCGTAAATATCCATCTCCCAAACGGCATTACGTTGCGTAAGCTCCTGTCCCAACAGATTAATGTCTTTGGGCAATGCCAAAGGGTCTTCCCATCCATGTAACACCAAAACCTTTGCTTTGATATCTCCTTTGTGGTTAAGGCCTGGCGGGTCAAAAATACCGTGAAAGCTTACCACTCCGCCAATTTCTATACCAGAACGGGCTAAATCCAACACACATTTACCTCCAAAACAAAAACCAATAGCTCCAATTTTATCAGTATTGGCTAGTTCGTGTTTTTTGATTTTATCCAGAGCAAGTAATAATCTGTTTAACAACTCTTGGCGGTCAGCAAGCATTTCGTTCATTAAAGCTTCTGCCTCTGAAGTATTGGAAGCTCTTCTTCCCTGACCGTAAACATCAATGGCGAAAGCTAAATAACCTAAATTTGCTAGAGCCACAGCCTTGTCTTCATCAAATTTCCCTTGCCCTCCATAACTATGGGAAATTAAAACAACAGGTCGTTTGTCTTCGAAAGAGTCGTCAAACGCAACTATACCTTGATAGTTTTGTTGTGCATCGGAATAAATAAATTCTTCGGTCCTGATCATGGTGCTTTTGATTGGCTTTAGTTACAATACTTCAGCTTTTAAAATATATATATTTTGCCAAGGCCAATCCCCATCCCCAACAGCTACTTTATTGATGGCATCAACTACATCCATGCCTTCAATGACTCTTCCGAATGGTGTGTAGGATCCATCCAAGTGATAAGAACCGGGTTTGGTCACCACAATGAAAAATTCGTAGGGAGAGGCTAATTTATGCGGGTTATCTCTTTCGCTGCTGGGCATTGAAATAGTACCTCTGTGATGTTTGTACCCTTTTTTTGCATCAGGGGGCAGCAAGTAGCGACCGATTTCCTTACGTTTTCGTGCTGTTCTTTTGTCATCCGAATTTCCACCTTGAATGATAAAATCTTTTACAACCCGATGAAACTGGGTGCTATCAAAGTACTTTTGTCGAGCCAGATACATGAAGTTGGCCTTGTGATAAGGTACATTATCATATAGTTCTACAGTAAAACTACCCATGGATGTGGTTAATTTTACTTTGTTGGCTTTTAGGTCTTTTGCATAATTGAAGAAGAAATCAATAACATTTTCTTCATTTAACGCAAAGGCTTCTTCAACTTCTTTGGAATCTTCCTGTTGAATATCATTTTTTTGTTCAGGGATAGAATCTTTCTTTATCGAAGTTTCTTCATTTTTGGTAATGTCTTTTTTGGGATTTTCTCCACAGGAGGCCAGAAAAAATAGTAGTATACTTGCAATTACAGTCGATTGTCTCAACAACATGGATTTTAGTGAATTTTGTCAAATAGCTCTAAAAATAAAAAATCTACCACTTCCCGGTGCAGATTCCCATTATAAAATGTCTCCTGCCATGCGGGTTGAATGGCTTAAATCCAATGCAATTGAAAAAATGAACCCTAAGAGGGCAGGGGTAATGGCCCTTTTTTATCCTGATACATCCCGAAAAACTAAACTTTTATTAATTCTTAGAAAGGCCTATCAAGGAGTTCATTCCAATCAAATTGGATTTCCGGGGGGAAAGGTAGAGGAATATGACCGTGATCTTATGGATACGGCTCTTCGTGAGACTCATGAAGAGGTAGGTGTGCCGCCTTCCGAAGTGGAAGTAATCAAAACATTGAGTGAGGTGTACATTCCCCCAAGTAACTTCATGGTACAGCCCTTTATAGGAATCTATTCAAATCCAAGGCCATTTGTCATTCAGGAAAGCGAGGTAGAAAGCTTAGTAGAGGTGTATTTAAGGGATTTTTTAGATGATTCCAATTATATTGAAGAAATCTTGAGTACTTCTTATGCTAAAAACATTAATGTACCAGCTTATAAACTAAATGGTTATACCGTTTGGGGCGCTACCGCCATGATGATGAGTGAAATCCAAGAGCTTTTAAAACAGGTGCTTTAGCGGCTATTTTGTAAATTTGCCGCTCAACGGTACCTTATGGGCTTGTTCAAGGAAAATCCTTTCGGTCATATCTTATTTCTAAAACGTTGGTTGATTCGTATAGCAGGAATGATAACCCATCAACGCTATAAAGGGTTCAATACTTTAGAAATTGAAGGGTCTCAAATTATTAGAGACCTTCCTGATACGAATGTACTTTTTGTAAGTAACCACCAAACCTATTTTGCGGATGTTGTGGCTATGTTCCACGTTTTTAATGCAAGTTTAAGCGGTAGGGAGGATAATATTAAGAACCTGACCTATCTCTGGAACCCCAAGCTCAATATCTATTACGTTGCTGCTAAAGAAACCATGAAAAAAAGTTTGCTGACCAAAGTTTTGGCCTATGCAGGTTCCATAAGTATTGAACGGACATGGCGGTCAGCAGGACAGGATGTGAACAGACAGGTAAAGATGAGCGATATCAGCAATATCGCCAAAGCTTTGAACGATGGTTGGGTAATCACTTTCCCGCAAGGGACAACCACTCCTTGGAAGCCTTTGCGTAAAGGTACGGCCCATATTATTAAAAGATATAAACCTGTTGTGGTTCCCGTGGTCATTGATGGATTTAGACGTTCATTTGATAAGAAAGGACTTCGGGTAAAAAAGAAGGGAATACTACAATCCATGCAAATTAAGGCTCCTTTGGAGATTGATTACGATAACGAATCCATAGATTCTATTATAGAGAAATTGGAATATGCCATTGAACAGCATCCTTCATTTTTGAAGGTGATTTCTCAGGAAGAATTGGCCGCTTACGAAAAGGAACATCAAAAAAGACGCTACAGTTATAAAGGGGATTAAACTTCTAATTTTTGCAATTCTCTGTAATTATTCCTCAATTTTCTGGTCAATAGACCGTAGAGCAGAAAATATACTCCTCCCAAGGCCAAGGTAAACAGGATGCCAAATATCGCAAAACTACCCATAACTATCAGTTTGATATTTTCCATAGGTACTGTATCCAACTTATCAGTTAGGTTCAAGGTTTCAAGCACATTATCGCTAAAGTAGATACCTACTATCAACATTATGAATGTCAACATTACCATGGATAGGGAAAAGAAGACATAGTACTTTACCGTTTTTCGAGTTCTAAGGATATTGGAAGTGAGTTGCTTTGCATTGTCCAATACAGAAATTTCCCGATACCTATTGTAGAATTGGTAAATGAAGTAGAAAATCACTACGTATTGAAGGATGCTAACTACCAAAATTACATTGGTCAACCCTAAATTGGAATAGATATCCAAATTGTTCCGCATAGAGGGTACGAGATACAGCAAATGAGGGAGTATAAATTCAATTATACTGATATAAAATATCCACTTCACTATAGAAGACGATTTTTTCCAAATCATCTTATAAATTTCATCATAGGACAGTTTGGGAAGATGTGCTTCTTTCTTCTGCCAGTCTTTCTTTAGGAGTTCCAGTTCATCCACCATTTTCTACGGATTTAGTATGGTCCTTAATTTATTTTTTACACGGTTCATTTTTACCCTCGCATTGACTTCGGATATACCCAATGTTTCGGATATTTCTGAATAATCTTTATCCTCTAGGTAAAGAAATACCAAGGCTTTGTCAATATCACCAAGTTGTTTAACCGCATCGTACATCAATTTTAATTGTCTTTCCTGGGTATCATCATATTCGTCGGCTTTTATTTTAAAGATCAACGAATCATAGTCTTGCGTTTTTACCCTTTTTTTGGATTTTCGGTATAGTGTTATGGCCGTGTTCAGAGCTACTCGATACATCCAAGTACTGAATTTTGAGTCTCCTCTGAATTTTGGATAGGCCTTCCACAATTGAATCGTAATTTCTTGGAACAAATCGTTATGGGAATCCCTGTCATTTGTATATAGACTACACACTTTGTGAACAATATTTTGATTGTTCTCAAGCTCCGTAACAAAACGATGTTCCAGTTCTTTATTCACTAATTGGTTGGTAAGTTTACCTTATATGTACCGGAAGTAACAATTTTGTTACATACTTCTAAAAAATAAATAATTTATTTTCTATAGTCCAGTGCTGGTGGTCTATCACCCAAAAGGGGAATATATTTAAAGTCTTTCCCTCTTCTTTCTATTAATTCAGCTTTGGCTTTGGAAACTATTTCTGGTTTTTCAAATAGATGCATTGCAGTAAGTGCCAAGGTCTTGGCGGCTACCATCATTCCTTTGGTTCCGATAGACATTCCACCGGCAGCCACAGCCTGCCAGCTATGTGCTGGAGTTCCAGGCACCCATGTTGCAGTAGATAACCCAGCTGTTGGCACTGTAAAACTAACGTCACCAACATCGGTTGAACCATAAGCTCTGGCTGTTTCTTTATATGGTTGTATATTTTGAATTTTGTTCATATCCAATGTTTCATAGCCCAAACTTTTAGATATTTTTTCAGCAAAAACTTTTTCATCCTGAGTATAGGATATGCCCCCGACTTCTTTCAAATTGTCGTACATAATTTTTTGTAGGGTAAGATTTGGCAGCAATTCATGGGTTCCTCCAATCATTTCATAATCCATGGTTGTGCCTGTTCCCAAAGCTGCACCTTCTGCTGCTTTAACCATTCTATCAAAAATATCAATAACAACATCTCTACTATTGTGACGGGCATAGTAATAAACTTCAGCAAAGTTGGGAACAACATTTGGTGCTTTACCTCCATCAGTGATTACATAATGGATTCTAGCCTCTTGTGGAATGTGCTCACGCATCATGTTGATCATCATGTTCATAGCTTCAACACCATCCAAAGCGGAACGTCCACGTTCTGGTGCACCTGCTGCATGTGCAGAAGTGCCGTAAAATCTGAATTTGGCAGATTTGTTGGCCAGTGCTGCTCCAGCGTTTGCTGCATTTTGAGCACCTGGGTGCCAATGTAACACGATATCAACATCGTTAAAAACACCCTCTCTGACCATATATACTTTTCCGGAACCACCTTCTTCTGCGGGGCATCCATAAAAACGGATGGTTCCTTGAATTTTGTTGGATTTTAGCCAATCTTTAACAGAAATGGCAGCAGCAGTGGAGGCAGTTCCGAAAAGGTGATGTCCGCAGGCATGTCCTGCAGCTTTGTTGGCTGATTTTTTTTCGGGTACTGCTTGTTGAGAAAGACCTGGCAAGGCATCGTATTCTCCCAAAATAGCAATTACGGGATAGCCAGAGCCATATTCTGCTTCGAATGCAGTTGGGATTCCAGCAATTCCTGATTTAATGGAAAATCCAGCATCGGATAGTGTTTTTTGCAAAAGCGCAGAGCTTTTCTCCTCTAAATACCCCATTTCAGCAAGTTCCCAAATCTCATGGGCAATTGCACCGTATGTATCTGTTTTGGCATTTAATTCTTTTAAAACCACATCTTTGTTTTCTTGTGCAAAAACAAAAGTTGCGGATAGTAAGGCAATAATACTTAATGGGAGAATTTT
The DNA here is from genome assembly GCF_013090115.1 of Flagellimonas amphidinii. Lineage (GTDB taxonomy): Bacteria > Bacteroidota > Bacteroidia > Flavobacteriales > Flavobacteriaceae > Flagellimonas > Flagellimonas amphidinii. The sequence goes on from NZ_JABFNN010000031.1 coordinate 53,172, forward strand.
TTTCATGTTGGAGGTTTTTTTGAATTAGCACTTAAAGATACTAAAAAACATAGGTCAGGTTGATTTTCCCTACTGGGGATTCCGTAAATTTGCCCCCATGTCAGAGATGAATATTCCACAATCCAGTCTTCCGCGAATCATCATAATTGGTGGTGGTTTTGGAGGTATTTCATTAGCTAGAAAACTAAGTAAAAAAGAAGTTCAGGTAGTTTTGTTGGACAAGCATAACTATCATACATTTCAACCGCTTTTATATCAGGTTTCTACAGGTGGACTTGAGCCGGATTCCATTGCTTACCCCATTCGAAAAGTACTTCAAGGGTATCCCAACTTTTATTTTCGATTGGCAAATGTTGAGAAAATAGATACGGACAAAAGAACTGTGGATACCAATATTGGTGAAATTGGTTACGATTATTTGGTTGTTGCTACAGGATCTCAAACTAATTTCTTCGGAAATGAAAACCTACAGGCTAAAAGCATGGCCATGAAGACCATTCCGCAGTCCTTGAACTTGAGAAGTTTGATCCTTGAGAATTTTGAACAGGCACTTTTAACAGACGACCTTCATGAACGGGATGCCTTAATGAACTTTGTAATAGTAGGAGGTGGACCCACTGGAGTGGAGCTGGCAGGTGCTTTGGCCGAAATCAAAAAAGGAATTTTGCCAAAGGATTACCCAGATTTGGATACCCGAAGGGCCCAAATAAATTTGGTGCAAGGAAGTGACCGAATTTTACCTGCCATGAGTGAGGTGGCCTCCCATAAAGCGGAACGTTTTTTGGAAAACCTTGGGGTGAATGTTTGGAAAGACATTAGAGTGTCAGATTATGATGGAAAACATGTTTCCACCAACACCGAGACCTCTTTTGAAACGGCCACATTAATTTGGGCTGCTGGGGTAAAGGCAGTTTGTATTCAAGGATTGGATGCCAAGGATTTTTTATGTAGAGGCAATCGCTTAAAGGTAAACCGCTATCATCAAGTAGAAGGTTTTGAAGAGATTTTTGCCATAGGGGATGTGGCACAGATGGAAACCGAAGCATTTCCTCATGGACACCCCATGATGGCACAACCCGCCATCCAACAAGGAGCTAATCTTGGAGAAAATTTGGTGAAACTGTTGGAGGAAAAACCAATGAAACCCTTTGTATATAAAGATAAGGGCAGTATGGCCACTGTTGGCAGGAACAAAGCTGTGGTGGATTTGCCAAAATTCAAGTTCCAAGGAGTGTTTGCTTGGTTTGTCTGGATGTTTGTACACCTTTATTTTTTAATCGGCTTCAGAAATAGGTTGGTTGTCTTTATCAATTGGGTGTATAATTATATTCGATTTGATCGTGAGGCACGATTGATTATTCGACCTTTTAAGAAACAGTATCAGGTAGGCAAGAAGCAAAAATCCACAGTTTAAATATTACTTTCTAGGGTGGAATTCTTGTAGTACTCTAGCCAGTTGTGTTCTGTTTACATGCATGTAAATTTCTGTGGTGGTTATGCTCTCGTGTCCCAACATTTGCTGAATAGCCCTTAAATCGGCACCATTTTCCAACAAATGGGTCGCAAAAGAATGCCTAAATGTGTGTGGGCTTATATTTTTTTGCAGTCCAATTTTTTCTGCCAGTCGTTTGATAATGGTAAATATCATGGCTCTGGTGAGTTGCTTTCCCCTACGGTTTAAGAACAAATAATCTTCGTGTTCTTTTTGAATAGGTACATGTACCCTTATCTCTTTACAGTAAATATTGATGTACTTTTTGTTTATGGTGCTAATGGGGACGAAGCGTTGCTTGTTGCCTTTGCCGGTCACTTTAATAAAGTCTTCATCAAAATAAAGGTCAGAAAGCTTTAGATTCACCAATTCTGATACCCGAAGTCCACAACCGTATAAGGTTTCCAAAATGGCCCTATTGCGTTCCCCTTCAGGTTTGGAAAGATCAATAGCTTTGATCAGTTTATTGATTTCCTCCACGGACAGAGTATCTGGAAGTTTTCTTCCAATTTTAGGGGTTTCAATTAAATCCATTGGATTATCTTCCCTATAATCTTCAAAAACTAGGTAGCTGAAAAAACCTTTCAGTCCAGATATTATACGAGCCTGAGTTCGTGGATTTACCACCTTTGCCATATCATAGATAAATTGTTGAACCAGTTCTTTTTCAATTTGAACGGGTGAAACATTAGAAGTATGATTTTGGAGATAATCTGATAGTTTTTGAATATCCATGGCATAGTTTACAATAGTATTGTCCGCGAGACCCCTTTCTATCCTTAGATAATTTTTGTAATCCTGCATGGATTGCTTCCAATTCATGGTTTAAAGATAAATACAAATTAATTTTTTGTTCAAAATATGGTTTTTGTCAACTGATAATGGGTGTTGATCAAATGGTAAGTAATTATTCTGCATACCCAAATATTTTTACACCAAATCTTTAAACCTAAATTATGAGAAAAATTTATTTAGTGGCAATTGCCTTTATTTTTATTGGAATGAAGGTTAATGCTCAAGAAAATGTGATTAAGGTAAACCCACTGGCATTACTTTTTGGTTCTTTGGAAATTGGTTATGAGCGAGTTTTAAACGAAAATCAGTCGTTTCAAATTGATTTAGGTTATCAATCTTTTACTTCTGGAAGTCAAAACTATAATGGTTTTGGTTTGGGAGTGCAGTATAGATTTTATGTCCAAAATGGAAAGTATGCTCCTGAAGGGTGGTTTTTGGCACCAGTGGCTAGCTACTATTCTTCTAAGTCCGGAAGTTTTAAAACTTCAGTTTTGATTGCTGGTGGCGTAGGAGGTTATCAATGGAATTGGGATCCTATAACTCTAGATATCTATGGAGGACCGGCCTTCTTTAGTGTTGATTCGGATGACGATTCATTCAATTTTGGATTTGATGGACTTGGACTAAGACTTGGAGCTTCCATTGGTCTAGGATTTTAGTATGATATGATTTCATGGTATGGGGAGTGTTTAGACTTCCAATTGGGCTAAAACCTTATTGTTTATTTCATAATTTTTTGAATGACATTACGTTTTAACAGTCTAAAAAACTTTTCCAACCATGAAAAAAACCATTGTAACAACCATTACGCTATTCATTATTTGTCTAACTATTAGTGCTCAAGATAGAAGTAGTTTTAAAGCTGGTTTCAATGCAGGGCTTCCCGTAGGAGATGCTAGCAATGTCTCAAGCTTTAGTGTAGGATTGGATGTGAATTATCACTGGGGTATTTCTGAACTATTGGACCTTGGTTTCGCTACAGGTTTTATAAATGCTTTTGGAGAATCCGATACCGGGTTTGAAGACTTTCAATTTATTCCAGCTGCTGGATCAGTCCGTATCTATCCAACGTATCATTTTAAGTTTGGTGCGGACGTGGGTTATGCGATAGGCATAAGTGATGCTATGGAGGGTGGGTTGTATTATAGGCCCTTGGTGGGTTACAACATAACTGGAAATACCGAACTCAATGTTTCCTATATGGTGAGTGAGGACAATATTACATTTTCAATAGCTACCGTCGGGATTCTGTTTTTGTTTTAAAAAAACATCATAAACAGATTTTTGCTATTGGGCAAAAAGTAATGGTTAAGTTGATAAGCACCATAAAAATAACTGTACATAACCCCAAGTATTACAGTGTATTTATTGAATATTAATCATTTAATGCTTAAAAATGAAAAAAACACTTTTTGCCTTGGGGATTATATTATTGTGCACATTGTCTCTAAGGGCACAAAACTATAAAGGAGCTATAGGAGCTGGTTTGGAACTCTACGGAGAGGATATTTTTTTTGAGGCTGCAGGAAAATACTTTTTTGCTGACCATCATGCAGGACAAGCCAATATAGGTTTTGGATATAATGCCACTATACTGACCGCTTTGTATTCGTATCATAAACAATTTTTTAGGCCAGAAGGTCTACAATGGTATTGCGGTATTGGACCCAGTATAATTCTTCTTGAAGAATCTGATAATATTTTTGCGCTGAGACCTCATATAGGGTTGAATTATAAGATTCATAAAATCCCCATTGTGTTTAATGTTGATTGGAGACCTTCGGTTGTACTTAGTCATGTAGGGAGTCATGAAATATTAGCCTTCGGTTTTGGTCTGCAGTTTGCTATAAATTGAAACAAAGACTAAATAATAAAGACTTGTGGCGGGATGTTCCCGCCCTTTTCTTTTTGTTGTATTTTTAGCCGTATGAAACTGATGATCATTAACGGTCCCAATTTAAACTTGTTGGGGAAACGGGAGCCAGAGGTATATGGCAGTACTACTTTTGAAGATTATTTTGCTCAACTACAGCAAAAGTTCCCACAGGTGGAACTGGAGTATTTTCAATCCAATATTGAAGGAGAGCTTATTGGTAAAATCCAAGAAGTGGGTTTTGATTATGATGGCATTGTTTTAAACGCAGCATCCTATACCCACACCTCTGTAGGTATCGGTGATGCCGTAAAAGCGGTAAATGCCCCCGTAGTGGAAGTACATATTTCCAATACCCACAAACGCGAGGAATTTAGGCACGTTTCCTATATTTCTTCAGGGGCAAAAGGTGTTATTCTAGGCTTTGGATTGCAAAGCTACGACTTGGCCATTCAGAGTTTTTTAGGCTAAATCTTTCAAGTATTTTTTATCCGCATAGAATGTCCCAAAAGGCAGTAAGGAAGCTATGAAGAGCACCAAAAATTTTTTGATGCTCCATTTGTGTTCCCAACAAAAAACAATGGCCAATATGCCATATAGTATAAAAAGGCCACCATGGGCATAACCTACAAATTTATTGGGTTCCAAGATTCCCGCCCAATGTTTTAGCGGCATGGTCATCCCAAATAACAATAAATAGGAAATTCCTTCAAGAATAGCGGTTGCCCTAAAAAGTTTTAGCATTTTTATAGGTGGATTACTTCATCATAGGCATCAGCTACAGCTTCCATTACGGCTTCGCTCATTGTAGGGTGAGGGTGAACAGCTTTGAGTACCTCATGACCGGTAGTTTCCAGTTTTCTGGCTACTACAGCTTCCGCGATCATATCCGTTACGCCAACCCCGATCATATGGCATCCCAACCATTCGCCGTATTTGGCATCAAAAATTACTTTCACAAACCCTTCAGGGCTACCAGAAGCTTTTGCTTTTCCACTGGCTGAAAATGGAAATTTGCCCACTTTAATATCATACCCTTGCTCCTTGGCCTGTTTTTCTGTGAGTCCCACAGAAGCAACTTCAGGAATACAATAGGTACAACCGGGAATGTTTCCATAATCCAACGGTTCTACATGCATCCCAGCAATTTTTTCAACACATAAAATACCTTCGGCAGAGGCAACATGGGCCAATGCTTGGCCTTGAGTTACATCACCAATGGCATAATATCCTGGTATGTTGGTTTGATAGTAATCGTTTACCAAGATTTTATCTCGATCAACGGCAATACCTACATCTTCCAGTCCAATATTTTCTATATTGGTTTTGATGCCTACGGCAGATAACACAATATCTGCTTCTAAAATTTCTTCACCTTTTGAAGTTTTAACGGTAGCTTTTACACCATCACCAGAGGTGTCCACGTGTGTAACTTCAGCATTGGTCTTTATTTTTACACCGGCTTTCTTAAAGCTTCTTTCCAATTGTTTGGAGATATCCTCGTCTTCAACTGGAACTATGTTCGGCATGTATTCCACCACGGTCACTTCGGTTCCCATAGCATTGTAGAAATAGGCAAATTCTATTCCGATGGCACCGCTTCCTACCACAATCATTTTTTGGGGTTGTTTGTCCAAGGACATGGCCTCACGGTAACCAATTACTTTTTTGCCATCTTGTGGAAGACTAGGAAGCTCACGACTTCTCGCTCCGGTTGCGATGACGATATGGTCGGCAGAATATTCAGTTGAACTGCCATCTTCACCACTCACCAATATTTTTTTGCCAGGTAGAATTTTTCCAAAACCGTTGAGTACATCAATTTTGTTCTTTTTCATCAAAAATTGAACACCTTTGCTCATTCCTTCTGCAACTCCACGGCTTCTTTTGACAACGGCACCAAAATCATGCTCTACTTTTTTGGCACTTAAACCATAATCTTCAGCATGTTTCAGGTACTCAAAAACTTGAGCGGACTTTAAAAGGGCTTTGGTGGGGATACAGCCCCAATTGAGACAAACACCTCCCAAACTTTCTTTTTCAACAACGGCCGTTTTAAAACCAAGCTGTGAAGCCCGTATTGCAGTTACATATCCACCGGGACCACTGCCCAAAACAATAACATCGTATTTGCTCATTAGATTTTGATTTTTGTTGTTATGGTTGAAATTGCCCTAAATAGGCAGGTGCAAAAGTACGGAATTCAATACCCAAATCCCAAGCCGGGAAAAGTCAAAATTAGCTTGGTTTGTGAAATCAAGACTTGTCTTTTGAGAACATCTTTTTATTGAAGGCTTCCGAGCCCCCTTTTGGAATGGATAGAGATTTCCAACCCGAACCCTTGATCATCTTTCCAAGGAGAACAATTTGTCCAACATGACTTGAATAATGGGCCAACTGACGATTTACCGCCTCAATAATTGTGTGTTCTTCGTTCCTTATTTTGATTTTTGTTTCAAAATTGGAGGATTTGACGTTTTCTAAAGCATTGAACAAACATGTCCAACCTTTTTCCCAAGCGGAAAGCATTTCAGTTTTTGAAGCAAATGGACCTAGAAATTCATTTTCTCGGTTGCGCCAGCTCTTTTCACCGTCTTCGGTTAGAAAATTGGTCCAACGACTCAACATATTGCCTACCATGTGTTTTACAATGATGGCAATGGAATTATCTGTTTCTTGATATTTCCAATATATATCTTCTTCGGAAAGTTGGGCAAAGGTTTTATCTCCCATCGTCTTGTAGCGATGAAATTCAAATTTGACATTGGAGAGATAATTTTCCTCAAAATTCATTTTTCCTGAGCTGGGTCAAAATTGATGCTCACAGAATTGATGCAATAGCGCTGACCGGTTGTTTCTTTGGGGCCATCGTTAAAAACATGCCCTAAATGACTACCACAGTTGGCGCATACAGTTTCCGTGCGAATCATTCCATGCGAAGTATCCCGTATATACTCAATGGCACCTTCTATGGCTTGATCAAAAGAGGGCCATCCGCAGCCACTTTCAAATTTGTTTCCACTCTTAAAAAGTTTGGCGTTACAGGCCTTGCAATGGTAATCACCATTTTCAAAGTGAAGATTGTATTGTCCTGTATAAGGTCGTTCAGTCCCTTTTTGTCTTAAGACATAATACTCTTCTGGAGAGAGTTCTTTTCTCCAATCTTCCTCTGATTTATCTATACTGTATTTCTGGGTCATATTTTTTGTCAAAATAAATTAATTGGCATCTGGAATGAAATCAAGTGAAACCCCATTGATACAGTGTCTTTTGCCAGTGGTGTTTCTTGGGCCATCGTTAAAAACGTGTCCTAAATGTCCACCACAAGTTGCACAATGTTCCTCTGTTCGGGCAACACCAATTTTGTAATCCACACTGTAGGCCACATTTCCTTCAATTTCCCTATCGAAACTTGGCCATCCTGTACCAGATTTGAACTTGTGCTCGCTACGGAATAGTGGGGTTTCGCATGCAGCACAAACATAAGTGCCTTTTTGCTTATTATTGAGCAATTCGCTGCTAAATGCACTTTCTGTGGCAGCTTTTCTCAGCACATAATATTCCATATCTGTTAGTTCGGCACGCCATTCTGCATCGGTTTTGGTGATTGGGTACACCATTTCCTCTTTTTCAGTAACTTTCTTTTCCTCTTGTGAAATACCCTTGCATCCCGCCAAGAACACTAAGGTAATCCATAGCAATTTTTTTCCCATATGCGCTTTTTTATAAATAGACGCTTTTTTGTCACTATCCTTTCAAAAATATAAAACAAAAAAGTCCGATTGCAACCAATGAGACTTGTAATTTATGTTGAATGAGTTTATTGCAGCACCAATTTTTGGACATCATCTTCTTCAAGACCTAATGAGGACATTACATTACTAATGTTGGAAGTGTCCATTTTTGAGGAACTTGCAAATACACTGGGCACAAAAACTATTCTAAAACTTTGATTGTCAGTAAAACCGGTATCCAATGCTGAAAGGTCAAAATTTCCATCAATAAAAAGTTCTACATCCACAAAAGTATGAGCAGATACATATTGAATGGTTCCTTCAGGTAGGAAGAAACTTTGTGGAATTTGACTCCAAGCATCCGCAGTGCTGTTATCATCCAAATCGATGGTTCCATCAAAACGGTATACTAGAACAGCATCAGCTTCAAAAACTTCAAAATCTGTGATATCGCTAAAGTTTATTATGGTGCTATAGATATTGCCATCTACATCGTAATCAAAGTTAACACCATCCACTTCAACTACCTGTCCTTGAATTCCGTCCTGACCGTCCGCTCCATCCAATCCGTCTAGTCCATCAAAACCGGGAGGGCCAGCAGGTCCTTCACAGGATACAATAAAAAGTACTAAAAATGCTCCGATAATAGCGTTGAATTTATTCATGATAATTGATTTTTGATTTGTCTTAATTTATGCTTGTTTCCCATACCTTTCCAAAAAGCGTACCACTTTTTTAAAACCATGATTCTTTTCAGCTTTGAAGCGTAAAATCGGATTCTTGATTAAAGATGTGTATTATTGTATTGGCTAAACCAACTGTCATGTCCAAAGTAATCTCCCATAGTTTTTTTACAGAGTTTGATATCAATCTTTTTAAAGCCGGAAAACATTTTCGATTGTATGATAAGTTAGGCTCACATCCCACAGAAGTAAACGGAATAAAAGGAACTTATTTTGCTGTTTGGGCACCTTCAGCAAAATCAGTTTCGGTAGTTGGTGATTTCAATTCTTGGAACGCAGGTGAACACGAGTTGCAGGTTAGATGGGATGCAAGTGGCATATGGGAAGGTTTTATTCCAGGTGTTGACAAGGGTGCCAAATATAAATACAAGATAAACTCGCATCATAACGACATATGGACAGAAAAATCCGATCCGTTTGCCAGATGCTGTGAACATCCTCCAAATACTGCCTCGTTGGTATGGGATGCCCCCTATACTTGGAAGGACAAGAAATGGATGGACACCCGTGAACAACACAATGCCTTGGATAAGCCTTATTCCGTTTACGAAGTGCATTTGGGTTCTTGGAAAAAGAAAGATGGATGGCAAAACATGTCCTATTTGGAACTTGCGGATGAATTGGTGAATTACGTACATAAAATGGGCTTTACCCATGTGGAATTTATGCCCGTTATGGAATATCCCTTTGATCCTTCCTGGGGATATCAATTAACGGGTTATTTTGCACCTACCTCGCGATTTGGAAAACCTGAGGATTTTAAAACACTAGTGGATAAATTCCATCAAAAAGGAATAGGGGTTATACTGGATTGGGTACCATCCCATTTTCCTGAAGACGCCCATGGTCTTGGTTTTTTTGATGGTACGCATCTCTATGAACACCCAGATAGAAGAAAAGGGTACCATCCAGATTGGAAAAGCTTGATTTTCAATTATGGAAGAAATGAAGTTCGGGCTTTTCTTATTAGTAATGCCATTTTTTGGTTGGATCAATTTCATGTTGATGGATTAAGGGTTGATGCTGTGGCTTCCATGTTATATTTGGATTATTCCCGCGAAGATGGCGAATGGGAGCCCAATATGTATGGCAACAACGAGAATTTGGAAGCTATGTCCTTTATTCGGGAAATGAATACCGAAGTTTATGCTAGTTTTAAAGGGGTGCAGACCATTGCAGAGGAATCAACGGCATTTACTGGGGTTACCAGTCCGGTGCACCATGGAGGACTTGGGTTTGGCATGAAATGGATGATGGGTTGGATGCATGACACTTTGGAGTTCTTCAAAAAGGAACCTATTTATAGATCATATGATTTAAACGACATCACTTTTAGTATGACCTATGCGTTTACAGAGAATTTTATGCTTCCTTTTTCTCATGATGAAGTGGTATATGGAAAAAAATCGCTGTTGTATCGTATGCCGGGTGACGAGTGGCAACGCTTTGCCAACCTAAGGTTGCTTTTTGGATATATGTTCACGCACCCTGGCGGTAATCTACTGTTCATGGGTGGGGAATTTGGACAATCTTCCGAATGGAATTTTCAACAAAGTTTGGATTGGCACTTAACTCAGTATGATTTTCATTCTGGAATTCAGGAATTGATCAAAGATTTGAACAAACTCTATAAAAACAATCCTGCTTTGTACGAAAAACAGTTCAGTCCGGAAGGTTTTCAATGGATAGAGTACAACGATAAGGAAAACACGGTTTTAACCTATATTAGAAAAGGGTATGATTCCAAGGACGACTTGATCATTGCTTGTAATTTTACACCAGTACCTAGAGAGAACTATCGAGTTGGCGTTCCAAAGACAGAAAAACTCAAATTAGTTTTCAATAGTGATGCTGAAAAATATTCAGGAAGTGGTATCGGAAAAAAAACAGTTACACCTTCCTCAGAGCCTTGGAATGGGTTTGAACAATCTGTGGCACTAAACCTTCCACCTTTGGGTGTTGTTGTTTACCGATAAAATCAACACTAAAACGTTTTAGTTAAGATGTTTTGAACATCTCTTTAATTTCTCACCCTAATGTGTTTCTTTTGTTAGTCTCAATGGAGTAGCAAATGATAACCAACACAGAGATAGCCAAAAGAGGGAACCAATACCCTAATCATATTGTTGATTTTAATCAGGAGAAGGACAGATTCTATTTTACAACCCAAAATGGAGTCATTCTAGAATTGACCATACTACGGGATAGCGCCATTAGATTTAGGTATGCTACCGAACATGTTTTTGAACCAGATTTTTCCTATGCCATAAGTGATGACGTAAGCCTAGGATACAATGAGCTCTTGGTAAAGGATGAAATTCCAGAATATGTCATAACCACTTCAAAAGTTAAGATTTATATCAATAAAACCAATCTCAAGGTACAAATTGAGGATTTGGACGGGGTAATTTTATCTGATGATGAAGGAGGTTTTCATTGGGAAGAAAATTATGACTACGGAGGTAACGTGGTAAAAATGAGTAAAGTGTCCCATTCTGGTGAAAGCTATTACGGGATGGGGGATAAAGCATCGCACACCAACCTTAAAGGAAAAAGAGTAAATAATTGGGTGACGGATTCTTATGCGTATGGAAAAGATCAAGAACCACTCTATAAGGCCATTCCTTTCTATGTGGGGCTCAAGGAAAACATTGCTTACGGAATCTTTTTTGATAACTCTTTCAGTACTTATTTTGATTTTGCCAATGAGAAAAGAAATGTGACCAGTTTTTGGGCTGATGGAGGAGAAATGAACTATTATTTCTTTTATGGTCCCAAAATCAGTCAAGTGGTTGAAGCATATACCGATTTGACCGGTGTTCCAGAACTCCCACCTCTATGGGCTCTAGGTTTCCATCAATCCAAATGGAGTTATTTTCCAGAGAAGAAGGTGAAAAAAATTGCTTCAACCTTTAGAAAATTGAAGATTCCTTGCGATGCCATCTATTTGGATATTGATTATATGGAAGGTTTCAGATGTTTTACCTGGAACAACCGATATTTCCCCAATCCTAAAAAAATGATTGATGAGTTGGAGGAAGATGGTTTCAAGACCATTACCATGATTGATCCGGGAATCAAAATAGATCGTGATTATTGGGTGTACCAACAGGCCATGGATCATGGTTTTTTCTGCAGAAGGGCAGACGGGCCACATTTTAAGGGAAAAGTTTGGCCAGGAGAGTGTAAGTTTCCAGATTTCACCAACCCAGAAGTTCGTGAATGGTGGGCCGGTCTTTATAAACAAATGATTGCAGATATGGGAGTTCATGGTGTTTGGAACGACATGAACGAACCCGCTATTATGGAAGTTCCCACCAAAACTGCAAATCTTGATGTTCGCCATGATTATGACGGAAATCCGTGTAGTCATAGAAAGGCCCATAATGTTTATGGTATGCAGATGGTTAGGGCTACTTACGAAGGAGTTAAAAAATTCAGTTTTCCTAAAAGACCATTTGTGTTGACCAGAGCAGCTTACTCAGGTACGCAGCGCTACTGTGCAACATGGACAGGTGATAATGTGGCCACATGGGAACATTTATGGATAGCCAATGTACAAATGCAACGCATGTGTATGAGTGGTTATTCCTTTGTTGGGTCGGATATTGGAGGCTTTGCGGAACAACCCAACGGAGAGCTATTTGCCAGATGGATTCAACTGGCTATTTTCCACCCATTTTGTAGGGTTCACTCCAGTGGAGACCATGGAGATCAAGAACCATGGTCATTTGGTGATGAAATCACAGATATTGTTAGAAAGTATATTGAACTCAGATATCAATTATTACCGTATTTGTACACCCTATTTTACAAATACATCAAAAACGGATTACCGATGCTTCAATCCTTGGTTTTTTATGATCAAGAAGATGCGCAGACTCACTTTAGAACGGATGAGTTTCTTTTTGGAGAGCAAATGTTGATATGCCCTGTGCAAGAACCCAATGCACAGGGACGACGCATGTATTTTCCTAAAGGAAAATGGTATAGCTATTGGACAGATGAGGTAGTGACAGGGGGAGTTGAAAAATGGGTTGCCGCACCTATTCATGTAATTCCCATGTATGTAAAAGAGGGGGCCATGATTCCAAAATACCCAGTGCAACAATATGTTGGTGAATTGGAAATTAAAGAGTTGGGAATTGATATTTATTATAAAGAAGGTATTGAAAATTCCACCATTTATGAAGACCAACAAGACGGATATGATTATAAAAAGGGTAGATATAGTCTAAGGAATTTTAGATTGCGGGGCAAGGAGAACGAGGTCATTATCCAGCAGTTTAAAGATGGGGATTTTATTACTCCATATAAGAAATTCAAACTAATCTTTCACGGGTTGCCATTTACTATTGGAAAAGTGGAATTGGATAATGAAGAAGTAAACTTGAATGATGTGAAACCCAACGGTAATAATACTTTAGAGGTTAGTAAGGATTTTACGGAACTACACATTTTCGGAAAGTAATTTTTTTGTATTTTCCCTTTACTAAACACTATTAACATTATACAATGAGACGATTGATTTTGACGGTAGCGGTCTTTCTTGCTGTTGCTGCATGTAAAACGAATCCATTTACTGGGAAAAGTACGTTGAACTTTTACCCCAACAGTCAGATTTTCCCCATGGCCTTTGCCCAATATGATCAGTTTTTGACTGAAAACAAGGTAATCACAGGAACTTCAGAGGCCGAAATGATAACAAGAGTTGGGCAACGTATTTCCACTGCAGCTGAACGTTGGTTGGATGCCAATGGTTATCCAGGTTATTTGAAGGATTATCAATGGGAGTATAATCTAGTGAATGATGAAACCGTAAATGCTTGGTGTATGCCAGGCGGTAAAATAGTTTTTTATACAGGTATTCTTCCTATAGCTGAAAGTGAAACTGGAATTGCCGTAGTAATGGGTCATGAAGTTGCCCACGCATTGGCAGACCATGGTGCCCAACGTATGAGTGCTGGAATGGTACAACAGATTGGTGCTGTAGCTGGTAATGTTGCCATAAAGGATCCAGAAAAAAGAAACATGTTCAACCAAGCCTATGGCTTGGGGTCAACAGTAGGAGTTATGCTTCCTTTTAGTAGAAGCCATGAGACTGAAGCAGACCGTATAGGACTACAGATAATGGCCATTGCTGGGTATAATCCAGATGAAGCAGCCAATCTTTGGAAAAGGATGAAAGCCAACGCAGGAGGACAAGCACCGCCAGAGTTCTTGAGCACGCATCCCTCTAACGATACTAGAATCGCTAATTTAACAAACTGGGCACCTGACGCTAAGCAAGAAGCGGCAAAATTTGGGGTGACCACATTTAAATAAGAGCAAAAACTTTTAATGTACAATGTCATTTCGAACCTGAGGAGCATCTTTTTTCTGAGTTGAGGATTGCTCCCTTGGGAATCGAAATGACATTTTTTTTAACCTTATATCATGACAAAAGTTCTGGCCATAAAAGGAAGTAAAAAATTGTTGAATGCATGGGCCTTCTATGATTGGGCCAACTCAGTATACAGTTTGGTGATTTCCTCTGCTGTTTTCCCAATTTTTTATGGAGCGTTGTTCCGAGTGGCCGGAATTGAGAAGGTGACCGTCTTTGGAGGCGAGATTGCTAGGGCACCATTGATTAGCTATGTTACTTCTTTGGCTTTTGTCTTTATCGCTATTATCACTCCATTGGTTTCAGGGATTGCCGACTATATGGGAAACAAAAGAGTTTTCCTGAAGTTTTTTTGTTACTTGGGAGCTTTGTCCTGTATCGGTTTGTATTGGTTTTCTTTAGAAAATATTTATTTCGGGCTGGTGTGTTATTTCTTTGGATTGGTTGGATTTTGGGTGAGTTTTGCCATTAATAATTCTTATTTGCCAGATATTGCATTTCCAGAACAACAAGATGGCATCAGTGCCAAAGGTTTTTCATTAGGTTATGTGGGCAGTGTAATTCTATTGATTTTTAACTTGGCGATGGTCATGCAGCCTGCAGTTTTTGGAATAACAGATAGCGGAGGAGAAGCTGCTGAAATCAAAGCAATGAAATATTCCTTTATTTCTGTGGGTATATGGTGGATTCTTTTCAGTCAATACACTTTTGCATATTTGCCTAAAGGAAATAAACGCGAGGGTGAGCGAAAAAATATTGTTCTTAATGGTTTTAGGGAATTACAAAGCGTTTGGAAGCAATTAGGGACTGAAACGCGGTTAAAACGATACTTAGGGGCCTTTTTTGTATATAGTATGGCAGTGCAGACCATCATGCTGATTGCCACGTACTTTGGTGAGGAAGAAATCAACTGGGGTACTGATAGTGAACGAACAACTGGACTCATCGTAAGTATTTTGGTGATTCAGATTGTTGCCATTTTTGGAGCTACGATGACAGCAAAAGCTTCAAAAGTCTTTGGAAATATCAAAACATTGATTGTGGTGAATATCATATGGGCACTGCTATGCGTTTACGCCTTCTTTCTGTATACACCCATTGATTTTTACATTGCCGCAGGACTAGTTGGAATCGTCATGGGAGGTATCCAAGCGTTATCCCGTTCCACATATTCCAAGTTTTTACCAGAAACTACAGATACAACCTCCTTTTTTAGCTTTTATGATGTTGCGGAAAAAATAGGCATCATCATAGGAACATTTTTGTACGGCGCTGTTGCCCAACTTACTGGAAGCATGAGAAACAGTACTATATTTTTAGGACTATTCTTCTTAATTGGAATTTTTCTTTTGTTTAGGGTTAACAAGAAAAAAGCTTAAACTTAGTTCTGATTCTTTAAAATGAATTCAAAACTATTTTTTTCCATTGTTCTGTTCACATTCGTTTTTGGATGTTCGAACCCAAAAAACATTAAATCTACAGTGGATGCGTATTATGAAACCTACCGGTATCGCAAAGATTTTGAGCAGTTACTTTCCTTTTATGATGATGAGATCATACTAGAGGATTATATCAATGGTGATAGAATTGAAGGGAAGAAAGCGTTGCAGGATTTTTTGGATTGGGACAACCCTAATTTTAAAATGATAGAGCCTTTTGCTTTGGAAATCTCTGACCAGTTGATTGATGGAAACAAAGTGGTCACAAAAGGTTATTTTTCAAAATTTCAATGGGGTGAATATGAGTTTGGGCCCATGCAGTTTGTTACCATATTGACCTTTAACCGAAATGGCAAGATTATTCATCATGAGGATTGGATCAATTACCCATCCAACTTAATCGATTACAACACTAGAGTTGATTCTAATGATTGGATAAAAAAATAAACCCTATCCAATGGACAGGGCTTAAATGTTTTTTGATTGTTGATAAACTCCTGTTTATCCTCTGGATATATCTCCAGAACCTGATGCTTTGCTTTTGATTTTTGTTGGATTACCGCGATAACTGATATCTCCTGATCCAGAAACACGGGCATCGATAGATTGATTTGCAGTTACTTTAATGTCTGCTGAACCTGAAACTGCAGCAGTCACAAATTCAGCTTCCAAATCGTAAGCCTTAATATCTCCAGAACCTGCTACATGAACATCAAGGTCAGTAGTTTTCCCAGAAAGGTTAATGTCTCCAGAACCAGAAAGTGATGCACTCACGCTTTGTGCTTCAATGGTTAAGGAAACATCTCCAGAACCTGCCATACTAGTTTTAAAACTATCTGCTTTCAAAGTAGTTTTACCAACTATGTCCCCGGAACCTGACAAAGAAACCGTTTTGATATCTTCAACAGGCACAGTGATATAAATTCCCTTAGACCAGTTTGAAGGACGTAAATTAACGCCTCTTTCAGTCTTGATGACCAATTTTCCGTCTTTTACTTCGGTTTTAATATGTTCAAGTAGATTGGATTCTCCTTTTAGGGTAAGTTCGCCTTCTTGACCGCTTACGAGCTCTACATCGAACCATCCGGCCAAAGCTACGGCATCATATTCCCCAACCGAGCGTTCTATGGTAACAGTATTGCCATTGCCTTTAATTCTTTTGCCCCACTGTGCATTTGCCACTACCATCATGGATAGTGCAATTCCTAATGTGATAAGTTTTTTCATTGTTGTTGTAGTGTTTGGATTAGAGTGAATTTTCTTTGGATACAGAACCTGAACCAGAGACTTTGCTGTTTATTTTACGGGCTCTTCCGATATACCTAACATCTCCAGAACCAGAAATTCGTGCTGTGATGGATTCATTGGCATGTACTTTAACATCCGCAGAACCACTGATGATTGCAGTAACCTTATCGGCTTCCAAATCAAAGGCCTCAATGTCACCTGAACCGGATACTTCAGCTACGAAATCTTTGGCAGTTCCGTTAAGAATGGCATCGCCTGAACCCGATAGAACGGATTTTAAATCAGTTGCTTCAACAGCTAAGTCAATTTTACCCGAGCCAGAAAGATAAGTTGCAAACTTTGAGGCTTTTAATGTGGTTTTTCCAATAATGGAACCAGAACCAGATAGAGCAACCTCTTCTATATCCTCTACCGGAATGGTAATCTGTATTTTGGACCAAGAATAAAATGGGGTGGCATTGTATCTTTTGTCCCATTTCACGGTAAGTTTCCCATTGTTCACTTCTGTGCTGATGTATTTGAGGTATTTTTCTTTTCCATTGAGTTCAATGGTGCCTTCTTCACCTGGAACGAGGTCCACATCAAACCAACCAGATATGTAGATTGCATCGTAGTCACCTATAGTTCTTTTCTCAATAGTTTGACCAATAAGGGGGGAGGTAAGGCCCCCCAATAAAATAAATAGGATAAATTTTTTCATGACTGTGTTCGTTTTTTGATGATGGTATTAGTTTTGATAAAAAGTGATGCCCCCATAATCTGAAATAATGGACACTAGGTTTCCGGAATTTTCACTTCCGTAAAACCCTTTATAGTACTTTTCAGTTGATTTTTCTTTGCTGATATTGATTTCAAAGGCTTCTTTGCCGCTTACTCCGGCATATTCAGTAGAGATTTCAAAATCAAAATGATAATCAGGATTGTACCCAATTTTAATACCGGTATAATCGGATTTGATATTGACATCACCTGCATCTGGGGCCATTTCGGAAAGTTTTATAGATCCATAATCTGCCGTGACATTCACATTGCCATGTACTCTTCCCAATTTTACACCTATATAGTCTCCATTTCCTGTGACATTCTTGACATCCTTTACTTCAATAGAGCCATAGTCACAGGTGTAGTCCAAATTCTCCATTTGGTTAATAACGGCGTTGGTATAATCGGCGTTGATTCTGAGGTTCCCGGCCTTTTCTATGGTAAATCCAGAATAATCCGCTACAATTTCTGCACTGTTGATGTAGTCGAAATTAGATCGAGATGTGTAATCGAACCGAAGCTCATTGTTTCTTCCTCGTAATTCGCCAATATCAATTTTTCCATAGTCACAATTGATTTTGGCATGTCCATCAATACGATCCAAATAAATACTTCCGTAGTCGTTGTTAAGGCTCACACTATTTTTCACGGGAAGTTTTATGGTATAGTTTACTTGTATACTTACCTTTTTGCTTTTTCTCCAACTCCAACCCCAGCTGTTGTTTCGATCACCAAAAAGAGTTCTTGCCGAGACCAAACTGGAATTGTTTTCAAAGGCTACATCAATTTCATTCAATCTTTCTTGTACTCTTTCCTCGCTATTTCCGTTGGCCTTGATATGTACCTCTATAACAACCCTATTTTCATTCCATGAAGTTATATTGAGATTGCCATAACTGTTCTTTACTTTAAAAAGCGCATCTGAATTAACATTGAATTCTTTTTTAATCGTCTTTTCCTTGGTATACTTTCCTCCCCAGTTGCCCAGGTCTGTGTTTGCACAGAGCATTAAGGGTGCCAGAAGAATGGCCCAAAGAATATTTTTATATCGTAATGTTTTCATCATTATATGCATTTAGATTTTTAATGTTTTCAATATTGGTCAGAACTTCTTTCAATAAATCTATTCTGGTTTGGAAGTTGATGATCATGGCGTTCAAAATAATTTTACTGTCACCACCATTTACCAGTTCCTGTTCTAGCTTGTTATAGTTGTTTTCCAATTTTTCCAATTGCATGAGCGTGTCATCAACCAGTTTGGCCGTTTCCGGCGATTTCTCATCTTTTAATAGTTGTACTTGCTCTTCAATAAGGCCGGCAAAGTAAAACTCGGTCTGGGAAACTTCCGGGGCAATTTCTACCACCTGTTCTTTAATATTTGGTCTGGAATTGAAAACCTGAATCCCCAATAGCGCTATCACGGCAATGGATGCTGCAATGGACAAAGGTTTCCACCAATTTGTTTTTTTGCTATGAATGGCAACTGTTCCCTGATTTTGGTTCAATTTGTCCAAAAACCGTTGTTGGTGTCCACTTGTTGGTTCTTCAAGGTCAAATTCACCTTGAAGCCTGCCAAACAGTTCATCTAAATTATCTTTACTCATAATCAAGTATTTATCATCAACCTTTTTCTAAGACTTTCTTTGGCGCGCGAAATTGTGGTTCTGCAATTGGCATAACTAATGTTCATAATCTCGCTAATTTCCTCGTAATCGTACCCATCAATTAAATGTAAGGTCAAAGAAACTCTGTAATTGTCTTTCAAACTTTTCATGGTTTCCATCACTTTTTGAGCCTTCAGTTCTGTATAACCATGGTCATCAGAAGCAACTCCATCATTATCTTCGACCTTGTACATTACTTCATCTATATCCACTGCTCTTGTTTTTTGTTGCTTTTTGTAATGGTGAATGCTGTTGTTGATCACAATTCTCTTTAACCATGCTCCAAAGGCTACTTCACCTTTAAATGAGCTAAGTTTGGTGAATGCGTTCAAGAATGATTCTTGCATTACATCTTCGGCTTCAGCCGAGTCTTTTACAATCCTAAGCGCTGTGTTGTACATAGCTTTGTAATAGCGATTGTAAATCTCCAATTGGGCACTTTGCTTTCCTTGGAGGCACAAATTGAGCAGTGCATCAATATGTTCTTTTTGGTGGCTCAAAAAATGTATGGTTTGTCTTATAGAGGGTTCAATTTATCAATTGTTACACTTTTTTGAGAAAATTTGGATTTTAATGGCATGGGAATTGCCCTAAATAGGATGTGAATAAACCATATTAATTTTGTAACTACTGATTTTAAAGGTGTTACATGGAATGATGGTTTTTAAGGAAGCTGAAAAATTTTGTCGGTTATGACAAAATGACTGAAACAGATGATATGGGAGAAATAAAAATTTCAAATTTTGACAATATGTCCCTTCAAGGACTGGAAGAAGATGCAGAATTGATTCCCTTGCTCACTCCTGAGGATGAAGAGCAAATGAACAATGAAAGTCTACCAGAGGTTTTACCGGTTTTACCTCTAAGAAATACAGTACTCTTTCCTGGGGTGGTAATTCCAATTACTGCGGGAAGGGACAAATCCATAAACTTGATCAAGGATGCCAATAATGGTTCCAAGACCATTGGGGTGGTTTCTCAAAAAGATGAGGAAACCGAAAACCCAGGTGTAAATGATATCAATACATTGGGAACTGTGGCCCGTATACTAAGGGTGCTGCAAATGCCAGATGGAAACACTACGGTTATCATTCAGGGTAAAAAACGATTCGAAATTGCTGATGTGATTTCTGAAAAGCCCTATTTGACAGCTACTGTTAAAGAAGCGAAAGAGGAGAGGCCTGATGAAAACAGCAAGGAATTTGAAGCCATAATAGAATCCATCAAAGAGTTGGCTTTTAAAATCATCAAAGACAACCCGAATATTCCAACGGAGGCAACTTTTGCCATTAAAAATATCCAGAGTAATTCCTTCCTGATCAATTTTGTGTCATCCAACTTGAATTTAGGTGTTGCAGAAAAGCAAGAATTGTTGGAAATACCGAATTTACAGGAGCGTGCTCTTACTACCTTGAAGTACATGAATATGGAACTTCAAAAATTGGAACTGCGGAACGATATCCAGTCCAAGGTGCGCAGCGATATGGACCAACAGCAGCGCGAGTATTTTCTCCATCAGCAAATGAAGACCATTCAAGAAGAGCTTGGTGGCATCTCTTATGAGGAAGAGGTAGATGAAATGCAGGAAAAGGCCAAGAAGAAAAAATGGGGTAAAAAGGTCAAAGAGCATTTCAATAGGGAATTGGGCAAAATGCAACGCATGAATCCCCAAGTGGCCGAATATTCCATTCAGCGCAATTACTTGGATTTGATTTTGGATTTACCATGGAACGAATACTCCAAGGATAAGTTTGATTTAAAAAGAGCCCAAGAAATTTTAGATAGGGACCACTATGGTCTTGAGGATGTAAAACGAAGAATCATTGAGTATTTGGCGGTCTTGAAGCTTCGTAACGATATGAAGTCGCCCATTCTTTGTCTTTATGGACCTCCCGGTGTGGGTAAAACTTCTTTGGGTAAATCGGTGGCGGAAGCTTTGGGCAGGGAGTATGTTCGTATGTCCTTAGGAGGGTTGCGTGATGAGGCTGAGATTAGGGGACATCGGAAAACCTATATCGGCGCCATGCCCGGTAGAATTATACAAAGTATAAAGAAAGCAGGAACATCCAATCCGGTTTTCATCTTGGATGAAATAGATAAACTTTCCAATAGTCATCAAGGAGATCCCTCTTCCGCTTTGTTGGAAGTTTTGGATCCCGAGCAGAACAGCGAGTTTCATGACAACTTCTTGGAAATGGGGTATGACCTATCCAAAGTAATGTTCATTGCCACAGCCAATAGTTTGGCAAGCATTCAGCCAGCACTTCGTGATCGTATGGAAATCATTAATGTTACTGGATATACCATCGAAGAGAAAGTGGAGATAGCCAAACGACATTTACTTCCAAAGCAATTAAAAGAACATGGACTGTCCACCAAAGATTTGAAAATTGGTAAACGCCAATTGGAAAAAATAGTGGAAGGTTATACCCGTGAGTCTGGTGTTCGGGGATTGGAAAAGAAATTGGCCAAAATGGTACGTCATGCGGCTAAATCCATCGCCATTGAAGAAGAATACAATATTAAAGTCACCAATGAGGATGTAGAAAAGATTCTTGGTCCTGCCCGTTTGGAACGTGATAAATACGAAAACAATGATGTGGCCGGGGTGGTTACAGGCTTGGCTTGGACAAGTGTAGGCGGTGATATTCTCTTTATCGAGTCCATTCTTTCCAAAGGAAAGGGTGCACTCAATATTACAGGTAATCTGGGCAAGGTGATGAAAGAATCTGCCACTATCGCTATGGAATACATTAAATCCAATGCAGATTCCTTCGGAATTGACCCCAATGTGTTTGAAAAATACAACGTGCATATCCACGTACCTGAAGGGGCAACCCCTAAAGATGGACCTAGTGCCGGGGTGACCATGTTAACGTCTTTGGTGTCTTTGTTCACCCAGAAAAAGGTGAAGAAAAGCTTGGCGATGACCGGTGAAATAACCTTGCGGGGAAAAGTTCTGCCAGTTGGAGGGATCAAAGAGAAGATTTTAGCTGCCAAAAGAGCCAAAATCAAAGAAATCATTCTTTGCGAGGACAACAGAAAAGATATTGGGGAAATTAAGGAAGAGTATCTTAAAGGACTGACTTTCCATTATGTTTCTGATATGAGTGAAGTGATTGACATAGCCATCACCGATAGAAAGGTGAAAAATGCCAAGACACTTTAGGGGGATATCCCTATTTTTATTGGAATGAAAAAAATTACCATTGCCATTGACGGCTTTTCCTCAACCGGAAAAAGTACCATTGCAAAACGTTTGGCCCAAGCTTTGGGCTACATTTATGTAGATACCGGTGCCATGTACCGAGCGGTTACCCTTTTTGCTTTGGAAAAAGGGTATGCGGGCGATACTGAAAATGTTAAAGCATTGATTGCAGATTTGCCCCAGATTCAACTGAAGTTTGTACTTAATGAAGAAACAGGTAGGGCAGATATGCACTTGAATGGTGTGAATGTGGAAAAGGAAATTCGGACCATGCGGGTTTCTGGACAGGTGAGCAAAGTAGCTGCTATTGCCGAGGTGAGGGAAAAACTGGTGGAAATGCAGCAAAAAATGGGAGAGGACAAAGGACTGGTCATGGATGGTAGAGACATTGGAACTGTTGTTTTCCCAGATGCAGAACTGAAAATCTTTATGACGGCCTCACCAGATGCCCGCGCAACACGGCGCTATAAGGAACTATTGGATAGGGGGGAAACCGTGACCTTTGACGAGGTGCTTAAAAATGTACAGGAACGCGACCGTATAGACTCGACCCGTGCGGTATCTCCCTTAAAAAAAGCAAATGATGCCATAGCTTTTGATAATAGCGATATGGGCTTGGAAGAACAATTTGAGCGCATCCACGATTTTGCATCGCGGATCATCAACAAGGAAGAGTAGGAGTGAAAGTTATGCAGTGTTTTTAGGTAGTCTGCCCCATAACTCATATTTTTTAGTAATCAAATATTTTGCCGTCGTCCGTTTTTGTGATCAGGATGTTTGCTTTGTTGTCGGTAATCTCAAGCTTGATGAATTTTCCATCTTTCCAGTATATTTCTTCAAGTCATTTTCTCTTTTTTGAACTTTTTTTACAAGTAGGAGTGTTTTTATCGTTTGTAATAGGCAACGATACTTGCTTTGGCCAAAGTCTGATTCCAAAGATTAAAACCAACTACTGCTGGGTTGATATTTTCATCAAGCCCTAATTTGTCCGTTTTTAACGCATAAACTGTTATAATGTATTGGTGAAATCCGTGTCCTTCGGGAGGGCAGGGACCACCAAAACCTTTTATACCATAATCTGTAGTGCTCTGAATAGCTCCTTTAGGCGCTAGGTTGAGTGCTACACTCCCTGCATTTGTTGCCAATTCGGTTATATTACTGGGAATATCAAATACGACCCAATGCCAAAATCCACTTCCGGTAGGTGCATCTGGGTCATACATGGTTACTGCAAAACTCTTTGTTCCTTCCGGTGCGTTTTTCCAAGACAATTGCGGTGATTGGTTGTCTCCTGAGCAGCCAAAACCATTAAATTCCTGTATTTTGGTGGCTTCCCCACCTAAATCTTCACTTGACAATGTAAATGTCTTCTGTCCAAAAAGTGTTGTTGATATGATCAAGGACAACACTAAAACCAAGTTTGCTTTATTCATTTTTATGTTGATTTAAAATTTTAAGTAAAATTAAGTTGTATACTTCTGAATAAATTTAGGACAATGCTCAAAATCTATTGCTAAAAGTTCAATTTTTATGGTGTTGTTTTGGTGTGATGCCATATTTCAATTTATAAGCCTGTACAAAACTGGACAAGTTCTCATAACCGATTTCATGATAAATTTCAGATGAGCTTTTTTGTTTTTGCTTCAATAAATAGTGGGCGTGTTCCAATCTTTTATTTTGAAACCATTTGATGGGGGATTCGAAATAATGTTTTTCAAATGTTCTTTTAAATGTGGATACACTCATATCACATAAAAAGGCCAGCTCTTTCAAGGTTAATTTACTCAGTTGATTGCTTTCTACGATTCGAGTGAATTTTTGTGTCGCATCGTTACTGTTGGTTGTTAGGGAATGCAAAAACTCAGTTCCATAGAGTTCGGTTAGATAGAGCATTATTTCTTCAAATTTCAGCTCCAGTAATTTCTCCTTTACATTTTTTGATAGCCTATTGATATCCGATAAACTGCTTACAAACCTTTGAATGAATTCATCAAAACCGAATGAGTGAACGGATTTATATTCAGTTGCTTTTGTTGTTTTGAACTCGTTTTTTCGGATGAAATTCAATAAAATCTCATTTGAAAAAAATAAAAGTATACTGCTGTAATTTTTGACCTCAGAAAGTTTTTCAGTCATTAAACAATGTCCTGACTTCATCAAGAGAAACTTGGAGTTTTCAATAGATAAGGTAGAGTTATCAAAAACAACTTCTTTGGTTCCTTCAATCAGAAAGCTGAATGTATTCTTGGTCAGAATTACTTGTTGCCTGTCTATTTCCTGAGAACTATGGTACTCAAAAACCTGAACCGGTTGGGGATGGTCTAAATCTAGTTCGTCAGGAAGTGTAATTGTCTTCATTTAGTTTAGTGCATTATCAATATGTACAAAGAGAAAAATACTGCACATGGATAAAATATAGTGGTTTGTTGTAATGAACCAAGCTGTACTTAAAAGTGAAGTTCGCGAAAAAATGCTAAAGCTTATATTTATTTGATAAGAAAAGAGCCATCCTAAAGGATGGCTCTTTTTACATTTTTAGTCTGCTGCTTATAAATTGGGAATCACCAATACTTGATCAGGATGGATCAAATCTGGATTGTCCAAAATATTGGTGTTGGCAGAAAATATTTCTTTGTATTTCATAGGGTCACCGTAGTAGTGCTTGGCAATCTTGCTTAAAGACTCGCCACTTTTTACAGTATGTCTGTGGTAAACGGAATCATCAGCTACAGAAATGTTGGCTTTGATGTCAGCAGGGCTACTACCGCCAATTTCCTTGATTTTGTCCCAAATCACATTTTTCTCATATTGGGTGCCGGCTTCGCCTTTTATTTTAAGGATTCCACCTTCTTCACTTACGTCCCCGTTCTTGATTTGCAGTTCTTCACCTAAATCCAAAACTGCTTGGTATTTTGTTTTTACACTCATAATAGACTTTAATTTTTTATGGTTAATAGTAAGAAACAAGATATGGATAAAAGTCACATTCTAGCTTAAATTTTCATTAATTATTCTGGTGGAAAAGTTTGTGAGAAGCAAGACTTTGTAAAACAAGGAATTAATTGTATTTTTGCACTCCTTTTCAGCGAAACCACAGGAGAGAAAAGGAATTTTAGAAAAAGAAGCAATAATAACCACTTCTACAACAATCGTTTGCTCCTGTAATGTTGTGGAATACAAGTAAACATCAGCAGATGGCTGAAGAAGAAAAAGCAGCAGAGGTAACCGAGGTTGCCGAAGCAACACAAGAAGCTAACGAAACTACTACACAAGTTAGCGAAACCCCAAAACAAGACCCACAAGAATTTTTAGAAAACTTTGACTGGATCAAGTACGAAGAAGGTATTGAAAAAGTTGAGGACAGCAAGTTGAGCGAATTTGAAAAGCTTGTTGAAGAAAACTTTGTGGATACTGCGGATGAAGAAGTAGTGGAAGGTACTGTGGTACACATGACAGACCGTGAAGCTATCATCGACATCAATGCAAAATCTGAAGGGGTTATCTCATTGAATGAGTTCCGATACAATCCTGACCTAAAAGTTGGCGATAAAGTAGAGGTGTTGATTGACATTCGTGAGGATAAAACAGGGCAATTGGTACTATCCCACAGAAAAGCTAGAACAATCAAAGCTTGGGATCGCGTAAATGCAGCTCATGACAAAGAAGAGATTGTGACTGGTTTTGTAAAGTGCAGAACTAAAGGAGGTATGATTGTGGATGTCTTTGGAATTGAGGCGTTCTTGCCAGGTTCTCAGATTGATGTAAAACCAATTCGCGATTATGATCAGTACGTAGGTAAGACCATGGAATTCAAGGTGGTGAAAATCAACCATGAGTTCAAGAACGTGGTTGTATCCCACAAAGCGCTTATTGAAGCTGATATTGAAGAGCAGAAAAAAGAGATCATTGGTCAATTGGAAAAAGGCCAGGTATTGGAAGGTGTTGTCAAGAACATCACATCCTACGGGGTATTTATCGACCTTGGAGGCGTAGATGGATTGATTCACATTACCGACCTTTCTTGGAGCCGTATCAACCATCCAAATGAAGTGGTTGAATTGGATCAGAAATTGAATGTGGTTATCTTGGACTTCGATGATAACAAATCAAGAATCCAATTGGGTCTTAAGCAGTTGGAGAAACATCCATGGGATGCTCTTGGTGATGAGATCAAAGTAGGTGACAAAGTAAAAGGTAAAGTAGTTGTAATTGCAGATTACGGTGCCTTTATTGAAGTGGCTGAAGGTGTTGAAGGATTGATCCACGTTTCTGAAATGTCTTGGTCTACGCACTTGCGTTCTGCCCAAGATTTCGTAAATGTTGGCGATGAGGTTGAAGCAGTTGTATTGACCTTGGATAGAGAAGACCGCAAAATGTCTTTGGGTATCAAGCAATTGACTCCAGACCCATGGACTGATATCACTTCTAAATATCCTGTTGGATCAAGACACAAAGGAATTGTTAGAAACTTTACCAACTTTGGTGTCTTTGTAGAGATGGAAGAAGGTATTGATGGATTGATCTATATCTCTGATCTATCTTGGACGAAGAAAATCAAACACCCATCTGAATTTGTTACCGTAGGTGACAACTTGGAGGTAGAGGTTCTTGAATTGGATGTTGAAGGACGTAAGTTGAGCTTAGGTCACAAACAGACTACAGAGAATCCATGGGATAAATATGCTGAAGAATTTGGCGAAGGTACGCTTCACAAAGCTTCTATTGCTGAAGTGGTCGATAAAGGAGCCACCATCAACTTTAATGAGGATATCGTTGGATTTGTTCCATCAAGACACATGGAAAAAGAAGACGGTAAAAAACTTGTTAAAGGTGAAGAGGCCGAATTCAAGATCATTGAGTTCAATAAAGATTTCAAGCGTGTGGTGGCTAGCCATACCGCAATCTTTAGAGAGCAAGAACAGAAAAATGTCAAAGCTGCTAAGAAAAGGGCCTCATCTGATGAAGCTGCCCCAACTCTTGGTGACGCCAATGCTCAATTACAGGCATTGAAAGACAAAATGGAAGCTGATTCCAAGAAAAAGTAATCAGGTTTTCATTTAATTAGGGTAAAACCCCGCTGATAACAGCGGGGTTTTTTTATGTAATGGCATTTTAAAGAATTGTTTACTTTTGCATACAATTGAGTTGGTCGCAACACATATGAGCCAAAGGGTACTGCTTACTTCAAAGGAAATTAATATTATACTGCACCGGCTTTCCTGTCAACTTTTGGAAAACCACTTGGATTTCAGTAATACTGTTTTAATTGGCATTCAACCAAGAGGGATTTTTTTGGCGGAACGACTGACGAAAATCTTAAAAGAAGAATACAAAATAAAGAACATAGCCCTAGGATCATTGGATATTACCTTTTTTAGGGATGATTTTGGGCGTGGTGATAAAACATTAAAGGCTAATGCCACAAAAGTCGACTTTTTAGTAGAGGACAAAAAAGTGGTCTTTATAGATGATGTGCTCTATACGGGAAGAAGTATACGAGCGGCCTTAACAGCCATACAATCCTTCGGGAGACCTTCAAGTATTGAGCTTTTAACCTTGATTGATAGAAGATTTAGTAGACACTTACCTATCCAACCCAATTATAGGGGAAGACAAGTGGATGCCATCAATAATGAAAAGGTAAAGGTGATGTGGGAAGAGAATGATGGTAAGGACATGGTATATCTAGTAAGCAAATAGAATAGTATGAGTGAATTGAGTGTGAACCATCTTTTGGGAATAAAGTATCTGAACAAAAAGGATATAGCACTCATTTTTGAAACTGCGGACCATTTTAAGGAGGTTATCAATAGATCGATTAAAAAGGTGCCGACATTGCGAGATATTACCATTGCCAATATCTTTTTTGAGAACAGTACCCGGACGAAACTCTCTTTTGAATTGGCTGAAAAAAGATTGTCAGCGGATGTCATCAACTTTTCTGCTTCACAATCTTCAGTTAAAAAAGGTGAAACGCTTATAGATACCGTGAATAATATCCTTTCCATGAAGGTGGATATGGTGGTGATGCGCCACCCTAACCCAGGTGCAGGGATTTTTCTATCAAAACATGTAAAAGCCTCCATTGTCAATGCAGGAGATGGGGCCCACGAACACCCTACACAAGCTTTGTTGGATTCCTATTCCATACGGGAAAAGTTAGGTGATGTAGGCGGTAAAAATGTGGTCATTGTTGGGGATATACTCCATTCAAGAGTGGCTTTGTCCAACATTTTTGCCCTAAAACTGCAAGGGGCCAATGTAAAAGTTTGTGGTCCAAAAACATTGATTCCAAAGCATATAGAATCACTTGGGGTAGAAGTGGAAACAGATTTGCGCAAAGCGTTGCAATGGTGTGATGTGGCCAATATGCTTCGCGTGCAGCATGAGCGAATGGATATCAGCTATTTTCCGTCAACCCGGGAATATGCCCAGCAGTTTGGAATCAACAAGCAACTATTGAACAGCTTGGATAAAGAAATTGTCATCATGCACCCAGGTCCGATCAATAGAGGGGTTGAAATTACCAGTGATGTTGCAGATTCAAACCAATCCATTATCTTAGATCAGGTAGAAAATGGTGTGGCTGTTCGTATGGCCGTATTATATCTGCTGGCAGCAAAAATTAAATAAGATGATTTTCGATAAAGAAGGTACAACTACCATTGTTTTTCAAGAAAAAACTTCCCTTGCCACTTTCTTGGAAAATTTAAATCAAGCTTATCCGCAACTTGTGCATGACAATATTATAGTCAATCTTTTTTCCTTTGAAAAATTGACCACGGATGATGTATTGGAGTTTTTAAGCCTATCAAATACCCATAGGGCTTCCAATAAATCATTTGTTTTGGTATCCAATAAAGTTTCTTACGATGAAATTCCAGAGGAAATCGTTGTGGTGCCTTCCATTCAAGAAGCTAAGGATATCATCGAAATGGAAGAAATAGAACGAGATTTGGGCATATGAGGTTGACGATTCTAGGATGTTATTCGGCAACCCCCCGAACTTTTACCAATCCTACCTCCCAAGTACTAGAGATACGAAACCATCTTTTTTTAATAGACTGTGGTGAAGGAACCCAAGTGCAGCTTCGTAAATACAAAGTCAAATTTACCAGGATCAAACACATTTTCATTTCCCATTTGCACGGAGATCATTTTTTTGGATTGCCAGGTCTGATTTCAACCTTTAGGTTGTTGGGAAGAGATTCGGAATTACATATCTATGGGCCAAAGGGAATAAAAGAAGCAATTACACTTTTTTTGAAACTTGGGGACTCTTGGACTAATTACCCTTTGATTTTTCATGAGTTGAACTCTAAGGACTCTGAACTCCTTTTTGAAGATGAAAAAGTGAGCGTGTATACCATTCCTTTGAATCATAGGGTTTATACCAATGGATTTCTATTCAAAGAAAAAACAGCTCAGAGAACGCTGAATGTTGAGGCTGCTACCAAATATAAGATTGATAAAAGTCAGTTCAATAATATAAAAAATGGAATGGATGGATTTTCTGAGGATGGCACTATAGTGCCCAATAAAGATTTAACCATTGATCCCCCAAAACCAAAAAGCTACGCATTTTGTAGTGATACAGCGTATAACGAATCCATTGTGCCGCTCATAAAAAATGTGGACACCTTATATCACGAGTCAACTTTTTTGGAAACTGAGGGGCATCTTTGCGATAAAACAAAACATTCAACGGCAAAACAAGCTGGGGAAATAGCCCAACAAGCTAATGCGGGCAAGCTCATATTAGGGCATTATTCCACTAGGTACAAATCCATAGAGTTGTTTCAAAAAGAGGCAGAACGGGTATTTCCCCAAGTACTATTGGCCGATGACGGGAAAATCTTTGAGATTTAAAAAGGATAAAAAAACAAAGACTTCCATCTTTCCAATTTCCATTCTTTTGCTGAACTTTGTTAGGGAGAAATTCACATCATGCAAAAAGACCTTAGTAATTATCGGAAAACGTATCAGAAAAGTTCATTGCTTGAAGATACCATTGATAAAAATCCGATGCAGCAATTTCAAAAATGGTTTTATGAAGTTGAGGCCACCGATGGTTTGGATGAACCGAATGCCATGACCATTGCCACAGTAGGTTTGGATGGTTTCCCGAAGAATAGGGTTGTTTTGATGAAAAAGTATACCCATGAAGGCTTTATTTTTTATACCAACTACTTCAGCGAAAAAGGAAAGGCCATAGAGAAGAACCCTCAAGTATGTCTTTCTTTTTTTTGGGCCAATATGGAACGGCAGATCATTATAAAAGGGAAAGCGGAAAAAGTAGCGGAGAACTTATCGGATGGTTATTTCGAATCCCGACCTAGAGGAAGTCAGTTGGGTGCAGTGGTTTCTGAGCAGAGTGAAGTAGTCCCGTCCCGTGAAATGCTAGAAGACAAACTGAAAGCTTTGGAACAAGAATATGAAGGTAAAGAAGTAGAGCGTCCTGAACATTGGGGAGGTTATTTGGTAAGGCCAGTTTCTATTGAGTTTTGGCAAGGTCGCCCTAACAGGCTGCACGATCGTATACGATATACCCTAGAAGAAAATTTGGATTGGAACATTGAAAGATTAGCTCCCTAATACAATTGCTATGAAGAAAATTATTTTGATGAGGCATGGAAAATCTTCATGGGACTATGAAGTTTCAGATAAAGATAGACCTTTGAAAGAGAGAGGAATCAATGATGCACATTTGGTCGCGGAGGCTTTCAAAAAAAATAATCAGAAAATTGATTTTATCTACTCAAGTCCGGCGAATAGGGCATTGCATACCTGTATGATTTTCTCAAGGTTGCTGAACTTTGATTTGGACTTTGTTAGGGTAACAGAGGAATTATATGACTTTTCAGGGAGTAGCGTTCAAGCTTTTGTACAGCAATTGGACAATAGCTTGGATACCATACTGATTTTTGGACATAATTATGCCTTCACTTCACTTGCAAATAGCTGGGGAGATCAGTATATTGAAAACGTTCCAACTGCCGGTTTGGTCCAAATAAAATTCAATGTGAAAGATTGGTCTGAAATCTCAAAAGGAGTTACGGAACACCTAATCTTTCCTAAACAACTAAAGCAATAGATGGTCAAAGTCAAAAACGAATATGTAAATCGAGAAATTAGCTGGTTACACTTTAATGCCAGAGTACTTCAAGAAAGTGCCGATACCAAAGTTCCCTTGATTGACAGACTTCGATTTTTAGGGATTTTCAGTAACAATCTGGATGAATTTTTCAAAGTACGATACGCTACCGTAAAACGCATTGTTGATGCTGGAAAAACAGGGAAAAGTGTATTGGGAGGTGAAAAGGCAAAAGATTTGTTGGAAGAGATCACCAAGATTGTCATTGCTCAGCAAACTAGAAGCACAGAAATTCTTAGGACCATTGAAAATGAGTTGAAGACAGAAAATATTTTCATCATCAATGAGCATGAGGTCAATGAAACTCAAGCAGAATTCATTACGGATTACTTTTTTAAGAAAGTGAACCAAGAGTTGATGACCATAATCTTGAATGATCTCACAGAATTTCCATTACTAAAGGATACCGCGGCCTATTTAGCTGTAAAAATGGTAATGAAAAACAATGATGAAGTCAATGTCGGCAACAGATATGCTTTAATTGAAATTCCGAAGGGCATTGATCGGTTTGTGGTTTTGCCAAAGGAAGGGGATAAAAATTATATCATTATCCTTGACGACCTTATTCGGTTTTGTTTGGATAGTGTCTTTACCATGTTCGAGTTTGAATCCATTTCTGCCCATATGATTAAGATTACCAGAGATGCAGAGCTGGATATTGACAATGATCTGACTAAAAGCTTTATTGAAAAGATTTCCTCCAGTGTTGAACACAGAAAAATAAGTGATCCTGTACGTTTTGTTTACGACAAGAGTATTGATAAGGACACACTTCAATTTTTGAAGGAAAAAATGAACATTGTGGACACGGATAGTGTCATTCCAGGTGGGAGATACCACAACAGAAGGGATTATATGGGTTTCCCAAGTTTAGGAAGACAAGATTTGATGTATGAAAAAATAGAGCCGTTACCCGTAAAAGGTTTTAGTATGAAAGGAAGTCTTTTGGAGTTGATTGCCCATAAGGACTACATGATCTACACGCCTTACCATACATTCAGTTATGTAACTAAATTTTTGCGGGAAGCTGCTTTGGATCCTAAAGTGAGGGCAATTAAAATTACGGTATATCGATTGGCCGGTGATAGTCAAATTGCTTCTGCCTTGATTAATGCAGCAAAAAATGGTAAGCAAGTAACGGTACAAATTGAGTTACAAGCACGTTTTGATGAACAGGCTAATATAAAATATGCCAACCAATTACAAGCAGAGGGCATCAACTTGATTTTTGGAGTACCAGGACTTAAGGTACATAGCAAAATATGCTTGGTAGAACGGGAAGAAGCTACTGGAATGAGAAGGTATGGTTTTATAAGCACCGGAAACTTTAATGAATCCACTGCCAAAATTTATACAGATTATACACTTTTTACAGCTCATGAAGGAATTTTAAAGGACATGAGCAAAGTCTTCGATTTTTTTGAAACCAATTATAAAATCAACAAATACAAGCATTTGGTTGTCTCCCCACACTATACCAAATCAACTTTTATTAAGCTTATTGATAATGAGATTGCCAATGCATTAGTAGGTAAGGAAGCCTATGTTAGGATTAAGATGAACAGCTTTACTTCCTATAAAATGGTAGATAAGCTTTACGAGGCCAGTAGAGCAGGGGTTAAGGTACAACTCATTATACGTGGAATCTGTTGTTTGATACCAGGTGTTCCAGGTATGAGTGAAAATATTGAGGCCATAAGCGTAGTGGATAAATTTTTAGAACACCCTCGTTTGTTCATCTTCGGAAATCAAGGAGACCCATTGGTTTATATTTCATCTGCAGATTGGATGACCCGTAATCTAGATTTTAGGGTAGAAGTAGGTTGCCCTGTATACGATGGCGACATCAAACAAGAGTTGTTGGATACTTTTGATATTTCTTGGCGTGATAATCTAAAAGCTAGGATATTTTCGGAAAAACAGGACAATGCCTATCGCGTAAGGGACGAAAACGTACCAGAATTGCGATCTCAATTTGAATTGTACGATTATTATCAAAAAAAGCTGGAATCCTAAAATTCAAAACTTGGTAATACGAAAGTTTGCAGCCATTGATATAGGATCCAATGCCGTAAGGTTGCTCATCAACAATGTCATTGAACAGAAGGAGAAGCCCACTGTCTTCAAAAAAAGTGAATTTGTAAGGGTACCGGTGCGTTTGGGGGAAGATTCTTTTTTAAGGCAGGAAATTTCAAGGAAAAATGTGGAGCGACTTATAAAGACCATGAAATCCTTTGAACTCTTGATGCAGGTCTACGGTGTAGAAAAATATATGGCCTGTGCCACTTCAGCTTTGAGAGAGGCAAAAAATGGATTGGAAGTGGTCGAAAAGGTCCAGAAAGAGTCCGGAATCAACATTGAAGTCATTGACGGAAAACAAGAAGCCTCGATTATTGCTTCCACCGACCTAAAAAATCTGATTAAAAATGATAGGTGCTACCTGTATGTTGATGTAGGGGGTGGAAGTACCGAGTTTACAATTTTTGATAATGGGAAATTGTTGGTTTCCCGGTCATTTCGGGTCGGTACAGTTCGAATTTTGAACGAATTGGTGGATGATTCCGTTTGGGATGAGATCATGGATTGGATCATCGCCCATATCGATTTGGAAAGTAAGGTGGAGATCATCGGGTCAGGTGGAAACATCAACAAACTCCACAAAATGTCCGGTAGGAAGGCGAGCCAACCCCTGTCCTACATTTGGTTGAACGCCCAATATCATTTTTTGGACAGTATGGAATATGAAGACCGCATTTCAGAACTGGGACTGAACCAAGACCGGGCAGATGTGATTATTCCAGCCGCTAAAATATTCTTAAAAGCGGCCCAATGGAGCGGGGCAAAAAAAATACATGTGCCTAAAATTGGATTGACGGATGGGATGATAAAAACCCTCTACTACCAATAGTTTACCCGTGCATGGTTTCCTTCTTCCCTAAATTTTTCATGAGCTCTGCCTCATGATCCAACAAATCTTGCCATTTTTTATCCACTTCCTCCCGATTTCCATATTCGCGTGCAAATTTGAGGAACATGGTATAATGGTTGGCCTCACTTACCATTAAGTTTTTATAAAATTCGGCCAACTCCTTGTCTTGTATTTCTTCGGAAAGTAACCTGAATCGTTCACAGCTTCTAGCTTCTATCAAGGCAGCATATAAAAGTTTGTGTACCAAGTGGGTTTCCCTACTGCCTCCTTTCGGGAAAAATTTCATCAACTCGATGACATATTCATCCTTTCTTTCGCGACCCAATACCCAACCACGTTTCAATATTTTATCATGAACCATATTAAAATGCCCCATTTCCTCTCTGGCCAAAGCGGTCATTTCCTTGACTAGCTCAGATTTTTCAGGAAAACCAATAATAAGAGAAATGGCGGTACTTGCTGCTTTTTGTTCACAATAGGCATGATCCGTTAGAATTTCCTCAATATTTTTTTCTACAATATTTACCCATCTAGGGTCGGTCGGTAATTTTAAGCCTAACATTTGCTATAATTTTTGCAATCGAGAGGCACAAAGATAGTGCTATTAAAGATTTGGCAATTTAAAAGTCGAGGTCAAATTCTTTTCGTAGAAGCTCTATTGCCGGATTTTTTTCCTTTAATTTTTGATATTTCTCTTCTGGGGTGAATGCAAATTTTTTGGCTGTTTCCTCATTCACGGTAATATGTAAAGTAATGGAGTAGTTATTCAGTTTTTCCTTTACGTAATTCAAGATTAAACTCTGCTCGCGTTCCACTTCTTTTTTCATGGAGGTATTGGGAAGCTCTATCCAGATAGTATTTTCATTTTTTAGTTTTGGAACGTCAGTTTGAAGATTACTGGCCAATATTTTTCGGCCTCTTTTATCCAACTGGTTTACAAAATCGTTCCAATGCTGTTGCATGTCTTCTTCTGTAAATGGTGTTTTGGGGAGTTCTTCTTGAGGTAAACTAGGTGCTTTATTGTTTTCGTGGACCTTTTTGGCCTTGATACTAGATAGTGATAATCCGGAAATCTTTTTTGAGGGATTATTTATGTCTATCTTCTTTTTAGGTTGATATGGCTCTTTGGGTTCTCTGATTTCCTCAACTACTTCGGGAATACTTGGTTGTGCTATTGCTTCCTTCTTTTCTTTTGCAACTGGAGGAATTTCTTCACTTTTTTGAACAACATTATTTTTCTCTACTTTGTCTATTGCAGAAAAATGAGAAGCAGGAATTATGAAATCAGAGTTTTTTTTTTCACCATCAAAAGAGATGGAGGCCAATTTCATTAAAGTGAGCTCTACGAGTAAGCGCTGATTTTTACTGGTCTTATATTTTAAGTCGCAGTCGTTGGCTAAATCTATAGCCTTCAATAGAAATGCCTTGTCTGTTTTTTGAGCCTGTTCCCGATATTGTTGCTTAACATCTTCGCCCACTTCCAAAATAGCTAGCGTATCTGGATGTTGACAGACCATTAAATCCCTAAAATGTGTTGCAAGTCCGGTAATAAAATGATGTCCATCAAAACCCAAAGACAAGGTTTTGTTAAAAAGTATTAAAAGGTCAGGAATGTTGTTTTCCAAAATTAAATCAGTAGTACTGAAATAAGTATCATAATCCAGTACATTCAGATTTTCGGTTACCGCTTTACGTGTTAATTGTTGTCCGGCAAAGCTAACGACACGGTCAAAAATGGAAAGTGCATCCCTCATGGCACCATCTGCTTTTTGGGCAATAATGTGCAGTGCGCTTTCTTCGGCTTCTATACCTTGTTGTTCAGCAATATATTTTAAATACTCAGCAGCATCTTTGACTGTAATGCGCTTAAAATCAAAAATCTGGCACCTAGAAAGAATAGTAGGTATTATTTTGTGCTTTTCCGTTGTTGCCAAAATAAAAATGGCATGTTTTGGAGGCTCTTCCAAGGTTTTTAAGAAAGCATTGAAAGCTGATTGGGAGAGCATATGAACCTCGTCAATGATGTATACTTTATACTTTCCTACCTGGGGAGGTATGCGTACTTGGTCTATAAGGCTTCGTATATCATCCACCGAATTGTTGGAAGCTGCATCCAACTCAAAAATATTGAAGGCGAAATCTTCATCTTCTTGTTCGGTACCGTCTTGATTTATTTTTTTGGCCAAAATTCGCGCGCAGGTAGTCTTGCCAACTCCTCTGGGCCCACAAAATAGGAGCGCTTGCGCCAGATGGTCATTTTCAATGGCGTTGAGCAAGGTATTGGTTATAGCTTCCTGACCCACCACATCTTTAAATGTTTGGGGACGGTATTTACGCGCCGATACTACAAAAGGTTCCAAAATCAGGAAAAATTATGCATTACTACAAATATAAAAATAGGAACGGGCAAAGCCACAATAGGAGTTGGCAGTAACCTTTTTTTTATTAACAATTGACAGTATCTTTGTCTCTTGGCAGACCACCTTATCGCTGTGAGACCAACTTGTTTCGGTATTATTCTATTTTGAAGGATTTTGAAGCAAGTTTGAATCAGGGAGGAAAGTCCGGACACCGTAGTGCGGCATAGCGGGTAACGCCCGTCCGCTGAAAGGCGAGGACCAGTGCAACAGAAAGCAAGTACAGTTCGGCTGTAGTGAAATCAGGTAAACTCTATGCGGTGAAACGCCATGTAAACCAACGTTTGAGGGCTGCACGCCCAAGTTGGAGGGTAGGCGGTTAGAGTTTTTGGGCAACCAAAAAACTAGATAAATGATAAGGCTCGACAGAATCCGGCTTATGGTCTGTTAGAATATAAAAAAGACCGAGTTTTAGCTCGGTCTTTTGAATTTCTATTGGAAACTTATTTTTAAGAAACCTATCTATATTTTTGTCAAAATCATAACGGCATCCACATTATAGGTGAAATCAATACCATCTTCAGTTATTGTGGCTTCTTGGTTTTGAGTAATTACTAGATTTCCATCTCCATTGAAAGCTACATCCATACTTTGATCCAAAGATATTCCACTTGTATCTATTTCATTCAATTCAAATTCATATAATTGTCCATCAATTGTAATGGAACTATTAGAAAATTCATAAGTGCCAGTTTCAGAAATTCCACTGATAGATTGAGTATCAGAATCAATTGGCACACCATTCACTGTACCCGTAGTAACCAGGTCATATCCTCCTTCTACAGCGTACGTGGTTTCTGTAAATGTTAAGGTATAATCGAAATTTTCACCTACACTTTTGGTTGAACTTTCAATTGGTAACCCAGAAAAATTAGTCTCTAAGTCAATATCTGCCTCTAAGGATATTAATGACCAACTACCTATTAGTGATTCATTATCGACTGGAGTGGTGTCTTCATCTTTATTACAAGAGATAAATAATAATGTAACTGCTGTTGACAGTAGGATAGCTTTGATTGAATTCATGTTTTTTGATTAAGAGGTTATATATGCCAAACGCAGTGATTGCTATGGTATTGCAGCAAGTATGAAAAGAATGTAAGAAATTTACTTTTTTTCAAAAAAACTAAAAATATTCCCTCCATATTTTCTTTGTTCGTTGAAATATGGATTGTTTGAAAGGTCAGTCTGACTGGAATGTTCTACAATTAAAAGACCATCATTTTCCAACAATTCTTTTTCAAAGACCAAATCCACAATATTTAAAAATTGCTTTTGTTCAAAATTATATGGAGGATCGGCAAAAATGATGTTGAATTTTTCTGGACTACGCTCTAAATATTTAAAAGCATCAGATTTAATGGCGCTTATGGGCAAATCAAGTTCTTTGGCAATTTTAGAGATAAACTGCACACAACTTGAATGCAGGTCTACAGCAACAATTTGTTTTGCTCCTCTGGAACCAAATTCGAAACTAAGGTTACCAGTTCCAGCAAAAAGATCTAAAACGCTGAGTTCATCCATGTAAAATCTGTTGTTCAATATATTGAACAAGCCTTCCTTTGCCATATCGGTAGTGGGCCTAACCGGTAACTTTTTTGGAGCAAGAAGTCTTTTTCCTTTATATTTTCCAGAAATAATACGCATTACAGGGAACTAAGTACTGTAAAGTCAATAGTTTGATTTTCCATTTCACCAGCAGGGAAAATAGAATTGTCTGGAACAAAAACAGCTACCTTGTTGATATATTGGTAGCAGAGGTCATATATTTCATCCCCTTCTTCTATAAGTCCAAAGAGTTTAAGCTGGATGTTTTTTTGGTCAATTTGAAGTTGTTCCAGCGTAAATAGGAGATAGTACAAAAAGTCTTCTTTGGTTTTATATTCAAATTGATTGTAAAAAAGTAGTTTCTTTTCTGAAATAATGGCCAATTCCATTTCCTTTTCTGATACTTGTACGTAACATACAGGTTGCGTAGAAGTTCTATTTTGATTGAGTAACATGGAAATTAGAACTGTTCCACTATGCTTGAATTCAAACTCACCAAAGAGATCAAAAATGTAGTTGTTCACATTAGTGAAGGGCACATAAACATTAACAATATCTTGATTGGAAATTTCATCATGGGCGATTTGGTCATTGGCCATGATTTTGGCATTGAACTTAAGGTAGTTGGGCAATTCTTCCTCACTAAAAAGAGGTTTGGGTACCAAACTGAACAATGCATTTTTATGAATGACGACAACTTCAGAAAAATCCTTTCCGATGTTTGTACCTTGGTTTAGTACACTTTTTAATTCTTTTAGAATCAAATAGGGAGTGGATCGGGTTTTGAAGTTGATTTTTTCAAAAGCCAGAATTTTATTGGAAATGGTGTCCATAACACAAAAAGAAAGTCCATTCAAGTTAACTTGAATGGACAATTTTCTAAAAGTGTTATCTGTTTTAGACTCTTCTATATTAGTTGCTTTTTCTGTCATAGATAGGAGGCCAGTTTCCGTTGGTACTTACATCGGTAAGGGAGCCTACTTTAATTTCTGTTCCATTCACCTCTTCAACACTTTGATGTGCATTTTCACGTGCTAGAAGGTCTTTGGGTTGATCATATAGAACAACATCCTTTTTTACTTTGGCTTCAAAAACTGGTGCTTTGTATCCGCTTTTGTCTATAATGTCAGCTTTAAGGTCAAATTTTTCATTGTTTTGTCCGTAAGGCACGTCCATCATTGATTTGTATCTGTCACTGTTTTTGAAAAGGGAATCTTTTACCTTGATAAATCCAAGAGTATCAATTACAACAGTATCTTTCTGTAGTTCAATTTGATAAACTTTATCAAATTTCATGAAGGAAGAATCTCTTTGCTGAGTGATGGTATAACTTCCTGTATCTATAAATTTGACTAAGCTATTGAAGTCATTCGCATACTTTCCATTTACAACTTTGTAGGCTTCTTGGGAATC
Source organism: Flagellimonas amphidinii (assembly GCF_013090115.1). Lineage (GTDB taxonomy): Bacteria > Bacteroidota > Bacteroidia > Flavobacteriales > Flavobacteriaceae > Flagellimonas > Flagellimonas amphidinii. The sequence continues at coordinate 92,974 of NZ_JABFNN010000031.1, forward strand.
CCTGATATCCTTCAATTTGTTGATAACCTGAGTAAACCTTTCTTGTCTTATTTTTTTAAATTCAATGGGGGCGTTGATGGATTGATAAATTTTGTAGCCCAAGAAAATACTTAGCAAACCAAAGGCCAAAATAAGAAATGGCTTGATTTTTTGAGGTAAGAATCTATCAATCAAGAATACAAGGCCTACAGTCAATAGGCATATCAGTACAACGATAAGAATTAAGTTTAACATAACTGGTTTTGTCTTTCTGAGTTATTTTAGTGGTTACAGACAAATCTACAATTTTTTTTTAATCACGAAACTTTTTGCTTTAAAAAACCACACTATATTTAGACCCATATGGACCATCCCACAGTATCTGATTTTATAAAGGTTTTAACCGCAAAATTCCCTCATGAACCAACTCTTAAACAAAGTGTGGCCATGGAGAAATTAGCTGGTTTTGTGTTGAGTAGAACAAAGGATGAGGTTTTTCTCCTGAAAGGATTTGCCGGTACAGGAAAGACCACTATTGTAGCTACGTTGGTCAGCAGCCTTTGGAAAGTAAAAAAAAGTGCTGTGCTCATGGCTCCCACGGGAAGGGCTGCAAAAGTGATGTCCGTTTACTCTGGGGATAAGGCGTTTACCATCCATAAGAAAATATATTTCCCCAAAAAACAGTCGGGAGGTGGTATTCAGTTTGTATTGGCCCCAAATAAACATAGGAATACCATATTTATAGTTGATGAGGCTTCTATGATTCCTGATACTCCCGCCGATTCAAAACTTTTTGAAAATGGCTCCCTTTTGGACGACCTTATATATTATGTGCATTCCGGTCATAATTGTAAATTGATTTTGATAGGGGATACTGCTCAATTACCTCCTGTTAAGTTAGAGTTAAGTCCCGCCTTGGAAGAGCAACGACTTGCTTTGAATTACGACAAAGAGGTAATTTGTTTGGAATTGGATGAAGTGATGCGACAACGGGAAAACTCTGGAATCCTTCACAATGCTACGAGCCTTAGAGAACAATTGCAATCCAGTTTTTTTGATGTTTTTCAGTTTGAAATTGGCACATTCAAGGATATTGTAAGGTTGATTGATGGTGGTGAGATTCAGGAAGCCATTGATTCATCCTACAATCAGAATGGAAAAGAAGAGACTGCCATAATTGTACGCTCCAATAAACGAGCGAATCTCTACAATCAAAATATTCGTGACCGCATTCTGTTTTTGGACAATGATTTGGCCGTAGGCGATTATATGATGGTAGTGAAGAATAACTATTTCTGGCTACGCCCCAATTCAGAAGCTGGATTTATTGCCAATGGGGATATCATTGAAATCTTGGAAATTTTTTCTGTTAAGGAGCTATATGGATTCACTTTTGCAGAGGTTAAGATAAAAATGGTGGATTACCCCAATCAAAAACCTTTTGAGACAGTACTTTTAATGGATACCATAAATGCAGAGACGCCATCATTGTCTTATGAGGAGGGCAATAGGTTGTACCAAGAAGTCTTGAAGGATTATGCCCATGAAAAATCAAAATATAAAAAATTTTTAGGGGTAAAGAACAATAGGTTTTTCAATGCATTGCAAGTAAAGTTCTCCTATGCCGTTACCTGTCATAAATCCCAAGGGGGACAGTGGGATACCGTATTTGTGGAACAGCCCTATTTGCCCAATGGTGTGGACAGGGATTATTTGAGATGGTTGTACACTGCGGTAACAAGGGCTAAGCGGCAATTATACCTCATTGGTTTTAAAGACGATTTTTTTCTTGACTAGGAATACCCTATTTTAGTCGCTACCATGAACATGTCACCAGATACCATAATAAGTATATTTTTGGGCGTTGGTCTTGCAGCCTCTGTCGGATTTAGGGTATTCTTGCCCCTTTTTGCATTGAGTCTTGCGGCATATTTAGGTATATGGGAACTTAACGAAAGTTGGCAGTGGATAGGTAGCCTCGCAGCCGTCATTACTTTGGGAGTGGCGACCATCGTTGAGATTTTTGCCTATTTCATTCCCTGGGTTGATAACGCTTTGGATGCCTTGGCCGTACCTTTGGCGGCCATTGCCGGTACAGCCGTTATGGTATCTACCGTAACAGATTTAGATCCAGTTATTACGTGGTCCTTGGCAATAATCGCCGGAGGGGGAACGGCAACAGCGATCAAGGGGGCCAATGCTGCAGGTAGGCTAACATCATCTGCAACTACAGGCGGAGTGGCCAATCCACTGGTGTCCACAGTAGAGACCGGGACCGCAGTGGCAGTTTCAACGGCTTCAATTTTGGTTCCGCCCATAGCGGCAATATTGGTGATCATAATTTTGATTTTCATTTTTATGATATATCGTAAGTTGCGTCCCAAAAAATAACCCCATCAAATAGAAGAGACTCTACAAGTGAGAATAATTTCAATGATTCCAGCCAGGTACCAAGCATCCCGTTTTCCCGCAAAGCTTATGCAGGATTTAAACGGAAAACCTGTTATTGTCAGAACCTATGAAGCAGCGGTACGTACCGGTTTGTTCGACGAAGTATATGTCGTTACCGATAGTGATGTTATCTCAAAAACCGTTTCTAAAGTTGGAGGAAGCGTTATCAGGAGCAAAAAGACTCATGAAAGTGGTAGCGATAGAATAGCGGAAGCAGTGGCGGATATGGAAGCGGATATTGTCATTAATGTGCAGGGGGACGAACCCCTTATTGACAGGGAAAGTTTGGGCAAGATCATTGAGATCTTCAAAAAAGATGAAAAAAAAGAAATAGATTTGGCCTCTTTGATGACCCCGATCACTGATTGGGAAGAAATTTCCAACCCCAATACGGTCAAGGTCATTGTGGACAATCAAGACTTTGCACTCTATTTTTCACGCTCGCCAATACCTTACCCTAGAGATGAAAAAGTAGACGCAACCTACTACAAGCATAAGGGAGTTTATGCATTCAGGAAGAAAGCCCTCCTGGATTTTGAAAAGTTGCCCATGTTGCCATTGGAAGCGAAGGAAAAGATAGAGGCAATTCGGTTTCTGGAATATGGCAAGAAAATCAAGATGGTGGAGACCCATGTTTCCGGTATCGAGATTGACACGCCCGAAGATTTGGAACGAGCAAGAAAAACATGGAAGTAGATTTTAGCAATATCAAGGTCATAGGTTTTGATGCCGATGACACCCTTTGGGTGAACGAAACTTACTTTAGGGAAACAGAGGAGCATTTTGCAGATTTGTTGGAAGCTTATGAGACCAAGAACAAAGTGGACCAAGAACTCTTCAAAACAGAGATGAGAAATTTGGAAATATACGGCTATGGAATAAAGGGATTCATGCTCTCCATGATAGAATCCGCTTTGGATTTGTCCAACAACAAGATTTCCCAAGAAACTATTTCCAAGATCTTGGAACTTGGCAAACAAATGATTTCCCACCCTGTGGAATTGTTGGATGGCGTTGAGGAAGTGCTAGAAAAATTGGTGGATAAATACAGGTTGATCGTGCTCACCAAAGGTGATCTGCTAGATCAGGAACGAAAGCTTGAAAAATCAGGGCTCTCAAAATATTTTCACCACGTGGAGGTCTTGAGCGATAAGAAAGAAGATAATTATAGTAATCTATTGGAGCATCTAAATATCAATGTCGATGAATTTCTAATGATAGGGAATTCCCTAAAGTCCGATGTATTGCCCATTTTAAATATTGGGGCCAAGGCCGTACATGTACCCTTTCATACCACATGGGTACATGAAATGGTTGCAGAGGACGAAATGGTCAACAACCATTTGAAGTTGAACGGCCTCAAGGATATTTTGAAGTATTTGGATAACTGATGAAGACGGAGAATAATTTGAAAAAGAAAGAAATGACATCATGCGGGAAGACCGCATACCGCAATTTTCCTATGGTGCCGAGGGTGGTTTTTGGCTCGGGAAGTTTTTCGCAATTAGGAGATATTTTGTTGCCCAAACGAAAAAGCTCAGATGCCCCCTTTATTTTTTTGGTAGATGATTTTTTTGAAAACAGGGATTTTGTTTCCCGAATACCATTGATGTTCAATGATGAGGTAATCTTTGTCTCGGCGGACGAAGAGCCCAAAACAGAGCAGGTGGATACCCTCGTTGTCAGGATCAAGGAAAAATATGGGGAAAAACCATCGGGAATTATTGGTATAGGCGGCGGAACACTTTTGGATTTGGCCAAAGCGGTGTCCATATTGTTAAACAACAGCGGAATGGCCAAGGACTATCAAGGATGGGATTTGGTAAGTAGACCGGCACTGTATCATGTAGGAATCCCTACCATAAGTGGGACAGGTGCAGAAGTATCCCGGACCACTGTTTTGTTGGGACCTGAGAAAAAACTGGGCATAAATTCAGACTTTACCACTTATGATCAAGTAGTCTTGGACCCAGATTTGACCAAAACCGTACCCACGGAGCAATGGTTCTATACGGGAATGGATTGCTTTATCCATTGTGTGGAATCCCTGAATGGCACCTATTTGAACGCTTTTAGCCAGAGCTATGGCGAAAAGGCCTATGAGCTCTGTAAAGAGGTTTTTTTGGGAGATATTCCCATATCTGAATCAAGGGAAAAGTTGATGATGGCCTCTTGGCATGGAGGAATGAGCATAGCATATTCCCAAGTCGGGGTGGCACATGCCATGAGCTACGGACTTTCCTATTTATTGGGCATCAAGCACGGTATTGGGAACTGTTTGGTGTTCCAACATTTAGAAGAGTTTTATCCTGAAGGTGTTGGTCTTTTTCATCAAATGATGGAAAAGCATCAGATTACATTACCCAAAGGCATATGTGCAGATTTGACCCAAAATGATTTTGATACACTTCTCTATGTGTCACTTGGAATGGAAGCTTTATGGGAAAATGCATTAGGCAAAGATTGGAAAACCATAATGACAGCAGATAGACTTCAATCGTTATATGAGAAAATATAATACCACAAAATAGGGTATCAATTATTAGGCTATGTATAGGCTTTCCAAGTTTATTTATTTCAAAATTTTGGGATGGAAATTAAACGGAAAGTTTCCGCAGGTAAACAAATGTGTGGTCATTGTGGTGCCCCATACCCACTGGTTGGATTTTTTTCTAGGTCTTTTGGTTAGAAAAGTGGTCAACCAAGAAATCAATTACATTGGTAAGAAGAGTTTGTTTAAACCACCCTTTGGATGGTTTTTTCGTTGGACAGGTGGAGCTCCTGTGGATCGTTCAAAAAGTGCCAATACTGTAGAGAGTATAGCCAAAATTTTTGAAGAAAGGGAAGTATTCCGATTTGCTTTGGCACCCGAAGGAACTAGAAAAAAAGTAGATAAACTAAAAACAGGTTTTTATCACATCGCTAAGATGGCCCATGTTCCCATTGTTATGGTCGCCTTTGACTTTGGTAAAAAAGAGGTGAAAATCTCAGAACCTTTTCATCCTTCAAAAAATATGGAAAATGATTTTAGAAATATTCATGATTTCTATAAAGGAGTGGAGGGAAAAGTTTCGGCCTATAGTTTTTAGATTTTCTTCAGGATTTTAGGTTTGGGCATCTCAACTTTTCTTGTGTTGCCCGGAAAAACCATGTCTGTACTTGAATAAGAACCTCCAAAAGTAATGGCTGCCGCATAGACTTGTTGGATAGCATCAATTACCTGGGCTTCTGAAAGTTCCTTTAAGGGGTGAGTGTAAACCGACCATACGATTTCATCACTCAAAGCATATTTTACATCCAGAACAGAATGAAAATTGGCTACTAATGCATTCAATAATTCTTCTTCTCCCAATTTTTCGCGTTCTACAATAGGCGTAATAATTCGCATTCTATTCGCATTTTCATCAAAAACACAAATGAGCATTACATCATTGAACAAAAATTGATAGGAATTACCATTGGTTTGGACGGTATCGGCCTCTTGTTCGATTATCTCATAAAGCTTTGTAGGATTCATTTCCTGACAATAGGACAAAGCTCTTATTAAAAAAACTGCTATAAAGAGTATAAAATGGCGCATTGGTGACGAAGTTTAAATCTTAGTCGCCAAATCAAAGGGCACTTTACATGAGATCTAGGTGAAACTGTTTCATCAAGGAGCATTTGAAAGCTGTATCAATAGCAGTTTTATTCCTTCATGGTATGGTACACGTTCTGAACGTCATCATCTTCCTCAATCTTTTCCAGAAGTTTTTCTACATCGGCAACTTGCTCTTCATTAAGCTCTTTGGTCACTTGTGGAATACGTTCAAAACCTGATGACAAAATTTCTATTTCCTTGGATTCCAATTCTTTTTGAATAGCTCCAAAACTTTCAAAAGAAGCATAAATATGGATTCCGTCCTCGTCCACAAAAACCTCCTCTGCACCAAAGTCTATCATTTCCAATTCCAGTTCTTCAGGATCTAGCCCTTCAGGTTTAATGGTAAAGTTACAGGTATGGTCAAACATAAACTCTACCGATCCTGAAGTCCCTAAACTTCCATTACACTTGTTAAAATAACTTCTAATATTGGCTACTGTACGTGTGTTGTTATCGGTAGCGGTTTCAATCAAAATAGCGATGCCATGGGGCGCATAACCTTCAAATAAAACTTCTTTATAATCCCCTTGACTTTTGTCTGAAGCTCTCTTGATGGCCCGTTCAATATTTTCCTTGGGCATATTAACAGACTTCGCGTTTTGAATTACAGCACGAAGTTTGGAATTGGAATCTGGGTCGGCCCCACCTTCTTTAACGGCTATGACAATATCTTTTCCAATTCTGGTAAATGCTTTGGACATGGCTGCCCAACGCTTCATTTTTCGTGCTTTCCTAAATTCAAACGCTCTTCCCATATAATTTTATGCTTGTGAATAGGGGCAAATTTAGCAAAAAAAGAGGCCTTGTCAAGCTCTGGGGTATTTGTTCTGAGAAAGGTTAATATGTATTTTATCGGGTAATTTAAACAGGAATATGATGATCAATAATTTCCTGTGATTTAATTCTTAGATTCTTGGGGAGTTTGTTGTCTTTGGGCAAGGCTGCCAAATATCTATCTTCGTTGGTCGTGAAAACCCTTTTGAGAATGGGGTGGTAGTTACCCATTTTTTTGATGATTTCCTTGATGAATTCTTCATGTTGAATAAGGTCAATGCTTCCTAAGTGAAAAATACCGGTTTTATTTCTGTTGATGAGATAGTGGATTTGTTGCGTTAGCCTGTCATCATTGGTCACATTGATGATGAGGTTGGGAAAGACCTCAATGGATTCGTTGCTGTCCAGATTGGTTTTTATCTCTTTAACTCTGGGAGAAGTATTTCCAAAGACCATAGGAACTCTTAGAATACCATATTTCTTCTCTGGCAAACGCATCATCATGTTTTCAATCTTGATTTTCAACCTCCCATAAACACTTTCAGAGAGGGTTTTATCAGATTCATAAGAAGGGAACTTACTGTAGGCATCAAACACATTGGCAGAGGAAATAAAGTATAGGGTACAATCATGTTTTGCCAAATATTCCATCAAATGTTGATGGGCTTGAATCTGCGCTCCAAAATTTCCTCGTAACGAAGAAATGATGACCTGTGGCTTTACTTTTTCAAGGACACGAAAAATATCATCCTCTTCAAGGTCATACTTATAAAACTGCTTGTTGTTGGAAAAAGTGGCATTTGAACAGTAGGTGCCGTAGGTGTCAAAATAAGAGCAGAGTTCCTTATATATGGCATTTCCAATAAATCCGCTCGCCCCTAAAATTAGTATCCTCTTCTTATCCAATCGCTATTTCGATGTTTTATAGAACGGTAGCTTTATAATGGTTGCAGCAACCTTATTGATACGTATTTGTATGTAAATTGTGCTATCGATTTTGGAGTGTTCAACCGGTACGTATCCCAATCCGATACCTTTGGAAAGGGAAGGAGACATGGTTCCGGAGGTAACTATGCCAATTTCATTGCCATCCTCATCTAAAATAGGGTAATCCTTTCTTGGGATGCCCCTTTCTTCAATTTGAAAAGCCACCAATTTTCTTTTGGGACCTTCTTCTTTTTCTTTTGCAAGAGCTTCGCTATTCACAAAGTCTTTGGAAAATTTAGTAATCCACCCCAAACCAGCTTCAAGAGGAGATGTGGTATCATCAATATCATTGCCGTAGAGACAATAGCCCATTTCCAGGCGAAGGGTGTCCCTTGCAGCCAACCCTATGGGTTTAATGCCAAAATCTGCGCCAGCCTCCAGTACTTTGTCCCAAATCTGCTGGACTTCAGAATTTTTACAATAGATTTCAAAACCTCCTGATCCAGTATATCCCGTAGCAGAAATGATAACATGTTCAATTCCGGCAAAATCACCTACTATAAAATTGTAGAACTTAATGGAAGAAAGATCTATGGAAGAAAGTGATTGCATAGCTTCAACCGCTTTTGGTCCTTGAATGGCCAAAAGTGAATAGTCGTCAGAAATGTTTCGCATTGCCGCGCCAATGGCCTCGTTGTATTTAGAAATATGTTCCCAATCCTTTTCAATATTGGAAGCATTGACCACTAACAAATAAGTTTCCTCTTTGATTTGATATACGATGAGGTCATCTACAATACCACCGGTTTCATTGGGCAAACAACTATATTGTGCTTTGCCAATCGTTAATTTTGAAGCATCGTTGGAGGTTACTTTTTGGATCAGTTCCAAGGCATTTGGGCCTTCAATCAAAAATTCGCCCATGTGAGACACATCAAAAACACCTACGGCACTCCTCACGGTTTCATGTTCAATCTTTACACCTTCATAGGATACTGGCATATCAAAGCCTGCAAAGGGAACCATTTTGGCGCCCAAAGCTACATGGGTTTCATGTAAAGCGGTAGTTTTCATTCCACTAGGTTTATAAGGTAAATTTATCGATTTCACCCAAGATGGAATACCATTTTTGGCAATGTTTTGAACAAACTGCTGTTAATTGAAAAAGCTGGTTGGCTAACTGCCCAATAAATAGGATTTTAGCTCTTCATAAGAAGAAATTTTGTTCGATTTTTTTTCTTTCCACATCACTTTTTGAATTTGAGGTGGTATTTCTGGACTAACGTCCAATGTTTCTTCAACCACGTCCAAAAATTTTACTGGATGTGCGGTTTCCAAGAAAATACCATAGGTATTTGGATTGGATTCTTGAAATGCTTTTAAACCTAAATAGCCTACCGCGCCATGAGGATCCATAACATAACCAGTTTTTGAATGAATGTTTTCCATAGCTTCCTGAGTGGCTTCATCAGTAAACGAATAAGAAGAAAGATTCGCTTGAAGCGCAGCAAAATTATCTTGGTACAGGTGCCTAATTCTGATAAAATTACTTGGGTCACCTACGTCCATTGCATTGGAAATAGTTGCAATGGAGGCCATGGGTTCGTAGACTCCATTCTTCATAAAATTTGGAACTACGTCATTGACATTGGTAGAAGCCACAAAATGCTGTACGGGCATCCCCAATTTTTGGGCTACCATTCCGGCACAGATATTACCGAAGTTCCCAGAAGGCACGGAAAAAACAATTTCTTTGCCTTTGGATTTGGCTTGTTTGTATGCAAAAAGGAAATAGAACAATTGCGGCAACCATCGGGCAACGTTAATGCTATTGGCCGAAGTCAATTTTTTATGGTCAGTGATTTCAGTATCCAGAAAAGCAGTTTTTACCATGCGTTGGCAGTCATCAAATGTACCCTCCACTTCCATGGCTACAATATTTTGTCCCAAGGTCGTTAATTGCTTTTCTTGGATTTCACTCACTTTACCGCTAGGGTACAGAATAACAACTTGAACACCCTCAACTCCCAAAAAACCATTGGCAACAGCGCCACCGGTATCTCCTGAGGTGGCTACGAGAACGGTTACTTCTTGCCCATCTGTTGAAAAATAGCCTAAGCAATTGGCCATAAATCGTGCACCAACATCTTTAAATGCCATGGTTGGCCCATGAAAAAGCTCCAAGGTTGCTACATTATCCTCAATGGCAACTACTGGAAAATCAAAATCCAAAGTGTTGGCAATAATTCGTTTCAGCTCTTCATCTGGGATATCTTCACTAACAAATTGGCGAATGGCCTTAAATGCAATTTCATGATTGGACAAAGTTTCAATGACCTCAAAAAAACTTTGGGGCAGGGGAGTAATGCTTTCAGGAAAATAAAGTCCTTTGTCTGGTGCAATACCTGCAATTACAGCTTCTTTGAAGGTAGCTTCCAAATTAGGGTTGTTCAAACTATAAAATTTCATAGATTTAGGATAGTATTTTTACTCCTTGTATGTTGATTTTTGATATATGGATGTCAAATGGAATGCCAATGTTACCGTAGGTTTCCTGCATGGAGTTGGCAACTTTTTTAGCGATGTTCTCACCTTTGCTCAATGCAAAAATTGAAGGCCCAGAACCAGATATGCCACTACCGAGTGCGCCTGCATGCATGGCATTGGATTTGATGGTATCGAAACCTGGAATCAAAATGGATCTAATGGGCTCCACAATATAATCTTGTAACGAACGGCCAATGAGGTCGTAATCATTTTGGAACAGTCCAGCAATAAGTCCACCTATGTTGCCCCATTGTTTAATCCCAGTTGCCAAAGAAATATTGGTTTTTAAAATCTTTCTGGAATCCGAAGTTTTAATCTCAATTTGTGGATGTATGACGGTTGCCCAAAGTTGTTCTGGAGTTGGTATGGATATGATATCCAAAGGGACATAACTTCTTACCAGTGTGAAACCGCCGTATATGACTGGAGCCACATTATCGGCATGCGCCACATCACTGGCCAATTTTTCACCTTGCATGGCAAATTGTACAAGTTCCAATTTGCTGAATCTATTGCCCAAGAGTTCGTTCATGGCCCAAACAGCACCAGCGGAACTTGCCGCACTGCTTCCAATGCCACTTCCTGGTTTTATACGCTTGTCAATCTCAATTTCGAAACCTCCATCAAAACCGCTTTGTTCCAATAACGCAAGTCCTGCCACGCCGGCAACATTCTTTTCGGTTTCCAATGGAAGGTCCTGTCCGGTAATCTTGGTGATTCTTATTCCTTTTTCTGAGGTCTTGCGAACAATCATTTCATCTCCTACAGAATCCAATGCCAATCCAAGGACATCAAATCCGCAGGAAACATTGGCAATGGTGGCCGGACAAAAAACTTTTACTTCTTCCATAATTAAAAGTTTCCAATTCTAATGATATCTGCAAAGATACCTGAAGCAGTCACATCCGCACCGGCACCGGCACCTTTAATGATCAAAGGCTGGTTTGAATATCTTTCAGTAAAAAACAAAACGATGTTGTCACTCCCCTCAAGGTTATAGAAATCATGACCTTTAGGTATTTTTTGTAGCCCTACTTTGGCCTTTCCATCTTCAAATTGGGCCACATACTTGAGTTTGCTGTTTGCATCTGTAGCTTCTTTGTACAGCTTTTGAAAATCAGCTTCATATTTTTTCAAGGATTCGAAGAAAGCTTCGTTGGAATTGGTTTCTAGACTTTCCTTGGGTAAGAAAGCTTCATTTTCAATGTTTTCAATATCCAATTGATATCCACTTTCCCGGGCAAGAATCAATATTTTTCGCATTACATCAATTCCACTAAGGTCAATGGTAGGGTCTGGTTCTGTGTAGCCCTGTTCTTGAGCTTGCTTTACCACATCGTGAAAAGTTGTGGAATCGTCAAAAGTGTTGAAAACAAAATTCAAACTTCCAGAAAGTACAGCTTGAATTTTTTGCACCTTGTCACCAGAGGCAATCAAATGTTTTAAGGTATCGATTATGGGCAGTCCTGCTCCAACATTGGTTTCGAACAAAAAGGGTGAATTGAATTGCTTGGCCAATTGTTTGAGTTCTTTGTAGTATGCAAAATCGGAAGAACAGGCAATTTTATTACAAGTAACCACTGAAACGCTGTTACGTAGATAATCAGGGTAGCTTTGGGCTACTTCTTCACTGGCAGTATTGTCGACGAAAATGCTGTTCCTTAAATTGAATTTTTTTATTTGGTCAAAGAAAGCTTCTTTATCAGCTTGTTGTCCTTGGGCCAAAATAGCTTCCCAATGATCAAGGTCAATCCCATTTTCATCAAAGGCCATGGTTCTTGAATTTCCTATACCAATGACACGAATATTGAGTTTAAGCTCGTTTTTAAGATATGCTCTTTGTTGATTGATTTGCTTTAGGAATTTAGCACCAACATTACCCACGCCCATAACATATAGGTTGAGCTGTTTGATATTTTCTTCAAAGAAGGCTTCATGAAGGGAATTGAGTGCTTTTTTTACATCTTCCTTTTTGATTACTGCTGAAATATTCCGCTCTGAGGCACCTTGTGCAATAGCTCTGATGTTGACATTGTTTTTTCCTAAAGTGCTGAACATTTTACCGCTTAAGCCTTGGTGACTTTTCATATTGTCCCCGACCAAAGCTATAATGGTAAGGTCCCTTTCCACAATTGCTGGTTTTACTTTGGTACTGGCAATTTCATAGGCGAAGGTTTCATTCAGGGATTCTGCTGCCAAATCCACATCTTTGTCTGCAATTGCAACGCAAATGGAATGTTCAGAAGAAGCTTGAGTAATAAGCACAATGCTGATATCCTTTAATGAAAGCGTTTCAAAAAACCGTTTGGAAATACCTGGGATGCCTATCATGCCTGGCCCTTCCAATGAGAGTAGACTGATATTTCCAACATGACTTATACCACGGACTGTTTTACCATTTCCGTTGTCATTTTTTGCAATAAGAGTTCCAGGGTTTTCAGGTTCAAAGGTATTTTTAATGGCAATTGGAATTTGTTTGCCCAAAACCGGTTGAATAGTTGGTGGGTACAATACTTTGGCGCCAAAGTGTGAAAGCTCCATAGCTTCCTCATAGCTAATATGGGATACATTTTTGGCTTGCTTCACCAATTTTGGATTTGCTGTGTACATGCCATTTACATCAGTCCAGATTTCAAGAAGTGCTACATTTTGGGCTCCTGCGATAATTGCTGCAGTATAGTCGGAACCACCTCTTCCTAAAGTTGTGGATTCACCAGCTATGCTGGAAGATACAAAACCGGGCAAAACTGTAATTTGATGTAGGTTTTCCTTGAAAAAAGAGTTACAATTCTTAATGGTTTGTTGAAAATCAACATTGGCTTTGCCAAAGTTATTATCCGTAATAATGAGTTCTCTACTATCTTTAAAAGTGGCATCAAGCCTTTCGGCTTTAAAAAACTCACTGATGATGAAGGAAGATAGCAGCTCGCCGTAGCTTACAATTTTGTCTGACAGTTTTGGAGTGAGTTCACCGATGAGGTAAGCCCCTTCCAGTAAAGTTTCCAAAACGTTCAAATCGCTTTTTACTTTGCTTAGAATGCTACTTTGATTCTGAACAGGAATGAGTTCTTTTACAGTTTTGATATGACGTTCTTCAATCTCTTTTAAAGAATCTTTATAGGAAGAATTTTGTTGTGATGCCAGTTGTGATGCGTTGAGTAGCACATCGGTAATTCCGCCTAAGGCAGAAACTACTACTGCTGCTTTTTCTTGTCCTAAATTTTGGACAATGGCTTTAACTCGATTTATGTTTTCAGGATTGGCAACAGAAGTGCCACCAAATTTTAAGACTTTCATGATGAAATAATAAAGTGAAATTTTGAATAATGAACAATACGGAAACGGACGGAAATAAATAGCAGACTACCCCAAAGGGGTGGTGGTAGTCAAAGTGAAGAAAGATGAATTGTTTTTCATCATAAATTGATTGCTGTCCAATTGTTTAAATTGTGCGTTCTTAATACGGGGATAAAAGTAGTACTTTTGGGTACTTCTTCAAATGATTCTTAAATTTTTTATGAAATCCGTACAAATAATCAATTTTTTGTGTTGAATGAAAATATTTTCTGCTGATCAGATCTATAAAGCTGATAAATCCACAATAGAAAAAGAGGGCATAACAAGCGATGTTCTTATGGAAAGAGCAGCCATTAAAATTTTTGAATGGATTCATGCTCGTTTACAAGGTGCTCAAGTGAATATTCAATTGTTTTGCGGAATAGGTAACAATGGGGGGGATGGTCTTGTATTGGCAAGGCACCTTCAAGAACATGGTTATAATATTCAGGTTCATGTGGTCAATTATAGTGAAAAACGGTCCAAAGATTTTTTACTGAACTTGGAACGACTTAAGGACAGAAAAATTTGGCCAGATTTTATTAATTATGGTTCGAATTTTCCTAATATATCCCCTGAAGACATTGTTGTTGATGCCATTTTTGGCATAGGGTTGAACAGACCGCCTGATGTATGGGTAGCCAATTTGATGGCACATATCAATAAATCGTCTGCATTTGTATTGTCTGTGGACATCCCATCGGGTTTACCTGTTGATGCGCCACCGAGCTCTCAGGTTATTCATGCCAATTATGTGTTGAGTTTTCAGGCACCTAAATTGGTGTTTTTTCTTCCAACCACCGGCATATACAGCAACCAATGGGAAATCTTGGATATAGGTCTTGATGCTGAGTTTTTGTATCAGGTTGAAACTGAGTTTGATTTGATTGGGAGACCAGAGATTTTGCCTTTGTATCGACCTCGACAAAAATTTTCCCATAAGGGAACCTATGGACATGCTCTTATCGTAGGAGGAAGCTATGGAAAGATTGGTGCTGTACAATTGGCGAGTAAAGCCTGTCTGTCTACAGGTAGTGGATTGGTGACTGCATTTGTACCTGAATGTGGGTATAATTCCTTACAGACCGCTCTTCCAGAAACCATGGTAATCACTGATAAAGAAGAAGCTTATTTATCTGAAATTGACATTCCATTTGTTCCTAGTGCCATCGGAATTGGGATGGGAATGGGAACAAAAGATGAATCGGTCAAAGCTTTTGACGCATTTTTAAAACAAGTGAAAAGTCCTTTGGTCATTGATGCAGATGGACTCAATATATTGGCCAAGCATCCAGAATTATTAAAGAATGTTCCTCCGCTATCTATTCTAACTCCACATCCAAAAGAGTTGGAACGTTTAATTGGATCGTGGGACAACGATTTTGAAAAGTTGAAAAAGGCAAAAATGTTCTCTACACAAAACGACTGCATACTTGTTGTAAAGGGTGCACATACAATTACCATTTACAAAGAGAAAGGTTATGTGAATTCAACAGGAAATCCTGGAATGGCCACTGCTGGTAGTGGAGATGTACTAACAGGAATGGTCACAGGGATGTTGGCTCAAGGATATCCATCATTACATGCTGCTCTTTTTGCAGTTTTCCTTCATGGATTGACTGGTGACATTGGTGTTCATCAACAAGGATATGAGGCATTGTCAGCGTCAGAAATTGTGAAAAATATTGGAAAAGCCTATATAGAGTTGCTTAATCCGCCGTCACAGGAAAATTCTGAAAAGTCTTAAACTTTGCTTTTTCCTTTACGGGTTTTCAATCTTTTTTTTACCCAGGCCAAGGCATTATCAAACTCAATGAAAAACTGCATGTTCTTCTTGTAGAAAAGTTTTTCAATTTTGAAATTGTGCATGTCTATCTCCTTTTTGGAGACGATGGCAAAGGCTTTGAGGTTTTCCAATCCTCTTACGTAATTATAGATAGTGGGATCAACAGCATACGAGTTTTTGCGAAGGCTGATATAACCAAAGTTTTTATCTCTAAAATGTATTTCTGAAATTCCGATAAGTTGGTATGCGCGTTCCAGCGTTACCGTGGCACCTTCATCAAACGTGGATACCATGTAGTTGTCAAAAACTTGGACAGTTCCAATGTCCAATCGGTATTCACGAACAACAATAGCCTTCTTTGTAGAAGCAATTCTCATTCCCCAAATAATTATAGTGTCTCGTAGACGAAAGTATAGGGAAAGCTAGGGGAGTGGAAAAATAATAGATTAACAGCGCAAATATCGTTTGTATGGTAAATTACGGGCATAAAAAAAGCCGGCGCTTGTACCGGCTTTTTTTATAATAAATTAATTGATTAATCTGCTTTTGGAGACTTTTCCTTTTTTTCAATTTTAATGGTAAGCTCCTCTGTTTTCTCATCCAAATCCATAAAGATACTGTCCCCTTCTTCCAACTTGGAATTTACGATTTCCTCCGCGAGGGTGTCTTCTATATATTTTTGAATGGCTCTTTTTAGAGGTCTTGCACCATATTGCTTATCGAAGCCTTTTTCAGCAATGTAATCCTTTGCTTTTTCCGAAAGGCTTAAATCATAACCTATGTCCTTGATTCGCTTGAACAATTTGTCAAGTTCAATGTCTATAATTTTATGGATGTCCTCACGTTCGAGAGCATTGAATACAATTACATCATCAATTCTGTTCAAGAATTCAGGCGCAAAGGCCTTTTTCAAAGCATTTTCTATAACACTTTTTTGATGGCTGTCTGCTTGTGCCTTTTTGGCAGCAGTACCAAAACCAACTCCTTGACCAAAATCTTTTAATTGACGTGCTCCAATATTGGAGGTCATAATGATAATGGTGTTCCTAAAGTCGATTTTCCTGCCTAAGCTATCTGTTAGATAACCATCATCCAATACCTGTAACAACATGTTGAACACATCTGGATGGGCTTTTTCTACCTCGTCCAATAAAATAACGGAATAAGGCTTGCGACGAACTTTTTCGGTTAATTGCCCACCTTCTTCATAGCCTACATATCCTGGAGGTGCTCCCACCAATCTTGAAATGGCGAATTTTTCCATGTATTCGCTCATGTCAATTCTTATCAAGGCGTCTTCAGAATCAAAAAGTTCCTTGGCCAATATTTTGGCCAATTGGGTTTTTCCAACACCAGTCTGCCCCAAGAATATAAACGAACCAATGGGTTTGTTAGGGTCTTTTAAGCCAGCACGATTCCTTTGGATTGCCTTGGCAACTTTGGCAACAGCATCATCTTGTCCAATAACAAAACCTTTAATTAGTTCTGGTAATTCTGCTAGTTTGTTACTTTCGGTCTGGGCAATTCTATTTACAGGAATACCGCTCATCATGGAAACTACGTCTGCAACATTTTCCTCATCCACCGTTTCTCTGTGCAGTTTGCTTTCTTCTTCCCAGCGCTCTTGCGCCGAAGCCAATTCTTTTTCAAGACGTTTTTCATCATCCCGAAGTTTGGCAGCCTCCTCATATTTTTGTTTTTTGACCACGCTGTTCTTAAGCTCTCGTACATCTTCCAACTGTCCTTCCAGTTCTAGGATTTGTTGTGGAACATCCATGTTGACGATGTGTACACGAGAACCAGCTTCGTCCAAAGCATCAATAGCTTTGTCTGGCAAAAATCTATCGGTCATGTATCTATTGGTAAGCTTCACGCACGCTAAAATAGCATCATCAGTATAGTTTACATTATGATGATCTTCATACTTACCTTTAATGTTCATAAGGATTTCAATGGTTTCCTCAACAGTTGTAGGTTCAACCATAACTTTTTGGAAACGACGCTCTAGAGCACCATCTTTTTCGATATATTGTCTGTATTCGTCCAAGGTAGTGGCACCAATACATTGAATTTCTCCTCTTGCCAAAGCTGGTTTGAACATATTTGATGCATCAAGACTACCTGTGGCACCACCTGCTCCTACGATAGTGTGAATCTCATCTATGAAGAGGATGATGTCATCGTTTTTTTCCAATTCGTTCATCACAGCTTTCATGCGCTCTTCAAACTGTCCGCGATATTTGGTGCCAGCCACTAAAGAAGCCAAATCCAAGGTCACAACTCTTTTATTGTAGAGTATTCTTGAAACTTTTTTGTTGATGATTCGTAATGCCAGCCCTTCTGCAATGGCACTTTTACCAACACCAGGTTCACCAATAAGCAGTGGATTGTTCTTTTTTCTACGACTGAGTATTTGCGATACTCTTTCTATTTCCTTTTCTCTTCCAACAACTGGATCTAATTTATTTTCTTCCGCTAATCTTGTCAAATCGCGGCCAAAATTATCTAGAACAGGGGTTTTTGATTTCTTATTTCCTTTTTGTGAGGAACCGGAGCCGAATGAACTTTCTTTTGAATCTCCAGTTTCATCTGGGTCACTTGGGAAAGATTCGGCTTGTGGAGAATCAATATAATCATCGTCACTGGTGATCATAGATTTGAATTGTTCCTTTACATTATCATAATCTACCTTTAGCTTGTGCAGCAATTTGGTCGTGGGGTCATTTTCATTTCTTAGAATGCATAGCAACAAATGAGCAGTGTTTATGGAAGAACTTTGAAAAAGCTTTGCTTCCAAAAAAGTGGTCTTTAGTGCTCGTTCTGCTTGTCGGGTCAGATGAAGGTTCTTTTTGTCCTTCTGAATAGTTCCAGTATTTGGGTTGGCCGGACTAAGGATTTCCACCTTTCTTCTTAGGTGATCTAAATCCACATCCAGTGCATCTAAAATGTTGATGGCTTTTCCATTACCGTCCCTTAAAAGACCCAGCATCAAGTGTTCAGTTCCAATAAAATCATGCCCTAATCTAAGGGCTTCCTCTTTGCTATATGCTATTACGTCTTTTACTCTGGGGGAAAAATTATCGTCCATACGTACCTTTTTCAGCAATTAAAATTAATAAAACTATTGTTACAGTAGTCAAATACCGTACCCATATTCGATAAACTAGTGGTAAATGTCGAAATAAAGAGCACTTTTATCGGTGTTTGGCATGTATTTTATATCCTTATCTGAGTCATCCATTTACTGTTGATAATTTTTTTAATAAAGTAGCCGTCAATCGTTTTAAAAGGTACTATTTTCTGTATATTGCCATGATATTTTAACCACTAAAAACAATAAGATTTTAGTATGGCGGAAGGAGAAAAGTTAATTCCTATCAACATTGAGGATGAGATGAAATCTGCCTACATTGATTATTCAATGTCGGTCATTGTGTCACGTGCCCTGCCAGATGTTCGTGACGGTCTTAAACCTGTTCACAGAAGAGTGCTTTTTGGAATGCACGAGTTGGGTGTTAGATCTACCAGTTCACATAAAAAATCCGCACGTATTGTGGGGGAGGTTCTGGGAAAGTACCATCCACATGGAGATACATCGGTTTATGATACCATGGTGCGTATGGCCCAAGAATGGAGTTTGCGCTACATGCTCATAGATGGACAGGGAAACTTTGGGTCTGTTGATGGTGACAGTCCGGCAGCAATGCGTTACACAGAAGCGCGCATGCGAAAAATTGCCGATGAAATGTTGGCGGATATAGATAAGGATACTGTAGATCATCAATTAAATTTTGATGATTCGTTGCAAGAGCCCACAGTGCTTCCAACCCGTATTCCCAATTTATTGGTAAACGGTGCCTCTGGTATTGCCGTGGGTATGGCCACCAATATGCCCCCACACAATTTATCCGAAGTTGTAGACGGCACCATTGCCTATATCGACAACAATGAAATAGAAATTGATGAATTGATTACCCATATCAAAGCCCCCGATTTTCCAACGGGAGGTATCATTTATGGGTATGATGGAGTCAAGGATGCCTTCCATACGGGCCGAGGGCGTGTGGTAATGCGAGCCAAGGCAACTTTTGAGGAAGTACAGGGAAGGGAATGTATTATTGTTACTGAAATTCCATACCAGGTCAATAAGGCAGATATGATCAAAAAGACCGCGGACCTGGTCAATGATAAAAAAATTGAAGGTATTTCCACCATAAGGGATGAATCTGACCGTAAAGGGATGCGCATTGTATATATCCTTAAGCGTGATGCCATTCCTAATATCGTATTGAATATGCTGTACAAGTATACAGCACTTCAATCCTCTTTTAGTGTCAATAATATTGCACTGGTCAACGGAAGACCAAAATTATTGAACCTCAAAGAGATTATCCATCACTTTGTGGACCACAGGCATGATGTTGTGGTCCGTAGGACGAAGTTTGAGCTGAAAAAAGCAGAAGATAGAGCCCATATTCTTGAGGGACTCATTATAGCTTCCGACAATATCGATGAGGTTATCGCCATCATAAGAGGGTCTTCTAATGTTGAGGAGGCCAGAAACAATTTGATGGAGCGCTTTAAGCTTACAGAGATTCAAGCTAAGGCCATAGTGGAAATGCGCTTGCGTCAACTTACAGGTCTTGAGCAGGATAAGTTGCGTGAAGAATATGACGAGTTGTTGAAGACCATTGAAGACCTTAAAGACATTCTTGACAAAAAAGAGCGAAGAATGCAAATCATCAAAGACGAATTGATGGAGGTCAAGGAAAAATATGGGGATGAACGTAGGTCCGAAATCAACTTTGCAGGTGGTGACTTGAGCATTGAAGATATGATTCCAAATGAACAAGTTGTCATTACCATTTCCCATGCGGGCTATATCAAGAGAACACCTCTAACAGAATATAAAACCCAAAATAGAGGAGGAGTAGGACAAAAGGCATCTTCAACACGTAGTGAAGATTTCTTGGAACACTTGTTTGTTGGAACCAACCATCAATACATGTTGTTCTTTACCCAAAAAGGAAAATGTTTCTGGATGCGTGTTTACGAAATTCCTGAAGGAAGTAAAACATCCAAGGGTAGAGCCATTCAGAACCTGATCAATATTGAGAAGGATGATAAGGTGAAAGCATTTATCTGTACACAAGATCTCAAAGATGAAGATTATGTGAACAGTCACTGTGTTATCATGGCCACTAAAAAGGGAACGGTCAAGAAGACTTCGTTGGAGCAATATTCCAGACCCCGTCAAAATGGGATCAATGCCATTACCATAAAAGATGGTGATGAATTGCTTGAAGCAAAGCTTACCACAGGGACTAGCCAAATTTTCCTAGGTTTGAAATCTGGGAAGGCCATTCGGTTTGAAGAAGGTAAGACAAGACCGATGGGAAGAAATGCCGCTGGTGTTAGAGGTATTACTCTAGCTAGCGACCAAGATGAGGTAATTGGTATGGTTTCCGTTCATAATTTTGAAGATGATATCTTGGTCGTTTCGGAAAATGGATATGGTAAACGCTCAAACATTGATGACTATAGGGTTACCAATAGAGGAGGAAAAGGTGTGAAGACCATTTCCATTACCGATAAAACTGGTGGTCTTGTAGCTATCAAAAATGTTTCGGATACAGATGATTTAATGATCATCAATAAATCTGGAATTGCAATTCGTATGAGTGTTGAGGATTTGAGAGTTATGGGTAGGGCCACACAAGGAGTACGACTCATCAATCTTAAGGATACTGATTCCATAGCAGCGGTAGCCAAAGTGATGAAAGATGATGCCGATGTAGATGAAGCCGATATCCTTGATATTGAGGTTAATGGAGAAGATGGCACAGCTCTTGATAAAGACAGTGGGGATAAAACCGAAAATAACGATAACAAAGAATAATCAATAAACACTAATATAATTTACATTTAAAATGAAAACAAAAGTTTTAATACTACTTGCATTTGGGATTTCAACAATGGGGTTTTCGCAAAAAAATGAAATCAAAGCTGCAGAAAAAGCCTTTAAAAGTGGGGATGCCGCAAGCGCAAAAACCTCACTTGAAAGTGCTGCTTCACTAATTGATGGAGCCGATGCCAGACTGCAGGCACAATATTATGCAGTAAAAGGAAATGTATACTATGATTTAGCCAAAAAAGGAGATGAAAGTGCATTTCAAACAGCGATTGATGCTTATAATAAAGTTGTTTCTGTAGAAGAAGCAAGTGGAAAAGTAAAATACACCACTGTTGCTAAGCAGAGCCTAACACAAATGACTGCAGATTTGGTTAATTCTGCAGTTGAGGACAACAACAATAAGGAGTTTGATAAAGCTGCTGATAAATTGTACATGAGCTACAAATTGAGCCCAAATGATACAATTTATTTGTACTATGCTGCAAGTAGCGCGGTTAACGGTCAAAATTATGAAAAGGCTCTAAAACACTATAATGAACTTAAGGATCTTGGATACGATGGTGGTCAAGTAACCTATACCGCAGTCAATGTTGAAACGGGTGAAGTTGAGACTATGGACAAAACCACTAGGGATCTTTATGTTAAGGCAACTACACACAAGGATCCAAAAGAAGAAAGAACACCATCAAAGTTGCCGGAAATTGTTAAGAACATTGCTTTGATTTATCAGCAATTAGGGGATAATGATAAGGCTTTGGCAGCCTACACTGACGCAAGGTCTGTAGATCCGGATGATGTGAACCTAGTTTTGGGCGAGGCTAATCTATATTACGCAATGGGGGACAAAGAGAAATTCAAGACTTTGATGGCCCAAGCTTCTGATATGGCTCCAGACAATGCTGATTTGTTGTATAACATTGGTGTAATTAACATGGAACAGGGTAACTTGGAGGATGCAAGGGCAGCATACAAAAAGGCGTTGGCGATTGACCCTGGATATATCAATGCTTTGTTGAATCTTTCAACTACTTATGTTGATGAAGGAAATGGTCTTATTGATGAAATGAACAGTCTTGGAAGTTCTAGAGCTGATATTGCCCGTTATGATGAATTGAAAGAGAAGAAAGACAATTTTTTCCTTGAAGGTGCTAAAATTTTAGAAGATGCCCTTAAATCCAATCCTGATAACCAAAGTGTATTGACACAATTGAAAAACATTTATGGTGCTTTAGGAGATACAGAAAACTTTATGAAAATAAAGAAGCTGTTGGGAGAGTAAGAAATAAGGTTTATCCAAATATAAAAGCCCCGATATCATCGGGGCTTTTTTATACAATCTTTTTAATGACCCTCAACTTGTGTGAATATAACTTTTCTTCGGTATTAAAGATTCCTGTGTGGTCTAGCCTATCAATACGGACATGTCCGTGTGCATGAATGATATAATTGTCCTTTAAAATGATGCCAACATGATCAATAACACCTTCGTTATTGTCAAAAAAAGCTAAATCACCTGGCTCACTTTCTTCAATAAAACTGAGAGCTTCACCTTGACCCGATTGACCTTCAGCGTCTCTTTTTAAATTATATCCATTGATTTTATAGACCATTTGGGTAAAACCAGAACAGTCAACACCAAAAGGCGATTTTCCACCCCACTGAAAAGGAGCTTTCAAATATAGGAGGGCAATATCCACCAAATTCTCTTTCGGATGGACTCCTTCAATAGTACTTTCTTCAAAAGTGTGGCCTAAAATGGTTGCCGAGGAGACTACAGAACCTATTAGAATAGGAAGTAACATGCCATCTTGTGTACAGACATGGGAAATAATATCAGACGAATATTTTGGTGCTGAATAATCTAACAAGTTGTATTCTTCCTCAGTAATTAAGATAATTTGGCCGTTATTGACCCAGCCCTCATAGCCATCATGGGTTACCCGAATGCGGCTCCATTTTTTTCTTCGCTCCAATACTTTGAAAAAGTCGCCATATAAAATTTGCGAAACCATTTCGGTATGGTTGTCCGGATGTGTTCTTATGGGAACAATGCTCAAAGGGCAGATTCCATATTGCATCTATTGGCAGAATTGTTTGACTAATTTCTTTCAAGAACGATTGCAGAAGCTCCACCGCCACCATTACAAATAGCTGCGGCACCTAGCTTGGCATCATTTTGCAGCAATACGCTAAGCAAGGTTATGGTAATTCTGGCTCCAGAGCACCCTAAAGGATGACCTAGTGAAACAGCCCCTCCGTTTACATTAACGTTTGAATCGGTCAATCCCAACAACTTCATATTGGCGAGTCCAACTACTGAAAAAGCCTCGTTAAATTCAAAATAATCAATATCATTTATAGAAACACCAGCTCTATCCAACGCTTTGGGCAAAGCTTTTGCGGGAGCTGTGGTAAACCATTCTGGTTCCTGTGCGGCATCAGCATAGCTTTTGATGGTGGCCAGAGGGGTTAGGTTTAATTCTTTTGCCTTTTCTTCACTCATCAATACAACAGCAGCCGCTCCATCGTTAATAGTGGAAGCGTTCGCAGCTGTTACCGTACCTTCTTTGGTAAAAGCAGGTCGTAATGCAGGAATCTTTTCCATTTTCACATTCTTGTATTCTTCATCCTCATCAACAAGAATTGGTTCACCTCTCCTCTGTGGCACTTCAACAGGAACCACTTCATCCTTAAATTTTCCAGCTTTCCAAGCAGCAGCAGACCTCTCGTAGGATTGAATTGCAAATGCATCTTGATCCTCTCGGCTAAATTCATGTTTTATAGCACAAGCATCGGCACAAACGCCCATGGCATTTTGGTCATAAGCATCAACCAGTCCATCTTTTTGCATACCATCCAATAAAGTAGCTGGCCCAAACTTGTGGCCATTTCTCATATACGCATAGTGTGGAATAAGACTCATATTTTCCATACCACCGGCAACAACAATGGAGTTTTCTCCCAAGGTGATGGACTGAGCTCCTTGCATGATGGCTTTCATCCCAGAAGCACAAACTTTATTTACCGTTGTACAGGGTACTGTATCTGGAATCCCAGCATAAATTGCTGCTTGTCTTGCGGGGGCTTGTCCTGCCCCTGCCTGTACTACATGACCCATGAGCACTTCCTCTACCATTTCAGGTTTCAAACCTATTTTTTCCAATGCTCCTTTTATGGCTATTGAGCCTAATTTTGGGGCTGGTATACTGGATAAGCCACCCATAAAACTTCCAATGGGGGTCCTTGCGGTCGATACAATGACAACTTTGTTCATACATGCATTTTTACTGTTGCGAAAATACTAAATTTAAATGCAAAGGAAGCTCTAGGCCTAAAGACCCACGTCTTATTTATATTTTCTATTTTTGATTTCAACAGTAGACAGAATGGGAAAAACTTTGGACAACGTATATAAGTATCAATCACTTGCCTACAAGTATTTTCTTTATTTGGTCTCGGTGGCTCTTATTGTATTCTTTTTTCCGAAGGGAGGCAAGTTCAAATATGAGTTTCAGAAAGGAAAGCCATGGCAGTATGAGAATTTGTATGCTCCCATTGATTTTTCCATAAAAAAAACCGAGGAGGAAATAGCGGAGGAGCAGCAGGTGCTCCGGCAAAATGGTACGTCTTACTACACTTTTGATGCTGCTATAGTTGCCCTAGTGCAAAACCAACTCTCTGAAAAACTGAAAGTTTTAAGTGAGGCCAATGGTTTGTCCACTTCTCAACAACAGCAATTATTGAATGTTGGAACCAGTGTATTGGATAGCATATACCTTCTTGGAGTGATGGCTGATTCTCCTAGGTCTGATCGGATAGTTTTGGTGAAAAATAATGAAGCTATTCCAGTAGCTCCAAATAATTTTTTGGATTTAACGAGGGCCAAGGAGCGGGTCATATCAATTATAGCAGACAAAAGTTTGGTTCAAAAAGAACGTCTCAAAAGCATTGTTCAAGACGCACTTAGGACGAATGTATTTTATGACGAAACTTTGACGGAAAGAGCTTTGGAAGATGAACTTTCCAAAATTTCATTTACCCGTGGGGAAGTTTCTGAAGGTCGATTGATCATCACTAAAGGGGAGGTGGTTGAAGCGGAAAACTTCAAGATGCTGAATTCGCTTAAGGAGGAATACGAATCAGAACTCTGGAGAGGAAACAACTACTATTACATCATTTTGGGATACACCATTTTGGTGGCTTTAGTACTCATTATGCTGTTTTTGTTCCTAAAAAGATATCGGAATGAAATTTTCAACAACAATAATAAGGTAACTTTTATCTTTTTCAACATTTTGTTGATGGTATTGGCCACTACGCTAATGGTGAAAAATAATGAGAGTTATGTCTACGTCGTACCACTTTGTATACTTCCATTGGTGCTGAAAAACTTTTTTGATGCGAGATTGGGGCTATTTGTACATGTTTTGACCATACTTATTTTGGGGTTTGTTGTGCCCAATAGCTTTGAATATATCTTTTTACAGACCATAGCGGGGATTGTTACCATACTTACAGCATCAGAATTGTATAAAAGAGCCAACCTATTTATATCTGTTGGGCAAATAACATTGATTTATATTGTTGGATATTTTGCTTTTCACGCCATCCATGAAGGCAATCTCGAAAACATAGAGTGGATATTGTTTGGAGTATTTGTACTGAATGGACTATTGACCTTGTTCGCACAACCGCTCATCTATATTTATGAAAAAATGTTTGGATTGATTTCTGATGTTTCCCTGTTGGAGCTGTCAGACACCAATTCCAAATTGCTCAAAGAACTTTCCGATAAAGCTCCGGGCACATTTCATCATTCGCTCCAAGTAGCTAATTTGGCAGAAGCTGCAGCCAATGAAATTGGCGCAAATGCCATGTTGGTGAGGGTAGGGGCGTTGTACCATGATATAGGTAAAATGGAAAGACCTACATATTTCACTGAAAATCAAATAACAAATGTAAACCCACATGATGACCTTCCGCCTAGAGAAAGTGCAAAAATTATTGTGGATCATGTTATTAAAGGCATTGAAAAGGCAAGAAAAAATAATATTCCTGATAGGGTAATAGATTTTATCCGCACTCATCACGGCACAACAATGGTCTATTATTTCTACAAAAAGCAACAAGAAATAGAATCAGATTTGGAGGAAAAAGATTTTCGATATCCTGGGCCAATTCCATTTTCCAGAGAGACTGCTATTTTAATGATGTCCGATGCTGTTGAGGCGGCTTCAAAAAGCCTCAAAAATCCAACTTTTTCAATTATTGATGAGTTTGTTGAAAAAATTGTGAAGGGTCAAATGCAGGCCAATCAATTTTTGAATGCCAACATTACTCTTAAGGAAATAGAGATGGTTAAAAAAGTACTAAAACATAAGCTTACCAATATTTATCATTTAAGGGTAGAATACCCTGAATAGTGTAGGATAGGAAATACTCTTTAAAAAAATAGAAAAAATAGTTGCGATCTTAGAGATGAAAAGGTACATTTGCATCCGCATTTTTGAAGTGCACGTTCATAACAGAATATTAGGAGAGGTGCCGGAGTGGTAACGGAGCAGATTGCTAATCTGTCGGCGGGTAACTGTCGCCTGGGTTCGAGTCCCAGTCTCTCCGCTTTTTTCCAACAACATACACTTCGGGGTGTAGCGTAGCCCGGTTATCGCGCCTGCTTTGGGAGCAGGAGGTCGCAGGTTCGAATCCTGCCACCCCGACTTAACTATTTTAAGTAATTAAAAAAACACTGTTAATCGTATGATTTTCAGTGTTTTTTGTTTTTGGACATTTTCCTTGATTCCAAAAAAAGCCTATCATAGCGAAATATTTGATGGTTCAATTTTAGCGTTTTCAGTGGTTCCCACAGGCTGTTCTATCCAGTTATTCCATGATAAAATAAAAGTCATCCCAATTTTCCCAGAGCTCTTAAGGGCCCGGAAAAATCAGGATAACTTTTCTTCTTTTAGTGGATGAGGACTCAGTACAAAAATGAACTTTAGAATTAAGTTCAACCATGTTTTACATCCCTGAATCCAACGATTCCTTGACCAATTCCGTAAGGGCAACGGCATTTATTTCTGAAGCATTGGTTACTTTGTACGTTCTGGCCTTTGCCCCATTACCATTTAGAATACTGTGGTTGTCATTTAAGGAAGCTCCTTCCATGAACAAAAGGGTGATGTGTGCTTTTGCCACTCTAAACCCGCAAATGTTCTTTTTGTTGAAAAAAGCGATACTGCTCCATTTGATATCTTCTTTTACCCTTTCATCGGCAGAAAGGACGATATCCCGTATGGCCAAAATCAGTCCTTTCTGAAAATCCGTCAATCCATTGACATACGTTTCAATTTCCTTGTTCTTAATTGGTCGCATTTCTTTTGTAGTTATAGATTAATAAAAGTAGTATTCCCATAAGGCCTCCTATTGCCAGATGGGCCATGGTGTTCCACAGGAAAATTAGATTGAAATCGACTTGCCAAATACTTCGTACAACAAATCCGGTCGGTAGGAACATTATGGCGGCCAAGAGTACACCGTACCGTAAAGCGCTGCCTGTGGAATAGTTGCCGTTGCCCTTAATGTAACTGGGAAATAAGTATACAAATCCAATCGCAAAAATGAGATGGTTCAATAACAATCCAACATAGTTGGTCTCGCTCCTTCTAAAAGGTAGAAAATTGGCTTCATCCGTAAGCATGTACCAAATTGTTGTGAGTACGTTGCTTACAATAAACAGGGTCAGGGTTGCTAAGATGGTTTTCTTTGTGTTCATGTTCACTATTTTAAATACGATGTGAAATTAATGGGCTTACTATTTTTTAAATTGACATTTTGCGCCAAATTTGTGGTATGTACTTCTCCTCCACCATTATTTCAGATTTTATGGCATTCGCCGCTATACAGGGTGCGGACATTGATGCATTGCGGAAAACTTTCCCTATCGATACGGGCCAGAAGCATGTTTCCTACGACACCGTTGTGGCCATGCTCAATTACCTGGGGCAAGAATTGGACGATAATTACATAGGCCTGCACGTTGGCGAGCAAATGTCATTAAAGGTTACCGCCTATGTAGATAGCATTATGCAGCATAGCAAGACCTTGGAGGACGCATTTGACAATGCCGTGTACTATTCCCGATTGATCAGTGATGCCTTGGAGTGTAACCTGGTTAAAAACGAGGGGAGCTATGTTGTAGTTTTTGAGGAAAACCCCAATTGGCAGGTGTATCCCGTATGGGCCAAAAGACAGATTTTGGACCTGACCCTGTTATGTTGTTTAAAGTCGTTGGTTGCCTATACGGGCAAGACCTATTTTCCCTCCAAGGTCAATTTTCATACTACAAGGCCCAAAAGTATGAATGAATATTATAGACTGTTTAACTGTAGTTTAAAATTCAACCAACCAAAGACGGAAATATGTTTTGAAAGGCAAATTTTTGATAGGTATTCCAAGCAGATCGAATTTGGATTGTTGGAGAGTTTAAAGGAAAAGGTAAATGAGGAAATCCAAAATCTGAAAACTGAAAACGAGGTTGTTTATCAGCTCAAGAAAGCCATATTGAATGGTAAGCCCGATCGTATTTCCCTATGGCATGCCTCAAGTGCAATGGGCATGTCAAAAAGGACATTGCAAAGAAAATTGAAGGATTTGAACACCAATTTTAAGGAAGTGGAACATGAACTTCAATTAAAGCTGTCAAAAACGTATCTCCATGAACAACGTAAATCCATTGATGAGATCAGTTTTTTACTCGGCTTTTCCGAAAGCAGTGCTTTCATACGGTTTTTTAAGACCCATACAAAAATGACGCCCACGGCCTATGTGAACAAGCGGGTTTTAGAAAATCCATCGGTTAGCAACGCTAGGGGTTGATTTTATTGTAGAATCCGGTTCTATAGGTATTGCTGATGGAGAGCTTTGCATCTCCAACAAGGACATGGTTGTCCTCAATGGATTTTATCCTACTAAGTTGTACAATATGCGATTTATGTATACGTACAAACTTATCTTCCGGCAATTGGTCCAATACCTCGCTCATTTTTCCGAGAGCCATTACTTTTTTATGTGCCAATTGGTAAACAATATAATTCCCGGAACCTGCTATATACTGTATGTCATCAATATCTACCCGTTCTATTTTGATCCCGTTCTTAACAAAAATATAGGCTTTGTTCTCACTGGGCGGCACGGTTGCATCCATACTTTGTTCCAATCTGTCCAAGGACGAAGTATTGACTTTCGCCCATATTTTATTGATGGATCTCATAAACCTGTCAAATTCGATGGGTTTCAATAAGTAGTCATCAACGTCCAGTTGGTAACTCTCCACGGCATATTCCGAATAGGCCGTGGTAAGAATAATGAATGGTTTTTCCACAAGGGATTTTACAAATTGTATCCCTGATAAATTGGGCATGTTAATGTCCAAAAAGACCAAGTGGACTTTATTTGAATTAAGATACGTCAAGGCTTTAACGGAATCCCGAAAGGTTCCGGACAAATGCAGGCCCGGAACTTTTTCAACGTATTCCCTAAGGATGGCTATGGCCCGTGGCTCGTCGTCTATAATG
The DNA here is from genome assembly GCF_013090115.1 of Flagellimonas amphidinii. Taxonomy (GTDB): domain Bacteria; phylum Bacteroidota; class Bacteroidia; order Flavobacteriales; family Flavobacteriaceae; genus Flagellimonas; species Flagellimonas amphidinii. The sequence continues at coordinate 122,904 of NZ_JABFNN010000031.1, forward strand.
ATACAGTTCAGTGTCATAGGCATCAAATTACGATTAATTCAAGACGTATCCGATATATATCCCCTTGGTCCGAAATTTTTAAGGTATGTTTTTCGGGATATAAAAGGGCCAATCGCCTTTTTACATTGATCAGCCCCACACCTGAATGTTCATGTATGGTCTGTACATCGAATTTCGAGTTTTCCACTTCAAAAAACAGTTGGTTTTCAGATGTTTCAAGGGCAATATGGATAAAGCTCTGTTGATTGATGTCCAATCCGTGTTTAAAGGCATTTTCAATAAAAGGGATGAATAATATGGGGGCCACTTTGATGTTCAAATCCGCATTTTTCCAATCAAACTGCAAATCCAAAGGGTCGTTTTCAGAAAGGCGTAATTTTTGAAGTTGGATAAAACTTTCCAGGTATTGTATTTCCTTGTCCAGGGTAACCCGTTCCACATTACTGTCATAGATCATATACCGCATCATATGCGCTAATTTGGCGATACCGCTCGCTACCGTCTTGTCCTCTATTTTTCTGGCTTCGCCATACAGATTGTTCAAGGTGTTGAACAAAAAATGTGGATTGATCTGGGCTTTAAGAAAATCAAGCTCTGTCTTTAGTTTTTCTTGTGTGATACGTCGTTTTAATTTTTCGTTCCTATACCAATCCTTTGCCAAGCGGTACCCAATAGACAACAACAAGAAAAGTAGGTGGATAAGGGCGGTATATCCGATTAGGGCCTCTCCTTTTCTAAGGCCATAGGGTAATCCGTTATTGAGGATATAAAAGTTGATGAGCAGTGATAGTCCCAGGGTAAGCGCAAAAAGGAAAAACATTTTTACAATACTTGGGGACTTTATGGGGGATCGGAAAAACTTGGGCAGCAGCATGAAGGCATTGCCATAGAACATAATCGATTTAAGGAAAAGGTCTATGAAAATAGCTATGAGAAAAACAGTGTTGGATTCTACCGATTGTTCAATAGCACCGTCAGCAGATTTTACTATTCGAACCTTTACCCCAAAATTGGAGTAGGTGATATAAAGTAACACCGCCCACAGGCAAAGATGTACAATGGGTTCAAATAAGGATAGGTGTTTATTGGACCTGAAATTCATAATCACTCAAGGTAACTTTGTTTAGGTTAAAAGCTCGTTATTATTAAGATACCGATAATTCGAACAATATCGTAACAATTGTGTTCTGACTTTATTCGTATTTGACAAGATGGCCCATTTCTTATGTGAATTCCCCAATATATTGTTTAAAAACAGCATAGACCATTTCCTGTGGTTTTCAAACAAGGAAACCAAAGCTTTGCATGATTCTTTTTTAACGGGACTTCATTTCAGTGTTATTTGAGATGAATTTAAAACTGACGTAAAATGAGATATAAAATAAAAGTTCTGGCCCTATTATTTATTGCCCTTATGCTGACAAAGCTTGAGGCGCAAGAGTTAACCAGAAATGAAATAAGGTCGATCACCCAGGACATTATTCAAACCATAGATGAGAATTATATTATTCCCGGTTTGAAAGAAAAGATCGTAAAAACCATTCAATCCAATCTGGAAAGCGGCAAATACGATAACATTACCTTAAAAAGTGAATTTGAGGAAAAGATGACCAAAGATTTAAAGGCCATTAGCAACGATGGTCATTTGTATCTGGTCACCAATGAAGAAACCGCTGCTTCCAAAAAGAATCCAAGGCGACAAATGATGCGTAGCATGCCAGACCCGAGTGCTTTTAAGGATTTACTTACCTATAAAATGCTCGATGACAATATTGCCTATTTAGATGTGCCGATGTTTGGCCCGTTGGAATATTTAAAAGAAGATTTGAATGCCTATTTAGAACTTTCAAAGTCTGCCGATGCACTTATTATTGATGTTCGTAAATGTCCTGGTGGTTCAGGAGAGACAACAGCTTATTTAGCTGGTGGATTTGTTGCGGAGCCCACACTCTTAACTACCTATCATAGTAAAGATGGTGCTATGGAATCGCATTCCGCAAAGACGGATTATGGTGCAATTAATCAGAATAAGCATGTTTATGTGCTTACCAGCGAAAGAACGGGTTCTGCTGCCGAAGGTTTTGCGTTTTACCTGCAGCAATTGGGCAGGGTCACGGTCGTGGGTATGCAAAGTGCCGGTGCAGGCAGAAGCAATCAATTTTTTCCTATTGGTAAGGATTTTAGCCTATCGGTTTCAATCAGAACGTCTATTACGCCGAATGGTAAACAGTTTCAAGGGGTTGGAGTAACCCCAAATATTGTGACTCCGACAAAAAATGCATTGAATCAAGCTAGGATTGAAGCACTTTTAAGATTGAGAGAAAAAAATCCTACCCAAAAAAAGGAGTATGACCAATTGATTTCAGAAGTGGGACAACCTAAGATGAAGTTGCCTCCTTCGGAAATAAAGGAAATAGAAAAAGTGGTCATGGGATACATTGAAAACTTCTTTGAGAATAAAACGGATGAAATGTTCGGCTATTTGCACCCCCAATTGGCCAAGCGGGGCATCTCCAAAAAGCGTGGTGAAGACCAGCTCTTCTTTCAGAATATGACCAATGAAGAATTAAAGAGCATGTTGGGCAAGAAAAAACCGCTATCTACGGACAAACAGCAAAATGTTGTCGAAATTCTGGACACATTTTATAACACGGCCAGTGTAAGATTAAAAACAGGATATCCAGACAAAATGGAATGGATAGAATATATCCATTTGTGTAAGCTGGACAATGAGTGGAAAATAGTGAATATAATATGGGACTATTTTCCAAGGAAGTAATCAACTTCTGAGCAGCAGTCATTGTGCTTTCCAATTACGATCCGCCTACGGCATCAGATGTGGCAAATCGACTCATTGAAACTTTAAAAAAACAGTATTGATATGGTAAAGAAAATCCTACGAATAATAAAAAAAGTCTTGGTCTATTTAGGAATGCTATTGAGCCTTGTTCTAATTGTTCTTTTAGTATCGATTCCTGTTTCCAAGAAGGATGGAAAAATTCCTTACCAAGTTGGAACACATAAGGACACATACACTATTAAAAATGTCAACATTATCGATGTTGAATTAGGGATGGGGGATTATATACTTCCCAATAGGGCCATTGTCGTTGAAAATGGACTTATAAAGAATATTGTTCCTGATTCAGTGATTTTGAGCTTGGAACATGAAACAATTGATGGCAAAGGGAAGTATGTTGTTCCTGGACTGGTAGATATGCATACCCATGTATTCGACCGTTCCGATTTAGCTATGTATTTAGGGTATGGCGTTACTAACGTCAGAAACATGATGGGCTTTCCCATGCATTTGCGATGGAGGGAACAAATTAAGAATGGTGAATATCCCGGTGCTACATTGTTTACGGCTTCGCCTACCCTAAATAGCGGAAATAACACAAGTCCATTTCATAAGAATATCAAAGGGACAAAAGAGGCAGCCGAAGCGGTAAAAAAGTACAAAATGGAAGGCTATGATTTTATCAAAATATACGACGGTTTGAACAAAGAGGAGTTTTCGGCTATTGTGGATGAAGCTGAAAGAAATAATCTTTATGTAGCAGGACATCCACCGCACGAAGTTGATTTCGATATTATTCTGGGTGCCGGGCTTAATTCACTTGAACATGTTGAAGAATTGATCCAAGGACCAATGGCCTACGAACTCGATACTGTTTTGGGACGGAAAATAGTTCGAAAGATAAAAGCGCATAACTCAAGGGTGACCGTAACATTATCTCCATTTCATGCCATATACAAGGCAACCGTTGATGGCACACCCTTTTTGGATAGTATCCCCAAGGAGAAAATAAATCCATTTGTCCGTTTTATTGGGCATAGGCAACTTTCACAATGGGTGGGAACCAATGAAGGAGCTTATAAATGGAATACTGAAAAATATCATTGTATGGAAGCCTTGGTGGGAATATTGAATGAAGAAGGAGTGGAACTATTGTTAGGAACTGATACTGGGCCTAGCCTCACCATTCCGGGAATAACCTTGCATGATGAAATCGCTTTGCTTCATAAAAATGGAATTGCTCCAATTGATATTTTGAGGTCGGGAACAATAAATGCCTCCAAGGCTCTGGGATTGAATAATGAGATAGGCTCTATAGCAATAGGAAAAAAAGCGGATCTATTGTTATTGGAAGAAAATCCATTGGATGCCCTATCGACCTTGAAGGAGCCAGTGAGTATTGTTAAGGATGGTGTTTTTTACACTAAAGACGATGTAAAACAGCTTAGGGGGCTCGGTGTCGATAAGTCCAATACCTATATGACCATTGGTAGGTTTTTAGATCATATTATCAAGAAATAAGACAAAAGAGATGAATTCAAATAAAAAAGAAAAAACCATATTGTTGAAAAAAACAGGTTTTATGACAATGTTATTGATAGTATTCTCATTGTCGCTTCATTACGGTCAAGAAGGGTTAAAGTGGCCCAATACGCCAGCCTCCGAGGTGTTTCAGGACTTTATTAAAGCCTACAATTCTGGAAAGGAAAAAAAAGTAGAAAATTTTGTAAAAAAACACTACCAAAAAACCGATACCGAATATGTGTATAATAAGGTTGATACGTGGATGGATTATTTCTATCGTTTTGGCGAAGTAGCACCCCATTCCATATCCATCAACCAACCCAATGATTTGGAAGTTTGGCTGCAGGGCAAAACATCAGAAGCCTGGTTTGCCGTTGAGTTTGTGCTGGACAAAGAGCGTCATAAAATAAAAGGTACCGCCGTATTGCAAGGAGCTTTACCTGATGGGCTCAATTTAGGAAGTACGGATGATGACGCATTGCTAAAGAAGTTTAAAACCTATCTAAAGGCAAATGAAGAAAAGAACCTTTTTCAGGGTACGGTGCTTTTACAAAAAGGAAATGAAGTGTTGATTGACGAGGGCTATGGCTATAAAAATATTGACCAAAAGATAAAAAATACCAAAAACACTCGTATCGACTTTATGTCCATAACCAAGATGTTCACTGCGGTGGCGTGTTTGCAATTGGTACAACAGGGCGTATTGGATCTAAATGCCACAATTGACAAGTATCTGCCCGAACTTCCTGAACATATTGCTTCGCAAATCACCATTGAAACACTATTGAACCATACCTCTGGATATGAATTAGATGGTATTGAGGGATTTAGGGAAGCACAGGACAAGGCGACTTCCATACAGGAAATGTATGCATTACAGCTGAAATATTTACCAAAATGGGAACACTATCAAAGTTTTACACCCACAGGAAAATATGATTACACCAATGATTCCTTTGATTTGGCTGCGGTCATTATTGAGAAGGTGACCAATATGAGGTTCGAAGATTATTTGAAGAAATACATTTTTGATATTGCCAAAATGACATATACATCGTTCGAAAGAGGTGGTGTGGCAAAGTCATATCGTTACTATTTGTCTGACAAAGGATTAAAAGAAGTGTCCCAATTTTACCCATCGGGATGGATTTCTGCAGCAGGGGGACTTGTGGGTACGACAGAAGATTTAAGATTGTTTTTCAACACGCTTATAAAAACGAACAAACTTTTGGATTATACCCATCGAAATATTCTGTTTACTCCTACAGTATATGAATCTACAGCCTCTAATGTTTTTATGAATAATGATTTTATCTCTATAGATAGTAGTGAGCTTAAAGCAAAAAATAGCTATGGATTAGGGACTATTATTTCATATGATGCACAATTGAATATTGGACATGCAGGAGTTAGAAATGGTAGTTGCAGTGAATTAAGGTATTTTCCGGAATCTGATTATCTACTTATAGTACTCGCCAATAATAGAAATGGTGCTAAAAATGCTTACAACTTCTTTAAAAATAGTTTGCCTAGAGAATAACCCTCCAAATAAGACCTATGAAGAGTACATAGAATATTTGGGATGTGGTGCAAAGACGGTCAAATCACAACTTGATAGAAAAGAAAAATGTCAAATAAAATCGTCAATATAATTTTTATACTGTTGCTCATGGGTAGCAATAATAGAGTCTTTGGACAGGATTTTGATCAATTGGAAGAATCCGTAGCTGTCATAATCAATAAGTATAATGTACCTGGTGCCAGTTACGCTATAGTACTTAACGATTCTACGACGTATTCTTCTGGTGTAGGCAAAGTGTCCAATGAGATTGATAAACCTGTAAATGCAGATACCAGATTTAGGGTGGGTTCGATAGCTAAAAGCTTCATTGCTTTAGGGTTGCTGAAACTACAGGAGGAAAAAAAGCTAAATCTGGATGCTAATCTGGTCGATGTGATTCCAGAAATAAAAATAGATAATCCATGGGCCAAAGAGGCACCTATAACGATTCGGCACCTACTAGAACATACGGCCGGATTGAATGATATGGAGTTCAGCGAGATTTTTACGGATGAACCCGAACTTTCTGTCATAAAGGCTATAGCGTTAACTCCGTCAGCATTAAAAGTAGAGCACAAACCTGGATTGTATTTCTCCTATTCAAATCCGGGATATTTGCTGGCAGGATATATATTGGAGAAATACACGGAAGAGGATTATGACATCTTTTTGAAAAAGGAACTACTGGATTCCCTAAATATGTTCAATTCAACATTTAAAGAAAAAAGCCTTCCGAAAGGCGAACAACCAATTGGGCATGTATTTCAGGGTAATAGGCCAGTTGCCAGTAAAAACAAGCAACAAATAAATAAATGGGCTGGCAGTTTAGTAACTACATCTTCGGATATGGCCCATTTCCTCAGTTATTTAATCAAAAAGGACTCATCCAGTATTTTGAACGGGACATCATTGATTGAAATGGAAACGTCCAAAACATCTTTGGCGGCGAGGCACAACATAGTAACAGGATATGGACTGGGCAACATGAAAAACACATATGATGGCCACCTTGTCCAAGGAAACCGGGGAGGTGGGTATAATCTACATGCAAGATATTTTTATATAAATTCCATTAAAAGAGGGTATTTTTTTGCACTAAATGCCTCCCATGGTGCCTGTGGTAGGGAGATTGATAGGTTGTTGTTTAAGTTTATAACCAATAATACGAAGAAATCATTTCTAGAGGAGGTAAATCCGAGTAAGATAGAAGTAGAACCTCTATTGGGCTTTTATAAATTGAAAACAAATAGAATAAGTCTTTTTAAGGGAGTAGATGATTTGATTTCGGGCATGGAATTGAGTTTTGAGGACAATAGATTTCTGGCCAAAGAAGTTGGAGGTAAATCCAAAGAATTATATTTGGGTAATGAAAACAAGTACTTTTACAAAGGAAGTGCCACCTCTCATATATTGATTAAGGACATTGGTGGTGAAACGGTGTTTGTGGACACTAACAGTGGTGGACAGTATTACGTTAAGGGCAGTAAGGCATGGTTCTGGACAAAACGATTATGCGTTATGTTTGGTCTGGTTATATCGATTATTTCACTTGTTCTTTTTCCGATGAAATGGCTTATTGGCAAGCTTAGGGGAAAGGGTTTTAACATCAAGAAGTTCGATTTTGTGCATCTTATACTCCCGTTGATATTGGTGTGCATCATGTTTATACCGACGACTGTAAACCTTCAGGATAGTGATAAACTTGGAAGTTTGAACTTCAGGACCCTCACCTTTTTTTGCTTGACATTATGTTATCCACTCCTTTCATTATATGGTTGGTTTTTGGGAAAATCAATATATAACGACTCAAGTAGGGCAAAAAAAGCTTTAATCGTTTTCACGACCTTATCAAGTTGTATGATTACTCTTTTCATGATAACCAATGGCTATGTGGGTGTTAGGCTTTGGTAAATGTTTAATAGAGCAATGTCCTAAAGAATGAAATAAACGATTTGTTTTTTGACGATGGCAGTACCCAATAACAAAGAAGAACTGATTTTTTCAATTAAGGATTCATATGGAAAATTGAAATAGGATTTAAAATCCGTTCCTATGGAATGGATTTTAAAAAAGGAGTTGGAAGGGCACGCAAAGGGAGCTTTTATGAGCGTTTCCAATTTAGTGGCTTATTTGATTGGTTGGGGAGAACTTGTTTTAAAATGGAATCTAAAAAAAGAGAAGGGACATGATGTCGATTTTCCCGAAACGGGTTTTAAGTGGAATGAACTGGGAAAATTGGCCCAGAAATTTTACTCAGACTATGATCATCTAACCTATGATGAACTATTGCAAAGGTTGGATGCAACAGTAGTGCAAATATTGGATGTAATCGATATTTCTGACAATAGTGAACTATACGAAAAACCATGGTACGGAAAATGGACCATGGGCAAAATGATTCAATTGAATACAGTTTCCCCGTATAAAAATGCTAGAAACAGGATAAGGAAATGGGCAAGATAAATTGTTGACCAAATCTGACAGGTATCTCAAATGATATCACCGAAATCATTCGCATAAGAAATAGAGCGTTTCACATCATAATCCCCATAAGATAAATTACGCTTTTTTGTGCCGAATACATTGCCTCTATTTTTAGGAATAAAAACATATTCCCATGAAAAAAACACTATTCTATTTTGTCTTACTTGTTGTGTCCGCTATGAATTCCATTTTCGCCCAGGATGACAAAACCCAGATTGAAGCGGTAATTGCCAATTTTCAAAAAGGAATCGAGGCCAAGGACCTTGAAGGGTTTTTATCACTTTTTGTAGAGGGTCAAAAAGTCTCCTGGGTAGGCAATGGTTCTTACGGTATTCAATTTGGCTCGCCTTCCAGTTTTATCAATATGCTCAAAATGACTGATAAAACTTATAGGGAAGACTTCCACAACATCGCCATTTGGAATGATGAATACATAGCTGTGGTCACTTTTGATTATGGTTTTTTTGGGAATGACAAACTTTCGAATTGGGGAAAGGAATCTTGGATGCTCATTAAGCAAAACGGGCAATGGAAAATCACTTCGGTCAACTATTCCATGATACTGGCACATCAAGAAGAGTATCCATTTAAGAAATAGATTTCCAATACCAAGTACATTAAATCGTAATAAGGTCTATGTACATTTCACATGTAAAAACATATCGCCTCACTTCATTTTAATACAATTTCACCTTTTCAGGCTTTAATTGTTTGTTGTTTTGGCAAAAACATCAATCATGAAGAGAACAATCAAGTTTTTGCTATTTTGCCTGTTGTGCAGCACATGGGCAAGGTCACAGGGATGGTTTGAAAGCCACCCCCTGTCAATAAGTATGGGGAAAGAAAGTACCTCCATTCCTTTTTATAACACATTTACAGGACCATATCAACCAGCAATAGCCGCTAGCGTTGAGTTTAGTCACAGTGAGGGGAGTCATGGAAAACTCTTTCAAACAATAAATTTGGGCTGGTTTACTTCAAAGTTCAGTCATCAGGGGGCACATTTGTCCACTTTTTTTGGTTATCGGTACCGATTGGGATTTGGACTTTTTATGGATGCAGCGATTGAACTGGGGATTCAACAAAGCTTTCACAAAAGGGCCATCTTTGAACGTAATGAAACAGGGTTTGCCCAAGTTCGGGACAAGGGAACTTTGTTCGGACTTGCCGGTGGAAATGTATCTGTGGGCTATAACATTGGCTCTAGTGAACACCAATTGGATCTTTTTGTTGCGTATAGGCAAACTGTATTACTTCCTTATCCCGATATCGATGTGCTTCCGCAAGAATTCGTCAGTATAGGAACACGATTCACTTTATAATTAAATCTTCATTCAAAAAACAGATTATCATGAAATTACGAACAGTCAACATTTTAATATTCCTGATTTTATTGGGTTCAATAGCTTGCGAACCAGAATATCAATTTATGTCCATAGATGATACCGAAGGCTGTGATCAGGTCTCAACTACCGATGCATCACATCCAAAAGCAATAACGTTACAAGAAACCTTGGACGAGTATACGGCTAAGGGAATACCCGGGCTTTCTGTCTTTGTGCAAACCGCAGATGGCCAAGTATGGACTGGTGCATCAGGGTATTCCCGAATTGAGGATAACCTTCCTATGACACCCTGTAATAAAATATATACGGCAAGTATCGGAAAAACATTTTGTGCAGTTTCAGTACTTCTATTGGCGCAAGATGGACTGGTGGATTTGGATGATGCCATATCACAACATATTCCAGAGGAAATACTGCAGGGATTTACGCATACAGATATCATTACGGTACGTCAGTTGTTGAACCATACTTCTGGACTGACCAATCTAGATTGGAATACAAAATTCATTTCGGATGTTTTCAATGACCCTTTTGAAATCACCACGGATGACTTGTTGGAATATGAGAGAGGAGAGGGCAGTCTATTTGAACCAGGTACGGATTTTAACTATTCTTCCACAGGATATGAATTGTTGGCAGCCTTGGTGGAAGCAAAAACAGGAAACCATGCCGCTTTCTATACCGAACGCATATTTAAACCCTTGGGACTTACGGAAACTTATTATAAAAATGAAGCTTCATACCCAACACCAACAAGTTTGGTCAATGGCTATTGGGATCGTTTTGATACGGAACAATTGGAGAATATCTCAGATGTCAATAACCATCTTACCTCCATCTTTACAGGCTCTGACGGATTGATTACCACACCACAAGACCTATACACTTTTTTAAAGGCTATTGGCAACGAAGGTTTTCTTTCGGAAAGTATTAAAACGGAAATGCTGGATTTTGTAACTACTGGTGGTAGTACCTACATAGGTTATGGGCTTGGACTTTGGCAAATAAAGACAGATTATGGTATAGCTTATGGCCACGACGGTGATGCTATCGGGGCTGGGGCCGATATGTGGTATTTCCCTGAAAAGGATACATATATCATTGTAGCGACAAACCTTGGCACTGTATTGTCGGACACTAAATTATCCATTTTGTACAATGATGATTTTCTTGATGCCATCCTTAAAGTAGTTATGGAATAAAACACAAACACATGAAATTATATATTAGAATCGCCTTATTTATGCTATGTACTGGCATTTGGGCACAGAGTGAAAACAAAGAACTTGCCAATTTCCAAAAATCATTTTCCGATTTCGTTTCAAAGAAAATGAAAAAACACCATGTGGTCGGGGCCAACGTAGCAGTTGTTATTGATAATAAAGTGGTCGTGGATGAAGCCTTTGGTTTTTCGGATGTAAAAAGTGGGTCGAAAACAACTCTTGATACGAAATATCCTATAGGGTCGGTGTCCAAGGTAGTTGCATCCACGGCGGTTTTAAAACTCTATTCCGATGGACGTATCGATATCGATAGGCCATACACCGATTATGTGCCCGATTTTGAAATGAAGAAACACTTTTCAGGCCCCATCGATTTTACGGTACGCCATATATTGTCTCATTACGCTGGACTGCCCCGTTTACGGGCCAAAGGATTTTTAAAGAAGAAGCCCTTGCCTTTGGACAGCCTTTTATCGAATAGCCGCAATGAATATCTCATAGCACCTGCGGGCAAGGTCTATCAGTATTCGGATTGGGGCGTGGATCTATTGGCCCTATTGGTGCAACGAGTGACAAAAATGCCTTATGGGGAGTTTGTGGTTTCCAATGTGTTTGACCCCTTGGGAATGAAACATTCGGGCTTTGGTCCGGTAGCCACAAAGGGGTACATAAATGGAAAGGAAACTCCAACCTACGAATACAGTTGGCCAGGGTCCGATGGGGTATATTCCACGGCTTCCGATTTGGGCAAATTGTGCCAAGTGTATTTTGACAAAAAAGGAAGTGATCACGATTATTTTCTCAAACCTGAAGTTGTAAAGGAAGCCCTTTCCCTTCAATTTGTGGATGCTCCCATGGCCTATAATACCCAAATTGGCCTAATGTGGGAGATACAACAGTTCAAAGGATTTAAAAGAGTTAAAAAAGCTGGAATCCATGAACCATTCTACACTTATATATTTTATATTCCAGAGTATGGAGCCTCGGTAATCGTTTGCAGTAATTCCAATGCTTCCAGCCGACTGCACTGGGAGGTTTGGTCCAAGGCATTTGATTTTTTATCCAAAAAGTATGGTTTAAAAGGGAGTTTGCCTTCAATAAAGAGGAAGTCCGGAAAAGTGATCTTGACTTCCAATCAAATGAAAGAATTGGGCGGTACTTATGGCACTGATCTAGGAATCTTGAACTTGGAACCTGCTGGCAAAAAATTCAATGTAACGCTTGGTATTGATGAGCAAAGAGGAATTGCTACGCCCTATGCCGATAATTTGCTTAAATTATCGGTAAAGATGATGGGCATCAAGATTCATGCAATGGACATGTTTTGGGATAAGATTGGGGATGAACTTATTGTAGGGGAACAATACGAAAGCGGAAGGCGAAATATAGGTGGGTCAAAAATAAGCAATGCCCCAATTCCCGAGTCATGGAAACAGGCGGTTGGCACCTTTAAGGTGGTCAATTATGATGATGTTGATTATCAAACGATTGACAGGGCCAAGTTGTTCATCAATCAATATGGGATATTGGAATTAAGGGTACATCTTTTATATCCAGCTGAAACCGAATTTCAATTGGGACTCGCCCCCGTTTCCAAAACGTTGGCCATTATACCAGGCTACAACTTTGATTTTTTTGGTGGGGAAACCATTGAATTGATTAAAGGAAAGAATGATTATGAATTGAAATTATCGGGTTATAAACTGCAAAGAATACAGGAATAGCAGCAATGGGGTTGTCATTTTTAAGATATAAAAAAAGTGATGGGTTAGGCGCGCAAGAACTACTTTTTAAGTGGCCTTATATCGGGTTGATTACCATTTCCATTACCACCCTCAATTTTTTGATTACCTATAATCTTCGGCATGCAACCATCTATTATCTGTATTTCTATAGCATTGATTTGGTGACCACCTATTTGATCACTGAATTCTACGCCTTTGGTATCCATGTGTTGAACAAAAGGGCCCCCTTGAACGGTGATTTTGTAAAAAGAGTTACCTATCAGTTCACGGTACATACCTTAAGTGTGGTTATTTTTAGCATTCTGATCAATGAACTTTTGGATAACATTTTTTTTAAAGGAGAACGACTTTCGCTTTCCTTTGATTTTTATACCCAGGATACGGTAGTGGCACTGGTATTCATATTACTTTTTCATTGTCTGTATTTCGGTCTGTATTTGCTGTCGGCCAAAAAATCCCCTTTAGAAGAAAAACCTCGGAAAATCAAAGTGATTCAAGGCATGGCCCATAAGCTGATTGACCTGAACGATGTTATTTGTATCTATACGGCCTTGGGGAACACCTATGTAGTGGATGGCAATTACAATAGGTTTGTATCCGAAAAAAACTTGGGAGCGTTCGAAGAACTGGTTTCCCATCGCTTTTTTAGGGCCAATCGGCAGTTTTTGCTCACCATGGCCATTATAGACTCCTATAAAAGTGTAGAAAACGGTAAAGTGGAAATTTATTTAAATGCAAATAAGATCCCTGATTTTTCTGAAAGCATCTATGTAAGCCGGAGCAAGGCTTCTTCTTTTAGGGCATGGTTAAAGAAGGGATGATGTAGGAAAAATAGATAAGCCTTCAAAAAGCTATTGACATTATTGCTTGAAAAATTAAAACTATTTATACCTTAGCTGAAATATATGGCTTTTGCTTTAAAAAGTTGTTTTTTATATATCGTGTTCTTATCGGGAATACAGTGAATTAACAGCGCTTAAAATACTGATAAATAGCTTTTTATAACATAAGGGTTGGTTCTGCCACCCCAACCATACTTTAGTAATAAAAGCACTGTCATTTGGCGGTGCTTTTTTGTTTTATAACGATTTGGTTTTTAAAGAAGGCTTGTCACAATATCTTGGTCTAAGTTATATTTTTTAATAGTCAGTCTGCTACAAAAAGTTATTTCATCAAAGAAGGAATACAGAAGAACGATGGATTGACGCTTTAAATACCAGTTTTTGCTAGGCTTGACCACAAATATCATCTCTCTTACCAAGCATCTTTTGCATCTAACAACAATTTTCTGGAAATCACGGTTAAAGCTGTTTTTTTTGTTAAAAACAATTACTATAACCAAACTCTAATGGACCCCATAACTCCCCGATTTGGCAATATTTCACTGAAGTCAGGTTTATTGTTTATACTTATTTTTGTCTCTTGTTTCGTCAATGCGCAGCTGAGTGATCTCCACTATTTACCACCCTTAAAACAGGGTCAGAATAATGCAGGTATCAGAGACCAAGCAATTTATCTATCTACACCTGAACCAACAACATTTACGGTAAATGTGTATCGAGGAACAGATCCTTCGATATATCAATCTTTTAACATATCCAATACTGCTCCTGCAGTTTGGACTTTAGCTGATGGTGACAACAATATAACTTTGGTGAATAACGCAAATACTGGAGTTGTCCTAACCAATAGTGGATTACGTTTTGAATCGCCCAGTGGCAATAAATTCTATGTAAACTACAGGGGTAATTCCAGTGCTCAAGCAGCATCATTGACTGCAAAAGGTAGACAGGCTCTAGGTACCGAATTTAAATGGGGAGGGGTACCAAACTTGGGGGCACACAACTCAAAATCTAATACTTTGGGTATTATGGCTACCGAAGACAATACCACGGTAACCCTTTCAGGTTATGATCCAGATTGTACCTTTAGACAAGGTAATAATCCAGATGCTATAACCGACAATACCTACACCATTACTTTAGATGCTTATGAATCCTTTGTATTTGAGAACTATGTGGGAACAAGAAATTTTTCATCACATATTGATGGATGGATTGGAGCTTCGATAGAATCTGACAAGGATATCGTAATCAGTAATGGTTCTATTAACTTTGGAAGACAAGCAGGCGCTAGCAATCGTGATGCTGGTATTGACCAACCTGTACCGGTAAACCGCTTGGGTAAAGAATATGTTTTTATAAGGGGTAATGGTAACACCAACGGGTGGACGGAGTTTCCATTAATTATAGCTACTTCGGATGATACCCAAATTTTTGTAAATGGAAGTGCTACTCCTATAGCTACAATAGACAATGGGGAGTATTTTGAAATTCCCAATAGCAATTATTCTGCCAATTCGGTAGGGGCAAACATGTTGGTGGAGACCTCAAAAGATGTTTATGCTTATCAGTGTATGGCCGGGGCAAGCCAAGTGTATACGCAAGGACTGAACTTTGTTGCTCCTGTAAACTGTTTACTTCCTGATTCTATGGATAACATTCCCGATATCCGAGACATGGCAGGATTGGACGTAACTGGAGGAATGACCATCATTGCGGCGGTTAATACCCCTGATGCAAATGTTGTGGTCAATTATTCAAGTGGCACCCTTGTCGGTGGAACCGATTTTAATTTTACAGCTGTAGCGGGTAGCGTTGATTGGAAAACTGCATTTATCCCTAACCTTAATGGTGATGTTAGTGTACGATCTACCGGCCCCATGGCTGTTGGTTTCTTCGGATACAATGGTGCTAGGGGGGTAGCAGGCTATTTTTCAGGTTTTGATACACTACCAGAAGTGACATTGGCAATTAGAGGAGGTAGTGGTTGCTTTGTTGGATCAGAGATTTATGAAGCTACCAACAGTAATTTTGATGCCTTTCAATGGTACGAAAATGGCGTGGCCATCCCTGGCGCCAATGGCCCAAGTTATTCTCCTCCGGGAGCTGGTGAGTATTTTTTAAGGGGTACCAAAGGACCATGTACCTATGATAGTAATCCTTTGATCGCGTTATATTGTGACCCCGATGTTTTAGTAGAAAAAACGGTGGACAAATCTGAAATAATGGAAGGTGAAACAGCCACCTTTACCATTAAAGTAACCAATAATGGTCTTGGGCCATTGACCAATCTTCAGATTACCGATAATATTCCAACTGGTCTGACCTTAACTTCTGCATTTACCATTACAGGAAGCTGGAGTGGAAATACTTGGAATATTGGAACACTTGATGGTGGTGACACGGCTTTTTTAGAACTTGAGGTTCAGGCAGATGAAATAGATACCCTACCTTTACTCAGTTTAACCAATACGGCAACTAATTCACAGGATCAAGTTGATACCAATATTACAGAAGATCAACCCTCAGCACAAATAATCGTTCACAACGATTTTGATAACGATGGTGTCAATGACATTACCGATTTAGATGATGACAATGATGGTATTTATGATGATGATGAATGCGATACTTTATTGTTCAATATTGCCAATGGGGATTCTCATAATAGTAATCTGATTACATTGGACAACTATTTGGTATTTGATGTTTTCAGTTTGGACAACTCATTCAATGTACAAATCAATGGAAGTGATATTGCCGGTGAGATTCAATTTCAGAATGGTGAACCCGGAAACACGGCATTATTTTTAGATGGAACGGGTTATGGACAAAACGGTAATCCAAATATATGGACAATTAGCGGCTCGCATGGCAGTCCTTTGCTTCGCGTGGTTATAAACCAAGCAGGAGAATTTGAACTGTTCGGTACAAGAACCAATAATGGGCCATTAGAGCCCATGGTATTAAATACTCCAGCTAATGCAGTAATTTGGAATGGAGCTGGAACAAATACAATAACAATTGGTCAGGCTGTAGTGGGCCCAACAAATATGCAAGGCACATTGTTGACTGCTGGTTGTGATACGGATTCCGATGGCTATCCTGATTCTTTGGATTTGGATAGCGACGGTGATGGATGTAGTGATGCCAATGAGTATTATAAAGATAATAGTGCGGACGGTGGTGATGGCGGTGAATATGGTACAGGAGTTCCTGTTGTGGACAGCTCGGATGGTACCGTAAACGCAGCTTCCTATACTGAGGCTCTTGCTCCAGAAATCGTTTTGGGAAATACTTCAGAAAATCTTGGAGGCACAGATATTAATGGTCAAGGAGTAAGTCTAGGCGAAACTTTCCAATATGTGCTGCGTTTCCAGAACACCGGGGATGACAATGCTATAAATTATACCATAACGGATATTTTACCTAACAATGTGACCTTGGACAATGTGGATGTATCCAACGCATTGGGTACAACACATTCCTATGATTTAAATACCAATACAATTACATTCCAAGTTCCTAACAACTTGGTGGAAATAGGTGATCCTGAATATAGTATTCGCATTATAGTGACGATTTCAGGAAATTGTTCTGATTTTGTGGATGCATGCTCATCACAACTGGAAAATGTTGCATATTCCACCTTTCAAGGACAAAACAATCCAACCGTATTTACCGATGAGCCTGGTTCGTCCAACTTCGCCTGTAATACTACCCCGGAAGTTGCCAACAATAACATTTTAGATGATTTGGCAAATTGCGGTCAAGCAAGAACAGTTCAGCTTTGTGGTGATGATGTTGTTTTAACGGCGGGAGCTGGATTCACTACCTATAATTGGGCCTTGGATAACAACGGTAATGGCGAAATAGATGGAGCAGATACTGTTCTAAATGATGGGGATCCTGATGGAGACCCAAGTACGTTATTGGTTACAGAAATTGGAAATTACATTGTTGAGAAAATTGGGGGTGGAAGCTGTCCGGATTTAACAGAATTGATTACAGTAGAACGATTTGGGACAACACAGACAAATCCAATAATCGATTATTTTAATCAAGTTAATGCAGATACAAATCCAGATAATGATTTGCAAGGAGAAATTGTGACCTGTTCCATTGATGGTGACCTTTTACCAAAGATATTTTTATGTGGTGACAATGATGAGGCTACAATTCAACTTGGTATAACAGATGCACTGAGTATCGTATGGCAAAGACTCGATGAAGCTAGCTGTTCCGATGCTGGGGACGACTGTGCAAACAAAAACAATGCCTGTACTTGGAATGATATCGTTACTCAAGATAATTATACGGTAACAGAGAGCGGAAAATATCGTGTGGTCATCAATTATCAAAATGGATGTTTCAGTCGTTTCTACTTTAATGTATTCCAAAATACATTGGATATTCTACATACTGCTTCTGATATTCTATGTAGCACTCCAGGGAACATCAGAATTACCAATATTGGAACTAATTATGGGTTTCAGTTGGTTGATGCATCCAACGATAATATTGTTGTGCCATTTTCAGATAACAACGGTCCTAATTTCGATATCACCACAAGCGGAACATATAAAGTTCAAGTTACACAGCTGAATCCATCAACCAATGACCCAATAGCGGGCAGCTGTATTTTTGAAACAGAAGATATAGGAATCTTGGAGCGAAACTTCCAAGTGGATTTGAGCACCACGGAAGCTGATTGTAACCAATTAGGTTCCATATCAGTCCAGGCCTTAAACGTGCTCCCGAACTATAGCTACGAACTTAGATTGGATGACGGTAGTAATGGAGGTCAAGGGACATTCGTGGACAGTAATGTGGCCACAACCGATAATACCCATACCTTCTCCAATGTGAACCCAGGAGATTATATCGTGATTACAACCACAGATGATGGTTGTAGCGATACCCAACAAATTACAGTTGATGAAATTCCAGAGTTGTCCCTAGTGGCATTGACCACAGAAAATATTACCTGTACTGCCGGAATTGTAACCTTAACTCCAAGTGGCGGTACTCCCAATCCAGATTACCAAATGGCTATCTGGAGCAAGGATGGGGTTGACTTATATACCGATCCATCAAATGTGCCTGTAACGGCACTTCAGACCAATCCAAATTTCTTGTTTGGATATAGAGGTACACCAACAACCTATTTTCCAAACGAAGCAGGTGATTATGAATTCATAGTTTTTGATGATAATGGATGTCACAACATTTCCAATAGTGTAAGTATAGATGAACTGGGAGGTTTAAATGTGTCCGCTTCCGATGGAGGAATTGTCTGTGCTGACTCTGCTACAGCTTCATTAACCGTATCTGTTACGGGAGGTACAGCTCCTTATCAATATAGTTTGGATGGTGGAACCAATTATCAAACTGGCGACACTTTTGTGAATCTTGCTGCAGGTTTCTATACCATTACAGTAATGGATTCAAGCGGCAACGGAGGAACAGGTTGTGTGGAGACCTTGGATTATGAAATCGTACAACCTTTTAGGTTAACAGCTTCTGCAGCAATTGTAGAGGATGCTTCTTGTAGCCCAAGCGGGGCAAGAGTAAAAATATTGAACGCAAGTGGAGGACAAGCACCTTATGAATATAGTTTTGATGGTGGAAGTAATTTCGACACCAACAATGAAAGAAACTTAATGCCAGGGAATTACCAGCTAATGGTAAGAGATGCTTTGGGCTGTACCTATGAAATGGATTTATCTGTTCCGAATGTAGTGGCCGACCCAAACTTGACTGCTGCGGTCGATTATGCTTGTGATGGTACAGCATCAATTACTGTTGATACCTCCAATACCACTGACTTTACGTATACCTATAGCCTAAATGGTACTGCCAACACTCCGGAAGACAATAATATTTTCACTAATGTGACGGACGGCACGTATACGGTTACTGTGGGTTACTCAGGCAGCGTTGCGCCTAATCAAAGTACATTGTTCTCTGAAAGTTTTGGTGCTGGCCCAACTACCCAAATCGCAGAAGTTGGACCGGACTACTGCTACGAACCACAAGATGGTTCAATTGTAGCCTGTAATAGAGGACCTGCGGGAATTTTGGTGAACGGAGAGTACACGGTGACCAACTTAGTAACAAATGCATTAAACCTCACCACTTTGACCAATCCGCAAGATCATACCGGTCTTACAGATGGAAGATTTTTGGCCATTGATGTTAGTACGTTTTCTGATACAGGTTCAACAGTATTGAACTCAGTACTATGGCGTAAAGAGAATATTGAAGTATTGCCAAATGAAGAAGTTACATTAAGTTTTTGGGCTTATAACCTGATGAATGTTACCGGCTCTGGAAATAATCCTGAAGTTCTTGTAGAAGTTTTGGACAATACAGGTGCTGTAATTCATAGTGAAGTAGCTCCGGAAATTCCAAAAAACACCGGAGATACAGACTGGTATAATCGCACAATTACATTTGATCCAGGCGTAAATACTGACATAGATATTGTCTTTAGGTCCAATGTAAACAGTAATGATGGTAACGATTTAATTTTAGATGATATTGAAGCCTACCAATTACCAGAGGTTTGCGAAAAATCACAAGACATCACCGTAGTAGTCGAGGACAATAAAGAATTTTCCGCCAATGCAATCAGTACAACCAATCCAACTTGTAACGGAGACTCCGATGGCACCGTTCAATTTGAAGTATTGAATTTTGATACGGCCAATGGCTTCGAATATGAAATAGATGGCAATGGCACATGGATAGCCGAAACCACATCGTCCATAACTACAGCTGCTTCCCTAGATAATGGTCTCCACACCATTGTGGTACAAAAACCAAACGATACCAGTTGTACGGCCAGTTTTACGGTTACTTTGACCGAACCTTCCGCAATAGTTCCATCATTAACACAAACGGCAGAATATACCTGTTTTAATACTGGTGGCACTTTGGAAGCATCAGCTACTGGTGGCAGCCCAGCTTATGAATATCAATTGGAAGATACTTTAGGTGGAATTATTGCAGCTTATCAAACCAATACAACCTTTACGAATATTGCTGCAGGAGATTACCTTGTTCGAGTTCGTGATGCAAATGGATGTTCAGAAATATCAACTACACCTGTTACGGTGACAGCACCCGAAGCAGTAACCTTTACCACTTCGGCCACTGCTTGTTACGACGGATTGAACAATGCAACCATAACGGCTAGTGTCGCTACAGGAAACGGGGATTACACATTTAGAATTAATGGAGGTGCTTGGATAACCCCCTCGCCATCGACGGCAACCAATCATACATTTACAAATCTGGCCAATGGTTCATATGACATTGAGGTTTCCGATGTTTTTGGTTGTGTTTCTGCTGTAGAAACCGTTGTCATAGCACCTGTTCTGTCCGCTCAAGTAGATGTTGTGGATGTTACCAGTTGTGCGAACGGAAGTATCACCGTAACACCAACAGGGGGAGACACTAATTACGCATATGCCTTTTTAGCTACAGGTTCAACAGTATCAGATTCAGATTTTGGAGCATCCAATTCCTATGTGGTAACGGCGGCAACCGCCGGTGACTTCGATGTGTATGTTAGGGATAATAATGGTGCCAGTCCTTATTGCCAATACACCGAAACAGTTACTGTTTCAACTGCCCCTACACTTGCGTTTACGGCAACTCCTACGGATGCTGAATGTTACGGAGGTATGGGAAGTATAGCGGTGAGCATTACTTCAGGAATTGCCCCATATACATTTGAACTGGTTGATGTTGATCATGGAACTTCCAGTGATACCCAAAATGGGGTAGTAACCACTTCTAGAACCTATTTTAACCTAATCCCAGGGCAGTATAATGTTATCATCACCGATGCTAATGGTTGCTCTGATTCCATAAATGGAATTACCATTGCTGAACCGGACGAATTGACCGCGGATATCACGGGGATCACTCCGGCTACTTGTACAGGTAGTGCTTCAGATTTTGGTTTTGCATTCAGTAACTACCCAACCACTTTGGGTACCATAGAGTTTAGTGCTGATGGTGGTGCCACATGGATTTCAGACAATAGTGCTCCGGGAACTTCGGATCAGTTAACAGGATATCTTTCTGGATCAACGGTAAATCCTTCGATGCGTACCGTGGATGGTCTTGGAAATACCATATGTCAAACGGATTTACCTCCCTTTATCATTCCGTATCCTTTGGATGATTTGGATATCACCATTTTACCTATAATAGTCAACTGTAATGAATTACAAGTAACGGTAAGAGGTCAAAATGGAACAGCTCCTTACGAGTATACCTATTCGGATGACCCTGCGAATTTTAATCCTGTTGCACCAGCTAATGGATGGACCGCACAGATTGCAGCCGGAGTTACACATACTTTTCTAGGTCTTATCCCAGGGAAGACATATGCATTCTATGTTAGGGATAATGTTGGATGTATTCGTCAAAGTAGTGTAAATGTAAATGATGAGGTTACCAATCCAATGGATATTACGGCATCCTATGAGCCTTCATGTAATGGTGCGAACGACGGTGAAATTACATATTCAATTGTAGACACGGATGGTTCCACTGAACCACAAATGCAATGGACTTTGTATGATACTACCGATACGGTGATTACGACTAGTGGAGGTCTTATTCCTTATGCAGCTTCCATTACAATTTCCGGATTGGTGCCAAATGAATATTACATTGTTGTGGAACAGGCTGATGGTGCTGGTGTTGTGCAATGTACCAGCGGTTCTGAAAACCTTATCGTGGAAGAATTGGATCCACTGGGCGGAACACCTGTTGTTTTACAGAATATAACCTGTGATTCACCTGGATTAATCCAAGTACAAAATCCTTCCGGTGGGGGTGGAACGTATTTTTATACTGTTATGGCAGATTATTCTCTGAATCCAATAGTCGAGGACACTACAGACAACCCCATTGAAATACCAGCAAATTCACTCTCGGGTGTCTACAATATTTCAATTACAGACCAATATGGTTGCTCACAAGGTCTTTCAAGTGTTAACCTTACACTATCTGCAAACCCAACAATTGATAATATTGTTATCGACAATTGTGATGTTCAGGCAGATGTTACCATATCTGCAAGCAGTTCTTCAGCTTTAATATTGTATTCCTTGGATGGTGGTACAACATACGAAGATAATGGAGGGGTGTTCACCAACGTTTCCTCTGGGAGCTATACGGTCTTCATAAAAGATGGAAATGGTTGTACCGCTTCACAGGCGATTGATGTACACCCAACACTTCAAGCATCGGCTTCCCTAGATCAACTTTTGGGTTGTGGAGCAGGAAATGAGGCCGAAATCTTAATAGAGGCTACTTCTGGATCAGGGAATTATGACTACGAAATAGTAGGAAACTTAGGTACTTTGGTAGCAAGGCATCCGTTAACATCTAATCCTTTAACGGCTCTTGCAACAGTTGCAGACACCTACACGGTAACCGTTTATGATAATGGTACTTCTGGGCCTGAATGTTCCAGAACTTTTACTGTTGAAGTACCAGCAGCCATAACACCTAGTTTTACGGTATCACCTACGGACATTAGTTGTTCGGGAGCTAGTGATGGAGTAATTGCCATTACTGAAAACAACAATGGCATTAGTCCATTGACCTACGCATTGAACCCTAATGTTGCCACGTTCAATGCAACTACCAATAGTTTTGAGAATTTGCCGCAGGGGACTTATGAAGTTACTGCCACTGGTCAAAATGGTTGCCCCATGACCATAAGCAATATTCTAATTGACGAACCCAATACCATTACTTTCAACTCTCCAGCAGTGGCACAATTTGGATGTTCTTCGGGCAATGCAGTAGATAACGCTACCGTTACATTGGATGTTTCCAGTATTACAGGGGGAAGTGGCACTTATGTTCGATACGAGTTTATCAATAACACAACAAGTGCAACCTTGCAATCAGGGACCAATGCCATATACAATCATACAGATTATGCGAGTGTTGATGTATTGGTACGCGTAGTGGATGATAATGGTTGTACAGGGGAATCAGTGGTTACTATTCCAGCGTTCGATGAATTGCTCAATGCCTCTATTACAGTAGACGATGAGATTAGCTGTTCCAATGGCGGGGAAGATATTTCCATTGATGTAACAGGAAGCTTGTCCAATTATGGGGCAAATCCTGCGAACTACGAATTCAGAAGGTTGCCATCTTTGGTTTATCAAGCTTCAAATCAATTTGTGGATCTTCCAGCGGGCAATCACACCTTTGGTGTTCGTAATGTTAATACCGGATGTGAAATCACCATGAATCACTTGGTGGAAGAGCCCAATACTTTTGATGTAACTGTTGAAAAACTGGGCGATGTGGTGTGTTTTGGAGATACGGGAAGTATTCGATTGACCCTACTTGATGCCACCTATGCCTCTGGATTTACCTGGAGTATCTTTGAAACCAATGGTACACCTACGGACCGAAGTGATGACGGCCCTGCCGTACTAACAGGAACATCGGCTAATGTGGGTCCAACGGGAGCCATTAATGTTCCTGCTGGCGATTATTTGGTCGAGGTAGTACAAGATGCCTTCCCAGAATGTGCTCAGGTAAGGGCATTCAATATCACTACACCTACAGCCCCTATAACGCTGAATTCAATTGATTTAATAGATGTAGGGTGTAGCAATAACCAAGGAAGTGCTTTAATTGCACCCGCAGGAGGTCAGTCTCCTTATACTATTGATTTAACACATAATGGCACTACTGTTACAACCACGGTAAATAGTGTAAGCAGTCAGTTGTTCCAAAATTTAACAGCAGGGCAATATTCTGTTAGTGTAACCGATGCACTAGGATGTACAGTGCCTTTTGTCAATGCATTTGAACTATTGTTGCCTGACCCAATTACAGGAACTATTTCAAACACTACCTTGGTTTGTCAAGGAGATACAGATGCATCTGTAACAGTAAGTGTTGATCCTAGAAACGTTACCACTACCTACAGATACGTTTTGAACACCTATAATGATGCCTTGGGAACCACCTTCCTTGGTGCATCCTCATCACAAACCAGTCAGATTTTTGATAATCTGGGAGCTGGTTTCTATAGTATTAGCGTGCTGGATGAAATGGGTTGTACGTTTGAGACCAGTATTGTTGAAATTGTTAGCCCAACAGATGTCAATGGTCTATTGGTGACCAATCAAAGTTTAAGTTGTCAATCTGATGCAGAGTTATTGCTTGTTGCTTCTGGAGGAACGGCCCCGTACAGTTGGAGTGTAGATGGAGTTTCTTTCACACCAATGAACGAAACAATTGCTGCGGATACGCATTTGTTCACCAATATTATTGCTGGTAGTTATCAGTATTACGTAAGGGATAGCTTCAATTGTGTTTCTGTGGTTTCCAATGAAATTACAGTAGAACCAATTGCACCTTTATCTCTATTTGTAGATACATCCGCAGCAATTATAAATTGTAATGGGGAAAGCAATGCATTGATAGATGTCCAAGCTTCAGGGGGTCTTGGTAATTATCAATATGCATTGTTTACCGATCTTGCATTGACAGATGAAGTACGACCAAATCAAAATAATGGTACGTTTATAGATTTACCAGCTGGCACATATTATGTAAGGGTACAGAGTGAGGATTGTGAAGTAACTTCAGAGGAGATACAAGTAAATGAACCAACACCACTTACTGTGGATTCCACAATATCTGACATCAGCTGTTCTGGTGCAGATGACGGAAGTATTGTTTTGAATGTTCAGGGTGGAACCGGCAACTATCAATATGCCATTTCGCCTAACCTGAACCAATTTGATTCGGACAATTCCTTTGCTGACTTGTCACCTGGAAGTTATCAACTGATTGTACAAGATGAAAACGGCTGTTTTGAGTTGATAGAATTTGATATTACGGAACCGGAAGCATTGAGTGTAGTTTCAACAACTACGGATGAAATTTGTTTTGAAAGCAGTGATGGTACTGTTTCCCTTGAAATAACAGGAGGAACGGCACCTTATGAAACAGCTTTGAATAGTAATCTTGATACTGATTTTGTACAGGATATTACAACATATGAAGATTTGCCGAGCGGAACACATGTAGTCTTTATTCGTGATGCGAATGGTTGTGAATATTCAGAAGTGTTTGAAATACAAAGTGGAGTAAACTTGAATGGGGATGTGGAAGTATATTATGAATGCGACCCCAATGGATTTACTTCCAATCTAGTCCAAGTGGTATTTGAGGATTCCAGTATTGATGGAAATGTGCTGTACGGATTGGATACTGATGACACCTCTGTGATGCAATTGGAGCCAATATTCGAAAACCTGTCCGGAGGGGAGCATTTTATTACTGTGGTGCACAACAATGGTTGTATCAATACCTTCACTTTTGAAGTAACAATTTTTGAACCTTTAACTTTGGAATTGCGTCAAGGGGAAATCAATCAAATTGATGCTTCGGCAGCTGGGGGATCCGGAGAGTATACTTTTAGCATTAATGATGGTTTAGCAGGTATTGAAGATAACTTCTACATAACTGAAACAGCTACATATGCTGTTACAGTAACTGATGAAAACGGATGTAGTATCACCCAAGAGATTTTCATGGAGTTTATAGATATCGAAATTCCTAAATTCTTCACACCTGATGGTGATGGGTTAAATGATACATGGGCGCCAAGAAATATTGAGCAGTACCCTAACATCTTCATCAAAATATTTGATAGATACGGAAGGATTTTATTCTTCTTCAATGGAAATGAGGACAGTTGGGATGGACAATATCAACTTTCCGATTTGCCAACAGGAGATTACTGGTATATTATCCGATTGAATGGTGAGGCAGACCAGCGAGAGTTCATTGGCAACTTTACGATGTATCGCTATTAAAGAAGAGTATTTTGTTAGGAGTAAACTAACACTACATTATACATCCATGGTGTAATTTCCAATTAGATTAGATTCACCATTGGTTTAAGATTGATACCTAAGGGCATTCCCTGATTTTTTATAAGTCAGGGAATGCCCTTAACTTTTTTTATAGGCCTAAAATTAACTTGCAATCAGTTAGTAATCAATAAAATTTAGTCCAATGAAAACCTTAAGATTAATTGTAATACCCGCTTTTTTGAGCATATTGATATTTGGCTGTAAGGCTGAACCACTTGAAGGTGATGAGGATGCTCCAATCATTGAAATCCTTTCACCAGAGGATAATGCTAGTTTTTATGCATCCAATAGTGCTTCTTCCCCAAACTCCATACAAATAAGAGCTAAAGCTACCGATAATAACGCAGTGGTTTTTGGCATATTGACCATTGCAGATGAAAATGGCGATTTGGTTGATGCCGATTTTGATACCAATTTGAGTGAGAATAATAACGTAATGGAACTAACTGGGAATTTTTCAACAGATACACCAGGAACCTACACCCTTAAATTCCTGTTTAGGGATGCCAATGATAATAATGCCTCGGTTACGAGAACAGTTGAGTGTCTTGCAGGGGGTGGAACCGACGAACAAGCGGAGGAAGAGGAAGAAGAACCGGAAAATCCAACCAATCCAATTACTTTTCAATTTTTCGCATCTGATAAGAAGAATGAAACCGTATTACGGATTGATATTTACGAAGATGGCCATAGTGCCAATTTGATAACCAATCAGGTAATCGATGCAAAAGGAATTTCGCTTTACCCTAATCAAGAAGAGTTACTTTTTGGTTCCACTCAAGAAGGATTGAATGTCGAAATCTTTTCCTCGGGAATGGATGGCAAGAACCTTAATAGTACTGTGGTTTCCAATGCCAATTACCTGTTCAGTACCTTGGCAAAAGACTATAATCGAGAAGAAATCTATTACTTTTTGGAAGGTGCTGACTTAACCAAGGTTCCTCGCCATGCATTGTACAGAATGGATGCCGATGGAAGCAATCAAACAATGGTTGCACAAATTGACAATGCAACTCGGGAAAATGCCATCAAAAAAATACTGATGTATGACAATAACGGTTCTCCTATCTTGATCATGCATGATAGGACTGCATTGTATGTCTATAATCCTGAAGGTGAGGTTGCATGGGAAGATAGCAAAGTTTATTCACAAGATGGGATAGAGATATACGATATTGAGATGGGTGCTGATAACAAAACGGTTTATATGATTTTGAAATATGGCAATTACTACAATGTGGGCACAACAACCATCGAGGGCGCCGATACCAATACAAGTCTCGTACATATACCCGAAAATCATCCAGCTGCTGCTGACAACCTTCCCCATAGGATGAAAGTGGATGTGGAGAACCAGCACATCTATTGGTTTACCCAAAGTGAGGACCGCCAAAAATCCATCTTAAAACGTGCAAGCTTTAATGATACGGCCGTGCAGACCTTATGGGAAACCAGCACCTGTTTGTGTGACGGAGAGACGGAAGAAATACGCATTGAAGATTACCAGATAAATACCGGAGCGATAATAGCACCAAGCACCAATTAATAATGAATTTATAGACTAATGAAAACACTTTTAATACTATTATTCGTTACAATGACCACGGTTGCACAAACAAAGTTTAGCGGTATTGCCATTGATGCTTCTTTACCCAGTGGTTGGCAGGTTCAAGAAGAAAACTACGGGCAAATCTCCGTGAGCAACGCAAATGAACCAGCCGCCATCATATTAATGGAGCATGGGTGGGCCACTGAACAGGTTATTTTGCAAAATATGCAGCAGAACATTCAAGAAGAAGGTATTGAAGCTGCACTGGCCAGTGATGTGATGCAATTGGAAAATGGAGATTATATTGCTTTGTACCAAGGCTATGCAGACCAGCAACAGGTTATACTGGTAGCAGTGGTCTCTAAAAGCACATTGTGGCAAGTTGGCGGCGTAATGACCATAATTATGGCATTACAAGAGAATTTTAAAGATGAATACCAAGATATGGCAGTCGAAATCTCCAAATCAATAAAGTATAGACCATTTATGAATCGATTGGCGCAGCAAAAAGCCAATATGTTCAAAGGTCGAAAACTCATGAGGTTCAGTTCTTACTATACTTCTGATTATGATAATACCATTAGTGTTGGGTCTAGTAGTAAAACGACCATTAACTTCTGTTCCAATGGGCAATTTGCTTTCGATGGGTATTCGGACTTTAGTGCTGGCGGAGGTGCTTTTGATGGTGAGGTATCGTCAAACAATAGCGCTGGAGTGGGATTATGGAGCTTAATGATGATCAATAATTATATGGTGATACGATTGGTGTCCAATGCAGGAGAAGTGAATTACATGCCCATAGAACGCTATACAGAAGATGGTGCCTACTATATTAACGGGGATAAATGGGTGATAGGTGGAAGCGATATATGCAATTAAGCTAAAAAAACTACTTATTTTTAGTTGAATATTAAATCATGGTTCTTTTGAAAAAGAAAGCCCTTTTTAGCGTGTTAATCAGTTTGTTGTGCTCGGCGTCAATCAATGGCCAAATAATGTCTGTTATTGATAGTTTGAAAAATGACCTGTTGCGACCTAATGTTCCAGACACAACCGTAGTAACCGATTATTTGTTGATAGGGGGGAATTTTGCTTCCGTAAACATAGATAGTGGGGCAGTTTACATAAGAAAAGGAGTGGAAAAGTCTTTGAAGACAAACAACTATAAAATTGTAAAAGCCTACGGTAATTTAGGATTAATTCATTTTTACAAATCTAACTCCGATTCTGCTAGACATTATTATGATAAGGCTTTAAAGTTTTTGGATAAAAAAGACAACAAACTTGAAAGGTCAACAATTTACGCTAACTATTCGTTGTCGTACCAAAATTCAAGTGAGCACGAAAAACGAATTGAATATAATCAAAAGGCAATTGATTTAGTAGAAGATGACCCAAAAGAGGTTTGCCTATTGTATATCAACCACTCATTGATTTTAGGTGAGTTGGGAGACGAAAAAAAAGCTGTTGAATATTTGAAAAAGGCACTTGAGACCAGTGACATTTCCAATGACTATAGAGTAAAGGCTGCAGCACTGAAAAGGTTGGCACATTATAGTATGAAAAATGGCCAGCTGGATAGTGCCAGAGTATATTTGGAACAAGGTTTGGAGCTTTGTGACATACTACAATCCCCTGAAACAAATTATCATATTTACAGCGAATTAGGGAAACTTTACGATGAACTGAAGTTGTTTGATAAAGCTGAAGATGCTTTGGTCAAAGCAAACCGATATGCTTTGGAAAGAGATCATAAGTATGAAACAATGGCTAGTTATATCTTTTTGGGAAACCATGAGTTTTTAAAAGAGAACTATGACAAAGCGATATTATATCTAAAGAAATTTGATAATGTATACAAAAATAATATAGAACCTAAACTGGGCGTTGAAGCATATTCCATATGGAGTATGGCCGAGCAAAAAAAAGGAAATTACAAACGCTCAAATGAATTATTTCAGAAGTATACCAAGCTCAGAGATTCAATATTTTCTGCGGAGAGCAAGGAGGCTGTGGCTAATGCCGAAGCCAAATACCAAACAGAAAAAAAAGACAAAGAAATAGCAACGCAACAGCTGGCACTTCAAGAACAAGAGGCAGAAATTCAAGCAAAAAAAGCCCAGAATAACTATATGTTGGGTGCCATTTTGTTCTTGGTTGCTACCACAACTTTACTAGTGTTTTTATTGAAACAACGTCAGAAACGGAAAAATCAAGAATTATTGACCTTAAAGCGAGAGTTTCAAATAAAAACATTGGAGTCATTGATAGAAGGAGAGGAAAAAGAACGTTTGCGGGTTGCCAAAGAGCTGCATGATGGAGTAAACGGTGATCTGGCAGCCATCAAATACAAATTATCATCACTTTTGGAGCTAAACAATACAGTAATAAAGGAAGCGATTACCATGATTGACGATTCCTGCAAACAAGTAAGGGCGATTTCCCATAATTTGATTCCACCCTCATTGGAAAATTTTGATTTATTGGAAGCCACTCAGATTTATTGTGCCAATTTAAATGACGTTACTACAGATATTACCATTTATTTTCAACATCTGGGAGAAACTGTAACTATGCCCAAAAAAGCAGAAGTGAATGCGTTTCGGATCATTCAAGAGTTGGTGAACAATGCTGTGCGCCATGCAGAGGCCTCTAACATTAATGTACAGATCAGTGCTAGGGAAAATACCGTACAGATTACGGTTGAAGATGACGGAAAAGGCTTCGATAGTGATAAGATTGAAAGTGATGGTATTGGTTTGAGTAATGTGCAATCCAGAACAGATTATTTAAATGCCACCACAGATTTCATTTCCAATGATAAAGGAACCTCCTATACTATTGACATTAACAAAGAACTGTTGAATGGAGACTAAAATAGCCATAACGGATGACCATGAAATGGTATTGCAAGGCATAGCCACAATGCTGGAGAACACCCCAGAGATTGTCATTATGGCTACTTACAAAAATGCATCGGAAACTTTGGAGGGGATGCTTAAAAGTCAACCCGATGTATTGTTGTTGGATATTAATTTACCAGATATCAATGGTATTGACCTAAGTAAGCAGCTGCTGAAAAAATATCCACAGTTGAGAATAATTGCCCTTACTAATTTTGAAGATATATCCTTTGTGAAACGCATGCTCAAAAACGGCGTTCACGGTTATTTGCTCAAGAATACCGATAAGTTAGAATTGTTGACTGCTATAACTACGGTACTATCAGGAGAAATGTTTGTACAAGAGGATTTACATAAAAAATTGGTGACTCAGACTAAAACGACAAGTGATAATGGTTTAAAACCTAATTTAACCAGAAGGGAACATGATGTATTGGTGGCCATTTCAGAGGAACTGACTACTCAGGAAATCTCGGAAAAACTGTTTATTAGTCCCAAAACTGTAGAAACACACCGTATGAACATTATGAGCAAATTAGGGGCCAAAAACAGCGTGGGAATTATTAAAATAGCCATTGAAAAGGAGCTGTTATAGCTTCTAAATAAGGTGTTTATGGGAATTAATTCCATTCACCGACACTTTTTTTCCATTCGTCTACACTTAATGTTGATCCATCACCTATTGCCCAAACTATTCTGAAAATATGAGTAATTTGTACCTTCCATAAAACAGCAAAATGAATATTTTATTCATAGAGGACGATGTTATAGAGACGATGAAGTTTCAACGGACACTTTCCAAGTTGCCATCAAAATACAATTTAGTTGAGGCAAAGAATGGAGAAGAAGCCCTTGACTTTCTTCAGTCAGAAAAACCACTTCCGGATTTAATTCTTCTTGACCTTAACATGCCGCGCATGAATGGGATCGAGTTTTTAAACATTCTGAAACAACACGATAAGATAAAATATCTTCCAACAGTCATTTTGACAACTTCAGAAAACAGACAAGATTTATTGGAATGTTATAAAATTGGAATAGCGGGATACATCATAAAACCTTTGAAATATGAGGATTATGAGGATAAATTGAAGTCGGTTCTGCAATACTGGAGCATCAACGAATTGGTGAAAGCCTAACGAAAAATAGCGTTTCACAACAAAACTTACTTAAAGGGTAAACATTTTCCTACTTTTGAATAACTAGTACTAATAGCATGAAGGGAATTGTTTTTACCGAATTTCTGGATATGGTTGAAGGTCAATTTGGATTGGATACTGTTGATGAAATCATTGAAGCTTCAAATTTACCGTCCGAAGGGATTTATACCTCAGTGGGAACTTACGAGTTTAACGAAATGGTTGCATTGTTGACAAGTTTGCATACCAAAGTTAATATACCTGTTGATGATCTTCTACAGGCTTTTGGACATTATTTGTTCAGCAGTTTGGGCAAAGCGCACCCTGAAGTCATCCAAAGTTATACATCACCCATCGGTTTGCTGTACTCCATTGAGGATCACATTCATGTGCACGTACAAAAATTGTATCCAGATGCAGAACTACCGTCCTTTAAAATTTTAGAAAAAACAGATACTTCAATATCAATGGTGTATGCTTCTTCAAGAGGGTTATACCGATTGGCCCTAGGTCTTATTGAAAAATGCTTTGAACATTTTAACGCTACATCACAAGTTAGCTTCGAACTCTTAAAAGAAGATGGTACCGAAGTCAGATTTGACATTGTCCAGAATGGCTGACAACCAAATTGAAATATTGAAGCGTGCGCTGGAACGACAGCGAAAAGCACGGTTTCAGGCAGAAAAAATCTTAGAGGCTAAGTCCAAAGAACTCTATGATTTAGCAAAGCACCTGAAACAGGCCAATACCCGGTTGGAAAACCTTTTGGATAAAAAAGCGGATGATATGGATGCTGCTTTTTTAAATATCATTGACCCATATGTGGTCATGGACCTCAATTTTAATGTACTCCGTACCAACCATTCAGCAAAAGAGTTTCTAAGATTTGATTACACCAAAGAGGCCATAAACCTTAATGATTTTGTCCACCCTGAATTTTATCAGTATACCGCAGAATCTATACAATCTTTATTGGAAGTAGGAACGCTCAAAAATTACCGGGCCAAAATTCTTTTAAGGGACGGCACAGAGAAGTTTGTGCAGATAAATGCCAGTCTCATCTACAATCGAGAAGGAAAACCAATTGCGGCACAAGGTATTATTAGGGATATTACCCAAGAAAAGGAAGTAGAAGGGTTATTGTCCGAGCAGCGAAAACAATTGGATATAATAGTTGAGAATTCCCCTTTGGGAATTGTTCTTATGGTCCAAGGTAAAATACTGAAGAGCAATACCGCCATGCAACAAATGCTGGGATATACTCATGATGAATTAAAACAGATCAGTATTAAGGATATTACTGTCAAAGATGACATGGCCAAGTCAATCACATATCTGAATGATATGATGAAAGGAAAAATAGACCACTTTACATTCAACAAAAGTTATGTGCGCAAAGATGGCTCAACATTTATGGCCAAAACTTCAGTAAGTGCTGTTCGAGCTACAGGTGGCGGAATAGAATATCAAGTAGGTATTGTTGAGGATATTACGGAGCATAAACGGTTGGAATTGCAAAAAGAACAACTTTTAAAGCAATTAAAGTCCAGTAATAAGGAACTGCAGGAATATGCCCATATTGTTTCCCATGATTTAAAATCACCTTTACGTAGTATAAGCGCTTTGGCTACATGGTTGGTGGAGGATTATGCCAAAAAATTGGATGAGAATGGAGTGAATCAGTTACAGATGATTCAGGAAAAGATTGAGGGTATGGACAAGCTCATAGATGGGATTTTGACGTATTCTGGCATTGATAAAAAAACCGATGATGTTTCCGAAGTAGATATAAACGAAGTCATTTCAGAAATACGTGAAATCATATTTATACCAGAGCATGTAAATGTGGTTATTATGAATACGTTGCCAATAATGATGGCACATAAGACGAAGATTCACCAACTCTTTCAAAACCTGATTTCCAATGCGGTGGTACATATTGAGAAAAAGGAAGGTCTGGTGAAGATATGTTGTGAAGAAACAAAAACGCACTGGCAATTTAACATAAGTGATAACGGTATTGGTATTCCAAAGGAATACCACGAGAAGATTTTTAAAGTATTCCAATCACTGGGAACAAAAGAGCGTTCTACAGGGATTGGACTTTCTATTGTTAAAAAAATAGTGGATCTATACCAAGGTGAGATTTGGTTGGATTCTGAGAAAGGTAAGGGCACGACCTTTCATTTCACCCTAAGAAAGGAATTAGTATGAAAGAAAAGCCTAACATGAAGTATTTAGACGGAATCGCCGGAGGAGATTTAGAATTCCGTCAAAAATTTATTAGTATCTTAAAACAGGAATTTCCTGAAGAACAAAGTGAGTATTTAAAGAATATTGAAGAAGGACTGTTAAGGGCCGCTTCAGAAAACGTGCACAAGATAAAGCACAAGATCAATGTATTGGGGCTACATAACACCTATACGTTGGCAGTACAACATGAAAATGAACTTAGAAATGGCGAGGATACACTGCACTTGGAGTTTTTGAATGCACTTCAGGAAATAGCAACGTATCTAAAGACCATTTAATCATGAATTGCATCATAATAGATGATGAAGCTGCCGCAAGGGCAATAATGACCCAAGTTTGTTCCAAAATTCCAGATTTGGATGTGGTGGAAGAGTTTGAAAGTGCCATAGAGGCCATCAAATTCTTAAACCAACATACAGTTGATGTTATTTTTTTGGATATCCACATGCCCGGATTTACTGGGATAGATTTTATACAGACTTTGAGCGCCCCTCCTAAAATAGTGATGACAACCTCAGATACAGATTTTGCCATTGCTTCCTATGAATATGAGGCTATTGTGGACTACCTTGTAAAACCCATCACTTTTGATCGTTTTGAAAAATGCATACAAAAGGTAAAAAACAGTTTAGCCTTCCAACCGCAGGAAAAAGAGGACCCAGAATCTGACACTACAATAGGGGAGGACCTCTACATCAATATTGATAGAAGACTGATTAAATTGAAATACAGGGAAATATTGCTTATTGAGGCC
Organism: Flagellimonas amphidinii; assembly: GCF_013090115.1. Classification (GTDB taxonomy): domain Bacteria; phylum Bacteroidota; class Bacteroidia; order Flavobacteriales; family Flavobacteriaceae; genus Flagellimonas; species Flagellimonas amphidinii. The sequence continues at coordinate 157,971 of NZ_JABFNN010000031.1, forward strand.
AAAGGGGATTACATCAATATAAAAACAGAGCGGAAGGACTACTTGGTGCATACAACGCTCAAAAAAATACACAACAAACTTCCTGATGAAATGTTCTTGCAAATACACAGGTCTTATATCATCAATTTTAAGCGAATCATTGATATTGAGGATAATAGCGTGCTTATTGAAAAGAATGTTATACCTATAAGCCGTTCTAACAGACCAGAACTTATGAGGCGGTTAAACCTGCTATAAACCGTTAAACGGGTCAAAAACCCTTCGGGGTGTTTTTCTCTACTTTTTAAAACTTTTTGATGCTCATGTGACGAAATGAAATAAGGGGAATTTGGAAAGCGTTAGACAATCCTTATTGGTTCATTTTGTTGTTTGAAACTCCCCGGCCCAGGGGAGTTTTTTGTGGAGTTCCCTATTGCATACCAGTTTACTGTGTTCAGTATTGATTGGTTTGTAGTGTATAGGTGATTACTCGTCTACAGCAATCTACCATCCATCTACACCCAAGCTAAAAGAAAGTTATTCTGTAGGATATTTGCTTCAAGATGATACAACAATTTACATTTAAAAATATTGATGAAACCCATAGGGTAGGTTTTTTAGGTTAAGTGCAGAAAGGAGGGCAAAAGACTGCCCTCCTTTCTATTTAATGTATTCGAGTTGTACAATAAAATTTTAAAATGTAGGTTATTTACTACAAATAACTATTTTTTAATAATAATTTAACAGATATGGCGCTGCAGATAACCGAAGTAAGGGGCACTTTTTCCATCCATGGAACACTGAATAGTGGGAATGTAAACATTTTAAAAAGACATTTAGCAAGATTTCTAAACCCTAAGAAACCTGTTGTGCTAAACCTTGAAAGAGTACAGCAGTTAGACCGTTCTGCCGCACATGCTTTAAAGAATTTATATGCCGAAGCTGTTCGCTCCAATTGTGTCCTTTCCATCATAGGAAGGCAAAACATGAATCTATTTTCTGTAATGGAGGAAACCAATACCTCTTTTATTCTAAGTAGTGACCGTATTTAGAGGATGAGCTGTCATATATAAAATATAACCCATGTAGTATTTTTAGATGAAGTGCAGAAAGGGGGCAATTATAGATTGCCCCCTTTCTATTTTATATGTTGCTTTAAAATATTTATACTAACCGAACCAATAAGTTAGAACTAGAATCAAGTTCTCTAATTGATTTTTAATTTTCTGAACCATAAATCTTCTAAGCTCAGATTGAGGGTAAGGGTATGGTAATTTTCCTTGACCAAAATGTTCTGTATTTGTCCTTTTGTACCATAACTGTAGGATAGATTGATCAATGAGTTTGACGCTATACCTACTGGAATACCAAAACCTAAGGTTATGTTATAACCATCTATTTTGTTGTCGTTGATGGCTAAATAACCGTTATCGTAGTTAAAACCGGCCCTATATCTGATTCTATTTAAATATTTGTAGGCTTTTGGATCATTCAAATATTCCAACCCAAAGGCAAAAATATCTTGATCTCTATACGTACCTACGTTTTCGGACTGATTGGTAGCATCCCAAAAGTTTTTTTTATAATCTGCGGTTAAAGTAAAGTGCTTTTTAAGTTTTAGGCTCATACCAAAACCTAGTTCAAGAGGCAGTTTGAAATCAGATGCATCATCTGCTTCCTCATCTTCTACAACAACATCCACGGCATCCAAAGTTTTGTATACGGACCGGGTTAAGTTTCCAGTTAAACTTACAGGAAGTTCCACAGCACTTCCCACGGTAATGTTTTCATTAATATCATACTGAAAACCGGCACCAATACGTAATCCACTGTAGTTGGTGGTTTCATTGAGTTCAAAATAACTACTACTGATGACGAATGATTCGATTTCTTCAATGTTGCCAAAAAGAAAAGAGGCCCGCGCCCCAAATCTTAGATTATCTGTAAGCCCATAGCCAATATTCAGTCCAAGGTTGTTCAATCCACCCAAACCGGATACATTGCTTTCAAAAGTTTCATTGGTTCCTTCAATGTTGGATACCAATCCCAGAATAGAATACCCTACATCTGTATAAGGAATTAGAGTAACTCCTGCACCCAAACGATTGGCAATCCGAAATGAAAATGCCAAATTGGAAAAATTTAGGGTGCTTTTAGATTCACTGTCACCTCTATTACTGTAGTCATTATACTCCCCAATTACCCCAATATCATAAAAGAAGGAATTTTTAGGGACAAGTGCATAATTGGCTGGGTTTAAGTTATTGATCCCAGTACTGGATTTCATACCAATACCTGAATAACCCAACCCGTTCGATTTTCCAATACTTGTCTGGTTGATAGTGCCTAGGCCATACAGGGAGTAGGGGGAACTGGTCAATCCTTCGGATTGGGATAGCGCCAGATTGTAAAATAGTACAGTACAAACAATAGGTAGAATCTTAGTCATTATCCTCATCATAAATTGCGTAAGTGAGTTCAAGTTTTACACTGAAATCCGTATTATCCATTCCATTTAAGATAAATCGGTCCACGGTTGAAGCATAATCATCAGGCAATAGGATCAAAGCCTCGTCGGTTTCCCTTTCTGCCAACAATAATGTTTCTATATAGCTGCCCAGGGATATTTCGTAATAGATATCGTTGAATTCTTGGTTATCACGGTTTAGAATACCGGTTACGGGTACTACATCCCCATAAAGCAACTGCTCGGTCAAATCGTTGTTTTGGTCCACTACGTAAACAGAAAGCGTATCCCGTAGTTGTAGTTTGTCATCAAAGGTGTTATTTGCAGGTTTTATCTTCAATATGGCATCCATAATGGTTCCTTGTCCCTGTAGGTCATAGATTTTTTTCACGTAGGGGAATTGAATTCGTGTAGCTATTCCAACACCAGATTGTATAAAACTGAAATCATCGGATTCAGAACTGCTCAGATTAAATTCCTTATCAACCAATCTTTGCAAAGGTTCTATGGGATCTTCCGATCTAATCTGATTGAAGAAAGGTACTGGTGAAGAGGAGAGATCAAAATCGATATCAATATAACTTTGAACCCGTTCACTTTCTTCCGAAGTACTAAAGTACAATCTCATGAAACTAGCCTCTGTCTCTTTGGAGAAACCAATGATGGATCCATCGTCATTTTCATCAGGTAATAGGGCAATACCCCTAAAATAATCCTTGAACTCGTCTGAACCTGTGATTTCCTTTTCCTGAAATTTCTTAAAAAAGTCCATTCCCAGCTCATCATCAATCTTTATTTCCAAGGTATCCGAATCTTGAGGGCGTGGATTAAACGAAATTGCGCCAAGGTTGGCATCCGAATACTCGGCAACAGCAGTATTGTAAAGCGCATCGCCTTCCACAGGTCTTAAGGTCTTGGTAAGACGTTTTATATATATAGTATTGGTTTGGAGGGTATCGTTGTAATAATATTTGTCCAACTTAAGGTGTAGCACAATACTGTCGTATTCAGCTTCCGAATCAATAGTATAGCTGGCAGGTGTTAAACCTACATAACTGGAGGCTTGGATTGTTCCAAAAATAGAATCAGTATACTTGCCTACCAACATTCTGGAGGCTTGACTGGTAATTATGCTATCAAATTTCATTGTTGAGGTTTCCACTGTCATGGTGTCTATCAAGACAACCCTCATATTACTGTCCGTAAAAGCTTCGCCAGCTAAAAAATCAGAATTGTTGTAATTTTCTGTAGAGCAGGAAGCCATGAAAAAAAGTGCTCCGTACATTAGCACCAAAAGTCGTCTCATAAGCTAAGTTTGGTTCAAATGTAAAAGGTGTCTTTAGGCTCTAAAATGTCAATAGACCAACCCTTGTTCTTTTAAGACCAAATGACCATATTTTACTACAAAACCATACTGCCGGTTGGTAGATTGATTTTGTAGTTTTATAGGTTAAAATTAAGCGTTGATATATTCTCTTTTAGTGCGTTTGACCCCAGAACTACATTTGGAAAAAATTACGCAGAGACATGACACAAACGTTACAGTATTTCAAAAAAGTATTCATTATAGCTCCATTGCTATTATCCTTTATAAGTTGCTCCAATGACTCGGATGATGATGATTTGGGTAACTGGATAGATCGTTCCGTTTTTGACGGAAGCCCGCGAAGTGGAGTAGCTGGTTTTACCATTGATGATATGGGCTATATGGGTGTTGGTTATGATGGAGATGATTACTTGAATTCTTTTTGGGCATATGATATCGAGGGAGATTATTGGTCACAAAAAGCAGATTTTCCAGGTACGCCCAGGAATGCAGCTGTTGGTTTTAAAATTAATGGTAAAGGATATATAGGTTCTGGATATGATGGTGTGGATGAGCTTAGTGATTTTTATTCGTATGATCCCTCTAGCAATAGTTGGTCGCAGATTGCTTCTTTGACCGAAACAAAGAGAAGGAGCGCAGTGGCTTTTGGAGCCAATGGTTTTGGGTATTTTGGAACCGGGTATGACGGAGAAAATGACCGTAAGGATTTTTGGAAGTATGACCCGTCTTCTGATACTTGGACAGAATTAGTAGGTTTTGGTGGAGATAAAAGAAGGGCGGCCACAACCTTTACCCTGAACAGTTTGGTCTACATGGGAACTGGGGTTTCCAATGGGGTGTATTTGGACGATTTTTGGGCTTTTGACCCATCAACAGAAACATGGACAAAAAAGACAGATTTGGATGAAGAGGATGAATATGAGATAACCAGAAGTAATGCTTTGGGATTCGCATTGAATGGGTATGGTTACATTGCCTGTGGTGAGAGAAGTGGAGCTACCAACTCGGTTTGGGAGTATGATCCTTCCTCAGATAGCTGGGAGGCCAAAACAGGCTTTGAAGGTTCTACAAGACAGGATGGTGTAGCATTTTCCAATTCAAACAGAGCTTTTGTAGGGATGGGAAGAACAGGAACATTGTATTTAGATGATTTGGATGAGTTCTTTCCTTTTCAAGAATATGATGATGAAGATTAATTTTTCATGATAATTGATACGTTTGTTGATGTAGTGGGGCCAATGAAACTCCTTGTTTCTTGGTCCCCATTACTATTACTGGGTTAGTGGGTATGAATTTTCCAAGAATCATAAAAACAGCGGTTCTTATTCTACTGGTAGGAGTTTTTTGTTTTGAAGCTTCTAAGTGGGGGATGGAGCAGTGGCCCGAACGTGAAGAGCCAGCCTTGAGGACCAAGGTCATAACTTTGGATAACGGTTATGGTTATCAAATTTTTAGTGGTGACAAACTATTGATTCAACAGGAATTTATCCCTGCAGTAGAAGGAGAAAAGCAATTTGAAACCAAAGAAGATGCAAAACAGGTAGCGGACATGGTAATGCGCAAAATCTTGAAAGGAGAGAGCCCAAGAATATCCCTCGAAGAGCTTAATGATTTGGATATTGTAATTTTGGAACAATAGTAGAGCCCATAATGACCCAAAGTAAAAAACGTTTTAGGATTTTTTTCATCCATTTATTCATTTGGGCATTGTTCTACGGTTTTTTTCTTTTTCCTTTCTTTTTTCAACTTAGACAGGTTCCACCAGATCTACCCTTGAGGTTATTGATGGTGATTGTTCTTTTTTATACCAATTACTTCATCTTGGTGCCCAAGATTTTATTGAAGAAAAAAACAACGTATTACATTATCATATGCTTATTGCTGATTATTATGATGGTGTTTATTATCAATTCAGGTTTAATTCCAGGTCCGAAGGGGCCTCCACCTAATTTTTCCCGGGAAAGACCTTTTGGGAACCGATATTTAAGGGAATTTATTACCGTATTGAATTTAAGCGTACCCTTTTTTTTGAGTGCTTTTTTGAGGCTTTACCAAGAATGGAAAAAGAATGAGGACTTACGTCAACTGGTAGAAAATGAAAAGGTAAATTCCGAGCTTCAATTTTTGAAGACCCAACTCAACCCTCATTTTCTTTTTAATTCTTTGAATGCGATTTATACACTATCGGTAAAAAAATCTGGAGATACTTCTGAGGCTATTATCGCCCTTTCGGAGTTAATGCGTTATATGCTGTATGAGGCAGATAAAGATAAAGTGCCCTTAGGCAAGGAGTTGGAGTACATTAAAAATTATGTGCAACTACAAAGATTAAGGTTATCAGATAGTTCCAATGTCAAGCTTAGAATATCTGGAGAAGAGCGGAACAAGGAAATTCCTCCGTTACTTTTTATATCTTTTATTGAAAATGCATTCAAATACGGAACAGATTATGAAGGAAAGACCTATGTGGACATTAGCTTTTTTATTCAGAATGGGTCTATTTTCTTTAAAGTAGAGAACAAAATTGGTGTTCACAGAAAAAATGACAAAAATTCAGGGGTAGGACTTGAAAATATCAAGAACCGCTTAAAGTTATTGTATGCAGATTCCCATGACCTGCGAATAAAGGAAGAGGGGGGAACTTATGTTGTGCAGCTGGTACTTAATTTATAGTGCCCGTAACCATTTAAAACCAAAAAAGATGAAATGTATCATAATCGACGATGAGCCTTTGGCAATTGAACTGTTGGTAGATTATTGTCAGAAGGTAGATTTTATTGAGTTGGAAGGTACTTTTACCAATCCCTTGAAGGCTATTACACTGCTCAAAGAGAAAAAAATTGACCTTATTTTCTGTGATATTGAAATGCCGCAAATTAGCGGGATAGACTTCATCACTTCTTTGGATAACAGTCCTATGTTCATTTTTACTACCGCATATTCCCAATATGCCGTGGAAGGTTTTGAAATGAACGCCATTGATTATTTGGTTAAACCAATTCCCTATAACAGATTTATCAAAGCTATTTCTAGGGCAAAAGAGGTTTTGGGCTATAAAAAGGGATCGCCCACTGAGGACAATGTATTTCCTTCCCATGGGGAAAAAGGAAATTCCCCGAACTATATTTTTGTGAAAGCGGAATATGAAAGTGTAAAAATCAATTTGGATGATATAGAATACATCCAAGGATTAAAAGACTATCTGAAGATACATGTTGCCGGCACCAATAAGACCATTCTTACCCTTATGAGTTTTAAGGAAATTTTGGATAGATTGCCTTCCAATCAGTTTTTGAGGGTGCACAAATCCTTTGTGGTAAACATTGCCTGTATAAAAACTGTACAGCGAAACCGAATTGTAATTAATGATGTCCGCATTCCGATAGGGGAGAGTTACAAGGCAAACTTTTTTTCAGTACTTGGACTTTAAATAGTCTAAGAATTTATTCATTCCCGATTGTCTTGATCTTTTTGGAAAAGAAAAACCCGGATTAAACTTAATTAACCCGGGAGTAGGATGAATTTAAAACCTAATCATCATGAATTGTCATCCTCAACAATAAAAATTATAGCATTTTCGGAAAGTGCTTCCATTTCCAACTGGTCAAAATTTCGAAGAAGGAGACTATCCCTGGATTCCAACAAACGGTTCTGTACCTCAAAAGCACCATTAATGACAAAAACCGTAATATTATTTTGCTTAGAAAAAGGAACATAATCAGTTTCCATTCTACCATCAAACACCCCAAAGTGTATTTTGAAGTCAGCTGCTTCAAAAATGGTATTTAATGCATTGTGGACATAATTACCAAATCTAACTTTCTTGGACGAAGCATCTCGTTTAATCCATAATTGTAAGTAGTTGGCCAGTTCATTTTTGTCAGGATTGCTTAGGGAAAAAGATGCTCCTTTTTCCAAGGAGAACACTTGTAATTCTTCTGGAAAAATTTTAGTGGAATGCTGTCCATCATAAATTCCACATACAATACTACCTACTAGGGGCAGCACCATAAGAAGGGCATCTTCATCCATGGTAAAGGTCTTGCTCTTGACCGGAGCCAAAGTTTCATCAGAAAACCTAGGCATACTGGTTAAACCTCCCTGAGCTAACATTTGGGAAGTAAGACATCGATAGTTTGGAGTTTCATGGCGATGTCTTTTTCCAGCTAAGAATATTTGCGCAGTTTCCTTTAGTATCACTTCTTCTGATATTACATTAAGCATCGACATAAATATCATGTGTTAGTGTAAAACCTTCACTTACACTACCACTTACACTGGCCAATTCTTCTTCAACACTATCTCCAAAAACATTGTCTTCTGCATGGTACGTATAACCACTCATACCTTTGGTATATCCATATTCACTTGCGGCGTTTACTCGTACTACGGCACTGTTGTCTCCTTCTGGAAAGGCAATTTGGGTGACCAAAAGAGAATTCCCATCTTCATCATAGATATGTACATGAATGTGTGTGGAGCGACTTTGGTACCACCCTGGAAAGATTGAGGCGAACTTGGCCAGTCCATCAGAGTCTGTAATTTGACGGCCTCTTAAAAAGTGATTGTCCGTATAATCTACAGATTGCATTTGAGTGCCTCCGTATTCAGAATAGTATCCATCTTTATCGCAGTGCCAAATATCTACCATGGCTCCCTCCAATATGTTACAGGAGTCATTTATATTACGAATGGTGATATTAATGTCCAAGTCAATACCTGTTCGGTCTCCAATAATATCGACTCTTTCTAAATCTGCAGGATCCTTGGTTGGAAAAGGCCCTTCTGTTTCACTTGGGGTTTCTTCACAATCGCCAGATGAACTGGTTCCAGAACCAGAATCAGTATCACTACTTGAACTATCAGATGAAGAGTCGCTGCCCGAAGTGGTGTCATCATCAATATAAAGTGAATCCTCACTATCCGTTGAGCAAGATAAAACTGCAAGACTGGCCACGGATAAACCGGCCAATCCCATTCCCTTTAAAAATTCTTTTCGTTTCATAGTATTGTTTTTAGTTTCAGAGTAAAACTATGAGGACGAATATGTTATCAGTAATTTTTGCGGTTAATGCACTTTTCTGTGAGGTGAAAACGAGTAAAAAGTTAAAGGTTTTTTAAAAAAGAATCTTTATAAGACTTGCCAAGCGGTATAATAAAATCTCCAATTTTTAAAGTGTCTTTGTATACACTTTTCACTTTTTTTAGTGGAACAATATAGGAGCGATGTGCCCTTATGAAGCTCAAAGTTGGCAATTTTTCCAAAATGGATTTCATGGTTGAACGTGCCACTATTTTGGAATTATTGGTAAGATGTATTTGAATGTAATCATCCAAGGCCTCGATGAGTACAATATCATCAAACGCAATTCTATGTAATTTGAAATTAGCCCTAATGGATAAATAACCGTCCGAAGCATCGGCAAGTTCCAGATCCAGTTGTTTTTTGGTTTTTTCTATGGCCGATAGAAAACGTTCAAAGGAAAAAGGTTTCAAGAGATAATCAATGGCACTTACATTAAAACCTTCCACGGCATAGTGGTCGTATGCTGTAGTGAAAATTACTTTGGTATCTTGCTTGAGGGATTTGTACAGGTCCAATCCATTAAGTTCTGGCATTCGGATGTCAAGAAAAAGCAGGTCAACATCAAATTTATTGAGATAGCGAATGGCTTTTCGTTGTTCCGTGAATACATGGATCAAATCTACATATTCAATTTGCCCACAGTAAGCTTGAAGCACTTCTAGTGCGAGTTCTTCATCATCCAATGCAACCGCTCGGATCATTTAAGATTGATATATAGTTTTACAATGTAATAGTCTTTCTGATGGTTCACATTGAGCTGGTATTTTCCAGGATAGAAATAATCCAATCGTTTTAGAGTGTTTCTATTGCCTTCTTCTGTATGTTCCGGCAAGTTTTTTCGATTTACCGTTATACTATTCTCGACCAACAATTCAACACCATCAACATCTACTGTAATAAAGATACTTATTTTGGAAGGTTTGTCTGGATTAACCCCATATTTAAAAGCATTTTCAACGTAATTGACCAAAATAATTGGTGCGATTTTCTTTCCAAAGGGATCACCGGACACTTCATATGTAAAGTTGGCTCCTTTGCCAATGCGGAGTTTCTGTAGTTCGATATAATCTGAAATATATTGTATCTCTTGTTGTAAGGGAACTGCTTCAACATTACTTTCTGTTACGACATAGCGCATCATTTCCGAAAGTTTTAATAAAGCTCTGGGAGCATCATCCGACTTTTTTAACGTAAGTGCATAAATGCTATTAAGGGTATTGAATAAAAAATGGGGATTGATTTGTGCCTTGAGATAACTTACTTCTGCTTTTAGTTTTTCATGCTGCATTTCTTTCAGGCGGTTGTCCAATCGTAATAAAAATGAAAGGATAATAACCATAATGAACTGGAGAATAAATGAATCCCTGAAAACAAAAATATTGAACAGGGGTGGTTTTCTGGGAGGCATGCCAGGTGGGGGCATTTGTCCTTGACCTGGCATGGAAGGAGGCATAGGTGTTCTGTCTACATAATTTTGATTGACCAATAGGTCGGGGATAAATGAGATTATAGCCAAACAAACCAATAATATGGATATATATAGCAGGTATTTTTTCTCTGAGTAGAACTTGGGCACCAGCCAATGGTAGTTCAAATAGAAGAACAGTAATAATAAAGAATATCCCAAAAAATCTCTCTGAAAACCTGTGATATACCACATTTCCTTAAAGGAACCAGAATCTGGTGACGTTAAAATGGGAACGCTCAAAAGCCCCATTCCTATAAGAAGATTAATCCAGAAATCTTTGTTTTTCAACATGTGGGTATAGGAAAACTTAAAGCTATGCAAATTTTAGGAAAGCCATCAAAAAATGAGGTCAATGTATGGAATTCTGAGGCTAGAGTTATTTTTGGTATTATAAAATGGGACAATTCAGTAGGTGTTAATTTTTTTTGATTAATGGGAAGGTTACATCAAAGCTTTTCACCATAGGCCAAATCCCCGGCGTCTCCCAAGCCCGGGACAATGTATCCCTTACTGTTAAGTTCATCATCAATAGCGGCTATCCAAAGCTGTGTTTCTGAAGGAAATATTTTTTGTACGTGAGCAATACCAGCTTGTGATCCTATTACAGAAATGATATGGATTTTTTCGGGTTTGCCATGGGCACTGAGAGCTTTCAATACATTTTCCAGTGTTTTGCCAGTGGCCAACATAGGATCTGTAAGTACCAACGTTTTGCCCGTTAGCTTTGGAGCTGCCAAATATTTCACGATCACATCAAAATCATCATCTCCATTGGGATGATGCCTAAAAGCTGAAATGAAGGCATTTTCAGCACCATCAAAATAATTTAATAGCCCTTGATGTAACGGGAGGCCTGCCCTTAACACTGAACAAAGCACCAAATTGTCTGCATAAAGAGAAGTTTCTTTGGAGCCTAAAGGAGTTTTTACAGCAGTGAATTTGCAACCCAATGTCTTACTCATTTCATATGCCAATACTTCACCAATACGTTCAATATTGCGTCTAAACCGCATGGCATCTTTTTGTATTTGCGTATCCCGTATCTCGGCAATAAAAGTGTTCAAAAGAGAATTTGAAGTGTCAAAACGATGTACTGTCATTCGGTTTGGTTTTGTTAAAAATAGTTAGAATTTCAAAATGTAGATAGACCAGAGCCAATGCTAGTTTTTGTCATCGTAAAGACGTTGTCCCTTCAAAAAATGAAAAATAGTATAATGAAAACTTGGTAACTTAAGAAATAGCTGCTGCCAATGCAATTTCCACCATCGAATTGAAAGACGTCTCCCTTTCTTTTGCAGAAAGATGTTTGCCCGTGACCAGAGAATCGGAAATGGTTAGTATGGTTAATGCTCTTACATTGTACTTTGCGGCAATAGTATAAAGTCCAGCTGTCTCCATTTCTACACAGAGAATACCATATTGTGCCCAAAGTTTGTATTCATTGGGATCATCTTCATAAAACTCATCGGAAGAAAGAACATTGCCAGCTTTTATAGGGATGTTATTGTTTTGGGCATAGTTGACAGCCTTTAGAAAAAGGTCAAAATTTGCTGTTGGCGAATAATCAGAATTGATGAACCTTGAATTGTTGATGCCTGAAGTTGTTGAAGCTGCCATGGCCAACACCACATCATTAAGTTTTACATCAGCTTGGTATGAGCCTGCTGAACCCACGCGGATGATATTTTTAACGCCATAGTCCTTAATGAGCTCATGAAAATAAATCATGGAAGAGGGCATACCCATACCGCTCCCTTGAACAGATATTCTTTTGCCATTATACATCCCTGTATACCCCAACATACCCCTGACCTGATTGTAACAAAAAGGATTGTCCAAGAACGTTTCTGCAATCCATTTGGCGCGAAGCGGGTCTCCCGGCATAAGCACAGTTTCTGCAATTTCACCTGGTTTGGCTTCAATATGGATACTCATAGGATTGGATTATTTTAGTAATGATGGACCGGAAGAAGTTCCGATGCGCGAAACTCCCAGTTCAATATATTTTAAAGCGGTTTCCTTGTCTTTTATACCGCCGGATGCCTTTATCAAAGCTTTGGTGCCTACCACTTTTTTCATAAGGATTACATCTTCAAAGGTGGCGCCACCGCTACCAAATCCGGTAGAGGTTTTTACAAAATCCGCACCTGCGAGGACAGCTAAGTTACACGCCCTTTCTTTTTCTTCTGTGGTCAGGTAACACATTTCCAAAATCACTTTCAAGACCTTTTCTCCAATTACTTGCTTTATTGCTTTAATCTCATTGAGTACTTCAGTATCTAACTTGGATTTTAGCCAGCCCATGTTTATGACCATATCAATTTCATCTGCTCCTTGTACTATACAATCTTCTGCTTCAAAGATTTTGGTTTTGGTGGACATTGCTCCTAGTGGAAAACCAATAACTGCGGCTACTTTTACTTGAGTATGTTCAAGTAATTTCTTGGCCAGTTTTACATGGCAACCATTTACGCAGACTGCCTTAAATTGATGTTTTTTGGCTTCTTCACATAGCTGATGAATGTCAGTAACACTTGCGGTAGGTTTTAAATTGGTATGGTCTATATATTGTGATATCGTCATGTTTTTATCTAGCCAAGAGTTGTTTCAACTTAAAGATAATCAACATCTCTGATTTATTTTTCCCAGCAAACGAATCTGCAATGGCCTCCGCAGTCTCAAGAATCAAGGTTTTTAGGACAGGGGTGAACTTTTTTGGGTGTTCTTTGTAGAATGTCTTGAATTCATCAAAATACTGCTCATCATTTTTTTCTTCATTTTCCAACCAATCAAAAACAATTTCTATTTGGTAGGCTGAGTCTGTATGGTACTCATCCACAAAATCATCAACATCCAACCAATGTTGCCTCACATACTTTCGCAATCTAGTTACTTCAACAGGTCTTACCTTATTATCTGCCATGGCAACCGCATAGAAAAGTTTGCCAAGGTTTTGGTAAAACGCATTTCCTATTTTTTCTGAATTAAGCATGACAAAGAGTTTTGTTCAATTAAAAATAGAACCATCTCTTAGCGTTGCATATGACTTTGGTCAGTTTTTGAAGAAGCTGGAAACGTTTTGGTTAAAACTGCAATGTAAATACAGTTTTTTTATGAGGTAAGGATTGCACATTCAAACTTCCCCCGTGCAATTGCAATATTTGTTTGGAAAGGCTTAATCCAATCCCGGTTCCAGAATTTTTGGTGGTGAAAAAGGGAACGAAAATTTCATTGATCAAATCTTCCGGAATACCTGGTCCGTTATCATTTACAGTGATGTACTTCTTATTTTCTGAATTGATTCCTGCAGCAAGAACAATTTTTCCCTGTTCTTGATTTCCAATTGACTGCAGGGCATTTTTGCCAAGATTGACCAATACTTGGGTAATTTGCTTTTCATCAATAAAAAGCTCCAATCCTTTCGGTTCTATATGGATTTCTATTTTAGGAGAGTTTGAAGTTTCAACCTTAGGAAGCAAAAGTTTGACTTTTTCCAGTAGTTTTTCTGCAGAAACAATTGTTTTGTCCGGTTCAGGAACATTAAGGAAAGTTCGATAAGACTTTACAAAATCCATTAAATTACTTCCCTGCTCTTTGATGACCTCGAGTCCCTTTGCTGTGATGGTAACTTGTTCTTTATTCAAATGGTCTTCAATAATTTGTCCATCAGTACCCACAAAATATTTTAGTATTGAATCTGAAATGGAGGTGATAGGGGTAATGGTATTCATGATTTCGTGGGTAAGTACCCTAATCAATTTTACCCAAGAGTCTGTTTCTTTTTCATCCAATTCTTTGTGAATATCTTGTACAACGACCAAAAGCATAGCTTGGTCATTGAGTGCTATGGATTTACTTTTAATGGCCAGCTGTGTTTTTTCACGTTCGTTGGTCAATTGAAAAAGTTTCCTATCAAAGGGTTTCAGCTCTGAGAACAATCGATACAATTGCATATTAACTTGTTGCAGTTGCTTAATGTGGTTCAAAGGTTTATGATTGAGCAATTTTTCCACGGTTGGGTTGGAAAAAAGAATGTGCCCCCTTTCATTATAAGTTAGGATTCCAATATTGGCCTGTTTTAATATTTCTTGATAGTATCTTTCCCTAATCTGCAATTGCAGATGAACTTCTTGAATCAATTTATTTACCCTGTTAAGACTGATGTTGAGTTCCTTGAAAGATTCAATTGTCACTTTTTCAGGAAAGCGAAGGGTAAAGTCTTCATTCTTAATGGCATCAAAGAAATATGCGATCTTTCTATTGGTACTGTTGATATAACGAATCAAAAAATAAACCTGAAAACACAGAAAAATAAGGGAGAAAACCAAAATGCCCCACCATTTATTTGACCAAGAAAATGCAAAAAGGAAAGCCGTTAGGGTTATCAAAATAACCCTGAAAATTAACTGTAAATAAAAATTGCGACTTGCCATTATCTACTTTGTTTTTTGAGTTTATTGTAGAGAGTCTGTCTTGTAATGCCCAGCTGTTCTGCAGCGGCACTATGGTTGCCTTCGTGGCGTTCCAGAGCTTGTAAGATCATTTGGTGCTCCATTTCATCCAAGGTCAATGGAGTATCTGCGGAGGATGTGTGGAACTTGGTTTGAAAGGGAAAATCATTGGCTTTTAGGACTGGACCGTCGCTTAAAATTATTGCTCTTTCTACAGTATGTTGTAATTCCCGGATATTGCCCGGCCAATTGTAGCCCATTAATTTTTCTTCTGCGGCATTGTTAATGCGCAATCCCGGTTTGCCATATTTAGCACTGAATTTCTTCAGGAAAAAATCTGTAAGCAACAATATATCATTATCTCTATTTCTGAGTGCAGGAACCTGAATGTGAATGGTATTGATTCGGTACAATAAATCCTCACGAAAAATGCCTTCTGCAACCATTTGCTCCAAATTGCAATTGGTGGCACATACCAAGCGAATATCAACAGGGATTGGTTTGTTGGAACCAACTCTTACGATAGTTTTATTTTGAATGGCAGATAGCAATTTGGCCTGCATTTGCAAGGAAAGATTTCCAATTTCATCTAGAAAAAGGGTACCTCCATTGGCAGCTTCAAATTTACCCGTTCTGTCTTCTTTGGCATCTGTAAAAGAACCCTTAGTATGCCCAAAAAGTTCACTTTCAAAAAGATTCTCGGAAATAGATCCCATGTCCACATTGATGAAAACCTCGTTTTTTCGCTTAGATTTTTGATGGATTTCTCGGGCAATTAATTCCTTGCCAGTTCCATTTTCCCCGGTAATCAGAACATTTACATCTGTCTTGGCAACTTTGTTCACTAAGTTCAATACAGTATTTAATGCCCTGCTATTCCCGATAATGAAATTTTTATTTTGATTGATGACCTGCTTAAGACTACTTTCCTTTTGTTTTAATTGATGTACCTCCTTCTTTGTTTTTCTAAGTTGATATGCAGATTTGACGGTGGCCAATAACTTTTCGTTGTTCCATGGTTTAAGAATGAAATCTGCCGCACCTTCCTTTAGGGCTTTCACAGCTAAATCCACAGCACCATATGCGGTCATCATAATTACAGAAGTATGTGGAGTTTTTTTTCTGATTTCCTTAAGCCAATACAAACCTTCGTTACCAGAATTGACCCCGGCAGAAAAATTCATGTCCAGTAGAATAATATCAAAGCTGTTCAGATCTGGGAAAGAGGACAACTGATTTGGATTTGAGATGGATTTTACCATCTTGTATTCAAACTGCAGTAGGATTTCCAAAGCACTCAATATGCTTTTATTGTCATCTACCAATAAAATCTTTGCGTCTGTCATGGCTCAACTGTTAGACAGCATAAAACTACAATATGATATGAATGCTTTTTGCAAAGTGTATAAATATTTTACACAATTGGTATAAAAATTTGACACAATAAAATCGCGTGGGATAAATTTTAAATTTTAAATAACTGATAATTAAAGATTTATGTTTATGGCACAGCATTCGCTTACCTTTTGGCATAGTTAGCATATATGAAATTTAAAAAAGGCATCATAGCAATCATCTTTTTAGCGAGTCTTTCGCTGCATTCACAAAAAATGTGGACCCTGGATGACTGTGTTTCCTATGCTCTAGAGCATAACCTACAATTGAACGACTTCAATTTAAATACCCAATCCAATAAAGAAACCTATCGGCAATCCATACGGGATTTATTTCCTACGGTAAGTGGTTTTGCCAACTATTTTATTAGATATGGTCGTCAAACAAATCCGGAGGATAACAGTATCGTTAATACCGATATATTCTCTAACAATTATTCTTTGGATGGTGCCTTCGATTTGTTTCAAGGGTTTCAAAAAATAAATAATCTAAAAGCTTCCAAATTCTTATACAAAGCGACGAAAGAGGAGCATTTACAACAGAAATATTTGTTGGCTTTCACGGTCATGTCCGCCTATTACGACATTCAATTTATTGAAGGGCTCATAACCATATCCAAAGAGCAGGTTGAAATCTCTCAAACCAATTATGACCTTGTTGAGAAACAAGTGGAACTTGGGCTTATGGCTGGCGCTGACCTTTATGAGGCTGAGTCTCTACTTTTGACAGATAAGTTGACTCTGACCCAAAACGAAAACCGTTTAAAAGCTGCAAAATTGACCTTGTTACAAGCTATGAACGTTGAAGGGGAAAGTGAAATTACCATTGAGCCTGAATTTGGCGCTGTACCCATCAAATATGCAGAAGAGACTGTACTTTCAGATTCAATTTTCAACAAAGCAAAGAGTTTTATGCCGTCAATCAAGGCGCAGGATTTTAGGGTCAAGGCGGCAAAAAAGCAATTAGCTGCCACTCGAGGCAGTTTATATCCTTCACTTTCATTGAGTGGAGGTATAGGTACTGGATATTTTGAAACCATAACCGACTCCTTAGGGGTAACTGTTCCTTTTAGAGATCAATTTAGTGAGAACAGGTTCGAGTATGTTGGCGCTACCTTAAATGTACCTCTCTTTAACGGATGGGCTAACCGGTCTAGGGTCAAACAGCAAAAGATTGCATTTGAACGTGCTAAGAATACTGCAAAAGTTACCGAGCAAGAGCTCTACCAAACTATACAGCAATTGGTGCAGGAGCACGAAGCTTTGATGGCAGAGATGGCTCAAACCGAAAAAAGGGCGGCTTCCCAGGGACTGGCTTTTAATATTGCCCAAAAAAGGTATGAAAAAGGCATGATCAATGCCATAGAATTAGGTCAAGCAAAAACGCTCTACGCTACGGCACAAAACCAAAATTTACAGGCAAGATTGCGGTTACGGGTAAACAACAGCACCCTGGATTTTTATCGCGGCCTACCAATATTTAATATCAACTAACAAAGAACAAAAGAACAATGGATATACAACTCGAAAAGAAAAAAGGACTTAAACCCAAACACTACGGATATATAGCTTTGGGCATTTTGTTGCTGTTCGTTGGATGGAAAATGGCGTTTGGTAGTTCTTTATCAACCTATAGAACAGAAAAAGAAAAGCTTACCATAGCTCAAGTAGCACAAGGCAAGTTTGATGATTATATTACTATAAATGGTAATGTTGCTCCCATTGCCACTATTTATATGGATGCTTATGAAGGTGGAAGGGTTACCGAAAAACTCATTGAAGAGGGAGCCATGGTAAAGAAAGGTGACATTATCCTAAAATTGGAAAATACGAACCTCTACGAACAAATTTTGGCAAGTGAAAGTAACCTAGCGCTTAAGCAGAACGATCTTAGATCTACAAAACTCACATTCGATTCCAGACAAGTAGAGGGCCGCAGATCGTTGGCCACAGCCAGTACAGATTTGCAAAGAACCAAAAGAAATTTTGAGCAAAACCAAGCGCTTTACGATGAGGAATTGATTTCACAGGAAGCGTATTTGCTGTCAAAGGAAAACTATGAGCTTTCCAAAAAACAGTATGAGATTGTAAAGCTGCAAACCGAAAACGATGATCAATTGCGCAAAACATCACTTACAGGACTGGATGAAGATTTGGCCAGAATGAAAAAAACCTTGGGAATGGTGTATGAGCGTTTAGATCATTTGAATGTAAGAGCCCCTGCCGACGGACAATTAGGATTTTTAGATGCCGAAATCGGTCAGAACATCACCCAAGGGCAGAGAATTGGCCAGATCAACGTGTTGACTGATTTTAAAATAGAAGCTGAAATCGATGAGCATTACATTGACCGGGTAAGGAGGGATTTGGTTGCATCTTTTGAGCGCAATGGACAAGAATATCCTTTGCGGGTAAGAAAAGTTTATCCTGAAGTGAGAAATGGAAGGTTTAAAGTGGATTTGGTCTTTACGGACCAAAAACCTGAAACCATCAGGGCTGGACAGAGCTACAACATCAAACTGCAATTGGGTGCATCAAGCGAGGCGCTTTTATTACCTAAAGGAGGTTTTTTCCAAAGTACAGGTGGTCAATGGGTATTTGTGGTCAATGCTAATGGCAATGAAGCCATAAAGAGAAACATCCGATTGGGGAAACAAAACTCAAGATACTATGAAGTACTTGAAGGGCTGGAAGCAGGGGAGCAAATCATTACCAGCAACTATGATAGTTTTGGTGATGCTGAACGGATAGTATTAAAATAACTGCAAAGTGTTACAACACTATAATTGTGAAGTCTATATATAAACAAACCTTGAAATCAATTAAAAATGATACAGATCAATAACCTAAAAAAAAGCTTCAGAACAGAGGAAGTGGAAACCTTGGCCCTGAACGGGGTAAACTTCAGTGTTGCCGAAGGTGAATTTGTGGCCATTATGGGGCCATCAGGATGTGGCAAATCAACACTCCTGAACATTATTGGAATGTTGGACAACCCTTCCGAAGGAACCTATCAATTTGCGGGTCATGAGGTTGGAGGGCTTAAGGAGAGCCAGCGTACTCAATTAAGAAAAGGAAACCTTGGTTTTGTATTCCAGAGTTTCAACCTAATCGATGAGTTAACGGTATACGAAAACGTGGAACTCCCCTTGATTTACCTTAAAATGAACAAATCTGAAAGAAGGGAAAAAGTACAAAAAGTACTGGAACGCATGAAAATCGCACATCGTGAAAAACATTTTCCACAACAACTCTCTGGAGGGCAACAACAACGTGTGGCCATAGCCCGTGCAGTAGTTACCAACCCCAAACTGATCTTGGCGGATGAGCCTACAGGTAATTTGGATTCCAAAAACGGGATAGAGGTCATGAACTTGTTGACTGAGCTGAACCAAGAGGGGACAACCATTGTTATGGTAACGCACTCTGATCGTGATTCACATTATGCCCACCGGGTTATTAACCTTTTTGACGGCCAAATAGTAACTGAAAGTCAAAACAAACCCATGGGAGCAATGGTGTAGGAGTTTATTCATCAATCAAAATCAAAAATCATCATCATGTTCAAAAACCATTTAAAAATTGCTTGGAGAAGCCTTTTTAAAAGAAAGGTTTTTACGGTCATAAACATTCTGGGTCTCGCTATTGGTTTTGGCAGTAGCATTCTAATTTTTCTGTTCTTGTCCTATCATTTATCATTTGATAATTTCCATGAAAACTCAGACAGAATTTATAGAGTAGTTACAGAGGAGCATCGGGATATTATAGATTATGAGGCTAGTGTTCCTCCTGCATTCGCCAAAGTATTTCGAGAAAACTATCAATATGCGGAGAAAGTAGCCAAAATTGCGAATTGGGAGGATTATCAACTTAATGTAGGGGAAGAACACAATCAAAAGGCGTTTAAGGAAGATGCGGTTTTTGCAGAAGCTGATTTTTTTGACATTATGACTTTTCCATTGCTGAATGTATTGGGAGACCGTTCTTTAGAGGAACCCAATACGGCCTATATCAGTGAGGGAATGGCCCAGAAATTATTTGGAAGCAAAGAGGTCTTGGGAAAAACATTTCTTTTTGATAACAAGGAAACCATTGAGATCATAGGAGTCCTAAAAAATAGGCCCAAGACTTCGTTGATTACAGAAGAAATCTTTATTTCTTTCAACACAATTAAAAAGTTCAACGATTTTGTGGGAGAGGAAACTTGGGGCGGAATTTCTTCAAGCATGCAATGTTTTGCACTATTGCACCCCAATCAAGATATAGCATCTATTGAGGAGGTATTATTGGAACTTCCTAAGCAACACCGCCCCAATAGTAAAAACAGGCATGAATACAAGTTACAACCGTTATCGGATATTCATTTCAATGCAAACTATGGAGGAATGAATTCTGGATTGCTATGGATTTTTGCCATAATAGGGATGTTTTTAATTGTAATAGCCTGTATCAACTTCATCAACATATCAACCGCCCAGGCCTTTTATCGATCTAAGGAAATAGGAATACGAAAAGTATTGGGCAGTTTTAGATATCATCTTTTTTGGCAGTTTTTGTCCGAGACGTTTGTCATTAGTTTTTTTGCCATTGCTTTGGGACTCTTGATGGCAATATTGTTCTTACCTTCTTTTAATACCTTGTTTGAATTGGAACTTACTGCTAAGAGTTTATTGGATTACAAGTTTTTTGCATTTGTAATAGTGGTTCTCGCCTTGGTTTCTTTTTTATCAGGAAGTTATCCAGGAATCTTAATGTCCCGCATTGTTCCGGTCTTGGCATTGAAAGGAAAACTTAAGCACAACAATACCGGAGGAAGCACTACGAGAAAAGTACTTGTGGTGGCACAATTTACAATTTCTATAATACTCATTGTTGCTACAATTATAATTTCCAAACAGATTGATTATGCGGTAAATGGTGACCTTGGATTCAATTCTGATTCCATTGTTATGGTAAGTATTCCGGAAGATAAGGATGTAGTACAAATTAAAAGTTTAAAAGATAGAATTAGTGGTATTCCAGGAGTTAGTGAAGTATCTATATGCTTAACAAGTCCTGGGGGCTCCATCAATAGTTTGGGAACTAGTTTTAAATATAGCAACAGACCAGAGTATGAAGAATTCAGTATTCAATTCAAGTCTATGGATAAAGATTATTTGAAAACTTTTGATATTCCTCTGGTTGCTGGGAGAAACTTTTTTGAAAGAGATTCCATCACAGAGGTCATTGTCAATGAAAAGGTAGGGGAGAAGCTAGGCGTATACCCTGTTGAAGAATTGATTGGTAAACAAGTTACTGCAAATGGTGGATATATAAAGGCTACCATTGTAGGAGTGGTAAGCAATTTTCATGATACTGATTTTACAGAGGAGATCAGTCCAGTGCTAATGGCTTATGAACCTGGGTGGTTTGATGAGATTGCCATTAAAATGGATATGCACAATACCAAGCACATATTAGATCAAATAGATGATTATTGGTCAGATACTTTCGCTGGATATACCTATGAACCTCGTTTCTTGGATGATAGGGTTATGGAGCAATATGAAACAGAACAACGTTATCTGACATTGTCTAAAGTTTTTTCCGCTTTGGCCATTTTTATTGGTTGCCTTGGGTTATATGGACTCATACTTTTCTTTGTGGGGCTACGAACCAAGGAAATTGGCATACGAAAGGTTTTGGGGAGCAATGTTGCCAATATTTTGGGGCTCTTCTCTGCTGACTTTTTCAAATTAATCCTCATTGCAGGTATTGTAGCCACGCCCATAGCTTGGTATTTGATGGAGCAATGGCTTCAAGGTTATACATATAGAACTGAAATTCATTGGTGGGTGTTCGCATTTGCCATTGTCTCTATAATGATCATCACATTTGCAACCATTAGTTATCAAACCTTAAAGGTTGCCCTGTCTAGTCCGGTGAAAAGCCTAAGAACAGAATAGCTTAGGGATGAATGAAGAATCTAAAAAAGTGTAAAATACCAGATAAAGAGTTAAAAGGATGTAATTATTGAATTCGGACTTAAAAGTAGCATCCAATGACCAGAATCAGTCAACGAACAACTAAATAAAAGAGTCATGTTTAAAAATCAATTAAAAGTAGCATGGAGAAGTATTAAAAAACAACCTTTTTTGAATGGCCTCAATATGTTGGGGCTAGCCATTGGTATTGCAGGGACCCTTTTAATCTGCCTATACATTTATGATGAGCTTAGCTATGATAAAATGTTTGCTGATGCTGAACGCATTCACCGTATTAATGTGGATATGAAATTTGGCGGGCCTGACAGACAAATGTCTCAAGTTTCCGGCCCTATGGCAGAAGCTGTTTTAAACGACATTCCGCAAGTTGAGAGTGTCGTTCGTTTTAGGCCATGGGGGGCATCTTCCTTAAACAAAACAACAGACAGGGATCTGGTAATGGAAGAAAGAACGGCATATGCTGACACCACATTGGTGTCAATGTTCGGATTGAACATGCTTTACGGCAATCCTGACAAGGCTTTGAACAACCCGAACACTATGATTTTAACGAAGTCTGCCGCAGAGAAACACTTTCCTGTATCAAATGCTATAGGTCAGAAACTCATTTTAAACGAAGGGGAAACCTATACGGTTACCGGCATTATTGAAGATTTGCCCAACAATTCGTTTTTGGCGGATTATTCGGTATTCATGTCAATGGAGGGTTATGAAGACCAATATTTGAATTGGGGAAGCCATAATTATAACACCTTTATAAAACTAAAGCCGAATAGCTCATCAGAAGATATTGCTGAACCTTTACAGGGGATGATGGAACGTTATTTAATGCCTTACGCCCAACAATTTTTTCCAGGTATAACACTTAAAGAATTTGAGGCTTCGGGCAACTATGTTCATTATTCAACTATTCCTTTGACCGATATTCACTTAAACTCGCATCGGGAACAAGATATGGGGGTAAACGGGGACATCAACAATGTTTATATCCTTTCATTTATTGCCCTTTTCTTAATTCTATTGGCCAGTATCAATTACATGAACCTGTCAACTGCATATTCATTGAAACGTGCAAAGGAAGTGGGTATTCGAAAAACCTTGGGGTCAAATAAAAAATCCTTGATCAGACAGTTTTTGACTGAATCGGGATTAATAACATTTGGAGCCATGCTGGTAGCTGTATTATTGGCTCTTGTGGCACTGCCATTCTTTAATGAGTTGGGTAATAAATCCATTGAACTACCACTGTTGAACTCTTATTTTTGGGCTATTTTGATATTTGCAACTGGCATTCTGGCACTTTTATCTGGCAGCTATCCAGCGTTTTTTATGTCAAAATTTAAACCAGTCAAAGTATTGAAGGGCGGGGGCGAAAACAGTACTGGGGGGTCAAAATTGCGCAAAAGCTTGGTAATATTCCAATTCGCCATATCGGTTTTTTTAATCATTGGTACCCTAGTCGTATCCAAACAATTGAATTTTATCCAAAATAAGGATCTAGGCTACACCAAGGACCAAGTATTGTTGGTCAATAACATTGAGAGATTAAGCGAGCAGGCCGAGTCTTTTAAAGAAGAGGTGAAACAATTGGCCCAAGTTTCAAATGCGTCGCTTAGTGGTTATGTCCCTACACCATCTTATAGAAGTGATTCTTCATATTTTTTGGAAGATAAGTTGGAACAGGAATCGGCCATTAACATGCAGGGGTGGCGTGTGGATTTTGATTACATGAACACCCTTGATTTGAATTTGGTTTCAGGAAGGCCTTTTGACCCTAATATAACAACTGACTCTACTGCCATTATCATCAATGAATCAGCCTTGGATGTCATTGGGCTTGATCCAGAGTCGGTTTTGGGAAAACGTATTTTCAATGGTATTGGTGAAGAAGACCAATCTATTTTCACTGTTATTGGTGTCGTTAAGGATTTTCATTTTGAAAGCATGCGCCATGAGGTTCGTCCATTGTCGTTACAAATTGGAAGAAGCTCCGGTAATCTAATCGTAAAGCTCAAATCGGGTAATTTTAGAAACTCCATAGCCCAAATACAACAACTTTGGGACGCAAGATCCCCTACGCTACCATTTGATTATCAGTTTATGGATGATTCGTTCAATGAAGTTTATCAGAACGAAAAGCGATTGGGCAATATTTTTATCATTTTCACCTCACTCTCCATATTCATTGCCTGTTTGGGATTATTTGGTCTTGCTGCTTTCAACGCTCAAAAACGAATAAAGGAAATAGGGGTTCGAAAGGTATTGGGTGCATCTGTCAGCCAAATCACATATACATTGTCATTTGACTTTTTAAAGTTGGTTTTCGTTGCAATCATTATTGCCTTACCAATTGGGTGGTTTGCAATGAACCGCTGGTTGGAAGATTTTACATTCCGAATCAATATAGGTGTTGGTGAGTTTTTCATTGCCGCGTTTTTAGCAGTATTAATTGCTTTGCTCACGGTGAGTTACCAAAGCATAAAAGCAGCAATTGCCAATCCTGTAAAAAGTTTGAGAACGGAATAAAAGCTCCCTCTGTCTCCCCCAAAAGGGGAGAATGGATAATAGATATGAAAAGCTGGGAAAAAACATATATGAAAAATGTCATTTCGAACCGAATAAAGTGAGCGTGGGAAATCTGTTTTTTTAGATTCCTCGTCGGCAAGGCCTCTGTCGGAATGACTTATAATCAATCAAGAAAAACGAACAATCATGTTAAAGAACTATTTAAAAATCGCTTGGCGAAACCTAACCAAAAACAAGGCATATACCGTTATTAATGTAGGGGGATTGGCCTTGGGGATGGCTGTGGCCCTGATTATTGGCCTATGGATGAACGACGAACTTTCGTTCAACGGTTATTTTACCAAGAAAGATAAGATTGCCCAAATATTCCAGTCCCAGACCTTTAATGGGCAAACGGGTACTGGGCCAGCTATTCCCCAACCTTTGGAACCAGCTTTGCTAAATCAACATAATGACCTGTTCAAATATTTGGTCATGTCATCATGGGAAAACCAACAATATTTGGAATATGATGAGACCAATATTCCCCGTCAGGGCAATTTTATGCAGCCCGATGCTCCCTTCCTTTTTAATCTAAACATCCTCAAGGGAACTAAAGATGGGCTACGTGATGTAAATTCTGTAATGTTGAACGCATCCACTGCCAATGCCCTTTTTGGCGAAGAAGACCCTATTGGCAAGGCCATAAAAG
Organism: Flagellimonas amphidinii; assembly: GCF_013090115.1. GTDB lineage: Bacteria > Bacteroidota > Bacteroidia > Flavobacteriales > Flavobacteriaceae > Flagellimonas > Flagellimonas amphidinii. Next base: position 183,344 of record NZ_JABFNN010000031.1, read on the forward strand.
TAAACAACGAACACACCATGACGGTTACGGCCGTTTATGAAGATTTGCCTTATAACACCAATTTTAGGGACATGTCCTTTTTACTGCCATGGGAACTCTATGTCAATAGTCAAGAATGGATCAAGAATTCCAAGGACAATTGGCAGAACAATTCCTTTCAACTTTTTGTGGAGATTGCCGAGAACTCCACCATGCAAAATGTGACCGATGCCATTATCGATATTAAAAAAAATGCTGATGAAGAAGTGGCCGAATTTAACCCAAGAATCTTTTTGCTGCCCATGGATGATTGGCACCTGCGTAGCAATTTTGAAGAAGGTAAACAAGTGGGGGGGCGTATCAAATATGTATGGTTGTTTGGCATCATCGGGGTGTTTGTATTGCTATTGGCCTGTATCAATTTTATGAATTTGAGTACGGCCCGTTCTGAAAAGCGTGCCAAGGAAGTTGGTATTCGAAAATCAATTGGGTCGCAACGCTCGCAATTGATCAATCAGTTTTTAAGTGAATCTTTTTTGGTGACCCTTTTCGCCTTTTTGGTGGCCATCATCATCGTGAACATTTCGTTGAACGGCTTTAATGAACTGGCTCGAAAAGAAATTAGCTTCCCTTGGGGCAATGGCATATTTTGGTTGGCATCATTGGCCTTTGTCTTATTTACAGCCTTATTGGCAGGAAGTTACCCGGCACTTTATCTTTCTTCTTTCAACCCGGTAACCGTATTAAAGGGAACGTTCAAGGCCGGACGTTATGCTAGCTTGCCCAGAAAAATTTTGGTCGTGGTACAATTTACGGTTTCGGTGGCCTTTATCATAGGAACGGTCATCGTGATGCAGCAGATCAACCATGCCAAAAATCGACCCGTTGGCTACACCAAAGATGGTTTGGTGCAAATACCCACCTTCAGCAATGACTTTAACGGCAAAGCTGATTTAATGCGCGAAGAATTCATCAAGTCTGGTGCTGTGGTCAGTATGGCGACTTCCAGCAGTCCGATTACCAATATTTGGTCCAACCGCAGCGGTTATACCTGGGAGGGCAAGCCTGATGGATTTCAAGAGGATTTTGCTTGGACCGAGGTTTCACCAGAGTATACAACTACGATGGGTTTGAAAATTGTTCAGGGGCGTGATTTTTCGAGGGACATGCCTACGGATTCCATGGGCATATTGATCAATGAAACCGCTGTAAAATATATGGGATTGGAAAATCCGGTAGGACTAATTATCCGAGATAGTAACGAGGAAGACCCAGGTCCTGATCACAAAATCATTGGAGTGGTAAAAGATGTTGTTTCTCAGTCACCTTATGAACCTGTAAAACAGGCCTGGTATGTTTATGATCGTTATGGGAACATTAGTTATTATAACCTTAGGCTCAACCCTAACCAAAGTGCCGCACAGAATTTGGCTGTTATCGAACGGGTGTTCAAGGAGCATTTCCCAATCATACCCTTTCAATATGATTTTGTGGATGAGGAATATGGTAAAAAATTCGCTGCTGAACAACGCATTGGTACGCTTTCGGGCATTTTTACAGCTTTAGCCATCCTCATCAGTTGTTTGGGATTGTTTGGGCTCACCTCTTTTGTGGCAGAACAGCGTACAAAGGAAATTGGGGTACGCAAAGTACTGGGAGCCACGGTTTTCAATGTTTGGAATATGCTCTCGAAAGACTTTTTAAAGCTGGTGATCATTTCATGCTTTATTGCTATGCCCATTGCCTATTATGTAATGAATGGGTGGATTCAGGAATATCCGTACCGCATCCTATTAAAATGGTGGGTTTTTGGCCTTGCCATGCTTGGTGCCCTCGCAGTAACGGTGCTTACAGTAAGCTTTCAAGCTATTAAAGCGGCTAGGCAAAATCCTGTAAAAAGTTTGAGAATGGAATGATTTTCTAGATGCGAGATTTCAAAGTACGAAGTAAAAAGTACAAAGTATGAAGTGGGAAATGCGAATTACGAATGTAGAATCAATGAAAAAGAACCAAACAGGATAAACTGTCCATATTCTATGAGTGAAGCGGTCTAATTTCTATAAAAAGTTTCGATTTGAATTTGGACTGTCACTTGAAACAATAGAAACTAAAGACCTGTCAGGTCTGTAAACCATCAACAAAAAACGAGAACCATGATACGAAACTACCTAAAGACCGCTTGGCGGAACCTTAAAAGAAACAAAGGCTACTCAGCCATCAATATCGGTGGATTGGCCTTGGGCATGGCCGTTGTCATCATGATCGGGCTATGGGTCTTGGACGAATTTACCTTCAATACCTATCACAAGAACCACGATAGGATCGCACAGATCTATAACAGGGGCGAGAATCTGGATACAGGCGAAATCGGCACGTTCAATTCCACCCTATATACTATGGGGAGCGTTATCAAGGAAAATTACAAAGATTATTTCGAGCACGTCTTAAGGGCCACTTGGACGGGCGATTATGTGCTGACCGATTCAGGGGAAAACCATACCCGGACCGGACAATTTATCGAAAGTGGGGCGTTGGATATGCTTTCCTTGAACATGCTGCAAGGTTCCCGTGCCAGTCTGGAGGAATTGAATGCCATAGTACTGTCCCAATCCACTGCTTTGGCCATTTTTGGTGAGGAAAACCCCATCGGTAAACCCATAAAGATCAACAATGAAATGGATGCCGTCGTCAAAGGGGTTTACGAAGACCTGCCCCAAAACAATAGTTTCGGGTTCGTAAAGTTCTTCGCCAATTGGAAGTTGGTAGAGGCCAATGAACCTGAACGTTTCGAACGGATCAAAACCGTTTGGGACGACTGGTCTTTTCAGCTCTATGTACAATTGAAACCAGGAATCGACTTCGCAACGGCCGATGCCGCATTACGAAATCTTTATACGCAATACGGTCCTTCGCAAGAGCTCGAAGTTTTTGGGAGGAGAAACCTGCATCCGTTTGCCTATCCGATGGACAAATGGCGCTTGTATTCCGAGTTCGACGCACAGGGAAACCCTACCAAGGGCCGTATCACTTTTGTGTGGTTGTTTATCGCCATCGGCATATTCGTACTGTTCCTGGCCTGTATCAATTTTATGAACCTGAGCACGGCCCGTTCCGAAAAACGGTCGAAGGAAGTGGGCATCCGCAAGACCGTGGGGTCGAAAAAGAAACAACTGGTCATCCAATTTTTGACCGAATCGCTACTGATCTCCGGTATCGCCCTTCTTCTCGCTTTGCTACTGGTATTACTTTCCCTTCCGTGGTTCAACGAACTGGCAGGGAAGGAAATGAACATTCCTTGGGGCAACCCCGTTTTCTGGGCCTCCCTACTATCTTTTACAGTATTGACCGGCATATTGGCGGGCAGTTATCCCGCCTTGTACCTGTCCTCGTTCAGTCCTGTCAAAGTCCTAAAGGGTACCTTTAAGGCAGGGCCGTACTCCGCGATTCCCAGAAAAGTGCTGGTCGTCTTCCAGTTCGCGGTTTCCATCATGCTGGCCGTGGGAACGGTCATCGTTTTTAATCAGATTGAATTTACAAAAGATAGGCCTTTGGGCTATGATCAGGACAACCTGATTTCCATACAGATGAACAATCCCGTGTATGACGGCAAATACGACCTGTTGCGCAACGAGCTGAAAAAAACAGGGGTCGTGGAAGACATGGCGCAATCGTCCTCCCCATTGATCGGCGTTTACAGCAATGGTGGCGGTGGACTTAGTTGGCAGGGAAAGAACCCTGAGTTCAGGCCCGATTTCGGTATCCTTAGGGTCACCCACGATTATGGAAAAACGGTAGGATGGCAATTTTTGGAAGGAAGGGATTTTTCCAGGGATCATGCCTCCGATTCCTTGGCCATCATCATCAACGAGACCGCCGTAAAATATATGGGGTTGGAAAACCCCGTAGGCACCTTTATTTCCTTTGGCGGCCCGCAACGGGCCAAAATCATCGGGGTGACCAAGGATATGGTCATGCAATCGCCCTACGAGCCGGTCAAGCAGGCACTCTTCTTTATCGATTACGAAAATGTGGGTTACATCAATATCAAGATCAGGCCCGACGCGAGCGCGGGAAATGCCATTTCCAAAATCGAGGATGTGTTTGACAAAGTGGTACCCTCGGCTAGCTTCGACTACAAATTTATCGACCAGGAGTTCGACCGAAAGTTCCAATCCGAACAACGACTGGGCAACCTGGCCGGCGTTTTTACCCTTTTGGCCATTCTTATCAGTTGCCTGGGCCTTTTCGGCCTTGCATCGTTCGTAGCCGAACAGCGTACCAAGGAGATAGGGGTGCGAAAAGTATTGGGTGCCTCGGTACTGAACTTATGGAAAATGCTATCCAAGGATTTTGTGTTGTTGGTATTGATTTCGGGTTTCGTTGCGATCCCGATTGTCTACCACTTTATGTCGAGATGGTTGCAGAACTACGAATACCGAATGGAAATTCCGTGGTGGGTCTTTGCCTTGGCCGTGATCGGGGCCTTGTTAGTCACATTGCTTACGGTAAGCTATCAGTCGATTTGGGCGGCCAGCGTAAACCCTGTAAAAAGTTTGCGGACGGAGTAAGCTTCAGTTTAATTTTAAGAATTTTTTTTTTTAATACAGATTACTAAATACTATAAAGAATGCTACTAGAACTAAAGAACATCTTTAAATGGGTACAGCAGGGCGGCCAACGTGTCTTTCTGTTGAAGGATATCAACCTTCAAGTCGAGGAAGGCGAATTTATATCCGTGATGGGGCCTTCGGGCTCTGGAAAATCGACCTTGTTGAACGTTATCGGTATGCTCGATGGCTTTGATGAAGGGGAATACCACTTCTTGGATGAATCGGTACACAGCTTAAAGGAGAAGCATCGAGCTAATTTGTACAAGGAATATATTGGTTTCGTTTTTCAGTCATACCATCTTTTGGATGATCTTACGGTACAGGAAAATTTAGAAATGCCCTTACTGTATAAAAAAATAAAAACTCCAGAACGTAAGGCCAAGGTTGCCGACATGTTGGACCGATTCAATATTGTTGGAAAAAAAGATTTATTTCCTGCCCAATTAAGTGGTGGTCAGCAACAATTGGTAGGTATTGCCAGAGCATTGATTTCCAACCCTAAACTAATACTAGCGGATGAACCCACCGGAAATTTGAACTCTTCACAAGGAGAGGAGATCATGGGGCTTTTTAAGCAGTTAAATGAAGAGGGAATTACTATTATTCAAGTGACCCACTCCGAAAAAAATGCAGCCTACGGTTCCAGAATTATCAACCTTTTGGATGGTAGGATGGTATAAATTTGAAGACAATCAAAAAAAATATTTTTTACAATCACTTACATTAGTATCTTTGCACCCGCAAAGTCGGGTCGCGTAGCTCAGCTGGATAGAGCATCTGCCTTCTAAGCAGACGGTCATAGGTTCGAATCCTATCGCGATCACTTTAATTATCAACCACTTACATATCTGTAGGTGGTTTTTTATTTTAGAGATGTAACACATTTGTTACACAAAATTGATATTAGCGGTATCTAACTTCGCCATTTCACTACCTAGTCTGAACATATAAATTTTGCCCATTTTCCGGGGATTCTTAACATATCATGTTGAAAACTGTTTAAAACCAGCTTTGGAACTAAGTGTTACTCTTATCTACTTTTACCTTTATGTATAGATTGCTACTTGCCTTATTCATGATTTTCTTTATTAATGCAAATTCACAATCACTAGGTGAAGAACGTATTAGGAAACTCAATAATACTATTGCAAGAATCACAATAGATTCATTAGGTGCTTCTGGTACTGGGTTCGTTGTAAGTAAAATGGGCCACATCGCTACTTGTAATCATGTAATTCAGCCTGCTTTTTACAGGAACGCGAAAACCAAAAATATCGATTCAATTAGGGTAATCCATGCTACATTTAGAAGTGGGAATGAAAAGGAATATGTAGTCCTTCCCGAATATTATGGAGATGAATACCTAAATAGTCTTATCAAAGATTTCATTATACTAGCCCCTAGAGAGGTTAGTTCGAAGGAGTATGATTTTTTAACCATAGGAAGATGGGAAGATGTTAAAGAAGGCGATGAGATTTATACCGCAGGCTTCCCTCTTCAGATAAAACAAAGAATTATTTCCAAAGGCGTGTTTTCTACTAAGTATGAAGGTCAACAAAACCTTATTAATGGTAATGGCAAACAAACCTCATACCCAAGAAAGGAAGCATGGGTAGATCTCACATTAAATAAAGGAAATTCAGGGGGTCCAATAATCTTAATGGGAAAGACAGCTAAAAAAGACAAGGTTGTTGGATTAGCAACATTTTTATGGAATCCATACGCCAATAACTCTTTTAAGCTATCTCAAAAGTTGAATGAAATCGAAAGACAAAATCCGAACCTTAATGTAAATAAGCTTCTAGCCTACATGTTCGAAGCGATATCAAAAAATTCTTTAGGTATAAGCGGGGCGGTGCCTAGCGACGGGATTTATTTGAAACTACAGCAACTGAATCAGGAACAATAGTTAAGTGTGAATTTTGAGAAACTTTAGAAGAATCGAATCTCTCCCTTAATTGAACTGTTCCCAAGTCTTTATCCTGAATATTTGTAGAAGCACAACCTACAATAAAAACGAAAACACAAATAATTAGTAAGTATCTCATAATCAATACCCTTTGAATGTTTACAACAATTCAGTGCTAATATAATTGCCAAGCCACTTAAAATACAAAGAAATGTTGTGTTTTTCCATCAAATGCATGTGAAATAGACCAATGGCAGCGTTAATTAACACAATGCAGTGCTATTTTGAAAATACAGCAGGGTTGGGAACCTTTCCCTTATCGGGAAGTGGCCTTGGCTTATTTCCCATTGGGCTTTAGCTTAAACCTTCCCGACAAGTCTGTTATCGTATCATCAGATACAACAAACTTACCTCTAAAATCAATCTGACCAACTTTAGCAGTTGGTTCAGTGTCTTATTTGACGGCAGAGGTAACCGCAAGGTGATTTTTAAAACCATAAATTATAGTTTTTAATTGAACAATCCCCTGCTGCAATCGCAATATAACTCAAACAGTTTTATCTGGCGGAGCAACGATAAAAACAAGAAACCGCCACCAAATTAATGATGACGGTTCCAGACCAAATCAAAATCTAAATCAAAAAAGTCTAATTTTTAATCTGTCCAATCTTTCTAGCGGCAGGTTCAAAAACTTGTTTGGCCTGTGGTGCTGAGGTCAATTTAATCAGTTTGGGCAGGGCATTTCTTAATCGTGTCCGGTCTACGGTAGCAATAATACCCTCACTAAAGGCTTGGTTCAGCGTATTGCACAATTCTTTGGCCGTTTTAAGAGCCTTGGACTGCATATTATTGTTCACATAATGATAATGCCTGTCTTTCACCTTTTGCTCTGTTTCAGGGCTTACTATAACACTTTCACCGGTCACTTTAAAGCCCACGGCTGCATGTCTAGCCGGTACAAGGTCAAAAGCTGCTTTTGCAGTACTGCCATCTAGCCCTTGACTTGAAAGAGCGAATTCAACAGTGGCTTTTGGGAATCCATAAGCATTGCGAATAAGTCCCTCTAACGCACTCCATCCTTGATTAAGCAACAATTCCTTTTGTTCTTGTTCAAGTTCTTTTGGCAGGAGTTTTTGGGCTTCATCTAAGGCGTATTCGGCTTCTTTGGCCCATGCCTCATAACTAATCATTGTTTTATCGATTGCTTCTTGGTCAACCCAAAGTAATTCACCTTTTTTTTCAATTGTCGCATTCATGAACTTCGTCTTTTTTTGTTGTTTTTTCTTTTGTTGATTACTCTTTTGATTTTTGCTAGGACTTCATCAGAAGCTTCGATTACCTCGATTACTTTCCCATCTTCGGCAATAATGGTTTCACCACCCGGCATTATGAATGTACCCGTTGCAAATTGGCCGTCCAGATAAACAGTATCGCCCACAGCGGCATCTTCCCCGGCTATCAAGTCCGGGAATACCAATTCTTGTCCAAGGATATCCTGAAACGTTTGTTCGGCCCTCGGTTTCCACAATCGCCTAGTGGCATGCTTTTTAGTTGCTTTCATTGTTTTGATTTAATTATTAATGACTATCGTTTATACCGTCTCGGACGGCCTCAATTTGTTCTTCTGAATAGGTTTGGAACACCGTTGGCTTTGATATCATAAGATGGTCCAGACTATATTTCTTCAATAGGTTCAGGTAGTGATCAATTCTCATGCGTCCATCAGCTTCCAGTTCGATTGCTCCCCCAAATCCCTCAACGTATTTCGTGACCTGGGTTGGTACCTCAACAAAAGGGTCATTGGTATAAACCGTGGGCGTTGGAAGGTACCCAGGGCGTTCCGGTACGTCTACCAGACTTTTCATCAATTCAAGCTTTTGTTCATCGTCCATTGGGGTACTTTTTAAGTTCTTTGTTTATCTCCTTTTTTTCAAGGGCCGCAATCTGTTGTAACCGTTCTTCTTTACTTAGGCTAAGAAAACCTTGGACATCAAAGCTTACGTCCTCAATCTCACTTCTATTCAGCTTGGGCAAAACAAACTCCAACATCGAAATGAAGGCATTCACCCGGTCCTTGGGCGAGAGCTCTTTTAAGTCGCTCAACACAGCTTCATATTCAGCATCTACTAGCTTTTGTATTCTACTACGTATTGATGCCGTGGACTTATTTGGGCTTCCTTTCCTTGAAGATTTTGCCCCTGCTTCGGATGCTGTTTTACTATCAAATGGCATTGTTACTTGATGTTACTTTAACTTTTCTATTTGGATAGGCCAAAACATAGGATGCAACCAACTTAGCAGCCTCCTTTGCTTGTTTTTGATCTTTGCTGTTTGTGTATTCAAGAAGGCGCATTGCTAAAATTTCATCATTGCTCATTTTTACGGTAACACTTCCGTCCGGATGTTTTTTAACTACATCCGCAGCATCAATTCTTAGTTGACCTTTGCTCTTTAGCAACTTCAAGAGGGAAGTTGTTAAGGGTCGTTCGTTTTTACTTGACATTTTTCGTTCAATTTTGGATTGTTTTCAACTTGCTTTTTTTTTGCACCTACTAAGAGGAGTTATAGAGGAGATAGAAATCTCTGGACTCTTTTCAATGAAAATGCCTTTAGAAGTAACAAAAGCACCACCTTTGAAATCTTCATCTTCAGATAATTCCCTAGCAAACCTTTTATCTTGAACACCTGGGAATTTTAGTTCTATGATTCTCCTTTGTTTGATTAAATTGCCGTTGAGCATTTTATGTTTGTGGTACTTACCTGCACTTTTGGTATTTTTGTTTTCAGACGGTCTAAGTATTTTGTCAAAACCCAGATTGGATAGGGTACTGTTTAAACGACTTTCCGCCAGGTCAGCCACAGTCAAACCGTCTTGTTCCAATCGCTTCGCACGCTTAAGGTCAGACAGGTTCTTGATGCTGCCTGAGGTAAGCTCCTCTAATAGTTTGATCCGTTCAGACCTTTTCTCAATCTGGGGTAATTGACTTCTAATGTTACTATGAATTCTTATGAACCTCGAACTCACTTTCGTATCAGTGAACTTTCCATAAATGGAAATAGGGATAAGCTTTAATTTCTTTTGTTTTGGTAGATGTTTATAAGTCCATTTACGGCTTCTTACAGCGATGTTTCCATTGCTTTGGACAACGACTAAGTCAAGGCTTAAAAGAGGGCTTAAATACTTTTCTATTGACGTTCTTGAAAGACCGGTGGCAGTCTTAAGTATAGCAACCGTTCCCTGCTTTCCAGTTCGCTTAAAAACTATTCCATTTTTATGAAATCTTAGAGTTGCAAAGAATGAAATTAGATTATCGCCACCTTCATTGAATAGGAAATCATATTCAAGATTTGTTAATAGCGTGAAGCCTAATGGTTTTGGTTGCATTTCCTACTTTTTTGAGTTCAGGAAAGCTTCTGCTTCTGCCTCGATTTCGACCTTTGATTTTTGGTGACCTTCCTTTATCCAATTGAGGATTGTTTCACGATCGAAGTAGAGTCGCTTACCTCTTTTAAAGCCACCTGGAAGTTCACCTTTTGAGTGTTTTGTATAAATCGTCGGCTTAACTACACCAAGAAACTCAGCTAATCCATCAGTGGTAAAAAATGGTCGTGGTTTGTCCCGGGGTTCAAGTGTTATTGCTGGCCGATTGTTGTCAAGAATTAATTTTTCTAACTTATCAAATCGGGCATTAAACCTGTCTTCAATTAACTCAAAAGGATTATTCATTTGTAACAGCTTTTAATTATGATTAACTGCTACAAATGTGTGTTATAGTTTGTGAGGCAAAAACCAAATAGGCTTCGTAGGCTTGATTTAAGGTTAGGCAGGTTTGTTTTAGGCCTTTATATTTTCATTTATCTTATGAAAATCATTGTAATCTGTTTGGTTAAATCCATAGAAGGATTTGTCTAAAATGTCAAAATACTTCGGCTTCAAATGCGTTTTATTATACTCCTTTGGAGCACAGTTTTCGTAAAACCTAAAAAAAACGCTTCTGACATCCTTTTTGTGGTTAGGTGTACCATTAAAGTGTTGTTTTACGGGTTCTTTTTTTATAAAGGTACTTTCGATGAATATCGATAGCTGTTTTTCGGTTAAATAATGAAATCCTTTTTTGTTAGTCTCTTTGGTCAATATTTCAAAGTGATTGAAAACATCGGCAATACTGACCTTTGGGATGAGCTTGTTTTCTTGCTTACAGAGATATTCTTTAGTTGTAAGTCCCGGTTCCGAAGTAGAGGTTTTTTCTTCCTTCCTGTCTTCTCCAACAATCGCATTAGACCCCGCCTTTAACTTCTGAATTAGTCTATCCAAGTAAACTTTGTACTTGGTTCGGTCTTGGTAACCGTGCTGCTCCCGAAGCCTATCAAAAAAGTCGAATTGAAAGTTCTCTTTTTCTTGATTCTCCAATTGATTTGAGATTTCATGATAAGCCCTTTCCAGATTTTGGTAGTATGATTCAAACTCTGCCCAATCCGATTTACCCCATACCTTTTTGAAAACACTTCTACCAAAATGTTCAAAACCAATATCTTGAAAATGTTCAAACGCACTTTTTTGATCGTTTTTCTGCCCAATTTGATTTTGATGTATTTCCCTCTCCCTAGAGTTTTCATCTGGTAATACCGCCATTCTTTCCTGAAGGAATTTATCATATTCCCGTTTCTTGTCAATCTTACTCATTGGAAACGGCTTTAAATCCTGTGGTAAGAACATTGGTCTGCTCTTTTATCTGATCGTCTTCAAAGCTGTCTAAGTAGCTTTGAGTGACACTAATGTTAGAATGCCCTAGTAAATCACTTATCATTGAGACATTGGCCCCAGAACGCTTTAAAACGGTTGCAAAGCTGTGACGTGCGCTATACGTAGTAACATGTTGCGGTATTTCAAGTTTCTTGGCAATGATTTGAATGTATTTGTTGATAATCTTGGTTAGTTGCTGATAAACCTTTCTTTGCCGGTCTGGGGACATGGTTTTATCCAAGTGCGGGAAGATGAAATCCTTTTGATTTAATGAGGGCTGGCCCCACTTACGAATAACCTCTTTGCTTTCAGGTTTTAGGGCTACTCTGATAGCCTTTTTGTCTTTTTTGGTAGATGAGGTCTTAGAACGTTCATAAGTCAGTATATCGCCCTTTAAATCCTCCCATTTCAGCAAACACAAATCCTTTACGTTCATTCCGTTGCATAGGTATAGAAACATCCAGTAATCCCTAGCCCTGGCCTGGGCATCATTTTCAGGTACGTAGTTGTAGATTTTGGCTACTTCTTCTAAGGTTAAAGCTTTCTTTACATTCCGCCCTGTTGTAATGGTATATTTACCATTCCCCTTACCAAAAGGATAATTGGCTTTATCAATGTTCTGATTGTTGAATATGGCCCTTAAAGCCCTTAGATAAATGCTGATGGTGGTAATGCTGCGATCATTGTCGAGCATGTGCTTTTCATATTTTCGCAGCCATGTAGGTGTTATTTCGGCAAAGGTCAATTTAGGACTGAAATCGGATAAACTTCTTTGCGCACATTCATAGGTTACAGCCGTGCCGATTTTCCCATTTTCCCTAAGCTCCTTTATCCGTTCATCAAATGCATAAGAAACATCCTGGTGAATGTCCCTGCTTTCAAAGTAACCTTCTTTGAACTTGGCAAAGGTGAAAACATTTAAGTTTTCGATTATTGATGTTGCTTTGGTCTTTTGATAATTAAGACTTTTTAGCACGTCCTTTTCTTCCCTTGTCCGCCTTTGGGCATACATTATCTTATCAAACTCCTCTGGAAGCAAATCTATTCCGGTAGAGAAGTATTTGCGGTTACGTTTGTGGGTAACTTTGATTTTGACAGAGCATTTACCGTCAGCCTTTTTTCGGGGATCTAAATAAATATCTGCGTATGCATCGATTTTTTTCACCTTGTTACACGTTTGTAACACAAATGTAACACAGCATCACAAAGTAAAACGATACGAGTACAAAGTAGTTATTAACATAAGTCTATTGATAACAGGGGGTTTGAATTGATTTGTTTGTTTTTGGATGTTTATGTTTTGTTACGGATTTATGACTTCTAAGCAGACGGTCGAAGGTTCGAATCCTTCCGCGATCACAAGAAATAACAAACCCCAGCAATGCTGGGGTTTGTTATTTCTTAAATGGATGAATTGAAACTTCTAGATTTAAAAATAACGCTCTTTGATAATTCCAATGTGATGCGCTTCATGTCCAATAATGGATTTTAAGAAGTCTTCCAAGGTTATTTCGTGCTGGTAGGTTTTCCCCTTAATTCGCAGTTGGGTTTTTGATAACCCGTCCACAAAACTTTTACTGGCTTGCCTTACATTTTTTAAATCTGTTTTCAATTGATGGAAAGTCATTTCATCAAATCTACTGTTTGCAACCAAAGAATTTTGGTCATAGCCCCAAAGCTCTACTGCCTCATTTCTACTCAAAAGAAAAGCACGGTATATTTTAATCCTTTCATGGTCTGTAATATGACCTAACTATTTGCTTAATGCTCCATTTATCAGCTGCATAACGGAAGGACGCTTTTTCTTCATCAATAGCATCCAAGAATGTAAAAGTTGATAACGAATTAAAGAGCGATGAACAATCTTTATCTTTTACAAGATTATAATAGTAGGGAAAACCATCTTCTGGAGCGTAGGCCATTTTCAACATAATTAAGCTGTTGAAATTAATGCTATTCTTTATTTACTCAAATATTAGAATACATATTTCTTCCAATTTGTTTAAAATTTCACTTGTGTATATTGACTATTTTGGGATGAAGTGTATAACTTTTTTAATGCTCAACATCCATCTCTTGAACAAATACGTATACATAATGTTTTTAAATGGGGCATATCAATTCTTTTATCAAGTTATTTACGGTTCTTCTCTTTATAATTGGGCCATTGGTACATTCCCAAGAGGAACAGAATTTTTCTGGTCCGCTCAAATTAGGAAGATTTGAAGGTCAGGCTGAGTACACCTATATCATAAAGGATACTGATACTATTCTTGAAGGCGCTTTTGCTATGCAACGTTCAAATTTGAACGCCTTGCTTTCCAATTCCGATGATTTTTTCTCTTTTGCAGGCCGTTTTGAAAATGGATACCCAGAGGGCAATTGGAAGTTTCAATTTGGAGAGTTTCAGTCCGAGAGCGAAACAGAAGTAGTTGGATATCAATATAGGGTAAAAGTAAGTGGTACCCAACATGAAGCTATGGGAAATATTGCTAAGGGCAAACCCAATGGTATTTGGACCTATGTTGTTAAGAAGATAGAAAATTCAGAAGTAAGTAGCACTTTGTTTTCCAGTATGCTGGAATTTGAAAAAGGGGTTCCCCAGAAAAGCTTTCGCATAGAAAATGAGCACAATAGCTTGGTGGGAAGATTTCTCAGGAGTGGACTCGCCCATGATGTTTGGACACTCTACTCTGATGAATCTTCCAGTGAATTGGAAAGTTGGTACTTCAATGATGGATTTCTTCAAAAAATAGAAATCCATTTGGCAGATGATGTCATCAGCATAGATTATGCTCCTAGTTCAGGTCTGGTAAAAACAATTGATTTGGAGGAAAGGTATATCCAATTGCTTCGAATAAATCAACAAGTAACTGACACTACGGCTATATTCAATAGGGGCATAGGCCAATTGCTCACTCAAAATTTGGGTTATTATAAAGAATTGGACACGATTCTATCTCACTTGGGTAATTCAGAATTCATGCCAGGGTTCAAAGTAAGGGTAGCCCACTTTCCCTTAGATTCTGTTCAAAAGAAGCAATTACAGTCCATTGCTGCCCAGTACGAAGTGGCAATCAAAACAAGTCAATCACTTCTAGAAAATACGCAGTTGAATATCCTTAGACGTTCAGATGAGGAGGCTCAATTTTTATATGCCCTTGTATCCAAGATTTCTCAAGATTTTTTACATCCTATTGGAAAAACAGTGGATTATCAAAACCAAGGTATTTTGGAATTTATTTCTGAAGAAACATTGTTCAGGAATATTTTCCCGGAGGGAATTCCCTCTAAAACCATCTCTGTGGTTATAGAAAATAGAACGCGTGCCTTTGAGGAATCTGGTGCCAACAAAGTTGACTTTTCTGGAAATAATATTGAAAAGCTTCAACAGTTGAGCGAATATGCAACTTCAAGCTTGGAAAGTATAGCAAGAAAGCTAGAGGAAAAATTATTGAAAGAAAGTAAGCAGCAAGAATTGATTGCTCTGGAAGAACAGATGATTGCACATACAAATCACATTGGTCAAGTGATTGACTCGGTAAAACAGGGACTGCCCAGAGCAGAAAAAGCAGCATTACAGCGCATACAGGAATTGACAGATGCTCAATTGGAAGCATATGCATCAATAAAGGATACTAAATCCAAAATCGATTTTGGTCAGCAGGTATTGCAATGCCTTGAACAATTGGACGGACTTGCCAATACCGTATCAATGTTGCCAGAACAACGGAAAACCTTGGCAGAGAAGTATAAGGATGACGTCTGGAACCCTTTTATGGCAACGATAATGAGTGAAGAAGTGAAAAAACGCATCACAATGGCCTACAAAAATGTATTGGTTCCTCATGTGTTGAGTCAAGTAGAATCAGACTTAAGTTGCGAGAATGCAGGCGATTTACAGGAACTTTTAAATGGCTCATATGAACGTATGCTGGAGATGCGGGATGAGAACACTTCAAAACTCGAACGGAAACTAAGAAAAGAGCAAGACCCTCAGGTGGTTTTGCAATTGTTCAACCTGAAATCTTCAGAAAACCACTAGGTGTCTCATGAAATCAGGTTTCAAAACGTATAGGTACATACCGGTTTTACTTTTTCTTTTTGTGGTACCCAGCATAGAAGCTCAGGAAGTGTTGCCTACGGAATCAAAATTCAAGGACCCCAAGACCAAAATATGGTTCAATACCTATGGTAATATCAGAATATCCAAGCGATTATTTTGGGATGCCCAGACTCATTTTAGGTTTGAAGAAACTGAAGATACACCCTTTATTGGGCAAATAGGGCAAATCTATAACCGACATGCTATCGGATATATTTATTCCAAAAAAGTAAATTTCAGTCTTGGAGGGGTGGTACGGATTAACTTCAATACCGATGAATCTTCCACAGATAGAAAAGTAGTGCCCGAATGGCGGATTTGGCACCAGTATCAATTTGCCCAGCCGCTGTACAGTGCTATGATCTATCATCGAATACGAATAGAACATCGTTGGACCCAAGGTTTTGAAGAAAACAGCGATTACATCTTTAGAAATCGATGGCGTTATATGTTTCGGGCCAAGGTACCTTTGAATAATCATAAACTGGAGCCAAATACACTTTATGTTTCGCCGGAGGCGGAATTGATCATGCAAAGTGGAAAAGCTGTAGTGGGTAGTGTAATGGAAGATCTTCGATTGACCAGCACAGTAGGGTATATTTTGACCCCTCGTTTAACTGTTGCTGCAGGTTTGATGTATGCCCAAGGGCAGACACTTGAAAACCCAGGAAATTTCAAACAGAATTGGACCATGCGATTCCATGTTTACTTCTCCCCAGATATTAGAAAAGTTAAAAATAAGCTTCCCGCAATCCATTTTGATGATTAATACGTACATCTATCTGTAAACCTAGAACAGTCATCATGGGAACTAGAAGTACCATTTATCTACTTTCTTTTTTGTTGGTATTGGCAATGGGTACTATTGCTAATTTGTTGGTCAAGAACAATAATTTGAAAGAGTACCTCCAACAAGAAAAAGTGGAACGTATAGAACTTTCTAAACAAATGACCCTTCAAGAACAATTGATAGGTATTGACTCACTTTTGGTAGATGGTAACTATGGAGAAGCTATGTTGGCCTACAACGAACAAAGTCAACAGTTAGGAGAAGATAGCAATGCATTGATTGAGTTACGTATTGCCTTGGCCAAAAAAATGACTGATTTGGGAAAACAGCCTACCTTGGATGCTTCCCAGAATGTAGAATTGCAAGAGATTGACAGTACTCAAATTGGGCCTGTTGTGACCGCAAATGAACTCAAACAGTTGGATTCCTTGAACTTTGTTTTGGAGAAGACCAAAGTACAATTGTCCCGTTTAAAGCGAATGGTAAAGCAAAAATCTTTTGGAGAGTATCTAACCTTCACCAGTAGCAAAGGCAGTCAAGTGCATTATGTTGGTCAGGTAAAGCATGGTAAGGCACAGGGGCATGGCGTTGCTATTTTGAGTACAGGAAGTCGGTATGAAGGCGAGTGGCAAAACAATCTAAGACATGGCGAGGGTACTTTTTATTGGCATGATGGACAATATTATGAAGGGGAATACCTAAACGACAAACGCCACGGTATGGGAACCTATCATTGGTCCAATGGTGAAAAGTTTGTTGGCCTGTGGGAAGACGACCAGAGAACTGGAGAAGGAACTTTTTATGGAAAAGATGGTAAAATAGTTGCCAGCGGTTTCTGGGAAAATGACAAGTTAATTGCCGCTAACAAACCATAATCCTTTTTATATACTGCTACTTGTTCAAAAAGTTGGGTAAATCTGCAACTGTTGAACAACCAACCTGTTCCATCACCTGTTTTAGCTGTGTTTTGAGTAGTGAAATAGTATGATTGCCGCCTTCTGGACCCAATGCAGCTGTACCATACATGAAAGAACGTCCCATAAAAGTAAAACGGGCACCACTGGCCAAACATCTTGCGATATCGGGACCTGACCGAATTCCACTGTCCATCATTACCGTGATTTGATCTCCGTATTTTGCTGCAATTCTGGTCAAAGGTCTTATGGTAGATTCTCCAGCGTCCAATTGTCGTCCACCATGGTTAGAAACAATAATTCCATCCAGTCCGAGAGATATAGCCTTTTCGGTATCCGCCTCTGTAGCTACACCCTTCAAAACCAATTTGCCTTTCCACAAATCACGAATAGGCGCTATTTTGTCCATATCCATCCGCTTGCTGAAAGTTTGGTCCATAAATTGCCCCAACTGTTTTAGGTTCAATCCTTTTGGCATATAAGGTTTCAACACTTCAAAGTTGGGTTGTCCGTGTTTGAGTGTGGCCATTGCCCATCCAGGTTTTCCTAATATTTGAAAGATATTGGACATGCTCATTTTTGGAGGCATGGAAAGTCCGTTCTTAATCTCTTTAGGACGAAATCCAAAAACTGGAGTATCGCATAACAATACCAATACAGGACAACCAGCAGCTTCCGCACGTTGAATCAAATCATTTCTGACGGATTCTTCGGAGGGATGATACAATTGAAACCATGCATTGCCTTCAGTTACTTCACTGATTCGTTCAATACTGGCTGTAGAAACGGTGCTCAGAATAAAGGGCAGATTGTGCTTAAAGGCTGCTTTTGCCAATATTTCTGGCGAATTGGGCCACATCAATCCTTGAAGACCAACAGGGGCCACGCCAAAAGGAGCGTCATAGGTTTTACCGAATAGTTCCGTGGTCATATCGGTATTGGTGAAACTATCCAAATAGTTCGGTAATAACTCTACCGCTCTAATTTCAGTGGTGTTTTTTCTTAAACTGATTTCTTGGTTGCAACCACCATCCAAATATTCAAAGGCAAATCTTGGAATACGTTTACGTGCTTTTTCCCTTAAATCCTCAATGGAAGGATATTTTGGATTGAATATGATTTGTTTTTGGTTGCGCATACTTTTTACAGCTTGAAAATGTTATCCATGACCACCCATTTTTGTCCCGGCTTTGCAGAAGGGATAGCTTGCTGGTATCGCCACATTAAATCCTCCCATTCCATAACTTTCGGATTCTGTGTATCTGCCTTTTGTTTTTTGTCGAAAGAGAAGGAATCGTTCGCTTCCATGATCATAAACAGTCTATTCCCGGTTCTATAGATTTCCATCTGTTCAATACCAGATGTTTTTATGCTTTGTATGATCTCGGGCCATACATTTTGATGATAGGATTCATACGTTGCAATGCTTTCAGCGTCATCAACCAAATCTAAGGCCAAGCAGTATCTTTTTAGATTTCCCATACCTGTTCTGTTTCAAATTTCCTGTAGGTTTTAAATCCAAACCAAGCAATGTAAATGAAGCATATTAAAGGCAAAAAGAATGAAAAGTTCACCTCTGGAACCCCCAAAAGTTGGGTGTCTGCAACCCCATTGCCTTCAAGATCAATGATCATGCCCTGAAGCTTGGGCATTAAGGCACCTCCTACAATGGCCATGACCAATCCTGCCGCACCAAGCTTAGATTCTTCTTCGGTAAGCCCTTCGAGTGCAATACCATAAATGGTAGGGAACATTAGGGACATAAAAAATGAAACACCAACTAAACAATAAAGGCCCAAAATTCCTTCAATAAAAATGGTTCCCAAGGCACAAAATCCAGCAAGAATGGAAAACCACATCAGTAATTTCCCAGGACTTAAAAATCTTAGCATATAGGTGCCTACGGCTCTTCCTACTAGAAAAACTACAAAAGCAATAAATTGATAGTTAGCTGCTATTTCACTTGATATTTGAATAGCTTCAGCATATTGATAAATATAGGTCCAACACATGATTTGAGCTCCTACATAAAGTACTTGGGCCAATACACCCAAAATATATTTATGTTTATGAAAAAGTGCCTTACCGGTTTGTTTTAAGGAAGGAATCTGACCATCTCCTTTTGTCTGTGGCATTTTATTGACCAGAATTAAAACGAAAACCCCTATAATTACCAATCCCAGTATTACATATGGGTCTCTAATGACCATTAGATCGGATGTTTTTATTAAAGTTTTTTTCGCCACATCCAGAGAAGCATAATCTGCGATATCATCAGATTGTAAATTTTTGAGTACAAATTGTTGGGCAATGAGTAACCCTAACAACAACCCTATTGGGTTGAAGACCTGGGCCAAATTTAATCGCTGCGTAGCTGTTTTTGGATCTCCCATGGCCAATATGTATGGGTTTGCCGTGGTTTCCAGAAAGGCAAGACCAAAAGTAAGCACGTATAATCCTAGACAAAAGAACCAGAATTTTTCAGTAATGGCAGCAGGATAAAACATTAAGGCACCTACCGCGTACAAGGCCAATCCTATTAAGATTCCCGTTTTGTACGAATATTTTCTGACAAAAAGCGCAGCAGGTAGAGCCATGCAAAAATACCCCCCATAAAAGGCCATTTGCACCCAGGCAGCTTGTGAATTGGAAAGCTCCAATACTTTTTTGAAGGCCTGTACCATGGGATCGGTAACAGCATTTGCAAATCCCCATAGTGCAAAAAGGGATGTAATTAAAATAAAGGGCAGGAGAACTTCTTTGGTTACAATTTTTGGTTTGTTCATTTGTTAATTTTAAAGTGAGCGATCTAAATGGGTATAACCCCCATCAACAAAAATAAGTTGACCTGTGGTATGACTTGATCTTTCAGAGAGTAAAAAAGCCACAGTGTTGGCAATTTCTTCGGCGGTAGTCATTCTGTTTTCCAATGGAATATTGTCTGTAATTCCCTTGAGTTTTTCTTCGGGATTATCAAATGTATTGATCCATCTTTTGTATAAAGGAGTAAAACATTCCGCAACGATGACAGCATTTACTCGAATGGAATAGGGGAGAAGCTCAACTGCCCATTCACGAGTTAATGAATTTCTGGCCCCATTGGCCGCAGCATACCCAGATGTACCACCTTGTCCGGTTACAGATGTTTTGGAACCAATGTTAACAATACTTCCTTTGTTTAATTTGAGATGGGGCAAAGCATAATGGGCCATTACATAATAATGCCCAATATTGCGTTCTAAAGAACGTTTAAAATCTTCATAATTACCGTGTTCCAATCCTACGTCGTCATTTACTCCGGCATTATTGACCAATCCATCTATTTTTCCATATTTTTCTATGGTTAGTTCAATGGCTTTTTTGCATTGTTCAGGGTCGGTCAATTCTGCAAGTGCATAAAATGCCTTCCCTTCCTCTTTTGTTATTGTTTCAACAGCGGAAAGCACATCATGTTCTTTTCTGCCAATAATTACCGGTATGGCTCCTTCTTGGGCCAAAACTTGGGCAATGCCAAAGCCGATGCCCTTGTCACCACCTGTCACCAGAATAACTTTATCCTTCAGTTGTAAATCCATTTTCAGTGTGTTAGAATGCCCACTTCTGCAAAAGAAGCTCGGACATCTTCCCCAATAAGTTCATCAGCTCTTAATTTGATGTATCGTGCCCGTTGCGGTTGGAAATTTATAGTTTGTTCAATCCGGTTGTTTTTAATGTTGCTGAATTCCCCTTTGTTAGCCAATTGCCATTGCTTACCATCGGTGCTTGTGTAAAACGAGTATTCCTTGATCAAACCAAAGTAATACCGGTCTTGATTAGGCCAATAAGTAAAACCATTGACCCAATAAGACTGTCCCAAATCTATTACAATTTCTTGTGGCCCTTTGTATTCTTTATCACCTGACCAATAGGTGTAAGGATTGCCGTCCATCAGCTTTTCAGCATCTTTTAGGGTCTTTGCAGGCCCACTGATAAGTTGCCAATCTTTTGATGATATGTCAAAATAAGTGGTGCCGACTTCCGTTTGTTGTCTGTTTAATGCATCAACAGAAATAGCCTTTACCGTAGTTGGAGAATCTACTAAGAAAGGGTCTAGATACTTTGTGGATGCAATAGTGGGAACTGTACCATCCAGCGTATAGTACATATCAACATTGGTATCTGGGACCGTGAGGGACACCATGCCTTCATGGTTTCTTGTGATTTTGGGTTCTACCAATAGTTTGGGAGCGTGGTACAATTCTAAATTTGAAAGTGTAATAGCTCCTTTTGCTTTTGAAATATTCACTTGTACTTGAGTGGCCTCAACGTCATCAAATTGTAAAATGCGTTTATAACCGATTGTGGTTTGTTCATCAAGCGTTTTCCATGCACCATTAACTTCTGCTACAACGGAGAACTTTTGCACCCTCTGTCCCAAGGGAATATATTCTTGTAGCAAAACACGATTGATCAATGTAGGTTGATCAAACTTTACTGTGATGGAAGCTTCAGTAATTTGATCGTCAGTGGCCCAATACGTCTCTGGATTGTTATCAATGGCCTTTTCTGAATTATAGGTTGAATTATTTCCACGTATGTTACTTGCTGATGTTTCATGGCCTTTAGCCAATTCAAGAGCAAAATCCTTGTCAATTTGATGCTTCAGCGCCATCAATTGTAGACTGTCGGTTTCATGAACCAGACCTCTATCATCAACAGGAATATTCAATAAAAAAGTACCATTCCTACCTATGGATTCGTAATATGTCTGAACTAATCTGGGTAAGGATTTTACTTGATGGTCTTCACCGGGATGATAGTACCACCCAGGTCGAATAGAGGTGTTTACCTCTGCCGGTAGCCAATGGGTTCCATCTTCATGACCAGATCTAGATTCTACATAACGCGGCCAACCAGGATGCATTTCATCACGACGCATAATGCTCCAGTTGGTTTCATTGGCCCAACCTTCTTCATTACCAACCCAACGAATATCTGGTCCAGAATCACTAAAAATAACCGCATTGGGCTGATGTTTACGAATGATTTCGGTGATTTCATTCCATTTATAATAGGTTTTGTTGTCAATTTTTCGGGTTTCATTGGCACCACCGTAATACCCTGAACCTCCATTGGCCCCATCAAACCATACTTCGAAGAGTTCCCCATAATTGGTGACCAGTTCTAACAATTGCTCATGGTATAAGTCCACATACGCATCTGTACCATACTCAGCATTGTTACGATCCCATGGGGAGAGGTAAAGTCCCATTTTTAATCCATACGCATCACAGGCCTCCCTAAGTTCTCGGACTACATCTCCTTTTCCATTTTTCCATGGCGAATTTTTTACCGAATGTGCTGTAGTTTTTGTTGGCCATAGACAGAAACCATCATGGTGTTTGGCTGTTAGAATAATCCCTTTCATACCAGCTTCTTTGGCAATTCTTGCCCATTGTCTACAATCTAGTTGTGAAGGGTTGAAGAGTTCTGGGGATTCACCACCTGTTCCCCATTCCATATCCGTAAATGTATTCATGTTGAAGTGTACGAAGGCATAGTACTGCATGTCTTGCCATGCCAATTGACGTTTTGTGGGTACTGGGCCCAAAGGTTTTGGTGGGGCAATTGTATTACACGAAATCAGCACCATAAACTGAATGATGATGAACAAATACAAAAGCGGATAGTTTATTTTACTCATGTTATGCTTTAATTTGATAGAAAGAAATTGCATTGAGCCCCATCACTTTGTTATAAATCTCTTTACTGAATTTTGATATATATCTTTGAACAATATCAACGACATCGTTGTACTCTGCTGATAACAAGCAAACAGGCCAATCTGAACCATACATAATTCTGTTGGGACCAAAAGCATCAAAAACAACATCAAGGTAAGAGGGAAAGTCTTTTCTGTGCCAGTTGCCCCAACTTGTTTCGGTTACCATTCCTGAAACTTTACAGTACACATTGCTTTGTTCACCTAATTTTTCCATGTAATGTGCCCAACATGGGTCTATTGTTCCATCTATTTTTGGTTTGGCAATATGATCAACTACAAATTGTTGGCCCGGGAAGGTTTTTACAAGTTCTAAGGCAGATGACAAGTGTTTCGGATAAATAAGAATATCATAGGTGAGACCATATTTTTCCAAAAGAGCTATTCCTTTTTGGAATTCTGGACGAAGCATAAAATACTCATCCGGTTCATCTTGTACAATATGCCTCAACCCCTTTAATAAAGCATATTTTGAATATTTTTCAAGCTTTTCATCAATGTTTGCAGAACAAAGATCCAACCAACCCACCACACCTTTTATGAAAGGATATTTTTGGGCACATTTTAAAAGAAGGTTCGTTTCGGTCTCGGATTGATCTGCTTGAACAGCAATACAGCCATCAATTTGGTTGGCTTGGAGCAGAGGAGCTAAATCCGAAGGCATAAAATCCTTTTTAAGGATTTTCATGGAGTCATTGATCCATGCGTGTTTACGTGGATGATACTTCCAAAAATGTTGATGGCTGTCAATGGTCATATCATTCGAATGCCTTGGCATGTTGTTTTGAACTCCCTAATCCGTCAATGCCCAATTCTACAATATCGCCAGGTTTTAGGTATTGAGTTGGTTTTAATCCCAATCCAACCCCAAAAGGTGTTCCAGTGGAAATAATGTCTCCTGGCAACAAGGTCATAAATTGACTAATGTAGCTTATCAATTTTGGTATACCGAAGACAAAATCAGAAGTATTGCTGTCCTGCATTGTCTTTCCATTCAGCTTAAGCCATAGGTTCAGATTATGTGGGTCAGCTATTTCATCCTTGGTAGCTATAAATGGACCTAAAGGAGCAAAAGTATCACAGCTTTTTCCTTTTACCCATTGTCCGTCGCGTTCCAATTGAAACTCTCTTTCGCTATAATCGTTGTGCAAAACATAACCTGCCAAATGGTCCATTGCAGATGCTTCATCCACATAGGATGCTTTTTTTCCAATCACAAAGGCCAATTCCACTTCCCAGTCGGTCTTTGTACTTTCTTTTGGAATGATGACATCGTCATTTGAACCAACAATTGCAGAAGTGGCCTTAAAGAACAAAACGGGTTCATTGGGAATATCCATACCACTTTCTTGAGCATGTTTGGCGTAATTAAGTCCAACGCAAACAATTTTTGAGGGTCTGCACAAGGGTGCTCCCAATCTTACGTCCTTATCAATGATTGGGCAATTTTTAGCATTTTCTTCCAACCAGGCTGCAAGAGACTCCATACCATTTCCTCCAAAAAAGGATTCATCGTAGTCCAAACCAGAGGCACTAACATCTATGCGGGTGCCATCTTCTAATTGCACGCCTGGTTTTTCGTTTCCTATCAATCCAAATCGAATTAATTTCATTATTTATAATATTGGTTTAAAGTAGTGTTTTGTTATCCGTTGAGTTTGATGAAACCGCCGTCTATAGGAAAATCAGTTCCGGTTATGAACGATGCCTCATCAGAACAGAGATACAGGGCCAAGTTGGCTATTTCAATGGGCTTGCCCATACGACCAATAGGCTGCGTGTTTGATAATTTTTCAAACATTTCAGCCTCCTTCCCGGGGTAGTTATCGGCCAAAAAACCATCCACAAAAGGGGTATGTACCCGTGCAGGCGATATGCTATTGCACCGAATGCCCTGATCCACATAGTCCTTGGCGACCGAATAGGTCATGGTCAGCACCGCCCCCTTGGTCATGGAATAGGCAAAACGGTCCGAAATCCCCACTGAAGAAGCTATGGATGCCATATTCAGCATAACACCTTTTTGCTGTTCTTTCATGACACTTACCGCCACATGCATGCAGTTGTATACCCCTTTGATGTTAACCTGGTATAAACGATCCATATCTGCTTCGGTGGTACCTTCCACATTACCTACATGGGCTATGCCAGCATTATTGATAAGAACATCAATGGAATCATATGCCGCAATACCAGCAATTATATTTTTTACTTGAGTTTGATCAGAAACATCACACTGATGGGGTTTTGCTTTGTGCCCTTTTTCGATAATGGAAGAAGCTACCTCTTTCGCTTTTTCAAAATCATAATCTAAAATGTGGACATTTGCCCCATTGGCCGCAAATTGTTCACATATAGCTTCACCAATACCACTTCCACCTCCTGTAATAAGTACAGTTTTTCCATTGTAATCAAACGATGCCATTTTTTTACTTTATAGTTATTTCAACAATAGTATCTATAGGGTCTATTTTTTCCTTCGGAATATCCAATAAGAGACCATATCCATTCTTTACATATTTAATGGGGGTGCCATCAAAAAGCTTTACACTTTTGATTTTTCCACTAAAATCTTTCACAAAAACTTTATCCTCACCTAAAAGCAAATGCAAGTAGATTTTTTTTCCTTTTTGGGTAGAGGCCATTTCTTCTGAAGGTGGTACAGGACCCGCCTTGGTTCCGTAGATAGTTGCTCCATAAGTTCGAAGCCATTCTCCCATTTCCTTTAGGGATTTTTTGTGCTCATCTTGAATTTTTCCGTTTGGCATTGGACCAACATTCAATAACAAATTGCTTCCGTAGCCAGCAGCTTTTACAATATACTGCACCAATTCTTTTTTAGATTTGTGCCTGCGGTCCTGTAGATTGAATCCCCATGAGCCATTTATGGTCTCGCAAACTTCAAAAGGTAGTTTGCCTATATCTTCTTCGGATGAACCAAAACCGGTGGTGTTTTTACCTGGTAAATCTTTTTCAAACATTTGAAAATCTTCACCTTCAATAGTTGCCAAATGATGATTGTTACCGATAAGGCATTGGGGCTGTAAATCGTGAATTAGTTTGTAGATTTCATCGTAATGCCAATCTACCTTTAATTTACCAAAGCGTTTACCATCCCATTCCAATTGATCCCAATGGCCATCAAACCAAATACCACCTATTTCACCATAATTGGTTAAGAGTTCAGTAAGCTGTTGCTTCATAAAATCAATGTAGGTGTTCCAATCACCTTCACCTCTTCCAGGTATTCCGTTGCCTGTTCTCCCCCTTGGGAAATAATCATCATGGTGCCAATCCAATAAAGAATAATAGAAAAATAACTTGATGTCTTCTTTTCTACAGGCTTCGGCCAATTGTTTGAGTACATCTTTGCCATAAGGGGTAGCGTCAACGATGTTGTAGTCGGTGGCCTTTGTATCGAACATGGAAAAACCGTCATGATGCCTACTGGTGATGGTAATATATTTCATACCTGCATCCTTGACCATTTTCACCCATTCTTCAGCGTTGAAATCTATGGGGTTGAAAAATGTCGGTAATTTTTCGTAGGCATCTATCGGAATGTTTTGATTGTTCATTACCCATTCGCCATCACCTAAGGTGCTGTATACTCCCCAATGGACAAAAAGTCCAAATTTGGCATCTTGAAACCATGCTCTGGCTTCCAAATTTTCAGGGGCTGGGGTGTAATTTTTTTGTCCTTGACCAAAGGCCATCAACCCCAAAAGAAGTAATAGGACAGTTAATTTTGATTTCATGATTATTTAGTTTGTTTTCAGTTGTGTCTATTTTCAGGCTATGGCTAGTTGATTATCCGTGATTTACGATTTGTTCCACACTTTTCCGTCGGGAAAAGCATAATCCACAAGAGTATCTTCTTTCATCTGTATACTGTATCCTGGCATAGCAGGAGGCATGTAAGCTCCATTTTTGATTTTCACAGGGTCAAGAAAGTGTTCATGTAGATGATCTACATATTCAATGATTCTATCCTCCAAGCTTCCACTGATACAAATATAATCCACCATGGATAGATGTTGCACATATTCGCATAGCCCAACTCCACCAGCATGTGGACATACAGGAATGCCGAACTTGGCCGCCATAAGTAATATGGCCAAGTTTTCGTTAACGCCACCTACACGGCAACTATCAATTTGACAGACCTGAAATGCGTTGGCCTGCATCAGTTGCTTGAAGATAACACGGTTTTGGCAATGTTCTCCAGTAGCTACTTTTATGGGGGCAACAGCCTCTGCTATTTGGGCATGTCCCAAAATATCGTCAGGACTGGTAGGTTCTTCGATCCACCAAGGGTCAAACTTTTTTAATTGGGCCATGTTATCAATAGCTTCCCCAACATCCCATCGCTGGTTGGCATCCATCATTAGCTTGAGGTCATTTCCAATAACGCTTCTAATTATTTCGGCACGTCTCATATCATCTTGCAAATCGGCACCCACTTTCATTTTAAGATGCTTGAATCCCTCTTCTTTGGCTTCCTGACTCAAACGTTTAATCTTTTCATCGGAATAGCCCAACCAACCTGCAGAAGTGGTATAAGCTGGATAGCCATGTTCCAAAAGATAATCTATGCGTTCTTGTTTGGTACCTTCCTGTTTCTTTAAAATTTGAAGGGCTTCATCGGGGGTGATGGCATCTGTGATATAGGTGAAATCAACACAGGACACCAATTGTTCTGGGGTCATTTCTGCCAAAAGCAACCAAAGCGGTTTCGCCTCTTTTTTTGCATAAAGATCCCAAACTGCATTAACAACTGCGCCAGTAGCCAAATGGATTACACCCTTTTCTGGCCCCAACCAACGTAATTGACTGTCACCGGTTATCATTTTCCAGAAAGCCCCCATATTGGAGGTGAAACTTTCCAGGCTTTTGCCAACAATCAAATGAGACATGGCTTCTATAGATTTGGCACACAACTCATTGCCACGCCCGATAGTGAAAGTTAGTCCATGACCTTCCAAACCATCTAGGTGGTCAGTTTTAAGGATTACGTAAGCTGCTGAATAGTCTGGGTCTGGATTCATGGCGTCTGAACCATCCAGAGTTTTACTTGTGGGAAAACGAACGTCCTTTACTTCAATTTCAGTAATAATGGTCATGGTATTGATTTTAATCAAATCCTAACAAATTTATAAGGAAGAGAGACCACGAACCACCTTAAAACATGCCAAAACTGGTACTTTTTTTGCTCTTAATTTATATATTGAGAATTTTTGTGAAATTTAATATAATCTTTTGGAGACATGTTTTTAATAATTTTGAACTGTCTATTGAAGTTTGAAATGCTCTTGAAACCAGATTCATAAGCCGCCCCAGTAATATTATTTTGATTCTCCAATAACAATTTACAGGCGTAGCCAACTCTTACTTCATTAAGATATCGTGTATAAGGTTTTCTGTGGGTTTTTCTAAAGAAACGGCAAAATGCAGAGGTATTCATACCGATTTGTTGGGCTACAGTATTTGAGCCGATATCATTTTTGAAATTGTCAAAAGTGTAGGCATATACTTTCCGAAGTCTATTGGTTTTGTTTTGACCGAAATCGTCCATGTAGCCCATACTGGACAGTAAATTATACGTTTTGCAGTGTGAAAGTTTGTTGAGCAATTCTAGAAATGCAATGGTTTTGGCAAAAGAGTCCAAATGGAGTATGTTGCGCATGGATTGATAGATGGATTCTTCCAGGTTTTCAAATTTTATACCTTGTTGAGCCAGCTTGAGCATTTGTCCAATGTGGGCAAATTCGGCTGATGCGAAAAATTCTTTTCCTAAAAAATCTTCAGTAAAATGTATTGCAATAGCTTCTGCAGAATTCGGGACTTCAGACTCAAAATACATATCATCATTTTGCCACATATGGGGTAAATTCTTCCCAAGAAGAATAATTTCCCCAGGCTTAAATTTTTGGATACTATCCCCTATAAATCTCGTCCCTGTACTTTTCTCGATAAAAACGAGCTCAAGCTCTTTATGGTAGTGCCAAACCTTTAGAAAGTTTGGATAACTATTATATGCAATGGTAAAAGAGGATTCTGCATCACTACTACGATTTAATAAATGAAGTTTCATTTTAACAGGCGGCTGAAAATAGGCTTAAATATACAGGTTATTACTGCAAGTGGATTTTTTTAGGTAAAAAGTAGCAAAATTATAATTGGCTTAAACTTCGGAAAAGTAAGGTTATTGTTTTACCAGTTTAAACGAGGTTGGGGGTGAAGTTTTAAGCACAACCACGTATATACCAGACGCCAAATTCTGTACAGGTAATTTAATTTCCCGATTATTTACCTCCAGCTCGTAGGAGTTGACAAGTTGACCATTTATTGTGTAAACCAAAACTGGAATATTGTTGACAGCATCATTTAGAATTATTCGTGCTTCCGTCGTATTGGGATTTGAATAATAAACCAAGGGTTCATTGCTTTCTCCTATTACTTCGGAATAAATACCTTCACAAGGTAGCTGCGATGATATTTTGAGAACATCTCCCTTTTTTACTGAAACTTCAACAGTATTGGTTTGAAACTCAGTTTGTACAATGTCATTAATTTCAATTTTGTATGGAGGAGTACCACCACTAACATCTACTTGTAACTTTAATACGGAACCCAGCTCATCGATTGATGTTTGTATAATATTGTGTGTTTTTTCCTTTACATCAAGTTCAAAACACTGTTGTTCAGAACTATTTCCAGTTACACCAATACAGAGGGAATATTGTCCTGGGGATAGATCTGAAATAGTGATATCTTGGGTAAACTCATAAATGTTTCCGTTTAATAGGGCTTGATAATTATAATAATCCTTGGCATTAATGGTAATTTTTCCATCATTTTGGTCTACACAGCTCTCCCCGGTCACTTCTACCAAGAAATTATCATAACTGAAATTTGCATAACCATTATAGTATGAATTAGCCAATTGAAATGCATCTTCTCCAATTTTCTCACCCATGATCCTTCCAGGGATATCGTCTATAGGTGGGTGAATACCTCCCCATATTCTTGAAAGACTGGTTTGTTCAGATGCATCTTGATAAGTGGCCCATTGTAGCGTTAAATTTTCACTGGGCCCTCTTTCAAATACAAGGAATTTATTCTGTTCAATATCGAAAACTCCCATTCCTCCGGGAAAAAATGAGTCCCCTGTGATTTGTGTAAGCACTTGTGCGGCAGCTCTTGAAAATGTGGAGTGACCAGAAACATAACCTGCAAAGGGTGGCGTTACAAATGATGGTCTTTGGTAAGGCCACCATTGTGTACCTAGAATCCAGCCTACCCCAGCAACATCTTGTGTTGGGTCATTGATGAAATCAGGACCTCTCCAGCCCCAAATTTTTATCTGACCAACATTTTCGTTGAATGTGCCGGCTAGGGCATCACCTTCTTCAATAAGTTCAATTCTGTCTGGCATTAGTGGTATTCCATGAGGGTGATAATTGGGTAATGCGATGTCTGAACTTTGTCCCTTGGCTGACATATACCTAATTGCAGATATGGGTCTTACATAGTCATAATACCCTTTAATTCCCCATGTATTCACAGCCGCATCGTGCATGGCGCCACCCAAAGCTAGATAGGCCTTTACGTCCCATTCCAAATCATCTAAAATATTGCCTTCCCCTCCAAACTGTTTTATAGTTTCTGGATGATCCGAAACATAATTTAAAATGGTGAACCAATGTCCGGGCGGAGTTTCAGAATCTGGACCATCAGCCCAGAATTCAGCTAAAACACGGGCATAGTCAGCTCGTTTAACAAATTGCGGCTCATACGGTTGCTGGGTAAACGGATTCATAACGTGCCCAGTACCAATATCGCCTCCTTCCATAAAATCATAAAAAGCTATATATTCTGAGAAGGTGTTTGGATAGTTGTTTATATCGATATTACCAATGGCCCCTGGAGAAATATCAATCAGTGTTGGGTCATCTGGATCCAAATGGGAAGACCACGAGGCGACCAAGGCAAAATTCCATTTGTAGGGATCATCTATTCCATTGCCATCTTGAATCATTGGAGGGGCTCCGGGATTATTATAGATATAGCTATCGAAGCTATTATTTTGAACCGTTAGATCAGCTTCATTGAGTGCAAAGGGAATAACCTTACCCCATTCTGGACTTAGAAAATCGGGAGTGCTTCCTACAATTAGGTTGCCACTTTGATCTATAAAGTTTTCAAATTTTAGGGGCTGCCATCTATTTGGGTCATTAAGGTCGAAATTTTCCTCATAAACTTCCAATTCTAGTGGGTCATTGGTAGGTGTATAGAACTGATTTCCATATTCATTGGATTCGTTAGATCCATCTTGCAAACCAAAAGCAATCAGCTGTTCGGCCAGATAATTGCCCAAAGCTGCATAAGACCCTTCACTATAATCTGTATTGGCATAGTAAGGGTCATGGCCCAAAGTGCTGAAAAGATTATTTACAACCTGAAGGGTTGCTGTAGAACCAGGTGAATTGGCAAATCTATGTAGGATAAGTCGATACATGGCGTAACTCATGATTTCTTCTGCTGCTTCATTTGTGTTTTCTGGAATGTTAATTCCATTGAAACCACAAGAATATCCAGCAAATGTTTTACCAAGAAAGACTGTCTCAGCTTCATCATTTAAGATGGCCCATGCATCATACATAGCCACCGAGCTATGAAATAGATTTCTAGC
This sequence comes from Flagellimonas amphidinii, assembly GCF_013090115.1. Taxonomy (GTDB): domain Bacteria; phylum Bacteroidota; class Bacteroidia; order Flavobacteriales; family Flavobacteriaceae; genus Flagellimonas; species Flagellimonas amphidinii. The sequence goes on from NZ_JABFNN010000031.1 coordinate 214,851, forward strand.
ATGAACTGTTGGTCTGGCATAATCCCATCGAATTGCATTCAAAAGAGCTTCATTCCATTGTCTGGCAACGGTCTTGTCAGAAGAAGTTGATTCAGGGTCTTCGTTATTGCCACCTCCTATTTCTATAGGATTTACTCCCTCTTCAATAGTCAAAGACTGATTGGCATCAATATTTTCAATACGGTCAACAATACCACTTAACCAAGTTACCTCAATATAATCAACCACAGTAGCCGGCCCCATGCCAAAAAATTCATAACTACTATTTTGGGAGAGGTAACCTTCGCCACAAATAGTGTATCTATAGTAAACTTGATTGTCAATGCTTATTTTAATGAAAGACCCAATACCCATAGCGTTACTTTCTGTTCCTCTCAATTTGATTTTTAACCAATTATTGGAGGTTTCTGTTTTGTTTTCCCAAAGATCAATAGGTTCATTGTTGGTATTCACCACAACCATATCTGGAAGTCCATCGTTTTGAATATCGCCCATGGCATTACCATAACTTCGGGCAATATCATTTTCAAATCCAGTTGCATTTGGGATAAAGTAATTTCCGGTTCCATCATTTTCAAAATATGCGGAAGGTGGTCTTCCATCACTACCATCCAAGTGACTATTTGTATAGAGGTCCAGATTGGTGTCATTATCTCCATCCAGAAAAATTGCACCCCAGGCGTAACCATCAAAACGGGTTCCATTATCCAATGCAATATTGGTGAAGGTGCCATCCCTATTGTTTCGCATGAATGCATTTCCAAGGACGCTGGTCTCGTTGTAGTGAGGGTAAATATTGGTGATGTAAACATCAAGAAAACCATCGTTGTCATAGTCTTCTATGGTTGTGGACATTCCATCCACTAGAAGGTCCATATTGGAAAGTATACTCACATCAGCAAAGGTTCCGTCTCCGTTGTTTCTATATAAAGTGTTTGCAATGAAATCTTTATCATTTGCCAATAGAATATCTTGAAATCCATCACGATCAAAATCAAGATAAGAGGCACTCAATGTCATTTTACCAGTTATATGTAATCCTGCCGATGCGGTAACATCTGTAAAAGTTCCATCACCATTATTATGATATAGAAGGCTATGATTACTACTTTCTGTAGGAGCTCTTACTATGACAAATGGATCTAAAAGTCCATCATTATCATAATCACCCCAAATAGAGCCAAGATATTCATAGGATAGTTGAGCAATCTGCGATAATTCTAGGATATCTGTGAAGCTATTATTTCCATCATTTCTGTAGAACCAACATTTGCCATCTGTACTAGCAGCAAAAAAATCATTGTCCCCATCATTGTCAAAATCTACCCAAATAACCTGGCGGGACTGTAATCCATTACTTGTAATGGGCAAATCGAGTATTTCGAAAGAACCACCTATGTTTCTTAAAAACTGAAAGTCGTTTTCCTCGGAAGATGGAATAGTGATATCATCCCAACCATCATTATCAAAATCCATGAATGAAATACCAGGCCCTAAGAACACTCCAATGTCTCCATAACTGACACTGTCATTAAGATGCAAATCAGTATTTCTTTCAAAATATGTTTGACTATAAGTCAGGGATAATTGAAATAAAATAAAAACGAAAAGAAGACGATGAAAACGGACCGCCATTTAAAACATAACAATTTGATTACGCAATAATAACAATTAGGATTCAATATTGAAACTATCTGGGCTAAAGAGCCTTATAAATTAATTATTAAGTCAGGAAATTGTTGTTTTTTGTAAATAAAGGTTTTATGTTTTTGAAATAATTGTAATACAATTTGAATGTTGAACAGTAATCAAAACATCTGGCAGAGTAATTCTCATTTTTTTGGACTAGGTTGTTAATTAACTTTTTGTGAATTTTTTCAGTTTGTTATGGATTTTGGCGTACTTCACAAAAAATAACTACCATGACCATATTTGTAGACATGGATGAGGTGATTGCCGATTCCTTCAATGCTCACATAGAACTTTACAATAGCGAGTTTGACGCCAACTTAACAGCCGAGGAATGCATGGGCAAAGAAGTATGGCAATGTGTGCCTGAAGAACACCAGAAATCTGTCCGTGAGCATGCAACCCGAATAGGTTTTTTCAAGGATTTGAAAATTATATCCCAAAGTCAGGAAGTATTGGCTGAATTGAGTAAAAAACATGAAGTGTATATTGCTTCTGCAGCCATGGAATACCCTAATTCCTTAAAGGAAAAGTCAGATTGGTTAGATGATTTCTTTCCCTTTATTCCCTGGCAGAAAAGAATTCTTTGCGGATACAAATTCATATTAAAAGGGGATGTGCTCATTGATGACCGTAGCCGTAATCTTAAAAATTTTGATGGAAGGTCAATCATGTTTACGTCACCCCATAATGTAAATACTACAGATTTTGAACGTGCCAATACCTGGGAGGAAATCGCCAATAAACTTTTGTAAATTGTGGCATGGGTTATCCAAAATCATTGTTCAAACTATTTTTCTTTGGTTGTGTCACTTTGTTGCAGGGTTGTTTGGCCCAATCCCAATTGATAGAGGATGAGTTACAGACCGTAACCAAGGAGAACTATAAATACTACTTGTACTATCCAGCAGCATATGAATCCAATCCAGATGAAGAGTTTGGTTTACTATTGTTCCTTCATGGGGGAGGGGATGCCGGGAAACAATTAAATCATATTCAAAAGAGCGGTCCGCCCAAACTTTTGGCAGAGGGGTATAAATTTCCATTTTTGGTATTGGCTCCAAGTCATCCGCATCAAAAAAAATGGTGGAATACCTCCGCTGTAGTACAATTGTTGGATTCAATTGTTGCTACAAACAGGGTGGATAAAAACCGGATTTATTTGACAGGCTTGAGTAGGGGAGGAAGTGCTGCTTGGGAAATGGCAACACAATATCCGAACAAATTCGCGGCCATGGCCGTTGTCTGCGGGATGGCCCCATTACCGTATGCCCATTGGATAAACAAAAAAATGCCCATTTGGGTATTTCACGGGGACCAAGATGATGTTATTGATGTAAAAGAATCAGACCAAATGGTGGCCAAACTGAAACAAATGGGGTATCAGGTGAATTATACCAGATATTCAGGTGTTGGACATAATTCTTGGGAAAGAGCCTATACCACGGATTCTCTGTACACTTGGTTTGCTCAACAAAAACTATAAATTGATTTCATGAGATATAGTGTACTTATTTTCATTTTTATAGTATCAGTCAATTGTAAAAAGAAGGTTGAACCACAACCCGAAGCAAAAATTGTAGTGGAAGAAATATCCAATGTTCCTGATACCAATGTAGCTCAGAAGAAAGTGCTTAGGACATTTGATGACCTTGCCGATACTACTTTTGTGCGTATAGCCGATTTTAGTGAGGATTTTGCATATGACATGCGTTATGCTACGGAGAATAACTTTTTAAAGGCCAAAGTTTATGATTGCGCCGAATGCTATACTCGTGTAAAAACAGCAAAGGCGTTGATAGCCGCCAATAAGGATTTCCTCAAAAAAGGGGTGAAAATTAAGTTCTTCGATTGTTATCGACCTAACTCTGTCCAATATAAAATGTGGAAGATTGTTCCCAATCCGCAATATGTGGCAAACCCGGTAAAAGGCTCCATTCATAACAAAGGAGGGGCTGTTGATATTACTTTGGTTGATTTAGAAGGAAACGAACTGGACATGGGCACTGATTTCGATTTTTTCGGAAAAAGAGCCTATCACGATAATATGGATCTGCCTAAAGAAATTTTAGAGAACAGAAAACTCCTAAAGGAAACTATGGAGTCCCACGGTTTCTGGTCCATTCGGACAGAATGGTGGCATTACAACCTTTCTGCTGGTTCCAATGATAAAATCGCCAACTTTAAGTGGGACTGTGATGACTGAATTTAAAATCAATAAAAATATCAACAATGTATAGAACATTATTTTTCGTAGTTATGGCTTTATCCATTGGAAATATAGCTGCCCAAGATACCATTATCCCTTTATGGCCCCATAAGATTCCGAACCAAACCGAATCCAATGAAAAGGAAGAGGATGTGGAAGAGGATATTAGGTGGATACGAAATGTACAACAACCGCTTATTGAGGTGTATTTGCCCGGAAAAAGAATTGCCAATGGGAAAGCTGTTTTGATTTTCCCGGGTGGTGGCTATCACGGGCTGGCCTACGATTGGGAAGGTTCCAATATTGCAAAAGCTTTTAACGCCAAAGGAGTTGCAGGAATCGTTGTGAAGTACAGATTGCCCATATCCAAATCAATCACAGACCAGAAAGAGATAGTACCCCTTCAAGATGCGCAAAGGGCCATCAGGTTGGTTCGGAGTAAGGCTAGTGAGTGGAATATTTCAGTGGACAAAATTGGAATTATGGGATTTTCGGCTGGAGGACATTTGGCGTCCACGCTCGGAGCAATGTATGATGAGAAGGTCTATCCTAGACAAGATGGGGCAGATGATTTGAGTGCCCGACCAGATTTTATGGCGTTGATTTATCCTGTTATTTCTTTGGAATTCGATACTACCCATATTGGCTCAAGGAGCGCGCTTTTAGGAGAAAATCCCACCCAGGACTTAATCAGCCGTTTTTCTGCCGAAAAAAATGTAACCGAGAATACTCCGCCAACATTTTTGCTCCATGCAGTGGATGATAATGCCGTGCCAGTGGAGAATAGTATTTTATTGTTTCAATCCTTAAGGAATAAAAAAGTACCGGTAACGATGCACATTTATCCCTCAGGAGGTCATGGATTTTCTTTGGCCTTGCAAGATGCGAAATTGAAAGGATGGATGGACCTGTGCTTCAACTGGCTTGAAAATTTGGATTGAAGATTAAACCTTTCTACAGTCTAATACAACTAAGGTGTCCTTTTCTGATGTAGTGAAAAAAAGGTACACTTCGCCGCCATCTTTAATGTTGTGTTTTTTTCGAAGTTCAGTTACAGGTATTGGAAAGTTTCTGGTGGTGATATTAGCCTTGTTACGGGCAAATTTCTTGAGATTGGTTTTGGAGTAGGGTATTATTTCCAGAACTGAAAATACCCTTCCCGGAAAATCAACAAAAGTTGAAGCGGTATATAAATGGGAGTGAAGGTGAAGTTTTTTCAAACCAAAATAGTTGCCCACCGATTTAAATCCACCAGATTTTAGAATAGCTGCATTGGGTTCGTACAAATACTCTTTTGGAGTATCAAGTTCAACAATGGCCTCTTTTTCCTTTTCAAGTTCAAAATTGAAAACTTCTTGGGAGTTGGGGAGCAAATTTATGGTTTTCAAAAGCACATCTCCAGAAAAGTCATGCTCCAAAATAAACAGCAATTCCTTCACCTCATTTTTAACGGACACAACATGAATTTCTTTTACAAAATCCAATTCTTGTAAACCTTGTTTGATATCCAAAAGGGGAGAGGTTTTGACCAAAATATTTTTTGACTTTTCGAAAAGATTGTCAAGTTGCTCGGGAAGATTAGGAAGACAATCTTGCAACAAAAACACTTTGCCCTTGACATCATTCCTTCGTGAAGGATCTATATAGATCCAATCAAATTCTTCAGGGATTTTTTTCAAATATGCTATGCCATCTTCAGGAATACATTTTATGTTTTTCTGACCAAGAATATCAAAATTATGTGCCGCAATTTTACTTAATTCAGTATTGATTTCACAATGAAAAACAATATCAATTTTTTTAGAAAAAAAATAGGTGTCGACACCAAGTCCACCAGTAACATCCACCAATGATTTTCCATTGATGAGATTGGCTTTATATTGGGCGGTAAGCTCCGAGCTGGTTTGCTCAATATTCAGTTTATTGGGGTAGTAGATTTTGGGAGCGGAGAACCAAGTTGGTAATTTGTCCTTGCTTTTTTTTTTCGCTTCCAGTTGTTCCGCCAGTTCTTTTTGAGAGATACCTTCAAAAAGTGGTTTTTTTAATAAAACTGACACGATGTCAGTATTTATATTTTTAGATATAAAATCCTGTACACCAGTATTTAATATCAATTTATTCAAACTGATACTATAGGTTTTTGGTTAATTTCTTCACGAAGGAGTATTCGGCCAAAAATTCTTTTAAAACCACCTTGATTGCGGTGTATCCAGGGACGGCAACTACCATTCCAACAACTCCGAAAAGTAGACCGGCAATTATAATGACCAAGAAGATTTCCAGAGGATGTGACTTTACACTTGTGGAGAAAATAAACGGTTGTGAGAAGAAGTTATCAATAAGCTGTCCTATAACCAAACCGATTAAAACATAGAGGGCTTTTGGTAGAATTACGGTGCTAAAATCTGCACCTAAAAAGCTGGTCATGGTGAGGGTCACCATAATGATTCCGCCAATGATCGGACCGATGTAGGGAATGATATTAAAAAGGGCACAAAGAAATGCTATGACGATGGCATTTTCCACCCCAACAATCAGCAAGGAAATAAAATAGATAACGAACAAAATAAAAAGCTGTAACAAGATTCCGGCAAAATACCTGGAGAGTAATCCGTTTATCTTGTCAATGGATTTTACCAAGTTACTTTCCTTGTTGTCGGGAACAAATGTCAACAAACCATTTTGAAATAAATTACTGTCCTTTAAAAAGAAAAACGAAATAAACAGCACAGAGAACAAACCTATGCTAAAGTCGCCCAAAATGTTCACGAAGGAATTGAGAAAATTGGGTATAAAGCCCAAGTCCAAACCTTTTAATACGCTTTCTTCAATATGGGATTCTTCAATAAGATCACTTACGTTGTTAGAGGTGGCCCCAAAATAATCCAAGATTTGCAAATAGAGTGTATTGACATCAGCTTTTAGCGCATCAATATCCAGCAAGGAAAGGTTTTTACTTTGTTCAGAAATCAAAGGAATAAAGAGAGCTAAAATCCCAAGGAAAATGGCCAGCATAAAAATCATGGTAACAATTACAGCCAAAGTATTGGGGAATTTTAATTTTCTTCTCAAAAAAAGTACAATCGGTCTTCCCAATAGAGCAATAACTGTGGCAATGGCCAAATAGGCCAAAACAGATTGTATTTTATATATAAAATATACCAAGATTGCTAGGCCTACAATTATGGCTACCGCTCTTAAGATTCCATTGGCAATTGTACGTGAGCTCATGGATTAACTTTTAAAAACATATTCGATAATATTAGAGCCCATTTGCAGGGCTTTCTGTCTAACATCTTCAGGGTCGTTGTGCACGGACGGGTCTTCCCAACCATCTCCTAGATCACTTTCAAAGGTGAATAACAGCAACAATCGACCTTGGTCAAAAATACCAAATGCCTGTGGTCTTTTCCCATCATGTTCGTGAATCTTGGGGAGACCTTGGGGAAAGGAAAACTTTTGATCAAATATTGGATGGTCGGCACCTAATTCTTCCAACTGTTTATCTGGAAATACTTTTTGCAATTCTCTTTTAATATAAGGCTCCATTCCATAATTATCATCAATGTGCAAAAAACCACCCGAAAGCAGATACGTCCTTAGGTTTTCAGCCTCTTCATCAGTAAAAAAAACGTTTCCGTGTCCGGTCATGTGCAAAAATGGATATTTAAAAATGGAGACACTCCCAGTTTCCACAGTTTCAGGTTGTGGTTTTATCTTGGTACCTATTTGCGCATTGCAGAATTGAATTAGATTGGGCAATGCTGTTGGATTGGAATACCAATCTCCGCCGCCGCCATATTTTAATATGGCAATGTCTTGTGCTTGACCAATGCCAATCATAAAAAAAGTTAAAAAACAGGCTATGTAGGTAAGTTGTCTCATAAACATGCGAATAACTTAATAATCAAAAGTACAGTATTCATGCCTAAAAAGATATTATTCCCCTCTTTTGTGTTCTTTGGAATATCATTGATCGCCCTTTATGCCACCAAAGTTGAGGGCAAAGGAGATGAAATGAGCATTTTAAAAAAGGAAGTAAAGACAGTTGAAGAAGGAATATACAAACCTGTAGTGGTATTGGAACTGTTTACCTCTCAGGGTTGTTCAAGTTGCCCACCTGCTGATATTTTGTTGGAAAAGGCGAAGAAGCAATTCCCCAAAGAAGTTTTTGCACTATCATACCATGTGGATTATTGGAATTATATTGGTTGGGAAGACCCTTTTAGCAAATCTATTTATACAAAAAAACAACAGCAGTATAATAGGAAGTTTCGATATGGAAGCAATTATACACCACAATTGGTAGTAAATGGAAAAGAACACTTTGTCGGGTCGAACCGTTCACAAATGACTTCCAAAATATCAATCTATAAAACCAAAAAGGCGGAAAATGAAGTTGAGTTGTCCCATCATACTTTATCAGGTAAAACATTGGAATTTGATTTTAATGTAAAGGGAAATCTTGATGGAAAGCAATTAAGGGCTGTTGTGGTTTTGGATGAACGGATTACATCGGTAAAGCGTGGCGAAAATCGAAATAGAGTTTTAAAAAACAGCAATATTGTTATCGCGGAAAAATATATCCCGCTTCAATCCGCCAAAGGGAAAAATGCAATACATATCCCAAGCATTGTTGCAAAGAATGAAGGATTGACTTTGATGTTGTTGGTTGAAGCAGGCAATCTGGATATAATCGCTGCTGTCAAAACTTCGGTGCAACTACCCTAATTGTTGATGATGCCCACCGTTGTACAGGCTACAATTGCGGCGGTTTCTGTACGTAACCGATTTTTCCCCAGAGATACAGGTACATAGCCTTTTTGGTAGGCCAAATCGATTTCATCTTTTGAAAAATCCCCTTCAGGTCCAATAAGAATGGTAACATCTTTATCAGCAGCTACTCTTCTTTTCAATTCCATTTTTTCGCCCTCTTCACAATGAGCAATGAACTTTAGCCCTTCATTTTGTTGTGCTAAAAAGTCATTATAGGAAGTGATGGGATTCAGTTTGGGTAAAAAAGTGCGGAGTGATTGTTTCATGGCCGATTGCACAATACGTTCCATCCGCTCAATTTTCAGTACTTTTCTCTCGGAATGTTCGCAAATAATAGGGGTAATTTCATCCACACCAATCTCAGTTGCTTTTTCCAAAAACCATTCGTACCGATCATTCATTTTGGTTGGAGCCACGGCAAGGTGCAGTTTGTATTTTTTCGGTACCGTCTTACTTTCTGAAACAATCTGTGCTTTACATTTTCTTATGTCAGCGACTAAGATTTTGGCCTCAAAAAGAAATCCTTTACCATTGGTAATATGCAATAGGTCACCTTCTTTTTTCCGTAAAACTTTAGTGATGTGTTTGCTTTCTTCGGAAGAAAAGAAAAACTGTTTGTAACTATTGTCTAATGAAGGATTGAAAAAAAGTTGCATGAATTAAAGTTTACTTTTGGCATGTTCCAGACCCAGTTCCACCCAATACTGCAATTGTTCCTCTGTCCTGAAACCTTCGGGAGATACGAAAACGAATTCTTTCATGGGTTTGCCTGTAAAATCCATGGGCCTTACAAATTCCTGTTGCATCACTTGTTCCATTTTTTCCGGAACAATCCTAACCGCCAAATCATCTTTGACCGGGCCCACGGTCATTTTTCCATGAAACAAAAAGGCCACACCCCCGAACATTTTCTTTTCAGTAAAGGTTTCTGGAAACAAATTAATGGTCTCTCTGATTCTTTTAACCGTTTCTTCGTTATAAGCCATTTCTAATTGAATTGAAGTGAAAGGTAGCAGAATTAAATGAAAAAGAGAAGCATATCAGCTTCCAATGGTATACCGTGCTTTGGCAGTAACCTTCTGATCGGTAAATAGGTCATTTTGGTATTTGAGATACCCAACAATACCGATCATGGCGGCATTATCGGTACAATATTCAAATTTTGGAATATAGGTTTTCCATCCCTTTAGTTCTTCGGCTTCTTTGAGTCTTGCGCGAATGCCAGAGTTGGCGGCAACTCCCCCACCAATAGCAATTTGTTGAATGTGGGTTTGGCTTACCGCTATGTTTAATTTGTCCATCAAGATGTTTAGTATCGTCTCTTGAACAGAGGCACAGATGTCATTGATGTTTTGTTCCACAAAATCTGGATTCTTTTTGGTTTCCCGCTGTAAAAAATATAGAATGCTGGTCTTGAGTCCGCTGAAACTAAAATTGAGTCCTTCAACTTTGGGTTTGGGAAACATAAAGCGTTTAGGATTACCGAGTTGGGCTTTTTTGTCTACCAAAGGACCACCGGGGTAGGGCAGTCCCATAAGTTTGGCACTTTTATCAAAAGCTTCGCCAACGGCGTCATCCAATGTTTCGCCCAGCACTTCCATATCAAAATAGTCATTGACCCTCACAATTTGGGTATGCCCACCGCTTATGGTCATTCCAATAAAGGGAAATTTTGGTTTGTCCCTAGTTTCATCATCAATAAAATGCGCTAAAATATGGGCTTCCATATGGTTTACTTCTATCAATGGAATGTCTAGGCCAAGCGCCAGGGATTTGGCAAAAGAAGTCCCGACCAATAAAGAACCCATGAGTCCAGGCCCTCTAGTAAATGCTATGGCGGATAGCTGTTTTTTATCGATATTTGCCTTGGCCAAGGCTTGGTGTACCACGGGAACAATATTTTGTTGATGCGCTCTTGAGGCGAGCTCAGGGACAACACCTCCATATTGCTTATGAATTTCCTGTGTGGCCACCACGTTACTCAATACTTTTGTATTGCAGAGAACGGCTGCCGAAGTATCATCGCATGAAGATTCAATTGCTAGAATGTATTTTTTTTGGGTTGTCACTGGCTTTGGAACAAAAATTGGACATCAAAGGTAAAACATAAAGCCCTATCAAAAAACTCAAGAAAATATTGCTTCGGTCCTTACTGGTCATTTTATTGATCATGGTATTGGGTTCTTTGATTTTATCTATCCCTGCCGTCCAGACCAGAATGGCCAAATATGCCACGGATTCCATCAATGAAGAATTTGGAACCAATATTTCCATAGATCGGGTAAGTCTTTCCCTTTTCAATTTAAACACAGGGATAAAGGGTATCTATGTAGAGGATTATAGGAAGGATACTTTGGTTTACATTGAAAAGTTGACCACATCCATTTTAAACCTCCGAAACATGTCCAATGGAAAAATGGAATTCGGGGATATCGCAATAGATGGGTTGTTTTTCAATTTAAAAACATATGAAGGCGAGAATGATACCAATCTGGATGTGTTTGTGGCCAAATTAGATGATGGACAACCTAGGGCTCCGGGTACTCCACCATTTTTTATGGCTTCTGATGAAATAGAGGTTGCAGATGGAAAGTTTATACTTACGGATGAAAATCTTGAAACTCCCGAGACACTTCATTTTACCCAACTGGAAATTATGACCAAGGATTTTCAAATTTTGGGACCTGATGTGACGCTAAAGATTGACGAATTGGCTCTGCAGGCCAAACGGGGTATCCATTTACAAAAGCTTTCTACGGATTTTAAATACACCAAACAGCAAATGCGGTTTGATGCTTTGGAAATCCAAACCAACGAATCGCGGATAAAAGGCAATTTGGTTTTCAATTATAATCGAGAAGATTTTTCAGAATTTATAGACAGAGTGCAAATTGATGCAAATTTTGAGGAATCTACAGTGGCCTTGAATGAAATCAATACATTTTACGATGAGTTTGGTCAAGATAAGGTAGTATCCTTTTCCAGTACTGTAAGTGGAGTGCTTAATCAACTAAAGACACAGGATCTTTTCGTGCAAACTGAAAATACCGGAATCCATGGTGATTTTGATTTTGATAATCTGTTCAGTGAAGAAGCGCCCTTTGTAATGCGTGCTGATATTGATAACCTGACATCGAGTTATTATCAACTAAGATCCTTGCTGCCCAACATTTTAGGAAAAAACATACCATCTTCATTTCAAAAATTAGGTCAATTCACTATTCGTGGTGATGCAGAGGTGACCGAAACTGCATTTGATGTAAAAATCAATTTGAATACGGCCATTGGAAGCAGTTATACAGATCTGCAGATGACCAACATACAAACAATAGATGATGCTTCCTACATTGGTTTTATCTCATTGATTGATTTTGACCTTGGCAATTTTGTTGATGATGAGAATTTGGGACTAACTTCCTTGGATGTGAATGTTGAAGGAAAGGGATTCATTGCCGAATATCTCAATACTGAGGTAATAGGAGAGATCTACAAATTGGAGTATAACGATTATGAGTACAACAACCTTAGGGTTTCAGGGGTGCTCAAGGAGCAACTTTTTGATGGTTCATTGGTAAGCAATGACGAAAACATAAAATTTAATTTTAAGGGGCTAGCTGATTTTGGAGATGATCAGAACAAGTTCAATTTTATTGCTTCGGTGGACCATGCAGATTTAAAACGTCTCAATTTTATCAATGATAGTGTTTCCATTTTTAAGGGTGACTTGAATATGGATATTGAAGGAAATACTTTGGACAATATATTGGGGCAAATACGTTTTTCCAATACTACCTATCAAAACAAGAACCACACCTATTATTTTGAAGATTTTGCTGTGTCCTCCACCTTTGATCAGGACACGGTTAGAACCATAGAAATCAATTCTCCTGATATTATTACAGGTTATGCAAGAGGAAAGTTCAAGGTAAGAGAACTTGGCAGATTGGTCCAAAACTCTGTAGGGAGCATTTATACCAATTACAAACCACATGAAATTTCGGATGGGCAGGAACTTAGCTTCAATTTTAAGATTTACAATAAAATTGTAGACATCTTTTTTCCAGAGGTGACTTTTGACCCGAATACATTCATTAGGGGAGATATTATTGCAGATGAAGGAGATTTCAAGCTCACATTTAAATCGCCTAGCATAAGTGCATACGGAAACAATTTGGATAATATAGAATTGAAAATCGATAATAAAAACCCGCTTTTTAACACCTTTGTGTCTGTAGAAGATATGTCCACAATCTACTACGACATCAAAGACTTCAATATGATCAATACCACCTTAAAGGATACACTTTTCTTTAGGACAGAATTTAAAGGGGGGAGTGGGTTTGATGATAGCTATAATCTGAACTTTTACCACACCTTCAATAAAGAGAATAAGTCAGTAATAGGTCTTAAAAAATCAGATGTCAATTTTAAAGGGAACAAGTGGATTCTTAATAAAGAAGGCAATGAAAAGAACAAGGTTATTCTCAATAGGACTTTGGATAGTATCAGAATAGAGGATGTTGTGATGGACAACAACAATAGGGAACAAATAAGATTGAGGGGGGAATTGGCGGATTCAACGTATAAAGACTTAGACCTTCAATTTAAAATAGTTTCCTTGGGAAAAATAACTCCGGCGATAGACAGTCTTAAATTAGATGGTCAAGTGGACGGCTTTCTGAATATCCTTCAAAAAGATGGTAAATATCTGCCGACATCCAGCTTAAATGTGAAGGATTTTAGTGTGAATGACCTTCGATTGGGAGATTTGGAAGTGGGGATTTTTGGGAACAATGACCTTACCCAATTTGGAGTCAGTACATGGTTAAATGACAATGGTATTGAAAAATTGAGTGTCAATGGAAAGGTCATCAATCGAAATAACAAACAAGAGCTCGATTTAGTGGCCAACTTCACCAATATGAATTTAGAACCTTTCAGCCCTTTGGGAGAAGGCGTAATTTCAAATATAAGAGGTCGAGTAAACGGAAATGCCAAGATTGTAGGAGATGCAAGTAATCCCTCTATTAACGGTACACTCAGTTTGAATGATGCCGGAATGGGTATTCCATATTTAAATGTGGACTATGATTTTGCTCCTTTCTCACGGGTACGGTTGTTCGACCAGACCTTTTATTTTGAAAATGTTGGCCTCTCCGATGTAGCTGAGAATACTACAGCAACTTTGGATGGAACCATAAACCATACTGCTTTTGGCGATTGGTCGTTGGATTTGGACGTGGACACCAATAATGACAGATTTTTGATTCTGAACACTGAATTTGAAGAGGAAGCTTTGTACTACGGAACAGGATTCATCAATGGTACGGGAAGCATCTATGGCCCCACTGATGCCCTTACCATTGCTGTGGATGCGTCAACGGCCAGAGGTACCTCATTAAAAATTCCTTTGAGTGATGTAACCAGTGTGGGGGATTATTCTTTTATCAATTTCATTGAAAAAGGTGGTTCGGAATCTTTTAAAGAAGAACGTGTGTTACAGGACTACCAAGGTTTGGAAATGGCATTTGATCTTGCGGTTACACCTGATGCCGAAGTGGAGATAGTGGTGGACAGAAATACGGGCAGTTCGCTAAAGGGAACAGGGGAAGGTATTCTTTTGATAGAGATCAATACCAATGGAAAGTTTAATATGTATGGGGAATTTGTTGCGGTAACCGGGGAATATAATTTTAAATATGGTGGAGTTATTGATAAAAAATTCAAGGTGCGTCCAGGGGGAACCATACTTTGGGAGCGCGACCCACTGGCAGCCCAGCTTAATCTAGAAGCAGTGTACTCCCTCAATGCCAATCCGGCTCCACTTTTAGATAATCCTGGCTACACGGGAAGAATACCTACGGAGGTGGTAGTTCGGTTGGATGGTGAATTGGAAAGCCCCAATATCAATTTTGGCATTGATTTTCCGGGAACCAATTCTGTTGTTCAATCTGAATTAGAATATAGATTACAAGATCCTACCGTGTTGGAGCGTAATGCATTTTTCCTTTTGGCGCAAGGTACTTTTGTCAATGATCAAACCGGAATCAATCAACAAGCGGTTACTGGAAATCTTATTCAGACGGCATCTGGTCTGCTCAATCAAATTTTAGCAAGTAATAACGACAAATTCAATCTGGGAGTTTCTTATGAGCAGGGACTTTTGGACCCCAATGCAGATATTCAAACAGAAAATAGGATTGGTGTAACGGTCTCCACACAAATATCTGACCGGGTTTTGGTAAACGGAAGGGTGGGGGTTCCCGTTGGTGGAGTTTCAGAAACTGTAGTGGCAGGTGATGTAGAGGTACAGGTACTTTTAAATGAAGAAGGTACTTTAAGTGCCAAAATATTCAATAGAGAAAATCAAATTCAACAGTTTTTGGCAGAAAGACAAGGATATACTCAGGGTGTGGGTCTATCATATCAGGTCGATTTTAATAGCTTTAAAGAGTTGATGCAGAAGGTCTTTAAAAAGAAGGAAAAAAAGATAGCGCCAGCACCCCCTGAAGAATCTACCGAAATTATGGGTAAGGATAGTCTGATACGTTTTCAACCTAAAAATAGCACAGTAAAAAAAAGCTCTAAATAAAGTTGGGTTTTTTAAAGATTTTCACTAAAAATTTTACGAAAACGTTTGCGAAATTCCCTGAAAACAAATAAGTTAATAAGGCATTCATAATTTAAATAAAGTTTCCTAGTTTTGGTCTCTTAAAATTTTTGGATGGCTTCAGATATCAAAAAAATAGCAGTATTTACCTCCGGAGGAGATTCACCAGGAATGAATGCGGCTATACGCTCTGTTGTCCGTACCTGTGCTTATTTGAAGTTGGAGTGTGTGGGCATTTACAGAGGATACCAAGGGATGATTGAGGGTGATTTTAAGACATTGGACGCCCGTAGTGTTAACAACATCATCAACAAAGGGGGAACTATTCTAAAATCTGCCCGTTGTGAAGAATTCCGAACCAAAGAAGGACGAAAAAAAGCTTATAATCAATTACAAAAGGAAGGAATTCAAGCTTTTGTGGTCATAGGAGGAAATGGAAGTTTCGCAGGTGCTCAATTGTTCAATGAGGAGTATGATTTTCCTATTATGGGAATACCTGGCACCATTGACAATGATATTCTTGGTTCTTCCTATACCATTGGTTTTGATACTGCAATCAATACCGTTGTAGAAGTAATAGATAAAATACGAGATACTGCCAGCTCTCATAACCGCCTCTTTTTTGTGGAAGTTATGGGTAGGGATGTTGGCCATATTGCCCTAAATGCAGGGGTAGGTGCAGGTGCTGAGGAAATTTTGATACCTGAGCAGAATCTTGGACTGGAACGTTTGCTGGAATCCCTAAAGCGTAGTAAGAAATCTGGAAAATCTTCCAGTATTGTTATTGTAGCCGAGGGTGATAAAATTGGTAAAAATGTCTTCGAACTTAAAGAATATGTAGAGGAGCATTTACCGATTTATGATGTTCGAGTATCAGTTTTGGGCCATATGCAACGTGGTGGAAACCCAACCTGTTTTGATAGGGTTTTGGCCAGCAGAATGGGCGTAAAAGCAGTGGAAAGCCTGTTGGAAGGCAAAACCAATTATATGGTGGGTATAAGAGATACCAAATTGATTCTTACCCCTATAAATGAAGCTATTAAAGCACATACAGAAATTGATGAAGAACTCATCAAGGTTTCAGATATAATGACTACATAATTAACCTAAATACATTTAAAATGTCAAATTTGAAAATAGGAATTAACGGATTCGGTAGAATTGGAAGATTGGTGTTCAGGGCTACCGTCCAGAGAGATAACGTAGATGTTGTTGCCATCAATGATTTGTTGGATGTAGAGCATCTTGCATATTTGTTGGAGTACGATTCTGTACACGGTAAATTTGATGGTACTGTTGAAGTAAAGGATGGTAATTTGATTGTTAATGGAAATACAATCAGAGTTACTGCAGAGCGTGACCCTAAAAACCTAAAATGGGACGAGGTTGGTGCTGAAATCGTGGCAGAATGTACAGGTATTTTCACCACTTTGGAAATGGCTCAATATCATATTGATGGAGGAGCTAAAAAAGTTGTTATTTCGGCTCCATCCAAAGATGCGCCTATGTTCGTAATGGGTGTTAACCACCAAGATGTAAAAGCATCAGATACAATTATTTCCAATGCATCTTGTACCACTAACTGTCTTGCACCGTTGGCAAAGGTCCTTGATGATAACTTTGGAATTGAAGAAGGTTTGATGACCACGGTTCACGCTACTACTGCTACGCAATTGACAGTGGATGGTCCATCCAAAAAAGATTATAGAGGTGGTAGAAGTGCTCTATTGAACATTATTCCTGCTTCAACAGGTGCTGCTAAAGCGGTTACCAAAGTAATTCCTGCTCTAGTAGGGAAGTTAACGGGAATGGCTTTTAGAGTACCTACTGCTGATGTGTCTGTTGTTGACTTGACTGTTAGATTGGAAAAAGAAACTTCTTACGAAGAAATCAAGAAAGCTTTTCAAGATGCTTCTGAAGGTGAATTGGCAGGAATTTTGGGTTACACCGAAGAGGCTGTTGTTTCTCAAGATTTTGTTGGCGACACCAGAACCAGCATTTTTGACGCAGGTGCAGGAATCGAATTGAATTCCAAGTTTTTCAAAGTAGTATCTTGGTACGATAATGAAACAGGATACTCGAATAAATTAGTGGATTTGGCATTGTACGCCGCTAGCTTATAATTTAGTACCTTACTATACAACTAATTCCAAGGCAGGGTTTTTCCCCTTGCCTTGGTTCCAACCATAAAACTTACTGATTATGATATTGATTGTGGATAGTGGTGCCACTAAATCAGATTGGATTGCCCTGGATAATAAGGGAGAAAAACTATTTCTTACCCAAACTTTAGGATTAAGCCCAGAAGTGCTTACGAGAGAGGTGATAGAAGATCGATTGGCAAACAATTTTGAGCTTTCTAAGAATAGGGAGAAAGTCAGTCAGTTATATTTTTATGGTGCAGGATGCGGTACTGACCGTATGAAAAATTTCCTTAAAGATATTTTTAAGGACTTTTTTCCTAATGCCAAAGCAGATGTTAGGGAAGATACCTATGCTGCAATTTATTCTACCACCAAAATTGGTTCGCAAGGCATTGTTTGTATTTTGGGAACAGGGTCAAACTGCAGCTATTATGATGGTCATCAATTGTTTCAAAAAGTCACTTCACTTGGCTATATTTTGATGGATGATGGAAGTGGTAACTTTTTCGGAAGAAAATTGTTAAGGGATTATTATTACCACAAAATGCCTCAGGATTTGGGGATTAAGTTTGCCAAAGAATACAATTTAGATGCCGATGTCATCAAAGAAAATCTGTACAAACAACCCAATCCAAACACCTATTTGGCAACATTTGCCCGTTTCATTATTGAAAACAAGGAACACCCATATTGCAAAGGCGTAATAGAAAAAGGCCTACAACAATTCGTAAACAATTACATTATGCAATTTGAGTTGGCCACCAAAGTTCCTATTAGCTTTGTGGGTAGTATTGCACACTTTTTGAAAGATGAGCTTGCTACGGTATTAGAGCGCAACGATTTGATTTTGGGGGTAATTCGGCGTCGTCCTATTGAAGGACTGGTAGAATTTCATCAGCAAACTATTTAACGGCAATCATAGATATTTCCACATTGACAAATTTGGGGAGATTGGCAACTTCCACAGTTTCTCTGGCAGGAGCCGTATCTGAATTGAAATAGCTTCCGTATACCTCATTTACCTCTGAAAATTGGTTCATATCCTTCAGGAAAATTGATGTTTTGACTACATTTTCAAAAGTCATTTGTGCTTCTTCCAAAATGGCTTTTAGATTTTCCATGGACTGTTGGGCCTCTTTTTTAATATCACCCTCAACAAGAGAACCGGTAGATGGGTCAATCGGGATTTGTCCTGAAATATAAAGGGTGTCTTTTATAAGTACGGCTTGGTTATATGGCCCTATGGGTGCCGGAGCTTTTGGAGTGTTGATGATTTCTTTCATGTGATTGTGATTATTGTGGTTTGAAGATATCAAAATATTCAAAAATAAATATCACCTTCCTGTAAAAGGTTGACTTCTATTTTCCCATTTAATATCACTAAGAATAGAGCTTTTGATTCCGATGAAGAAGTACCATCTTTCAAACCTTCCAAATGGTGTCCAATCAAAGCTCAACCTGAAACTGTCCAAATCCCGCTTAAAGTTGAAACGTGTATCGGCAAATCCCTTGTTTTTAATGTCATAACCAGAGTTGAATCCAACTTCCCATTTGGGCGTGAGTTTAATGTTCCCAGAAAACATTAAGGAGTGGTTGGTGATTTCTTTCTGGCGATTTGAATTGTTGTATGTGGCAACGTAAGTCAACCTCATGTCCCAGGGAAGTTCATTCGCATACAAAGGACTTTCCTCATCTTTTTCCTCTTCTTCATCTTTTTGGAAAAAAGAATCCCTTTCCGTGCCTGTGTCCATCTCAAAGGGGTTTGCTCCGTAATCTCTTTGTTGCTCTTCCGCACGGCCACCTTTCTTAGCTCCTTTTTTGAACATATCGCTTTTTAGGGAAAAACCAGTATTGATCCTTGCGGAAGTCAATCGAAACAATCCACCACCATTATTAATATTAAAGGTGTTGATTCTTGTACCATTGTTATCGATGGCATAGGGGTCAAATGTTGCTGAAAAGTTGATTGGCACGTTTCTAATGATTTCAGTTGCGCCACTCATGCTAATTGGACTCAATTTTAAAGAATCAGCTTCAAAATTATAGCTGGTTCCAAATGTCAAATTGCTTAGTATTTTCACCTTTCTTGGCTCGGTAGCTGTTGAGTCTTTGTCCCTTACTTTGGCTTCAAGTGAGTTTTGCAATGAAAAATTTAAAGAGCTTCCTTTTGTCAGGGAAGGTCTACCGTAAATACTGGTTTCAAAAGGGGTATATTGTACTTCATCGCCATCACCATCCACATAGCTTTCATAAAACTGTTCAAAGGATGGGGTGTAACTATATCCAATGGATGGACTCATCACGTGGCGGATAGCCTGTATCTTTTTATCCTCGCCAAAGTTGAAGGTACCATAAACAGTTGTTCCAATGCTAGTGCTAAAATTGTACCTATTAAAACGTTCAAAACCTGGAATAGTATCTGTAACTACTTCCTCCGCTTCTTGGTCATAACTCCTTCTAATGGTTTCCAAAGTCCAAATATCCTCATAGGTTGTGCTGGTACTAACACTCAGGTATTTGGCAATTTTGAAGTTGGTGCTGATAGGTATCCTGTGCCTAGCACCTATTCTAGCATCTTCAAACATTTTGCTGGTAAAAAAGTCTTCTTCGGTGGTTGTAATGCTATTTTGGGCATTAACGTCATACTGAAAATTGGTGTTTTGTATCAACCCCTTTTTAATGCCATCTCTTTTAGCAAAGGGAAAAATACGTTCCATACTGGCTTGAAAAGTTGGCAAGGACATATTTATGGCTTGTGTCCTTGAGTTTTGTGTGTGGGTTAGCGTTAAACTGGTATTTACAGAGGGATAAGCAGGAAATGTTTTGGAATAACTTATAGAGGAAGCAAAAGTATTGGTTTGCGAATTGTTCCTGTTGATTTGATTCAATGAATTGGTGAAAAACTGACTACTACCTAGATTTACTGAAGCCGAAAAACGCGAATTAGGGCTTGCTTTTGAATCCTGGGAATGCTGTATCCGGATATTGTAATTACTGGTTCTGCTAAAATCATCAAAACCTTTTTGACTTCGAATAAGATTTTCATAGCTAATATTTATTCCACCTCTGAATTTGTATCGCTTAGCATAATCTGATCGTACTTTGAACCCGTAACTGCCATTGGTATAAAAGTCCCCGGTAACACTTATGTCTGCATAATCACTTATAGGTAAATAGTATCCTCCGTTTTGTAAAAAGTAGCCCCTTTGGGGATCATTTCCAAAAGTAGGAAAGAGCAAACCAGGGGCTCTACCTGTAGTAAGTGGAAAATAGGCAAAAGGAAGTGCAATAGGCGTAGGGACGTTCACAATGTACATATTACTATACCCAGCAATAATTTTCTTCTTAGGGACAAACTTTGCTTTACGGATTCTAATATGGTAGTCTGGGTCTGCTGTATCTTTTGAAGTGGTCAACTTGCCCTCACTTAAAAAGTAAACCGAATCGTTCTCCTTTTTCGTGATTTCAGCATAAACTTTCATGGCATCACTGCCCAATTGTCCCAAACCTGCTTCCTGTTCGGTTCTGGAGTTCCAAATAAGCGCTTTTTGCGTGTCAAAATTAAAACGAATGGAATCTGGCCTTACCTCATTGGTTCCCTGTTTAAAATAAGGTAACTGGGAATAGGCTCCTGTGGAATCACGCATTCGCCCTGCGTACACTTCATTTTTAACATAATCCATTACAATGACACCAGCTTTGAGTTCAGTATCTTGGTAATAAATTTCGGCCTCATCATACAGGTAGATTTTATTGTCTTTTTGACTTAATCTTACATAATCTTTGGCTTTGTATTTGATTTTATCAAGTAGAAGAGGCTGTTTATTAGAGGAAGAATCCACTTCAACAGAATCAACAACAATGGAATCATTTAGTATGTTTGGAGGCAATAAAGGAGCGGTAATACTATCTTGAATCGCCTTGATGGGTAAAGGCGTAATCGGGTCTTCCTGAGCCACTAACGAAGCACTGCTACAAAGGAGAACAAATAGGAAAACTAAAAAGTGTTTATTTGATTGCAACGCGATAAATCCTATTTTTGTGCTAGTTTGGCCCAGTTTTTGGCTTCAAACTTACATATATTTTTTGTTCTGATTATTGGGGATTACAATATTTTTAACCATTCCAGGACACTCTAATTGATAAGTTCTTATGAATAAAAGTTGGTTAACATTTTTAGTTTTTCTGTTTACAATCCCAACATTGATTTCATTTACCAAGAATTATTCCGAAGTACCCCCCAAGGATAAATTTGTGGTTGTTTTGGATGCGGGACATGGGGGTCACGATCCAGGCAATTTGGGAAATGGTTACCTTGAAAAAAGTATTGCTTTGGCCATTGTACTGGAGACAGGCAAGGAATTGGAAAAAAATCCTGATGTAAAAGTAGTCTACACTCGAAAGGATGACACTTTTGTGGATTTATTCAAACGTGGTGAGATAGCCAATCAAGCAAATGCTGATCTTTTTGTTTCCGTTCATTGCGATTCGCACAATTCTGATGCATATGGTGCTGGAACCTTTGTGTTGGGATTGCATGCCAATCGGCAGAACTTTGAAGTTGCCAAAAAGGAAAACTCTGTAATTTACTTGGAGGATGATTATGAGCAACGATATGCGGAATATGATATTAACTCCCCGGAATCCATCATTGGATTGACCATAATGCAAGAAGAATTTTTGGATCAGAGTATTTTGTTGGGCAAGAAGCTTCAGGATAACTTCACCAAAAAGTTAAAACGAAAAGATAGAAAGGTAAAACAAGCAGGATTCATTGTGCTGCACCAGACTTTTATGCCAAGTGTTTTGATAGAGGCCGGTTTTTTGACCAATAAGAATGAAGGTGGTTATCTTAATTCGAAAAAGGGCCAACAGGAAATGGGAAGGGCCATTGCCAGTGCAGTTTTAGCCTATAAAGAAGACATAAGATCAAGTATTGGTCAAAATACTGTACCTGTGGAAGATACCAAGGTGAAAGTTGACATCCCTATAAAAGATAAAAAAGAAGAAGTTAGAGTTGCGGAGAATGCTCAAGAGAAAACACAACCCATAAGAAATACTGTTTCTAAAAGCACAACATCCAATAATGGAGTGGTTTTCAAAGTTCAGTTGTTGGCCAGTGCTAAGAATATCCCTTTAAAAAAGGAAAATTTTAATGGATTGGATGAATTGTCCAAAGAACCTTATAAGAATTTGTTCCGGTATATGTATGGCAATGCAAATTCCATGGATAAGGCCAAACAGCTTAAGGAACAAGCCAATGCCAGAGGATATTCAACATCTTATATTGTAGCTTACAAGAATGGAAAAAGGATATCCATTAAGGAAGCTCTTAAATAGGAATGAAAATCCACTGACCCGCTTGTCAAAAATATTTCTAATTTTGTTTTTAACCATAAAAAGAAACTCTTGAAACTAACCAGGGAAGTCAAAACTGGGATTATAGTACTAGCTGGAATTGTAGCTCTTATTTTTGGGTTGAACTATCTAAAATCCTCTCCTTTTTTCGAAAACAATAAAACATTTTATGCTGTTTACAGTCATGTCGGCGGTTTGCAGCCAGGTACTCAGGTTTCCATTAATGGCCTCAATGTTGGTAATGTCCAAAGCATACGTTTCTTGGATAGTTCAGGTAAATTAGTGGTCACTTTTACTGTAGGGAAAGACTTTGATTTTTCAAAGAATAGTGTTGCGGAGCTGTATGATACAGGAATTATCGGCGGAAAGGGCATCCAAATTAATCCTGTTTTTGACAAGGCTCCCAATGCTCAATCTGGCGACACATTGACTTCAAACATAAAACCAGGAATTACAGAATTGGTTCAGCAAAAATTAACTCCTTTACAAATGAAGGTTGAGGGCGCAGTTTCCCATGCAGATACCCTTTTGATGAACGTTAATGAAATTTTGGATGAACCTACAAAGAGAGATTTGAAACTAGCTATTGGAACGCTCAATGAAGTTGTGACCTCTTTTAAAGGAAGTGCGGACAAGTTGAACTTGCTTCTGGAAAACAATAAAGAACAACTGGACAGTTCACTGAAGAATGTGGATAACATCACTTCCAATTTCTCTAAACTTTCAGATTCATTGGCCAACGCTGGATTGGCCCAGACCGTATCTGATTTTCAAACCACTGTTGAAAGCTTGAACACAATACTGTCAAAAATTGAGAAAGGCGAAGGCACTTTGGGTAAATTGACCCATGATGAAGAATTGTACAACAACCTAAGTGAGGTTTCACGTGAATTGGATTTGTTGCTACAGGATTTCAGACTTAACCCAAAACGTTATGTCAACGTTTCTGTTTTCGGAAAAAAGCAGAAAGATTACGAACTTCCTGAAAATGACCCAGCACAAAAACAAGATTAATTTATGGAATATCTACCCAATATACTTTTTGTAATTGCTCTGGTTTTTGGAATAGGTTTTTTTGCCAGAAATGTCAAAAAATTATCCAGAAACATCAAATTGGGCAAAAAGGTAGATGTTAGTGATAATAAGCCTCAACGTTGGAAGAACATGATTAGGATTGCATTAGGGCAGTCCAAAATGGTGGTTAGGCCAATAGCTGGTCTCCTTCATATTTTGGTTTATGTGGGTTTTGTTATCATCAATATTGAGGTGCTGGAAATTATTTTGGATGGTATTTTAGGGACACACAGATTATTTGCTCCTTTGGGACCCATCTACGATTTTCTTATAGGGTCTTTTGAAGTTTTGGCACTATTGGTCATCGTATCGGTGGTGATTTTTTGGATTCGAAGAAATATTATTCGACTACAAAGATTCATCAAACCAGAAATGAAAGGATGGCCCAAGCAAGATGGTAATATGATCTTGTACATCGAATTGGTATTGATGCTACTGTTTTTAACGATGAATGCTGCCGATTTTCAACTACAGCAGTTAGGAGCCGACCATTATACCAAAGCTGGAGCTTTTCCCGTAAGTCAGTTTATAGTTCCATTGATAGATGGTCTTTCACAATCTACATTAATACTGGTAGAACGCACTGCATGGTGGTTGCACATTTTGGGCATATTAACCTTTTTGAACTATTTGTACTATTCCAAACATTTGCACATACTTTTGGCATTCCCCAATACCTATTATGGAAAAATAAAGCCGCAGGGGCAGTTTAATAATTTGGAGGCAGTGACCAATGAGGTCAAATTAATGATGGATCCATCTGCAGACCCTTTTGCTACCCCAGCTGAAGACACACCCGAACCTGAAAAATTTGGTGCTTCCGATGTTATGGATTTGAACTGGGTGCAATTACTCAATGCATATACCTGTACGGAATGTGGCCGATGTACTTCGGAATGTCCGGCCAATCAGACAGGAAAGAAACTTTCTCCACGTAAAATCATGATGGATACCCGTGATCGACTTGAAGAAGTCGGTAAAATCATGGATGCCAACAAAGGAGAATTTGTTCCGGACGGGAAACAACTGTTAGATGATTATATCAGTCGGGAGGAACTATGGGCTTGCACAACTTGTAATGCATGTGTTCAGGCCTGTCCTGTAAGTATAGATCCGCTTTCTATTATTGTGGAGATGCGTAGGTTTTTGGTGATGGAACAATCAGCTGCTCCCACAGAACTGAACAATATGATGTCCAATATTGAGAATAATGGCGCTCCGTGGCCATACAATCAAATGGATAGACTAAATTGGGTAAACGAATAATCTTAAGCTATGAGCGAACAAATTCAAGTTAAAACCATGGCAGAATTTATGGCTGAAGGAAAGCAGCCAGAGATATTGTTTTGGGTAGGTTCTGCTGGTAGTTATGACGACAGGGCCAAAAAGATTTCTAGGGCATTTGTGAAAATACTCAACAAAGCCAATGTGGAATTTGCCGTTTTGGGATCGGAGGAAAGTTGTACAGGTGATGTGGCAAAACGAGCAGGGAATGAGTTTTTGTTCCAAATGCAGGCCATGATGAATATTGAAGTGCTGAATGGCTATGAGATAAAACGCATTGTTACCTGTGACCCACATTCTTTTAATACTTTAAAGAATGAATACCCAGGTCTTGGCGGTACCTATGAAGTGGTTCATCACACAGAATATATTAAAGAGCTATTGGATAATGGACGTTTGTCGCTTGAAGGTAAAGTCTATAAGGAAAAACGAATTACATTTCACGATCCATGTTATTTAGGTCGTGCCAATGCCGTTTATGACGCTCCACGTGAAGTCTTAAAAAAGACCAATGCGGATATTATAGAGATGAAACGCCATAAAAAAACTGCTTTGTGTTGTGGTGCAGGAGGTGCCCAAATGTTCAAGGAGCCGGAAAAAGGGGATATGGATATCAATGTACTGCGCACAAAAGATGCCTTGGAGACCAATCCCAATATAATTGCTACAGGATGTCCTTATTGCAATACCATGATGACAGACGGAATTAAAGCCCACGAGAAAGAGGAAAGTGTTACCGTGTTGGATGTAGCTGAACTTATTGCAAATTCAATTTAAAATGTTAGTTGATTTTAGTGCCCTTCCCGATACTTCAAGAATATGGATATACCAATCCAATAGAAGTTTTACAGCTGAGGAACAAAAAGAGATAATAGCGTATTTGTCAAGTTTTTTACAACAATGGACCGCTCATGGCAGTGACTTGCATGCTGGTTTTGAAATAAAATACAATAGATTCATAATAATTGGACTGGATCAATCCAATGCCAGTGCCTCAGGATGTTCTATTGATGCTTCAGTACACTTTATCCAAACTTTGGAACAAAAATATGATGTTGTATTACTGGATAGAATGAATGTTTCTTTCAAACAAGGGGAATACATCGCCTACAAACCTTTGAAAGATTTTAAAAAGATGGCTAAGGACAAAGCCATTTCCAAAAATACCATTGTCTTCAATAATTTGGTTGCCAGTAAATTGGAATATTTAGAGAACTGGGAAGTTCCGGCAAGTGAAAGTTGGCACGCCAGATTTGTCTGACAAAAACCTTAAAATATCCTAATTTCAGTGCTTTCTTCGATGAAATGCAATATTTTTATCCTCAATAAGTTCATGTCCTAGACAAGATATTTATGTGGATAAACCTTTACATTCCCCTATTCTTATTTATATTTTTTACAGCAAAAGGTCAAAATAATCCTTTGATTGTTAAAGATTCTCTTGCACAATCTGCTTGGGTTGAAAATACCTATGAACAAATGAGCTTGGATGAAAGAATTGGGCAATTGTTCATGGTAAGTGTTGCCTCAAACCAAGGTGACACGGCAACAGATAAAATTACCCAGCTTATCCAAGAGCATGGTATTGGAGGTGTCATATTTTCCACTGGTGGCCCTGTGCGGCAAGCAAAGTTGACCAATGAGTATCAGACAAGTTCAAAAATTCCGTTATTGATCGGTATGGATGCTGAGTGGGGACTGGCCATGCGGCTAGATTCTACTTACGCTTTTCCTTGGAACATGACCTTGGGGGCTATTCAAAACAATAAGATTGTTGAGAAAGTGGGCCATCAAATAGGAATACACGCCAAAAGATTGGGAGTGCACATTAACTTTGCACCAGATATAGACGTTAATAACAATCCTCAAAACCCGATTATTGGCAATCGTTCCTTCGGTGAATCACCAGATAACGTAGCTCAAAAAGGAATTGCATTTGTTCAAGGTATGGAAAGTGCAGGAGTTTTGTCTTGTGGCAAGCATTTCCCAGGACATGGAGATACGGCCACAGATTCGCACAAGGCGTTGCCCATCATTAATTCTTCAAGAAAGGAACTGGATTCCATAGAATTATATCCGTTTAAAGAATTGGTCAATCATGGCTTGAGTTCCATGATGGTGGCCCATTTGGATGTTCCCAGTTTGGAAGATAGGTTAGGCCACCCTTCTTCACTTTCTGAAAGTATAATTTCTGGACTTTTAAAGGATGAGTTGGGATTTCAAGGGTTGGTTTTCACTGATGCTCTGAATATGAAAGCGGTTTCACAATTCGCCAATGAAGGAGAGGTGGAATTGGAAGCTTTTTTGGCAGGGAACGACATGCTTTTAATGCCCGAAGATGTTATCAAGGCAAAGCGTAAAATACTTGAAGCTTATGAACAAGGAGTCATTTCTGAAGATCGGATCGCTTATTCTGTGAAAAAAATATTGATGGCTAAGTACAAAGTGGGTTTAAACAACTATCAACCTGTTGCTTTAGAGCATCTGTATGAGGATTTAAATGGAATCGAAAACAATATCATCTACGAAGAAGCTATTGAAAATGCCATTACAGCAGTCAAAAACAATTTTTCATTGTTGCCCATCAAAAAATTGGAGAATAAGAAAATTGCCTATGTTCAATTTGGAGATGATACCGGGGCTACCTTTTTCAATACGTTGAATAGATATGCCAAGGTTACACAGATAAGTGCGAAAGATGCTGCTGGTTATCGAAACGGCTTGGCCAATTTTAATTTGGTCATTGTAGGCTTTCATAAGAATAACGCCAGTCCGTGGAAGGGCTATAAATTTTCTAAAAATGAGCTGTTTTGGTTAGAGGAAATCGCTAGAATGCGGACCAGCAATACCATATTGGCCCTGTTTGCCAAGCCCTATGCTCTTTCAGATGTGCTCAATTTTAATACTATGGATGCCGTGGTTATGGCATATCAAAACAGTACAATTGCCCAAGAAAAGGCCGCTGAGGTGATTTTTGGCGCGGTTGGAGCAAATGGAAAACTTCCAGTCTCTGCTCATGATGAGTTTCCGGTACATAGCGGAGTTCATTTGAAACCCTTGCAGCGTTTAGGATATAGTTTTCCAGAAAGAGTTGGATTAAATTCATCCAAATTGGCAAAAGTTGACAGTTTAATGCAGGTAGGATTGGATTCCTTGATGTTTCCAGGAGCGCAGGTCCTTATTGCAAAACAAGGAAAAGTAGTATATCAGAAGAACTTTGGAAAGCCAACATATACAACGGACAATTCTGTTAATGAAAATCATATATATGATTTGGCATCCTTGACCAAAATTCTTTCTACTTTACCATTACTGATGAAAATGGAAGAGGAAGGGAAGATAGCGCTGAATGATACCTTCAAGGATTTGATTCCAGAATATGAGGAAACCGAATTAAAAGATGTCACCGTTCTCAAAGCTTTGTCTCATTATGGGCGGCTTCCTGCGTGGATTGCTTTCTATATTGATACATTGACCAAAAACAGGAAACCGTCCCCTGATTTTTACCGGAATGTAGCGATGAGTGGATTTTCATACAAAGTGGCAGACAATTTATACTTAACCGATGCCTATAAAGATTCTATTTATAATAGAATTGGAAGACAAAAGCTGAAATCCAATCGATACCGCTATAGTGATGTTGCTTATTATGTATTCAAAAAATACATAGAGGAAACGTACGGAAGACCTATTGATGAACTGATAAGCGAGTTTCTGTACACTCCAATGGGTTTACAGCATACCATGTTTAATCCTCTTGACCGATTTTCAAAAGAAGAGATTGTCCCTTCGGAAGAAGATAATTATTATAGATATCAAACTGTGCAAGGCTATGTGCATGACATGGGTGCAGCTATGCAGGGCGGAGTAGGGGGGCATGCGGGACTGTTCAGTAATGCCAATGATGTGGCCAAAATTATGCAAATGTACCTTCAAGGGGGTATTTATGGAGGAGAGCGTTTTTTGGATGAACGAACCATAAAAAAATTCAACACGTGTTATTTCTGTCATAAAAATGTGAGGAGAGGGGTTGGTTTTGATAAACCTCAATTGGAAGAAAAAGGACCTACCTGCGGTTGCGTTTCAAGAAAAAGCTTTGGACATAGCGGTTTTACGGGGACTTATACTTGGGCTGACCCAGATGAAGAGCTGGTCTACGTGTTTTTATCGAACAGAACATTTCCTTCAGCAACCAATACTTTGTTGGTCAAATCTGGTTTACGGACAAGGATACAACAAGCTATTTATGATTCCATTATACATTAAAAAGCAAATATTGCTTTAGATTTGTTTTTATGAAAATAGCAATTGTATGTTACCCCACATTTGGAGGAAGTGGTGTTGTAGCCACTGAATTGGGAATCGCTTTGGCCGAAAGAGGGCATGAGATTCACTTTATAACCTACAAACAACCTGTACGTTTGGGACTTTTGGGCAACAATATTCATTTTCATGAAGTACACGTGCCTGAATATCCTCTTTTTCATTACCAACCTTATGAGCTTGCTTTGTCCAGCAAATTGGTGGATACTGTAAGAATGTACGGGATAGAGCTGTTACATGTACATTACGCTATTCCTCATGCATATGCGGGGTATATGGCCAAAAAAATGCTTCAGGAAGAAGGTATTTTTATTCCTATGATTACTACACTGCATGGTACGGATATTACCTTGGTAGGAAAACACCCTTTTTACAAACCTGCGGTCAACTTCAGCATTAATAAATCAGACGTGGTAACATCAGTTTCTGAAGCTTTGAAACAAAGCACTTTGGAAATTTTTGATATTGAAAAAGAAATAGAAGTCATTCCAAACTTTATTGATACCTCAAAATACAGCCAGGAATATACAGATTGTCAACGTACGTTGATGGCCAATGATGATGAACGTATCGTTACACACATCAGTAATTTTAGAAAGGTTAAACGTATTCCAGATGTAATAAAGATTTTCTATCGTATTCAAAAAGAAATTCCAGCTAAACTGATTATGGTCGGAGAGGGGCCAGAGAAAGAATATGCCGAACAACTTTGTGATGATCTTGATATTAAAGAAAGAGTACTTTTCTTGGGCAATAGCACTGAGATAGACAGAATCTTGTGTTTTTCTGATTTGTTCTTACTGCCATCAGAATCTGAAAGTTTTGGATTGGCGGCCTTGGAAGCCATGATAAATAAAGTGGCCGTAGTTTCGAGTAATATTGGAGGAATTCCGGAGGTGAACAAAGAAGGCATTTCTGGTTTCTTGTCTGATGTAGGAGATGTTGAGGATATGGCAGTAAAAGCCCTGAAAATACTAAGAGATGAGGGTACACTTGAAAAGTTCAAGGAAAATGCTTTCAAAACAGCTTCAAAGTTTGATATAGTTCATATATTGCCTATATATGAAGAGGTTTATGAAAAAGCCTATAAGTCAAGATTCAAGAATACCTATTGATTTGTGAAACAAATTCTGCTCATAACATTTGCATGTTTGCTTTCTTGTAAAGCCCAAAAAGAAGGGCAATCAATTTCTGGTGAGGAAATGAAAGATTTAGTTCTAATTGCACAAGATCATTATAGTGGCATTTTGGAATACGATACCCAAGTGATCAAGGATGCCAAATCTTTGCATAAATTCTATGCTCAAATCAATAAAACCAGAAAACCTGGACTTCCTGTTCCTGTAATTGACTTTTCCAAAGAAACAGTCATAGTTATCTGTATGGGGCAACAAAAAGGTGAAATAGAGCCTAAATTATCCAAAACCGAAGAATCTGAGAGCAACATAATTATCGCAGTGGAGTTGCTCAAAAATAATGACTTCAAAAAAGATGTGAATGCATCGATATTCCATTCTTTTTATGTGTACAAAATCCCAAATACTTCCAAGAAAATAGATTTTCAAAAATTAGGATGGTAGCTCAGATTTTCACCCTATTTTTACTTCTTATCGAAAATTGAGGCACTTGAAAGTGCAAAATTCAGCTTTAGGAAAGGTTGACATAGCTTTGTTGGAGCAAATCTCAAATCTTGCTTATGAAAACTTTAAAACTGGTCGTATTGGCAGTGGTAATGAACTTCTCATCATTCATTTTTGCCCAAGAAATTGAATTAACGAAAAAAGACAGTATTGTCCAAAGTTTCTGGTTGGTTACAGTAGGAACCAACATGGTGGACGATTCTGGTGATGAATTTGGAGAGTTGTTCGACTTTAGTGAAGGTTGGAACATGGTTCCATTCCCGTCCAGAGTAAGTGTTGGGCGATATTTCAAGAATGGTCTTGGATTAGAAGCCATAGGAACATACAACAGATATAATGAAGGAAAAATAGTTGATAATGCAGTAAACCCAGAGGATAGAGACTATTTTGGCGTAGATTTTAGGGTTAGCTATGACCTTAATATGATTCTGGGTGAAACGGGCTTTTTTGATCCATATATTGGGATAGGTGCAGGTTATACAGATGCTAATAACCAAGGTAGGGGTACATATAACGCGGTGGTAGGTTTTAGGACTTGGTTTTCTGAGCATTGGGGATTGGATTTCAGTTCTACAGGTAAATGGACTATGGATACTGAAAATTCTACTAACCATGTTCAACATGCTGTTGGAGTTGCCTATAGATTTGAGGTTGAAAAGGGATTATCCAGAAAAGGAGAAGAAAAACTTGCTTTATTGCAAGAAATAGAAGAGGAACAAAAGAAACTCCAAGATTCAATTGCTGCTCAAGAAAAGGCTGATGAGGAAGCAAGATTGTTGGCGGAACGTGTGAAAAAAGAAAAAGAAGCTGCTGAATTGGCGGCATCGGAAAAAGCAAAAAAAGAAGCAGAACATGCACGTAGGGCTGTAATTAAATCTAAGCTAAATGATTTGGGTAATGTATATTTTAAATTGAACTCGTCGTATTTGACTTCTAGAGATAAAGAACTGTTGGATAAGTTGGTGGCAGTTATGAAAGACGAAACCGATCTTGTAATTAAAGTAAGTTCCCATACTGATTCTAGGGGGACTGATAAATATAACCAATGGTTGTCACAGAGAAGAGGGGAACGTACGGTAGAGTATGTGATTTCAAAAGCTATAGCTAAAGATAGAATTAGTTTTGAAGCATTTGGGGAAACTAAACTGGTTAATGAATGTGATGACAATGTTCCATGTTCAGAAGAGAAACATTCGAAGAATAGAAGATCAGAATTTCAGATTATTAAGTATTAAATTAGGTTTTTGGTAAACAAAAAGCCAGGCACAATGCCTGGCTTTTTTTGTCAATAGTAAAATTTATTTCTTCGGAAGTGCTCTACCTGGATTACCTACCATAGTGGAATTAGGTTCCACACTCCTAATAATCACACTTCCAGCACCAATAAGACTATCTTTTCCAATTTTCCCTATACTGGACATGATAGTAGCGCCAATACCAACATAAACATAATCTTCCAACTCTAAATTGGCGCCTACATTAACACCAGAAGACATAAATACTCCATTTCCAATAATTACATGATGACCTATAGTTGAGGACATATTGACCATGAAAAAATCCCCAATTTTAGTATGAGGCATTACAATACTTCCAGGAAGCATATAATTGGCTTCTCCCATATGAGTATCAGGACCTATACATGAAGTATGATGAAAAAAGCTAGGAATATCATATCCCATTTTTTTACATTCTGATAAATATTTTTCTCGTATGCGATTATTGCCAATAGGGCAGTAAACATTTTGGGCGAGTTGTTTTATTTTATTTCTGTTCAAATCTTCAAAAGTGCCAACAATGGGTATATTGAGAATACTTTTTCCGTATAGAGCTTCATTGTCATCAATAAAACCAACTACTTCTATTCCCGCTTCAGCAAGATAAGATGCGTAGATTTGTCCGTGAGTTCCGGCTCCTATGATAAGGGATTTTTTACTCATTTTCAGTGTTGTTGCCAGTGAAGGGTACCATGCCCACAGTATCACCACTGTCAATATCTTTTCTCAGTAGTACTTTTTGTAAGGTAAGAAGCATGACTTTAAGATCAGTTAAGAATGATACGTTGTCAACATACCAAATATCCAATTCAAATCGTTTTTGCCAAGATATAGAATTTCTACCATTGACTTGCGCCCAACCTGTTACTCCAGGTTTTACCAAGTGCCTTTTTCTCTGTTCCTCATTGTAAAGAGGTAAGTATTTGAGCAACAAGGGTCTCGGCCCAATGAGACTCATTTCTCCCTTTAGGACATTAAATAGCTGAGGTAATTCGTCTAATGAGGTTTTTCTGATGAACTTTCCAATTTTTGTTATGCGCAAATGGTTGGGTAATAATTCTCCATTTTCATCCTTTTTGTCGTTCATAGACTTGAATTTTACCAGTTTGAACAAATCTTCAT
Source organism: Flagellimonas amphidinii (assembly GCF_013090115.1). Lineage (GTDB taxonomy): Bacteria > Bacteroidota > Bacteroidia > Flavobacteriales > Flavobacteriaceae > Flagellimonas > Flagellimonas amphidinii. The sequence goes on from NZ_JABFNN010000031.1 coordinate 248,357, forward strand.
TCTTACCAGGTCTTATCTGAAAAAAGAATGGCTTCCCATTATTAGAAAAGTAAAGAATTATCATCAGAATGATGATGACTGGGGAGGCTATACAAATTATTGAAAATGAAACAAATACATCAAATAACCTTTTCAGGAATAGGCGGTACATATTTGAGTCTTTTAGGTTAGGCCGTAAAAATCAAACAAAATTATCACATATAAAAACATCTTGCAGAATTTGTCGATGTTCTGCATGAGAAATGTAATTCTAACACAATTCAAAACTAAATAAGTATTCAGTCATAGTATTTTTTTGCGTTTTATCGATAATTTGTTTTTAAATAACCAGTTGTTTTTCAGTACCTATAACTTTGTTATAGTTAGCACTACCATACAACCTATAAACTGAGACTAAATGACTAAAAAATTACTTTTCCTCTTAATTCTTTTAGGTACTACGGGGTTATTTGCACAGAATCTTCATGACGATTCCAATGCAGCTTCTATAGAGAATGAAGCAAATACTACAACAGGATGGAACACATCTGGTAATTTGACCTCCAGTACTGACAATCCTTTTCAGGGCTCTTTTGCTATCAGTCTAGAAGCCTCACGAGCAGGTTCGGCCTCTGGTAGAGATATGAGTTATTCATTTAATGCCGTGGTTGGTGAAGAATACAATATCAGCATCTGGGCCAGACAAGGCAACAATCCCAATAGTCCAGCTTTTGCCAATTGGTTTGGCTTTACAGGATTTAGCACTACAGCAATTACTTCGGGAACTTGGACGGAATATACATGGACAGTTACCGCTACCAATGCTAATCCAATTATCAGAATATATACTTCTTCTAGAAATGCCAGTAATGTAGGGGATGAGGTACTTATAGATAACATTTCAATTACAGTAGCGAACAGTGATGCGGAAGCACCAAGTGCGATTACAGATCTTTCCTCTTCAAATACTACAATGACTGGAACGGATTTATCTTGGTCTGCATCCACAGATAATGTTGGAGTAAGCAATTATGAGGTTTTCCAAGATGGTGTAAGTATCGGGAATACAGGTACAAATACAACTTTTAATGTTACAGGTTTGGCACCCAATACAAGTTATGATTTTACTGTTTTTGCTGAAGATGTTGCCGGCAATGTTTCCTTGGTCAGTAATACGGAGACTGTTAATACACTATCTGACTCGCAGGCTCCTACAGCAGTAACGGATTTGTCTTCAACTAATACAACCTCAACAACGACGAGCCTTTCGTGGAGCACATCTGCAGATAATATTGGGGTGACCAACTATGAAGTTTTTCAGGATGGTGTAAGTATTGGAAATACAGGGACAAATACAACTTTTAATGTAACAGGACTTACAGCAAGTACAAGTTATGATTTTACCGTTTTTGCGGAAGACGCAGCGGGAAATACATCTTTGGTCAGTAATACAGAAACGGTAAATACTTTAGCGCTACCTGATACAGAGGCTCCCACAGCGATTTCCGATTTATCTTCTTCTACTACTACTTCTACTACTACTGATTTATCTTGGTCTGCATCCACAGATAATGTTGGGGTAACTAATTATGAGGTTTTCCAAGATGGTGTGAGTATAGCCAATACGGGTACCGCAACAACTTTTAATGTTACAGGGCTTGCACCTGCTACTGGTTATGATTTTACCGTTTTTGCTGAAGATGCGGCAGGAAATACATCACTGGTCAGTAACACAGAAACTGTAAATACTCTTGGTGTGCCAGACACAGAAGCTCCAAGCGCAATAGTAGACTTGGCTTCGTCAAATATTACATCTACTGGAACAACCTTGGCCTGGAGCCCATCTACAGATAATATTGGGGTGACCAACTATGAAGTTTTTCAAGATGGTGTGAGTATAGCCAATACAGGTACCACAACAAGTTTAGATGTAACGGGCCTTTCTGCCGATACCAGCTATGATTTTACAGTATTTGCTGAAGATGCTGCGGAGAATGTCTCCGCTGTAAGTAATTTGGAAACAGTAACAACTTCTGCAGGAACTGGTTTTGTAGATTACACCTCTGACAATTCCAATTTAACAACTGTTGACTGGTCAGCGCGGGATTTGTTTGCAGATCGTAACATTGGAATTGGAACTACAGATACTCAAGGGTATAGATTGGCAGTTGCTGGGAATGTTATTTCCGAAGGTGTTAAGGTGGAGCTCCAAGGTAGCTGGCCAGATTTTGTTTTCGAAGAAGAATTTAATTTGTTGAAGTTGGAAGAGGTCAGGAAGTTTATTAAAACAAATGGTCACTTACCTAATATTCCAAGCGAGGAAGAAGTTAAAAAAGATGGGATAGACCTAGGTCAAATGGATGCTAGATTACTTCAAAAAATAGAAGAACTTACACTTTATCTTTTGTCACAAGAAGAGGAAATCAAAAAATTGAAGAAAGAAAATACAGAGATTAAAGACATTTTAATTCGTCTAGATAAATTGGAACATAGTGGTACTCCAAAACAATAAATAGGTTGTTTTGAGTTTTGCATCTATGTTTGGAAGAAAAGACATACCCATCACATCTTATTATATGAAAAAAAATTACGTAACGAGCCTTATTTTGCTGACCATACTTTTTAGTCAATCTATTTTTGGACAAAGTATTCGAAAGGGTTTTGATGAAATGACCGATTATGAAATTACTGAGTTGGTGGATGCATTTTATGAGCTGAGAAATGGTGCTGATTTGTTCAATGATCTGGCTACTTTTCATGGGGACTTTTTCAATTTTGATAATACTGCTGATCCAACTCGTTTAGACTTGCATTTCAACTTGCCTGATGAACCTGAGCGTGAGATATTTTTGGCATGGCATAGAAGGCAAATGTTTGAAATGGAACAGGCTGTGCAAGATATCAACCCAGAGATAAGTTTGGGATATTGGAATTCAATTCAATATCAGTCTACGACAGATGCATTATGGGACGAAGATTTTTTAGGAAGTTTTGATGCAAATTGGTCTTTAGGAAGAAATCTAGGGGGAGATGGTCCAATGCCAACTTCTACAAATCTCAGCAATTTATTGGCAGAAACTGATTTCTTTACATTTTCTAATACTTTGGAACGCGAAGCAGTGCATAGAGGAGCTCATGTTTGGACAGGTCGTCCAATGAGTACATCTTTATCTCCAAGGGATCCCGTATTTTATTTTCATCATTCCCATGTTGATAAAGTATGGCATGATTGGGAAGAAATACATCAAAGCTCATCTTTCATTACCACATCTATGCTACGCTATGATGGCACCTATGTTTTTGATGGTGAGACTTTACCTTTGGTAGATCCAAATGATATAACTGATTCAAGAGTATATGGCGTTTTTTATGCTGAAAATGGATTAGCTGAATTAGACAATTATATTGTTAGTAACACCTATAATCCAGAAGAAATTTTTTACTATCAATTTAATATACAGGCAGGTGATAACTTTTTGGTTCCAGTAGGTACTGTTGCTAGGTTTGAGTCTGTTAATGAAATTAATCTAACTCCTGGTTTTGAGGCAGTTCCTGGTTCTTCCTTTGAGGCTTTGATAGATACCCAAAATGGAGGAAACAATAATAAGGCAGGTTTACTGGTGAAAACTCGTGAATATAACCCTTACCAATATTCAGAAAAATTATTTGAACCCATAGTATGGGAAGAGGGGGGTAATCTTTTAGATGATAAGCCCATCGTTATTACCGCTCATCCAAACCCATTTACCGAGAAAATCACTATCAACTTAAGTAAACGTAAAGATTGTGTTATAGAGGTATTCAATATGATGGGGATGTTGATTAGAGAGGAGGCTTTCCAAAACACAGATACCTTAATAATAAAAGATCTTTATGGATTGGCATCTGGGTTTTATGTGATTCGAGTTACTGATGCAGAAGGAAATCTACTGGTAGTCAAACGAGTTATAAAAATGTAATAAAAAAGGGCCTTTCAAAGGCCCTTTTTTATGTGTTTAATGTTTCCCGTGATTCATATGGGAACTTTCAGGGTTTCTATATTTGCAACACTCAGGTAAGTTGTTATATACTTCTAATGGGGCTGTAAATCCTTCAGAATCGTGACCGACCTCTGCAATTTTTTCCTTTACATCATCAACGGAACATTTACGCTCATCAATTATAGCATTGAATTGCTTGCTCTCTGAGTCCCAAGAGGCGAACTTTACTCCTTTAATTTTAACAGCGGTCTTTTCAATACGATTTTGGCACATCCAACAATTACCTTTTACCTCAAAGGAGATGGATTTATTTTTATCCTGACCATAACCTATACTTATGGTAAATAGCATTAAAAAGGGAAGTATTATTTTTTTCATGGTGTTAAAGTTAAATTTTATATCTAAAACCAATGTAATAAGCGCTCTCTAAAACTGGCCCATATAATATGGTGCTGTCAAAATAAGTGCCAAAAGGGTCATTGGGATCAATTATAGGGGTGTTTTGGGTGAAACCATTGATGTTTTCACCTCCAACATACAATTCAAATTTGTTTGAAAACACTTTTGTTATCTGTGCATTGATTAGTCCGTAAGCTGGAGAGTGAGAGGATAGTTGAAATTCTTCAGGGTTGGTACTGGTGTTAGGGAGCCTTTGTTTGCCCAAAAAGTTGGCAGTGAAGTCAAATCGCCATTGATTGTTATTTTTCTTTTGGGTTTCATAATTTAGGTTGACAAAAAAACGATAAGTAGGCTGTAATGGTCTATCCAATGTACCACTGGTGTAATCGGTAACAACATCAAAATATTTATAGGTGGTCCTCAAATGAAAATCTTGAAGGATTTCATAGTTTAAATCAATTTGTAAACTATTGGAATAACTATTGCCATCAAGATTATAAAAAGAAACTTCTCGCGGGTTTTCCCAATCCACTACAACTTGATTTTCAAAATCTGTTCGATAAAAATCCACCGAAAAATCCAAAACACGATTCCAGAGATATAGTTTCTGCATAAAACTAACTCCATAATTCCATGCTTTTTCAGGCTCAAGTCCATAATAATTACCACCATTCCCATTAATAACAATCTGTCTAGAAGATGCAAATAGTTGTTGGTTTTCCGCAAAAATATTAGCGCCACGTTTACCTCTTCCAAAAGACGCTCTAAAACTGGCCTTATCCCACAATGAATATCTTAAATGGAACCTTGGTGTTATAAAAGCATTTAAATTATTGTGTTGGTCGGCCCTTAGCCCAGCCACAAAGCTTAAACCTTCAAGATTGTCGAAAGTGTATTCAAGAAAAGCGCCAATAGCATTATCATATCTATTGAATTCGGTTTGATTAACGCGTTCATTAAAAGTATCATGGGTAAGACTGATTCCAGTTTTGAACTTGTGTTGCGTACTGCCAATAATACTATTGAAAATAAGGTTGGAATAAAATGATTGATGATCAATGTTGTATTGATTCAATCCATAAAAAGAATTTTGATCATGATTGCTATATGCTGTTTGAAAGCCAAAGCTTTGATAGGGTAGATTCGGGAAAACATATCCTAGTTTTGCAGAAACATCCAATCTTGATGTGGTAATTTCACTACCCCAGGAATTGTTGGTAAGCTTATCAGTTTCAATATTGAAATCAGATTGTCCTATTTCTTTGGTGTCAGATAAATACTGAATATTTGCAAAACTGACCCATCCGGTCTCAGCATTTTGATATTGCCAACGATTCATAAAATTCACTTGTTTGGCCAAAGGAGTATCCAAAAATGAATCCTCGTTATTATCAATATAACCATTACGTAAATTTGCATGAATGTATATCCCCATTCCAAGTTCATCAGATATATTGTGATTGAATCTTGAATTGAATTCATATCGTTCATAGTTGTTGGCATACATATTTAAGAAGAAGCGCTTATCTGTAAGCGGTTTTACTAATTCACTGTTGATGTGCCCCGAGATGCTTTCAAAACCATTCAAAACACTACCAGCACCTTTAGTAATCTGGATGCTTTCTATCCAGGAACCGGGTATGAAAGAAAGGCCAAATACTTGTGAAGCTCCCCTTATTGAAGGCATATTTTCTTGTGTAAACATTAAATATGGGCTTGTTAGTCCCAACATTTGAATTTGTTTGGCCCCAAGTACTGCATCTGAAATGTTGACATCCACAGAAGGATTGGTTTCAAAACTCTCCGAAAGATTGCAACAAGCAGCCTTTAGCATTTCCCGACTATCAACAGATACTACATTTTGTACTTTGAAAAGGGATTTTTGTAAAGGTGCTACCTCTTTTTCTACTACAACCTCATCCAAAACTACAGTTGGATATAATACAATTTTTCCTAGGTTGGGTCTATTTACAGGAATGGTATCTGACCGATAACCAACCGAACTAATGACAAGCTTTTTTATATCTGATCTATACGGAATTTGAAAATTTCCTAAAGAATCAGTCGTTGTGCCAACAGTGGTTGATAACCAATATACATTCGCGTAGGGGAGAACAATGGTCTTACCTTTTTCATTGTACTCTACTACCTTCCCGATAACCTGAATCTGGGACTGACAGTATTGCCCTGTTATAATGAGAAACAGAAATAAAGGAAATTTCATTTCCGATGAGGTAATTTTGAGTGATAAAGCTAGGACTTTTAATGATTATTTAATGATTGTCAAAGGTATTTTAACATAGGAGTGTATTTCATAGATTTTTTTGACTTTTTAAAGAAATAAAAAACCATGACAAATGTCATATAGTAACTTTAAAAATGCATAGTGTTAGTAGGTTAGTGTTTTGGAATGGACAATGGATAAAAAGTTGGGCCGTCTTATTTTTAGGTATTATTTTTTGTCTTCTTTTGGGTTGTGGTGCTTTTGCCCAAAAGTCTGTTGATACCAAGATTAGGATTATCAACAATAGTAAATTCTCGTTAAGCCAAGTATCCCTGTTCTCCATGCGCTTTGAGGATTTGCAATCTGGTGACACATCTGTATATAAAGTATTGAAGTACAATTCGTTGATGCACGATCCTTTGATTTATTGCATCAGCGACAGTATTAATTATGGGAGATATGTGAAAATTCCATCAACAGAAGCTAAACAATATGTTTATGTTGTGGACAGTCTTGCTGATAGAATGATTTATGTAAATTCTTTTGAAGACCAATAGGTTTAAATTATCAAATCAACAACCAAATAAGCACGAAACGGCTTAAATAGACATATGAGGAGAACACTAGAACAATTTAGAAAGCTTTCATTTTGGGGTTATGATATCCTAAATGGGAGCAATGTTCTGAAGCATTACAAGCAGATTAAACGGATTCAGGACAAACCTAATTCCCCTGAATCTACAAGAATTATAAAAGAGAATCTTTCAAACATTCTAAAACATGCTGGACAAAGCGTGCCTTATTATGACGGGCAAATATTATCTGATACGCCTAATTTGGAGGAATTTCCAGTAATTGACAAACAAACAGTAAGGGATAATTTTGAGGCTTTTCGAAGTGTTTCGTTCAAAAACGCATACAACCACCAAGTATTGACAAGTGGTTCTACAGGAAAACCTTTTAAGATTTATCATGATAGAAATAAACGTTTCAGGAATACCGCGGATACCATTTTCTTTGCTCAAAAAGCAGGTTATGAAATTGGAGCCAAACTATACTACCTAAGACTCTGGGACAAACAATATTTCAAATCAAAATTTCAATCATGGTCCCAAAATGTATCTCCGTATTCTGTGGATGATCTAGATGATGAAAACATTCCAAGATTGGTGAATGAGCTTGAAAGTGACCGATCAGAAATTAATGTCTTGGCTTATACTTCAGCACTTGATTCCATTTGTAAATATTTAGAAGAACACCGTGACCAACCATTAAGCGGTAAATTCTCTTCCATAATTGCTATGGCTGAGGCCTTGGGTAATGATGTTAAGCAAAAGGTTTATAAGTATTTTGGAGCCGAAGTACTTTCGAGGTATTCTAATAGCGAAAATGGAATTTTGGCCCAGCAGACATTGACAAGTTCAGGAAAATTTGAAATTAATACAGCAAGCTATCATATAGAACTATTGGATTTGAACAAGGATGAACCTGTAAAACCAGGAGAACCAGGAAGAATCGTGCTTACAGATTATTATAATTATGCTATGCCCATGGTAAGATATGATACTGGGGATGTTGGCATTTTAGAGTATAATCCAATTACTGGACAACCATTGTTCGCAAAAATAGAGGGACGTAAAATGGATATGTTCATCAATACCAAAGGGGAATTTATTTCATCCCATATCATACATCATATTCTTCAGTTTAAGGGTATAGAGCAATTTCAGTTTATCCAAGAATCATTGGATGAATATATTATTAAGATGAAAGTATCCAAGAAATTGGATAAGCAGGATGAAAATGCGCTTCAACAACAATATTTGGGCTATTTTGGTCAGAATGCCAAGATTACTATCCAATATGTGGAGGATATTCCATTACTTGCTTCAGGAAAAAGAAAGTTGGTCATCAATAATGTCCTCAGCAATCAAAAAAGAACTACGCGTAGTTCTTTTAAATCAATAGAAAACTATGATCTAAAAAAAGTGATTTAACTTTAATCACTTTTTAATATAATCTGTATCAATATTATTGATTACTTCCGCAAACTGTTTGCACAAAATGGATTTGTCAAACTTCTTTTCAGCCAATATTCTTGCATTTTTGCCAAATTCATCTCGTCGTTTGGGGTCATTTTTATATGCCAAGATTTGCTCAGCAAGTTCTTTTGGATTTTTTGGATCAACAAACACACCGCATTTTTCAGATTCTACCATAGTTTTAGTCCAGCCTGGAGAATTTACAATTAAGGGTTTACCAGCTGAAAGCGTATCAAAAAGTTTGTTAGGTGAATTTGTTGCAAGAATGGGAAGATCTGCAAAAGTAACCAAAGAAACATCTGATAAATTAACAGTTTCAGAAAGTTTTGCCATGGGGACTTTGCCATAAAAATGCATAAAGTCCAAACCTTCATTTTTTGCTCTTTCTTCTAAGAGGGGTTTTGTTGAGCCATCACCTACAAAAAGAAACTCTATGTCTTTTTCATCTTTTAGATGCCGGGCGCCATCAATAATATATTCCATTCCATTTGCTAATCCCATAGCACCAAAATAGATTACTTTGAAGGTGTCTGGGCGTAGATTTAGTTCCTTCATAAGTTCCTGATTCTTTTCCCTTGGCCAAAACTTATCGATTTTAGACATATTGGGAATGGTGGTTACCTTGCATTCAGGCGTGCCAGCTTTTATGACACCATCCTCCATGCCTGGCGAAAGAGCGACTACATGTAATGAATTTTTATAGATACTTTTTTCAAAACGGTAAAGCAATTTTATGGCTAGTTTATTCTTGATTCCCCCCATTTGGACTGGAACCTCTGGCCAAAGATCTCTAACTTCGAACACATATGGTAGTTTTCTTAGTTTTTTACCAACCAGCAATGGGAACCCTACCGTTAGTGGTGTGGAAGTTCCAATTACCAAATCAGGTTTTTTGGTTCTTAAAACATATAAAGCTGAAAGAATCATGAATTTTAGAAAGGAAATTAATCTTTTAAAGATGCCCATATGGTTGTCATAAGGAATCTTCAGATAGATTACTTTAATACCATCTATAACCATTTCCCTAGGTTTATTCTTATCCTTTGTAGCGGTCAACATAATAACTTCATGCCCATTTTTTATAAGTTCTTTACTGATCCAATATGATCTTGTTCCTCCTGGTTGCTTCGGAGTTACAAAGTACTGGTGTATATATAGAATCTTCATTTTTTGGTATAGTGTTTTGGGGATTGTTTTTATAGTTATTTGAAACGCATTCTAACGTATAGTCTGGGAAATAGTACCTTGAACCAGCCCATTACATAAAATACAGGAACTCTATAAGGGAAAAATCTCTTCATAAAAAGTAATCGAGACTTGAAAGCAATTCCTGTTGGTTTGTATAAATGATCTATTCTCTCTTTCAGTGATTTAGATTCAAAATTATGGTACAACCCTTTGTTGTCTCTTTCGCATAGACCACAATAATTTTTGGCGACCAATACAGGGATATTCTTTCTTTTGGCCTTTAAGGTATAATCATAATCAGCAAGGCCATGTTCATATCCTTCAGATAGAATACCCACCTTCTCAATCACAGAGTCATCAACAAACATAATATTGGCATTGCCAAGATCACATTCCTGAAATTCTCCATTAGGAGTTAATATTTTAAACCGATATAGTAGTTTATTGGTCAAAATGCCACCCCCGTATGAAAGCTTACCTGTGTCTGGATCTTTGGTTGATCCAATGTAGACCCCAGCGGTGCCAAAGGTTTTGATCGCATACTCATGAGTATTTTTAAGATCGTCAAAGACAGTATCTAAAAGAAAAGTATCATCATTAAGTAATAAATACCCATCATGATTATTCTTGACAGCTTCCGACCAAGAGTTGATCATGCCATTGGCCCAAAATAAATTTCCATCTCCTTTGAGTATGATGGTTTCGGGAAACTTTTGAGATACAGCATCAGCAGTACCATCAGTAGACCCATCATCTGTTAAATAAACAGAAATATTAAGATCGCCGGAATAAGAGCTATATGCTTTTTCAAGAGATTGAAGGGCAAGGATGGTTTTGTCCCTTCTGTTGTGACAGGTCAACAAGACCGCTATGTTGTTCATCTTAATTATTGGAGCTAGGTTAAAACGGACTCAATTCAACTGTAAAAATAGACAAGAGGTATTTTAAAAAAAATAAAAACTCGACCAATTGCTCAATAATGTGTACCAACAAATATAACGGAAAGGTATAGGAACTTTTTAAATCAATAAAAAAATGTTAAAAAGAAATATTGTATAATCCGTTTATATAAAATCAACGTATCTGTAAGAATTATTAACCTTTTATTCGATAAAAGTATAGAAAATAGAGTTGAAAAGTTCAGAAAACAAAGGATAAAATGCAACTAACTAAACAAAACAATGCATTTCATCGAAAAAAACGACCTTTTTAACGAGTGTATGTTTTAACAACTTAATTTTGAGTGCGACAGTAAAAATATCAATGGTTCACTCAATCCCAAATTTACAAATTTAAATTGCGATGAAGTATATAGCCCCACTTAATAACTTCAAAATATTTCTTTCATTATTATTGACAATAGCTCTTTTTTCTTGTTCAGATGACAATGAATTGTTTTTGGCAGCTATTGAAGAAGATATTCAACAGAACGAAGCTGATGAAGACAATACTGATACAAAAGATGATTCCGATAATGATGGTACAGATGAGAATGATGGTACAGATGATTCAGGAGGAGATGAAGACGGAACCGATGATGGGGATAACGGTAATGGTAATGGTAACCAAGATCCTGTTGATCCTGTGATTCCTGATGTAACAGCTCCCTTTACAGTAGATGCGGGTAATGATATTCCTTTGACTCCTTCGAATCCTAACAGGATTATTTATGTTGCCGTTGATGGTTCTTCCCAGAACGATGGTTTAAGCGCTTCTAGCCCAAAAGATATAGATAGTGCCTTTGACCCAAGTTTTGTTAAAGCTGGTGATGTTTTTTATATAAAAGCAGGGGAATATAATTATGGAACTAACCCTAGTGGAAATGCTCATTATGATTTGTCAAATTTGCCTTGTTCTCCATCACAGCCCTGTTATTGGATTGGTTACAAAAATTCTGCAGGGGATATCAACGCAGGGCAATATGCCACAGTGAGTTGGGAGGATTATAAATCAGGATCAAGAAATTCTGATGGAACGCATGATTTGAATTCGTCAGAGATGCCTACTTTTTCTGGAAGTAAAGGATCGGGGAAATATATTGACAATGAAAGTCTTTTTTATTGTGATGGAGGTGAACAGGGTTTTGTTTTTAGAAACTTGCAGATACAATATTTTAGGAGAGGGTTTGAATTCAGGATATTGAGTAATTCAGTCTTTGAAAATGTTGTTCAGGCCAACCATGGATGGTTTACTGAAGTTGAAGGGCAGGGCGGTTCCAATTCTGATTTACAGGGAACAGGATGGATGATATATTCAAGTTCTACAAACAGTTGGGGTTCTAATAATGTGATATTGAACTGTGCCGCTTATAATATGGCATTTAGAGGCTTTACAATAAACAACAGTCGAAATACACTTGTTGCTTATTCAGAATCTAGCAGCGATATTGATAATGGAAATCCACAGGATTACTATTTTCATACCATAGGCAAAAATAATCTTTTTACCAATCTTAGGGTGAATAGGCTTATAAGTAGTAACCATAGTGGGCATGGTATTTGTTTTAATCAACTTTCAAAGAACAATGTCATGCAACACAGTGATGTTTACGGGACCAATGTTCACTTTGACGGGGCTATTGAATGTTACGCAAAAGACATAGCTATTATGGGCGTTAATAGTTACGGGCTTTTTAAAGGAGGAGGTATTAACGTTATGGATGGAGCGGAATATAATTTAATTGAAAACTGTACGCTAGAAAACGGCGGCTCAGGAGTTAGTTTTTCTGATAGTGGAAAAAATCCTTATGATGAGCATGCTGGTCAAAACAATACATTCAGAAATGTTACTATTTCCAATAAATCTTCCTCAATCATAAACTTAAATTGGTGGAATGAGGTAGATGACTTGTCCAGTAACAACTCTTTTCAAAACTGTTCCTTTAAAGATTCGCCTAATTTATTTGTAATTGCAAGGACAAACAGTAATTTTTCAATCATTGATAGTGAAATTACCAATGTGAGCCAATTAGAGAAATTAGATGATAGGAAAGGTGTCTTTACTCTTAACAGCAATACGCAGTTTTTGAATTCAAATTTCTGGAACAGCGAAGTCCCCTCCAAAGATAATTATCAAGTAGAAGGGGTCACTAATAATCCACCTAGTGAATAAACATGAAGATTTTCTAAGAAACCGGTATTTTACCGGTTTTTTTTTTCTTTTGGTACAAGGCACAATAATATTGTGAGCCATTAGTTAAGTTTGTTGAAAAATAACTTCAATGAGTGCCAAAACCATACTTCATCTCAATTCTTATTATATAGATAATCACCTTTACTCCCAACTTTATACTAAGCTAGATACCTCTTTAAAACAAAAGGTCTACATTCCTATCAAATTAAATAGGAAACCTGAAAATATTGTTGAGCTTGAAAACACAGAATTGGTTTTTGACAAAAGCATAAAGCCTGCTCACAAGTATAATTATTTTGGTAAAATAAATAGTTTGTATAAGAAGCTTATTTCTAAAGGTTTGCATAAAAATATTGACTTTGTGCATGCTCATAATTTATTCACTGATGGAGCGATAGCGTATAAAATCCATAAGTCAAATAAGGTACCTTATATTGTTGCAGTTAGAACTACTGATATCAATTTACAGTACAAATACATGTATCACAGAAGGGCAGGGGCTAATAAAGTTCTTGAAAAAGCAGAGAAGATAATTTTTATTTCACCTCAATATAGAGATAGGCTCTTCTCTATGATGCCCAAAAGACTTGTAGAGAAGCTTTCAAAAAAAACGCAGATAATTCCAAATGGAATTCATGATATTTGGTTGAGCAATCCTTTTCCAGAGAGAAGCATTGATGAAAACAAACCGGTTGATTTAATTTATGTTGGCCAAATAATGAAAAGGAAAAATGTACAAGCATTGATAGATGCTGTTTATTTTTTAAATAAAAAGACTGGTTCAAGAAGTTATAAACTCACTATGGTTGGAGGAGCAAACCAATATGAGCCTACCTATTATGAGGAATTTCTGAAGATGGTCGGCACTTATGAGTGGTTGGACTATAAAGGTAAAATAAAAGATGCCTCCAAGCTTTTGGAGGTATATAGGGAAAGCGATATTTTCACCATGCCTTCTAAACAGGAATTATTTGGTCTTGTTTATATTGAAGCACTTTCACAAGGATTACCTATCATATATTCTAAAGGAGAAGGAATTGATGGGTTTTTTGGAGATTTTCCTGTTGGACAATCAGTAGATCCGGATAACATAGAGTCGATTGCGCAGGGCATAGAAACTGTGGCGGGCACAAAATACAAAGATTTAAACAGTACAGTTATTCCTTTTGATTGGAATAAAATAGCCCAAGATTATATAAAACTATACCATTAACAGATGAACAAACTAGAGAAACTGGTTTATGATACGGTAAAGCACAACCCTAAGATTAAGGGGAAAATACGAAACCTTTACCAATCTGCATACGATTTATTGCCCAACAAAAAAGATTATTCTCTGAACAACATATGGACCAAGGAAGGTTATTTTTTTGGGTTCCACGATATATCGCCATTTTCCTTTGATGATACTATGGTGTTGGCCAACAAGCTTACTATACCTCTTCGTATGCCTACAAAAAAGGATGTATTGGAGGTTGGGTATTTTACTTTACAAGATGGACAACCTGGAAATTATACCAAGATTGGTGAAACAAGAGCGTGGAATTATCACAAAGGATGTAGACTGCAATGGGCCGGTAAGGACCATATTATTTACAATGATGCAAACGGTGAAACTCTAGTTTCAAGGTTATATAATATTCATGATAAAACCACAAAAACAATCCCTTTTCCAATTGATAGTGTTTCCTTATGTGGTAAATATGCAACATCTTTTAGCTACGGAAGGTTAGAAATGACTATGCCTGGATATGGTTATGGCTATGAGGATGGTTCATATAAAGACGTGCAGGTTCCTGAAGAAACAGGATTGTTTATAGGAAACTTAGAGGATGGTTTCAAAGAATTAGTGATTAATTTGAAAGAGCTCAATGATAAAGGTAATCTTAAAGAGTACCCTATTGAGGAGGCTCACCAATATGTAACCCACTCCTTGTTTTCTCCAGATAAAAGATATGTGTCCTTTTTGTATAGAGGGACGGTTGTGGAAAATGTATCTAAGAGATGGACTCAAATGGCGGTTTATGACAGAGAGACAAAACAATGTTATTTTTCTCCTACTGATGAAATGGTTTCGCACTATGTATGGAATGAAAAAAATCAAATTATTGCATACAGTAGGATAGAAGGATTAGATAGTCATGTACTGTTTGAAGATCCAACGTTAAGAACATATAAACGTATAGCATATCCACAACTCAACTCGGATGGACATCAGAGTTTTATTTCCAATACAGCTTTTGTCACAGACACTTATCCAGATAAATACCGTATGGCAAAATTGTACAGTGTCGACGTGGAAACTAATAAAGCTAAACTTTTGGCAGCAGTAAACTCCCTAAAAAGATTCCAGTCCAAAAGTTATAGACATTGGTGCTGCGATTTGCACCCTCGTATGAACCGAAAGGGAGATATGGTCTGTTTTGATTCTGTGCACACAGGCGAAAGAGCATTATGTGTCATGAAAATCTAAGATGGTAAGCCATTAAATACAACCAAAACTCTTTGATCTGTGACTAGAGAAAAAAGACAATTTTTATGGTCCTTTCATTATTTTCGGGCTTTTGCAATACTAAATATTGTTTTTATCCATACGTGGAGGTTTTCATCAAAAACTGACTATCTGGTTGATGCGAATTTTGTAAATGCGGTAAGAGACATGTTGTTTCATGGAAGTACTATTTACTTTTTGTTCATTTCAGGCTTTTTATTTCATTACTTAAGCCACAAATTTCAAATTAGGAAGTACTATTTATCCAAATTCAAGAATGTAGTTGTTCCTTATGTATTTATAAGTGTTTTTTTGATTTTTTCAGAAGATTTCACAGGTGCCAAGGCCAATGTGGATTTAATGGATTATCTATATATCATTCCAGAAAAATTAATACGAGGTACAGCATCTTTTCAGTTTTGGTACATTCCATTTATTTTGATTGTATTTCTGTTAAGCCCTATTTTTTTGGCAATTAAGGAAAAAACCTTTTTGAAGGTGGTTCCATGGTTGTTTTTATTGCCAATTTTAGGAACAAGGACAACTGTTGATATCACTATCGGGCAATTTGTATATTTTTTGCCTACCTACCTAGTTGGCATGTATACTAGCATGAATTTTGAATATGTTATGCAAATGGTCAAAAAAAGATTTTGGCTACTGACAGTAATTGCAGTGGCAACATCTTTTGCTTTGCTATGGGTAGATCATGAAAAAGTTTATTTGGGATTTACCAATCCAAGGGAGTCTTTAGTTTATCTTCAAAAAATTGCAATTACATTTATTATTCTTCATCTATCAAGAAATATTCAGGAAAATAAGTTTCCCAGTTTTTCAATTGTGGCCGATTGCAGTTTTGCACTTTATTTTACCCATGTGATTTTTGATCGCCATCTAAAAAAGGTCTATTACCTAGTTGATGATTTTTTTCCACACGTTTTACAAGTACCAGCTTCTATTGTATATGTGATTCTTTTAATAACAGTGAATGTTCTATTCTGTCTGGCGGTTAAGAAGGTTCTAGGCGAGAAATCCCGCTATTTTATTGGTTATTGATGCTATGGAAATCTAAGTTGTAACAGCATTTTTTTCTCCAAGAAAGTTCTGTGTGTATTGGTTGATATATCCTTGTATAAGACAGTAAAAAGCAAAAAGAACATAAAGAGACTCTAAGACCGGTTCTACAAAAAATTGTAAAAATATTACAATATTAAAGAGCAGAATGGTCGCATTGAACAGTGTTGCATTGGGGTTCACTTTTAATGTTCGGATGATGTTTTTGATTGATATAACAGTGAAAATCAGCAATAAGATAAATGAAATAACCGTACCATTCCTTGCCGCATCAAACCACATGTTGTGAGAGTAACCAAATTCATCTACGGACCATCCTAAGGGTTTTTCAACTAAATTCACCATTGATTTGTACCACCTATCGGTTCTACCTCCTGCGCTTGCGGCGTTCTCACTATCTTGTAAACGTTGGCCTAAAGAAGAAAGATAATCTGCGTCCAAATCAATGGAAACATAATTTATCGCTAGAATTAGTAGTATAAAAAGCACAAAGAAAAATCGAAAATTGGATAGTAAGTTCTGACTTTTGATACGATAGGCAATTCCAACTACAATTCCTATGAAGGCCAAAGAAATCTGTGTACGACTACCAAGCCTAAAAACACAGAGCAAGGAAATAACAAAAACACCCATCAATAATACTTTGGAGAAGAGCGAAAGTTTTTTCTTGGATACGATTAATAAACCTGGAATTGCCATATTAAAAACAAAAAATGAACCCATGGCCGTTGCCAATCGTTCATTTCCAGTCCAAAAATCAGCAATAGACCTTCCCAATTGAACAAACCCTCCTTCTAAAAGATTGGTTCCAACAGATAAGATACCAGTCAATGAATATACAATTCCAAATAGTATTAAGAGATAAGCTAAAATACTTGTGTTGGTCTGTTTTTGAATTATTTTCTTTCCGAGAAGATAAAATATAGGCGGGAAAGTGGCATAGATAAAAAGCCACTGCATTCCTTGCTCTAGGTTAAAAAAATAAAACCCCGCATATACTAATGAAAAAATAAAAAGAATATAGTAGGTCTTGTCCAAATTTTTAAGAACAAATGACTTTTTGGTATATATTAAAACAAAAAACAAGTATCCAACGGCAAAACCTTTATTATAGGGATTCAAAAGATAAATAAGAATTAGACCTAGTTGAATAAACCCTATGGATTTAATGAAAGTAAATAATGAATTTTTCATTGCCAGTTGTAAAAATACCTACTAGGTCATTTAACCTTAATCAATAGAGGTGCGAGAAATTATGGATTGATAGATATTCATTGTTTGGTTAACGATGGTTTCTTTGTCATGCCGTTCGACAGCCTTCTTTTTGCCATTGGAACCAATTTCAATGGCCAGATTAGTATTAACAAACAATGTTCTTATATGTTCAGCAAGCTGTTCCACTTCTTCAAATCTATACAATAATCCGGTTTTATTGTGCTCTACCATGTCCGGCACTCCTCCAACATAGGATGAAATGCAAGGAACACCAAGAATTTGTGCTTCAGCCAATGAATTTGGACTATTCTCTATACTGGAAGGGCAAATGAAGATGTTAGCAGCTTTGTAAGCATTTATCATTTTTTCTTCATTAAGCATGCCCAAATATTCAATGTTGTCTGAAAGATCCAGCTTTTTTACCAAGTTGCTAAGATATTTCCCGTAATTTTTTTGCTTGATTCTGTTTTTGAAAGAATCATTGGTCATCAGAATATCCCTACCAGCAAAGGACAATTTTATTTTTGGGAAGTCATTTTTTAAGAGTGCAACAGCCTTTAAAACTTGATGCATTCCTTTGATAGGGTAGTTACCTTGACTAATGAATATGGAAAATGGCTTACATTTTTGATACTCCCATGGCGATGTCTCGTAAAATGAATTCCTCAACATTTCATCACAATGAAAGTAATTGCCACCATTGCTCATATGCACGGTATGCGCTTTATCCCAAGAGGTTCTACCGATAAAATTTCCAGCCTTTTCAAAGTATAGTTTTTCTATGGTGTTGCCCCTTTTGCGGAACCATTTTTCTTCAGAAATGATAGAATCTCTTTTTAAAATATTCCTTATGGTTAAATTTTTATAGATTTCTGAAGAAGTTAGACCAGCCCGGTAATAACGACTGTACACAAGAATAAGCCCTTGAATGGATAGTACATATTTATGGTTTGGAAAAGTATTGATCAAAGCCAAACCATGTGCATTTTCAGAACCATGGATATGTACCAAGTCTGGCTGTGACAGTTTCATTACTTTTTTCCACTGGTTTTCCAAAGTTGAGTCGTATTCTGCTTTGTTTTTTATGGTCTCGAGAACAAAATAGTTGACCCCATTTCTTTTGTGATGATGATAACCCATTTTCTTTTGGGCTGTTACCACGGTTAGATTGATATCTTTTTGAGACAATCTTTGCAGAAGGTTAATGAGCCATCCTTCAAAAGGCCTATGCTTTATGTTTAAGGCTTCCGCTAAATCTGGAAGGATTGAATTTGTTACCCAAAGTATATTCATCTTGCTATTTTTTATACCAGTTACTCGGTGTTGGAAAGGCTTTACTGCAAGGCCCAACTTTTTCGTATTCTATTTTATCTATACCTCTTTTTAACATTTCATACAAATCCAACAAACGTTTGGCCGCTGTTTCAGGAGACCAAGTTTTTGATATTGTGTTGTAAGCATTTCTGGCTAGTTCTTCACACAAATCCCTATTTTCGGCCAGTAGGAAAACTTGCGCTGTCATTTCTTGAATGCTACCTGAACGGAAGACCATTCCATTTTGTCCTGGTTCAACCAAAAATGGTGATGCGCCAATCATATTGCTACTAACCAAAGTACATCCATTGGCCATGGCCTCATTGGCGACCGCTCCCCATCCTTCATTTCTGTCACTGGTAAAAAGGTAGATATGGGATACTTTCATTAAATCCAATACTTCCTCATTGGGTAAGTTTCCTTTGAGGTGAACTACTTTTTGAAGATTATTTTGATGTATCAAATCTTCAAGCTTTTCTATCATGACCCCGCTTCCCACTATATTAATTTCAAAATCAACACCTTTTTTATTTAGGTGTTTGCCTAAAAGAACTGCCATTTCAGGGTGTTTCCAATCTATTAATCTTGCAACAAAAAGTATCTTCAAGGAACCACCTCTTTTTTCCTTTAAAATCTTATCTATGGGGATTTTTTCAACTTTAGTAAAGTAGCCCCATTTAAACATTTTATTTGGGTAGGCGAACAACCAAGAAAGGTCGTTGGCGGTGAAGGCACTGGCACAGAGCAGATAAAAATTCTTTTTTCTAAACTTGGTGTGCAATTTATACTGATGGATAATTGCCCGCGGATTGAATTTTTGCCATCTACTCTTTTTGAAAATACGCTCCGAATACCGAAATGTTATTTTTTCTGTGGTTAGTCTTTTATGTATATAATTTAATGAAGTGGCTCCCAAGATCACCAATTCCGATTGATATCCAAGTTCCATAGCCAAGTCATACTTTTTTTCATCTTCAAAAGCATTTAGTATATACGGTAGGTTGTTGTAATCTGGGTATCCAGCTTTTTTAAAACTTTCCGGCATAGGTATTGTCGAAACAAAGGTGAATTTATTACCTAAAAGTTTATATAGCTCATCTGCCAAAGGTTTTTGATGATGATTGAAGAAGTTTGAAAAAAATGTTACCCTCATCTCATGTTTTTGGTTAAGAAACTAGCTACATTATTTAACGCTATTGTATCCAAGTTATGTTTTTTTACGCTTAATCATTTCCTTTGTCTTTTTTACCAAGGCCAAATATTCCGGGATTTTTAAAAAGTGCATCCCTATTAAGCACATAACTCCATAAAATATAGGTGTGGCAATCAGTTTTAACCAATCCAATGGGATGTAGTACATTAAAATAAAAGACAATAACATTAAGCAAAGGTTTAGGAGCATTACAGGTGCCATATCCTTGATTTGGTCTTTTGTGCCATAGTTCATAATTTTTCCGGGATAATAAGAGTCTATAAAATAATGAATGGTAGTTGCCAATAGCTCTCCTAAGGCAACATATACAATTCCAAATTTAATAGCGGCAATAATAAAAATGAGTCTTATGGGTATTTTAATGTACTGCTGCTTTAATGTAATATCTGTCCTGCCGAGTACATACAACAAATTGACGTTGATTCCACAGATTATAGTAATTAATCTAGCTACCGCAAAAATTTGCAATATTGGAACTGCAGGGAGCCATTTTTCTGTGAGTAAAACTTTTATGAAAGGTTCTGCAATCACAATTAAAATGAAAAAAATGGGAGTGGTGAACAGTGTTGCGGTTTTCAGGATATTCTTGGAGTATTTTACCAAAGCTTCTTTTTGATCCTGAATTTTGGACAAAGTAGGCAAAATAACCTTATTTACTATGGAGTTTATTGTTTTGAATACTAAATCTGTAAACTGAGTGCCCTGAGTATAGTAGCCCAATTGCTTTGTGCTTATAACTTTTCCAATAAGCAAAGCTGAAATATTGTTTGCACCAGTATTTAACAATGAACCTGCAAGTAATTTAGAACCATAAGAAAACAGTTCCTTAAAAGATGATTTAGAAAATTGGAACTTTGGAGTCCATTTCACCAAAAACCATAATAATAAAACTGTAAACAAAGATTTTAGCAATGTTTGATATACTAGCGCCCATACCCCAAAACCTGTGTAAGCCAAATAAATGGCAACAAGGCCAGATATGGTTACTGTTATTAAATTTACCTTGGCCAATAATTTGAAATTGAGATTGATGGTAACCAATGTCATTGGGACAGCAAATAAGGAGTTGAGCATTAAAGAAATGGATAATACCCGAAGGAGTATCTTGAGTTGTGGAATTTCATAAAAATCTGCAATAAATGGAGAAGCAAGCCACAGAACCAAATAACAAGTCACACTTATTAAAATATTGAAAACAAAGACAGTGTATATATCGCTTTGTGTTCTATTTTGTTTTTGAATCAAAGCTTTAGTAAAACCACTGTCTATAAAAACTTGAGATATAACAATAAAAACAGTTAGTAGTCCAATGAGTCCATAGTCAGTTGGAGAAAGTAGTCTTGCAAGCACAATCCCCAATATGGATTGGATTATTTGCGTTGAAACCCTTTCAATCAAGCTCCAAAAGGCACCGGTCAAAATTTTATTTCCAAGGCTCATTGGCAGCAGATAGTAACTAATAGATGAGCTTTATTTTGAATCAGCGGTAAACCAGTTATATAATAGGCTAATACCTTCTTCCAATTCAATAGTATGCTCCCATCCTAATTGATTGAGTTTGGACACGTCTGTTAATTTCTTTAGAGTGCCATCTGGTTTTTCTGTGTTATATACAAAGTTTCCTTGAAAACCCAAGATTCCTTTTATAGTTTCCGCAAGATTAGCAATGGAAATGTCAACACCTGTTCCGATATTAATATGGGTATTTCGAATTTCTTTACTGTTTTCGGAGTAGGTGTCTTCAAAGTTTCTGTTTTCCATTAGGAAAACGCAGGCATCTGCCATATCCTCAGACCATAAAAATTCCCGCATAGGTTTTCCACTTCCCCATATTTCCACACTCACGGATTGGTCGTTCTTTGAAACTCCATATTTTTTCAAAATTGAAATAATATCGCCTTCACCACTTTTTCCTGATACACCTTCAATAGGCAATTTGTCCAAATCCTTTTTGATGATATCCCATTTGCCTTCATCCAATGCTTTGCCAAGATGTACTTTTCTTATTAAGGCTGGCAGCACGTGTGACTTTTCCAAATCAAAATTGTCATTTGGGCCGTAAAGATTTGTAGGCATCACAGATATGAAATTTGTTCCATATTGAAGGTTATAGCTCTCACACATTTTGATACCTGCAATCTTGGCAATAGCGTAGGGCTCATTGGTGTATTCCAAAACATTGGTCAAAAGGTAATCCTCTTTCATGGGTTGGGGACAGCTTTTGGGATAAATACATGTGCTTCCCAAAAACAATAGTTTTTTCACCCCTGTGAGATAACTTTGATGAATCACATTGTTCTGTATCATCAAGTTTTCATATATAAAATCGGCCCTGTATGTATTATTGGCAACGATACCACCAACCTTGGCTGCAGCCAAAATGACATACTCAGGTTTTTCCGTTTTAAAGAAACTTTCCACGGCTCGGGAATCTCTTAGATCCAGCTCAGAACTTGTTCTTACAACTAGGTTCTGGTACCCTTTATTGACCAAGTTTTTAACTATGGCGCTACCAACCAATCCTCTGTGGCCAGCAACATAAATCTTGGCAGTTTTGTCCATCTATTCGAAATAATTTAGAATACGGTAACCTCCTTTTTTAAGAAACTGATCTTTTTGCATAAGTTTTAGGTCGCTTTGCATCATATCTTTGATTAGTGCATTCAAATCATATTCTGGAATCCATCCTAACTTATTCTTTGCTTTCGAAGGGTCACCAATCAACAAATCAACTTCAGTAGGTCTGAAATATTTAGGGTCGACTGCTAACACTTCTTTTCCAACTTCTAATTGATAGTCAGGGTCGTTACAGGTTTTTACAAAAGCTTTTTCATCTACACCAGTTCCTTTGAACTCCAGTTCAATGCCAACTTCAGCAAAACTCATACGCACAAAATCTCTAACTGGGGTGGTTTTTCCTGTTGCAATAACCCAATCTTCAGCTTCGTCAGCCTGTAGAATCATCCACATCATTCTAATATAATCTTTGGCATGTCCCCAATCTCTTTGGGCATCTAAATTTCCCAAGTACATTTTATCCTGTAGCCCTAAAGCAATTCTAGATGTAGCTCTAGTTATTTTACGGGTAACAAAAGTTTCACCTCTTATTGGAGATTCATGGTTAAATAGTATACCATTACAAGCATACATTCCATAGGCCTCCCTATAATTAACTGTAATCCAATAGGCATACATTTTTGCAACAGCATATGGACTTCTTGGGTAAAAAGGTGTTGTTTCTGTTTGTGGAATTTCTTGCACCTTTCCGTAGAGCTCGGAGGTTGAAGCCTGGTAAATGCGAGTCTTCTTTTCTAGACCCAATAAGCGTACGGCATCTAAAATTCTTAGTGTACCTATGCCATCTGCATTTGCAGTATATTCTGGAGTCTCGAAAGAAACTCCTACGTGGCTCATTGCAGCAAGGTTATATATCTCATCAGGTTGTATTTCTTGAATCAATCGTATCAAGTTGGTGCTATCCGTCATATCTCCATAGTGAAGAATAAACTTCCTGTTCTCCACGTGGGGATCTTCGTATAAATGATCGATACGGTCAGTGTTAAAAAGGGATGAACGTCTTTTTAGGCCATGTACTTCATATCCTTTTTTTAATAAGAATTCACTAAGATAAGCTCCATCTTGACCGGTAGCTCCGGTAATCAATGCTTTTTTCATTTGGTGGTATCTAAAATGTGTGTTTTTAAAATATCTAGCGAATATCCATATTCACTTTGTGTAGACAAAAATACTTCTTTGAAAATACACTATTATACGATTAAGGAATTTCTTTGAGCATAAAATGAACCGTTTAACGATGACTTGTTAAAACATATCAATATTTTTTATGACAGATTGATATTCAATAGTAATATTGCAGACGGAAAATAGTTCTTTCCAATAACCGTTAACATTTAAACCAACCAGTAAGTGAAGTATGTTATTCAATTCATTTGATTTTGCAGTTTTTCTACCGATTGTATTCTTCTTGTATTGGTTTGTGACCCAAAAGAATCTACGACTCCAAAATTTGTTGATTGTTTTTGCCAGCTATTTGTTTTACGGCTGGTGGGATTATAGATTTTTATCGCTTATTGTCTTTAGTTCCCTTGTGGATTATTCCATAGGAAGAGGTTTGGCTAAAACAGAGAATGTATTTAAGCGCAAAGTATTTCTTTGGATAAGCATTATTGTTAATCTTGGTTTTTTAGGTTTTTTTAAATATTACAATTTTTTTCTGGATAACTTTAAATCTGCTTTTAGCTTTTTCGGATATGAATTTGATGGTTATACTTTAAATATTATTCTACCGGTTGGAATTAGTTTTTATACTTTTCAAACACTCAGTTATACTATTGATGTTTATCGAAAAAAATTAAAACCTACTAAGGATATTGTTGCCTTTTTGGCATTTGTAAGCTTTTTCCCCCAACTTGTGGCCGGCCCAATTGAAAGAGCGACCAATTTATTACCGCAGTTCTATAAAAAAAGAACTTTTGTTTATAAGAATGCGGTTAATGGAACCCGACAGATTTTATGGGGTCTTTTCAAAAAGGTTGTGATTGCCGACCAAT
Organism: Flagellimonas amphidinii; assembly: GCF_013090115.1. GTDB lineage: Bacteria > Bacteroidota > Bacteroidia > Flavobacteriales > Flavobacteriaceae > Flagellimonas > Flagellimonas amphidinii. The sequence goes on from NZ_JABFNN010000031.1 coordinate 273,179, forward strand.
GTGCGGAATATGTAAATCTAATTTTCGACAACTCTGCTGATCAGGGGGGAGTAACGTTACTTTTGGGTGCTTTTCTATTTGCTTTTCAGATTTATGGAGATTTTTCAGGATATTCAGATATTGCTATAGGAACTTCTAAATTATTTGGGTTTGATTTGATGCAGAACTTTGCCTACCCATATTTTTCAAGAGACATTGCAGAATTTTGGAGAAGATGGCATATTTCGCTTTCTACATGGTTTAGAGATTACCTTTACATTCCTCTTGGAGGTAGTAAGGGAGGCCTAAAGATGAAAGTAAGAAACACTTTTGCTATTTTTCTGGTAAGTGGTTTTTGGCATGGGGCAAATTGGACTTTTATTGTTTGGGGTGGACTTAATGCACTTTATTTTTTACCCCTTTTGCTTTCTAAAAAGAATAGAAAAAACTTAGATGTAGTGGCTCAAAACAGTTTTTTACCTTCATTAAAAGAGCTTTGTCAAATTGCAACCACCTTTTTACTTACAATTTTAGCTTGGGTGTTTTTTAGGGCAGAAAACTTAAACCATGCGTTTTCTTACTTATATGGTATTTTTAGTCGAATAGGAGAACCGTTGGAATTTTTGCCTTGGGGATTGTTTGTCTTTTTATTTTTCTTATTGGCTTTTGAATGGATGGGCAGAAAAGACAAATTTGCAATAGAAAGAATTGGTGGGGATTGGAAACTACCGGTAAGATGGGTTTTCTATCTCATCGTTTGTCTTTGCATCATTGGTTGCATGGATAATCAACAAGACTTTATTTACTTTCAATTTTAGATATGAGGAAGTTTTTGGTTCAATTAATTGTGCTTTCCGCCGTGTTGTTGGCAGTGTGTTTTGGGCTTTCATGTGTGAAGTTTTCCGATGGGTTCATAGTTCATAAAACTAAGGATACAGCTTACAAAAAAATAGGATGGAATCTTAACCTAATTAAAAATAAACCCGAGCGCATTAAAAATAGTACCATTTTTCTTGGTTCTTCTTTAGTACAAGGGGCTATAAATGATTCGTTACTGGTTTTAAGTGGAGTTAATGCCATTAATATGGGAGTGCCACATAATGGGAATGAAATAGGGCTGTATTTCACAGAAAGACTAAAAAACATGTCCCCAAAAGAGATTATTATCCTAAAGGGCAAGACCCCGTTTAAGGGACTTCATAAAATGACACCATTATTATACACATCAATAACGCTGTTGGGTAATGGACAAGGAATCAACTCTGATTACATTCAGTTCATTTTTAAAAAATCAAAGCTATGCTTAGAGTATTTGTTCTTTAATCTGAGTTCTTCTGAAACGGAGTATGAAAATTATAATAAGTTCTTGCAAAAGTCTTATGGTGTTATTTATGATAAGCATGAAATTCCACAACATGTTTATGACTATACTATGGCAAACTTTTCAGGCAAGAAGAGTGACCAATATTATAATCTATACCAAAATGACTTTTTGTACACCAATGAGACCGATGATAATTCGGTTACTAATTATTTAAAGGTTGCCAAGCGAAGATTGGTGAAAAAAGTATGGGTGGAAAGTGACTTCATTAACAATGTAGGTGCGCAGGAACGTTTTGTGCAATCCATTATTCAAATAGGCATTGACAATAAAATAGCAATAAGGAAAATTTATATTCCAAAGTTGGTTGATGTCAATACTTATTCGGGGTATGTTAGGGATGATTATCAGAAAGTGCCATCCGATAGTGTTGGGGTATATTCACTACAAGACTATGGGTTTTTAAAATCTAGGGAGCATTGGGCAGATTTTGACCATTTGGATGAAAGTGGGGCCAACCTATATACCCAGCAAATTACTCCTTTTTTGAAGACAAACTAATTCCAATTATTTGGTTTGTTGTTTTGAGTAATAGTCCCTGTACCAATCTACAAAATTTCCAATGCCTTCCTTAATATGGGTTTTTGGCTCGTATCCGTAGTCGTTTTTAAGCTGGCTTATATCGGCCCAGGTTCTTTCCATGTCGCCTTTTTGCATAGGGAGTAGCTGCAGTTGGGGTTCAGTATTAAGGGTTTTACTTATTTCGGTGATAAAATCCATCAATTTTACTGGATTTCCAGCGCCAATATTATAAACGTTATGAAGTTTTTCATTGCCTTCTTTCTCTAGTACTTGAATGACTCCTTCTACAATATCATCAATATAGGTGAAGTCCCTTTCCATATTACCATTATTGAAGACTTTGATGGGTTTGTTGTTCAATATAGCATTGGTGAACAAATAAATTGCCATATCTGGTCGTCCCCAAGGGCCGTAAACGGTGAAAAAACGTAGACCTGTTGTCCTAAAGCCAAATAAATTGCTATAAGCATGAGCCATAAGCTCATTACTTATTTTAGTGGCAGCATACAGGCTTACAGGTTTATCTAGTTTTTGATCCAAAGAATAAGGAATCTGTTCGTTAAGTCCATAGACACTGGAACTACTGGCATAGACCAAATGACTAACTTTAAAGTTACGGCAACTTTCCAAAACATTTAGGAATCCAACCACATTAGTGTCTACATAGGGTTCAGGTTGTTCTATGCTATAACGTACACCTGCTTGGGCTGCCATTGAGCAAACACTTTCAAAGCCTATTTCCTTAAAAAGCTCGGGAAGTTTTTCCCTGTTTTCCAGATTCATTCGTATGAACTGGAATCGGGTACCGTATGTTTTGCTTGTGCAAAGTGTATCAAAAATGGCAGACTCTGACTTGTCTATACCTAATTGGGATAAACGGGAATATTTCAGGTCTACATCGTAGTAAGGATTAAGGTTATCCAACCCAACCAACTCATGACCATGTTTCAGTAATTTTTGAGCAACATGGAATCCAATAAAACCAGCTGCACCGGTAACTAAAATTTTCAAATGCTTATGTTTTTCTAGGCAAATTTATGCAGATAATCGGTATTTGAAGTAATAGATTTATGATTGATTCATCCTAAAGAGTATTATCTAATGTTCTCCAAGTTTATAATAATCAAATCCTATATCTTCCATTTCTTGCTTGTTCACCAATCTTCTGCCATCAAAAACCAAAGTGGGCTCTAACATATTATGATATAATTTGAACCAATATAAGGTTTTGAACTTGCCCCATTTTATAAGAACAGCTGTAATATGAGTATCCATGGAAGTCTATAAATGATTAGAAGTAAAGGTGACTAATCTTTCATTTTCTTACTTTGACCTTGTGCCAAGATGGTTTAGGTTTTCCTAGGGAACCAGCTTCAATAAAAGATGTTTTTGAGGTTTTTTAATTTAAAATGGTTTAATCGGACAATGGATGTATAAATATCCAAAAAGCTAATGCCTATAAAGGGTTTATTTTTTTAAGAACAAAGCAAAGAATAGTATGGAAGTTATTTGAACGAGTATTTAGCTCATATAACGATAAGTTTATCATTTTGTCTTTCAAAAAAGACTTTGACATTATTTTTACGACTAAATAACACCCAAACATGGAAAATGTCCTGCTTAATAAAAAAATCTGGCTTTCCTCACCTCACATGGGTGATACAGAGCAAAGCTATGTAAATGAGGCTTTTGCTACCAATTGGATAGCTCCTTTAGGTCCAAATGTTCAAGGTTTTGAAAAGAGTATTGAAAGATACGTTGGAAACAATACACATGCAGCTTGTCTTAGTTCTGGAACAGCAGCCATTCATCTGGCTCTACAGCTTTTAGAAGTAGGCATTGGTGATGAGGTGTTATGCCAAAGCTTTACTTTTTCTGCATCAGCTAATCCGATTGCATATTTAGGTGCCTCTCCTATTTTTGTAGATAGCGAATCGGATACTTGGAATATTTGTCCTGAATTGTTGGAAGAAGCAATTCTAGATAGAATAAAGGTAGGCAAAAAGCCCAAAGCGGTTATTGCTGTCCATCTATATGGAATGCCTTACAAAGTTGATGAAATACATGCTATTTCCAAAAAATATAATATTCCAGTAGTTGAAGATAGCGCTGAGGCATTGGGAAGCTCTTATAAAGGAGTAAAGTGTGCAAGTTTTGGTGATTGGTATTCTTTCTTTTAACGGGAACAAAATCATAACAACATCAGGCGGTGGCGCTCTATTGGCCAAAAGTCAGGCGATTAAGGAAAAAGCAGTTTTTTTAGCTACTCAAGCTAGAGATAAAGCCCCACACTACCAACATTCTTATATTGGCTATAATTATAGGATGAGCAACGTACTTGCCGGTATTGGAAGAGGACAAATGGAAGTTTTGGAAAATCGTGTCGCTGCAAGAAGATTCAATTTTGAATACTATAAGGAACATTTATCGGCTATTCAAGGGATTGAGTTTTTGGATGAAATGGAAGGTAGCTTTTCCAACAGATGGTTGAGCTGTATATTGACCCCATCTTTTGAGACACGCGAGAAAATTAGAATAGCACTTGAAAATGAAAATATAGAATCAAGACCACTTTGGAAGCCCATGCATATGCAGCCGGTTTTTAAAGAATCAGTTCACTATACCAATGGTGTAAGTGAAGCCCTTTTTCAACAAGGATTGTGTTTGCCCAGTGGGTCCAATATGGGCCAAGAGGATTTGGAAAGAATTTGTCATGTCATTAAAAGTGAATTTAGATGATTAAAAAATACATTTTTGATAATGAAAGGCATCACGCGTCCAAATGGACCGTATTGCTGATTGATTTAGGTATTGTGGCTGTATCCTTTGTGATGGCCTATTTCATACGATTCAATCTAAGTTTCAATTTTGATGTACAGCGACTTTGGTCGCAGTTACCTATTGTTGTGTTATTGTTTCTTGTGGCCTTTTTAGTATCAGGGAGTTACAAAGGTGTAGTAAGGCACACTGGCATTAAGGATGTTTATTCTATATTCAACGCAATTTGCTTAGCAAGTATTGGTACAATTGGGGTGGTGCTATTAAATAAATATGTAAGTCTAGCTGAAGGGTTTACTATTCCGTTGTCTATAATCATCATTAATAGTTTGCTCACCTTTATTACTCTAACCTCATCAAGATATGTTTTTAAGATTTGTTATGAGAGTTTAATAAAAAGTAATGAAACACCAACAACAAATTTAATTATCTATGGTGCTGGAGAGTCTGGGATTATTACCCATAATACTTTGGCAAATCATTCCAAAATGAAGGTTAAGGTTGTGGGGTTTGTAGACAATAACCTTCAAAAAGTTGGTAAGCAGATTAATGGGGTCAAGGTATATAACAAATCTGTACTCACGGAAGATTTTGTAAGGTATCACAACATCTCGGAAGTAATCTTTTCGATTCAAAATATTCGTCCCAAGCACCTTAGGACCTTGGTCAATGAAATTGTAGACCTCCCGGTTAAAGTTAAAATTGTTCCTCCGGTTGAGGATTGGATTAATGGAGAACTAAAAGTATCTCAGATTAAAAGGGTTCAAATAGAAGATCTTTTGGATCGTCCACCAATTCAAATCAAGAATAGCAAAATCAGCCAGGATTTTGAAGATAAAGTGATTATGGTATCTGGTGGTGCAGGTTCAATAGGCAGTGAGTTGGTAAGACAGATATGTAAGTATAATTATAAGTCTTTGATTGTCATCGACCAGGCGGAATCTGCCCTATATGACCTACAACAAGAATTAAAGCAATCTGGATTTTTCAATTTTATTCCAATAGTTGGAGATATTAGAGATAAAAACAAAATGAGAACTTTGTTTGAGGAGCATAGCCCTGATCGAATTTTCCATGCTGCTGCCTACAAGCATGTGCCATTGATGGAGCACAATCCTTATGAGGCGGTGAAGATAAATGTTGCAGGTACCAAAACTATGGCGGACTTAGCGGTAGAGTTCGATGTGGAAAAATTTGTTTTTGTTTCTACGGACAAGGCTGTTAATCCAACTAATATAATGGGTGCGACAAAACGTATTGCTGAGATGTATATAGGATGTAGACAGCAAGAAGGTAAAACAAAATTTGTTACAACTAGATTTGGCAATGTATTGGGTTCCAATGGCTCTGTTATTCCTTTATTTAGAAAACAGATTGAAAAAGGTGGTCCATTGACCGTAACACACAAGGATATTACAAGATATTTCATGACCATACCGGAAGCATCGCAGTTGGTATTGGAAGCGGGTGCAATGGGGCAAGGTGGAGAAATTTTCATATTTGATATGGGAGAGTCCGTTAAGATTATGGATTTGGCTAAAAACATGATTAGACTTTCTGGACTCCACTATCCTGATGAGATTGATATAAAAATTACTGGACTTAGACCAGGAGAGAAATTATATGAAGAACTCCTAGCAAATGGAGAGAATACTCTTCCAACATATCATGATAAAATAATGATTAGTAAAGTGAGGGATATAGATTATTCCAAGACTCGAACAATGATTGATGAACTCTGCATATCAAATTTGTTTTTTAAAGACAATGTAGTACAGCTAATGAAAAGTATTGTTCCAGAATACATCTCTAACAATTCTGATTTTTGTAAATTGGACATCAACAAAAAGGAAGATGACCCAAAAGGTCAAGAAGCCAAACCTGAATTGCCACAATTGAACAGATAACATAAAACCTTTTATGAATAAAACAAAATTTGTAATTGCATGCTATGCTATTATTGCGTGTCTGATAGTCTCATGTAGTTCTCCGCAAGATGTAGTTTATTTTCAAGATGCCAGTCAGTTTGAAACACTGATCAATGAAAACTCTGCAACTACCAAGTTTAAGGTTGATGACCTTGTAAGCATACATATTTCTACTTTGGATCCAGAAGCCAGTGCTCCCTTTAATTTATATAAAGGTTCGGAAGAATCTGGAATAAGACCCGAGCAGGTAAGCTATCTGATTGATAAGAACGGGGAAATTGATTTTCCCGTTATTGGTAAGGTAAAGATTATTGGACTTTCACCAAGTGAGACACGTGAGTTGCTTCGCAAAAAATTAGCTGATTATCTAAAAGACCCAATTATTAATATTAGGATTAGAAACTTTACAGTAACTGTGCTCGGAGCCGTTAATAGACCAGGAACATTTCCAGTTAATGGAGAACAAATTACCATTATGGAAGCTTTGGGAATGGCAGGGGATATTAATATAAAAGGTAGACGTGACAATATTATGGTAATAAGGGATTTTGATGGTACCAAAGTATACAACAGAATTAACCTAAATCAAAAAGATGCGCTGAAATCTCCAGTGTATTACCTCACTCAGAATGATGTAGTGTATGTGGAACCCAATAAGTCTGGCAAAACAGCTTCAAGTTTGGATCAAAGAGCGTCAATTGCTGTTTCTATTATATCTGTATTAGTAACTTCTACAGTTGTATTGTTAACAAGAAATTAGGGTTTCTAAATTGATAAAAACCTATTTAACAACAGATTATTCCCCATATAGATGAATGGATCCTCTTCTGATATAAAAAAACAGATTGATTCTTACTTAAGGCATTGGAAATGGTTTGCGCTTTCAGCGGCTTTAACTATTGCTTTGGCTTTTGTTTATCTTAGATATGCTACTCCTCAGTATAGTGCTTCTGCAAAAATTCAAATTCTAGAGGATAAAGGTGCTTCTTCAGAATTGAGTGTGCTTCAAGATTTGGATATCTTCTCTGGAGGGAAAGCCAAAATTGAAGACGAAATAGAGTTGCTACAGGCTAGAAGTAATTTTATCCAAGTAGTAAAAAAGTTGAAATTGAATGTCCGTTATTTTGTCATAGGGAACATTAGAAATAATGAATTGTATGGGGGAAAGTTTCCTTTCAATATAAACTTTATTTCCTCTGATTCTCTAGTAAATAAGTCTAAACATCATTTTTTTGTTGATCTTAATTCCAATACTTCATTTGATTATAGTGAAGATGAAAATGGACCTTTTAAGACCTATGATTTTGGTTCAAAAATCAACACAAAAATTGGTGATATTATATTGGTCCCAGATACAGAACATTTGCAGCCTTATAAAAACAAAAGAGTGGTTGTGGCTATAAATCCTATTCCCGACGTAGCTAGCTCGTACAGAAATCGTATGTTTATCAAGGCTTCAAATGAACTTTCTTCCAATATTATCAATATGTCATTGACCGATCCTATACAACAAAGGGCCATTGATATTATTGATGAGCTAATCTTGACTAACAATTCCAATGCGGTAGCTGATAAAAAGGCAATAGCGGATAGAACTACCAAATTTATAAATGATAGAATCAATGAAATCTACACGGATTTATCCTCTGTAGATGAAACTGCGGAAAATTTTAAGTCGAGTAGGGGAATTGCTGATTTGGGTTCTCAGTCCAGTGTAAATTTTAATCAAAGCGCTGCAAGTGAGCAAGAACTACAAAATGCAAGTATTCAGCTTAATATTGCCAATTCCATGAAGGACCTGATTAGTGATCAGCAAGGATATGATATTATCCCTACAAATGTTGGTTTGAGCGATCCAGGAATTGCAAATGCGGCAGAACGTTACAATGAGTTGGTGGCACAAAGGAATAGGTTGTTGGAAAGTTCTAATGAAAAAAACCCAGTTATTATTAAACTAGATCAACAGTTAGAGGGGCTTAGAAGAGGTATGCAGTCCAGTTTAAATAATGTTACCAACAATTTAGATCTTCAGGTGAATAGTTTAAGTAAACAACTTTCGCAAATTAATTCTAGAATCTATGCTGCTCCTAGCAACGAAAGAGCTTTAAGAGATATTTCTAGACAACAACAAACAACAGAGTCTCTTTACTTATATCTGTTACAAAAAAGAGAAGAATCCCAAATTACCTTTGCCTCAGCGGCTCCTAAATCTAAAATTGTTGATGCAGCATACGGTTCTGATAAACCTGTATCCCCAAAATCCAATATGGTATACTTGGCAGCTATTGTAGTTGGCCTTTTGATACCTTTTTCCATCATCTATTTAGGAGATTTAATAGATGACAAAGTACATGGTAAAATTGAATTGGAACAAACCATTTCCAATAAAGCATCGGTTATGGCTGAATTACCAAAACTAGGTAGAAAAGATAGTAAATTGGTTTCAGGAATGGATCGTAATGTATTGGGTGAATCATTACGTATTTTAAGAACTAATTTAGATTATGTCTTAAAAAAGAAAGTAAAATCCGATCGTGGAAGTATTGTTTTGATTACATCTAGTGTTTCAGGAGAAGGAAAGACCTTTTTATCCTCTAACCTGAGTATGGTTTTGGCAAGTGCAAGAAAAAAAGTGCTTTTGGTTGGTGCTGATATCCGTAATCCAAAATTGCACAATTTTTATTCAGATTTAGAAGTAGAAAATGTAAAATCTAGTGAAGAAGTTGTTGGGAGAAAAACAAATAAAGGGCTGACAGAGTACTTATATGATGAAAGGATAGGATTTAAAGAGGTAATAACCCCTATGTTAATCAATGAGAACAAAGTTGATATTGTTTTTTCGGGTAAAATACCTCCCAACCCAGCTGAATTATTGATGAGCAATCGGGTAAAACAGTTTTTAGACGAAGCCAGTTCTCAATATGATTATGTGATTGTTGATTCTGCTCCTATGTTGGTTGTGACTGATACTTTGTTAATCAGTGATTATGCAGATCAAATTTTATATGTGACCAAAGCTGGGGTAACTGAGCAGAAGGTTTTGGAATACCCAATTAAACTAATAGAAGAAAAGAAAGTTAAAAACCTATCTTTCATTGTAAACGGAGTTAAAGAGGCTAACTTAGGTTATGGGGGCAAATATGGCTACGGCTATGGTAGAACTGTTAAGAAATGGTGGAGTTTCTCTTAATTCAATAAAAAGTTAAAATAGTATTTTCTATTATAGGTAACAATAATTTCAAGGTATTGTTGGATAGCCTAACTTCTTTTAATGCTGATAAATGTCTCATGTTATGAACATCGGACCCAACGTACTCGATAAAACCATCTTTTAATAGCTTTAAAGCCACTTTTTGGACTTCTTTACCATAATATTCCCCTAAGGACAAAAGATTCATTTGAAACAGAATCCCTTGCATTTTTAGACTGCTATATGTCTCATATTTTTGGTGAAAATACAAGTAGCGTTCAGGGTGGGCCAGAATCGGAAAGTAACTGTGCTGTGCTATTTTCTCTATGGCGAAGTCAAAATTGAATGAAGGCTGTAAATAAGACATTTCAATGAGCAAATATTCTTTTTTCAACGCCAATACACCATTATTTTCTAAAAGCGTCTCAAAGTTATCATCAATCATGTGCTCTGCAGCATAGTCAATTTTTACATCCGTATTTTTTTGAGCAAGCTCTGCTTTTAAAATATTGTAAGCCTGCTTAATGCTCTCAGGAGTATTATCATGGTAATTATGCATGATATGGGGTGTACAGAAAAAACTCTTGACCCCAAACTCAGAAAACCCCTTTAAAAGTTGCAAAGAGTCATCAGCTGTTTTGGCGCCATCATCAATTCCAGGAAGTATATGGTTGTGGATATCCACCAATCCATGCAGATAATCGACTAGATATCGTTTTTTCTCAAAAAAATGCAGCATCCATAAAATTTGGATTGCAAAGATAGGGTATAAGTTTTCTTTTTATGGATGGCGATACTTTTCTATAACTAACCCAATACCTTTTTTAAAAAATCTTCTTTATAGGAACGCCCTATAGGAAGTTTGGCGCCATCAATTAGATATAGTTGATTTCCCGCGATTTTCTCAATACCATTTGTGTTTACAATATACGATTTGTGAATGCGATAAAATTGGTTTTTTGGTAATGTTTCCAACCAATAGCGTAATGACTCGTTAGAGAGGTACTTTTTCTGTCTAGTATTTATTTCTGTATAATCTGCATTGGAAGTAATATGGGTTATGCTATCCAGTGCCACTTTTACATGCTCATAACCTGATTTAACATAAATTTCCTGCCTGTTAGAGATTACTAAGGCTTTGTTTTCCATTTCTTTCTGCCCATTGAGCTCAAATGCCTTTGATACGGCTTGTACAAAGCGCTGAAATGAAAAGGGTTTTAATAGATAATCCACAACGTTAAGTTCATAACTTTCAAGAGCATATTCGGAGAAGGCGGTGGTTAATATTACCAGCGGTGGTTTTTTCATCGTCTTAAGAAATTCAATACCTGAAAGTTTGGGAAGGTGTATATCCAGAAACATAAGTTCTGCTTGTTTCAATTTCAAATATTCCATCGCTTGCATTGAATCTTGGAATGTACCGACAAGTACCAGAGATTCCATATCATCAATGTATTTTTTGAGGATACGTTGTGCCGGTGGTTGATCTTCAACAATAATACAGGTCATGCCCCTTCTTCTATTTGGTTCAGTTTGATGGAAAGCTTTACTTCATAGGTTTCCTGATTTTCTCTTACAACAAGATCATGGTTGTTCAAATAAAGCAACTCTAGACGTTTTTTTACATTTTTTAACCCTATTCCAGCTGCTACAGTATCTAGTCCTTGAGTTGGTTTATGATTGTTGGTACAACTAAAATACAAGACATTTGTTTTCATGTGCAAGTCAATCGTAATTTTAATATTGTCCGTTTGCCCTGCCTGACTATGTTTAAAAGCATTTTCGATAAACACGATCAAAATTAGCGGTGCTATTTTATAACCTGAGTTAATAGTACCAATATTGAATGCTACAGACCCTCGATCTTCTATTTGTAATTTATTCAGTTTTATAAAGTTGTGCAGTTGCGAAATTTCCTTTTCCAATGGTACAAACTTTTCCTTGCATTCATAAAGTATATATCGTAAAATCCCACTGAGTTCCAAAATGATTTCAGGTGTTTTTGTTGAACCTTCTAAAGCGTAAGAATAAAGGTTGTTAAGGTTGTTGAAAAGAAAATGGGGATTGATCTGTGAACGAAGGAATTGGAGTTCACTTTCGTGGACAGAGCTTTTTAATTCCTCGATTTGCTGTTGTTTCTGTAGCGCGTCCCATCCAAATTTAAAGCCAGCTAGAATGGCTATGATAGGTATTATGCCAAATGGGGCATAATAAATTCCAGGAAAAATTCGAGCTCTACGGCTACCAGCGTAAAAAATCAATTCCAACACTAATTCTTCCATCAAGATAGCGCCAATAATGATTAAAAGTACCCCTGAAAAAAATTGCCAATACTTCTTCTTATATAAAAAGTGAGGCATGAGCCAGTATCCAATCGTAACCGCAGCAAGAGCATAATTGGCAAAAAAGGCCACTTGCCTCCATTGGAACCCGTGATTTTCCCTATCGAATGAATAGAATAGAAATACAAGAACCAAAAGGACCAGTTGAAAAACGAGCTCTTTTTTAGAAATTGACATTGAAGGTAAAAACTTGATGTAAAAATAATTTTATCAAGGTAGCAAAAGAAAAGATATACTGTGAACAACACTTTTCCCACCTTAATCCGCATTTGCTGCAGTTTTAGTTTTTTAATATGCTCAGTGTTATTTGGGTTTGAACATACTATTTTATTTCCCGATGCAATCGTAGTGCGTCACGAATCACCTCACTATTGACTGGTATTGATAAGAAGGATTACTTACCAAACCAACCTTCAACTTGCTTTATG
>NZ_JABFNN010000032.1 GCF_013090115.1 Flagellimonas amphidinii
AAGACACCTCCAACCTTCAAATCTATATTCCTTTTTTTCATCTGGTTTGTTTCATGAATGCCAACATAAAAATATAGCCCATATAACCCATGGCTCTTTTAGAAGGAAAATTTTCTCAGATAATCCAAAGGTAAGACCACAAGATGCAATCTTGCGGGAGCGCGAGTTTTTTATATTTTATCAATCTGTTTCAATACTTTATCGAGCCTTTTTATTTGTGAGTCTTTCTCACATTCTGCTTTTCGTTCATTTATTATTTTTTGATAAATTTCTTTATTCTTTTTGTTTATCGATATAGTTGATTTTTCCATATATTTAGGTAATTGTTTGATTGGACATTTCCATAGTTGGTCTGTCAGTAAGTTCTCAACTTTGTCTTGAAACTCGGAATATTTATTGAGTTTTGTATATATCTCAATTCCAGCGTCAACTGTTATTACAGAACCTTTGTTAACCGTATCTGAAATCAAATCTATTGATTCAAATAATTCCTTGCCCTTCAAATCTGTAATTGTCGATAAAGCAATCATCCCGCCCCAAACCAATCTATTATTTTTACTCGATAACAGTTCCAAAAAATCTCTATGATAACTAGCGATCAAGCTAGGTTTTAAATAAGCGGTTTCATAAAGTGTTTTTATACAATCAGCTTGAATTTTTTTATCCTTGTTTTTCAGATTCTCCACAAGTTCCTTAATCGCATTACTGTTTTCAGTTTCTGCAATTTCTATGGCTAAGGCTATATTTGCATCATTCCCTTTTTGTCCTAATGATGATGAAAGTTGGCTTATTGCAGTCATAATTTTCTTTATTTTATGATTCTATGAACGTTTTTCACAATGAATGGCTACATAAAAATATAGATCATATCATCTATAGCTCTTTTAAATGAGGAAAAATTTTCGCAGATAATCCAAAGGCAAGACCACAAGATGCAATCTTGCGGGAGCGCGAGGCTTTGTTTTAAAATTTGGATTGACATGAATTATTTAAAAAAATGATTGAGACTATTCTATTTTCCCATCATGAAAACCTGCTCTTTGCCAGTTTCCATTTACCTTTACCCAAAGGTTAGTTATTCTGTATTCATTGTTTTTAATTTCACCTTTTACTTTATTTGAGACGAATACTTTCCCTGTTACTATAGCAATACTTTCATGAAATTCAATTTCTACTTCTTCCATTTTGTATTCAACAACTTCAAGATTACCAGATTTAATTTCTTTTTCTCTTTTATTTAAATAACTAAGCCAATCTTTCTTCCTTATCGATTTTGAATTTCCATTAGTGTGAATATAATTATCAGTAATTAGTGATTCTATGATGTCAAGATTCCCTTCTTGAAAAGCTTTATTGAACTTATCTATTGTTTGTAATAGTTCTTCTTTGGCGATTTTCGTTTCTTCATTGGTAGCACCTCTATTTGAACAGTTAAATAAATTTGATACTATAAAGAATATTAAAAGTGTTTTTAATAACCTCATCTTTTAATTTAGTTTGTATTAATTACATCTAACAGTCTAGTATAAAATAAGTTACGGGATTTTGGCGTTTGTTTTCAGTTTGGTCGCAAGCCTTAACAATTCCGAGTAGATTCTAGCCTGCCCTGAGCGGAGTCGAAGGGTAGTCGAATCCGCCAACCAGAGCCAAGCGACTGATGAACTCATTTTTACAAAACAATAAAGCTGTGAATAAATTGCAGTTATACATTGTTAGTGGCTTTTTTTTAGATAGTCCCAACTTGATACCACCTCAAAATCAGGAATATTTTCCAATAGCATATCAAGAGTCCATTTATGATTATCTCCTACAATAACAAGTATTCTATCTCCTTTTTGATTCATTTTTAGAATGTTTCCTACCATTCTTATATTTCTTTGATACCAGCGGCCTAACCAATCTGGGCCAATCCAATTTTTTTGAATGCCCACCCTTATTTCGTACATATGCATGCGTTGTTCATTTATCTTCTGGGCGATTTGGGAATTCCTTAGTGCTATTTGGTCATAAATGTTAAGATTGTTAAACACTTCTTGATTATGGTTATAGGTTTCAATAAGGTCTTTTTCGTGTTTATTGTAAAATCCACCGTCATTCTCATTGGCATATTTAGCAAATGAATCAAAGGAAAAGTTTTCTAAGGACCCTATATATTCGGTTTGATTATCGAAAAGATATATACTGTCATTTTTCGCTTCTTTTGCAATACGGAACCCTAATTGATATATCTCATTTTCTAACGTGCTAATGTCAAAGGAATCTTTTAGGTAAGAGTGGTATTCATTGTTTGTCTTTTTTGATAAAGAAGGCTCCCATTCAATCACTACTTTTGTTGGATTGAATTCGGATAAAGCTTTGACCAGTTTCGAAATATTTTCTTGACTTTCTTCTTCCAATACCTCTCGGTTAAAATGGAAAGTGCCTACAATCATAATTTTTGATTGTGCTAATGAATCATGATTTTTCAATAAAACCTCCGCTTTCTCAATTTCACTAATGCTCAAAGGCTGACTCTTATTAGGTTTACAATTAAGAACTGCCAATAGAATAAATAAGAGAAGAATACTGTTTGAAAATTGGTTCATGTGTTTAATTTTGAAATTGCAACTAACGGTTAGTATATGGCAAGTAGGGCAGTAGAAAGCTATAAACTTTCAAGTATGCATTGAGCCAAAACGTTGTATTTTGTTTTTATCTTATTCATTCTTAAAAGCCAAATCAACGATTTGGCGGTATTTCTAAATAGCACTGAACTTTCCTGAACCACCGAACGCCCTATTTGTTATATACAGTGTTAGCAACCGTTTTAATATTTATAAACCTTTCCGTTCTTCAAAAGGTTTTCTGCTTCCTTCCAAGGAGGAAGAAAATCAGCATCAATTGTAATTGTTCTAATTTCCCTTGCAATTTTGCTGCTAGCTTTCATAGCTTCCAAATGAGCTCCACTTTTAGCAAATGCTTTGAGTTCAGTTTCGTTATTCCATAGTGTCATGGTATAATGTTTAGTCCAAAATCCTTTTTTCTTAAAGTCTTTATAATTTGTCCCTTTTAGCTGAGCAATAATTTTCATGGCTTTGGCAGAAAGAGCAAAGAACTTAAAAGGTCCTTTTAGTTCTATGGAGGTAATAGTGACTTTCATTTTTTAATTGTTGCTAATGGCCACGCGGCTATGGCGAGTAGCGTTGCGAGCAAGCTCGCAAGAGCTACGGGGAAGCCATTAGACGCTGATTCGCTATAGCCGCTAGTTGGGAAAAGTGCTTGTTTCCTTAAGCGGCGC
>NZ_JABFNN010000033.1 GCF_013090115.1 Flagellimonas amphidinii
TACCAATATTCTGTTGAACGGATCTGCCCTGCCAACCCAAGTTTGGAGCCTTAATGGAAATGAAGCATTTTATACCGTAGACAATGTAGGTATCGGAACCAATGACCCCAATTATACTCTTGATGTCTCTGGAACAATGAATGCCACAAACATTTTGTTAAATGGTTCAGCTGTAGTAAGTTCTCAATGGGTCACTAATAGCAATGACATCTCATATAATACTGGTAATGTTGGCATTGGAACCACCAACACGCAAGGTTATATGCTTGCCGTTGCTGGAAATGTTATAGCAGAAGGTGTGAAAGTTGAACTAGAGGGAAATTGGCCCGATTTTGTTTTTGGTGAAAAATTCAACTTGATGCCCTTAAGTGAAGTAGATAAATTTATTTTAAAGAATAGACATCTGCCAAATATTCCTAGTGAGAAAAGTATAAAGGCAAACGGAATAGATTTGGGTGCCATGGATGCCAAATTACTCCAAAAAATAGAAGAACTCACATTATATACCATCCAACAACAAAAAGAAATTGATAGCCTTAAAAATATTAACCACGTTTTGAACAAGCAAAGTAAGGCAATTCAAGAATTATCTGAACGATTGAAAAAAATCGAACAACAGCAGAACTAAAAAAGAGGGGCAATAAACACCCCTCTTCTTATTTTTTAGTCTCTCTACTTATTTGCTTAGATACATTTTACGACGGGAGTATAAGTTGTAGAAGTCATCATCTTTGAGACTATCTATAAACAATATACTCTCTCCGGTACTTTTCATTTCTGGACCCAAGTTTTTGTTCACATTCGGGAATTTATTGAACGAGAACACCGGCTGCTTGATGGCATAACCTTCCAAATGCGGCTCAAAGTTGAAATCTTTCAATTTCTTTTCACCCAGCATCACCCTGGTAGCATAATTTACGTAGGGTTCACCATAGGCCTTCGCAATAAAAGGTACAGTTCTAGAAGCTCTTGGATTTGCCTCGATGATGTACACCATATCATCTTTAATAGCGAACTGAATGTTGATCAAGCCAACTGTGTTCAAGGCCAACGCAATTTTATGCGTGTGGTCTTTTATTTGTTGTAAAACGAATTCACCTAAGTTGAATGGTGGCAATGTGGCATTGGAGTCCCCGGAATGGATTCCGCAAGGTTCAATGTGCTCCATTATTCCAATAATGTAGACCTCTTCCCCATCACAAATGGCATCTGCTTCAGCTTCAATGGCACCGTCTAAATAGTGATCTAATAATAATTTATTATTGGGGATGCTTCGCAACAAATCTACCACATGGGCTTCCAATTCCTCTTTATTGATCACAATCTTCATTCCCTGTCCACCAAGAACATAGGAAGGTCTCACCAATAGTGGGAAATTCAACTCGTCGGCCAATTCCAAAGCTTCATCAGCAGTCTCTGCAACCCCGAATCTTGGATAAGGAATGTTGTTATCTTTCAACAATGTGGAGAAACTGCCACGATCCTCAGCCAAATCAAGCGATTTAAAACTTGTTCCGATAATATTGATACCGTATTTATCCAATTTCTCCGCAAGCTTTAACGCAGTTTGCCCTCCCAACTGCACAATTACTCCTTCTGGTTTTTCATGACGGATAATGTCATAGATATGTTCCCAGAAAACGGGCTCAAAATAGAGTTTGTCAGCAGTATCAAAATCAGTAGAAACCGTTTCTGGGTTACAGTTGATCATAATGGTTTCGTAACCACATTCAGCAGCAGCCAAAACACCGTGCACACAGCAATAGTCAAACTCAATCCCTTGTCCAATCCTGTTAGGGCCAGAACCAAGTACCACAATTTTTTTCTTGTCTGTCACCACACTGTCATTGGCCACATAGCGTTTGCCGTCAGCCGTTTGAATTTCCTCTTCAAAAGTGGAATAATAATAAGGAGTTACCGCTTTAAACTCGGCAGCACAGGTGTCCACCAACTTATAGACTCTATTGATTCCCAAATCGGTTCGTTTGGTGTGCACTTCACTTTCCCAACAATCCAACATATGGGCTATTTGTCGATCCGCAAACCCTTTTTGCTTCGCTTCCAAAAGCAAAGCTTTGGGCAAACTTTGCACCGAATGTTTGGATATTTCCTGCTCCAAGAAGTTCAGCTCTTCATACTGTTTTAGGAACCACATATCTATTTTGGTGATATCGTGGATGCGCTTCAAAGGAATTCCCAACTGAATGGCATCATAAATGACAAACACTCGATCCCAACTGGCCACTTTAAGTTTTTGGATAATGGTATCGTAATCCTTATAGCCTTTGCCATCTGCTCCCAGCCCATTGCGTTTAATTTCCAAAGATTGAGTCGCTTTGTGCAATGCTTCTTGAAAAGAGCGTCCAATTCCCATCACCTCGCCCACAGCTTTCATTTGGAGCCCCAAACTTCTGTCCGACCCTTCAAACTTGTCAAAGTTCCACCTTGGAATTTTTACGATGACATAATCCAAGGTAGGTTCAAACAAAGCTGAAGTGGATTGGGTTATCTGATTTTGCAGTTCATCCAATGTGTATCCAATGGCCAACTTGGCAGCCACTTTTGCAATGGGGTATCCTGTTGCTTTGGAAGCCAAGGCTGATGACCGTGACACCCGTGGATTGATTTCAATAGCGATAATATCCTCCTCTTCGTCTGGACTTACAGCAAACTGAACGTTACATCCTCCAGCGAAATCACCAATGCTTCGCATCATGTGGATAGCCATGTCCCTCATTCGTTGGAAAGTTCTGTCCGAAAGTGTCATAGCCGGTGCAACAGTGATGGAATCTCCGGTATGAATCCCCATCGGATCCATATTTTCAATGGTACAAATGATAACGACGTTGTCATTTTTATCACGAAGCAGCTCCAACTCATACTCTTTCCATCCCATCAAGGCCTTGTCAATCATCACCTCGTGTATTGGGGAAACCTCAAGGGCATGACTCAATTGTTTATCAAACTTTTCAGGGTCATAAACAATGGAAGCTCCAGCACCACCCAAGGTAAAGGAAGCCCTAATCACTAACGGAAAACCAAATTCTTGTGCTATTTCCTTTCCTTTTAAGAAAGAAGTGGCCGCAGCCTGGGGAGGCATTCCAATGCCTATTTTCAACATCAACTCCCTAAACTTTTCACGGTCTTCGGTAATATTGATGGCATCGATGTCAACACCGATGATTTCCACTCCAAAATCTTCCCAAATACCTTTTTCATCCGCTTCAATACATAAATTCAAAGCCGTCTGCCCTCCCATGGTTGGCAATACAGCGTCCACATTGGGATGTTTCTTTAAAATCTCTATGATCGATCGTGTGGTCAATGGTTTCAGATATACATGATCCGCCATGGAAGGGTCGGTCATGATGGTAGCAGGATTGCTATTGATCAAAATAGTTTCAATCCCATCCTCACGCAGGGAGCGTAGTGCTTGGGAACCTGAATAATCGAACTCACATGCCTGGCCAATAATGATAGGACCAGAGCCAATAATCAAAATGGATTTTAAATCTTTTCTTTTAGGCATTCTATAGGGTGTTTCTCGTTAGTGTTCTCAATATTCCAAAAAAAAGGTGTTACCTAGAAAAGTAACACCTTTAATTTAAAACTAAAATACTATCATTTATTTTTTATGTCTTGGCTCAGAGGAAACGGTTAATCTTTTTCTTCCTTTGGCTCTTCTTCTCGCAAGAACTTTTCTACCATTGGCAGTCGCCATGCGCTCTCTAAAACCATGCTTGTTTCTTCTCTTCCTCTTTGACGGCTGATACGTTCTTTTCATTTCGGAACTGTTTTTAATGGATTTTTGTGGATGGGAATATAATTCTTCCCGAAAAATTCTGGGCGCAAATATACGAAGAGTTTTTACTTTGGCAAGCGGAAAGCAAAAATATTTAAATTAGTTTTTAGTACTTTTGCCTCCGCTTAGTTCTAGCTTAATTCACTATAAAAATATGTTCAACAAAAATATAAAACTTGTTATTGCCGCACTTATTATTGCTTATGCCATCTATCAATTTATAGAAGGATATATTGGCAATGGCATTGCCCTTATCCTGCTTTCTTTGGTCTTTATTTTTCTTTACTTCCGAAACGAACTTATCCTTTTGGCCTTCTTAAGAATGCGTAAACAGGACATGGAGGGAACCCAGAAATGGTTGGCCAAGATCAAGAACCCGGAATCGGCATTGATCAAAAAGCAACAAGGGTACTATAATTATCTCCATGGCATTATCTACTCACAGAAAAATCTGACGCAAGCGGAGAAATACTTTAAAAAGGCCCTAAAACTTGGCCTTACCATGGATTATGATCTGGCCATGGCCAAATTGAGCTTGGCGGGCATATCCATGCAAAAGCGCAGAAAGCGTGAAGCCACCAAATTATTGCAAGAAGCCAAAAAATTGGACAAGAACAATATGCTCACGGAACAGATCAAGATGATGCAACAGCAGATGAAGAAAATCTAAGCTGGCAAAACCTTTTTTATCTACATTTTTCTTTTATTACTTTTTGTGCATGTATCAAATCATACATACTATTCATCCATCTGGACTGGATTTTCACCTTAAAATCCACTAACTTCACTTGCCTGTGCTGAACTTGTTTCAGTATCGGTCGATATAGCTCATTAAAACGAGCCCATATCTTCTACGATAAGTGAATCCCTAAATCCAGAAACAAAAAAGGCGACCAAAATGGCCGCCTTTTCCTTATTATAGGCACATCATATACGCTGTGACAGCGTCTTTTTCTTCTTTGCTCAAATCCAGTTCCAACACCAGATTGAAAAACTCCGTGGCATCATCCAATGTAGGGAGCCTATCATCATGGAGATAGGGCGGAGAATCCTTGATTCCCCTTAAGGGGAATGTTTTTATGGGCCCTTCTGGCCTTCCCACATAAAAACGCTCCACTTTAAGATCGTGCATATAGTCATCCACAAAGGCAGGGCCATAATGGCACTCGGCACATTTAGCTTTACCTTGGAACAATTTTTCACCCCATAACTCTTGCTTGGTAGACTTTTCTGGAATGAGTTTTCCCCGTGCATCCAATTTTGGAGCCGGTGGAAAGTCGAGAATGGCATTAAAATCCCCCATTCGGTTGGTGGTGGAACGTTGCTGGCTTCGTGGGCCGATATGTTGTTGCATGCCGGGATCGCCATCAAAATATTCCTCAACCTCGGCAAAGTGGTCCATGCTTCTTATGGATCGTTTGGAGGCCAATTGCATCAAATTGTAATTTCCACGCATGGAAGGTGTCCCCACGCGTAGTCTTGCCAAGTTAGGGCGACTGTCAGGACCCAATTCAAAAGCAGCGTTGGTATGCCCATTTACGTGACATGAAAAACAGGAAACCCCAGCACTCGGTTCCAAGGTCACCCTGTGAGGAGTATGGTTGAACCATGTTGTTGCCGTAGGGCGTAACAACTCTTTTAGCCCTTCCATTTGCTCTGGAGTGAGCAATCCATCAAAAATTTCATAATAATTGGCAATGGTGACTTCTCTCCCATCCGTAACGTCTCCAAGTTCTTTATGGGTAGTCAAAAACATAGGTGGTGGAAATTCTGGCAAATATTCAACTGGATAATCGTGATCCAGATCTATTCGGATATGCTCTGGATGGGCTTTGTTCCAATTATCTGGAAAAACCATATGAGCCGTTGTGGCCAGCGGATGGGCCAACGGTTTGAATGGAAACAAATCCTTACGTTTGATTTCCTCGGCGGAAAGCTTGGACAATGCTTCAAAAGAGGCAATACCCTTGGGGAGTCTGGCAATGGGTCCTTTCATAATGGCTTTTCTTCCGCCAGACATGACCTGACCTTCATGTACTTCACCATTGAAGTCATAACGAGATGCCATGTATTTGCGGACATCGGCCATGAGTTCTGGTTTTTGCTTTTCATGAAAGGCCACCCACTCCTCCCACGACATGGGAAGTTCAGGAATACCAAAAGAACTCTTGCCACGACCTCCATAGCGCCAAAGATCAAATGGAGTCCGTTCTCCTTTGCCTACATCTGGATAGGGTATCAGCGAATCAATATGCCCAGAACCCAGTTCGTAATCGGGCTCAATGTAGTCTTCAATGACCACTCCGGGTGACTGTAGAAGGTGCAGTTGGTTGTTTATTGCTTGAAAACCCAGTAATAAAAGACTGGCTCCACCGGCCAGAACCAGTGTTCTTTTTTTATTCAATTTCAACTCCTTGATTTTTTTTAAGTGATGAAACTTAGTGAAAATTACAAACTTAAAAATATGATAAATATCATAAAATATGCAACTTTATTTCCCTACGGAGTTGTAGTATCCCTTGTTCGGGATTTCCACCTGATATTTCTTTCTGGAAGCATTGTTCAAGTGAGGTTCACGCAACCAAGGGTTGTGTCTTTTTAAAATCTTGTAATTGATTTCATATAATTGGGCGAAATCTGCCCAGCTTGTTACCGCAGTATCCACTTCCACCGTAAAAGTAGGAACGGGTTTATACAAATCTTCCTTTTCCAACTCAAAGCCATATTTATCTGGATTGGAAAGAATTTCCTTGAGTGCTAAAATTCGAAATACATAGCGTCCCGTTTCTTGCCCCAATAAAAGGTCGTAGTAATTGTCCACCTTTTGAATCTTCATGTATTTTTGAATACCACCCGGCCCCGCATTATAGGTTGCAGCTGTTAGCGTCCATGTACCAAAACGTTTTTTCCATTTGTTGATGTATTCACAAGCAGCTTGTGTGGATTTTTCAATATGGTACCGCTCATCCACATTGGCATTTACCTCTAGTCCATATTCCTTTCCAGTAGCCTTCATAAAATGCCACATTCCTGCGGCACCTTTAGGTGATGCCACATCGATAAGGGCACTTTCGGCCACGGCTAAATATTTAAAATCGTCTGGAATGCCATTTTTGGCCAATATAGGCTCAATAATCGGGAAGTATTTGTTGGCACGTTTCATCAACAATAAAGCATTGGATTGCCAATAGGTATTCACCAAGAACTCACGGTCCACGCGCTCCATAACCTCTGGGTCTCCCATGGGAACCGGTTCACCAGCAAAATTCAAGTCCTCAGGGATTTCTATGGCACTGATTTGATAGCCCTCAGCCACATTTTTTTCTTTAAGGTCTGACTGGGCAACCGTTTCCTGCTTTTCAACTTCATTGGTCTGTACTGCAAAAATAAGTGTGCTCACCACTGCCACCAATCCAATAATTGCCAAGATATTTTTTGCGTGTTTCATGCTCTATTTTTAATAAGTATCGTAAATATACTATATAGAACTGCCTTATTCTAAAATAATTGCTGGCAGGTTTTCATTGAACCACCTAGCCCGATGAATAATCATGGTGTGGGTGCCGTTCTTCACTTTGATACAGTTTTTGATATTGGCGATAGGAAAAACTGCATCTTTTTCGCCATGAATATGCACCACATTTTCTGGGGTTGATTGTTGTTTCCAATTCACGATTTGGTCCAGCGACCAATCAATGTAGTTTTTATCTCTAATGGAAAGATATTTTTCATAGAGTTCCAATCGTTTTACCACACTTTCACCAAAAGCATACTTGGCCAAAAGCTCTACATTATTGACCAAACTTGTGGGAAGCAATTTATGCACCTTGGTATATTTGGCAAATATCATTTTTTTGGGCAACTCTGAGCTATGTTTCACCGAAGACACTACAACAACTTTGAATACATCCATGTTTTTGGCCATCTCCTGCACCAACATGCCTCCAAAAGATACCCCAAGCAAAACAGGTTTGTCATGAGTTATTTTAGTGCACATTTTTTTTGCATACTCCTGCAAGCTCATTCCTTTTTCTGGAACAAACCACTCCAACTTGTGTGTCTCAAAAACTTCTGGAGACAAATGAACACCATCAAATATGGAAGGATTGGCGGCCATTCCTGGCATTAGGTAGACGTGGGCTTTATTGTCGGGCATTTCTCACCAATTAACGAATTGGGCTAGGAAATTAAGGATTTTTTGACTAATTTTGTGTCCCTTTTGCAAATAGCCCTACCATTTTATAACGTATTGCAACAAGGGAAATTATAAAATTACCTTCTGGGTAACTACATAAGTCAATTTTAAAACAAACTATATGACAGAAATGGAAATCAATGACAATAGTTTCTTGCGCCAATTTGAAACTAATGTCAATGGACATTTAGCTAAAATTGAATATTCTTCGCAGGAACGCAAGGTATTTTTGACCAAACTGGTAATTCCAGAAGAAATTGACCAAGAAGGCTTTAAAGAAACTTTTATCAAAGCCGTTTTGCACCAGATTCAAGAAAAAAACCTACGAGTTGTTCCCACCAGTCCACACATTGCAGGTTTTTTGAGAAAAAACAGACAGTACAAAGAAATGTTGCCCGTTGGTATACGTATCTAACCGAACAACAAAGAAATTTAAAAGCCTCTCTTTATGGGAGGTTTTTTTATGCCATAATTTTTTCTGGAACAAACTCGAAGCGCACCAATCCATCCTCATCAATCTTAGTGAGCTCCACTTGGTGCAGTGTATTGACCAAATCAGGATTCCAAGGAGTTTTTACTTTTACATAATTCTCCGTAAAACCATGAATATATCCAGATTTGTTCTCTCCTTCAAAAAGTACAGTTCTTTGGCTACCCAATTGGCTTTCGTAAAAAGCCCTTCTTTTTTTTGCCGATAATCCCCTGAGCATTTTACTTCGTTTACCTCTTACATTTTTAGGTACAGGGTTATCCATTGAAGCAGCTAAAGTATTGTCGCGTTCAGAATAAGTGAACACATGCAAATACGAAATGTCCAAATCATTCAAAAAATGATAGGTCTCCAAAAAGTCTTCATCTGTTTCACCTGGAAAACCCACTATCACATCAACCCCAATGCAAGCATGCGGCATAACTTGTTTGATTTGTTTTACACGGTCAACATATAAATTGGTCAAGTATCTACGGCGCATCAACTTTAAAGTCTTATCGCTCCCACTTTGCAAGGGAATATGAAAGTGAGGCACAAAAGAATTGCTCTCGGCCACAAAATCTATGGTTTCATTCTTTAAAAGATTGGGTTCAATAGAAGAAATACGAAGTCTGTGAATACCCGCTACCCTATCCAAAGCCTGAACCAAATCAAAGAAAGTATGTTCATGTCTTTTGTTGCCGAACTCCCCTTTGCCATAATCGCCAATATTGACTCCAGTAAGCACAATTTCCTTAATTCCTTTAGATGAAATTTCACTGGCATTTTTTAACACATTTTCCAAGGTATCGCTGCGCGAGATACCTCTTGCCAAAGGAATGGTGCAGTAGGTACATTTGTAATCACAACCGTCTTGAACCTTTAGAAAGGCCCTTGTACGGTCGCCAATGGCATAACTGCCCACGTAGAAGTCAGCTTCTTCAATTTCGCAGGAATGCACCTCACCTTTGTCATTTTTAGACAGATCATTGAGATAATCCGTAATCTTGAACTTTTCCGTGGCACCCAAAACCAAATCCACTCCATCTACAGCCGCCAATTGTTCAGGTTTCAATTGGGCATAACAGCCAACAGCTGCCACAAAAGCATCTGGATTGTTCTTTTGGGCCTGTTTTACGATAGTCTTGAAGCGTTTATCGGCATTTTCAGTTACCGAACAAGTATTGATAACATAAATGTCCGCCTTTTGGAAAAAGTCGACCCGTTCAAAATCCTCCTTTTCAAAACTTCTTGCTATGGTAGAAGTTTCGGAGAAATTGAGCTTGCAACCCAAGGTATAAAACGCAACTTTTTTATCCATCATCAACCTTTTGAAAAGGGGTGCAAAGATAGTGATTTGTTGGAAGTTAGGTTAAGAGGGCAAACAAGTAGTTTTGTAACAGCACAAAAGCCTTTTTCTATCTCAATAATTCCGCCACTTTTTGGTAAGTTCAAAAACATGGTTCAAAATATTTTTGTCCATTTCATCAAAGGTGACGCCTCTTCTATCCATCATTGCAGTAGCAGTTTCATAAGCTTTTTTAGGTAAATAGGTGGTAAAACCTGAAGCTCCTCCCCAACTGAAGGCTGGAACAAAATTTCTTGGATATCCAGTACCAAAAATATTGGCACTTACCCCTACCACAGTTCCTGTATTGAACATTGTATTGATACCACATTTACTGTGGTCTCCCATCATCAATCCACAAAATTGAAGTCCAGTTTTAGCAAAACCCTCCGTTTTATAACTCCACAAACGGACTGGAGCGTAGTTGTTTTTCATATTGGAAGTATTGGTATCTGCCCCCATATTGCACCACTCCCCCAACACAGAATTACCCAAAAAACCTTCATGACCTTTGTTGGAATAGGCAAAAAGTACCGAGTTATTGACTTCCCCTCCCAATTTGCAATGCGGACCCGCAGTTGTTGGGCCATAAATCTTAGCTCCCATTTTAACGATAGCATCATGTCCCAATGCAAATCCTCCGCGAATGGTACACCCTTCCAATATTTTCGCGTCTTTCCCTATATATATAGGGCCAGTAGAAGCATTTAAAATGCTAAACTCCACTGCTGCACCCTCTTCCAAAAAAATATTATCAGGATTTACGACCCGGTTTGTTGTAGAAATGGGTTGACTCTTTCTTCCTTTGGTCAACAAATCAAAATCCATTTGAAGCGCATCCCCATTTTTAGAAAAAATATCCCAGGTATTTTCAACCTTGAACAGATTTCCCTTAAAAGAAACTGATGCATATTCCGAAAGGCTAAATGTTTTTTCTGGGTCTTTTGCCACATAAGCCAAGGGTTCTCCTTCAGCAACCAAAGCCTCCCCTAATTGCAAAGCTTTGACACTTTCAACCAATTCTGCATCTGGCACATAATGAGCATTGATAACCACATTATCCTTGGCCACTTTTAACGGAAACTTCTCATTAAGATAAGCCTTCGTCTTTGTGCTGGTAGAAGCATCCAACCATTTTTCCCATTTCTCCCGTATGGTCAAAATACCAATCCGGATATCGGCAACGGGTCTTGTAAATGTGAATGGTAAGAGCGCATCTCGATGGTTACCATCAGCAAGAATATAGTTCATGGGTGTGTGTTTGTATCCCGTAAAAATAAAAAACGCCCCTGAGAACTATCAGGAGCGTCATTATTATTTCGTTAAAAAGCTGGTCCTACTCGGCCTTCTTCTCTTCTTTTTGAAACTTTTTGTACTTGTTCTTAAACTTATCAATCCTACCAGCTGTATCTACCAATTTGGTCTTACCAGTGTAGTAAGGATGTGAAGTTCTTGAAATTTCCAATTTCACCAAAGGATACTCAACACCATCAACAGTAATGGTCTCTTTTGCTTCTGCAGTGGATTTAGTGATGAACACATCATCATTGGACATATCCTTGAAAGCCACTAATCTATAATTCTCTGGATGTATACCTTTTCTCATCGTCTTAAAAACTTAATCTCAGAATTTTCGAGGTGCAAATTTAATCATTTCTTTTATACCTCCAACTTAAAAAGTGTAAAAAAGAAAAAACTACCTTTAAGTTGTAACAAATTAGTCGTCCATACTACAAACAACTACAATCAACACAAAAAATTAAAAAATGGAAGAACAACAACCAAAAACTGGTAAATTTTCCTTGAATTATGGTCTAATTCTAGGAGGGGTAAGTGTAATTTTTGGCGTTATGCTTTATACCCAAGACCTTCACACCTCACAAAGTCCGGCACTTATGATTATTGGTATTGTGCTGGCCGCTGTGGTTACTTTTCTAGGGATTTCCGCATTTAAAAAAGCAAATAGCGGATATCTGAGTCTGAGCGAAGCCCTAAAGATTGGTGCAGGAATTGCCCTAATTGCAGCTATTATAGGTATACTCTACAATCTTGTCTTGGTTAATTATATTGATCCAGATGCTCCTTCAAAAATAATGGACGCAAGATTAGGCCCAGCTTTGGAAAGTGGCCAAATTACCCAAGAGCAATTTGATATGCAAAAGGAACAAAGCATTAAATATTGGTGGATGGGATATCCGGTAATATTAATTCTTAACATTATCATTGGTCTTGTTTTAGGGTTGATTACTGGACTTATTCTAAAAAAGGTCAAACCTGCCTACTAAGACAAAAAATGCTACTTTTGAAGGGAATTCCAGAGACCAGCAATGCAGATTTCCATTGTAATTCCTTTGCTTAACGAGCAAGAATCTTTAAAAGAACTCCATGATTGGATTGTAAAAGTTATGCAATCCAATCATTTTTTATATGAAATCATCTTTATTGATGACGGCAGTACGGACGGTTCTTGGGAAACAATTGAAGCACTTTCTGCCAAAAACAATACTGTAAAGGGTATACGGTTCTTAAAAAATTATGGGAAATCCCAGGCACTTCATGCTGGGTTTAAAGCCGCTCAAGGAGAAGTGGTCATCACTATGGATGCCGACCTACAGGACAATCCTGAGGAAATTCCTGAACTCTATCAACTGGTAAAAGAAGACGGGCATCATATTGTCTCCGGGTGGAAAAAAAAGCGTTACGATTCTGTAATCACCAAAAATATCCCATCAAAACTTTTTAATTGGGCTGCCCGCAAGACATCAGGGGTAAAATTGCATGATTTCAACTGTGGTCTCAAAGCCTTCAAACATGATGTGGTCAAAAATATTGAAGTATCCGGAGAAATGCACCGCTATATTCCTGTATTGGCCAAAAATGCAGGTTTTAATAATATCACAGAAAAAGTAGTGCAACACCAAGCCAGAAAATATGGAAGCACCAAGTTTGGCGCTGAACGTTTCATTAACGGTTTCTTGGATTTGATTACCATTTGGTTTGTATCCAAATTTGGACGCCAGCCTATGCATCTTTTCGGCGCATTGGGGGTACTTATGTTTATTGTTGGATTTGGATTCTCCCTCTATTTGGGAATTGACAAACTATTCTTGAATCCAACAGGAAGATTGATTACGGAAAGGCCTCAGTTTTTTATAGCATTGACCGCCATGATTATTGGAACCCAATTATTTTTAGCTGGTTTTTTGGGTGAAATCATGGTTCGTTCCAGAAAGAATGATACGCGCTATACAATCTCCAATAAAATTAATATTTAAGGCAGCAATAAACCCTTAACTTTGTATTTTTAGCATCTAAAAACACTCACTATTCTATGGATTCCATTACCACTACAGCTCAATCTTGGCTAACGGATTTTTTTGATGAAGACACCAAGAAAGAAATACAAAATCTTATTGAAAATGACACTGAAGAGCTGAAAGAACGCTTTTACAAAGATCTTGAATTTGGCACCGGAGGAATGCGCGGTGTAATGGGCGTTGGAACCAATAGAATCAACAAATATACACTTGGAAAAAACACCCAAGGACTGAGCAATTACCTCAAAAAAATATACACTGGCGAGGAAATTAAGGTGGTTATTGCATATGATTGCCGACACAATTCGGATACGCTGGCCAAAACGGTTTCTGAAGTGCTTTCTGCCAATGGAATCAAAGTATTTTTATTCTCAGAACTTCGAACAACCCCTGAGCTTTCATTTGCAGTAAGACACCTTGCATGTCATGCTGGAATTGTATTGACTGCTTCGCATAATCCACCTGAATATAATGGATACAAAGTCTATTGGACAGATGGTGGTCAAATTGTACCGCCTCAAGATGGTGAAATCATTGCAGAAATCAATGCACTATCTTTTGAGGATATCAATTTTAAAGCTAATGATAGTTTGATCGAACTTATTGACAAAGATGTAGATGAGGTCTTTTTTGACGCTTCCGTCAAAAAAGGAAACTTTAACGCACAAGGCAAGGACAATTTTAAAATAGTCTTCACCTCTTTACATGGAACTTCCATAACTGCTATTCCCGAAGTTCTAAAACGAGCTGGCTACAACAACGTTACCATCATAGAAGAACAGGCAAAACCTGATGGAGCCTTCCCTACTGTTGCATCACCCAACCCCGAAGAACCTGCCGCAATGGCCATGGCCATTGCAAAAGCCGAAGAAATTGGTGCCGATATGGTTGTAGGTACAGATCCAGATAGTGACCGCTTGGGAATTGCAGTGCGCAACTTGGATGGTGAAATGGAACTACTTAATGGAAACCAAACTATGGTCAT
This sequence comes from Flagellimonas amphidinii, assembly GCF_013090115.1. Taxonomy (GTDB): domain Bacteria; phylum Bacteroidota; class Bacteroidia; order Flavobacteriales; family Flavobacteriaceae; genus Flagellimonas; species Flagellimonas amphidinii. The sequence continues at coordinate 14,117 of NZ_JABFNN010000033.1, forward strand.
GATGACAAAGTTCCTTCTGGACCAGTACAAGAAAAAAGGATTTCAAGGCAACGAATTTGTAGCTACAACCATTGTTTCCACTCCTATGATGGAACAAATGGCCAAAGCATATGGCGTAGATTTTAAAACTGCTCTGACAGGATTTAAGTGGATCGGCAAAATGATCAAAGATTTTCCAGATGCAGAATTTATTGGAGGCGGAGAAGAAAGTTTCGGTTATATGGTCGGGGATTTTGTTAGAGACAAAGATGCTGTAACCTCTACCCTACTGGCCTGCGAAATTGCAGCCGATGCAAAAGCAAATGGCAGTTCATTTTACAAAGAATTGATAGACTGCTATGTGCAATTTGGATTTTACAAGGAAAAATTGATTTCATTGACCAAAAAAGGTATAAGTGGCGCTGAGGAAATCAAACAAATGCTCAAGGATTTTAAAGAGAATCCTGTAGATTCCGTTCAAGGCTCCAAAGTGGTCTGGATTGAAGATTACAACACTTCCATTGCCAAAAATGTACAGACAGGTGAGCAAAAATCAATTGACCTGCCTAAGTCCAATGTGTTGATCTATGAAACTGAAGATGGCACTCGAATTGCTGCTAGACCTAGTGGTACGGAGCCAAAAGTGAAGTTTTACATGAGCACAAACGCAAAACTGGAAAAAGCAGAGGATTTTAAATCCGTAAATTCGCAGTTGGAAGCCAAACTGGAAGGCATCCGTTCCGAATTGAATTTGTAGGTGAATGAATTACTTTAAAAAGATTCTCCTGTTTGCGGCACCATACCGCAAATATGGAGCCCTGAATATTTTTTTCAATATACTTTATGCACTTTTTAGTGCACTCTCTTTTGCAGCACTCATTCCCATGTTGGATGTGCTGTTCAAGCCCGAGCAAAAGGTTTATGTGGAACCTGCATATCAAGGGGTGTCCAAACTAAAAGACTACCTGAAGGATTACATTAGCTATCGAGTTACGGATTATTCTGGGGGAGACGATATGAAAGGATTGGTATTGGTCATTGGATTGGTATTGGCTCTTTTTCTTCTGAAAAACCTCTTCAACTATCTGGCGATGTATTTTATTACATTCCTACGGAATGGGGTCCTCAAGGACATCCGCAATAAAATGTATAAGAAGATTGTGGATTTGCCAATATCCTATTTCTCCGAAAAAAGAAAAGGGGATGTCATTGCCCGTATTACTTCTGATGTATTGGAAATTCAGCACTCCTTTCTTTCCATTTTAGAATTGATCGTAAGGGAGCCACTCACTATCGTATTCACTATTTTGGTCATGTTTGGTATCAGTGCCAAACTGACGCTTTTTGTATTCATATTTATTCCCTTGGCCGGAATGATAATTTCCAGAATTGGAAAATCGCTCAAACGCAAATCGGACAAGGTGCAACGGGAGCAGGGAGAATTTCTTTCCATTGTTGAAGAAACTTTGGGAGGATTGCGGGTGATCAAAGCCTTCAATGCAGAATCCAAATTTTTCAACACCTTTAAAAACTCCACCTCTCGCTTTTTTAAATTTTCTAATTCGCTATTAAATCGACAAAATCTGGCCTCTCCCACAGGTGAATTTCTAGGGATTTTGGTCATAGGAGTACTGCTTTGGTTTGGGGGCAAGATGGTATTGGTGGACAAAACCCTTGACGCTTCCTCATTCATTGCCTACATGGGACTTGCCTATAACATTCTAACTCCGGCAAAAGCTATCAGCAAAGCATCCTACGGTGTTCGTAAAGGAAATGCTGCGGCAGAACGTGTTCTTGAAGTTTTGGAATCTGAAAATCCTATTACAGATACAGAAAGTGCCGTCAACAAGGATAATTTCTCCAGCGAAATCAACTTAAAGAATATCAGCTTTAAATACGAAGAAGATTTTGTGCTGAAAGATTTCAACCTCAAAGTAGAAAAAGGACATACCGTTGCGCTAGTTGGGCAATCTGGAAGTGGAAAAAGTACAGTGGCCAACTTGGTAACGCGATTTTATGATGTCAATAAGGGTGAAATTCTTATCGATGGAACCAATATCAAAGATATTTCCAAAAAATCGCTACGAAGTCTTATGGGGTTGGTGACCCAAGATTCCATTTTATTCAATGATACGGTAAAAAATAACATCGCCCTGGGCAAAGAAGGAGCTTCAGAAGAAGAAATTATGGCCGCTGCCAAAGTAGCCAATGCACATGACTTTATCATGGAACTGCCGCAAGGTTACAATACCAATATTGGTGATAGCGGAAACAAGTTGAGCGGCGGACAGAAACAACGCCTTTCCATTGCAAGGGCCGTGCTCAAAAACCCTCCTATCATGATTTTGGACGAGGCTACTTCAGCCTTGGATACCGAAAGTGAGCGCTTAGTGCAAGATGCTTTGGAAAAAATGATGCAAAACAGAACTTCCCTGGTCATTGCGCACCGACTTTCCACCATTCAAAATGCAGACTCCATCGTGGTTTTGAACAAAGGACAGATTGTGGAACAGGGCACCCATGAAGAGTTGATGAAATCAAAAAAGGGGTATAAAAAGCTCGTTGAAATGCAATCCTTCACTGCTTGATTAAACCTTTTAGCCTTACCTTAGTCATAGCACCAAATTGCAAGGACAATTGATCGCTGAGGAAACCTTAGTCAAAGAATTACAACAAAAAGAAAGCCAAGCAAAGGCCTTTGAAGTATTGGTCAATACTTACAAAGAACGCCTGTATTGGCATATCAGAAGAATTGTATTAGACCATGATGATGCAGATGATGTCCTACAGAATACCTTTATAAAAGTATATAGAAACATAGAAGGCTTTAAAGGGGATAGCAAGTTGTACTCTTGGATGTATCGCATTGCCACTAACGAGTCATTGACCTTTCTAAAGCAAAAGTCAAAAAAGTTGGGCGTTAGCGATGAGGAGTTAAAGAAAACTATGGTTGAAAATTTGCAGTCGGATGTGTATTTTGAAGGGAACGAAATACAGCTCAAATTACAGAAAGCCATGGCCACGTTACCAGATAAGCAAAAGTTGGTGTTCAGTATGAAATATTTTCAAGAAATGAAATACAATGAGATTTCAGAAGTGCTGGAAACCTCGGTAGGAGCCCTAAAAGCTTCCTATCATTTGGCAGTAAAGAAAATTGAAGCGTATATTAAGGACGGTTAAACCTTTGATTCAATTAACGGTCAAACCTAAACAATGAAAAAGGATAAAGAAAATTTTAAAACCCCTGAAGGTTACTTTGATAGTTTCCATGAACGGCTCATGGACAAGATCCAACAAGAGGAAACCGCTCTTGGAGAAACCATTATACCTAAATCTGATGGTTTTGCCGTACCAGATGGATATTTCGCCAACCTCACCCAAGATGTCCTTTCCAAAACAATAGATGGACAAAAAGGCAAGGTCATACAGCTTGGGGCTTACAAAAAGTTATTTTATGCAGTAGCTGCTACTGCAGCAGTATTCTTTTTGATTTTTGCTCCTAACTGGACTGCTGAACCAGAAATAGGTTTTGAGGACTTGGCCCGAACGGAAATAGATGATTATTTTGATACCGCGGAATTGGATATGAGCACCTATGAAATTGCTGAAGTGGTATCGTTGGAAGATATCGAATTGAGCGATGTAATGGAGGTAAATCTTGAAGCGGAGAACATTTTGGATTATTTGGATGAAAATGTAGAGGATATTGAGGAATTAAATTTAGATTACAGTGATTATGAATAAAAACCGACTCATATTACTGGCTTTCTTATTAGGAACCACCTGGTTTTATGCCCAAGGTCCCGTCAGGGACAGAATAAAGACACTTAAAGTGGCCTTTATCACCGAAAGAGTTGGGTTGACCAGCGAAGAAGCCCAGTCTTTTTGGCCCATTTACAATGAACACGAGGAAAAACTGGAAGCCATTAGAAGAAAGGAACGTCGCGAACGGATTTCCTTAAGCGGAGACCTTTCCAACGGAGAAGCATCGGCGCTTCTTGACAAGCTACTAGCTCTTCAAAATGAAAAGCATGAAATTCATAAAACTTTTATTTCAAGAATACGAAAGGTCATCTCCCCTAAAAAGACCTTACTGCTAATGGGTGCAGAAGAAGATTTTAAAAAACGCTTATTACAGCAATACCGCAAACGCAGGGAAGGTGGGTGAACAATACACTCGATATAAAAGAGGGGCCAATCGGCCCCTCTTTTTTTTGATTAAACCTTTTGGAAAAACAAAGGTCATAGAATCAAATCTAAAAACTAAAATCATGAATCTATTAAAATTCCCATTCCTATTGTTTGTACTGTTTGCTTTATCCTGCTCGTCCGAAGACAGCACTGATCCAGGTGACGAAGATGATTCCCAAAGTCTTGATTGTTCGGATGTGACCAACGTATTCTCCATTGATTTAGACCCAACAGGTTGCACTATTGATATTCAAACCCAATTGGGTACCACCTCACTGTATAGCGAAACCATTTCAGGGGATGTACGGACGGTTTTCATCAATGGTGTTGCAAGCCATCTGGTTGGCCAGTTCCCAAACGGGGGGAACCCAAATACTATTTCCGAAGCCTCTGAAACATTGACCATGACCACAAACCCAGAACTTGCCACTAATGTCACCATTGGACAGGGATACACCTTTGGCGTATTGTTTTCAGGAGTAGCGGTTGACCCATATACTGCTGAATTTTTTGTGGGGTCAACAGGTACAATGAATATGGAGTGGAATATTACTGCTTTACAAACAACAACCGCTTTGGGACTTGATTGCAATAATGCCCACGTGCAACCTACGGGAAGATACCACTATCACGGAACACCTTCCAATTATTTAGATGGACTCTCTGCCAACGGCACTGAAATGGTCAAAATTGGCTACGCAGGAGACGGTTTTCCCATTTATTACAAATATGGTTATGCAGATGACAACACGACTATCATAACCATGGAGAGTGGTTATCAACTTAAATCTGAAGCCAGAGGCGGTGACGGTATTACTGCTCCCGATGGTTGTCCGGATGGTTATTACTTTCAAGATTATGAGTATGTAGAGGGCATATCCGAACTGGATGCCTGCAACGGTAGGTTTGGAAAAACCCTAGACTCAGATAATGAGTATTATTATGTGATTACGGATAACTTCCCTTCTTCTCCGCTATGTTTCTCTGGTACCCCAGACCAAAGTTTTAGAATAGGAGGATAGGGTATGATGGGAAAGCTTCAAACTATATTGATCTTATGGGCCACCTGCATTGGGGTTTCATATGCCCATAATGCGAATGACATCAGTTATTTTTTCAATCTGGACACCAAGGAATTGAATATCTACTTGACACCAAAATCCGCGGTGGACCTATTAAAAAATTTGCATGCCGAAATAGATAGATCCACTTTGATCAATCTTTCAGATTATACAGCTGACTTCGAAACCTATTTTAATGAAAAACTTGGGTTAAATATTTCCGGTACCTCCGTTGAATTCAAATTGACCGGTTTTGACCTGAACACTCATGATGCCTCTTTGCATTTTGCCCTAGAAAATCTTCCGAAGCATCCAGAAACTTATCAAATTAAAGTCGAAAGCTTTTTGGACGTATATGAAAAAGGTAAAAACTATGTGTCCATATCAGCTGAGGGCCAGAAACACCGCTATGCCTTCAACAATACAAAAATAGAACGTGATGGAACCTTCAAAAAAGCAACTCGATCTTCAGCCCAAAGTAAAACAGCGCTTTATCTAAGCTTGGTGTTTGCTGCTTTATCCGTAGGATTTACCGTTTATCGAAAAAACAATATCGGATTAAACCATCATTCAAAACCCAAGTCTTACTAATACAAATCCATAAAAATCTACATTATGAAAACATTAAAAACAATATTGGTTACCATAGCACTTTTAGGAAGCTTTACAATTGCAAGTGCGCAAAAAACAGTAGTACGTGTATATCCCAAACATGGAACAGTAGTGACCACCATTTCAAAACCTCGAATTGTAGTACATAAAAAGACAAATTATTACGTTGCGGATGGTGTTTGGTACAGAGCAAGAGGAAGAAAATATGTGGTATGTGCCGCCCCAGTTGGAACTAAGGTAAGAACATTACCAAGAGCTCACCGAGTGGTTTATGTAAACGGAAGAAGACTTTACAAATACCGTGGTGTATGGTACAAAAAAAGAGGTAGAGACTTTGTTGTAGTAACCGTTTAGAATTTAGTCTATAGTTGGTTTGGTTAGTTGTTAATTAAGAAGCGGCGATTTTATCGCCGCTTCTTTTTATTGAAATGAAAGCTTTGCTATAATTTCATCGATTTTTTTCAACTAATTACCTCTTTTAACTTTGCCTATGATATTTGTCATGATGTCAATATTTAACATAATGTAATTTGCCTTAAGATTTTTTAAACTTGACACGGGATATAAAAAAGTGTTTGGGCAATGTTTAACCATAGCTTAAATTACTAACTGATCAATCTAAAAAACTAAAATAAGAAGAGATACGATACGTAAACTTTTAAATTATTTTATAGGGATTCAGGTCAAAGTAGAATTGCATTTAAACAAAGTATAAAATATAAGCATTTCTAGCCTTGCTAGAAGAATTTATCGCTTGGACAGGAATTATTTTGGGAATTATCCGTATTTAAACCTGAATAAAATTCTGATAGACAAAAACTAACATTATTATGATAGTGACAAAAGCAATATTGAAAACCATAAACCGTTTTGATTTTACATTAAAACAGCAATCATATTTTAATATAAAATCAAATAATTTGCCCTAAATTTTAAAAATTGAGCCATGCAGGTCATAGAGGATAGAAACGCTTGGGGGAAAGTACTTGAGCAATGTAGCACGACTGACTTTTACCACACTTATGATTACCATCAAATCTCCAAAAATGAAGGGGAAAAACCCGTTTTGTTAAAATATACAGAAGGTGAACGACTTATTGCATTACCCATACTGATTCGGGAAATAGAAGGAACATCACTTAAAGATGCTACCTCCGTTTATGGGTATTCTGGTCCAATAACCAATAATCTTGGCCTTGATAGCGACAACATAAATTTCAAAATAAAACTAGACGGATTTTTAAGGGACAATAACATTGTTTCTGTCTTTTCAAGATTACATCCTTTTATTCCGCAACAAAGATCTATTTTAAAAGGGTTGGGTAAAATTATCTCCCATGGGAATGTGGTAAACATTGACCTTACCCAAAGCCCTGAAAATCAAAAAAGACAATACAACAAAAGGCTAAAAACTTATATCAACAAAGAAGCTAGAGAATATCAAATTGTTGATGGCACCAGCGGCAAGTGTCTCGATGCATTCATTGGTGCTTACTGTGAGAACATGAAAAGGGTAATGGCCAAACCTCACTATTTCTTTGGAAAGAAATATTTCTATGAGTTATTGGCGAGTTCTCAAATAAATGCCCAATTACTGGTTGTAGAACATAAAGAAACAGGAGACTTTGCTGGAGGCGCAATTTTCACCAAAAACAATGGAATTGTACAATATCATCTATCAGGAGTCAAAACTGAATATGCTCTTTTAAACCCTATGAAATTACTCATAGACTATGTACGTGTTAAATCTACAGAAGAAGGTTTTGAGTACTTTAATTTAGGTGGAGGACTTGGAGGCGAATCCAAGGACTCACTTTTTTACTTTAAATCTGGTTTCTCAAAAGACTATCATGAGTTTTGCTCTTGGCAGTACATCGCTAATCATAAGAAATATCACAACATTATTGAGCAAATAGAAGCTATAGATGCTGTTGAAATTGATAAAAACTCATGCTATTTTCCACTATACCGAGATGGGAAAAACCCAGAAATAGAAATATCTAAAATAAACTGTTTGGGTGATGATTGACAACCCTTTCACCTCTCAAACTTTCTCCAATATCTGGTTTGATGGTTTTGCAACAAGGGAATCAAAAGTAAATGTTCAAGGTATTGAAGGTATTGATTTTTTCAACAAGGGCGGGATACACATAAATGCAGGAAAAACACACACAAAAGGAATCCATTATTGTATTGAGAACTCTACTATTTCCCTAAAAGGAAAAACTTGTCTTATCTATGATATTCCTGCCTATTTTGATTGCCCAGGTACATCTTCAAAAAAAATAAAAGTCAAAAAAGTAAAACAATATCCGGGTTTTTTAATTGCACTAAATCCATATGAAAGCTTGTCAGACTTCATGCAAAAAAAATTCAAGAAGTCCAGTAGGTACAAATTGAATAAATATTATCGAAGGCTTTCCGAATGTTTTGATATCTCCGTAACCATGTACCGTGGAGAAATGAAAGAAAATGAATTTGATTCCATTTTTGAAAAGTTTCGGATGTTACTGGAAAAAAGGTTTCAAGGAAAAGGTGAACACAACAATAATCTGGACCAAAAAGAATGGGATTTCTATAAAAAAGTGGCCTATCCCATGATTTTGAAAAAGAAAGCAGGACTCTTTGTTATTTTTGACAAGGATGAACCCATAGCAGTTACTTTGAACTACTTTTCAAAAGATATAATTTTTGATGCCATTACGGTTTTTGACACTGCTTATGCCAAATTTCATTTAGGTTCTGTAAATATCATGTACCTCATAACTTGGGGAATAGCAAACGGATTTAAAACCTTGGATTTTTCCAAGGGCTATTTTGATTATAAAACAAGATGGGCCACACAACAATATGATTTTGAATATCATATAATCTATGACCCAAAATGTATTTTATCGAGCACAAAAGCAACCGTCTTAAGTAGTTTCTTTACATTCAAACAATTTTTGAGGGAAAGGGAACTCAACCTGATATTGAACAAACTACGCTTTATATTACATGGAGACAGTAAGATAAATTCGAATAATGCAACCCAAAAGCTCGTCTTTGAAGATATAGATGCACATAGTGATATCACAAAAAAAACGCTTTTAAAACTTGAGCCAAAAACAAAAAAAATACTCTTCGAATTTTTATACCTCTTCGGAGAAGCAGCAGCAGATGTAAAGATATTCTATATTGAAAACAAAGACCAATACTTACTCCAAGGGAAAAAGACTCATAAAATAGCCTTTTTCACCTAATCTTTCTAATAATTAATTCAACCTAATTAGAATTTGCAACGATGCTTTTTAATTCAGTAGAATATTTAATTTTTCTTCCCACGGTTTTTGTATTGTATTGGATGGTTGCCAAATTGGGCAATATCAAAATCCAAAATACATTGGTTCTGATGGCCAGTTACATTTTCTACGGACTTTGGGACTGGCGTTTTCTTTTTTTGATCTTAGCCAGCACTTTAGTGGATTATTTTATGGGACTGGCAATCCACGGGGAGCAAAAACAAGAAAAATCCGGGAAGTTTTTCCTTTGGTGCAGTATCATTTTTAATATTTCTCTTTTAGGTTTCTTCAAGTACTATAATTTCTTTGTGGATTCTTTTGTGGATATGGTAGGTTTTTTTGGTTATTCCATCAAGAGTACTTGGACCCTGAACATTATTCTACCGGTGGGCATTTCGTTCTACACCTTTCAGACCATGTCTTACTCACTTGATATCTATTACAAAAGAATACAGCCTACCAAAAGCTTTTTAAATTTTGCCACATTTGTTGCCTTTTTTCCACAATTGGTAGCCGGACCAATTGAAAGAGCCTCTAATCTCTTGGGACAAATTACCAATAAAAGGTATTTTAAATATGACCAGGCCGTGGAAGGCTTAAAACTCATACTTTGGGGGTTGTTCAAGAAAATGGTCATTGCAGATGGAATCGCCCCTATTGTGGATGATATTTTTGCGAATTATGATACTTTTTCAGCTTCCACTTTAACTTTGGGAGTCACCTTGTTCAGTTTTCAGGTCTATGGAGATTTTTCAGGTTATTCTGATATTGCCATTGGTACCGCCAAACTTTTCGGAATTGAACTTATGTCAAATTTTCGATTTCCAAATTTTTCCCGAAATGTTGCAGAATATTGGCAACGTTGGCACACTTCGCTCTCTACATGGTTCAGACACTATTTGTACATTCCATTAGGAGGGTCACGGGTAAGTAAATTAAAATCCGTCCGAAACATCTGCATCATATTCTTGGTAAGTGGTTTTTGGCATGGTGCCAATTGGACTTTTATTTTTTGGGGTGCCTTTCATGCAGTGGCGTATATTCCAGTCTTTTTATTGGGAAGAAATACCATTTACAAAAAGACAGTAGTTGCCCAAAATACGCTTTTGCCGTCTGTAAAAGAAATAGGGCAGTTGATTGCTACCTTTGCTTTGGTCACATTTTCAAGGATATTTTTCCGATCAGAATCACTACATGACTCATTCGTATTCATCCAAAGGCTTTTTACTAATCTCCATTGGGAACCCTACCATCATCCCATGGGGTACAGAATGATTGATTATTTTGTCTTGCTGACCCTTTTTGTTGTTTACGAATATATTATTCGGAAAGATGAACGTAGTCCTTTCAAATTTAAGTATAGAGTAGTCAGGTTTTGTGCCTATACTTTAGTCATATTTGCAATTTTATTGTTCTATGATGACGGTGTTAATCGATCATTCATTTATTTTCAGTTTTGATATGGTAAAATTATTTGTAAAATCATCAATCTATATCGTCCTAATTCTTGTTGCCCTAGAACTCTTGGTAAGAGCTTTTCACCTCTATCCTGAAGATTCACCAAGGTTTATTGATAAACAAGGAGTTGAAAAAAGAGTACCTCAATACAAGGGATATAGTGTTACTGGAAATAGAAGACAGAATTTTTCAGAATACCGAATCAACAATCAAGGTTTTAATTCGTATCGTGAGTTCACCCCGTCTTATTCCAAAAAGGAATTGGCACTTATAGGAGATTCCTTCATACAGGGCTTTCATCAGAATTATTATAATTCCATCGGAAAAAAAATAGAAAACAGCACCAAAGATCTAGAAGTTTACGAATATGGATATGCTGGTTGGGATTTGGCAGATCAACTACACTTGATTTACGCTTATGCTGAAGATTTTGACAAAATTGACAAAATTGTAGTCTACGTAAAATATCCAATGGACTTTGTGCGAGATACGTATGAACCTAATGTTGGCAGAATCAAAACCTTGAATTCCACTCCATTTAAATTACGAGAGAAGATAAAACTACTGTATTACGCATCGCAAATTGGTGTTTTAGATCCCATCAAAAACCTCATGGCTGCCAAAAAGGACGCGCAGAAAGAGGAATCTTTGCATTCTGATAAGGACAATATAACTTTAGATAGCCTTTACATCAACAACTTTGAAAAACTGCTAAAAGACTATCCCATTGACAAATCAAAAACCAGTTTACTATTGGATGAAAGGCATGTTTCCAAAACATTTTTGGAATATTGCAAAATCAATAACATCGACATCATCAACTTCGGTGAGTTTTTTGAGGAATCCAAAAGACCTGTGACATTGATTTACGACATGCATTGGAACAACCATGGACGCAGTTTAGTAGCTCAGAGCATTGTAGAGTATCTTAAATTGCAATAGGGAGTATTTGTTCAAAACCTCTTGTACTCTTTGATGCTCTTTCAGTGGAACTCCAACTTGGCAATTCTATTCCTGCCTGCTGCATACGCCACCGAATCATTCAAAAATCGAAGGGTGTAAAAAGATGCATCACTAAGGGTTTTCCAATGCAAACCACCATCACCGGAATATGAGATTCCCGTGAAACCAACTGCAGCCAATCCTTTTCCCCTGGAATTAGGAACAAATTGCACACAACTTTTATAATTGGGCTCTTGACCATCAGCAATCAAATTCCAAGTCTTGCCCCCATCATGTGTGTTGATTTTATTGGCCTTTTTCGATTTAGGTTGTGTATAATCCCCTCCAATGGCAAAACCATTGTTCTCGTCATAAAAATGAAGGGAATATATCCCTTGAGTGGCTTCCCCATGAATAATCGGGGTTTCAACAACATTCCAACTCACCCCCTTATCTTCCGTATGATAGATTCTACCTTCGGTAGTGCCAATCCAAGCTTGATCGCCTATAACAGCAATATTACTGTCGCTAGCAGCAAACGCACCTTCACCTTCTATTCCCTCAGGCAAATCTGAACAAGGGACTTTTGTCCAAGTATGCCCTCCATCTCTTGTAATAATGATGGACAGACATCCGTTAACCGTATCTCCAACAGCAATTCCTTCCATATCATTCCAAAAAGTAAGCGAATCGTAGAAAACGCCTTCACCTTCTTCTTTGTAAACCAATTCCATAACCCCATTTTCACCAGTTTTAAATAACAGTGCAGGACTATCTATAGAAAGCATAAAAAAGTCCTCTGCTGTTTTTCCTACAGCACGAAATTGGGGAATGATAGAGTCATATTGCTGAACATTGACACGAATTTTATGGGTAGCTACGTCCACTGTTCCATAGATTCCTTTACTACCTGCAAAAGCTAAAGTATTGTTATCCAAAAACGTAATGGCCCTTATACTCACAGAGTCCTCAAATACTGGTATCACGCTTACCGTTTGAAAAGGTCGATGCTCTTTTTGGTCAGCACAAGAAACCAAAACCACTATCACTAAAAGAAGACTGAAAATCCGCATTGCATTTATTTTCCATAAAAGTAAGTAGAAATGATACCTTTGCAACCTTATTTTTTGTCATGCGCTTACACCGAAACCTAGTTTTTGCCGTAATAGATGCCTTGAATCTCATCTTCAATGAAGGAGAGTATGCAGATAAGGTCATTGAAAAAGTATTGCGCTATGACAAACGTTGGGGCGCTCGAGATCGGGGTTTTATAGCCGAAACCACGTACGATATTGTTCGTTGGAAGCGTTTGTATGCTGAAATTGCTGAGGTACATGCACCTTATTCCAGGCCTCATTTATTCCGTTTGTTTGCCGTTTGGTGTGTTTTGAAAGGAATCCGGATTCCAGACTGGAAACAGCTCGAAGGTACTCCTGAGCGTCGCATCAAAGGAAGATTTGATGAGCTTTCAAAAATCAGGAAATTCAGAGAATCCATTCCAGATTGGTTGGATGAATTGGGAGAGAAAGCCTTGGGCGGTTCCCTTTGGACTGCAGAAATAGCTGCATTGAACCAACAAGCAGAGGTTATCCTCAGAACCAATACCCTTAAAATCCAGAAAAAACAGTTGCAGGCAGCACTTGCGGAAGAAGGCATCGAAACCGAAACCCTGAAAGAATACCCCGATGCCCTCAAATTAATAGAACGAAAAAATGTCTTTACCACCCAAGCTTTCAAAGATGGTTTTTTTGAAGTGCAGGATGCTTCCTCTCAACTGGTAGCCCCCTTTTTGGAAGTGCAACCAGGACATAGGGTTGTAGATGCCTGCGCCGGAGCTGGCGGAAAAACTTTGCATTTGGCCGCTCAAATGGAAAATAAGGGCCAACTTATTGCCATGGATATTTATGAAAGTAAATTGAAAAAGCTAAAGGTGCGTGCCAGACGAAACGGTGTCCACAATATGGAAACCCGAGTTATTGAAAACACCAAGGTCATCAAAAAACTGCACAACAAAGCTGATCGCGTATTGTTGGATGCTCCATGCTCTGGACTTGGGGTTATTCGAAGAAACCCAGATAGTAAATGGAAATTGGAACCTGAGTTCTTGGAGCGCATCAAAGGAGTCCAGCAAGATATACTTCGTGACTATTCAAAAATGGTAAAACCGGGCGGAAAATTGGTTTATGCCACCTGTTCTATCCTGCCTGAAGAAAATTCAGAACAAGTGCAGCATTTTTTAGCTTCCGAAGCCGGACAAGATTTCACTTTTATAAAAGAACAGAGCATCCTTGCTTCCCAAAGTGGCTTTGACGGGTTTTACATGGCTCAGATGGAAAAGTCCAGCTAATTATTTGATTTGTGTAACTTTGGGTTATGCAAAAAAAGGTGTCCTTAGAAGAATTTTATAAAACTGCCCACCATTACGTACCTGAAAGCGTAAAATCTGGTATAGGCCATTTTAATGTCTTTAAGTTGGATGAGTTTGCCGGTCCCAAACCCAAACCCATGCCTTTCAACCGTAGGGATTATTATAAAATCAGTTTGGTGAAAGGACAAAGCAAGGTGCATTATGCAGATAAGGTAGTGCATGTTGAAAAGCAGGCCATTGTCTTCTCCAACCCTCAAATACCCTATAATTGGGAACGTATTGACGAACAATTGACGGGCTATTTTTGTGTTTTCACGGATACTTTCTTTCATCAGTTTGGAGATTTGACCCAATATCCCGTCTTCCAACCCAATGGCAATCTGGTTTTCCAACTGACCGATGAGCAAATGGGGGAAATCGCACCTATTTTTCAAAAAATGTTTGTTGAAATCGATTCTGATTATGCTTTTAAATATGATGTGCTCCGCACCATGGTTTTCGAATTGATTCACGCCGCGCTTAAAATGCAGCCTGCCGATATTTCAGAAAACACCCATTCCAATGCCTCCGAACGCATTTCTGGTTTGTTCATGGAATTATTGGAGCGTCAATTTCCCATTGAAAGCCCCATGCAACGCATGCGGCTCAGGTCAGCATCCGATTTTTCGAACCAACTAAGTATTCATGTCAATCATTTAAATCGTGCTTTAAAAGAGACTATGGGGAAGAACACTTCGGGATTGATCACCGAACGAATCGTTCAGGAAGCCAAAATATTACTGCGCCATACCAATTGGAACGTCTCGGAAATTGCCAATTCCCTAGGCTTTGAGGAAACCGCTCATTTCTCCAATTTCTTCAAAAAACATGCTGCCCACTCCCCTGCTACTTTCAGAAAAATGGAAATTGTTTGATTTTTACAATTCTTTGATTCTTCTTCGCAAACTATTTGCCTGAATCTCCAAGAACTTTGTGGTGTTGAATTTTAAAAAAGAAAACATCATGAATACAAAGAAAATAGCATTGGTTACCGGTGGTAGCCGTGGGTTGGGAAAAGACATGGCCATCAACCTAGCAAAAAAGGGATTGGACGTTGTCATTACATATAATTCCAATAAAGAAGCGGCTGAAGCCACCATCGCTCAAATCAAATCACTTGGAAGTAATGGAATGGCCCTTCAATTGGACACCAGAAATGTTAGCTCCTTTTCCAACTTTAAAAAAGAACTGGTTGAGCAGTTAACTAATGTGTTGGATACCGCAACCTTTGATTATTTAATCAACAATGCCGGGTTTGGCTATAACGGTTCTGTTGCTGAAACCACTGAAGAAGCTTTTGATGACTTGATGAATGTACATCTTAAAGGGGTCTATTTTTTAACGCAGACTTTGTTGGACACTTTAAACAACGGTGGAGGCATCGTAAATATTTCTAGCGGATTGGCACGCTTTTCCTTCCCAGGATATTCGGCCTATGCCTGTATGAAGGGAGCTATTGAGGTCTACACACGTTATTTGGCCAAGGAATTGGGAGAACGTAAAATCAAAGCGAATACAGTTGCTCCCGGGGCAATCAATACCGATTTCAACAAAGACCGTTTTGAACAAGCCCCACAAATAATGGATATGATTGCCTCCTTAACCGCATTGGGAAGAGTGGGCGAAAGTGAGGACATCGGTTCTATAGTCGCATTTCTCTGTACTGAGGACGCGGCTTGGATCAATGGCCAACGCATAGAAGCTTCAGGTGGTATGTTCGTTTAAATTACAATCCGTCAAACCTATAAAAAGCCCTATATAGGCTTCTTATAGGTTTAATTTGAACTAGTTATAACCTTGGGTAACAGGATGTCATGAAAAGGATTCTATATATAAAATTTTAAGTAGTTGATAAAAATGGCTAGTTTTAAATGTTTTTCAAATAATATTCTTTCCCAAATCAAATAAAGCTGAATTCTGAAGTCATGATATTTGAATAAATAGTATGACTACCTAAAAATTGTATAACCTCATAAGCAATTAAGGTATAATGGCCACATGGCTTGTATTACATAAAACACAATCCCAATATGGAGACATCATTGGCAAAACTTATGAATATCCAATTGGAATCCCGAATTCTAACCAAATTAGAAGTGGTGATTTTTTAGTTTTCTGTTTGACCAAGAAGTCTGCCAAAAATGACAAACGTATTCTAGGTTTTGGAAAAATTCATAGACTTGAGTCCAAACCTCCATTAAATACTGATGAAAAACAAAGAAAACGTTTAGCTGCCCATTTAGTCGACTACAAAGAATTTAATCCAGCTCTTTCATTTGATGATATTGGTGGTGACCCAAGGTCAAACAAAACAAATTCAATAAGTAGAATTAATGTCAATCTAGACATATTCCCTGTTAAAGAATCCAATCACATCCCAAATGATGATTTCATTACCAAACAACAATATGCACGGAATATAAGAAGGAGGCAACTAAAATTTCGAGAATCGCTGTTGAAAGTATACGATTCAAATTGTTGTGTCAGTGGACATGGTCCTGAAATTGTTTTAGAAGCTTGTCACATTATTCCACACAGCGAATCAGGAATAAATCAACTTGAAAATGGATTGCTCTTAAGGTCAGATTTACATCATCTTTTTGACGAAGGTCTTCTTAGAATAAATCCTGAAACCTTGTGTGTTGAGTTAAATCCAATCCTTTTAGAAACACCATATTCAAAATATGATGGACAAGAATTAAGAGCGCGGAATGATGGCAAAAACCCAAATAAAGAATATTTGAAAAGGAGATATACAAATCACTAGAAAGAAAACAGCGACTCTATCAACACCACCAGTTAACAACTCTAATCTTCCATACTTCAAAATCCACTCTAAAATCGTAAATTTGCACTTTCTTAATCCGTTCAACTCAAAAATTGTATGATTCATTTTTTTGGGGACAAGGCGACCAAGGTTTTTGCCGTCCAGACCACTGAAGAAATCACTCAAGAAGACACTAAAAAATTAACATGGTTGTTTGGCAACCAACCCAAAATACAAGCGGCGTCACTGGACGCCTTTTTTGTTGGGCCACGGGCTGCCATGATTACTCCGTGGAGCACCAATGCTACAGAGATTACCCAAAATATGGGAGTCTCAGGAATTCTTCGGGTAGAGGAATTCCATGCCGTTGCTGAGGACTTTTTGGATTATGACCCCATGCTCTCCCAAAAATACAGGCTGTTGGACCAGAATATCTTTACCATTGATATTGTTCCTGAAGCGATTTTGGAGATTGACGACATCGCTGCCTATAACCAAAAGGAAGGATTGGCCCTTAGTGGTGAAGAGGTTGCCTATTTGGAGGATCTTTCAAAAAAATTAGGTCGCAAATTGACCGATTCCGAAGTATTTGGCTTTAGTCAAGTCAATTCTGAGCACTGTCGCCATAAAATATTTAACGGCACTTTTGTCATTGATGGAAAAGAAAAGCCCGCTTCCCTCTTCAAACTCATCAAAAAGACCTCAGAGGAAAATCCAAACGACATTGTTTCTGCCTACAAGGACAACGTGGCTTTCATCAAAGGGCCAAAAGCCATACAATTCGCACCAAAAAGTGCCGATGTTCCCGATTTTTACGAAGAAAAGGAATTTGACTCCGTGCTTTCCTTAAAAGCGGAGACCCACAATTTTCCAACCACAGTTGAACCCTTCAATGGTGCCGCTACAGGTTCAGGAGGGGAGATTCGGGATCGTTTGGCTGGTGGAAAAGGTTCACTGCCTTTGGCAGGAACGGCTGTTTATATGACCTCCTATTCCCGGTTGGAAGAAAATCGTCCATGGGAAAAAGGCATGGAAGAGCGGGAATGGCTGTATCAAACCCCCATGGATATCTTGATTAAGGCCTCCAATGGTGCTTCCGATTTTGGAAACAAATTTGGGCAACCTTTGATTGCTGGTTCCGTACTCACTTTTGAACATCAGGAAGAGGCAAGACAATTGGGTTTTGATAAAGTGATCATGATGGCCGGGGGCATTGGTTATGGTAAAACCGAACAAGCTTTGAAGGACACCCCACAAAAAGGAGACAGAATAGTCATTCTAGGTGGGGATAATTATCGCATTGGGATGGGGGGTGCCGCCGTTTCCAGTGCCGATACCGGAGAATTTAGCTCTGCTATTGAACTCAATGCCGTGCAACGTTCCAATCCAGAAATGCAGAAACGGGCTTCCAATGCCATCCGCGGATTGTTGGAAAGCCATGATAACCCCATTGTTTCCATTCATGATCATGGTGCTGGCGGGCATCTTAACTGTCTGTCTGAATTAGTGGAAGAAACTGGAGGTACCATTGACACGGACAAACTGCCTATTGGGGATCCTACACTTTCCAAAAAAGAGTTGATTGGAAATGAGTCCCAAGAACGCATGGGATTGGTCATTGGAGAAAAAGACATGGATTTATTGGAACGGGTCGCAGCTCGTGAACGTTCTCCCATGTACAACGTAGGCGGTGTAACTGGGGACCACAGATTTACTTTTGAATCCAAATCAACCGGAGAAAAACCTATGGATCTAGAGCTTTCCGACATGTTTGGAAGCTCTCCAAAAACCATCATGGATGATGTTTCTGTGGATAGACAATACGCCCCTCTCTCCTATTCTCTAGAACATTTTCACGACTATTTAGAGCAAGTATTACAATTGGAAGCTGTTGCCTGCAAGGATTGGTTGACCAATAAAGTGGATCGCTGCGTTGGTGGTCATGTGGCCAAACAACAGTGTGCCGGTCCTTTGCAATTGCCCTTGAACAATTGCGGGGTCATGTCCCTGGATTTTAAAGGTAAGGAGGGCATAGCGACCAGTATTGGGCACTCTCCCATTTCTGGTTTGATCAATCCTGTGGCGGGAAGTAGAAATAGCATAGCCGAAGCATTGACCAACATGGTTTGGGCTCCACTTAAAGATGGATTAAAATCCGTATCGCTTTCTGCCAATTGGATGTGGCCCTGCCGAAATGAAGGCGAAGATGCAAGATTATACGAAGCTGTGGAAGCGCTGTCTGATTTTGCCATTGCCTTGGGCATTAATGTGCCCACGGGAAAGGACTCGCTTTCCATGAAACAGAAATACAAAGATGGAGAGGTTTTATCTCCTGGTACCGTAATTGTTTCTGCTGCGGGCCATTGTGATGAAATTACCAAGGTTGTGGAACCCGTGCTGCAAAAAGATGGCGGGGACATCTACTACATCAACCTTTCCAAAGACGAGCACAAACTAGGAGGCAGTTCTTTTGCCCAGATTTTAAATGGCATTGGGAACGAAGCTCCTTCGGTATTGGATGCCGAGTATGTCAAAACCGTGTTCAATATGCTTCAACAACTCATAAAAGCTGACCAGATTCTAGCTGGGCACGATGTAGCTTCAGGAGGGTTGATCACCACGCTCTTGGAAATGTGCTTTGCGGACAATGATCTGGGAGCTGATATAGATTTTTCCGATTTGGGAGAACCGGACAGTATCAAACTATTATTTTCTGAAAATGTTGGACTGGTGCTTCAATCCAAGGATGCTTCCGTTGAAGAAACTTTTGAAAAAGCTGGAATCGACGTAAAACGAATTGGAACAGTTACTTCTGAAAACACGCTGCAAATCAAAAATAACGGTATTGAAATTGGATTGAACATTGCCTCACTCCGAGATACTTGGTTTAAGACATCGTACCTATTGGATGAGCAGCAGACCGCAAAAGGTCTGGCAAAGGACAGGTATGAAAATTACAAGCATCAACCCCTAAACTATAATTTCCCAAAAAGCTTTACGGGTGAGCTGCCCAAAGTTCCTGTTCTAGGAAGTCGACCCAAAGCGGCCATTCTCCGGGAAAAAGGAAGTAATTCCGAACGTGAAATGGCCAATGCCATGCATTTGGCAGGTTTTGACGTGAAGGATGTGCACATGACCGACTTGATTATGGGCCGTGAAACCTTGGAAGACATCCAATTTATTGGCGCAGTGGGCGGTTTTTCCAATTCTGATGTACTGGGAAGCGCAAAAGGTTGGGCCGGAGCTTTTAAGTACAACGAAAAGGCCAATAAGGCCCTCAAAAACTTTTTCAACAGGCCTGATACATTATCTGTAGGTATTTGTAATGGTTGTCAGTTATTCATGGAATTGGATCTTATTAATCCAGAGCATGAGACCCATGGTAGAATGACGTACAATGAATCTGACAAGCACGAGAGCAATTTCACTTCGGTAAAAATCCAGGAAAATAACTCCGTGATGTTGTCCAACATGGCAGGAACCACCTTGGGTGTATGGATTTCCCACGGAGAGGGTAAGTTTAGTTTGCCTCATGCCGAAGAACATTACGATATTGTAGCCAAATATGGGTATGAAGGTTATCCCGCTAATCCCAATGACAGCGATTACAATACAGCCATGTTGTGCGACAAAACTGGTCGACATTTAGTGACCATGCCGCATATTGAGCGTTCCACTTTCCCTTGGAACTGGGCACACTATCCAAAGGATAGAGAAGATACGGTTTCCCCTTGGCTACAGGCCTTTGTGAATGCCAGGGAATGGGTGGAAAAAGTGAACAATGAACATTAGAAAGGCAAAAAAAGAAGATATCCCGGCCATTGTCCAGCTATTGGCCAATGACAAACTGGGCAAGCTTCGGGAAGATTATAAGGACCCGCTTCCCCAAAAGTACCTTGAGGCTTTTGAAAATATCAATCATGATTCCAATCAGGAATTGGTAGTGATTGAAAATGAGGTCAATCAGATCATTGGCACATTGCAATTGAGTTTCCTCCAATATTTGACCTATCAAGGTGGAATCCGGGCCCAAATTGAAGCCGTTCGTATCCATGAAGATTATCGGGGAAAAGGAATTGGAAAACAGCTTTTTAAGTGGTCCATTGAAAAATCCAAAGAAAAAGGAGCCCATGTAATACAATTGACCACGGATAAGAAAAGACCCGATGCCCTGGAATTTTATAAATCATTGGGATTTATAGATTCCCATGAAGGAATGAAACTACATATTCCATAAGATTATCAAATAATCCGACCAAATTTTGAATTACCCATTTTAAAATCCCACTTCCTTTCCCTATTTTGCAATTACTTTACTGAAACTTACTATGCAAAAAGTTACTAGATTATTTGATTTCCCCTATTATCAATTGAATACCCTCCCCCTTGAAAAGGCATTGGTGACCAAACAGAACGGTAAATGGGTAGCTACTTCAACCCAAGAGTATATAGACAAGACCAATGCGGTGAGCAGGGCTCTTTTAAGACTAGGCGTAAAACCCAATGATAAAATTGCCATTATTTCCATGACCAACAGAACAGAATGGAATATTATGGATATTGGGGTACTGCAGATTGGAGCGCAGACCGTACCTATTTATCCTACGATTTCAGAAGAGGATTATGAATATGTACTGAACCATTCCGAAGCCAAATACTGTTTTGTTTCCTGTGGCGAGGTGTTGGAAAAAGTACTATCCATCAGTACCAAACTGAAAAAATTGAAGGATATTTATTCTTTTGATGAGCTAGGAAATTGCAAGAATTGGAAAGAAATTTTGGATTTGGGGGCCGACACATCCAACCAAAAAAATGTACAGGAATTAAAAGACCAAGTAAAACCAGAAGACTTGGCTACCTTAATATATACCTCTGGAACAACAGGAAGACCAAAAGGGGTGATGTTATCTCATGACAATATTGTTTCCAATGTGGTTTCCAGTGAAAAAAGAGTTCCTTTTGAATCCGGTGGAAGTGCTTTAAGTTTCCTTCCTGTTTGCCACATCTTTGAACGAATGATTTTATACCTATATCAGTATTGCGGTATTGAAATCTATTTTGCAGAAGGTTTGGATAAAATCAGTGATAATGTAAAAGAGGTCAAACCTAATGTGATGACCGTAGTACCGCGACTTTTGGAAAAAGTATACGATGCCATCATTGCAAAGGGAGCTTTGTTGACGGGTGTTAAAAAGAAACTATTCTTCTGGGCGGTGGAGCTTGGGTTGAAATTCAAACCCTATGGCCAAAATGGATGGCTGTACAATCAAAAGTTGGCTTTGGCCAGAAAACTGATTTTCAGCAAATGGCAAGATGGTCTCGGTGGAAATCTGGAAATTATGGTTTCTGGAAGTGCCGCTCTGCAACCTCGTTTAGCAAGAGTTTTTGCAGCTGCTGGCATGCCCGTTATGGAAGGTTACGGCCTAACGGAAACTTCTCCTGTAATTGCTGTGAACGATGAACGTAACAAAGGATGGAAAATTGGCACCGTAGGTCGTATTATTGATGGCGTAGAAGTGAAAATAGCCGATGATGGGGAAATTCTGTGCAAAGGCCCTAACGTGATGATGGGCTATTATAAAGATTCCGAAAAGACGGCCGAAGTGATGACGGATAATTATTTTCACACTGGCGACATTGGTGAGATTGATTCTGAAGGGTTCTTAAAAATCACGGATCGCAAAAAGGAAATGTTCAAAACCTCTGGCGGAAAGTATGTTGCACCACAACTGTTGGAAAACCGATTTAAACAATCCCGTTTTATTGAACAGATCATGGTCGTGGGTGAAGGCGAAAAAATGCCTGCTGCACTTATCCAGCCCAATTTTGAATTTTTACATGAATGGGCCAATAGACATGAGGTAACCATTGGAGAAAATTCAGATATTATTTTAAATGATAAGGTAATTGCCCGCATCCAACAAGAAGTGGATTCAGCCAATGAGGAATTTGCCAAATGGGAAAAAGTAAAACAATTCAGGTTGACTCCGGATGTGTGGAGCGTGGATGATGGACATTTGACTCCAACCATGAAACTGCGCAGAAAAATTATACGGGAGAAATATCAAAGCCTCTATAATGATATCTATGGGCATTAAGAAAAATGACCTTCTTCTATAGAAACTTTTAAGTCCTCTTGTTTTGAGGACTTTTTCTATTCAAAGGTTGAATCATTTATCGAATTTATTATGCATGCATAATAAATTTTGTTATATTTGAGCACATTCAACCAACGTTCATGAAAGATTTGACGATAGATTATGCCCTAAGGGCCACTTGGCAAGCGGTGAGTAAAATGTACAATGAAGAAGCTAAGAACTATGGGCTTACCATGGCCATTGGTTTTACGTTGTTGAGTATTGATCCAAAAAAAGGCACTCCAAGTACCGCACTTGGGCCAAAAATGGGGATGGAGGCCACAAGTCTCTCCAGAATTTTAAAGAACATCGAAGAACGAGGATACATTCAACGCAAACCAAACCCAAAAGATGGAAGAGGTGTATTGATTCACCTAACGGCATTGGGATTGGAAAAACGTAAAGACTCCAAAGATGTGGTACTGAGATTCAATGACGTGGTTCGGGAACATGTTTCGGAAGAAGATTTAATCAGTTTTTTTAGAACCGCTGAAGTCATCAACAAGCTTATCTCTGATAAGAAAATATACATCAAAACAACTAATTAATAGAATTTCATAAATGAAAAGGCATATCAACAAAGTTGCCGTAATCGGTTCCGGTATCATGGGAAGTGGCATAGCCTGTCACTTTGCCAATATTGGTGTCGAGGTTTTATTATTGGACATCGTTCCAAGAGAACTTACTGAAAAAGAAAAGGCTAAAGGCCTTACCCTTGAAGAGAAGGTGGTCAGAAATCGTTTAGTGAACGATTCCCTAACCGCTGCTTTAAAATCCAAACCCTCCCCTATTTACCATAAAAAGTTTGCAGACCGTATCACTACTGGAAACTTGGAAGATGATATTTCCAAAGTAAGCGAAGTAGATTGGATTATTGAGGTTGTGGTTGAGCGTTTGGATATCAAAAAACAAGTGTTTGAAAATCTGGATAAACACCGAACTCCCGGAACACTGATCACTTCCAACACTTCGGGGATTCCTATTAAATTTATGAATGAAGGAAGAAGTGAGGATTTCCAAAAACATTTCTGTGGCACCCACTTTTTCAACCCTGCTAGATATTTAAAACTTTTTGAAATCATTCCCGGTCCAAATACATCTAAAGATGTATTGGACTTTTTAAACGGATATGGAGAGCAATTTTTGGGCAAGACTTCGGTAGTGGCCAAAGATACTCCGGCATTTATTGGAAACCGAATAGGAATCTTCAGTATTCAGAGTTTATTCCATGCCGTGAAGGATTTAGGCATGACGGTGGAGGAAGTTGATAAACTTACAGGTCCTGTTATCGGCAGACCAAAGTCAGCTACTTTCCGTACCGTGGATGTTGTTGGTTTGGACACTTTGGTGCATGTAGCCAATGGAATCAGTGAAAACTGTAAGGACGATGAACGCCACGAGTTATTCCAACTCCCCGACTTCATTAATACCATGATGGAAAACAAATGGTTGGGAAGTAAATCTGGCCAAGGTTTCTATAAAAAAGTCAAAGGAGATGATGGGAAAAGTGAAATCCTGACGTTGGATTTGGATTCGATGGACTATCGCTCCAAAAAAAGCGCCAAATTCGCCACGTTGGAGTTGACAAAAACCATAGACAAGGTCATTGACCGGTTTGCTGTGTTGACTGCTGGAAAAGATAAGGCTGGAGAATTTTACAGAAAAAGTTTTGGAGCCCTCTTTGCTTACGTCACCCATCGCATTCCAGAAATCACAGATGAGCTTTATAAGATAGACGATGCCATGAAGGCCGGTTTCGGCTGGGAACACGGTCCGTTCCAAATTTGGGATGCTGTAGGATTGGAAAAAGGATTGGAATTCATCAAAGCCGAAGGATTGGAAGCTGCTTCTTGGGTTTCAGAAATGAAAGCTGCTGGAATCGAAACCTTCTATTCCGTAAAAGATGGGGCGACCTATTTTTATGACATCCCCAAAAAGGCCATGGAAAAAGTGCCTGGACAGGATGCCTTTATCATCTTGGACAACATCAGAAAATCCAATGAGGTTTTCAAAAATAGTGGCGTTGTCATTGAAGATTTGGGCGATGGAATCCTTAATGTGGAATTTCAATCCAAAATGAACACCATTGGTGGAGATGTTTTGGCCGGACTCAACAAAGGAATCGATTTGGCTGAAAAAGATTTTCAAGGATTGGTTGTTGGTAACCAAGCTGCCAATTTCTCCGTCGGTGCCAATATCGGAATGATTTTTATGATGGCCGTCGAACAGGAATATGACGAACTCAACATGGCCATCAAATATTTTCAGGACACCATGATGCGTATGCGTTATTCGTCCATTCCCACTATTTCGGCACCCCACGGTATGTGCTTGGGTGGCGGATGTGAACTTTCCATGCATGCAGACAAAGTTGTGGCTGCCGCAGAAACCTACATAGGTTTAGTAGAGTTCGGAGTTGGTGTGATTCCCGGTGGTGGAGGCTCCAAGGAAATGGCACTACGTGCTTCCGACACCTTTAGAAAAAATGATGTGGAACTTAACGTACTACAAGAATATTTCTTGACCATAGGAATGGCAAAAGTATCCACTTCGGCCTATGAAGCCTTTGATTTGGGCATTCTTCAAAAAGGAAAAGATGTAGTGGTTGTGAACAAAGACCGACAAATAGCTACAGCAAAGGCACATGCCAAATTGATGGCAGAAGCTGGCTATACTCAACCTCCAAAAAGAAAGGATGTCAAAGTATTGGGCAAACAAGCCTTGGGAATGTTCTTGGTGGGCACGGATTCCATGGAAGCGGGACAGTATATTTCTGAACATGACAAGAAAATGGCCAATAAATTGGCTTATGTCATGGCAGGTGGTGACCTCTCCGAAGCCAGTTATGTGACCGAACAATACCTCTTGGATATAGAACGCGAAGCCTTCCTTTCACTTTGTACAGAACGAAAGACTTTGGAACGCATCCAACATATGTTGAAAACAGGTAAACCTTTAAGAAACTAGAATGAAAACAGCATATATCGTAAAAGCATACAGAACGGCAGTAGGAAAAGCTCCCCGTGGTCTGTTCAGATTCAAAAGACCCGATGAACTGGCAGCAGAAACCATTGAGCATATGATGAAAGAACTGCCTCAATTGGACAAAAAACGTATTGATGACGTTATTGTGGGCAATGCCATGCCAGAGGCAGAGCAAGGATTGAACATGGCCCGCCTTATTTCTTTGATGGGATTGAATATTGAAGATGTCCCCGGGGTCACCGTCAACCGTTATTGCGCATCCGGATTGGAAACCATAGGGATTGCAACAGCAAAAATCCAATCGGGAATGGCGGAGTGTATCATTGCCGGCGGTTCAGAAAGTATGAGCTTTATCCCCATGGGAGGCTATAAGCCCACCCCAGATTATGCCACGGCCAAAGAAGGCCACGAAGATTATTATTGGGGCATGGGTTTGACGGCAGAAGCTGTCGCAAAACAATTCAAAGTTTCTAGGGAAGACCAAGATGTTTTTGCATACAACTCCCATATGAAGGCATTGAAAGCCTTGGAAGAAGACAGATTCCAAGACCAGATTGTTCCCATAGAAGTAGAACACACTTTCGTTAATTCAGCCGGAAAAAAAGAAACCAAAAACTACACGGTAAACAAGGATGAGGGGCCAAGGAAAGGAACCAATATTCCCACCTTGAACAAATTACGCCCCGTTTTTGCTGCAGATGGTAGCGTGACTGCTGGTAACTCGTCCCAAATGAGTGATGGTGCTGCTTTCGTTATGGTGATGAGCGAAGAAATGGTAAAAGAGTTGAAGCTTGAACCTATTGCTCGCTTGGTAAACTATGCCGCAGCTGGTGTAGAACCCAGGATTATGGGTATAGGTCCAGTAAAAGCCATTCCAAAAGCGCTGAAACAAGCTGGAATGCAACAAAAGGACATTGAACTTATTGAATTGAACGAAGCCTTTGCTTCCCAATCCTTGGCAGTAATCCGTGAATTGGACCTGAACCAAGAGCTGGTCAATGTCAATGGCGGCGCCATTGCGTTGGGCCACCCTTTAGGGTGCACCGGAGCAAAGCTATCCGTACAGCTCTTTGATGAAATGCGCAAACGCGACATGAAAGGCAAATACGGAATGGTGACCATGTGCGTCGGAACAGGACAGGGCGCAGCTGGTATTTACGAATTTTTAAACTGAAAAATTAAACACAATAGCTATGAGTGCTGAAACCCTAAATAAAGATCTACTTCGAGGTGGTCAGTTTTTGGTAAAGGAGACCAACTGCGAAGACATATTTACCTTGGAAGACCTCAGCGAGGAACAAAAGATGATGCGTGAAAGTACCAAAGAATATGTAGACCGCGAGCTTTGGGCGCATTGGGAGCGTTTTGAGAAAAAAGATTATGGTTTTACAGAAGAATGTATGCGCAAAGCCGGTGAACTTGGGTTGCTCAGTATAGCGGTACCTGAAGCCTACGGTGGAATGGGAATGGGTTTTGTATCCACCATGTTGGTCTGCGATTATATTTCTGGAG
Source organism: Flagellimonas amphidinii (assembly GCF_013090115.1). Classification (GTDB taxonomy): domain Bacteria; phylum Bacteroidota; class Bacteroidia; order Flavobacteriales; family Flavobacteriaceae; genus Flagellimonas; species Flagellimonas amphidinii. Next base: position 41,449 of record NZ_JABFNN010000033.1, read on the forward strand.
CCACAGGTTCTTTTAGTACTGCATTTGGCGCACATACAGGAATCGGGACAATGCCCATTACACTGTATGGAACTGAAGAACAAAAACAAAAGTACGTCCCCAAATTAGCTTCAGGTGAATGGTTTGGCGCCTATTGCTTAACGGAGCCTGGAGCTGGTTCTGATGCCAATTCTGGTAAAACCAAAGCTGTTTTGTCCGAAGATGGAAAACACTATAGCATTACTGGACAAAAAATGTGGATTTCCAATGCAGGATTTTGTAACCTATTCATTGTTTTTGCCCGTATTGAAGATGATAAGAACATTACTGGTTTTATTGTAGAAAATGACCCAGAAAACGGCATCACCTTAGGTGATGAGGAAAAGAAACTGGGAATTCACTCCTCCTCTACCCGACAAGTATTTTTCAACGAGACCAAAGTTCCTGTAGAAAACATGCTTTCTGAAAGAGGCAATGGATTCAAGATTGCCATGAATGCTCTAAATGTTGGTAGAATTAAACTGGCCGCAGCCTGTTTGGAAGCTCAACGAAGAATCATTACCGAAGCTACCAAATATGCCAATGAGCGCATTCAGTTCAAGACACCAATCATGAACTTTGGTGCCATTAAGGCTAAAATTGCCGATATGACAACCAATGCTTATGTAGATGAATCGGCTTGCTATCGTGCAGCTAAAAATATTGAGGATAGAATTGCTATTCGCCAATCTGAAGGCAACTCCCATCAAGAAGCAGAGCTTAAAGGTGTGGAAGAATATGCCATTGAGTGCTCTATACTAAAAGTGGCGGTCTCAGAACATGTTCAACATACTACAGATGAAGGAATCCAGATTTTTGGTGGAATGGGCTTTAGTGCCGACACCCCTATGGAATCTGCTTGGAGAGATGCCCGTATCTCTAGAATCTATGAAGGAACCAACGAAATCAATAGAATGTTGGCCGTGGGCATGTTGGTGAAAAAAGCAATGCGTGGCCATGTAGACCTTTTAGGTCCGGCTACGGCAGTTGGTGAAGAATTAATGGGAATCCCTTCTTTTGACACGCCTGATTTTTCCGAGCTTTTTGCAGAGGAAAAAGATTTGGTAGCTCGTTTGAAAAAAGTATTCCTTATGGTTGCTGGTAGTGCAGTTCAAAAATTTGGACCAGACTTGGAACAACACCAGATGCTGTTAATGTCAGCCTCTGATATTTTGATTCAAATTTATTTAGCTGAATCTACCATTCTTCGTACAGAGAAAAATGCCAAACGTTTTGGTGAGGAGGCACAAGCTACTCAAATTGCAATGTCTAAATTATACCTCTACAGAGCTGTGGATATCATCAATCAAAAAGGAAAAGAAGCCATTGTTTCTTTTGCCGAAGGAGATGAACAACGCATGATGCTCATGGGCCTTAAACGTTTTACGAAATATACAAATCAACCCAATGTCGTAGCACTACGCACCCAAATTGCGGATAAAGTAGCTGCGGATAACGGGTATACCTTTGACTAATTCAAATAATGCTGAGACAAAGCTGAAATTTGTGAAGACCGCTCTTAAAGGAGCGGTTTTTGTTTTTATCGTATCGATTCCAAAATCTTTTCCTCACTCTTCTTGCGGGAGAAATTAATGGCACATTCAATCAATGCCAAATGTGAGTACGCCTGCGGGAAGTTCCCCAACAACCTTTTGGTCTTAAAATCAATATCCTCACTAAAGAGTCCTAAATGGTTGCTGTAGCTCAACAAGCGTTCAAAATGCTCCAACGCTTTTTCTTCCTCTCCAATTTTAAAGAGACTGTTGATGAACCAAAACGTACAAATGGTAAAAGATGAAGAAGGCAGCCCAAAGTCATCCTCGTTCTTATATCTGTACAACAATCCATCATTGCTCAAATTTTCCTCAATCGCTTGAACTGTGCTTACATATTTAGGGTCTTTAGCATGAATAAAACCATAAGGTTCCATCAGCAGTACTGAAGCATCTAAATGTTTAGAACCATATGATTGTACAAATGCATTGACTTCACCGTTCCATGCATTTGCGTGGATGTCCTTTTTGATCTCCTGCTCCAAAGCAGTCCATTTTTCAATCTTTCGGTTTTTTCCAAATATTTTGGCAACTTTAATCGCTCTATCCAGTGCCACCCAACACAAAACCTTGGAAAAAGTGAAGTGTCTATCTTCACCTCTAAACTCCCAGATTCCCTTATCAGGTTCCATCCAGTGTTTGCTCACAATCCATACAATGCCTTTGGTGATACTCCAAAGTTCCTCACCATTTTCAATATCATTACTGAATTTGACCAACTGCTCATAAATCACATCCATCAAAATACCATAGATATCATTCTGTCTTTGCTTATAAGCAGCGTTACCTATGCGCACAGGCTTGGAACCTTTATACCCATCTAAGTGTTTTAAGGTTTTCTCGGTAAGGGTCTTCTCCTTATTGATACCATACATGATTTGGAGTTTTTCATCCTTATCTGGCATCAAGTCGATGATGAACTGCAGATAACGCTTGGCTGAATTCTTATGCCCCAATTCTGATACCACCTTAATGACCATAGAGGCATCCCGTATCCAACAGAAACGATAATCCCAATTCCTTACCTCGCCAATGGTCTCTGGTAAAGAAGTGGTTGCGGCTGCCAATACGGCACCGGTTTTATCGTATGTCAACATCTTTAAGGTAATCCCACTTCGGATGATTTCATCATTGAACTGCTTGTACGTTGGGGTCCTGTCCACCCAGTCCAACCAATAGACTTTTGTTCTTTCAAGTTCCAAAGCTACTTTGGGAGTGGTGGGTTTTAATATTTTTTCGTTGTAACAGATGGAAAAAAATCCGTCTTCCTTCAGTATGATTTCACCGCTATCCATAACGGTGTTCTTATTAAAAGAAGTATAGAGAAACAATGTGTCATATTGTACTTTATGGGTTAAGCTAACCACAAAACTAGGTTTAACGTGGTGATCTGTCTGCCCCAGTGCATATTCTAGTTTTGGGTCGTACAACACCTTAAATCTAGGAGTGCCAGAAACATATTTAATATACCTTACAATCTCTGGAGGAGCGTTATACTTTCCGTTCTTTTTAAGATACCTTGGCATAAAATCATGTACCTCAAATACATCTTCCTCACGGGAATATCTAGTAACCAATATGGCGGTGTGCTTATAATATTCTTGATGAATGGTATATTCTTCATCAGTTAAGATTTGAAAGCTTCCTCCTTTTTTTTCATCCAAAAGTTTTGCAAAGACCGAGGTAGAATCAAACTCAGGCAAACAACACCAGTCCAATGAGCCTATTTTTGAAATCAAAGCAGCACTTCTGCAATTACCAATAATTCCGTAATCTAAGTTATCCATAAATCAAATTTCGGCAAAAGGTTTCCAATCAATTGCTTTTGCGCCCGAATTTCACGAATTTTAAAAAAACTTAAAAGTAAAACCCGCCAAAAGCTATCTTTTATGCCCAAAACTATCATAATTTCAAATAGACTCCCAATTCAATTACAAATTAGCAATGGAAATATTGATGCAATTCCGAGTGTAGGAGGTTTGGCCACAGGTATGAAATCTGTTCACAGCGGTGGCGAAAGCCTATGGATTGGTTGGTCTGGACTTACTTCTGAGGATACTCCCCATGAACTTGAAGCCGATATTGATGAAGCTTTGAAAGAAAATGGCTGCGCCAAGGTCAACTTAACGGCCAATGAGGTGGAAGGTTTTTATTTTGGGTTTAGCAATCGTACGGTTTGGCCACTCTTTCACTATTTTTTGGAGTACTCTGAGTTTGAACTTGATTTTTGGAACACATACAAGCAAGTAAATCAAAAATTTGCCGATGCCATTATAGAAAAATCAGATGAAGATGATATAATTTGGGTACACGATTATCAGTTGCTATTGGTTCCACAAATGGTACGCGAAAAAAGACCAAAAACCTCTATCGGGTTCTTTCTGCACATTCCATTTCCTTCTTATGAGATTTTCAGGACACTTCCCTGGCGCCAGGAAGTTTTAGAAGGTTTATTGGGTGCTGACCTGATTGGTTTTCACACCTATGACTATGAACGTCATTTCTTAAGTTCCGTGAGAAGATTGCTGGGTCTGGAGGTAAGCTTCAATGATATTTACATGGATAATCGTGTTATTAAAGTGGACTCTTTCCCTATGGGAATTGATTATAAAAAATTTAAAAATGCAGCTGTTGACCACCAAAAGAAAAAGAACAAAAACAAAAGTGACCTTCAAAAAAGACTCGACAGCCATATAGCTTCAGCTCCAGATACTAAACTGATTCTTTCCATAGACCGATTGGATTACAGTAAAGGTATCGCCAAGCGGATCAATGCTTTTGAGTATTTTTTGAACAAATACCCAGAGTATAAAGAAAAGGTGCGATTGATTATTCTCGCCGTTCCCTCTCGCTCCAATGTGCCCCAATACCAATTACTTAAAAAAGAGATTGATGAACTGGTCGGACGTATCAATGGTGAACTTTCCACCGTCAACTGGACTCCCATTTGGTACTTTTATCGCTCTTTGCCCTTTGAAAACCTTATAGATTTATATACGTCTAGTGATATAGCATGGTTGACCCCTCTAAGAGATGGCATGAACTTAGTGGCCAAAGAATATATAGCCACAAGAACTGATAAAACTGGAGTGCTCATCTTGAGTGAAATGGCGGGTTCTGCATATGAAATGAATGAAGCCCTTTTGATCAACCCCAATAATTTTGAACAACAAGCGGACACTCTGAAACAAGCCATAACCATGACGGTTGAAGAACAAATAGCCCGAAATACTTTCCTCCAGAACCGTTTGGAACGCTATAATGTTGAAGTCTGGGCCAATGAATTCATGAGTGCCTTGAAGCAAAAAAGCGATGGAAGTCAGGAATTCATCTCCCAAAAATTATCCGATTCTATTCTAGAAGACATTGAACACAGTTATGCCAAAGCCAAAAAAAGATTGGTTTTCCTTGACTATGATGGCACGCTTGTTGGTTTTCACAAAGACCCACAAAAGGCTTCCCCAGATGAAGAACTTTATCAGCTATTAGATCAATTGGCACAACAAGAAAACACCACTTTGTTTTTGATCAGTGGAAGAGACAAACAAACTTTTGGTAAATGGTTCCTCCCAAAAAAGTACAATATGATTGTGGAACATGGGGTATGGATTTCCCGAAATGGTGAAGATTTTAAGCTTTTGGAAAAAGTGAAAGGAGAATGGATGGAAAAGATTAGACCGGTTCTAGAATCTTTTGTAGATAGAACCCCTGGTTCATTTGTTGAAGAAAAAAACTATTCCTTGGCTTGGCACTATCGTAACACCGACCCTGATTTTGGTGAAAAAAGAGCCACAGAGCTCAATACCGTGCTTACCAGCCTCATTGGCAATGATGACATCAGCGTCCTAAACGGAAATAAGGTGATGGAAGTAAAAAGCAGCAACGTGAACAAAGGAAGAGCTGCCGTTAGGATGTTAGGCGAAGCCGATTATGATTTTGTTTTTGCCATGGGCGATGACTGGACAGATGAATTTATGTTCCAAGAATTACCAAATTCAGCAGTCACCGTTAAGGTTGGGCTCAAGAAAACCCAAGCAAAATACCACGTAGAAAATACCAAACGAGTACGGGAAGTATTAAAAAGTTTTGTAAAAAAATGATCTTCAGGGTTTTTATACTGATTTGGTTCTCTGGACTATTGTTTCTTAGTGGTCAAGCCAATACAGAAGTATATCTTTTTGATTTAACATTGGACAATGGAAAACCTATTCTTTCCAACCCTAAAAATATTTCAAATAATGAGGGCTATGACAACCAACCTTCATTTTGGGACAATAACACTTTGTTGTTTTCTTCAACAAGAGCGGACCAGACAGATATTTTAAAGTTCAATATCAATAAAGGAAGTACTTCCACTTGGATATCGGACACACCTTTGGGAAGCGAATATTCTCCACTCAAAATGCCCGGTAAAGATGCCATTTCATCCATACGGTTGGATTTGGATGGGTTACAATTGCTCTATGAATATGATATTGATTCAGGTGAATCCAAACCCATTTCAGATTTGAAAATAGGGTACCATGTTTGGTATAATGAGCATGTTTTGGTTTCATCGGTATTAGTGGAAGACAGATTGGATTTGGTAGTGACCGATTTAAAAAACAAAACCAATCGTACACTTCAAAAAAATGTGGGCAGGTCTTTGCACAAGATTCCAGGTACCGACCTCATCAGTTTTATCAGCAAAGCGAACAAAGTTTGGGAGATAAGGTCTATAAACCCCATTTCTGGGGACATGGTATCAATTGCCAAAACCTACGGAAAAGAAGATATATGTTGGCTGAACAATAATCTCATCTTAACAGGCAATGGTAAATCCTTGTTAATGTTTGAAACCGAATCTGAATCAGGTTGGCAAGAGATCATGCAATTTTCTCAGGAAGAAATCAATAACATAACCCGAATAGCAGTCAATCCGGCTAAAACCCGATTGGCATTTGTGGCCGAGGAATCACCAAAGGTGATTGTTCAAAAACAGCTTGATGCATACAACGCAAGAAATATAGAAGCTTTCATGGACACCTATTCCGAAGATGTTAAACTCTATAATTTTCCCAATGACTTGATTTCTGAAGGAAAAGAGAAAATGAAGAAACAATACAATACCTTTTTTGAAAATACGCCAGACCTACATTGCCAAATAAAGAATCGTATTGTTATGGGAAACAAGGTCATTGATGAAGAATTTGTCACCATTAATGGTTCCCAAATCAGTACAGTGGCCATTTATGAGGTTCAAAATGGCAAAATCATCAAGGTTACTTTTATAGATTGATCCAATTTGCTACTTTAAAGAAATCAAAAAAACCTTCAACTATGAAGCATACTATTTTCAGCATTTTATTTTTAGCATTTTCCATCGCTGTTGGCAGGGCACAGACCGAATATGCAAATCCTACCATATCAATTGGAATAATTGTTTCGGATATTGAAACATCCTTGGATTTTTACACCAAAATCATGGGAATGAAAGAAACCGGAGGTTTCAGTATTGATGAAACTTTCGGTAAAAGATCTGGATTGAGTGGTGGTACTCCTTTTGATGTAAAAATATTGAAAGTTGTAGACGACCCTAATGCCACTGAATTGAAACTGGTTACCTTCGGCAATGAAAAAACCACTCCGGACAAACATATTCAAGATCAGAATGGAATGCAGTACACCACTTATTTTATCAAATCCACAGATAAAATACTACAGCGCTTAAAAGAGAACAATATTCCATTGCTTGGTGAGACACCAATAAATTTGCCAGATGGAAGAACTTTTATTTTATTTCAGGATCCAGATGGAGTATTTGTAGAAGTTATAGGTAATTAAATCTTACATAAACTACTACCTTAACCGATTTTAAAACCAAAAAACTACAAGGCATAGTTGTTGACAATTATTTTTTCGGAATAGCATCCGTTGGTGAAAATGGACATGAAAGCCCCGTGGTTTTCCCTAATAAAGTATATAGATAAACATGAAGAAGACACTACTAGCAGTACTATTTTTAACCTCTTTGGCCGTTTCGGCCCAAAATTTCACCCGTCAAGACACCCTACGCGGAAGCATTACCCCAGAACGGGAATGGTGGGATTTGAATTACTACCATCTCGACATCAAAGTGGAACCCGATAAAGAATTCATTTCTGGTAGTAATCTTGTACGATACAAAGTATTGGAAAAGGCCGAAGTACTACAATTGGACCTTCAAGAACCCATGCAAATTGAATCCATTGTACAAAACGGCAAGGAATTGGAGTTCTCTTCAGAAGGTTCTGCTCATTTCATCAAACTTAAAAAAGAGCAGATCCCAGGGGAATTCAATGAACTTTTGGTGAAATATTCTGGAAAACCCCGAAAGGCTGTCAGAGCTCCTTGGGATGGTGGTTTTTCTTGGAAAAAAGATGATAATGGCAATTCGTTTGTAGCAACATCTTGCCAAGGTCTGGGTGCCAGTGTTTGGTGGCCCAACAAAGACCATATGTACGATGAAGTTGACAGCATGCGTATAAGTGTGGCCGTTCCCAAAAACCTTGTGGATGTTTCCAACGGAAAGTTAGAGCGCGTAGAGGAAAATGGCGACTTTAAAACCTATCACTGGTTTGTCTCCAACCCCATCAACAATTACGGAGTGAACGTGAATATTGGAAACTACGTGCACTTTGGAGAAAAATTTGAAGGTGAAAAAGGCATCTTGGATTTGGATTTCTATGTACTTCCTGAAAATTTGGAAAAAGCTAAGGAACAGTTCAAACAAGCTGCTTTAATGCTAAAAGCTTTTGAACATTGGTTTGGCCCCTATCCCTTCTACGAAGATGGTTTTAAATTGGTAGAAGTCCCCTACTTGGGCATGGAACACCAAAGTTCTGTTACCTACGGAAACAAATACCAAAATGGTTATTTAGGCAGAGATTTATCCGGTTCGGGATGGGGATTAAAGTTTGATTTTATCATCATCCATGAAGCTGGCCATGAATGGTTTGCCAATAACATCACCTATAAAGATATTGCAGACATGTGGGTGCATGAAGGATTCACTGCATATTCTGAAAACTTGTATTTGGATTATCATTTTGGCACCAAAGCTTCAGCAGAATATGTAATTGGCACTCGTGCCAATGTCCTGAACGACAGACCTATCATTGGTCCTTACGGTGTAAATAAAAGTGGTTCTGGCGATATGTATTATAAAGGTGCAAATATTCTTCACACACTGCGTCAACTTATTGAAGACGATGAGCTTTGGCGCATTATTTTAAGAGGATTGAATGCTGAGTTTTACCACAAAACTGTAACCACCCAACAAGTTGAAAATTACATCAGTAAAAAAACCAAAAAAGACCTCTCCGCCTTCTTTAACCAGTATTTGAGGACTACCATGATTCCAAAACTGGAATACCAACTAGAAGATGGCTCTATTAAGCACCGATATGTGAACATTGTTGAGGATTTTGATATGCCCATTCGGGTTTTTGTTGATGGGCAAGAACAGTGGTTGTTTCCCAATCATGAATGGAAAACAGAGCAACTAACGGGTGAGGAAATGATTTTTGACAATAATTTTTATATCGAAACACAAAAAATCTGACATGGAAAAGTATCCAGAGCACTATTTCAAAAATGATAAGGAATGGCGCAAATGGCTACATCTAAATCACCGCTCTTCTGAAGGAATCTATCTTATTTTTTATACAGTGGCCCATGTAAACGAAAGTATGCGATGGGAAGAAGCTGTTCGTGTGGCACTTTGTTATGGTTGGATAGATAGTACTGTAAAGAGTTTGGGAAACGGAAAACGAAGGCAATATTTCTGTCCTAGAAAACCTAAAAGTGTTTGGAGCAAAGTCAACAAAGATCATATTAAAGAGTTGTCCGATATGGGCTTAATGCATCAAAGCGGGATGGAAGCTATTGCAATTGCCAAACAAAATGGTTCTTGGACTGTTTTGGATGATGTGGAAAAGGGAATTGTCCCGCCTGATTTGCAAAAAGCATTCAACAACAATAAAAAAGCACTGCATAATTTTAACCAATTTACCCATGGACAACGTAAAAGTTATCTGTATTGGTTAAAACAGGCCAAACGTGAGGCAACGCGTCAAAAACGAATCGAAGAGATTATCCACCTCTGTGAAAACAATGTGAAATCAAGAAATACGAGATAATTTTATAAAGAATCATAAAGAACTTTCACCATACAATCTTAGGTAAATCCAAGCTGTAATTCCTCCCACAAAAGCAAAACCGCTCAACATCCAAAACACATGTTGATGGCCAATTTCCCCAGGATTCTGATCTAATAGATAACCATAAGCTGGTCCAGCAAAAATATCTGGAGTGTATCCAATCAATGAAATAAGTCCCACAGCCGTTCCCGTTAAGGCCAATGGAATTTTCCCTACTCTCATCACTCCAAAATATAATGCCCTGCAAGCATATACCCCCAAACCTATTATAACAACTGACATGAAAAACAAAAAAGTTGTGCTTGGGGCAATAATTCCAGTTGCAAAAAGAATCCCTCCGGCAAAAGTCAACACAAAACCTACCACCAACAAAAGGGTAATCCTAAGTCGATCGGCCATCAACCCCAGAACAATTCCAGTTGTTGGGCGCAGAAATTGCAACAACGTGCCCACTTTTGCAGAACCCACCTGGTCATATAACATCACCTCTTCTGCATATTGAGAAATGATATCCGTAATCTTATAGCCCACATAGGCACAAAGAATAATGATCATCAATAACCAAACCGATGGCAACCGAAGTACCTGTCTGATTTCTTTCCATGAAACACGTTCTAGTTGGACACTCTCATCATCTTTTCCAGACTTCATGAAAAACCAAACCATAAGACCTATCAACATAATGATTCCACATGAAGCGTAAATTAGATACGAAAAAGTTTGCTTTTTGATTTCCAAGGAAGTCTCAGGACCATCCTGAGTCATATACACAGAAAATATGAACACCCCTAACAGACCGAACAAAGCTCCTGTAAGTCCTCTTCCTCCATCCAAAAAGCCAAAGGCTTTTCCTTGGGCTGTGGCACCACCCCAAACCCTTGTGGCCTTGATCATTGGAGCCCAAAACAGAAAAATAGTAGTAAAGCCCCAATAGCCATACAATATTTGAAGTGTTCCAAAATTTGGGTACTGCGCATACAAAAACCCTCCCGAGGCGGTCAACCAAAGGGCAATGGCAATCAATTTTCTCGGGGGATACTTATCGGCCAAAGGACCTCCCAACAAATAGGAAACCATCGCTATAATCCCATATACCGAAACACCAAGGTTATAATCCAAGTTCGACATCTGAAATACATCTAAAACTGTAGGTCTAAAAATTCTTGGAATTACAAAAGGTAGAATGAATACCGCTTCACCTGCTAGAATCAGCAAAATGAGATAATACCACGGTGCCCTGTTTTTTTCTATGGAATCTATAATGAACGCCTTTGTTTCAAAACTACGCAAAACCAAACTATTGTCCACAAGCACCTTAACATCACTTTAAGAATTCAGCTTAACGTTTTCTTTATCTTTAGGCGACTAATTAACTTCCGAAAATGAAAAAATTATTACCCTTTATCCTTCTAATTCTCTCTTCCAGTTTGTTTGCCCAAGATTTTTCCATAGAACTTGTGCAAGACATGAAACCCAGAAATATTGGTCCTGCAGGAATGAGCGGTCGTGTTACCGCAATTGATGTAGCCCATTCCAATCCTGATATTATGTATGTGGGCACAGCATCTGGGGGTTTATGGAAATCCACCTCCGGAGGTATCAAATGGGAGCCTATTTTTGATAAAGAAGTTACGGCTTCCATAGGAGCAGTAGCCATTCAACAATCCAATCCTTCCGTAATTTGGGTGGGAACCGGTGAAGGTAATCCCCGTAACAGCCTAAATGGTGGATATGGCATCTTCAAATCTTTGGATGGAGGGAAAACCTGGAAATCCATGGGACTGGAAAACACCAGGCATATCCATAGGATCATTATCGACCCAACTGACCCTAATGTAATTTATGTAGGTGCTATTGGTTCTCCATGGGGTGAACATCCTGAACGAGGCGTTTTCAAAACAACCGACGGAGGAAAGAGTTGGAAAAAAGTCCTTTTTGTCAACAACAAAACCGGTGTTGCAGATATGGTCATGGACCCTACCAATCCGAATAAATTGATCGCTGCCATGTGGGAACATAAACGTGACCCTTGGTTCTTTAAATCTGGCGGTGATGGAAGTGGACTGCACATTACCCATGATGGGGGCGCCACTTGGAAAAAAATAACGGATGAGAATGGTTTCCCCAAAGGGGAATTGGGCAGAATAGGGATTGCAATTGCCAAAAACAAACCTAATGTATTGTACGCTTTGGTCGAAGCCAAAAAAAACGCATTGTACAAATCTGAAGATGGAGGTTTCAAATGGGAAAAAATCAATGACAAAAATGATATTGGTAACCGTCCATTTTATTATTCAGAAATCTATGTAGACCCTGAAAACGAGAATCGGGTATATTCCATTTTTACTTATGTGAATGTTTCTGAAGATGGCGGTAAAAACTTTACCCAATTGATGCCTGCCTACCAAGTGGATAACGGGGTTCATCCCGACCATCATGCTTGGTGGATTCATCCTGAGAATGGCCAGTTCATGATTGATGGCAACGATGGCGGTATGAATATTACCAAAGATGGCGGTAAAACATGGCGCTTTATTGGAAATCTTCCAGTAGCGCAGTTCTATCATATCAACGTTGACAACGAATACCCTTATAATGTGTATGGCGGAATGCAAGATAATGGATCTTGGAGAGGCCCAGCTTATGTTTGGAAAGCTCAAGGCATTAGAAACAGTTACTGGCAGGAAATCGCTTTTGGCGATGGTTTTGATGTGGTTCCTGATTTGGATGACAGCCAATACGGATACGCCATGAGCCAGCAAGGATATGTAAGGCGGTACGATTGGAAAACGGGGAACAATTTTACGGTCCGTCCTACTCCACCTGATGCTGACACCAAACTACGTTTTAATTGGAATGCGGGTATTGGGCAAGACCCTTTTGATAATAGCACAGTTTACTTCGGAAGTCAATTTGTACATAAATCAACAGATAAAGGCTTAACGTGGGAGGTAATCTCTCCAGATTTGACCACCAACGACCCAGAAAAGCAAAAGCAAAGTGAAAGTGGTGGCCTTACAATGGATGCCACTGGAGCTGAAAACCATTGTACCATTTTAGTTGTTGAACCTTCTGCCGTAGAAAAAGATATGCTATGGGTTGGGACAGACGATGGTAGAGTACATTTTACACAAAATGGTGGTTCCTCTTGGACTGAGGTGACCAATAACATCAAAGGCTTGCCCAAAGATAGTTGGATTCCCCAAATCAAGGCTTCAAAAACAAATAAAGGTGAAGCATTGTTGATTGCCAATGATTATCGCAGGTTCAACTATACACCTTATGCATACCGAACCAAGGATTATGGAAAAACATGGACTCGAATTGTAGATCAAAATGATGTAAAAAGCTATACTTTATCCATAATTGAGGATACGGAAAATCCCAACTTGATGTTTTTAGGTACAGATGATGGGCTTTATATTTCCTTCAATGCTGGTGATTCTTGGAAAAAATGGAGTGAAGGATTTCCAACAGTTTCCACAAAAGATTTGGCTATCCATCCCAGAGAAAATGACCTTGTAATCGGCACTTTTGGCAGGGCTGCTTGGGTACTGGATGATATTCGTCCGCTAAGAGCTTTAGCCGGAAATATGTCTCTTCTTCAAAAAGAAGTCAGTCTTTTTAAAAGTCCAGATGCCTATTTGGCCGCCTACCAACAACCTACTGGCAGTCGTTTTGGAGGTGATGCGCTTTACAATGGAGAAAACCGAAAATCAGGTGCCATGATTACCTATTACCTTAAAGAGGGTGTTTCAAAATCCAAAGAAAAAACAGAAGGTGAGGAAAAAGACAACGATACCGATGAAACAGTGAAAAAAGAAAAATCCAAGGATTCCATTTACTTTAAAATTTATGATGGAGATAGATTAATCAGAACCTTGGGCCATAAAACTCCAAAAAAGGCAGGTTTCCATAGAATTTATTGGGGATTGGATGAAAAAGGCCCTGATGCTCCTTCAAGAAAAATCAGTAAGGATAAAAAAGAGTCTGGTGGAGTTAGCGTTAAACCTGGAACCTACAAGGTCAAAATTCATTATGGGGGTTTGACGGATTCAACCAATGTAACTGTTAAAACAGACCCAAGACTTGAAGTGAGTCCAGCTTCCATCAACCAAGTGTATGAGACAGGAAAAAAACTTGAAAATTACACACAAACTGCTGCTGATGCCGTAAAACAATTGGTGGAAAGTAAAAACTTGGCCAACAAGTTTCAAAAAGAGCTCACAGATTTGGATAAAGAAAAGTTCAAGGATCAAATCAAAGCCTCCAAAGAAGTCGTTAAACAAATTGATACTGTAATAGCACTCTATCTAGGAAAAGAGGACAAACGCCAAGGCATTACCAGAAATCCTGAAATTACTGTTATGCAAAGAATCAATACCGCTGGTTATTATGTTGGAAGCAGAAAAAATGGGATTACGGCCACGGAGCATAGACTTGTTGAATTTGCTGAAAATGAATTAAAGGCTGCTTTGGAAAAAACAAATACCTTTTTTGAAGAAAAATGGAAACCATACCGAACATCCATTGAATCCTTGGAGCTATCTCCTTTTAAAGAAACAGAAACTTTTAGTTTGAATTAATGAAAAAAACATGGGTTTTATGGATAGTCTTGCTAGCCATCGCAAAAATAAGTGCTCAAAATCCTGGGGAAGAGGACTTAGGAGCTTGGTACATGTATTTTGGCACGAACAAAGTAGCAGAACGATTCAGCATTCATACCGAAGCTCAGTTCCGTTATTACGAAACCGCGAGTAATTTCAATCAGTTGTTGCTCCGTACCGGATTGAATTATCACATTAATCCTACTGCCATTGCCACTATAGGTTATGGGTTCATCAAAACCGACAATACTTTTGACGAACCTTTTGCCGCAATGGATTCGAGGGAACATCGAATTTTTGAACAGTTTATTCTAAAGAATAAAGTATGGGAATTTCTTTTTGAACACCGCTATCGTTTGGAACAGCGATTTTTGGATTTTGGGAATTCCACAGACACACAACACAGAGCTCGATATCGCATTCAAGTTACATTACCGCTTACGGATACTTTCTTTCTTAACTTTTACGATGAACTGTTCATCAATTTACAGGATGACCTTTTTGGACAGAACAGATTGTACGGTGCCGTTGGTATCCATATTACTGAAAATAGCAGTGTTCAATTTGGATATTTGCGCAACCAATTTACCAGCTCAGTTTTTGATAGGTTACAGATAGGATTCTTCTATAATCCCGACTTAAGGGGTATCTTTAAGAAAAACAAGAGCTCGGGCGCATCTGATTAGTCCTTGTGGCAAAATTGTAAACAGAAGGCCCTTGTTCATCAAAATTATTTGGGCATGAGTCTTCAAAAAGTTAGTTTTCAAAACCAAAATGGGGAAACCTTAGTGGGCAGGTTAGAACTTCCTGTTGACCAACATCCTCATAACTTTGCAATTTTTGCACATTGCTTTACCTGTACCAAAAATTTATTGGCAGTCAAAAACATTAGCAAGGCTCTAACATCTAATGGTTTCGGCGTTCTACGATTTGATTTTACCGGACTAGGAGAAAGTGAAGGAGATTTTGCCAACACCAATTTCTCCGGAAATGTAGAGGATTTGGTAGCCGCTTCAGGTTTTCTTGCGGAGCATTATATGGCGCCTACCCTTTTGATAGGCCACTCATTGGGAGGTGCTGCTGTAGTTTTTGCAGCTCAAAAAATAACTTCCGTGAATGCCATCGCAACTATTGGAGCTCCATCAAATCCACTTCATGTAAAGCATTTGTTGAAAAATGGATTGGATGAAATCAAGGAGAAAGGTGAGGCCGTTGTAAATCTTGGAGGTCGGGACTTTAAAATAAAACAGCAATTTGTGCAGGATCTTGAAGAACAATCTTTGCCCCAAGTTGCTAAAAAGCTTCGAAAACCATTATTGATTATGCATTCGCCCCAAGATGATACCGTGGAAATTAAAAATGCAGAAGATATTTATGTTGCTGCGCATCACCCAAAAAGTTTTGTCTCATTAGATGGAGCGGATCATTTATTGTCAAGGAAAGAAGACTCGCTATATGTTGGGGATGTCATTTCGGGATGGGCGAAGAGGTACCTCGATATCAGCGAAAAAGTGGATAGTTCACTTCATACAAAGCATCAAGTAGTTGCAAGTTTAAATGGTGAAGACGGTTTCACCACTCAAATGAAAATCGGCAATCATTATATGCTTGCTGATGAACCTGAAAGTTATGGAGGCAATGATTTTGGTCCTTCTCCCTATGAGTTCGTATCCGCCGGGCTATCAGCATGCACAGTAATGACCATTCAAATGTACGCTAAACGTAAAGGATGGCCCGTTGACAATGTAGAAGTACACATTTCCTATGGAAAATCCCATGCTGTGGATTGTGAAAATTGCGAGTCAGATGCTGCAAAAATTGATACTTTTCATAAAGAAATAAAACTTACTGGCGCATTGGACGAAAAGCAAAAAGCAAGAATAATGCAGATAGCAGATAAATGCCCTGTCCACAGAACTTTACACAGTGAAACTCAAGTAATCAGTAAGTTGGTAGATTAAAAACTACAAGCGCATATGTAGAATGTCGAAGTAGTCCAATTCAAGTTCCAATGCAGCTCTATGAATCTTACGCAAGGACTGCACGTAGCTTTTTTGATCAATGTAACCACGGAACCTTTCCCTTTTTAAACGCTGATATCCTTTGCAAAAAGATTTTCTCTTATTGCAATACACCCAGAAGTTGTAATAATTGGATACCAGATAGGTCAAAATCCTCTTTTTAAATATGTTACACTAAATCTTGTTAACAAAATAACGTGGTAAATCTATGATCATTATTAAACAAAAGTGTTAAAAATATTAAGTGTAGGAAAATTGATTGGATAAAGCTGAAAAGTTATTGCTGCCTCCCTGAATATTGAGTAACTTAGACCAAACCAAATATTACAAGAGGATGAAAAAAGTAATTGTATTGCCTTTAGCCGTCGTTTTTGTAGCTGCTTTTAGCTGTAAAAAAGCCAAAAAGGAAACACAACAAGAAGAAGAAACCAAGCCAGTGTACAGTGTAGTTGAAGACTCCACAGATATTCGTTTCACTGCTTATAAAACCACTGAGAAAAAACCGGTTGGAGGTTCTTTTACCAAAGTTACTTATACCTACACCGCTTCAGAAACTCCAATGGAAACATTGAATGGGCTTGAATTTTCAATTCCAGTAAGCAGTCTTTTCACAAATGATACCACAAACACAAGAGATCCAAAAATTTTACATTTCTTTTTTGGGGTAATGGAAAACACTGAACTTATTAATGGAGTGCTTGAATTTGATGAGAATAAAAATTGTTCTGCCAAACTATCTATGAATGGTGTGTCTGCTGACCTTCCTATGGAATATGAAATGACCGATGACAATCATGTCACATTTTCCGGCACAATGAATCTAGCCAAATGGAATGCATTGGATGCATTGGCTTCTTTGAACAAAGCGTGTTTTCAATTGCACACGGGACCCGATGGCGTTAGCAAAACTTGGGAAGATGTTGCTGTAAAAGCTTCTATTCTTTTGGAAAAGAAATAACTCTTCGCAATTAAGCTTTAAAATATAGAAGCCCCTATTATGGGGCTTTCTTATTTAACACCCAACTATGTAACTAGTTACGCAATTTGAATATATTTGCGTTACCAGTTACATTTCTAATATGAAAAATGACTTTTTAACTCAAATTGGACATTTAGGTTTTACTGCCAGAATGAAAAGACTCAATGAAAAAATCGTTTCCAGTACCATTGATCATTATTCACGTCTTGGATTAGATATTGACCCCAATTGGCATGTAATTTTTTTGTTGCTCAAGGAAAAAGAAAAATTATCTGTTACCGAAATAGCAACTACTCTTGGATTTTCGCATCCTGCAATAATCAAGATTACCCGCAAAATGAAAGAACGGGGTTATCTTGAAACATTTAAAGATGAGAAAGATGGTAGAAAAACCTTAATACAGATTTCCAAAAAAGGCAAAGAAATCTTGCCGACCTTTGAACAAGAATGGTTTCGAATACAGGAGATTCTTGAAGAGTTTGTTGGCAATGATTTTTTAAATAAGTTGGATATTTTGGAAAATAAGTTTTTAAAGCAAAGCTTCCATGAAAGTTATGCGTCACACTTTGCAAAAAAAGGCTTTATCATCAGGAAGGCCAAATCTTCCGAGTTTAAGGAAATTGGGGAATTAATGGTTAGAGGCTATTCCAGCTTGGAAGGCTTTCCCAAAGCCGATGCTATGCCGGAATATTATAACACCTTGGCCAACATTGGAGAATTCACCAAAAAGCCGAAGACAGAGCTCTTGATTGCAGTTTCCACCACCGACAAAATATTGGGAGGTGTGCTTTTCTTCAATGATATGAAATATTATGGCACCAAAGGAATTGTAACAAGTCAAAAAAATGCTGCCGGTTTTCGGCTATTGGCAGTTGACCCCAAAGCCAGAGGTATGGGAGTGGGAAGAGCATTGACTGTGGCCTGTATAGAAAAAGCCAAAAAAGAAGGTCAAAATCAAATAATCATCCACAGTACTGCTTTTATGAAAGTAGCATTGAAAATGTATGAAAAACTGGGGTTTCAACGATCCACTGACCTTGATTTTAAACAAGGGGATATTCCTGTATACGGGTTTCGTTTAAAATTTAAGAATGAGGTATCATCTAAATAAAAGAAGCGGCCTGGATAAATCCAGGCCGCTTCCCTCATCAAATAACCTTAAAAACCCATCCTAAAGTTTAACACCAACACCAAACCCAAAAATCCATGGATTAATGTCAACATCAGCTACCACAGTTGCGTCGAGGGCAGTGGTCGCATTTACCGTTGCATCAGTGTTCAAGAATAGTTTTTTCACATCCACATTCAAAAACCATTTATCATTGAGCATGAAATCAAAACCTCCTTGTAGCGCAAAACCTAAGGCAGTATCATAATCTATATCGTCAGCAACCGGTCCTTCATCAACTCCATAGAAAAGTGTTAAGTTGACGCCTGCACCCAAATAAGGAACAAAATCACCTCCGGTAAAGTGGTACTGACCCGTAAGTGTTGGTGGAAGTAGCCATACATGCCCCAGATCTATATCCCCGGCATCAGTGCTCACCGCTTCAACATCATGTTTGGTTGTGGCCAATATCAATTCCAAAGACCAGTTTTCGTTAAAGAAATAAGAAATGTCCAACTCGGGTACAAAGGCGGTCGAAATGGACACATCTCCTCCTATTGCTTCAATGTCAGCACTTTCATCTGGAGTCACCACAATTCCCCTTAATCGGAATTGCCATTTACTTCCATCGTTACTTTGGGGAGCGTCTTGCGCTATTGCAAAATTCATAACCCCCATTAATGCTGTCATTACAAAAATTACCGTTTTTTTCATCGTATGCTTTTTAAATATGGGTCAAAGCTACCGCGTCCAGCAATCAAGGAATATGACGTTTATCATTGGATAAAAATTATAATCATAGCTTTTATTACTGTCAATATAAAATCAGATGTAAGTGCCTTGGAAAAACCACCATTCAGTTCAAATAAGAAGCTCTTAAAAATTATTTATATAAAAGCTCCATTTGGTTCCTTCAAATGTGATATTTTGTTTTACTTTGAATGGTAAAAGCTGCCCAATGAACCCCTCTGCTTCAGGTTGGATCAATAAGTTTGGACATATCGTGGCAAATAAGGCCTCCAATTTTTCAGACTTTGGGGAACTATATGATGAACTGAAGACCAACGGGTTCGTTTATGGCATTCATTTAGAGATACCCTCGTTTATTCCGGTTGAACATTCCTTAACTGAAGATGAGATTGCCAAAATCAATCTCTTGACCGCCCTTTATTTCACTTATCTGTTTGAAAAAGGGCAAACCGACTTCAATACTTTTGTCAATACTGTTTTTGATTATTATCAATCTTTGGAAGTTGGCAAAATTTCCTTTTTGAATAAAATATTGACAGGGAAGCACACAGAATCCCAATTGGAGAAATTGATTGATTCCAGAATCTATTTAGGAGGTAATGCTTTTAATAGGGCTTTTGGAAATAGCATTACCAATTCATTACTTTATGTTGATATCCTAATTTTCCGGACATACTTAAAAAAACAAAAGGCCACCATGGAGCATGCCCAACTCTTGGAGTATGTAACCATGAACATTGTATACCAAGCATTGAACTCCAAAGAAACACATGACAAGGATGCTAAACTCATTCAACTTTTGGCTGCTTCCTTAACTTATGTTGACTTGAGCGAGGCAAATTTCGAAGGCACTTATCTTGATCTTTTACGTCAAAATTTTGCCCCCTGTGAAAAAGATTATTTTTTGGATATGGCCTGTTTAACTTTATGGGAAGATAAGCTCTTGGATCATACAGAAACGGGTTATATTTTTGGCTTGGGAAAGGACCTTGAAAAGACAGAAAACGAGGTGAAATCTTCCTTGGATTTTGTGAAAGTTTTCTTTGAGAAAAATGCCTCTCGAGTTCCCTATTTAAACGACCAAAATTTAGCGCTTCAATTCTATGATGGGATGTCTAAAAATGTGAGTAAATTAATTTTACGAAACAGTAAAAGACTCAAAAAAGAGCTTGCTGAAAGTAGAGAATTGGTCACCTTACTTTCCAAATCAGCGGTCAAGGAGTTGACTCCATCTGAACGAAAAAAAGTGCAAAATCAGTTGGTGGATATTTTTAAAACTATTCCTTCGTTAGCTATTTTTATGCTACCAGGCGGAGCCGTTTTATTGCCGATTTTTATTAAATTGATTCCAAAATTATTGCCTTCTGCTTTTGATGAAAACCGTGTTGAAGAAACTGAGTGATTTTTCATCAAAAAAACTACTATAAGAAATATTTATAGTTATTTTTTTATTAATTACAATAATTTGATAATCAATTTTTTAAATCCCCTTATTCCAACCAAAGCTTAAAATCTCTTACTCGCTCTCTACTCACAATGATTTCCTGTTCATCGAACTTATTTAATTTGATTTGCAGCCTAGAATTTGTGTATGAAATAATGTCTTTGATGTGATTTAGATTGATGTAAAATTTTCGGCTGACCCTAAAAAAAACTTCTGGCGACAATTCGTTTTCCAGTTGCTCCAGAGTAGTATCCAACAAATAATTTCTTCCATCGGATGTTGCCGCATAGGTTCCTTTGTTTTCACTATAAAAACATTCAACATCGTCGGCGTTTACAATTTTTAAATGTTGTCCAACTTTTACCGTAAACCTTTTTTTGTATTCCCGTTCCAAAGGGTTTACCAACAACTTCTTTATGTCGTTAAAATCGACCGAAATATTCCGGGTTTCGGACTTAAAATCCCGATACTTTTTCACCGCTCTTTCCAGCTCTTCATCATCAATGGGTTTCAACAAATAATCGATGCTGTTCAACTTGAATGCTTGGAGTGCATATTCGTCAAATGCAGTAGTGAAAATTATGGCGCTTTTGACCTCTATCATATCAAAAATCTCAAACGATAATCCGTCCGATAATTGGATGTCCAGAAATATAAGATCGGGGTGCGGATTGTTCTGGAACCACTCCAAAGATTCATCCACGGAATGTAACATTGTGGATACCTCAACATCAAGTTCGGCAAGCAACCGATTCAATCTTCTTGCCGCAGGTTTTTCATCTTCTATAATAATCACGTTCATCTTTATGCTTTTGTTTACTTGTATCGTTTATGATTTTCTTCTTGCTCCATGTCCATATATTTTTTTATCTGCTTTTCTTCCCACTTTTTCAAGAACGGAAACTTGTTTCTATTCAAGTAAAGGGCATGGATGGCCAAAATCACTCCCCAAATCAAGACATTAATGTCAACCCAATTAAAGAAATATGGTTCCAACCAAAATTCTTCAGGGATATAGGGCAGTAATATTTCACTTTTTAACAAATAAAATAGCCCATTTATGATAACAAAAATCTTTACATGTCTATAAAAATCCTTCAATTCCTTGACACGTTTCTTGGCTTTTTCATAGTTGCTGTTATCTGAATTCATGGTCTTCTACTTGTATTTCTTCATTTCTTCTTTGTCCTTGTCAATGTATTTCTGGATTTGTCGTTCTTCCCACTTTTTTCCAAACATTGGGTTAAATCCAAAAACCTTAGCCCCATGGAAGCCTACTCCTATGCCCCAACCTATCAAGGTAAAAAAATGGTGCCATTGCCAGAAATAGTCGGTATTGAGATAGATATTTACCAAAATGAAGGCATTGATCACAATGTAAATTGAAAAATGAATATAAAAACCCTTCAATTCTTCTACGCGCTTCTTTGCTCTTTTTAATTTTTCTTGCTCCTTATCCATGATTATCTCCATTTTTTTGTTTTTTCATCTTCTTCCATCAACTCTTTAATTTTTTTCTCTTCCCACCGCTTTCCGAAAAAAGGATTGAGGTTAAATGTACCCATGGCATGAAAAAAGACACCTATGCCCCATCCGAATGCAGCCCAAAGAAACCACATATAACTAAATCCGTTGGTGAGGTAATTGATCAAGGCCAAAACCGAGATGATCAAAATGTAAGACCATAAATTGGCGTAAAACTTTTTAAGCTCATCTACCCGTTCCTTGGCTCTTATATATTTACTTTCTTTATCTAATTTTTCCATGCTGATTGTGTTGATTGGTTGTGTATTTAAATATACTGAATCACTAGAATTCATTACTATTCATTAATTGATTGATTTTACGCTCTTCCCAATCCCGTCCTAAAAACGGAACATAACCGTAAGCACAGAGACCATTAATAATGAGACCAAGCCCCCATCCAATAGCTGGAAAAACTACCCAAGGGTAACTTGTAGTCGTATAATTGATAAAGGCCAAAAATGGAATCACTAAACAATATGCGAGCATATTTTGATAAAAAGACTTTATTTTATCCACTCTTTCCTTAGCTTTTCTATACCTGTAATTTTTTACTTCGTCCATTGTTCTATTGTTTTTATTGTTTTTATTGTTGAATTATTTTGATTTACAAGACAAACTTCGTGATAGTTAAGTAGCGTAGAAAAAAAGGATTCGCGAACTGTTGTTTTTCAGGGATGGATCGTTTACGTATTGAAAAAGTGGGACTTATGAACATCTGTATCCCTCAAACAAAACGAATAAAAAGAAAGGTTTACAATAAAGGAAAAAGCAAAAGGAACTAAAAGTCCTCCTTATCCATAAGCTCTTGGATCTTTCTTTCTTCCCAACGCTTGCCCCAAAGTGGATTATAACCAAAGGCTTCCATTCCATGTGCAACGACACCAAATCCCCAGCCCAAAGTGGGGAAAAATGCCCATAAAAAGTCAGTGGTCCTATAATTAAGCCACCATAAAAATGGAATGATAATGCAATAAGCAATTAAATTACTGTAGAAGTCTTTTATTCCTTTGACGCGCTCTTTAGCCTTTAAATACCGTTTTTCCTCAATAAATGTCTCTTGTGTTTCCATTACGGAAACTTGTTTGGTCAACATAGGGAGAGATACACTAAAGTTTGCAGAAGTCTTATCAATAATGACTTCTCTATCTGTGAGTATGTTGTATCGTTGTCTTATGTTTTGCAATCCTACCCCACTACTTTTTTTTACAACCTGCTTTTCTTGAAGATTGTTGCTTACCGTAAGCATATCATCTTGCTCAAAGACTTTTATATGCAATGGCCTTGAAGCAGTAACCACATTGTGCTTTACTGCATTCTCTAGCAACAGTTGCAGGGACAAGGGTACAATCTTGGCATCAGCAATTGAGGAGTTTTCCGGAATTTCAAAAACAATGCTGTCCTCAAACCTCATTTTTAGTAATCGCACATAAGTACGGGCAAAATCCAATTCTTCGTTTACGGTGACCAAATCCTTGTTCTTTTGTTCTAATACATATCGATATACCTTGGATAAGGAGGTGGTGAATTTCTGGGCTTGATGAGGGTCTTCATCAATAAGACTGGTCAACACATTCAAGCTATTGAAAAGGAAATGGGGATCCAATTGATTTTTTAGGGCATCAAATCGAGCTGAAGCACTACCAGCAATAATTTTTTGTTCTTTTACCTTTTTTTCCTGCCAATTCTTATAAAAATAGAACGCGTGGAAAAAGAGTGATATCACTATGGTAATCACAAGAGCAATCACATAATAGATTGGCTTCTCTCCAGCACTAAATTGTTCCCAAGTTCTCCCTTCAAATCCTAAACTAATGGTGATTCTAATCCAAAAAATAGCCAGCATTGTCAGTACAATGCTTCCCAAAGCACTCAATACAATCCGATACTTTGCAAAACGCTTCCAAACCACTTTGTGGTTCAAATAATCGTAGTAGACACTATTAACGGTAGTAAGTACTAGCGAATAAAAAAGAGTATATCCTATATCCTTCAAGAAATCATCATCAAAGAAAATAGGATTCCCAGATAACACATCCAAACCTAGAAAGAAGCCAGAAATTACAAGTCCAACCACTATGGATATTAGGAGTATCCGAACAACATACTTATATTTTGTGGTATTTTTCATTCGCTGCATTGCTTGTACACCATCTCGGCACGTTCTTTACCCCATGATGGATAAAATGGCGTATCCTCGCTAAAATTAGCAAAAAGTTCCAAGGCTCTCTCCACATCCTTGCAGTAGGGAGCTGTATCCTTGCCAAAATACCTGGCGGCACCCATATCCCATTCGGCTTTTGAAAATACTACTCTAGGATTATCTGGTGCCAAAGCCAAAGCTTGTTGGTAAAGCTGCACATTCTTTCCAGAGAGCGTCATTCCGTAAGTTGCTCCATCAAAAGCTATCCAAGCAGTATTGATCATAGCCTCTTGCACCAATAATTCTGGGTTATCTGGCGAAATGGCCTTGGCCAAATCTAAAAATTCTTTAGCCTTTTCCAATTGTTGGGACAGTTTCTTTTCATCCTTTTCACCAAATGAAATTATTGTATTGATTTGTGAAACGTAGTAATGGGGCAACCAATTGTCTTGTTCTGCCATAGCAATACGTTCAAACAAATTGGAAGCCTCTGTGTTTTTTTGCTCTTTCCATAATTGAAATGCCTTTTCCATACCCTTGGTATATTGGTCTTGGGCATTGATAGTAGCTGCGCCAATAAAGACAAAAAGAAGAATTAGTTTTTTCATGACTGTTCGTTTTTAATTTGTAACAGTGCAAAATTGTGCTGCTTTGAGGCATATCTAAAGAAGGAATTACTGAACTGTACTTTTTTAGGGATGAACCGTAGACAAAAAAATACCCGATGACCAAGAATAGGACATCGGGCACAAAGGAAAAAATTGGTTGGTTATTGGTTATTGTAATCCTTATATATGGCCTTTTCAAATTCTTCCCAGTGGGCATCGGTCATCCTATCAGGTGTGAACAAGCAAATCCCCTTTGCCCCGTTCACCATGGATTCCTTAATCGCCTCTCCCAATTCTTCTGGTAATAGGCCATGGTTTTCGGGATCTTTTTCACTGCCCTTTTTCTCAGGTTTTGGACAAATGAACAATCCGCTATAAACTGGCGTTCTATTTTTGGCATTGGCAACTTCCTCTTTTACCATTTCCCCGATCCATTTAGTACCCTCTAAGTAAAAATCATTGTAGTTCATTGGATATATAGCATCCAAGTCCCATTCACCCCAATTCTGTCTCACCAATTTTTTGGCAATGGACGGTCCAGGAAAAACAGCTGCATTTATTTTTTTGTTCTTGGAATGGGCCACTCCATTCAATTTATTGACAATGCTTGTAATCAAATCA
The DNA here is from genome assembly GCF_013090115.1 of Flagellimonas amphidinii. GTDB lineage: Bacteria > Bacteroidota > Bacteroidia > Flavobacteriales > Flavobacteriaceae > Flagellimonas > Flagellimonas amphidinii. The sequence goes on from NZ_JABFNN010000033.1 coordinate 67,005, forward strand.
TAGCGGAACTCTTTCCATTCTTGAACTTGTGAAGGATCCTCCACTTCTCTAATATCAATTCCGGTTTTTTCCTTGAAGTCGGCCACGCATTTATCGGAATAGCAATAATCGTACTGAGGATATTCCTTATCCATGACCAACCCATATTTATCCCAAAGACCACGGGCCAAAATCACATCAGGGAATCGTATATAGTCCAAATGCACTCCATCTACCTCATCGACTTCAGCGACACTTCCATATAAATCCGCTAAAAAATTGTACACTCCATCGTAACAGGGACTGAGGAACGTGTAATGTGGCACATAAGCCGGTTTTTCAAAAGCAGATTCTCCCAAACCGTTTATAGCGTACCACTCTTTTTTCAATTTTGGATTTTCTCCCTGTACCATCGTTGGAATCCAGGCATGGAATTCCAAATCAGCTTTTTTCGCCTGTTTCCCCACTCTTCTATAAATCTCAGGATCATGCCCGCCATTGTACATTAAACCATCTATACCTTTCTCTTTCAGGTCTGAGAAATTAGCAAAAAGTTCTTCATCCGTAGCCTCTCCTGGGCCTCCCATCCAAGCATAAACAGGTATTTTACTTTTTTCTTCACAGGCCACCAAAGAGATGACACAGACCATCAACAAAAGAAATCTTCTCATTATGTCAAATTTTAAATCAAACTGTAATTTAGAAAATCTTTTTGGGTCAAGAAATGAATCTTAGACGAACAACATCTCAGCACCAACGAACACTAATCAACTTGATTAATTTTTTCCTATTGATGCAACCCTTCTTTTTTTGGAATGTCCTTAAGGTCGAACAAATCAAAATTTGATTTGCTAAAACCTATAAATCAAAAAACAAATGAAGAAAACGAAAGTGAGACAACGACTCATACAGACCTTATTAGGTTTTTGTCTCCTTATGGGCGCCTCAATCAGTTATGCCCAAGACAATTTTACGATTAGTGGGACTTTACGGGACAAAATCAATGGCGAAACGCTATTTGGTGCTTCTATTTTCCTAAAAGGAACCACTATTGGAGCTGTGACCAACGAGTACGGATTTTATTCCATCAGCGCACCAGCCGGCACTTATAGCTTAGTATTCTCGTACATGGGATATAAAGAATTTTTCCAAGAAATCATTTTAGACCAAGATCTAAAATTAGATATGGAGCTGGAAGAATTCTCTACTCAACTGGACGAAGTGGAAGTAACCGCAGAAGAACCCGAACGCGCCATCCTTCGCAAACCAGAAATGAGTGTTTCCAAATTGAACATTAAAACCGTAAAGCAAATGCCCGTAGTATTGGGGGAAGTGGATATCATCAAATCCCTTCAGGTTTTACCAGGAGTGACTAAAAATGGTGAAGGTTCCAGCGGATTCCATGTCCGTGGCGGAGCTGTTGATCAAAACTTAGTCCTATTGGATGAAGCAATTATCTACAATACTTCCCACTTACTAGGTTTCTTTTCGGTTTTCAATGCAGATGCGGTTAAAGACTTGAAACTGTATAAAGGAGGTATTCCAGCAAAATTTGGCGGAAGGGTTTCCTCCGTGTTGGATGTGCGCCAAAAGGATGGAAACAGCAAAGAATTTGCTATGACCGGGGGAATCGGCGTTATTTCAAGCCGACTAGCCGCAGAAGGTCCTATGTTCAATAATCGAGGTTCCTTTTTGGTCGCGGGCCGTGGATCATACGCACATCTTTTCCTGAAGCTTGCAGGTGAAGATAACAGTGCCAGTTTTTATGACCTCAATCTAAAAACCAATTACAGTCTCAACAAAAACAACAGACTATATCTTTCGGGCTATTTTGGCCGAGATATCTTTGATATTGGAGGTTCCTTCAGCAGTAGTTATGGCAATGCATCAGGGAATTTGCGATGGAACCATATTTTTAATGACCGTCTTTTCTCCAACCTATCATTGATCTACAGCAATTATGATTATGAATTGGGAATTGAGGATTTTGAGTTCGACTGGATATCATCCATCCAGAACTACAATGCCAAATATGACCTGAAGTATTATTTCAGTGATGCCTTTAAGCTTGACTTTGGAATCAGTACCATTAAATACATTTTCGATCCAGGTCAAATTCAACCAACTGGTCCAAATTCAGCCATCAACGAACTGCAATTGGATAAGAAACGTGCTTTGGAAAGTGCAGCATATATTAGTGCAGAACACAAGCTTACCGATAGACTTTCCTTACAGTATGGACTCCGTTTTAGCCATTTCAACAGAATGGGAGGTCAACCCTTATCCGAATATCAGAATGACCAGCCTTTGGTTTATAATGATGTGCTTCGTATTTACGAAAGAACAGACCCTATTGGGGAAACAGTCTATAAAAAGAGTGAGAGCATTGAAAAGTTCAGTAATCTTGAGCCCAGAGCATCTTTAGCATATCAACTCAACGAAAATTCTTCGGTTAAAATGGGGTATACCAGAGCTGCACAGTACATTCATTTATTGTCCAATACCTCTTCTGTAACTCCTATCGATGTATGGACCCCCAGCGGAAAATATATCAAACCACAATTATCTGATCAATTTGCTTTAGGGTATTTCAGAAATTTTAAAGATAAAATCTACTCCATGGAGGTTGAGACTTTCTACAAAACTGTGGATAATCGTATTGATTATATTGATGGTTCTGACCTTATCGGGAACAATACCATTGAAACTGAAATTTTGAATGGTGAGTCCAGAGCTTACGGCTTGGAAGTCTTGCTTCGAAAAAATGAAGGTGCTTTTACCGGTTGGATTGCCTATACCCTATCCAAAGCAGAACAACGAACTTTTGGAGGAAATGCTGGTGGACCAGGAATCAATAATGGGGATTGGTACAGTACCCCTTTTGATAGAACCCACGATATTTCATTGACCGGAGCCTATAAATTGAACGATAAATGGAGCTTCGGGGCCAACGCTATTTACCAAACTGGAAGACCAGTAACCTATCCTAATGGTCAATACCAGTACGAAGGTCTTTCCATAGCCAGTTATTCTGAACGTAATGCAGATAGGTTGCCTGCCTATTATAGATTGGATATTTCAGCAACCTTTCGACCCAATAGAAGACCTGATAAAAAATGGAAAGGGGAATGGGTTTTTGGCATCTACAATGTTTTTAACCGAAAAAATGCCGCATCCATATCCTTTGGTCAAAATTTGGAGACCGGTGCCAATGAAGCCACCCGAACAGCCATTTTTGGCATTGTACCTTCTGCAACCTATAATTTTAAATTCTAAACTGATGAAAGCTTTTTATAAATTTCTTTTTTGTGCATGGATACTAACAGGCTTTTCTTGTACCGATGTTATTGAAGTGAACGTACCTGAAGGGCCCACTCGACTGACCATAGAAGCCTCCTTGGATTGGGAAAGAGGCACTACTGGAAACAATCAGACCATTGTACTGAGTACCTCAACACCTTTTTTTAGTGATGATAAGTTTGTTCCAGCCACTGGAGCCACAGTAAGGGTCACCAATACCAATAATGGTTCTGAATTTGTATTTGAAGACCAAGGAAACGGTAATTATACCACCACTACCTTTGAGCCGATCGTAGGAAACCAATATGCCCTTGAAATACGCTACAATGGTGAAAGATATACTGGAGTAGAAACATTATTTCCTGTTAGTGATATCACTGAAATAAACCAATCCCGGGAAGACGGAGAAGATGACGAGGCCCTTGAAGTCAATGTATCTTTTTTGGATCCCGCTAATATTGAAAATTACTATTACCTCCGATTTAAGAGTAGAAATGAAATTTTTCCAGAACTTTTTTATATCAAGGATGAGTTCATTGATGGCAATGAGTTTACCATTTATTATGAAAAACTGGAAGACGAGGATGATGGGACTTCCGAGTTTGTCCCAGGAGAAATTGTTGATATCGAATTTTATGGTATTTCGGAGCAATACCACAATTATTTGAGGCTACTGATAGATCAATATGAAGCTGCAGGAGGCCCTTTCAGTCCACCTCCTGTTCCGTTGATTGGAAACTGTGTAAACGAAGACGACCCAGATAATACGCCCTACGGCTATTTTAGGGTCACCGAAATGATTACTTCCAGCTATACTTTTGAGTAAGGCGCATTATTTCAAAAATTAAAACCCTTGTCCATTTTAGACAAGGGTTTTTTAGTTAGTACTTCCGTCACGGACATTTGCAAAAGAAACGACAAGGAACGATGTAGGAAAAGAAGGTCAAAAACATGATTTCAATAACATTTTATGATTTTCAACCAATTCATTATCAGTTTTTTACTATATTACATAACCGAGGCAACAATACATATTCCGTCCCATTTCGTCCTCGGTTTGTTCCCCGCTTTATGATTGATCCTTACTTGCAATAGAAGGTGTTCCATGTTGTTTGAAATTAAGCAAGTTGTTCCTAAGAATTTCAATACCAATCTTATTTCATTCACTCAAAAAACAAACCGACCGTTACTGCGCAAGGCAGAGATTTCATTTTCTATTAAGTAACCAAAATCAACAACAATGAAACAAATCATTTTTTACTGCACAGCTGTTTTGCTGTGCCTGACCGCTTGCCAGGGACCTGTACGCTACACACAGGAATCTCCTGAGATTGACACTATTAAACAATTGATTGCCAATTATGACAGTAAAAACTTTGAAACAAGCATGTATGCGGATACTTCAAAGACTTTTTACAACACTAAGGACAATCCAATGTCTCCCACCGAAACCATGGACTATCACAAGCAAAGTGATGCCAATTATTCATCTCGGGGTTTTATGGACGACCATCAAGAGTATGAAATGGTGGTCACCAATGATGGTGAAACCTGGGTGAACTGTTGGTTGGATTGGAAAGGTTCCCTAGCTGCCAATGGAAAGGAAATAGTAATTCCAATTCATTTAACCTATCAATTCGTTGACGGAAAGATTGTTAGAGAATACGGGTATTGGGACCCCACTGAAATTGTATTGGAACTTCAAAAAATAGCGGCTGAGGCTAAAATGGCCGAAGAAAATCAAGAAGAAACCGAATAGCCAGACTTTAAAACCAAATCTTGTAGTCAATCGTAGTTCATCTTCTATTAAAAAAGGGGGCTTTATGCCCTCTTTTTGTTTTTTGGTACTTCCCTATCAGCATTCTTGATGTTTCAGTATTTCATGATTAAACCAAAATACCTTATTGTTATCTTTGAGATTCCTTTTCATATAGCATCAAAACCATGTACATCCCACACTATTACAAGAATGAAAATCTAACAGAGGTCAAAGATTTTATCAGGAAAAACAGCTTTGGTATTTTGGTCAATCAATTGGACGGCAAACCTTGGGCAACCCATATTCCCTTGGAGTTGGACATTGATGAAAATGGTAAAGAAGTGCTTTCAGGACATATTGCCAAGGCAAATCCACAATGGAAAGCCTTTAGCAAAGATTCCAAAGTTCTTTGCATTTTTAATGGGCCCCATACGTATGTTTCTTCATCTTGGTATAAAGAGGAGGAAGTTCCCACTTGGAATTACATCGCCGTGCACGTATATGGGAAACTCAATATTTTAAATGAAAAGGAAACGATGGATGCCCTTCATAAATTGGTAGATAAATATGAAGAGGATTCCAAAAATCCGGTTTCCCTGCATGAAATGTCACCAAAAACCCTGAGACAGGTTAAAGGTGTTGTTGGCTTTCAAATTGAGATTGCTGAAGTACAGGCAGCTTACAAACTTTCACAAACCAGACCGCATGACCATTCCAAGATTATTGCTGAGCTCAAACAAAGGGATGGTGACAGTAAGGTTATTGCCCAACTAATGGACAAGTCAAAGACTTAACAGCTTTTATTCGTTATCCTGATAAATGGTATTGGTCCAATTGGAGTATCTCGGGTTTTCCACATGCATGATCCAAATATCATCTTTATATTGTCCTTTCATTTTGGAGCGATATGCCGCATAAGCATGTTCATTTTGGTCATACTTTGCCAAATAAACATAGTTTAAACCATTATCAGGGTTTTTAAAATATTTGGCATCCAACCCTTTTGACTTTAAATCTGCCATAAAACTCTTCAAGTAGCGCTCATTCTTAAAAACATTGGCCACTATATAATGCCCCTTGCCCACTCCATCCAATTTGATGAATTTTTCAATAGGCTTATAAGCTCCTCCCGTAAAAGTACCTTCGGGTTTGGATTTTACATCTTTCTTCTTTGCCATTGAATTATCCGCCACAGCTTCTGTTTGCAAAGATGAGTAAATAGAATCCAAGTCTTCATTTTTAGCTAAATATAGTTGCTGTGCTTGCGCCTCAATTTCTGGAATCTCATCATTGGTCTTGCGCTTTACCATACGCATCACCATTTCAAAACGTTTTTCTAGATCTCGCTGTCTGTTTTGTTCCATGGAATCCATTTTGAAAATCAATTCGTTGATTACTGCATAATTTTCGCGCTGTTGTTCTCTCAATAATTCAATTTGTTCTTCCCAAAAAGCCAAATCCTCCTTATTGGTAGGTCTTAATACAGTTTGTGCATCCAATTTGCTCTTCTTGGTCTTTTCCTTTTTCTTGGATTTTGCATCAGCAACAAAGGTTCCTTCCAGTGGCTCTTGGCCAGATTCATCTGTAGAAACTATGATACTGTGCGATGGCATCGGAATAAAAGAATATGCAATGGATATTTCGTGGGTAACGCCTAGGTAGGAAAGATTACTGTTGATGTTCTTCTCAAAATTGTACCCAAAAGATAGCCTTCGATTCAAATTAAATCCAGTTCCTGCAGAGGCACCATAAAATTGGTCATATCCACCTTGAATCCAACCAAGCTTGGGCAAATCCAAAATAAGACCACCTCCAAAAATCGGGTCTTGGTCAGCTTCAAAACGAGCTCTTGCCAAAGGCATCAAACGGCCATCTTCCAAAATTCCAGCGGCATTCTTGAATTTATGGGCAAACTGAATATGTCCTGAGAAAGTTTTTTGACTCAAATCCGTCAAAGATTTGCCCGATTTGATGTTATAATCGACCAGATTTTGGGCAAAAACCCCAAAATCAAACTTTCCTAGCGTAAGATTTAATCCAGGTTGAAAAGAAATAATGGAGCTTTGTGAAGCATCGTTCAAAATGGGATCATCCTCAAGAGCAACTGCCCTATCTGGATCAAAACTACTTACATAATAAGGTATATTAACCCCAAATGTAAGACTGCTTTTTTGCCCTAACTGAATTCCATGCGAATAGTTCGCCATAATCCCAAGATTGGAAATAACCCCTTCTTGTTGATTGTAAAGGCTGACACCCATTCCAATTCGGTCGTTAAGCTTTCCACTATAACTTAGAAAATAATTCTGATTGTTATCGCTAAAATCAGCACTTTGACTTCTATGAAAGAGATTTACATAAGATTTGTCTTCCCGCACCGCCGAAAAGGTGGGGTTAATCAAAAACCTGTTGAATTTCAACAAATTTTGAAAGGGCACATCGTAACTTACATAAGGATTACTTTCCTGTGCATTGACTTCTTCATGAAAAGGAAGAAATAAAAGCACTAGATAAAAAATCCAAATGTTACGAAATACAATGGTGTTCTTTGGGAATAGGAGTAGTTTTACGTCCATAGCCGAGAGATGTTTGTAGGTTAAGATACCTGTTTGGGACAGGTTGGTGTTTTTTGCGTTTTCTCATGACAAGATTTGGGAGCTTGTAAGAGTTTTACTATTAATAGTATTTCAATATTACACTTTTTTTCGGTAAATAACCAATTTACTCGTTGAATGGCGATTAATATCTGTTCATATGCTTCATGATTCAGATAAGATTCAAAAAACTAAAAAATAATCAAAGTGATTGTCAGTCATATTTCTTACAAAATTTTGCTGATTTAAGTTATTTTTGTTCTTCAATTCTTGTTGTAAATCGCGATGGATAATTCCCTAAAAATAGTCCCTTTTTCTTCTGAATACGGCGAAGCATTCAAATCACTAAATGAGGAGTGGATTGTCAAGTATTTCAAAATGGAAGAAATGGACAGAGTATCCTTGAACAATCCGAAGGAGTACATTTTGGATAAAGGAGGGTATATAGCTGTAGCCTTGTTTAATGGTGAAGCTATTGGTGTTTGCGCCCTTATTCCCAGTAATCGTGATGAATTTGATTTTGAGCTCGCAAAAATGGGAGTTTCACCTAAAGCCCAAGGTAAAGGTATTGGAAAACTATTGGGTGAACATATTATTGATAAAGCTCGAGAAATGGGTGCGACCAGAATATTTTTGGAAAGCAACAGGGTATTAAAACCTGCGCTTGGTCTTTATCGCAAACTAGGTTTTGTGGAAATTGTAGGAGCAACATCACCTTACGAACGCAGTGATATTCAAATGGAGTTGGTTATAGACAATTCCTTTTTCACCTTAAATCCATAACTAATAGGCTTTCCTAAAAACCAAGCAAATTCTTGTTTTTGATTTTATCTATCAGTTCCTGTACTCCCCCAAGAGTTCCTGTACAGATATCAAATTTTTATATCTCATTAAAAATGAGTATATTATAAGGTTATCTCGCTAAAACTATTTAATCATGGAAACCGTTAAAAACTTGAATAAATGGGCCAATGCCCATACGTACTATCCATTAGATTTACTTCGTGCAGCTCTTGGAGTTTTTCTTTTCATCAAAGGGGTGGAATTTATGACCAATCATGAACAAATGGCCCAAATGGCTCGCCCTTTTCAAGACATGCCTGGAGGAATGATTATTTTGCACTATATAGCTCCCGCTCATTTTGTAGGTGGGTTTTTAATTGTTGTTGGTTTGCTTACACGTTGGGCATCCTTAGCTCAAGTACCTATTTTAATGGGAGCTGTGCTGACCAACTTTTTAGGGGAAATGAACACAATAAATTTGATTTTGTCCATCATCACACTAATAGCTTGCCTGTTCTTTTTAGTCTATGGTTCTGGAAAACATTCTGTAGATTATTATTTAAAAATGCAACAATAGTTGGCTATAGATTATCCAGTTGATTGCTTTTACCATCAGAGCTTATGGTCCAAAAGAAGCCAACAAAGAAAAAGCTATCTGCTGCAGGTGTGATTGCTCTTCTATCAAAAACTCCATCCATGTTTGGGGTATCTGCATATTGATAATTACTCACATTATTGAAACCCAAAACATTATTTACTGAAAAGTAAAGAATCTTCTGTTGATCTATAAGATAGGCCCAATTCAGACTCAAGTTGTTGAAAGATTTGGTTCTTTCTGCCATAAATTCTGTGGAGTTTGGATCATTGTATGGTCTCCCAGAAGCAAAGGAATAAGAAAGTCCAACTTGCGACCGCAATTTATCCACCCAATACTTTGTAACCAATGAAAAATTATGTTTAGCTGCAAAATTGGGAGTTGCTTGAGCCCTAAAATCCTGATAATCCCTTTCCGTATCCAGATAGGAATAGGATACCCAATAATCTAAATATTCAATGCTCTTATTATCCCTCCAAAATAAATCAAGTCCTGCCGCATAACCGTTTCCTGTATTCGTAAAGTTTGAATCAAATTGAGGGAATTGGGTGTCATATTTGATTAAATTATCATAGTCTTTATAATATGCTTCGGCCCTAAAGGTTTTACCATCTCCCAAATATTGATAATTGGCAATATAATGTGAGGTTTTTTCGGAAAGCACAGCAGCATCAAACTTAAGCACATTCGCAACTGGATTCTGATAAAAATCACCATATGCCACAGAAAATTGTCCCTTCTCGCTTGATTTATAGGCCAAGGAGACCCTTGGAGAAATTGTAAAATCATCTAAAAGAGAACTATACTCTCCCCTAGCTCCCAGTTTCATAGCAAATTGATTGCTAAAAAATATATCAGCCTCAGCAAAACTGCCCCATAGACTTTCATTGTACCCACTATCAAAAGTAAAATCATCGGCGGTAGCTAATTTATCCTTGTAATCAGAAATAAAAACCTCTGCCCCAAAATTAAGGTCAAACCGACTGCTAAAATTTTTACGTGCCTTTAGCTTCAAGTGTGAAGCTATCTCTTTTGCATCAATAATATCTTCCTGCAATACGATGTCATTGTTGTCCCATGAAATAGATGCCCCTGAAGTGACGCTCCAGTCATTATCAAAATAATACTTATAGGAAGCATTGAAATATAAATTGTTATTCGTCAATTGAAACTGGACAAAATCCTCAAAATTGATATCCTCCTGCTCAATATCCAAGTCTGCGTGGTTGAACCCGGTGTAAAGCTTGAACATACTTTGGTCTCCTTTACTTCTAAAAACCGCTTCGCCAGAAATGGATTCATAAGGACGGTTCCAACGCACCCCTTGTGTAGATGGAATCAATGCTTCATAAGGTGCCAAATTGATATAACTGGTATTCAAACTCAACGATTGATCACCCCAAATTTTGGTGTGGCCAAGACCTCCCCCTACGGACATCATGGAAATATCTGTTTTCTCTTGATTTGGAACATCGGTTGTATTCAGTAGCAATACACTGGAAAGTGCTTGACCATATTCTGCGGAATATCCCCCAGTACTAAAAGTAATTCCTTTAAAAAGAAAAGGAGAAAAACGTCCACGGGTAGGTATATTGTTCGCAGTGGCATTAAAGGGTTGAAATACCCGAAGTCCATCTATAAAAACCTGGGTTTCACCTGCTGCCCCTCCCCTAACAAACAATCGACCATCTTCATTAACTGTACTTGTTCCTGGCAAAGTTTGCAAAGCAGCTACAAAATCTCCAGCTGCACCGGCAGTGGTCACAATATCCAATGGTTTTAATACCGAAACCTTGGAATTGTCTCCAGCTTCAAAAGTACCTGCTGTCAATGTTACTCCAGACAATGCATTGATGGATTCCATTAAACTAATGGAAAGGTCTTTGAAATAGTTGATGTCGCCCACTTCATAGTGTGGTTCGTAAGACAACATGGACACCACTAAGGTTTGGGTTCCCTCCGCTATAGTTTCAAAATTAAATTGTCCATTATCATCGGTTGAAGCACCATCGTAGGTTCCTTCCAAATATACATTGGCCCCAACAATAGGATTGTTTTTTGTATCCGTAACAATACCGGAAACCATGGTTTGTGCCACGGTAAGTTTCACACTAAGAAGTAAAAGAATTAAAAAGATTAGGTTTTTCATGACTGCTCATTTTTTGATGGGTCAAAATTGAGTCACCACGGAAAAAATCACTAATCTGAACTACCCAATCGTAGAATTTTAGCGATGAATTGAAATTGGAAAATTGGATTTACAATTCACTCCGAAAAATCAACATTTCGGCACATTGAAATTTAAAAATCATTCCTATCGAAAGAAATTTGGAGCATCAAAACATCAAAAAGCAATCATTATGAAAACTATTTTATTGACATTCGCATTCGCATTGACCAGCCTCGTAGGCTTAGCACAAGAAACAACTGGAATCAACATTCAAGTAACTATTGATAAGATTACCAGCGATACTGGACAAGTATTGATCAGTTTACATACTGCCGATACTTTTATGAAAGGTCCTGGAATTCAAAACCTAAAAAGCACCATCGAAAATGGCAAGGTTTCCCTCACTTTTGAAAATGTAGCCCCTGGAGATTACGCGGTTATGGCCATGCATGATGCAAACGGAAATAACAGAATGGATTATGAAATCAATGGAATGCCTAAAGAAAGCTATGGTATGTCTGGCAACGACATGTCCTTTGGACCACCAGCCTTTAATGACGCTAAATTTACAGTAGAAAACGAGGATTTGGAGTTTAATATTCGATTCTAACAATACAACATTCATCAATCTTGAAAAGGCTTGCCGTTGGCAAGCCTTATTTTGTCCGTATTGGTTTAAACACTACATTTAAAAGACTGTTTATCAACCAACAAACTACTGCTATCAAAAAACCAATCCTCATACTGCTCTTTTCGTTCCTTTTTTCAAGTCAGTTGCAAAGTCAGTCAAACCTCTTAGACAGTCTCAGAAATCAGTACAAATTGGTAAATACAGATTCTTTAAGAGTTAGGGTTTTAAAGGACATTTCATGGCAACTCCTTAACAACAGAGGAAATGCCGGATTGGCCAAAAAGCACATCGACAGTTTTTACACCATTAGCAAAAGAGCGAATATACAGTGGGGACTTTCCTTGGCCAATTATCAATACGCAGTACTTGAAAGGCAAAATGGCAATTATGGTGCTGCTCTGGACTATATTGATAAGTACTTGGATTTTGACCTTACCAAAGAGGAACCTTTTTCAATGGCCAACGGCCTTTACCAAAAAGCCATCATTTTGGACAATTTTGGAAGTTTTGAAAAGAGTCTGGAAATCTATTATGACATTTTAAAAATATATGAAGAGTACGATAATCCTTTCAGCGTTGCCACCACATTGAACGCCATTGGTGAAATTAAAAAAGAGACGGGTAAAATGTCCGAGGCCATGGAAAGTTATACCAAAGCCTTGAAAATTTTTGAGGAATTAAGTGACAAAACGGAAATGGCCAATTGTCTTTTCAATATTGGAGATACTTTTATGCAGCAAAAGGATTATGATCAAGCACTTACCTATTTTCATCAAGCTTTAGCATTGGATGAAGCTACCAATAGTGATTGGGGAAGAGCCTACGATTTTGAGGCATTGGGAAAAGTATATGGCTATCAACAAAAGTTTGACCTATCCTTGGAATACCATAAGAAAGCGTTGGCTATTCGAGAAAAGCTGAACCAGCAATTGGAACTCGCCATGAGTCATAACCAAATTGGCATCATCAATTTAGAAACCAAAGACTATGCCAATGCCAAAAAAAGTATCCTGAAAGCAATGGAAATTGCAACAACGATTGGTGCAAAACCCCAATTGCAGAAAAGTTACGATGTATTGTCCCAGATTTATGAGAGAACCGGGGATTTTGAAAACGCCTTGATTTATAGAAACCGATCCTCTTTTTTGAAAGACAGTCTTTTTTCCGAGGTAAAGTCCAAGCAGATAGAAGAACTTCAAGTGCGTTTTGATACTGAAAAAAAACAGGATGCCATCGCAGCGCTTCAAAAAGATGCAGAAATTGGGGAGCTGAAGTTAGAGCAGCAAAAAACACTTCGCAATGTGGTCATTGGCATATCCATGGCTACACTTTTTTTCCTTTGGTTTGCTTTCAATCGCTATAAAGATGCCCAAAGGGCAAAACAAATAGAAGAGGAGAAAAAAAGGGCATTGTTGGAAGAACGTAAACGAACCGAAATAGAAAAACAACGTGTGGCTGAACTTCAAAAAATAGATAGACTTAAAGATGAATTTTTGGCCAACACCTCTCATGAACTCCGAACACCTTTGGTGGGCATTATCGGTCTTACGGAATCCTTAAAGGATGGCGTAGCAGGGAAGTTATCAAAAGCTGCGCTCGAAAACTTGGACATGATTGCCAATAGTGGAAAACGACTTTCCCATTTAGTAAATGATATTCTGGATTTTTCCCGCCTTAAAAACAAAGATCTGGCACTCGCCTCAAGACCTGTGGATATCCACGCAGTTACCAACATAGTCATACGGTTATCCCATCCCTTGGTTAAAGACAAAAAATTAAAGCTTATCAATTCCATTCCTAAAGAAGTGCCTTTAGTCAATGCCGATGAAAATCGACTTCAACAAATTATGCACAATCTTGTGGGCAATGCCATCAAGTTTACACATAAAGGATATGTTACATTGACTTCCGAAGTAAAAGATACCATGCTATCCATTTCAGTTTCCGATACAGGAATTGGCATCCCCAAAGACAAATTACTTTCAGTTTTTGATTCATTTGAACAGGTTGATGGTTCAACCCAAAGAGAATATGGTGGTACCGGTCTTGGTCTTTCTGTGACCAAACAATTGGTTGAATTGCACGGCGGTTCTATTTCAGTCACCTCCCAGGAAGGCAAGGGCTCTATCTTCACTTTTACCTTGCCTTTAAGTGAAAAAGGTAGAAAAGAGCTGAAAAAAGAAGAGTATACTCCAAAGGATTTTGTGCAATCCGTATTGCCTGTCCCTGAAGGCATCACTTTAGCAGTAGAAAAACATCAAAGCTCTGAAGAAACTCCAAAAATCTTGATTGTTGATGACGAACCCGTAAATAGAAGAGTTTTGGAAAATCATTTGACCGTAGCAGGTTATCGCATTACAGAAGCAAGTACTGGTAACGAAGCATTACAATTGTTGGTAGATGACCCATCCTTCAATCTTGTGCTTCTGGATATTATGATGCCCGAAATTTCGGGGTATGAGGTGTGCGAAAAAATAAGGGAAACCCAAGGAGCCAATGAACTTCCCATAATTTTACTTACCGCAAAGAACACCGTGGAAGACTTGGTTACTGGATTTGGTGCCGGAGCAAACGATTATTTGACCAAACCTTTTTCCAAGAACGAGCTGTTAAGTCGCATTAAGACGCACCTTAACTTAAATACGATTCACAGGGCCACTTCAAAATTTGTTCCTTCAGAATTTGTCCGTTCCGTAGGAAAAGAATCCATTACAGAGGTTAGATTGGGAGATCATATAGAAAAAAGTGTTTCAGTATTGTTTTCAGACATCCGGGATTACACCACCCTATCTGAAAGTATGACTCCTGAACAAAATTTTAAGTTTGTGAACGCTTATGTAGGTAGAATGGGACCCATCATAAAAGAAAATGAAGGCTTCGTAAACCAATATTTGGGTGATGGTATCATGGCCTTATTCCCTAAAAAACCAGAAAATGCCTTGGACTCGGCTATAGAAATGCAAAGAACGTTAGCACTATACAACAAAAGAAGGGTTGAAGAAAAAGGCTATAAACCATTGGCTGTAGGCATTGGTATACACACCGGACCATTGATTATGGGAATTATTGGTGACTCTAAAAGAAACGACCCGGCTGTTATTGCTGATACAGTTAATAGTGCCGCTAGAGTTGAAGGAGTAACCAAACACTTTGGGGCCAACATTATTATTAGCGAGGACAGTTTGAATTTGATAACAGACCCAAGAGGTTTTAACTTTAGATATCTAGGAAAAGTTAGGGTGAAAGGGAAACAGAAAGCAATTGAAATTTATGAGTGTATAGACGGTGATAGTATTGGAAGTATTTCCCTGAAGTTGGAAACTAAAAAACTCTATGACGAAGGCATTGAACACTTTTTCAATGGGAATTTTAATGACGCCTCAACGAATTTTGAGGGTGTTCTTTATAAAAATCCGAGCGACTCAGTTGTAAAATATTTCAACGAAAAGGCTAAAAAATATGCAGTACTAGGAATTCCCGAAGGTTGGAAGTCGGGAACTATATTGCATGAGAAATAATGAGAGCCGCCTAAATAAACTCCAATGGAATTGCAGACGACAGTCCTTTATACTTGGCATATCGTTTGTCTACAGCATCCTGTGCTGTTTGTATTGCTTCCTCAAAAGTTTTGGTATTACTTTCAATAAGTTGTGCAAAACGTTTTTCCATCCTAAAATAAGACTCAACTGGAATGCTTGGGGCATCAGAATCCATTTGTAACGACACTAACCCTTCCTTGGTTCTTTTTGGGTCATTTCTATATAGTAACCATTGTCCAGAAACAACCGCAGCTTGGTGATATTGTGAAGGTTTTCTCATATCAATTCCATGCGAGGAGCTGTGACAATAAGCTATAACCAATGATGGCCCGTCATGCTTTTCCGCTTCAATTAATGCCCGTAAGGTTTGTTCTTTATCAGCTCCCATAGCTACAGAAGCCACATAAACCCCTTCATACTGCATGGCCCAAAAACCAAGGTCTTTTTTCTGTTTCTGTTTTCTTTGGGCTGCAAACTTAGCAGTTGCCCCATACGGTGTTGCTTTGGACATTTGTCCTCCTGTATTGGAATAAGCTTCATTGTCCAAAACTAAAATATTCACATTTTTATCGGAGGCCAATACATGATCCAATCCACCAAAACCTATATCATAAGCCCATCCATCCCCTCCTACAATCCATACACTTTTCTTGATCAAATTATCCACCATCTCGGCAAGTTGTCTCGCCTCAACCTTATCGATAGTATTCAATATAGCTTTCAGTTTCATGATTCTAGCACGTTGTTCTTGAATTTCCAACTCTGTATTTTGTGCTGAATTCAGAATAGCTTCCACAAGTTCGCATCCAACATCTTTCTTCAACAGATTTATTAATCTCCTGGCTCGTTTTTCTTGCTGATCAAAGGCCAATCTGAAACCCAAACCAAATTCTGCATTGTCTTCAAAAAGAGAATTGGACCAAGCTGGCCCTCTTCCCTCTTCATTCTTTGACCAAGGGGTTGTTGGCAATGCTCCACCAAAAATAGAACTGGCTCCAGTGGCATTCGCCACCATCATTCGGTCTCCAAACAATTGGGATAATAATTTTAGATATGGTTCCTCTCCGCAACCATCTTCGCCCATAGGATACTTAAAAAGCGGTTCTTGCAATTGTTGTTGCGCCACATTAAAAACATCTATTTTGGTTCTATTAAATTCAGGAATGGTTTCAAAATAATCCCAATGCATCTGTTCTTCTTCAATACTGATTTTACTTTGTGTCATAGTCAATGCTTTTACCGGGCAGACATCCACACAATTATTACAAGACGTACAATGCCCAGGATACACTTGAATGGTATAATTCAACAAGCTAAAACCATTTATATCCTCCCCAAACAACTTGGATTTAAAGCCCTGCGGTGCTTCTGCTAGAACGTCATCATTATATGCCTTTATACGAAGTGCTCCCGAAGGACATGCCATACTACAAGCTCCACATTGTGTGCATAAATCAGTATCCCATACAGGTAGTTCTAATAGGGTTTTAAAGGAATTATGATGCGAAGTATTAGTATCATAAGTGCCATCTAAAGGAAGTTCACCAACAGATACATCGTTGCCTTTTCCAGCCAATAGTTTACCTAAAAGAGTCTTTGAAAACTCAGTATCTTCAATCAATCTGATCTGATTGCCCAATATCATTTCAGTAGTGTCAACTTTTTGCAAGTTTTTCTTAGCACTTCTAATATCAGCGTAGTCCAAAAATGTGTTGCGCAATGCAAAGTAACAGGCCTGCAATAAAGATATTGCCACACCATTGACCTCATAAAGATTTTCAGGGCTACTGAAGGTTAGATACAATTCCAGTTGCTTCTCTTGAATCAAACTTTGTTCCTTCCTAGAAAGTTTTCCCCATAAAACTTCAGGATGTAACTTGGATTGCAGAACTACTTTCCCTTTGTATTTAAGTTTGTTCAATGCATTTTCGTTTTGCAGAAATGTAATATCCTCACAAAAAATAATATCTGCATTTGATATTAAATAAGGGGCATTAATAGACGCTGTAGCAACCCGTAAATGTGCCACGCTCCTAGAATTCGTCTTTTTATAGTCGCATTCCACATAACCTTGGACATAATTATTTGAATTGCTGCCCATCAGTTCCAATATTCGCTGAAAACATTTTAAAGTTTCATCATTTTTGGTCGTATAGAACATTGCTTGATGAAATTCTGGCGGTATTTGAAAGGGTTCAACATCAAGACTTAGGTGGGTTACATCATCGTTAATGCCCACCGTAAAATTATTCTTTGGTTCTTTTTGCTTCAAATTATTCACAATGGCTTTCACCATTGCAGGGGAAAACTCCTTCGAACTTAAACCATATCGCCCCCCAACAATTTTCGGTTTGGTTTTAAATCTCTTGGATTGCATTACGGCATGGAACACATCTAAATACAACGGTTCTCCGCTTGCTCCGGGTTCCTTAGTTCTGTCCAGTACCGCAATGGTTTTGCATGAATCCGGAATACTATCCAAAAGGTGTTTCATACTAAAGGGCCTAAATAATCTTACCTTAATCAAACCCAATTTTTCTCCTTGGGTATTTAAATATGATATTGTCTTTTGCAGCGTTTCCGTAGCAGACGCCATAGCTATTATAACTTGTTCTGCTTCTGGATGGCCTACATAATCAAACAATTTATAGTGTCTTCCTGTCAATTGTGCAAAATGGTCCATTTGTTCTTGAACAAGTTTTGGACAATCATTATAGTACGAATTGACAGCTTCCCTGCTTTGAAAAAACACATCTGGTCCCTGCGAAGTTCCTCTAATTACAGGATTATTAGGGTCGAGTGCTCTTTTTCTATGTAAATCGATTTGGTCTTGAGACATCATAATCTTAATGACCTCGTTACTGATTTCTTTAATTTTAGAGGTTTCATGTGAAGTTCTAAAACCATCAAAAAAATGCACAAAAGGAATTCTGGATGATAAAGTAGCGGCCTGTGCTATCAATGCAAAATCCATTGCTTCCTGTACAGAGCTGGACCCCAAAAAGGCGTAACCGGTATTTCTGACCGCCATAATATCGCTATGATCTCCAAATACCGATAATGCATGCGTTGCGACAGATCTTGTGGGAACATGAATCACATTTGGGGTTAATTCCCCTGCAATTTTGCACATGTTTGGCATCATCAAAAGTAATCCTTGAGATGCTGTAAAGGTTGTGGACAATGACCCTGCCTGTACTAAGCCATGCATGGCCCCGGCCACTCCGCCCTCGCCTTGCATTTCAAAAACCTCAGGAACATTACCAAAAATATTTTTTATTTGTAATGTACTCCATTCTTCCACCAATTCAGACATTTCTGAAGATGGTGTTATGGGGTATATCGGAAACACATCATTGGTACGATAGGCCACATGTGCCACAGCTTGATTACCGTTAACAATGATATGTTGTTGATTTTTCATGAGTTGAATTACTTCTGAAGTGTTGGTTTTATTGGAAGAAATTAAGCCGCCCATGAATGGGCGGCTTAGCAAATTTTACTGTTTTTCGAATTCGATAGTAACAGGGGTTGGGTTAGTCAACATATCGAATACTGGGGAGAATTGAGCCAAATTTCTCAATTGTTCTTCAGAAGCATCGGACTTTACCTTGAAAGTAACTTTGATACCTTCGTAACCTTTTCTAACTTCCGGATCCAGTCCCAAGAAACCATGAAGGTCTACACCACCTTCCAAGGTAGACTCCATTCCTTCAATATCAATTCCGTTGGCAGCGGCATGGTAAGCCATGGCACCTGTCAAGCAAGACCCTAGGGCATGCAGAACAATCTCACCTGGGTTAGGAGCTTTGTCCTCTCCCAAAAGTACTTCTACATGGTCTGCCTCCATGGTAAAGGCTCCTTCTTTTCTCTCTGTGTGTTCTTCGCCAACTCCATAATACTCTTTGATGCTGGTTATACAGTGACCTCCATCAATCCAATTGTTTTTGGCTCTAAATTGAAACTTTGCCAATTTAGGGTCTCCTTGTACTGCGTTGATTGTTTCAACCAACTGATCTACGTTTACTCCGTTTTTAATGTTTGCTGTTGTAATCATTCTTTTTCGATTTTAAGATTATTGTTTTGTATTTGCCATAGTATTTGCATTTGGCATGCCAAAAACATATAAACCTGAAAATCAACTTATTACAAATTATATAGCATAAAATATCATAACGATATTTAGCTTATTCATGATATTTCGTAAAAATAACAACGAAATTTCGTCATCAAATAGGTCTTCTAATACCTAGAGATCTAATTTTTGAAGTAAGTGTTGTTGGCGGTATGCCCAAGAGTGCCGCAGCTCCTTTTTCACCGGAAACTCTCCATTGGGTCTTTCTCAACGCCTTAAGAATATTGTCCTTTTCCATTTGAATCAATTCCTTGGAAGTGTAGATATGGTCATCATCATTTTTGGAATTAATCAAATCAGTAGTTTTTGGATTGGGGATTATTTGGGACCAATCAATGGCTCCATTTTTTGACACAATAACTGCACGCTCCACTAAATTCTGCAATTCCCGCACATTTCCTGGCCATTCGTATCGTAACAGCAGTTTTTGTTGTGCCCCGGTCAGCGGTTTTATATCCTTATTCAACTTTCGGGAAAGGTTTTGGAGCATTTCTCCCGCTATCAAACAAATATCATTGCCCCTTTCTCTTAAAGAAGGAACTTCTAAAGGAAACACATTAAGTCTATAATACAAATCCTCCCTGAATTTCCCCTTTTTGGAAAGCTCCAAAAGATTGCGATGGGTAGCGGCAATTATTCTAACATCTACTTTTTGAGTGATAGAACTACCAACTGGATCAAATTCCCCTTCTTGAATCACGCGTAATAGTTTTGGCTGTAAATCCATTGGCAACTCCCCTATTTCATCCAAGAAAATGGTTCCCTTATCCGCCAATAAAAATCGTCCTTTTCTATTAGCAGTAGCTCCTGTAAATGCACCTTTTTCATGTCCGAAAAATTCACTTTCAATCAAATTTGCTGGAATTGCCCCACAGTTGATTCGAATCATTGGACCGGCACTTCTATCACTTGCCGCATGTATGGCCCTAGCCACCAATTCCTTGCCTGTCCCCGTTTCACCATGTATGAGCACAGTGGCCTTAGTGGGTGCAACTTGACCGATTAGCCCAAGCAGATTTTTCATGGATGGGTGCTGACCAATAATTCCGTGATCATTAGAAAGTTCCTTGATTTCTTCCTCCAAATATTTGGTTTGTGTTTTTAAGGTCAATATTTTATCCTCTGCCAATAAGCGGTCGTTTATATTTCTAAGAATTAACGTGTAAAATCTATTAGTTTGCTTCCCATATCTGCTTATGGTTCCTTCATTAAGAGTAACTTTTTCTTCAGACCCAATTACTTTTACAATTCTAGACAGATAGGTATTCAGTCCATCTCCTTCCCCTTCAATATCATCCTTCACCAAAGATTCCAATAGTTGCGCACCATCCTCATCAAAAAAGAAAAGAACATTCCGCTGTAACACATCATCATTTTCAAAAATTATTTGGGCCGAAGCATTGGCCAATACAATTCTAAAATTTTGATCAAACATCACAATGGCATCCATTGCGCCATCAATCAGCCCCATCATTTTAGCATTGGCCAACTCTACTTCCTCTTTAGAAGCCGATAAACGTTCTTGAATTATATCCAACTCTCGGTGCCTTTTAATCAATACCGACAGAATACCTTTGGCAAAGCCCTTGTCAGCATCCATCAATTCCGAAAAACGGGTAGATTCTATTTTAAGTAGTTTGGTTTCCTCAATGGAAGTGACAGATACCGATCTTGGTTTTTCATCAATCAAAGCATACTCTCCAAAGCAATCCCCAACTGATAATATACTATACAGATGCTCTTTGTCATGTACCTTTACTTTTCCACTAAGCAGAACATACATACCATCAGCCAACTCCCCTTTTTGGATTATCCGATTGTTTTTTACAAACCGTTCCTCTTGAGAACTTTCACAAAGCTCCAATAGTGATGCTTTTTCCACTTCAGAGAAAAATGGAACTTTTTTTAAAAAATCTACGAGTTGGTTGAGTCGCTCAGCGGTCATTGCTACAAATGAATCGTTCTGTTGAACTAAATATAAAGATTTGCAAATTAAGTTCCCGAAATGTTTTATATCAAGAAGTAATCATGAACAACATAATATAGTATTAAGCATAGAAGAAACTGATGCTTTTTTATACTTTTATATCCCAAACTTATAGTTTATGACAATCACCCAACTTCAATATGTTTTAGCCGTTGCAGAATACAAGAATTTTACGCTGGCCGCTGAGAAAAGTTTTGTTACCCAGCCCACTTTGAGCATGCAGGTTCAGAAATTGGAAGACGAACTGGATGTTTTGATTTTTGACCGAAGTAAAAAACCTATTTCAATAACCGAAGTTGGAAAAAAAATAGTCGCCCAAGCCAAAAACATTGTTGCAGAAGCGGAACGCATTAAGGATATCGTTGATCAGGACAAAGGTTTTATTGGTGGTGATTATACCTTGGGAATCATACCCACGGTCATGCCTACGCTGCTTCCCATGTTTTTAAATACTTTTATTAAAAAGTATCCCAAGGTCAATCTCATCATTAAAGAGCAACCAACGGATATGATGATTCGAAATATTCTGGATGGACACTTGGATGCTGGCATTGCAGCCACTCCTTTGGAAATTGAATTTATTAAAGAACGGCCGCTCTACTACGAACCCTTTATAGGTTATGTACCGCAGAACCATCGCTTAGCTTCAGAAAAACAATTGACCACAGCGCACTTGAATGTTAATGATATCCTCTTGCTACAGGATGGGCACTGTTTTAGAGATGGAGTCATTAATTTATGCAAAGCCTCTAAAAATATTGAAGGAGACCAGTTCAAAATTGAAAGTGGAAGTTTTGAGACCCTGGTGAGTTTGGCAGATGAGGGAATGGGTATGACTCTACTTCCCTACCTAAACACAATGCACCTTGAAAGTGAAAAGCGAAAATTCCTTAAACCCTTTCAAACCCCTTCACCAGCTAGAGAAATAAGTCTCATTTACCACAAAAGTGAGCTTAAAATCCAAATCACCGAAGCTTTAAAGGAGGTCATTTCTGGTATTGTGAGGGGTGCAATAGCCTTTCAGGATGTGAAAATCATCAGCCCTGTTGCCAAAGCCTAACCAGATAATGAAAAAGGGCCGCAAATGCGACCCTTTTATTTATGCTTTTAATAGTAATAAAGATGGTTGTTGCAACTCTGGTTTATCTACAATGAAGTACTGTAACCAGATTCTAAGTTCTTCAATTTCATTGGGCAATAGCCTTGAAATAGCTTTCTTCAATTCTTTAGCGAAGAGTTTAGCATCAAAACTAACTTTTTGTAAGACAGTTTTGCTGTAATCTAACATAGCTCTGGGCATAAAATTTTGCTTATTTTGAATTGGTTGAGTTCTAAGTTACGAAAAATCAGAGCTTAATTCTCGGGGCCATGGTTAAAAATTGGATAAATTCGTGTTAAATTCGATTAACTGCCTCATGGGAAACCGTATTTGTCTTTATTACAAGTATTTGATTTTCATATTCTTACTATTGACCCTATTGTTTTCAGGGTGTACCTCCATCAAAAAAGGCATAGACCGACAATTGCAAAATCCCATATTGCAAAATTCTTTGCATGGACTTATGGTAATGGATGCCAAGACTCAAAAAATCGTATACAAAAACAACAGTTCCCTATATTTTACCCCAGCCAGTAATGTAAAAATTGCCACTTTTTATTCTGGATTAAAATTGCTGCCCAAAAACATTCCAAGTCTAAAATATCTGGTTGCCAACGACACTCTTTTTG
This sequence comes from Flagellimonas amphidinii, assembly GCF_013090115.1. GTDB lineage: Bacteria > Bacteroidota > Bacteroidia > Flavobacteriales > Flavobacteriaceae > Flagellimonas > Flagellimonas amphidinii. Next base: position 90,205 of record NZ_JABFNN010000033.1, read on the forward strand.
TTGAAAGTACAGGAGACCCTACTTGGTTGCATCCCTATTTTCAAGACAGTACCTCCATAAAATGGTTGAAAAAGCATAATAATATTTGTCTCTATCTTAAAAATTCTGAAGAAACACGTTATGGACCAGGTTGGGCATGGGAAGATTATGACACCTATTTCTCTCCTGAAAAAGGCACACTTCCACTTTATGGGAATGTAGTGACAATTAGTACCGGAGATAGCTTATCGGTAATTCCAAGGTTCTTTCAAGACAGTATTTCATTTATTGATGATGCTCCAAAGCGACGAGAAGAGTTCAACAACCGTTTTTATATCAATCCATCAGAAAAAGACACCGTTGAAGTACCATTCATTACCAGTCCACAACTGACGAAGCAATTATTGGAATCCGTTTTGGGTAAAAAGATTTCAACCGCTCATTATCTGCCTGAAGGTGAAAAAAAAGTGTTGCATGGTATAGAAACCGACTCCATTTACAAACAAATGCTCTTTGAAAGCGACAATTTTTTAGCCGAACAATTGATGATAACAGCTTCTTCTACAATTTCGGACACCTTAAGTGTACATAGAGCAATTGCATATATGCTGGAAAATGATTTGTCTAATTTGGAACAGCAACCACGCTGGGTAGATGGTTCTGGTCTATCCCGGTATAACCTGTTTACACCACAGTCCTTTGTTCAAATTCTTCGAAAAATTTATACCGAAACACCTCATGAGCGCCTTTTTTACCTTTTTCCCATCTGGGACGCTTCCGGGACTGTTGAGAAATGGCAGGATTCAACTACAGAACCTTTTATTTTTGCAAAGTCTGGCTCATTGGGAAACAACTACAATCTCAGTGGTTATGTAAAAACCAAATCAGGGAAACTGCTCATTTTTAGTTTTATGAACAACCATTTTAAGATTCCCACCTCCCAAATAAGAAGTGAAATTTATATCGTTCTTAAAAAACTATACGAGGATTATTGATCAAATAAACGGTTGATCTGTGCATATTGTAGGAGCATGATTGTCTTGGCATCTTTGATTTCTCCAATTTTCATTAGTTGTAGTGCTGCTGTAAAACTCATTTCCAAGACTTCAATGTTCTCGGTTTCATCCTCAGCTCCTCCACCTTCACTTACTTTCATGTTATCTTCGTACTGCCCCACAAAAAAATAGAGCACTTCGGTTACAGAACCGGGTGACATGTAAGCCTCAAAGACTTTCTCAACCTTGTCAATTTTATACCCTGTTTCTTCTTCCACTTCCATTTTAATGGTCTCCTCTGCATTTCCCTTTTCCAAGAGTCCGGCACAGGCCTCTACCATCATACCGTCCAAATTGCCATTTAAATAGGTAGGCATCCTAAACTGGCGGGTCAGGACCACAGTTCCTTTTACCTTATTATATAATAAGATTGCGGCACCGTTGCCCCGATCATAGGCTTCCCGCACCTGTGTCTCCCATTGGCCATCCTCCCGTTGGTATTCAAAAGTGACCTTGTTCAAGGAGTACCAATTATCCGAAAGTAGTTCTTTCTTAATGTTCCTAACATTACCGTATTTCATGAAGATGGATTTAAACTGTTGCCGCGTTGTTCAAATATCGACGGAAAGGAAGCATTTCCAAATACACTTTTTTGATTTTTTCGTTAAAATCATCTTGAAACACCTCTTCCCTATCAAATGAATGCTCCACAGCAAAGGTTTTATTCCTTAATAATGTGATATGGGGATGGTCATTTGCAAATCCCTTGGGCGCTTTGGTCAGTTTTTCATCTTCATACAAACCTCCAAAGAGTTTTTTGAACGAAGGCTTATCCAATAGCCGTTGCAATTCCTCTCCATTATAATCAATTCCATCACGAATACTTCGCAATATTTTAGTTTCTGGTCTCCAAAACCCTCCTGCCAAAAGACATTGTTTCAAACCTATTTCAATATAAAAATCGGCAGAGTTGGGCGCTTTGTCCAGTCCAGCCCCAAAGTGGTCTTTGTAGATAGGTTTGTGCGGATGAAACATTAAATTATTATTTATCCTATTGATACCTTTTTTACCAGGTGTAGGATAATAATCGTCATGCAACTGGGCCATGGTATAGTCCAATTCATCCAACCATTTAACAAAATCACTCCTCAAGGATTTGTACCACTTTCTATTGGCATCCATCCACTCTTTGGTGTTGTGCTGTTGGAGTTCTTCCAAAAAAATAAAAAGGTCCTGAAAATTCATAGTGCGAACTTATGAAAATCGCACCGAAAAGCATTTATTGGATTAAAACCCTTTGTCTCCCATCACCATATCGCCCAATCCGCCCAAAATGCTTCCTTCTCCTTTATCCTTACCTCCTCTTGGCACGGCTGCAAGCACTCGGCCTGCCAATCGGCTAAAAGGCAACGACTGAATGTAAACTGTTCCAGGTCCGCGCAAGGTGGCAAAGAAAAGTCCTTCTCCACCAAAAACAGTGTTCTTAATACCGCCTATAAACTCAATATTATAATCCACTGTTTGGGAAAAACCCACAATACAACCTGTGTCCACTTTTAAAACTTCACCGGGTGCCAATTCCTTTTTGGCCAAAGTACCGCCCGCATGGACAAAAGCAAGTCCATCACCTTCCAATTTTTGCATAATGAAACCCTCACCCCCAAAAAGTCCACGCCCCAATCGCTTGGAAAACTCAATACCAACGGAAACACCTTTTGCTGCACAGAGAAAGGCATCTTTTTGGCAGATGAACTTTCCGCCTTTTTCAGAAAGATCTATCGGCACGATTTTACCTGGGTAAGGCGAAGCAAAGCTTACCTGCTTTTTGGCTTGTCCCACATTCAAAAATGCGGTCATAAAAAGACTTTCACCTGTAAGCAGACGCTTTCCGGCAGAGAACAATTTACCCAACACCCCAGAATCTTGATTGGAACCATCACCAAAAATAGTATCCATTTGGATATCGGTATCCATCATCATAAAACTTCCGGCTTCGGCAACAACTGCCTCTTGGGGGTCCAGTTCAATTTCCACATATTGCATCTCTTCCCCATAAATTTCATAGTCTATTTCGTGTGCGTTCATTTTTTGATTGTTTTGATTTTTTTATGAGTTGCACGTTTATTTGATTTGTTACACAGTATGAAAAAAAAAAGACAGCTCAAAAAAGCTGTCTTTATTATATTGAAATGGATTTAACTAAGAGTTATCCTCCACATCAGCATCAGGAGCATTTTTCTTCACTGATGCGATTCCATTTTCCATAGCAGAGGTAGAACTGTACATTTCACTTTTTCCTATAATTTGACCATTTGTAGCAGTCAAAGTAAAGAAAGGACTACCATCCTTAGCAGTTTTACGATCAAAACGTGCATCGTCTTGTGAATTCTTTTTAACGGACTCTATACCGTTTTTACAGCCATCTTTACTTTCATAGCTTTGGCTGGTCAATATCACTTGTCCGTTTCCTGCCTTAAGATTAAACATGGTTTTACCTGAGCTACCTGTTTTGATTTCGAATTTTCCCATTGTGGTATTTAATTTCTAATTAGTGTATAGTTGAAGTTGAAATTACTAAAAAATAATGTTTCTAAGTCTTTAGAAACTAGAACACATTATATTATTCATTTTAATCGGTACTCATTTGGACACTTTTTGATAAAAAAAGTCACAAAAACAATTTAGCTTTTTATCCGAACTGTCCATTCAAAATTAAATGTGGACACTTCTACGCCTTCCTGATTCACCCCTACCGATTTCATCCAAAACGTCTGCCCCTCACCTGTTTCAATAGTGTTTTGAATAGCTTCTTTGATCAAATGACCATCTTCACAAGTAAACTTAATTCTTCCTGTAGCTTTTTTAGTGAACGTAGCATTATTGTTGGCCACTAACATTGAAATTCGTTTACCACTTTTTTGAATTTCATTCATGACCATGGCACCAGTACTTAACTCTGCCGCCATGCCCTGTATGGCCCAAAACATCGATTTAAACGGATTCTGGTTAACCCACCGATGCTTTACCGAAGTAATTGCTTTTTGATCGTCAATATAAATAAGTCTAACCCCGCCCCACCAGGCCGAAGGTAACTTCCAAAATGTAAAAGTGTTGATTTTACTAGCCGTTAGCGCCATATTCTTTGTTTAGCAATGCTAAAAATAAGCAAAAACCAGCGAATCCATGATTGTTAAATAAATGTTAATTTATAGTACTTTGTTTTGCATAGTACCATCTTTTGGATATATATTTGCATCGTAAGCTAATAGGTAAACCTATATTACAATAAAATCATCAATCGAAAATGGCAACAACTTTAACCAAACACGAACGTAATTTATCAGCACTGATTCATGCCTCAACATTTTCCAAATACTTTATTCCATTTGGAAACTTTATCCTTCCACTTATTTTGTGGACGGCCAATAAGAAAGAGCACCGCTTTGTGGATTATAACGGTAAACAAGCACTTAATTTTCAGATAAGCATGCTTTTGTATTCCATTGTAGCAGGTTTGATCAGTATTCCTTTCTTTGTTGGTTTTGCACCAGATCTCTTCAACTGGGATTTTTGGGGAATCCACAAATTAAGTGACCTTAACAACCTGAACATTCATATCAGTAGCGATGACTTTAGGTTTGGCAGATTGTTTTGGCCAGCGGGCATTAGTGGGATTCTGCAAGTAGCCATTGGAGTGGTTAATGTGGTTTACACCATTTTGGCAACCATAAGAACTAATGAGGGAGAAACTTTTAAATATCCCTTTACCATAAAATTCATCAAATAACGACAAGGAGTTTAATCATCAATCAAAAAACGAACAATTCATCAATCAAATCAATCAATCATCAATCAAAAAACCGTTTCCACTCCCCTGCTCATCACAGGGGATCGTGGTGGAAACACAAAACGAACAGTTAATCAGAGGCTGAACTTGTTCAGCACAACATAAGAACCATGAAATTATGAATATAGAAAACACAAAAGCACAAATGCGCAAAGGGGTTCTTGAGTATTGCATACTGTCCATCTTAAGTGATAAGGACAAATATGCCTCAGAAATACTCGGAGCTCTAAAAGACGCTAAGATGCTAGTGGTGGAGGGTACTATTTACCCACTACTGACAAGGCTGAAAAATGCCGGACTTCTCAACTATCGCTGGGAAGAATCCACCTCAGGACCACCACGTAAATATTACGCACTTACCGAAACAGGCCGGTTGTTCCTCAATGAACTCAACGGTACCTGGGATGAACTTAGAAACGCAGTCAATTTGGTAACCAACACGAAATAAGAATCAGAAAATGAACAAGACAGTAAACATAAATTTAGCAAACACGCTCTTCCATATAGACGATGATGCTTTCAATAAGCTGAAACGTTATTTGGAGTCTATAAAACGGTCCTTTTCAGGCACAGCGGGCAGCGAAGAAATCATAGCGGACATTGAAGCTAGGATTGCAGAGCTTTTTCTTGAAAAAATGGAAAATGAGCGACAGGTCATTACCCACAAAGAGGTGGATGAGGTCATCAATGTAATGGGACAACCCGAAGATTACATGGTAGACGAAGATATTTTTGAGGACGAACCAAAGAAAAGTCAAACACAAACCACAAGCAAGGCCAAAAAACTATATCGCGACATTGATCAAAAATATATTGGCGGTGTATGTTCTGGTCTGGAACACTATCTAGGGTTTGATGCGCTTTGGATCAGGTTGATCTTTATTCTTTTGGCCGTATTTACAGGTTTTGGACTGATTGCATATATCCTACTTTGGATTTTGGTACCAGAAGCTGCAACCACCTCGCAAAAATTGGACATGCGGGGAGAGCCTATCAACATCAGCAATATAGAACGCAAAGTTAAAGAGGGGTTTGATGATGTTGCAGATAAAGTAAAAAGTGTTGACTACGAAAAAGTAGGCAACAAGGTCAAAAGCGGCTCCAAGACCTTTTTTGATACCCTAGGGGACATCATCATGTTTTTCTTTAAGATTATTGGTAAGTTCATTGGCATCTTATTGATCATCATTGGTGCCTCAACACTAATAGGGCTGTTCATTGCCTTATTTACCGTAGGTATGTTTGATGCGGTACATTTTCCAGGAGTTGATTTCTATGAACTTGTAAATACTACGGGGGCTCCAGTTTGGTTGGTTTCGCTCCTGTTGTTCTTTACAATAGGCATCCCCTTTTTCTTTGTCCTCTATCTTGGATTGAAGATTTTGGTGAACAACCTTAAATCCATTGGAAACATTGCCAAATTTTCATTGTTGGGTCTTTGGTTGATTTCCATTGGTGTTTTGATTGCTCTAGGAGTTCGTCAGGCCGCTGAATTTGCAAACGTGGGAAGTGTACATATAGAAAATGAATTGGTCATGGAAAACCCAATTGATACGCTCATCATCAAAATCAAAGAATCCAATCTAGATCATGACATGGATGGAATGCACTTTGGACGCATGGGCTTCACTTATGACAAAAATGATACTAAAATATTGATTTCTGACGATGTTGACATCAAGCTGAGAAAAGCTGAAGATTCTATTGTTAAAATTGACATTAGAAAAGACGCACATGGAAGTTCCACTCCGAAAGCTAGGGATAGGGCCAGGCAAATCCATTACGGTTATACACTTGTTGGCAACGAGATTTTTCTTGATGAATTTCTTACTACGGCTCCAGAGAACAAGGCTAGAAACCAAGAGGTAACTTCAACGCTTTATATTCCTGAAGGTAGCTTTATTCGATTTGATGAATCCACAAAAGCTCATATAGGTAGTGGAATAAGCAATGACAGGGATTATTACCGTAGCGGAATCGCTGGGCATACTTGGCAGATGGGCGAAGATGGTGAATTAAAATGTTTGAATTGTCCTGAGGAAGTATTGGAAGAGGAAGTTGAAGAGCAAGAAGACGGTGGAAAAATAATCATTAATGAAGATGGCGTAAATATTGACGTAAAGGACAACAATGATTCCTTTGAAATGAAAATAGACGAAAACGGCATCAAAATAAAAGCAGGGGACAATAACGACAATTGAGCCACTAATTTTGACAATTGAGTAAGCTTTATTAATTAAACAACTATATAAACACGAATTTTAATCAATCAAAAAAAACAATCATGACAACACTAGCAAGAATCGCAATCGCAGTATTATTTGCCCTTTTCGCTTCCTCTTGCCACATGGACCTAAATTTTGGCAGTGGCGTTAAAGGAAACGGGGAAGTGGTGGAAGAAACCCGAAAAGTTGCTGAAGACTTTACCGTGGTATCCGCATCAGAAGGAATTGATGTATTTGTTACCCAAGACAGCGAATTTAAAATCACCGTGGAAGCCGATGAAAATATCATTGACCTCATCGGAACCGATATTAGAGATGGAAAACTCAAAATCCATGCTATTGAAAATATTGGAAGAGCAACCAAGAAGGTATATGTTTCGCTTCCTGAGATAACTGGACTAAGAAGTTCCAGCGGCGCAGACCTCATTGCTCAAAATGTTATTGATGCTGAAAAAATTGAATTGGATGCCAGTAGTGGTTCTGATTTGCATGTGGAATTGACTGCAAACGAAGTATCTGCAGATGCCAGTAGCGGGGCAGACATTAAAGTGGCAGGCACAACTAAAATGCTATATGCCGACGCCAGCAGTGGGGCAGACATTAGAGCACGAGATCTTATGGCAGAAAAATGCAACGCGGATGCCAGTAGTGGTGCTGACATTTCTATAAATGTATCTGAATCTTTAGTGGCCGATGCCAGTAGTGGCGCGGATATCTCTTACTCGGGAGAAGCAAGCGTCCAAACCAAAAAATCAGTTTCGGGCAGTGTTCATAAATATTAAAATGGTATTTTGAACGACCAAGATTGAACAAATCAAACCAATCCAACTAAAGCCTAGCGTTTGCTAGGCTTTTTGTTTTATTCTTAATTGTTTATCAAATCATTAAATAAACATATTTAAAATTGATTTATTATTAAAAATAGATTATCTTTTATGTGAAAACAAAACTTAAACTCTAACACTAACACACGCCACGATGAAAAAAACTTTTGGATTGGTTTTGTTGTTGCTAATTCTGATTTCTGCTACAGAATTTGAATCTCCAAAACCTATAAATATGCATTCCATAGAAGGCACTTGGGAATTGCAAGGCTTTTATAACTACGATGATGGCATTAATATTTCTGATACGGTTCCCAAGGCAGATGGGTATCGGCAAGTAAAGATGTTCTATAACGGAAAGGTCATGTGGAGCAGATACGCCCCCCAGGATTCCTTGGAATGGTTCGGATATGGAAAGTACCGAATTACAACAGATTCTCTGGTTGAAACCTTGGAATATGGATCAGCATCCATGATGAGCGCCCTGGACACCTTGCGCGTCTTTACGTTTGAATTGCAACTAAACGGTAACACCTATAGCCAAATAAGTTTTGATGAAGAAGGCAACAGAACATTTTCAGAGAATTACAAAAGAATAGATTAAGTCAATTGAATTAGCACTCCATGAAAAGAGGGCACCCTACGGGTGCCCTCTTTTATTTTATTGGATGTATCACTATACTATACCCTCTTTCCAAGACACTGCTTTTTTGCCATATAAAGCATCCAGTCCCATTTGAACACAAACTGCGGCTTTAGCACCAGTTTCAGCGTTGGAAATAGGCAATTTACCATCAACGATAGCATCTTTAAAGTCCAACAAGGCCTGTTTACTAGGGTCTAAATGCTCTACTTCAATTGGGTATCCCTTATCTTGATCCCATTTCAAAGTAGCTCCAGAAACACCATCCACTTCACCAAGAGTTTTTGTTTCCTGTTTTTTCTCCGGATAGAACCATGCCTTGGTATAGTCAATGGTAATGGTTCCCTTATCGCCAAGAATTTTAATCAGATAGTCATCTTTCGAGTTGCTTGTAAGACAAGTAAACTTGGCCCGAACTCCATTGGGATAGGTATAGATCATATGCACATTGTCATAGGTTTCCCTACCATCTTTCCAATAGTCGATGCCCCCTTCACCAACAACACGCAATGGAGTGGCCTCCAAAATCCAGTTGGTCAAATCCAATTGATGGGAACAGAGCTCGGCCAAAAGACCACCTGAAAACTCCCTGTACATTCTCCAGTTGATGGCACGTTCATATTCTGACTTGGGCACTGGTCTACGCCAATCTCCATTCCGGTTCCATTGGCATTCAATGTCCACCACTCTACCTATTTCACCCTCCTTTATCATTTTGACCACATGGGTATACAACCGGGAACTATGAAATTGATGTCCTGTTTGGAACACTTTTTTTGAATTGGAAGCTCCTTGGAGCATTCTTTTGATTCCCTCATAACCCTTTCCCATGGTCTTTTCGCAATAAACGTGCTTTCCAGCGTCAAGGGCATCTAGGGCAATCTGTTCATGGGTGCTAAAAGGGGTGGTAACAATTACGGCATCAATAGCATTGTTATCCAATAATTTTCTATAATCAGAATAGCCCTTTGCACTGCCCCCAGCCTTTTTAATTCCATCCTCCAATCTAAATGGAAGTACATCGCAACATGCCGTAACATTCAAATCTTGAATTCCTCGCATAATGGCTGCAAGTCCTCCTCCTCTATCTCCTGTTCCAATTACACCAACATTCACTGTTTTAGTGGTGAATGGCGCATACATGCCAGCGCTTAGCGCTGAAACTCCCATTGCAGCCGTGCCGCTCTTTACTACAAAATCTCTTCTATTCATTTTTTAAAGCTTGGGCTCCCAACCCTTTTCATATTCTCTTTTCCAGTTCTTCATCGCTGCCCCATCATTGAGGATCTTTCCGGTTTTAACATCAATTTGAAGGGTATGTCCAGCATCTTGGGCAAAATTCCCTAAATGACATAGCATTGTGGAAATACTGGCATCTTTGATATCGGCATGTAGTGATTCATCTTTTCGTATTCCGTTGAAAAAATTCTTCACGTGGTCCACATCCAAACCGCCTATGCCCTGTGTATTGGTAGTTGCGCTGGATGATTTTTCAAACTCCAGCTTAATTGGATTGCCTGCCAAATCATAGAGCTTATAAAAATTCCTGCTCAGTTCAATGGTTCCTTTGCTGCCGTAAATGGTAGTTCCCCTTCCGGGCCGTTCCGGTTTCATGATGCCTCGGCTATGCCCTGTCCATGTGATGAACTTATTTCCGGGAAAGGAGTAGGTCACTTGTTGGTTGTCCACAAACTCCCAATCATCATCATAAGTATATTTTCCACCAAATGAAGTTACCGTTTCTGGTAGGTCGACCCCCAATGCCCACCTACTGATATCAATTTCATGGGTTCCATTGTTATGGATTTCACCTGTACCCCAATTGCGGAACCAATGCCAATTGTACGGATGCACATTATCCCTGTAGGATTCTCTCGGTGCAGGTCCCTGCCAGAGTTCCCAATCCAAGGTCTTGGGTACTTCAATTTTAGAACCTTTACCAATGGAGCCCCTGTTATTGGAATAGTACGCTTCTGCTTTATAGGGCTCCCCAATAATTCCATTCCGGATATCGTTTATCGCCGTAATGGATGTTATGGCAGAACGCTGTTGGTTCCCCATTTGAACCTTTTTGCCATATTTCTTTTGCGCTGCCACCAAAAGGTCATTTTCATAAGGGTTGTGACTGCAGGGCTTTTCCACATATACATGCTTTCCGGCCTGTAGTGCCATAATCGCCATGGGCGCATGCCAATGTTCGGGGGTTGCAATAAAAACCGCATCCACACTCTTATCATCCAACACCTTTCTAAAGTCTTTTTCAACTTTGGGCACATAACCAATATTGGCTTGGCACCAGACATTGTGTTCTTCAATAATTACATCATCAACATCACAATTGTAAACAATCTGCGCATTGGCATCTTGATGAATTGCTATGATATGGGCCTTTGCCCTACTTCGAACCCCTATAACAGCTACCCTCAGCCTGTCATTGGCTCCTAAAATATTTGAAAAGCCCTGCGCGGGCATAATCCCCGCCAAGGTCAATCCTGTGGCCCCAAGGCCAGTTTTTTTAATAAAATCCCTTCTTTTGTTCATGACAAAATCTTTAGAGTTCCTTGATTTTAATATTTCTAAATGCTACCCTATCGCCATGATCCTGTAACAGGATATTTCCTTTTTCCGCTTCGCCAAAATCCGGCCAGATCTTATACTTGCTCTCGGACACTAGTTTTTTGAAATCATTGCTCATTCGATCATACTCCAACACCTTCATGCCATTCAACCAATGTTCGATATGATTGTCTTTTGAAATAAGATGGGCAGAGTTCCATTCACCAATCGGTTTTACATATTTTAAGGTATCCGCCCTAATGAGATCATATAATGAAGCCAATGTTCTACTGCCTTCATGATTACCTAATTTTGCATCCGGATGACGGGCGTCATCCAGTATTTGGTATTCTGGACCAATGGCAGATCCTGCTCCTTTGTTCATTTCGGTGTCCACAAAGTACTTTATGCCGCTATTGGCCCCCTCTGTTATTTTAAAATCCAGCTTTAGTTCAAAATTGTTGTATTGTTTTTCCGTAACAATATCACCGCCCGCTTCTGATTCCCCACCACCAGTGGACAAAACTATGAGCTCTCCATTTTCGATAATCCAACCTTCCGTAGGAAAGTGGTCCAATTTAGCGCCACGCCACCCTTTTGTGGATTCTCCGTCCCAGAGCAAATCCCATCCACCTTCTTTTTCATGGTGTGTGAGATGGTTTTTGGTGACAACGGGTTGCAAAGTCGATTTCTTGCTGTATTTCTGAAGGCTATCGGTGAGGATTCGGATGTTTTTCCACCGAATTTCAGTTCCTGCTTTTTGGTCTTCTCCAATACTATGTACCTGAAGCCCTATAAAACCGTCCGGAGTTGCATCATCTATCAAGTATGATGCTTCCACATCATTGATCCAAGTTTTGATGGTGTCCCCAATGGCCTCAATTCGGTAATGGTTCCATTGGTGCTGATGAAAAGCTTTTTGGGCTTCTTCATTTCCCACAAGTGGTACCAACCAGCCTCTTCTTGCCTCATCATAAATACCTGCACTCCAAGCTCTTTCCGATGGGTCTATCTCTACTTGGTAACCATGTACCCTCCCATTTAGAAATTCTGGTATGCTATTGCTACGGATTTGAATCCCAGAGTTCATAGTGGAATCAACAAGATAATCCAGCTCCAAAATAAAATCCCCATAGGTTTTTTCTGTTGTCAGAAAGGTATTTGGTGTGTCATGTTTGGTTATCCCTACTATACTTTCATCATCAATAAGGTACTCTGCATCACCGTTCAATATGGTCCATCCCTCAAGGGTCTTTCCATTAAACAACGATTGCCATGGAACTTCTTCCTCTGGCTCTTGGTTGCATCCCACAACAAGGGTCGATAAAAATAATGCCCCTATTATGTTGGCATTAAAAAAGCGTTTGTTTTTTTTCACTTGGTTTGTCTTTAGAAATTTTTCAGTTTTTGGATAAGCCAAATGCTTCAAGATGAAGCATTTTTTTGAAGATTGAGTAGGACGAGCTACCCAACTCCGACACAATTTACTATAATTTCTTTGCTTTATGAATCAATTAAACCACAGCGATTCATAAAAATCACAAAATAGTTTGTGATATTGAAATGAAATCAACCTTGACCATATATAAAGTGTCCTGTATAATAAAACCTAAATCCAAACCATAATAAAAAAGTGGGCAAATTGCCCACTTTTTTATTATTTACTTTTTAAAAACAGCTAAGAAACAGCTGTCTCATGACTTTCTACCATGGCTAAATAACGTTCTGCGTCCAATGCGGCCATACATCCTGTGCCTGCAGCAGTTACAGCTTGCCTATACTCCTTATCTTGAACATCACCACTTGCAAAAACACCTGGTTTGTTGGTTTTAGTGGATTTTCCCTCAGTTAAAATGTATCCAGTTTCATCCATATCCAACTGACCTTTGAAGATATCTGTATTGGGTTTATGCCCAATGGCAATGAAAAGACCTGTAATCTCTATTTCTTCCTTCTCCCCAGTCTGATTGTTCACCATTCTTAGACCTTCAACTACTTGATCGCCTATAACTTCATCCACTTCGGTATTGTAACGAACCTCTATATTCTCAATGCTATTAACACGATGCTGCATAGCCTTAGAGGCACGCATATAATCTTTACGCACCAACATGGTTACTTTCTTGCAGATATTGGCTAAGTACGAAGCTTCTTCTGCAGCAGTATCACCAGCACCTACAATGGCTACTTCTTGGCCTTTGTAGAAAAATCCATCACAAACGGCACAAGCAGAAACACCTCCTCCTCTTAACCGTTGCTCGCTAGGGATATTCAAATATTTTGCTGATGCCCCTGTAGAAATAATAACCGTTTCAGCTTCAATATGTTTGGAATCGTCAACCGTGATTTTATGAATCCCGCCAACTTCATTACTGAAATCGACCGCTGTGACCATTCCAACTCTTACTTCTGTTCCAAACCGCTCTGCCTGCTGTTGCAATTGCACCATCATAGTAGGGCCATCAATCCCTTCAGGATATCCAGGAAAGTTATCAACCTCTGTAGTAGTTGTCAACTGCCCTCCAGGTTCCATACCGGTATACATTATAGGTTTCAAATCGGCTCTTGCTGCATAAATGGCAGCTGTATAACCTGCTGGACCCGATCCGATAATCAATGTTTTAATTCTTTCAACTTGTTCTGACATAACAAAAATCTTCCTCAATATGTTCTTATACAAAAGTAGGTTTTTTGTCTTGAAACTTACATGTAAAACCAAGTTCTTGAGTTGCTCTTTTTTTCACAAGATGTAAACAATGGTATTCTGAACCAGAAAACTTCCTGAGGTTTAGTATTTGCATAAAAAAAAAGAGCCTTTAATAGCTCTTTTTTTCTGATAAGTAGGTCAAGTCATGTGGAAACATTTTTTTAAAATCCGCTACAACCAAGGGGCTCAACCTCAAAACCCCTCGGCGTAACGGGAACCTCTTTTGAATAAGACGATTTGGATAAAGAACACTAAAAGTACCCCTACAATTACCCCATCCTATTTTTTGGAGGTTTGCTTTTAATTTTTAAAAAGCTTTTCGTTCTCTTGAACAAACATAGGATGGAATCTCCCCATGATACTCCCTAAATTAATCAATGGGGTCTATCTTTTAACGAATGGGTGTTTTGGATCAATGTATGAAATTAGACAGTACGCTTATTCGATTCTTAGAAAAATGATAAGCTTGATGAACCTAGATTTGGTTGATTTTTCAAAATTTCAACTTCTCCTCTTTGTCCCAAAGCCCCCAAAAGGCTCCTACATCCCCCTCTGCGCCTACTTTCCAAGATTCATCAAAAGAAGAGAAATAAAAAATCTCAATATTCTCCTCTTTGGCCCATCTTTGGGTATTGATGAAATACTTAAGATAATTTTCGTAGGATGGAAAGGCCCCTTCCAAATTTGTCCCCTTACTGGGCCAGCCCGTTTCGGAAATAATCACTTTTTTTCCATTACCAGCTCTAAGGGCTCTTTGGTACATATCTTTCATATAGAGTAGTGAATAATCCAAATCACAACCTTCCCAAAAAGGATAGCAATTGGCAAGAATTACATCACAGGCTTCTGTAATCCGAGGTCTTTCCACAAATTCATAATAGGCATCAACATAACCTACAGTAATTTCTGGAATGGAATCTTTTACCAAAAAAATAAAATCCAAGAGTTCATTCTCAGCCAAATCACCCCTGTACATTACCTCATTGCCTACAGCGGCCAAATCTACATAACCTTCATTGGCCAACGTAATCAATCCCGCAACTTCTCTTTCATTAATTTTTGGATCATCTCCCAACCAGGCCCCTACCATTGTTTTGATACCATATTCCTTTGCGATTTTAGGAATGATTTCATTGCCATCCGTACATGAGAATGAACGTATCCATCGGGTATAAGGCTTTATGATTTCCATTCTTCGACGAATTTGCTGTTCCGAGATCTGGTCTCCTGGTCTTTGCCCTTCTTCATAAGGGCTAAAGCACAATCCGTGCATACCACTTTCCAAAACCTCTTTGCCAATGGTCTGTAATTGATGCAAAGACTTACCTCGATAATCCAAGGCAGCTAGCGCCAAAAATTTTTCTTTTCTCCTTGAAGACATGATATAATTGTATTATTCAAACTAATTCCCCTAAACTAAAGTTCTCCTCTACGACTCACCAATTCGGCCTTAATTTCTTTGGCTCTCTTTTCACTAAGACTATATCTCCACATTACTATCATTGCCATTGCCGCGGTAGTGGCAGGCACAACAATATCAGCAATTCTAAGTCGCGACATGGTTTCAGCGGCTTGTTGGCTTATGTTTTGGTCAAATCCAACAATCTTCAATATAACACCACTCAATATAATTGCCAAAGCCTGGCCCAATTTTACCATCCACCAATAAATAGCTCCAAAAGTCCCTTCTTTTCTTGGCATTCCATTCTCAAGCTCATCCAAGTCGCAAACATCTGCAGTCATACTCATCATTAGGGTAAACAACCCTCCCATACCAAAAGCAAATAATGGGATAGGTACAAAGATGAGCCACGGGATTCCATTACTAGCATCCACACTGAACCATGTCATCCCAACACTTTCCAAATAAGGATCAAGAAAATTAAAGATTGAGGCCACTCCACTGTTCAAACTTTGTCCAAAAGCAGTTTGGTTGAAACTATCATTAAGTTGGATATCAAAGCCCCACCATTTTAATGAATAGCCTATAATCGACAAAAATGTAGAAATTAAAAAAGCTTTTCTTTTCCCCCACTTTGTTGCCATTTTTGAAATAATAGGAATCACTAAAAACGCTGTGATCATGGCATTTAGTGTATTAAACCAGGCTGGCCATGTACCCGCCTGTTCCCAGCTACCCTGATTCATATAAAACACAATAATGAAGACAGAAAAAGCAGCGACCAATTGAAATCCATTAAATACCAAAAAGGTAGCTCCACAGAGTTTCATAAAAGGTTTGTTTTTAGATACCTGTTTTATTCCCTTGACCAAATCCTTCAAGTTGGCCGAAAGTGTTTTAAAATTGATTTCTTGTCGATTTTCCATATGAGCTGAATCAATACCCCTGCAAAAGAACGCGGGTAAGATTCCGAATGCAATACAAACCACCCCAACAATAACTGCCATGGTCCGGACTCCCTGGGCAGGATTATCAAAAGTATTTGCATCGGGGATGATGACATATAACCAAGGCACGATCATCCAAGCTATTTGCCCCATGGAGTTTGCCAAACTCATTAGACGGGTTCTCTCATTATAATCTGAGGTCATCTCATACCCCAATCCAACAAGTGGCGTTGCAAACATGGTATTCCCAACTAGGAATAGAATTTGCAAAATCATTACATACCAAAAATTGAACGTTTGCGATGCATTTTCATCCAGTTGCCACATCAAAATGAAAAGTATCCCACTAATTATGGCTCCGCCAAAAATATAAGGTCTCCTTCTACCCCAACGAGATTTGGTATTGTCTGATATGAAACCCATTATGGGATCGGTAATTGCATCGAATATTCTGGGTAATCCCCCCAAAAGGCCTGCCCAAACTGGGTCCATTCCAAATGCTGTTAGGATAAATACCTGAAGATAAACGCCTAATACTCCTGGTAAGAGATTAAGTACAAAATGACCTGCACCAAAGGCAGCTTTTTGCCTTACCGGCACCTTGTCTTTTGCGGCTGTTTTGTATTGTGACATATCGTTTGGTTTTTAGTTATATTTTTGGTTTAGTTATTTTCTCGGCATCACCAAAATCAATGGTGGCTTCTAGTTCTATGGCTAATGAATAGCTTCCTGTTCTTTTTTCGAGGGTGGAATCTGAACATCCTTCATCAAAGTCTCTTTATCTCCACTATATGTTTTCGTAATTGAGTTTCCATTTCTGGTAAGGCCTTCAAATACTCCTTGATCCACTAGATCCCATAAAGCATATTTTGCCCTTCCATCCAGTGTAAACAGTCCAAAATGGTTCTCGGAACCTTGACTATTTTGAGCATCTTTCCATTTTTCATTGAAAGCCTCAAAATAAAAGCAGGATATTCCTTCCTCATTGGTCCATTCCCTGATATGCTTGTGATATAGGGCTTCTTTAAATTCATCGGTTGCCTTGGAACCCTTTGGGCCATATTGCCCATTTGAAATTGTGGCCCAACCTGTTTCCCCAATGTGTATGGGTTTATGCACTCCAAGGCTTTTCATATAATTAGATACAGCATCATACTGCGACATGGCAAAAGTTTTTGCCCTAAGCATGGCCGCTTCTATTTTTTCCATATCAGAAAGTTGTTCCTCATCCTCTGGCACCCACCAAAACTCTGGGTTGTAATGGGTATTGTGATAGGCATAAGTGTGCATGGAAATATAATCCACAGCCTTTATCAACTTTTCCAAATCTTCTGTATGATAGCTTGAATCCCCCCCACCCCAAGAGGCAAAATCATCTGAGCTGGTAATCCAAAGGTCTTGGGGCAATTCTCCATTTTCCTTGAGGTTTTGAAGATGATTCACCCATTTTAAAATCACCCATGGCTGTACATAATAGCTTGTTGCCCATTTAACCATGGCTTCATTCCCAACTGCGAGAATCTTCACAATTTCAGGATACTTCTTTGCCAAGGCGACTGCCCTTTTTATTTCCCCTTCATTTTTTTCACTTTCCGTAAAATGATCCGGTTCCATACCTGTCCAAGCATTTTTACAATCTATCCAAGCCCCCAACATTACATACATTTCAAAATTTGGGTCTTCTTCTTTTAGTTCTTGTATAGCTTTGAGCAAATTTGGAGCTTGCTCTAATTGCACGTTGTAGGTTCTTACTATTTTGATACCCATAGCTGAAAGAATTTTCATATCTTCTTTCAATTCTTCAATGGTTGGTTGTATTTCTCTGGTAATCTCTCTATATCCTCCATAGGAAATTGCCAAATATTCGGGGTTGCCTAAAATATCTTTAGCCGTCACTTGTTTTTGTATTTGGGATTGGTTTGTACGCTCTTTCTTGTCTGACTCCTTACATGAAATGCAAGTGACCATAACCATTGCAACAACAGTAAATGCAATAATTGATTTCATACCGTTTCTCTTTTGTACTCATCTTAATTTCTTTTCTGTAATATTCACTTTGACCAAACTGATTTCCCCAGTTCTTTCAAATATTTTTTTGCTCGTGTCTTCATCCAACCATAAACCATCAAAAGCTATAGAGGAGCCCTCTTGGAGAATTACCTCCATGTCCTCCTTCTCTGAAATCCTGTAGATAATAGGTGTTTGACAATAAGTGAAAGAAAGTGTGTCTTTCTCCAACTTTATTTTTCTTAGGCTGGAGTTTGTGTCCAAATACTCAAAGACTTTGGGAATTTTTAAAAATTCTTCTCTGCGCAAAAGGCATGGTGCAAAATGTAGTTTTCCTTCTTTCACAAAAACTCCCAGCTCTCCAAATCTGCTTAGAATATCTTCTTTCACCTGACCTGTCATCCCCGGTTGCTGAGCTCCTTTTCCTGTAGGGGTGTGCGAGTAAGGGTCTGTGGGAAATGCACCATACAGTGAAGGAGACTTGTGCACTCCAATTCCCTCATTAATTTCATAGAAATGTTCCAAGAGCCTTCCAACTATTTCGTCATCTTCCCCATTCTCAACAGCTTTCAAACAACATTCCTCAACTGCCAATAAAAGTTTGGATACCATGTGCCAGTAGATGGAACCCAAACCTTCATAGCCATAAAAAGTCCCTGATCTTCCTGTAAATGATTTATGGTCAAAAATATCTTCAAAGACCTGAAGCACTTTTGCTTTATCTTGCTCTAATAGTTCTGCATACTTTGTTCCAGATATTGCATCTAAAACGAGCTCCACATCTTTTGCATTCTTAAAATTCCCATTGAAATGAACTTCGCCTTTGACATCTTTTTCTATGATCAGAAGGTTTTCATCGGCCAACAATTGTTGAAAGAGTTCAATGTTTTCAACAGCTTCATGTGGAATTGTATTCCTTTCCATAAAGAGCGGTAATTCTTTCGCTGGATACAATAAATAGCTGTATTGATCCTCCCTGAACAAATCACTGCTTTTTAAAGCATCCAGAACGTCAACAGCTTCTTTGGAACTTAAATATCCAGAACTGAGGACTGCCACTTGACCTTCGAGCATTTCGCTTAAATGGGAAATGGAAACTTCCTTGTCATTTTCCACCGTCATGAGATTATAGGCATCATACATCCCATCTTTCCTTTTGTTGCATTTAATAGAATGTTCCAAAAATTGAAGACTGACCGTTACCAATTGTTCAAGTGCATCCTTGGAAATTGATTCTTTTTTTCCAGAAAATAGATGTTGATAAATTTGCAATCGATAATTACTGCCTGATTGTCCCAAAGCATCCATAATCTGTTTACGAGTGGTATTATCCACCTTACCTGTGAGTACAGAGACATATTGATCAAAAGCGCTTAAAATATCATTGAAGAACTTGAATAATTCAGAAGACACTTCAATTTTGGTAAAATCTGATTCTTTTAAAATTCCCTGAAAGAACTTTAGGAATCGTCTTAAGTAATATAAGGTTACCATGGAAACCCCATTCCCCACAAGTGCATTGTTCGCATCGTTCCATTCCGGTCTTTGTGTATTCATCCAAATACCTGCTTCTGGAATAAAATTTGAGAGTTTTGACAAAACTGTTGCCAAAATCTTTTCCATGAAATTGACCCTATGGATATTGCCGTCACTATCATTTAATAAAGCGCCATCGGCACCTATTTCATTTCTTTTGGCACGAATTTGGGTGTCAGACTTAAAATCAAAATCAATAGTATCCTTTGGATTTTTAAGAATGTCCCCATAACTCTTGATACGGTAAGGAACATTGGCGTAAACAAATGCATTTTGGTTGAAATAGTTTGCCAATTTTCCAGACTTTCGGTTTTCTAGAAATTCCAAAAATTTAAGTAAATAAATAATCTGATGATCGCCCCAATATCCTATATAGGACCAAGGATCATCCGGCTCAATAATTTCCCAGTCAAAACCATCTTTGGTAATTCTATAGGGATTATAGCCATCAAATGTGCTGGCATTTAAGAACTTGAAAATCATACTATCCACAAACTCTGGATACGAATGTGCCAACGCCTCCCAGTTTTGATAGATATCCCTCCAGTTTCCTTCGTAATCCAAAATTTTGGAACCATCATTTTCATCCCTTAGGTTGATGGAAAACCGATTCCATGGCCTACTTGGGTCCCCGTGTCTTCTACTGAATTTTAACGGCATGTACTCCATACAAAGCCTGATAAAATCTTTGTCATCCGCGTTTTCAATAATAATCCTTAGTGTTCTCAAGGTGAACTTTTCGGGAAGCTCCAGAAGCATCTCCCCTGAGCTTTTGTAAACCTTTTTGTTGGCTTTTCTCAGATAACCGATAAAATCCTCTTTTTCCAACCAATAATTATCATCAAAGATGCCTCCTCTCATAATATTGAACAGGGTATTGGAAAAATGGCGAGTGTCTCGGAGTCTATCCTGGGACATTTGCAATCCATCTGAAGCAGCAACCAGTTGTATTAAATTTTGCGTTCCTTTTTCAATATCCTGTATAATTTGTTCAGAAATGCTCTCATCTTTCTGAATTTGCTCTGCAATAGCAACTATATTGGAGTGATTTTGATTGACATTGGCTACAAATAGCCATTTCTTTTGCTCTTCTTGCTGTATTATAAAATCCGTAGCTATGAAATAAGCTCCCTTTTCGGCCTTGATATCATATTCTGTTTCAATTACCCCTGTTTTTCTGAAGTTGGGAAGTTGTAGAGAGGATAGTAAGTATTTAGGGTTTTCAAGCCCTTTTGACCATACAATGTTAGCCTTGAGGGCTTCACTGGGCTCCGCTTTATCCACAATAATAGCGCTTAGAGCGTAAATTCCTAAACCTGTCTCCTTAACAAGCTCACTTCGCTTGTAAGCATCAACCAAATTGCTCTGTCTGTTCTGGAGGTCGCTACCCACTCCGTAGGGCAAAATATTCTGGATTCCATCCAAAGCCGAAATTTTAATGGTATGGTCGGAATGATTGTTAAGAGAACACTGTCGAACAAATCCATATAAATCACTAGAACTCCATTTATAACTGAAAGAAAGTCCTAAGTCATGATTTATTTCCTCAAACAGTACTTTATTGCCGTGTACACTCTTATATAGATTCCTCGTTAATGCATACAAGTCATCTGTTCTTTGGGAAAATGGCTCCCAAAGTTGCACTCCATTTTCAGTATCAACTCTAAAAATGGTCTTACTTCCTGTAATTTCTTGGGATTCAATAATCTTATCATCAGTATAATAGGGAAAAAGTGAATATTCAGCATTCCTTCTTCCTGTGGAAATACCACCATTACTACCTATGAACATCCAGTGATCGGAATCACTTACAATGCTCATAAAGAAAGGCCTTAATTGATCGCTATTGGAAATTTTGAAAAAATAATCGTCTTCTATTCGAATCTGCTCCATCTTATTTTCAATACCTTCTTTGACTTCTTTTTTGATGACAACCTGCATATTCATTACTATGGTTGACTTAACTATAATTTGAAAGAATTAGAGTTTTCCTTCTTATTAGGTTGAACAGGCTGAAGAAAAATTTCTCCAGCCTAATTGATAAACATTAAGACATTCTTAGTTTCTATAGAAATAGATATTGTCCAGATAGATATCAAATGGATCTGTATTGGCACTGCCATCTCCATTGAACTGACCATCAAACTTCATTTGAATCACGCTATCCCAGGTCATCCCTGTGAAATCTCCGATTGGCAGATCCACACTGTTCCATGAACCAGGGGTCAACGGTACAACGACCAAAACTTCTCC
>NZ_JABFNN010000034.1 GCF_013090115.1 Flagellimonas amphidinii
ATCACGGTGACGGATGCCGGCGGTACGCTGAGCCAGGATTTGGACGGTACCTTCGCCACCGATGCGGAGCTCGCTGCTGTAGCAGATGATGATGTAAGTGTAACCAATACTGTCAGTGGAAATAGGATTGCGACAATTTCGGAAGCAGGTATTGCATCCGTAGACATTAATGAGACCGTAACAAGTCTTTCACAAAATACTTCTACAGGTGTAATAAGTTATACCGATGAGGATGGAGGGACTCCAGAGACTGCAAATGTGGTAAGTACAGATGCCAATAACCAAATTTCTGTGGGAAGCGATGGAGGTGCATTCTTGAATATGCCAATAATTTATTCCAGCGGAAAAATCAATGGAGATGGAACGGCTGCTGCTATTTATCAAGCCACAGTTTCAAGAATAAATGAAGGTGATTATCAAATTACATTTACCTCAGCACTCGGAAACGCAAATTATATCATACAGCTGGTGACATTGGATTGTGGAGGAGATTGTCCTGGAAATACAGGAGCGGATTATGATGACCCAGGTATCAGCTATTATGATCAACAAACATCTGGATTTAAGGTAAATATCGGAGATAGTGATAATGGCGCTACGCAGAAAGATGATATTGATTTGGAATTCATGTTTACCGTGATAACTCTACCTAACTAAAAACAACCAAACTAAAGCAAAGACGAAGTGATGAAAAGATATCTTCTAATAATAGGACTGATTGTATCCTTTTCGGCAAAAGCACAAATTGAAGGGACTTCCATACCAAGTTTACCTCAGTTGACCACTGCTGAAATGACCGGTGTTATTTCACCAAATATAGGTTCCTCCATTTTCAATACTGATGACCAGCAAGTGTACATGTATACGAGCTCAGGATGGGTAGCTTCTACGGATGACCAAACTTCATCTGAAGTAAATACGGATACTCCAGTAGATGTTGATGGAGATTCTACAACGGAAGCAACTGTGGAAGATGTGATTCAAGCTATGGCTCCAATCACATCAAAAGCAGGAAGAGTCTTCTATCCTCCATCAATTGCCATTGATGCATCAGTAAATGGTACTTTTTCAATAAACCTCTATACGGAATATACCAATCAATATGCATCTGCAAGTATGGTAAAGAACCCTTCGGCACCTTCTGCCATTCCGGTTTATAACGCAAATGAATTGGATTATTATGTTACATTTTTTGACCCAGCAGTTTTTGCCAATATAAGTATAGACGATAATGGATTGATGAGTTATGATATCATTGGTCAACCTGCAGATTACAATTCATTAATAAATGTAGTTTTTGTAGTAAAATAGAATGATAAAGACTGAAAAAGATTTGAAACCAAGAACCCCATATAAGTCTTTATTTTTTGGATTGCTGATATTATTATTGGCATCAAATCTTGCAACTGCCCAGTTTTTGCTACAAGCTCCAAATAGTGGAGATGAAAGTAACTACCAGTGGTTTGAAGCTTCAGATTTAGGAAATGTTTTAGGGACTAATTCTTTCTATGAGGCGACTCAACCCGGGGTTTACTTTGCAACTTACGATGGTACGCTTTGTGGGTCAAATGCAACAGGTTATTTTATTTTAACAGACTGTACCGCACCAGATAATGAGGTCACTTTGGACATTTCAGCAAGTATTCCCTCTGGGGCTACGGTAAGTTGGAATCCAGCGGTAAGTGGAGACCAAACCCAACCTACAGTTACCAGTTCCACTACGGTTGTTCGATATACGGCAACAATTACAAAAGCTGGGAATGCCAGTGATCTTCCACGTTTTACGGTAGTTTGTATGAGTCAAGCTGGAAACTTGGTTGATGATGTAGTGGCTGTGGATGAAGATGATTTTGTTATTGTACCGATTTTTGACAATGATTCTGATTTGCCGACAGATGGTACCTTAACCACCACAGACCCATCCAATGGTTCAGTTTCGATTGATGATAATGGAACAGCAAATGACCCATCAGATGATATTGTGACCTATACTCCTGATGCTGATTTCAACGGAACCGATACTTTTGATTACACCGTATGTAATGCTTTTGGAGCCTGTAGCACAGCAACCGTTACTGTAGATGTGCTTCCAATAGTGGATACGTTTGACGATTCAACAACTACTGAGGAGAATGTGTCCATCGATATAGCATGGGCAAGTAACGACAATGATATTCCCACGCTGGGTACCATAACAGCAACCGATCCAGTAAACGGTACAGTTATTTTAAATGATGGTGGAACTGCCAATAATCCATCCGATGATGATATTACCTATGTTCCAAATCCAGGATTTATAGGAACCGACTCTTTTGACTATACAGTTTGTGATTCCAATGGAAACTGTGATACGGCAACAATTACAATTCTAACCAATGAGCCAAGTACAAATCTTGACGCTGACAATGACGGTATCGTAGATGCATTTGAAGATTTAAATATAGATCTGGATGATGATCCATCAACTGATCCAACAGATACGGATGCAGATGGAATTCCTGACTATTTGGATATAGATAGCGATAATGATGGAATTCCCGATAATGTTGAAGCTCAGCCAGCACTAGGCTATATTGCTCCTACAGGCACAGATGCCAATGATAATGGCTTAGATGACGCTTACGAAAATGGAGGTAATGTTGGTTTGATTCCTATGGATTCAGAAGGTGATGGTATTCCAGATTATGTGGATGATGATAGTGATGATGACAATGTGCCAGATGCTATTGAAGGCCATGACCAAGACCAAGACGGAATTGCTGACGTTGTGTTTGTTGGTTCGGATAAAGATAATGATGGTTTGGATGATGCTTTTGAAGGAGGTACAGTGATCGATATAGATGTAAATGATGAATTTGATAATCCAGATACAGATTTAATGGATACAGATTCAGATGGAATTCCAGATTTCAGGGATTCTGATGATGATGATGATGGTATTGAAACTATAGATGAGGACTTGAATGAAGATGGAAATTATGCCAACGATGACTCAGACGAAGATGGCATGCCAAATTATCTAGATTCCGACCTTGGAGAATCCCAAGTGGATCCAATTGACGTCATAAATGTTATAACGCCCAATGGTGATGGAGTGCACGATGTGCTGACTATCAATAATCTTGAAAATTATCCAAACAACACAGTAAAGATTTACAATAGGTGGGGTGTGCAGGTATACGTGACCAGAGCATACAACACTGCCGGAAATGTCTTTGATGGCACATCCGAAGGAAGGGTAACTGTGGACAAGGACAATAAACTCCCTGTAGGTACGTATTTCTATATAATAGATTACGAAGACCTGAATGGAAATATGAAACAACTGTCCGGTTACCTATACATTAATAGATAAACCAAGTGTTACTGTGGAGCGTAAAAAATTGAAGAAAATAGTTAAAAGGTTAGGTTTCCTTGTGGCATTGGGGATGAGTATTGGTATACATGCCCAGCAAGATGCGCAATATACCCAGTATATGTACAATACTGTAAGTGTTAACCCTGCTTATGCAGGTTCTAGGGGACATTTGAGTATCGCGGCCCTATATCGCAACCAATGGTTGGGATTAGATGGAGCTCCTGAAACACAAACCTTGAATATTCATACTCCAATGGGGTATAGAGGGGTAGGTTTGGGACTTTCTGTGGTTAATGATAAAATTGGACCTACCTCAGAAACCTATTTCGATGTTGATTTCTCCTATACCATCCAAACTTCTTTTGAAGGAAAATTAAGTTTTGGCCTAAAGGCCAGTGCCCATATGTTGGATATTAGATACTCAGAATTGGATGAGTTTGAAGTAGATCCACAGTTACAATCTCAACAAGACATACAGAACAAATTCTCTCCAAATATCGGTGCCGGGGTATATTATCATACAGAACGTTTTTATGCAGGACTTTCCGCTCCTCGAATTTTGGAAACCACTCATTTTGATGAATCTTCCATATCTACAGCAAAAGAACAGATCAATTTATATTTGATTACAGGATATGTTTGGGATATCAATCCATTTCTCAAGTTTAAGCCAACATTATTGACCAAAGGTGTTCAAGGAGCGCCTTTACAAGTTGATGTTTCAGCCAATTTCATGTTCAATGAAAAATTTGTTGGTGGTTTGGCTTACCGTTGGGATGCCGCTTTTAGTGGCCTTGTTGGGTTTAGACTGTCAGATGAAATGTTTATCGGTCTAGCCTATGACCGTGAAACTACAGATTTAGGGGCCGCTACCTTCAATGATGGCTCTTTTGAGGTGATTTTTAGGTATGATTTCATCCGAAACATTGGTAATTTGAAATCTCCTCGTTTCTTTTAGGAACAATTTAGAAATCTCTTTTAATAGAATTCCCCATAAACATCATATTTTTACCTCATGAAAGAGGAAAATGTGATATTGGTCAATGAAGCTGATGAACCCATTGGATTAATGCCAAAAATGGAAGCCCATGAGAAAGCTGTTCTCCACAGGGCTTTTTCGGTTTTTATCATGAATGATAAAGGAGAAACCATGCTCCAACAAAGAGCCAGGGATAAATATCATTCCCCATTGTTATGGACCAATACCTGTTGCAGCCATCAAAGAGATGGAGAGCGCAATGTAGAAGCTGGTAAACGTAGACTTTTGGAAGAAATGGGTTTTACCACTGAACTCACGGAGTTGTTTTCATTCATTTACAAAGCACCTTTTGATAATGGGTTGACAGAGCATGAATTGGATCATGTAATGATTGGCACCTATAATGAATCACCTAATATCAATACTGATGAAGTGGAGAACTGGAAATGGATGTTCCCAGAAGATATCAAAAATGATATTGCCAGTAACCCCGATCATTATACAGCATGGTTCAAGATAATTTTTGAACGGTTCTACGACCATCTACCTATAAAATATCAGAACAATGAAGGTAAAGGTAAGTAGAAAGGCCAGTTTCAATGCTGCGCATCGACTGTATCGACCAGATTGGGACGATGATCAAAACCAAACTGTTTTTGGAAAGTGCAACAACCCCAATTTTCACGGACATAATTATGAATTGATTGTAAGCGTAACCGGGGAAATTGATCAAGAGACAGGTTTTGTTATGGACCTTAAAGTACTCAAGGAATTGATTAAAGCTCAGGTTGAAGATGCTTTGGACCATAAAAATCTAAATATTGAAGTTCCAGAATTCAAGGATTTGAATCCAACGGCAGAGAACATTGCCATTGTAATTTGGAACAAACTTAGACCGCATATCGCCAACGAAAAGGAATTGGAGGTTACCTTATATGAAACTCCACGTAATTTTGTGACTTATTCAGGATAATACATAATGGACATTTACCCCTTAAAATTTAAACCTATCCTCAAAGAACGTCTTTGGGGAGGAATAAAACTTAAAGACGTATTGCATAAACCCATTGAAAGTGATATCACCGGTGAAAGTTGGGAACTTTCTGGAGTGGATGGAGATATCTCTGAGGTTGCCAATGGGTCTTTGCAAGGAAATTCGTTGCAAGAGCTTATTGCTAAATATGGAGAAGCCTTGCTCGGTAAGAGTGTGGTGGAGAGATTTGGAAAAGATTTTCCTATTCTCATCAAATTTATTGATGCCAAGCAAGACCTTTCCATTCAATTGCATCCCAATGATGAATTGGCCAAGGAAAGGCATAATTCCTTTGGAAAAACAGAAATGTGGTACATTATGGATGCAGACCCAGGGGCCAAATTGATTGTTGGCTTCAACAAGGATGTGGATAAGAAAGAATATGCCCAAAGTTTGGAAGATGATACCCTATTGGATTTATTGAACTACGAAGAAGTTACAGAAGGGGATACGTTTTTCATCAATACAGGAAAAATACATGCCATTGGTGCAGGAGTGCTTTTGGCAGAGATTCAGCAAACTTCGGATATCACCTATAGAGTGTTTGATTTCAATAGGAGGGATAAAAATGGAAATCTTAGGGAATTGCATACAGAATTAGCTTTGGATGCGATAGACTATACCCAAAAGGATGATTTCAAGGTGGCGTATTCCCATGATACAGATGCGGTGAACACTATGGTGGAATGTCCTTATTTCAACACTAATTTTATGGAGTTGACGGAGGGAATGGACCAAGATGTAACTGAACGTGATTCCTTCACCATTTATATGTGTGTTGGCGGTAAAGCGGAGATATCCAATGATTTTGGAACTGCCACTATCGGTAAAGGGGAAACTATTTTGATTCCAGCTTCCAGCAATATTATAAAAATAGATACAGCGGGAGCTAAACTTTTGGAAGTGACCATTTAATAGTAAATTTGAAAAAACACTAGCATGCCAAGTATTCGCGATTTAAAAAAGGACGTCAATTTTGTTTTGGGAGACATTATTGAAGCAGTGTACATCTGGGAAGCCGGTTCCGGTAAAAAAGAATCAGAGGAAGGCACCGTTATCATAGATAAGGCCATTGCCGTTTTTGATGAACTCATGGACAAAATACACCAAAAAGAAGTGGAGAATCCCAAAACTCACTTCAAGGATATCAGAAACCAATTGGAAGAAAAGGCGACCGAACTTGTTGAAGAATTCAATAAGTTGTCTGTATAAATCTTATTTTTCCAAGAGTTCTTTTAGAGCCACACCGTATTTTGAAGCCGCCACTTCTGGGGTCAATGCCTTGTAGACTGAATCCAAATATTTAGGATTGGCTTCTTTGGCAGCATTGAGCATAAGGTATGGTGTTGTGTAAGAATCGCCGTTGTTCAAACCAAAATTAATGGCATAACGATAGCGGTTTAAAATGTTTTGATCCATTTTCTTTTGAATGGAATCCATCGCCAAGGAATCCTCTTGATATTTCGGAAGCAAAGCTTCTTGGGACAATTGTAGATCTTTGATATTGAACTGGGACACCATTTTATTGAATTCCACAAGCTTTTCATGAGAAACCGATCCTGAGATTTTGGGATCCATATCAAAAGTGTTCCAGTAAGTATTGATGTTTATTTCTCCAGGTTCACCAAAGAAAATAATTCTGTCATTAATATCGTTATTGTCCTTTTTGTCCAGATAGAGATAGAAAACATCTGGTTCTGATACTTCTTTGGAAAAGCTGAACGCACCATCACCTTTAATTTCAAGTGAATCCAAGGAAACCAACGAAGAATCCTTGAACTGTTGCAAGAACAAAGTGCCTTTTTTTAAACCTTTGATGTTTCCAGATACGGTCATGGTGTTCTCGGTATTCTTTTCGCAGGAGAAAACCATCAATCCAACTGACAATACAAATAAAATCCTCTTCATTGTTAAAAATTTGCGAGACAAATATCTGTAAACTTTCTGAATAGTTAAACTTTGGAAGCGACTTCCATCAAAAGAGCACAAATATAAGCACCTGCAGTTCCCACTACGTACCCAAAAACAGCTAAAAGGATTCCGACAGAAGTCAATGAAGGATGAAACTCTGCTGCTACCACAGGTGCAGATGCAGCACCCCCAACATTGGCTTGACTGCCCACGGCAAGAAAGAAGTAAGGGGCTTTAATGAGTTTGGCCACTAATATTAGCAAACCAGCATGAATGGTTATCCAAATAAGACCTATGGCTATCAACCCTGGATTTTCCATAACCCTTCCCAAATCCATTTTCATACCAATTGTGGCTACTAAAATATAAATGAACATGCCCCCAATTTTACTGGCGCCCGCCCCTTCGTAGTTTTTGGCTTTAGTAAAAGAAAGACCTATGCCAATGGCTGTGGCAAAAACTACCATCCATAAGAATTTGGAACCCAAAGAAGAAAGGATTTTTTCCTTGTTGCGGATAGCTTCAAAATTACTTTCTAAAAATTCTGCAAAGTGGCTTCCTAAAAAATGGGCAATCCCAACTCCGGCAAAAGCAAAGAACAGCATCATGATAAAATCAGGAAGTGTGGTTACCCGAGCTATTTTTTTGGTATGGGTAGATACTTTTTCCTTTAACTCTTCAATAGATGAGGTGTCAGCTTGGAGCCATGCATCAATTTTTTTGGTTTTGCCAATGCCCAATAAAAGTATGGCCATCCAAATATTGGCCACGACGATATCGATTAACACCATTCCACCATATTTTTCTTGATTGAATTGGAAAACTTCCAGCATGGCGGCCTGGTTGGCCCCTCCGCCAATCCAACTTCCGGCTATGGTGGCCAAACCTCTCCAAACTGCATCTACACCTGCTCCTCCCACTGTTTCAGGTGAGAAGATGGAAACAATCAAAATGGCAATAGGCCCGCCAATGATTATCCCTACGGTGCCGGTCAAGAACATGATCAAGGCTTTGGACCCTAAATTTATGATTGCCTTAAGGTCTATGCTCAAAGTCATTAAAATAAGTGCTGCTGGCAAAAGATACCTGCTGGCAACATAATAGGTTTGAGAAGAAGATTCGTCAACTACTCCAAAACTTGCCAATAAAGCAGGCAGGAGATAACACATGAGCACAGTAGGCACAATGGTGTAGAATTTTTTCCAAAATGTTGATTGAAGCGCGGAGGTATAAAATACAAAGCCTAGGCAAAGACAAAGAAGACCAAAAATAACGGTATCCTCTGTAAAGGGTAGTTGGTTCATAAGATTTATATGGCTAAAGTTCCAAATATAGCAAAATCAAAAATGGGCTTGCCTTATGAAATTAGATGTTCAACCAATAGGTTAGCTTTAAGTTGATAGAGCGGTTTCTTGGCATAAAACTGTTGACAAAGTAGTTGTCATTATATACCAAGAATAAGTCTGAAAGTGGCGCAAATCGCCATTGTAACCGTGAATTAAAGCCCAAATTATCTCTTTGGTTGCTATATTGAATCAAAGTGGACCAAAATATGGATTTGCTAAAAGTTAAATTGATTCTTGGACTGACCAACCAAATATCCGCACTTTCATAAGGTTCTGGAAGTTTAATGCTATCATAGTTCAACCCAAGTGAAAGAAAGACTTTGGGTTGTAGACGTAGACTCATATCACCTTCAAAAGAAAATCGGGTACCATTATAAAAATCTCCATACCCGGGTTCAAGGGTATATGAAAATGTTTTGCGACGGTCACTCTGAAATTCAACCTCAAAACCGGTATAATAGTAGCCTTGGTTTGCAGGAAGTTCCGTGCCTCCATCCGTATCAGTTGGGTCAAACGAATCAGTTAGGTATGTGAATCTGTTGAACATACGGGCTGAGAATTCTTCTTGGGTTTTAAATTGAGCGCTCCAGCTCGTAAAAATGGCGTAGTCGGTATTTTTATAATCTAGCGTAGGTCTCCAAATGGCATTTGGCCCAAAACGAAACCCATGAAAGTTTAGGTTACCTTTTTTTGGCCAAAAGTTGAGTTCCACAAAAGGTCTGGCGGCTACAATATCTTCCCTTCTTACAAAACCAAGATCAGAACGAAAATCATTCCCTACAAAATTGCTTCTAAGGCCTAGATTTAAAAAGCGCGAGTTGTATCTAAGGTCAATACCACCGGCATCATTGCGGTCTCCAATTTCATGCGCAAAGGACTTGTGATAGAAAAATTTGCCCGTCCAAGTATTATCTGAGGAGGCTAAATTATAATCTAGACCCAGAACACGATTATAACGGTCCATATCCTCTAAAAAATCATAATCCCCAAAGGTTTGCCTGTTCACGAAAATGAAACTGAGATTGGAACGCGAAAACATCTTTTTTTGAAGGGCGAAAACGGTATTGTTATTACTCGGAATTTCATTTTCCTCATCTTCCTCAGTTTGAATGTTGAGTAACCCCAGTCTCCAATTTTCATTTAGTTTGCCACTTAGTCGAACCCCGCCAATAATACCGTTTTCAATGGTTTCACCATCCAAATCTTCAGCTATGCCGATTCTTCTTGAAAAAAATGGATTGGAATCCCTTTCATTTCCGAAAGAGCCAAAGAGATCGCTATTGTCAATAAAAAATTGGCGTCTTTCTGGAAGGGAAACTTCAAAACGAGTGAGATTGGTAACGAAATTATCTACTTCCACGTTGGAGAAATCAGGGTTTATGGTAACGTCCAAATTCATGCCATTTCCAATGGAAAACTTGGCATCTCCTCCAAAACTGAAATCATTTAAGTTTTCATTGTTCTCAAAATCCTTTCCCACTATACCATTTACATATGGGATAATTGCCATTGGAGTTCTAGATTTTCCAAGAGGTTTTTCAAAAACCATATCGCCCATAAAGGCCAAACCAAAAATGAACTGGTTTTGCGGGATTTCCATCCAAGTGCTGGTTTCATTGGTTTGCATATCAAATCGATAGCTATTGAAGCGCCATTTGGTGGTTCCTTGTTTAAATTTGAAGGAAGTTAATGGAATGGCCATTTCACAGATGTAATGGTCTTCGTGTATTTTGGATTCTCCGCGCCATTTTACATCCCAAGAAGTCGTAAAACCTCTCAAATCAATTCCCCCGTTGGAAATTAGTGCTTCTCTACGGACACCATATGGGTTCATTCCGAAGAGGAATGCATTGGTTCCATCATTAAAAGTGTCAAACAACAAACTAATGTTATCGTTACCACCGGCTCTATAATCTCTTTGAAGAGAGGGTATTACGTAATCTGTGCCTTCCGTGTTCAATTTTATCCCAATATATAGTGTGTTGGCATCATACAACATTTTAATGTCTGTCTGTTGAATCGCCAATGTGGAATCGGAAGGGAAATATTGTTGGAAGTCATGTGCACTTTCGGCAATTTCCCAAACAGATTCATCCAAAACACCATCTATCTGAATGGGCTGATCTATATATTTTACAGTAAATGACTTAGTCTGGGCAAAAAATAAAATAGGGAATAGCGTTGTAGCAAGTACAATACGGAGTTTGAGCATTGGTTATTTGAATTAGTCGCTCAAATTTAAGACGAAGCTTCGTTAAAAAAATCCCAAAACTTTGCAGGGGTTAGTTTGTTCAAATAAAATATCTTATAAATCATATTCAGCACATATTTTTTATTGAGTTTGTTTCCAGTTTTCTACTTTTGGAAAAATCATCAATCATGAAGAAAATAGTTACTCTACTGTTACTGTTACCGCTTTTGACTTACGGAAATTATTGGGGGCAAACGGGACATCGTGTTACCGGACATATAGCACAACAGCATTTGACGGGAAAAGCTAAGAGGGCATTAAATGATTTATTGGATGGCCATAGTTTGGCATTTGTTTCAACATACGCTGATGAAATCAAAGCTGACCGTTCCTTTTCTAAATTTTCGGCATGGCATTATGTAAACTACCCTTTGGGGATGAACTACGCGGATTCCGAAAAAAGTAAATACGGAGATATTATTGTAGCCATAGAAACCTGCATTGACAAAGTCAAAAACAAGAACAATAGCAGACAAGACCGAGTTTTTTATTTAAAAATGCTTGTTCATTTGATTGGAGATCTGCATCAGCCCATGCATGCCAGTAGGGCAGAGGACAAAGGAGGTAATGATATTCAGGTACAGTGGTTTGGTGAAGGAAGCAATTTGCATAGGGTCTGGGATAAAAACCTTATTGAATCTTATGGGATGACCTATACTGAATTGGGCACTGAACTTGACCAAATTTCAAGAAAAGAACGAAAGGAAATCCAACAAGGAACCATTTATGATTGGGTTGATGAATCACATGTAATATGTGGAGAGCTTTATGACTCGGTAAAAGTAGGTGAGAAATTGGGCTATCAATATGCCTATAAATATAATAATGTGCTGTTTTCCCAATTGCAAAAGGGTGGATTACGACTTGCAAAGGTGTTGAACGACCTTTTTGCCTAGGGTTTACTTGATAACTCGAAAAGTGAGGTTAATGCGCTCACCAATGGGTTTGGCCGTTTTTGCTATCTGATGCTGCCAAAAATGCTGGGTTGGCCCTTGCATGATCAAAAGACTGCCATGTTCCAATAGAAGTTTG
This sequence comes from Flagellimonas amphidinii, assembly GCF_013090115.1. GTDB lineage: Bacteria > Bacteroidota > Bacteroidia > Flavobacteriales > Flavobacteriaceae > Flagellimonas > Flagellimonas amphidinii. Next base: position 11,911 of record NZ_JABFNN010000034.1, read on the forward strand.
TGTTTTTGTGTCTTGTCGTTTTTGTGCCGCAAATGAAAAAAACGTTCTGCACCAAAACTGACCGAAGCAATGACAGGATTCTTACCCAGTTCCTTTTCATCATCTGAATGCCATCCATTACTATCTTTCCCTGATCTATAGTAGTTTAGGAGACAAGTGGTAAAAGCTACATTGGCTTGTTTTTCAATGGCAGCCTTTATTTGAAGCAACTCTACCGTAAATTCTTTGGGATGCATGGTAATGTTGGAATAGGAATAGCTTTTTTCATTGTTTCCATATAGCGCGGTCAACCTAGGTTGCAAGTGGGTTTTTCCAAATAAGGTTATGGAGTCTTGTTGCCAAGGAATGGTGCGTTTCAATATATCAAAAAGAACACCAGCTTTTTCCGTGGAAAAAAAGTTTGGGTAATATATAATGTTGCTGTCAGGAAAATCTAGGACTAGTTTTTCAGAAAACAGCCCCATTTATTTCAAAACGGTCTTTAGCTGATTCCTATATTCTGATGGATTTTGACCTGTAAAAGCTTTAAATGATTTATTAAAATGCGAAAAGTTATTGAAACCACTGTCATAGCATACCTGTGTAATACTAATTGGCTGTTCTGCCAAAAGTTTGGAAGCATGCACAAGGCGGTACTCATTTACAAACTGAGTAAAGGTCTTATTGGTAATTTTTTTGAAATACCTACAGAAAGACGGAACGGTCATACTTACCATATCTGCAATTTGGTCTAAACTAATGTCTTCTTTAAAGTTGGCCTTGACATGGTTGAATACAATATTGATACGGTCGTTATCTTTTACTTCCGTTTCAATGGAAAAGCCTTCTCCATTTAAAACTTTTAGCTCATCAGAAGTTGCAAGCAGGTTCAATATATTAAGGATGGAGAGTAAACGTTGAAAATCGGTTTGATATTCAAGAATTTCCATTTTCTCGCCTACTTTCATTTTGGTCTTTCCAGAAAAGGCAATTCCCCCTTTGGCCACTTCAAAGAGTTTTTGAATATTTTTCATTTCAGGAATGCTGAAAAAGTCACTTCCCAAAAAATCAGCCTTCATCTGAATAAGTGTCTCACTCTTGTTTCCTGTAAGCTTATCCGTAAAACCACAATGTGGTAAATTAGAACCTATAAGCATAAGGTCCCCATTCCTATAATAAGATACATGACTGCCTATCTGTCTTTTTCCAGAACCTCCATTAACATATACCAACTCCAATTCTGGGTGGTAATGCCAGCCATTGTTCTTGTTCTCATTACTTTCACTAAACTTCTGATAAGTAAATGAGTGACCAAAACTGGGCGCTATCGCCTCAAAAGCAGGTTTTAGGGTCATAAGATTCAATTTTAATTTGGTGGTACAAAGTTATCAAGGGTTTAACCCCTCCATATATGCAAAATTAACCAAAATATATTCTATTTTAACCTTAATATACTCTTAACATACCTGTTTGGTTAAAATTGCATAGAAACTGGAAAAAATGGTGGTGTTTCTGTGTGTTATTCCACCATACTTTTGTCCTGTAATCTTAAAAAAACGGTAGTTATGAAAACAGTTTTGAATTATGTTACAGTAGCAGCGTTACTATTGTCAGTTTCAGTAGGTGTTGCAAATGGACCTGCAAAAAGCGAGGTAGAAAAGAAATTGATCAAGGTTGAACTAGATCCAGTATTTGTAAAGAAAGGAGATAAACTTTTCTTGAATCTATTGAACCTTACTCAAGAAACCGTTACCCTTAAAGTATATGATAGCGAGGGAAGATTGGTTTACAAAGAAGCAGTTGATGGAAAGGTTGTTGTGGAGAAGGCATTCAATTTTGAAAAAGCTTACGAAGATCAGTATACAGTAGTTGTAATTGACAATTCTGGCACTTACAAGGAGACTGTATCAGTACAATAGTTTGTTTAGTTAATTTTTCAGTGCAAGGGGCTCATCTTAGGATGGGCCTTTTCTTTTATAAATACTTTTTGAGTCTTTCCCTTTTGTACTCTGGTAAGGCTTCATTCTCAATGGCCAGTTGAATTACAGAAATATCTTTGGTCTTTGTATAGAGTAATTGATAAAACTGTCTAGTGGTCAGTGAATTTTCAGATTCTTCAACCAAAACCATTCTATCACCAGTTTTCACTTCTCCAATTTCCAGTACCTTAACATAAGTTCCTGGGTAGCCATGGTCTATGAATTCCTTTAGGATGTCTTGGGTTCCAAATCTTATTCCCAGTTTAAAACAGGGTTCTCTTGGCTGACTAATTTGTACTAGGGAAGTGCCCAGTCTGTAGATATTGCCAATCCTTAATTTGGACTCATCAAGGTTTTTTATAGTCAGATTTTCACCAAACATACCCCAATTCCAATCCAGGTCAGGATATTTTTCTTTCCAATACGGATAATAATTTGAGGAAAACAAATAGCATGCTTTATAAATTCCCCCATGTACCTTTCGGTCAGCTATGGTGTCTTTAGCCACGCTCTCTGATTCCAAAACAATAGGTTCGGGAACTGGATATTTAAAAATTCCGGTAATTATGTTTTTGCCATTCCACTGTACATTTTTGGGGATGGCAATATTGGTAGAGATAACTTCCATGCCACAAATTAAAAAACCATAGCTAGATATAACACTTTTAAATGCTATTTTTTGGTTCTTTTTTCAATTGATGTGCTTGGATAGATTTTTGGCTGAAACAAAAAGACAGACCCAAATGGTCTGTCTTTTAATTCAAAGAAAGTATTTTACTTATTTAATCATATCATAGCTTCTGGCTATGAACTTAGTGAGTTCCTCACCTTTCAATAGTCCTTTGGACAATCGTGCCAAATCCAAGGATTGATTGATCAAGCGTTCACGTTTTTTAGCAGTTTTGGTATTTAATATTTCACTGACCAACTCGTGGTTGGTGTTCACTACGAGGTTGTACATCTCTGGCATATTTCCCATACCGAACATACCGCCACCTCCGGTCTGCTGCATTTCCTTCATACGACGCATAAACTCAGGTTCTGTGATAATGAATGGAGAAGTCTGGCTATCCATTGCTTCAACTTGAACGGTGTACCCTTTTTCGCTGATGACTCCTTCAATTTCTTCTTTTAACTTTTCCTTTTCTTCATCGGATAGTTTGGAAATTGTGGTGTCTTCTTTTTTGATAAGATTGTCCAAATGATCCGCATCCACACGGGCAAAAGAAATTTTCTCTTTGGAAGTCTCCAATTTTTGCATCAAATGCGATATAATGGGGGAATCCATCAGCAATACTTCATAACCTTTGGTTTTTGCCGCTTCAATATAACTGTGTTGTGCTTCTTTGTCCGAAGTATACAACACCACCAATTTTTCATCCTTATCGGTTTGGGTATCTTTAATCTTGGCTTCCAATTCTTCAAAAGTGAAGAATTCACCATCTACAGTGGGGTAAAGTGCAAATTTCTCTGCTTTTTCAAAGAATTTATCTTCGGAAAGCATACCGTATTCAATAACTACTTTAATGTCGTTCCACTTTTGTTCAAAATCCTCCCGATTGTTTTTGAAAAGAGAATTCAGTTTGTCCGCAACCTTTCTGGTAATGTAGGATGAAATTTTCTTTACGGCACCATCCGCTTGCAAATATGATCTGGATACATTCAATGGAATGTCTGGAGAATCAATGACCCCTCTTAACATGGTCAAAAATTCAGGAACAATCCCTTCAACATTATCGGTGACAAATACCTGATTTTGGTACAATTGGATTTTATCCTTTTGAATGTTAAGGTCGTTGGTCAGCTTGGGGAAATAAAGAATTCCGGTCAAGTTGAATGGATAATCTACATTTAAATGTATGTTGAACAAAGGCTCTTCAAACTGCATGGGATACAATTCCCTGTAGAAGTTTTTATAGTCTTCTTCTTTTAGGTCTGCTGGTTGTTTTGTCCAAGCTGGAGTTGGATTATTGATGATGTCATCCACCTCTTGGGTAGGAGCGGGGTCCTCTTCTTTTGCGCCTTCAGGTTTTGGAAGTGTCTCCGTTTTGGTGCCAAACTTAATGGGAATGGGCATAAACTTATTATACTTCTGAAGCAATTCCCTGATTTTGGCATCTTCCAAGAACTCTGTGGAATCTTCGGCAACATGAAGGATGATCTCAGTTCCCCTATCTTCTTTGGTAGCAGCTTCCAAAGTAAATTCTGGAGAGCCATCACAAGTCCAATGGACAGCTGGCTCTTCCTTAAAACTTTTGGTAATGATCTCAACCTTTTCTGCTACCATGAATGCAGAATAGAATCCAAGCCCAAAATGGCCAATAATTCCTGAGTCTTTTTCTGCATCTTTATATTTATCCAGGAATTCCTCGGCCCCAGAAAAGGCAACTTCATTAATATATTTTTTAACTTCTTCTTCTGTCATCCCAATCCCTTGGTCAATAATGTGGATACGTTTATTGTCCTTGTCCACTCTAACCTCAATAATGGGATTTCCATATTCCACTTTCGCTTCACCTATGGAAGTAAGATGCTTTAGTTTTAAAGTAGCGTCCGTAGCATTTGAAATTAGCTCTCTCAAGAAAATTTCATGGTCGCTGTAAAGGAATTTTTTAATTAGAGGAAAAATGTTCTCTACTGAAACATTGATTTTACCTGTAGCCATTTTATTCTAGTTTTCTTTTGTTGGAACATGACAAAAAAAATACCAGACATTATAAGTATGACAAACTGACACAGAAGACAATTTTTGTTGATTTGGATGTATTTTAACACTTTTTGTTTAAACAATAACATTTTTTATTAAACAAATTTGTATATTTGTAGTGTAAAGGAAAAATTGCTATGAACAAGTTTAGTTCAGTATCAATTTTGTTATTTATTGGTTAGGTTGTTGACAATGCACTTTCGCCCGAAAGTGCATTGTCTTTTTAAATCTTAAGAAATCTTAACCTTTTTATTGTTTTTTGTACCGTAAATTTGATGAAACAGTAAACATTATGGCAAAGTCAGCTACTTCAAAGGTCACCCAAGAGAAAATTATCGAATTATACATGAACTATGTTTTGGAGAATGAAACTGTTCCCAAATCTGTTTTTAAATTTTGTAAAGAAAACTCAGTAGGTGAAGAGGAGTTTTATGCCTTCTTTGGTTCTCTTGAAGGTCTTCAGAAATCTATTTGGAACCAATTTTTTGCGAATACTTTGTCGGTTATGCAGAAAAATCCTGATTATGACAGTATGAGCAATGAGGATAAGATGCTGACCTTCTTTTTTACATTTTTTGAGGCGTTGACACTCAATAGAAGTTATGTATTGTTTGCATTGAAGGAACATCATAATGCTATGGAGAGACATTCTCAACTTAAAGATTTAAGGAAAAGCATTAAAAAGTTTGCCTCAGAACTTATTGAAGAACGCAATAGTGACAAAAACCTTAAAATTTTGAAACAGAGTCCGCAAATATTTTCTGAGGGTGCATGGTTTCAATTTTTATTTCTCTTAAAGTTTTGGATGGGGGATAGTTCTCCCGGTTTTGAAAAAACGGACATTGCCATTGAAAAATCTGTGACTACTATTTTTCAGGTCTTTGAAAATACACCTTTGGAAAAAATCATAGACTTTGGGAAATTTCTATATAAAGAAAGTTTTGCATAACAGCCTATGAAGACATTGGATAGTATTCCCACAGGAAAAATTGAAAGAGCCGGGAAATTGGTCAAGACAGGGGTTAAGATTGGAGGGAACTATGTGAAATATTATGGTAAGAAATTGGTCAACCCAGGGACTTCTAAAGATGAGTTGGATCAAGATAATGCTGAGGATATTTACGATGGGTTAAAAAGCCTGAAAGGGAGTGCGCTCAAGGTTGCCCAGATGCTGAGCATGGAAAAGAATCTGTTACCACAGGCTTACGTTGAAAAATTTTCACTTTCGCAGTTTTCTGTTCCTCCGCTTTCTGCTCCTTTGGTTAGAAAAACTTTCAAAAAGTATTTGGGCAAATATCCTGAGGATATTTTTGATGCATTTGAAAAGGACTCTGTTAATGCGGCCAGTATCGGTCAGGTACATCGGGCAAAGAAAGATGGCAATGAACTGGCAGTTAAAATTCAATATCCAGGTGTTGCCGAAAGTATCAGTAGTGATTTGGCCATAGTTAAACCAATCGCCATTAAAATGTTCAACCTAAAGGGTAAGGATTCAGAAAAATATTTTAAAGAGGTTGAAAATAAGTTGGTAGAGGAAACTAATTATGTTTTAGAGCTTCAGAGAAGTGAAGAAATCACAAAAGCATGTGCCATTATTCCAAATATTGAATTTCCCAACTATTATAAAAATCTTTCCAGTGAGCGGATTTTAACCATGGATTGGATGAGGGGAATGCACTTGAGTGAGTTTGCAAAAATAGATTTCTCACCAGAATTGGGGAATAAGTTGGGGCAAGCCCTTTGGAATTTCTATATGTTTCAGATACATCACCTCAGAAAAGTGCATGCTGACCCGCACCCTGGGAATTTTTTAGTGAGTGATAATGAAACTTTGATTGCAATTGACTTTGGTTGTATCAAGGAAATCCCAGAAGAATTCTATAAACCCTATTTTGAGTTGGCCAAAGAGGAAAGTATCAATAATGAAGAGGTATTCGAGCAAAAAATGTATGAGCTTGAAATTTTGACTCCAACCGATTCTGAATTGGAGCTTAAATTCTTTAAAGCCCTTTTTAAAGAAATGCTAACTTTGTTCACTTCACCATTCCATAAAGAAGAGTTTGATTTTGGTGATGATGTATTCTGGAACAAAATTGCTGATTTAAGCGAGCGATATTCCAAAGATCCACAGATTAGAAAAATGAATGGAAACCGTGGTTCTAAACACTTTTTATACATGAACCGTACTTTTTTTGGACTTTTCAACTTGCTTCACGACTTAAAAGCTAAGGTTAAGGTGAATGAGTTTGAAAAGTACTTGGGTTAATTTTCTTGGTATATTCCTACTTCTTTGAATATATTTTTTACTTTTCCGTTAATTAACGGCTAGTTTTTTATATAATTTTTTATCTAAGCATAGTATAATGTACAATTCAAGAATATCGGGATTAGGGTATTATGTACCTGAAAATGTGGTAACGAACGACGATTTGTCAAAAATAATGGATACCAATGATGAATGGATTCAGGAACGAACAGGTATCAAAGAAAGAAGGCATGTAATTAAAGGAACCGATACCACTACCTCCATGGGAGTAAAAGCTGCCGAAAAAGCTATAGCAGCGGCCGGTATTGCTAAAAATGATATCGATTTTATCATCTTCGCAACGCTGAGTCCCGATTACTATTTTCCTGGTCCTGGAGTTTTGGTACAGCGAGATTTAGGCTTGGATACTATTGGAGCTTTGGATATAAGAAATCAATGTTCCGGTTTTGTTTATGGAGTTTCTGTTGCTGATCAGTATGTAAAAAGTGGCATGTACAAAAATGTTTTGGTCATAGGGTCAGAACTGCATTCGCATGGCTTGGATATGACTACCCGTGGTAGGGCTGTTTCGGTAATTTTTGGAGATGGGGCTGGTGCTGCAGTGCTTTCCCGAGAAGAAAATAATGAAAAAGGAATTTTATCTACCCACTTGCATTCAGAAGGGCAACATGCAGAAGAACTTTCTTTGATTGCTCCAGGAATGGGGAAAAGATGGGTCAATGATATCATTAAAGATAATGACCCAGAGGACACCTCTTATTTTCCTTATATGAATGGTCAATTTGTCTTCAAAAATGCAGTTGTTCGCTTTAGCGAGGTTATTATGGAAGGGCTTCAAACCAACGGTTTGGGACCTCAAGATATTGATATGTTGATTCCGCATCAAGCCAACCTTCGCATTTCGCAGTTTATACAGAAAAAATTTGGTCTTTCCGATGACCAGGTATTTAATAACATCATGAGTTATGGAAATACGACAGCAGCTTCCATACCCATTGCTTTGACCGAAGCATGGCAAGCAGGAAAAATCAAAGAGGGAGATTTAGTGGTACTTGCGGCCTTTGGTAGTGGATTTACTTGGGGTAGTGCCATAATTAAATGGTAGCATGGGCAGTAAATTAAAAGGATTAAATCCTTCATTAATCAATTTTATCAAAAAGCAACAGGTCTTTTTTGTAGCCACTGCTATGGAAGAAGGTTCTGTAAATCTTTCTCCCAAAGGATTGGATTCGCTTAGGGTGTTAGATGAAAATCGTGTAATCTGGCTCAATCTTACAGGAAGTGGAAACGAAACAGCGGTGCATTTGGCCCATAAAAACCGAATAACCATAATGTTCTGTGCTTTTGAAGGCGACCCTATTATTTTAAGACTTTACGGTACAGCTAAAGTGTATCCCTACAAAAGTGAATTATGGAAAAAATATATTGATTTGTTTCCTGAAATAGCTGGTAGCCGTCAATTGGTGGATGTTGAGGTAGAAATGGTACAAATTTCATGCGGAATGGGAGTGCCGCTTATGGATTTTAAGAACCACAGGAATGAACTGGTGAATTGGGCAGAAAAACAAGGTGAAACCGGATTGAGGAAATATTGGGACAAAAAGAACCGTGTAAGTCTGGATGGTCACCCAATTGATATGGAATAAAAACAAAACCCCGATTTCATTTGAAATCGGGGTTCTTTTTATTGATAGACCTTGAAAGACTTACCAACCAACACTCAATCAAGGAATACCAATTTTTTATTATAGGATACCGCCACCGGATTGTTTGGTGTTGCTATCTCTTCTTTTTCGTTGCTTGGCTCTATTTTTACCACTTCCAAAACGATAGGACATCCCTATATAAACATTATTGCTTTCCCAATTGAACCCGCCTTCTTGAGCATAAGGACGTTCTCCATCAAAGGCAAAACGCATAGTGTTGAAAATATCATTGTAATTGAAGCTAACGGTTCCTTTGCCTTGTGCAAAGTTGTATCGGGCACCAAGATTTACAAAATACATGGGTTTGGCGGTAAACTGTATTGTTTTATTTTGACCGCGGTAGAAACCGAAAGCTTGTAATGTCAATTTTTTGTTCACGGTAAAACTATTATTGACGCGTAGGTTCCAAGCAGTGTTGTCCACTTCAACATTTTCTATTATGATGTCATTTTCAGTAGGATTGGGGCTATCACCACTTAAGCTTTCCGTAATACCTCTTTGGGTTTGCGAGAACAAATCAAAACTACCATTAATGCTCCACCATTTTGCAGGTCTGTAGTTGGTCGAAACCTCAAAACCATAGGCTGATGTGTCATCGAAATTGTCAAAGGTCAAGATCAGTTTGTTGAAATCCAATCGATCTACATAAACCGCCCTGTTGATTTCATCTGAAATAGAACGGTAAAAAACTCCAGCTGTAATGCTTCCATTTTTAATGCGTTTGGTATAGTTGGCTTCATAAGAATTGGTGAACTGTGGCACCAAACTTGGGTTTCCAAAAGAAGAAATCAAAGGTGTGGCAAACTCCCTGATAGGATTCACCTGATCCAACCCGGGACGATCTACTCTTCTACTATAACTTACCTGAATCTTGTCTTTTTCATTTGGGCTGAAGGTTACAAAGGCGGATGGGTAAATCTCTGTGTACTTATCGGTAAAAGAACGTATTCTGTTGGTATCCGCTTTAACTTCTACGTTTTCAATTCTTGCCCCTACTTGATAGGACCATTTGCCCCGGTTTTGACTAAAAGTAGCATAGGCTGAGTAGATATCCATGTTATAATCAAAATCAGTACTGGGTGTAGGTATCAAATCTCCATTTGAATTGAACGAAAGTCCCGTGGACGAATAATCCACATTGGTCTCAAAGTTTCTGGATTCCAAGCCAAGCTCCAATTTGGAAATGCTGTCCAGAGGATTCACATAATCCAGATTGGCGATGGTCTGGGTACGTTCTGTATCTACAAAATCCATATAATCTGGGAACAAAGTAGTTCCAATAGACCTAAAGTTGGCATCTTGCCCACTATCAAAGATGTTATGATCTACCTCTAATTCAATATTGTGCCCTTCTTTACCAAAATCTAACTTATAATCAAAGTTGTATTGTTCGCTGGTGTTTTCACTCTCATCGTTAAAAAATTGGGTCACGTTTCTTGCCAAATCCTCATTATAGGTTACCTCTGTAATACCTTCACCTTTTCCATCAAAAATATTTTGATTGGTAAAGAAAGAAATGGTGTTTTTATCGTTCAAGTAGAAGTCAACCCCAAGCTTGTACAAATGTGATTTATGATTGTTGAAGAAGTCAAAATCTTGTAGTGAATTTTCGTCTAATCTGAATATGGTTCCATCATTTACATATTTACCTATGTTGTTTCCATAGTTTCCGTAAAAGTTGAACTTGCCATTTCTATAGTTCAGATCAATAGAGCTGTTGAATTTGGCCTCAATTGCTTGGGTAAGTCCTAAGTTGATGTTACCGTTGAACCCAATATTGGCATTTTTATGCAACACTATATTAATTATACCGCTCATTCCCTCTGGATTATATTTGGCAGAAGGGTTGGTGATCAATTCAATGGACTTGATTGAGGTTGATGGAATCTGTCTTAGCAATTGTGCTACTGGAACATTTGAAAGTTTTCCATCTACCATGACCCTTACATTGGAGTTACCGCGTAAACTGATATCTCCAGTCTGGGCATCAACATTTACAGAAGGTATATTGTTCATAATATCTGATGCTGTGGCTCCTGCAGTGGTCAAATCCTTTCCTACATTAATGACTTTACGGTCAACGCGCTGTTCTATGGTAGTACGTTCCGCCACCAGCTCAACTTCCTCAAGATTTTCAGCTTCTTCCATCAATGTAATGGTGCCCACTTTAACATTTCTGTTGTTTTTAGTGATTTCCAGTTTTTGGGAATGGGTTTTATATCCAATAAATTGAACTTCGAGAATATAAGACCCTTCTGCCAATTTTTTGATTTCAAAATTTCCATCATCAGTAGTGATACTTCCTGTAACAGTTTCGGTACCATCTGAGGATTTAACAACAATAGCGGCATAGGCCACTGGCTGGTTTAAGGTGTTGTCCACAACTTTACCAGAAACAGATCCGTAAACGATATCTGTATTGTTGGCTGATAAATTAATGGAAAAAATACTGCATAAAAGCAGTGTGAAAAGTAAGAATACCTTTTTCATGATTTGTTCGTTTTTTGATTTGATTGATGATGTCTACTAGACTGTTCAGTTACAGAAATGTTACAACTAAAAATGAGTTTAACATTTTTTAACAGCAAAATGATTGGTAAGTATTTGTAAGGCAGCGGTATACAAATGGACAAAAAAGTGGGAAAAATAAAAAGAAGAAGCCCCAGCGTTTCCGCTAGGGCTATTACATTGATAAGCTATACTAAACACTAACCATTAACTATAAAAAAATACAGTCTTACCAATGATTAAAACTATAGGACAATAGACGAGTTTTTTTCGGATTAGTTACAATCTTTGAATCGATTTAACAGTTAAATTAACATATGATTAAGACACTTGTTTTCGGAGTATCCGTAAAACCTTACAAATATAGCAATTTGGCGGTCCGTCGCTTAGTTGAAAATAAGATTGATACCGTAGCTTTTGGTCATAAAGAAGGAGTTGTTGATGGGGTTGAAATACAAAACGATTTGAATGGTTTTAAAGATATTGATACCATAACGCTATATCTCAATCCAAAAATACAACAGGAATACTATCAAACAATAATAGAGCTGAAACCACGAAGGGTCATTTTTAACCCCGGTACTGAAAACCCAGAGTTTTACAGCATACTTAAAAATAATGGTATTCAAGCAGAGGAAGCGTGCACTTTAGTTTTATTGGCTACGGGTCAATACTAAGCTTTTTCTTCACCATTTTTTCTGATGAGCCATAAGCCAATAAAAGTCAATAGACCATTTAAAGGTAGTAGTTCATATCCCATAACATACCCACCTAGGTAAGAAGATGGAATGTTGGCTATGGTTGCTATGATAACGACTGAAATTGAGGCGATAACCCACACATAAGCATCTTTTATTTCATGCTTTGTGAAAATGCCAAAAGCAAAAAGCCCTAAAAGTGGTCCGTAGGTGTAACCAGCAACAGTTAAAAGACTGTCAATTACATTACTGCTCAAGATATATTTGAAGGCAATGATGACAACGATCAATACCAAACTCATGACAATATGGGTACGTTTCCTTACCTTTTTTTGTTCAGTATCACTTTTTTTGTCGATGCTTAAAAAGTCCACACAGAAAGAAGTGGTCAATGATGTCAATGCACTATCTGCGCTACTGTAGGCCGCGGCAATTAACCCCAACATAAATGTAATGGCCAAGGTGAGGCCCAATCCACTATTCAAAGCTATTTCAGGAAATAGAAGATCGGTTTTGGGTTTACCGTCCATCAAAGGGACAGTAATACCATTTTTGCTTGCAAAAATATAAAGCAATGCGCCCAACAACATGAACAAAAAGGTGACGCCGACCAGTACAACGCTAAAAGAAACCATGTTTTTTTGTGCATCTTTCAATGACTTACAGGTGAGGTTCTTTTGCATCATATCTTGATCCAATCCTGTCATACAAATGGTAACGAACATTCCTCCTATAAAAGATTTAAGGAAATGGTTTCTATCCATCAGGCTATCCGTAAACAAAAATTTATCATAGGCTTTTAACTCCTCAGAGGCCAGAAACTCTCCAAAGCTCCATCCAAGTTCCTTATTTATCAAAATGATGGAAAGTACAACCGCTAAAATCATAAAAAGCGTTTGTAGAGTATCAGTCCAAACAATAGTTTTAATGCCACCTTTATTGGTATAGATCCAAATCAACAGAATAGATATCACAACGGTAAGTTCAAACCGAACGCCCAAATCATCAAAGACAAATTGTTGCAAAACAATGGCAACAAGATACAATCTAAATGCAGCGCCCAAAACTCTAGAAATAAAGAAGAAAAAAGCTCCAGTTTTATGACTTACGGTGCCAAAACGGTCTAGTAAATATTCATAAATTGAGGTGAGATTGTATTTATAGTACAAGGGCAACAGCACATAGGCCACCACAAAATAACCAAAAAGATACCCCAAAACCACCTGCATATAACTGAATTGGGAATCGTTGACCCAGCCAGGTACAGATATGAAGGTGACTCCAGAAAGAGATGCTCCAACCATGCCAAAGGCAACCAAATACCAAGGCGATTGTTTACTGGCCTTAAAAAAGTCGGAGTTGGAGTCGTTTTTTCCGGTGAAATAGGAGATAATCATAAGTACCACAAAATAGGCACCTATTAACAAAAGGATTTGTGCGGAGGACATACGTTGAATTTGATTTGCAATGTACAAAAGTAAATAGGTAACTGTAAAATCGTAATTTTACCACATACTTTTGTACTATGGAGTTTTCATCAAAGCTTTTGGAAAATGCGGTCAATGAAATGTCGCAACTACCGGGTATCGGTAAGCGAACAGCTTTGCGTCTTGTTCTTCATTTATTGAAACAACCAGAAGAGCGGACCAATTTGTTGACTGATGCATTGGTAAAGTTAAAAGGAGAGGTGAATTTCTGTAAAAAGTGCCACAATATTTCTGATACGGAGCTATGCGAAATTTGTGTAAATCCCAAACGTAACGAATCCCTAGTTTGTGTTGTTGAAGATATAAGGGATGTAATGGCCATTGAAAACACATCGCAGTACAATGGGTTATATCATGTGTTGGGCGGAAAAATTTCTCCTATGGAGGGAGTGGGGCCACAAGATTTGAACATCCCATCTTTAATACAGCGGGTGAAAGATGGTTCGATAAAAGAATTGATATTTGCACTCAGTTCCACTATGGAAGGAGATACGACCAATTTTTATATCTATCGACAGTTGGAAAATTTGGAAGTTACCACTTCTACCATTGCCAGGGGTATTTCAGTTGGTGATGAATTGGAATATGCGGATGAGGTAACATTAGGAAGAAGTATTTTGAACCGGGTACCTTTTGAGAGCTCTATCAAAGCAAGTTGAGAAATTACTAATTTGTGAATTAAAATTAAAAATCAGTCTATTTCTTTATTATTTTTGCAAAACATAAGTCAATATTACATCGTTAGATAAGAATATGTCAAAATTTGAATTGAAGTTACCGCAGATGGGAGAGAGTGTTGCAGAAGCAACATTGACTACTTGGCTCAAGGAAGTAGGGGATGCTATTGAGTTGGATGAGGCAGTTTTTGAGATTGCCACGGATAAGGTGGATTCAGAAGTTCCCAGTGAGGTAGAAGGAGTGTTGTTGGAAAAAAGATTTGATGTTGATGATGTGATAAAAGTGGGTGAAGTGGTTGCCGTTATTCAAACAGAGGGTAGTGCTGGGGTTACAGCTAATGGTTCAGATACTGTTGAAATCCTAGAGGATATTGTTGAAGAACCGGTAAAGGAATTGGTGACCCAAATGGCAGCTGTTAAAGAAACTGTTGCATCTCCGGCAGCTAACTTTTCAAGCTCAGAACGATTTTATTCGCCCTTGGTGAAGAATATTGCCAAAGAAGAAGGGGTTTCCATGGAAGAATTGGAAGCCATTATAGGTACGGGAAAGGAAGGTAGAGTTACCAAAAACGATATCAAGGCATTTATAGAAAATCGGAGCACCAATGGTAATGGCCCTGTACCTTCAACTGAAGTAAAACAAGTCGCAGCAGTGGATATCCCTCAACCTGTGACGGAAAAACCAAAGGCAACTCCATCTCCAATTCCAGTTGTAGATGGCGACGAAATAATCCCGTTGACGCGTATGGGTAAACTTATTGCCCAGCATATGACAGACAGTATTGCTACTTCCGCACATGTACAGAGTTTTGTTGAGGTAGATGTAACCAATGTGGTAAACTGGAGAAATAAGGTTAAAAAAGCTTTTGAGGAAAGAGAAAGTGAAAAATTTACCTTCACTCCAATCTTTATGGAAGCCATAGCGATGGCCCTTAAAAAATACCCTATGATGAATATTTCTTTGGACGGGGACAAGGTCATTAAAAAGAAAAGTATTAATCTGGGTATGGCAGCTGCTTTACCAGATGGTAACTTAATAGTTCCAGTGATCAAAAATGCCGATCAGCTGAATTTGGTGGGTATGGCCAAGACGGTAAATGATTTGGCCAATAGGGCGCGAAACAATGCTTTAAAACCAGATGAGGTAAAAGATGGTACCTACACAGTGACCAATGTGGGTAGTTTTGGAAGTGTGTTTGGAACTCCTATCATCAATCAGCCTCAGGTAGGTATTTTGGCCTTGGGTGCCATAAGAAAGATACCTGCAGTTATTGAAACTGATCAAGGGGAATATATAGGTATTCGTAGTAAAATGTTTCTCTCCCACAGCTATGATCATAGAGTGGTAAATGGTGCCTTGGGTGGCATGTTTGTGAAAGCAGTGGCTGATTATCTTGAAGCTTGGGACATAAATAGGGAAATCTAACCCCAAAAAGCCCCTATATTCTTTTTACTATTGTTAATTTAGAGGTTGAAACCAATTCATCAATTCATGAAGTTTTTTACCTCATTCAACCTATTTATATTACTTTTTTGCTTTATGTACGGTAGGTCACAAGACTCTTCCCAGTATCAAAAATTAACTTTTGAAATGGATGGGGGCACTCTGCCGTATCGAATGTTATTGCCCAAAGACTACGATCCATCTGTAAAATATCCTTTAATTCTTGTTTTGCACGGAGCGGGGGAAAGAGGTAATGATAATGAATCTCAATTGGTGCATGGTTCCAGTTTGTTCCTAAAGGAAGAGATAAGGAGTAAATATCCTGCAATTGTGGTTTTTCCTCAGTGTGCTAAGAATAGTTATTGGGCAAAAATTAAAGTGGAAGGAGAAATTCCAAACCGCAAGTTCATTTATTATGAAGATGCAGAACCAACCGAAGATTTGGTATTGGTGGAGGGACTTTTGAAACATTTGAAAAAAACGTATAAGCTAAATAAGAAGAAAATCTATGTGGGGGGTCTCTCCATGGGTGGGATGGGAACATTCGAAATTGTAAGAAGAAATCCCAAACTGTTTGCCGCGGCGTTTCCAATATGTGGAGGAGCCAATCCAAAAATAAGTAAGAGACTCAAAAAGTTGGATTGGTGGGTTTTTCACGGAGATGCAGATCAGGTGGTGCCAGAAAAGTATTCGGCGCAAATGGTAAAGGCCATGAAAAATGAAAACATCAATGTAAAATATTCAGTATACCAGGGAGTGGGGCACAATAGCTGGGACAATGCTTTTGCAGAACCAGAATTGATTCCTTGGCTATTTTCTAAATCCAAATAATAATTTAAATGCAGTTACAACTTACAAAGCCCCTATGCTTTTTTGATTTGGAAACCACTGGCACCAATGTGGCCAAAGACAGAATTGTCGAAATTTCCATTCTTAAAATCCATCCCAATGGAAACAAGGAAAGCAAAACTTGGTTGGTAAACCCAGAAATGACCATCCCGCCAGAAGTTATTGCCGTACATGGTATTTCCAATGAAAAGGTAGCCAACGAACCAACATTCAAACAACTATCCAAAGAAATCTATAAAATGATAAAGGATAGCGATTTGGCCGGATATAATTCTGATAGGTTTGACATTCCATTGTTGGCAGAGGAAATGTTGAGGGCCGAAGTGGATTTCGATATGAAAAAAATGTTATCCGTGGATGTTCAGACGATTTTCCATAAAATGGAAAAAAGAACCTTGGAAGCCGCTTACAAATTCTATTGTGATAAAAAATTGGAAGATGCACATAGTGCAGAGGCAGATACTATTGCAACATATGAAGTGCTTTTGTCGCAATTGGATAGGTATCCGGAATTGGAGAACAATGTGAAGAAATTATCAGAATTTACCACAAGAAAGCAATCTTTGGACTTTGCAGGGTTTATCGGGGTCGATGAAAATGACCAGCCCATTTTTGCTTTTGGAAAACACAAAGGGAAAACTGTGGATGAGGTTTTGGAGAACGAACCAGGTTACTTTGGCTGGATTTTGAATGCAGATTTTCCGTTGTACACCAAAAAGGTTCTTACCCAGATAAAACTGAGCAAGCTCAATACAAAAATGAAATAATACATTAATTAAGAGTGTGAACGATGAAGTTGATTTGCATTGGCAGGAACTATGCTGCCCATATCGATGAACTAGATAATGAACGACCAAAAGAACCAGTAGTTTTTATTAAACCAGATTCCGCTGTGCTTCCTAAGGAGCAGGATTTCTACATTCCAGAGTTTTCGAACAATGTCCATTATGAAGTGGAGGTTCTGGTCAAAATAAAAAAGGTGGGGAAACACATTGCCAAGGAATTTGCCCATAAATATTATGATGAGATAGGCTTGGGGATAGATTTTACCGCTCGTGACCTACAATCCCAATTAAAAGAGAAAGGATTGCCTTGGGAAAAAGCCAAAGGTTTTGATGGTGCCGCAGTGGTAGGTAAGTGGATGCCAAAACACCTGTACGAAAGTGTTGACAATATCAACTTTTCTTTGGTGAAAAATGGAGAAATAGTACAAGAGGGAAATACCTCCTTGATGTTGTGGAAGATAGATCAGTTAATTGCTCATGTTTCTACCTATTTTATGCTCAAAAAGGGAGATATTCTTTATACTGGCACCCCTTCAGGTGTTGGTAAAGTAAGTCCAAATGATTACCTTTCTGGTATGCTCGAAGGTGAGCAGCTTTTTGAAATTAATGTGAAATAATGATTTACAGCCTCGACAAGATTAACGAAATGGCGGAAGGAGATCAAGATTTTGTGCTTTCTGTTATTTCTGTTTTTTTAGATGAAGTCCCTGAAGATTTGGAAGGTTTGGAAAAAGCCATCAATGATAGGGATTATGAAAATGTGTACAAGTTGGCGCACAAGATCAAGCCCAATGTAGATTTGTTGGGAATGGAACAGACAAGGGCAATAGCCTTGGAGATTGAAACTATGGGAAAGAATGATGCTAGCATTGCTGATATAGAGGAAAAATTCCCCCTACTTAAAAAGGATGTACTCCAAGTAATAGGAGAACTCAAAAAAGACTTCGACTTATAAATGCAAGCAGAAATCATCACCATTGGGGATGAGATTCTCATAGGTCAGATTGTAGATTCCAATTCAGCATTTATTGCCAAGGAATTGAACAAAATTGGAGTTTCGGTCTATCAAATCACCTCGGTGCAAGATGACCATGACCATATTTTGGATGCCTTGGAAACTGCAGGTAAGCGTTCATCAGTGGTAATTATTACCGGGGGATTGGGTCCTACAAAAGACGATATTACCAAGCATACCCTGTGTGAGTTTATGAATGACCAATTGGTTCAAGATGATACGGTCTTAAAACATATTGAGGAACTTTTTAAGAAATACATATCCACACCTATATCAGACATGAATCGGCAGCAAGCATTGGTTCCTTCCAAGGCAATGGTACTTCCTAATGCTTTTGGTACCGCGCCTGGATTATGGATGAAAAAGGGAAATACTGCTTTTGTTTCTCTGCCGGGTGTACCTTTTGAAATGAAAAACCTGATTACCACATCGGTTTTACCTCAAATAATTAAGGAATATGACCGCCCGCATATTGTGCATAAGACAATTATGACCTATGGTCTGGGAGAGAGTGCGATTGCTGAAAAAATTGAGGATTGGGAGGATAATTTACCGCATTTCATAAAATTGGCCTACCTGCCTAACTTGGGAAAGGTAAGATTAAGACTTACGGCCAAAGGCAATGATAAAACAACATTGACTGCAGGTATTGAAACCCAGACAAAAAAGCTCTATCCCTTAATTGGAGATATCATTTATGGGGAAGAGGAAGATGAGTCCATAGAAAACCAAATAGCGAAGTTGCTTACCCGTAAACAAATGACCTTGGCTACTGCAGAGAGTTTTACGGGAGGTAGGATAGCAGAACAATTGACAGCTATTCCGGGAGCTTCCAATTATTTTAAGGGTAGTGTGGTAAGTTATGCTACGGAAACAAAAATTAAGCTTTTGGGTGTTTCCGAGGATATAATTGAAAAATATTCAGTAGTAAGTGAAGAAGTGGCAGTTGCCATGGCCCGTAATGCCAAGAACATCTTGGATACAGATTTTGCTATTGCAACTACCGGTAATGCTGGCCCAACAAAAGGAGATTCTGATGTAGATGTTGGAACAGTTTTTATTGCAATTAGCACTCCCCAACATACATTTGCCCAAGAATTTAGTATGGGAAGGCATAGAGAACGTGTTGTTCAGAAGTCCGTACACAAAGCATTTGAACTGCTCTTGAAAGAAATTTTAAATTTCTGAAAAAGAATTTTGTCCGTCCCGTCAAAATGCTATAAATTTGCAGCCTCAATAAAATCACTCAAAAGTTAGGGAAATGTCTAAAGTTTGTGAAGTTACAGGAAAAAAGGTGATGTTCGGGAACAATGTTTCCTTCTCCATCAATAAGACCAAGAGAAGGTTTGATGTAAACATTTCCAAGAAAAGGTTCTACATCCCTGAAGAGGATCGTTGGGTGACCTTAAACGTTTCATCCAGAGGATTGAAAATCATCAATAAAAAAGGAATCTCAGCTGTTTTAAAGGAAATCAATTCCAAAAAATAGTAGGTTAAGAACGGTACAATGGCAAAGAAAGGAAATAGAATACAAGTAATTTTGGAGTGCACAGAGCACAAAGACTCTGGCATGCCAGGTACATCTAGGTACATTACTACAAAGAACAAAAAGAACACGCCAGATAGAATGGAGATTAAAAAATTCAATCCTATTCTAAAGCGTATGACCATTCACAAGGAAATTAAATAATTAGGATTTTACAAAGTAAGATTCAGGTAATAATAATTTAGCCATGGCAAAGAAAACAGTAGCAACACTTCAATCATCATCCAAAAGATTGACCAAGGCCATAAAAATGGTAAAGTCTCCTAAAACTGGAGCTTATACTTTTGTAGAGTCTGTTATGGCTCCAGAATTGGTCAACGAGTGGTTGAACAAGAAGTAAGCACTTTAACGAAATAATATATCAAGCCGCTCTAGAGCGGCTTTTTTGTTGGTTTATTTTCACCGAACCCATCAACATTTTATGGGTTATTCACTCTATAGGTGTAATTTAGCTCTACATTTGGTTTAACAAAACTCCCCTTACTTTCCTATCTTTGAATTTCGATTGATGCACATCCAATGAGTTTATTCAAAAATATATTTTCAAAAGACAAAAAAGAGACCTTGGACAAGGGGCTGGAAAAGTCCAAATCCAGTTTTTTGGGCAAGTTAAGCAAGGCAGTTGCCGGAAAGTCCAAGGTAGATGACGACGTTTTGGACAATTTGGAGGAAGTGCTGGTTTCTTCAGATGTTGGTGTGGATACTACCCTAAAGATTATCGATAGAATTGAAGAGCGGGTTTCCCGGGACAAATACATGGGCACCGAAGAGCTCAATACCATTCTGCGTGAAGAAATTGCTGGTCTTCTTTCTGAAACCCACGTGGGTGAAGAAACGGAGTTTGTGATTCCTACAGATAAAAAACCTTATGTTATCATGGTGGTTGGGGTCAATGGAGTAGGCAAGACCACAACTATTGGTAAACTGGCATATCAATTTAAAAATCAAGGCCTAAAAGTGGTTTTAGGTGCTGCTGATACGTTTAGAGCGGCTGCCATTGATCAATTACAGGTCTGGGCGGATCGTGTGGGCATTCCCATCATCAAACAAAAAATGGGCAGTGACCCAGCTTCAGTGGCTTTTGATACGTTGAACTCTGCAGTAGCAGAAAATGCCGATGTTGTTTTAGTGGATACTGCTGGGCGACTGCATAACAAAGTCAATTTGATGAATGAACTTTCCAAGGTGAAACGGGTCATGCAAAAAGTAGTGCCTGATGCACCACATGATGTGCTATTGGTATTGGATGGTTCTACGGGTCAAAATGCATTTGAACAGGCCAAACAATTTACAAAAGCAACCGAGGTTACCAGTTTGGCCGTGACCAAGTTGGATGGTACCGCAAAAGGAGGAGTGGTAATCGGTATTTCTGACCAATTTCAAATTCCAGTGAAGTACATTGGAGTAGGAGAAGGTATTGAAGACCTTCAGGTGTTTAACAAATATGAGTTTGTGGATTCTTTTTTTAAAGTTTGATTCTCATTAAAATGGGTAGAATTCATCTGTTCGAATTTGAAGACCAAAAATGGTTCCCAAAATTTCTTCGGGACTATGGTACGGATTTCTTGCAGTTTCTTTCTAATAAAACCGAATTATACAAACCTGCATTGCCTATCCTTGAAAGTGGACTTCAAGCCAGTGCAACCAACCATATTGTGGATTTAGCTTCAGGTGGGGGAGGTGGATTGTTGTGGTTGAATTCAGAATTGAGAAAGACCATTCCAGAACTAAAAATCACTCTCACGGATTACTATCCTAATCTAGAGGCTTTTAAATTCAGCAAACAGCAAGCAGACAACTTTGAATTTGAGGAATCCCCTGTTGATGCCAGACAAGTTCCTACCCATTTAAAAGGATTTAGGACACAGTTTTTATCTCTACATCATTTTAGACCACAGGATGCCCAAAAAATCTTGCAAAATGCAGTAGATACTGGTTGTGGTATAGGGATTTTTGAAGCCCAGGAGCGAAGCCTTCCCAGTATAGTGGCCATGTTATTTTCTCCTATCAGTGTATTGCTGACTACCCCTTTTATTAGGCCTTTTAAATGGGGAAGATTGATTTTTACCTATCTCATTCCCATTGTTCCCTTATTTGTGTTGTGGGACGGGGTGGTGTCCTCACTAAGAACATATTCCGTAAAAGAAATGGAAGCTTTAGTGGAAAATCTGGAGAATTCCGATTCCTACAACTGGGAAATTGGGAGGGAAAAGTCCGGTCCCGGAGTAGTTTTGTATCTTTTGGGGACCAAAAAATAGTAAAATGTCTTTTCGTTTATTTTTTGTAGTGCTGCTTTTGATTTCATCCCAAATTCAAGCTCAGATAGCCCATCCCAAAGCAAGTCCTTTTTCAAAAGTAGAACAGGAGGTTGGGTTATCTAAAATGACGGTGGAATATTCCCGACCAGCAGCACGGGGGCGAGAAATTTTCGGGAATTTAGTGCCTTATGGTCGCATTTGGCGCGTTGGTGCCAATGAATCAACCAAAATTACAGTTAGTTCAGACATGAAGGTTATGGGAAACACTTTGCCCAAGGGAACTTATGCGTTATATGCATTTCCTGAGGCTTCAAATTGGCAAGTGGCATTTCATACCAATACTAAACATTGGGGAGATGGGCGAAAAAAGTATAACCCGAAAGAAGATTTATTTAGAATAAAAGTCATTCCCCAACAAATATCATATCATCAGGAGAATTTTCTAATTGCTTTTGATTCCATCACCCATAATTCTACCAACATGCAATTGATATGGGCCAATACTCTTGTAAATATCCCTTTTGTTGTAGATACCCATGCCCAAATGGAAACTGAGATAGCAAAACAACTAACTGAAAACCCTACTGCACAAACCTATTATGAAGCAGCTCGCTATCTACAAGAACAAGGTGAAAATTATGAAAAGGCCTTGGCTTACCTCAATACTGCATTAAAACTGGGTGGTGACACGTATTATTTTCATAGGGTGAAATCATTGGTAGAGGCTGCTTTGGGCGATTATGAATCTGCTATAGTTTCGGCTGAAAAATCCTTGCAAATAGCTTTAGATTTGGAAAAGGATGAGTTTGTTCGGATGAACCAAAAAAACATTGAAAAATGGAAAGCTTTTTTGCTCAGAAATTAGCATTTTCCTTAGAAAATAGTCCAAAGATTTGAGGTGGAACTAACTTTTGTACTTTTGCAGACCATTTATCAAAACTATGCGGACAAAATCGATTAAAAAGAATAAAATCAACGTAGTCACACTCGGTTGTAGTAAAAATGTGTATGACTCAGAAGTGTTGATGGGACAACTCAAAGCCAGTGGAAAAGAGGTGGTTCATGAGGAAGAGGGCAATATTGTGGTCATCAATACCTGTGGATTTATAGCCAATGCCAAAGAGGAGAGTGTAAACACCATTTTGGAATATGTTCAAAAAAAGGAGGCAGGTGAAGTAGATAAGGTTTTTGTTTCGGGATGTCTCAGTGAACGATATAAACCAGATTTGCAGAAAGAAATTCCAAATGTGGATGAATATTTTGGGACAAGTGACCTTCCCAACTTGTTAAAAGCTTTAGGGGCTGATTACAAACATGAATTATTGGGGGAACGCTTAACGACCACTCCAAAAAACTATGCTTATCTCAAGATTGCTGAGGGGTGCGACCGTCCCTGTTCTTTTTGTGCCATTCCGTTGATGCGTGGTAAACATAAAAGTAAGCCTATAGAGGAATTGGTTCTAGAATCAGAAAAGTTGGCCGCAAAAGGCGTAAAAGAACTCATTTTGATTGCTCAAGATTTAACCTATTATGGATTAGATCTCTATAAAAGAAGAAACCTGGCAGAACTCTTAAAAGCTCTTGTTCAGGTTGAAGGAATTGAATGGATAAGATTACATTATGCTTTTCCAACGGGCTTCCCCATGGATGTTTTGGAAGTAATGCGTAACGAGTCAAAAATCTGTAATTATATAGATATACCTCTGCAGCATATTGCTGACCCTATTCTAAAAAGTATGAGAAGGGGTACTACTCAAGCAAAAACCACTCGATTGTTACAGGATTTTAGGGAAATGGTTCCTAATATGACCATTCGTACTACCTTAATTGTAGGATACCCAGGGGAGACAGAGGAGGATTTTGAAACGCTTAAAAATTGGGTCAAAGCAATGCGATTTGAACGTTTGGGTTGTTTCACATACAGTCACGAGGAAAACACCCATGCCTATTCTCTTGAAGATGATGTGCCCGAAGAAGTAAAACAAGAGCGGGCGAATGAGATTATGGAAATACAGTCCCAGATATCTTGGGAACTCAACCAAGAGAAAATAGGAAAGGCTTTCCGTTGCCTTATAGATCGCAAAGAGGGCAACCACTTTGTGGGAAGAACAGAGTATGACTCCCCAGATGTGGACAATGAAGTGTTGATTGATGCCACAAAACATTATGTGAAGGTTGGTGATTTCGTAAATTTAAAAATCACCGAAGCTACAGATTTTGATTTGTACGGAGTTCCTGTTTCTATCTAGAAAACAAAGGGTTAAGTTTTATTCTGATATATATCATAGTTCCTTTTGCTAGTAGAGTTTAGTTTTGATTTCGCTAAATTTAAATCAAAATCTTCTCTATCATGGTCAACAAAACAGATGACAGGAAGGTGAAAATCAGCATTACCTTGTTGCGGATTTTTATCGGTTGGCATTTCTTATACGAAGGTGTAATCAAAATGTACAATCCAGAATGGACTTCCTTTGGCTATTTGGCTTCGGCCCAAGGCCCCTTAAAACCTTTTTTTTCGGTACTCACAAACCCCTCCATTATAGGATGGATTGATATTTTGAATATTGTAGCCCTTTTAGTGGTAGGCATCACTCTTATTTTGGGTGTTTTTGAACGCATTGGTGCATTAGTTGGAATTGGACTTTTGGCACTATATTATTTTGCGCATCCATCATTTCCATGGTTGGCGCAACTCAATGTAGAAGGGAATTATTGGTTTGTGAACAAGAACCTTATTGAATTGGTAGCTTGTGTTTTGATTTACAACTACCCAACCGGTCACTTCTTCGGGCTTGGATATTTAAAAAAACAACAATCGCTCAAAATTGAAAAATCATGAAATGGACTAGAAGAGATTTATTGAAAGGTCTGGGAGGACTCCCAATTCTTGGAGCCGTTTGGTGGGCTGGAGGAGCAAGTGCCGCAAGTAGTAAAAAAGAACGATTGGAAATTTTGGAGCAGTTGAACATTAGGCCTTCGTTGCCACCTACAGTTCCAGAAATCACTGGTGAACCAGTAAAGGTAGGAATCATTGGTTTTGGTATTAGAGGCGAGCAGCTTTGCAGATCTTTGGGTTTTGCAACAGAAGAATGGAAAGAAGAAATGCGGTTGGAAGCGGAAGAAGATCCTAATAACAGGGCTTTGGAAGATTTTTTAAAGCAAGATAAACTCAATGTAAAGCTTGTTGGCGTATGCGATGTGTTTGATGTTAGGGCCGAAAAGGCGATTGCATCTTTTTCAACTCCTGAAAACCAATTAAAAAGATACACTACCTACACAGAAATGATTGAAAGTGGTGATGTTGAAGCTGTTGTAATTGCTACCCCAGACCATTGGCATGCACCCATGGCCATTGAAGCTTTGAACAACAATGTTCATGTGTATGTTGAAAAACCTATGACCCACACGGTAGAAGAAACCTATAGATTGCGTGAAGCTGCGGAAAAATCCAAGGCGATTTTTGCTGTTGGACACCAACACAGACAAACACTTAGCTTCAGTACGGCAAAGGATATTGTTGAAAAAGGCACATTGGGCCATGTTTCGCTAATTCAAACCAATACCAACAGAAATGATGATAATGGTGCATGGAATTATGATATTCATGAAAAGGCCAATCCTCAGACCATAGATTGGGAACAGTTTTTAGGCTCTGCGCCCAAAGTTTCTTTCAATAAGAACCATTTTTTTAGATGGCGTAAATGGTGGTCCTATGGTTCTGGTTTATCCGGGGATCTGTTAAGCCATGATTACGATCGTTTAAACTGCGTTCTTAATATGGGGATACCAGAGTCTGTTAGTTCTTCAGGTGGTATTTACACACACAATGACGGAAGAAATGTACCAGATGTACTTCAAGTAAATATGGAGTTTCCCAATTTCAGTACGGGAAGCAGTCAGGTTAAAGGCAAGGAAAAGGGTATGACATTTTGTTACAGTGCCAATCTTGGTAATGCCTTCGGTAGACCAACAATTTTAATGGGGCACGATGCTACTATGGAATTGGGCAATAAATTAACCGTATGGCCTGATGGTGCATCCACCAAATATGCTGATTTGTTGGAAGCTGAAAAAATGAGGCCCAATATTCCCATTTATCAATACAATCCTGCTGCCAATGTGCCAGATGCCATATCTTCGGCAACTTCCCAGTATTTTGCGGACAAAGGGCTCATGTGGACCTATATTGATGGTGTACGGGTTGATTCTACATTTTTACATATGCGGGAATGGTTGAGTGTTATTAAAAACGGAGGCAAAGTAAGCTGTGGTATCAAAGAAGGATTTGAAGAAGCAATTGCAGCCCACATGGCTGGACTTTCTTGGAAGTTGGGCAGGAAAATTGAATGGGACTTGGAAAAAGAGCTGTTAAAACCTATTGAAGGAGTAGATTTTGACCAAGTTCTATTGGCCAATGAAAATTGGGGTGTACAAAAGGAGGAAAGTTTTATAGGTTGAAGATTGTGATGAATAATCAATAGTGAGCTGACTTATCTTTTTCGATTTAGCTCATATTGATATAATTCTTTACCCAATTGTGCAAGAAAGGGAATGCCTACTTCATCGTAATCATAGGTATTGTCATTGAAAATACCATTACTATTTACCAAAATGGTGGCAGTGACCATAAAATCAATATTATTTTTGGTATCCTTGATATAGGCGCAATCCGTTAGGGTGCCGTATGCGTACCCCACTTTATTATAAATTTTGATGTAGTCGGGAATTGGGGCTTTGCTATCTCCATACATGAAGAACTTTACATAACTGTCATAATATTCTTCAGGGTCGTAACCAAGTTTACCGGGAAGGGTACTCATGGTTTCCAATAGAAAATCACGTTGTTCCTTGCTAAGCTCAAATTGAAGTTCTTTCGGAAACGCTTCAGGAAAAATAATACGTTTCAGCAGCGCATCCTGAGCTTGAATGGGAAAGTGATTTTTTAAGGAAAAATCGAATGGTTCCAAAAACAGCGAATCTTCAGCAATAAAACCTATGCCTTTATTCACGCCACTAATTTTTAATGGTTTTGGTGGGGAGTTAACTATAATGGCGCTAGGTGCAGTGGTAGAATCATTGAGATAAAAAATTAGAGGTGTAGTGGTTACATTATCTGCATCTGCCGTTGACAATCGATGTGCTATTCTAATAGGATTTACTCCTCTGTTCTGCATTCTTTGGTTGAGGTTGTCCTGCCCTAAAAATTCAATCAATCTGTTATTTGCCGCATTATCTGAAACTGCAAATATTTCTGAGATACACTGGGCAAAAGTAGTTTCAATAGAATCTCCTTCAATATAGAATCTAGAATGGAGGGAAAGGGAATCTATACCATTCAGTTTTTCAAGAGCGGCCACTGCTGCAGGAAATTTTACCGTACTGGCCGGATAGAAATACTTCTGCTCATCAACCTGAAAATCAAAATCCTTAAAAAATACACTGTCATTTTTCCTATCTATTTGTGTGTATCGTATTTGTATTTCGTGCTGACCGATACTGTCCACCACCTTTTTAATGTTTGGGCGATCAGATTGCAGAACCATTTCTAAAGGGTTATCAAGATTCTTTTGTGAACAGGAGCCCATCCACAATGAAATAATGACAAAAAGGATAAATCGACCCAAAGTAAGGAAAGGCTGTTTTAGTGTTCGTCTTGATAATATTCTCCTCGATGAGGATTAAGGATTTCTTTGACTTCCTTCATTTCAAATTCAGCAACAACTATATAAGCAATGCTATGGGTGTTGGTAAAATGCTCAACGCCGCATATGTCAAATTTTAGCTCTTCGATGACCACAAATTCTTCCAAATGCTTTTTATAGTGCTGGGCAATATGGGCTGCGGTTGGGCCCCGAAAGTCCCAAATCAATTTTATTTTCCGGTCTAAAATCTTTCTCATGGCTTTCAAATGTCGAGGACAGATATTCCTTTTTCTGCAAATGCTTTAAAATCTTCAGCGTATTTTTTGGACTGTTTTTTAAAGGCACCGGGCATTAAAAAAGCCATAAGTTTCATCCCGAAACCGGAAAACTGGAATTCACTTTCTGAAGTCCATACGGTCTTACCATCCACTTCTTTAAAATAGTTTTTTTGGATATTGTGTACACCTTTGGTATCATACGTGGCGTGAAACTCTTCAGGAAAGTTGTTTTTAATAATGGTTTCCACTAAATCCATCTCCCGTTTTCCCATTTTATAACTTAAACTCATTTGAGCTCCTTCTTTGCCGGGCTCACCTGAGATTTGCTCATATTTAACAAGACCTCGTTGCCAATGTTTCATGTTTTCGGGGTCTTCCAGTTTTTTTAGAAACTCATTGCGGGGAATGTCAATGGTTATTTGCGTGGTATACTTCATTTAGTTGGGTTTTTACTAATGTAAGAATTAATCTTCTCAGTCAATGATTAAAAATCTGTTAATGAGAACAAAAACCTGCTTGCGCTGCTTTAAGTAATTGTTATTTTTGCGGAATGTGTTTGCTCCAAAAGAACAGTTTTTTGCTCCTGTGCGTCATTGCACTTTCCTTTTTTACATCTTGCGACTCCCTTTTTAAGAGGACAGTTGAAAAAGAACCATTGGCAAGGGTAGGTGACGAATTTTTGTATAAAGAAGATATTGTGTCCCTTATTAGAGATGATATGTCTCCTGAAGACAGTACTTTGTTTGTGACCAATTTTGTAAACAATTGGGCCAGTAAACAATTACTGTTGTCCAAGTCCAAAATTAACTTGCCTGAAGAAAAATTACATGAATTTGACCGATTGGTTTCGGATTATAAGTCGGATTTGTATACACGTGCCTATGTTGAAGCATTGGTGTTACAAGCCCAGGACACTGCAATTTCCAACAATCAGTTGAGGGACTATTATGAAAAGCAAAAGGAAAATTTCAAGTTAAATGAAAAACTGGTACAATTGAGGTTTGTTGGAATTCCATTGCAGTTTTTGGATAAGGACGAAGTGGTCTCTAAAATGAAAAATTGGGAAGATTCTGATAAAAGATATTTGGATTCCATTGCAGTACAATTCAAAAAGATTCATTTTAATGATTCCATTTGGGTGAGTACTTCCAGGGTTATGGAGGAGATACCTCCCTTGAACCCGACGAATGAAGACCAGTACTTAAAAAAATCACAATTTTTTGAATTACAGGATTCCTTAGAGGTATATTTGGGACAGGTGACAGATGTGCTTGAAATCAATGACACAGCACCCTTTGAATATATAGCCCCAGATATAAGACAATTGATCTTGAATAGAAGAAGATTGGATTACGTTAAAAGATTAGAACGGGAAATTATTGACGAAGCAATAAAGAAGAACGAATTTGAGGTTTATGGAAAAGATGAGTAGAAAATTATTTACAATAGCCCTTTTTGGTATTTTGGGAGCAATACATGCTCAAGATACCGACCAAGTCATGGTATCCAATGACACAACCAGTGCATCTAAAAGAATAAAATTGGATGGCATTGCCGCTGTAATTGGAGATTACGTTATTTTGGAATCTGATATAGAAAAAACGCTGATTGACTTAAAGAGTCAAGGAGCATCTACACAAGATATCACCCGATGCAGTTTGTTGGGCAAATTAATGGAAGATCGCTTGTATGCCCACCAAGCCGTACAGGATAGTCTGTTGGTTTCTGATGATCAAGTGAACGCTCAAAGCGACCGTCAAATTCAGCAATTGGTTTCTCAAGTAGGATCTATGGAAAAAGTGTTGAAGTTCTACAAAAAGCCAGATGTAGAAAGCTTTCGTACCGAACTTTTTGAAATCAATAAACTTAGAATGCTTTCCGAAAAAATGCAAAGTAAAATTGTTGAGGAAATTGAGGTGACTCCAGAAGAAGTACGTCAGTTTTTCAGTAAAATCCCTGAGGATGAAAGACCAGTTTTTGGAGCTGAGCTGGAAATAGCACAAATTGTAAAACAACCTGTAGCGCCAGATGAAGAAAAACAAAAGACTATAGATCGTTTGAAGCAAATCAAACAAGATGTAGAAGAAAATGATGCGAGCTTCAACGTTAAGGCTATTTTATATTCTCAAGACCCGGGCTCCAAATCCAAAGGTGGGTTTTATAGCATGACCCGTGAAACTCCATTCGTAAAAGAATTTAAGGATGTTGCATTCAGTTTGCAAGAAGGGGAGATTTCAGAACCTTTTGAAACTACTTTTGGATATCATATCATCTATATTGAAAAAATAAGAGGACAGGAATTGGACTTGCGACACATTTTGTTGATTCCGGAAATACCCCAGAGCGCCATAGATAAGGCTGTGCAAGAGTTGGATACTATCCGTCAACAAGTATTGGATGGGAAATACACATTTGCAGATGCAGCACAGAATTTCTCTGATGAAAAAGAAACCAAATACGATGGAGGTCTTATGAGGAACCCCATCGATTATGGCTCTAGGTTTGAACTGACCAAAATGGATCCTACGCTTTACAATCAGGTACGGGACTTAAAGGACGAAGAAATTTCCAGACCTATACGTGAAGACGACCCTCGTGGAGGGCCTCCTAAGTTCAAAATCATGAGAATTTCCAATCGTTATGATGAGCACAAAGCTGATTTTGCCAAGGACTACCTTAAGATTCAAGAGCTGGCACTGAGAGAAAAACAGTTCAAAGCTATTAAAGATTGGATGGACGAACATATTGAAGATACCTATATTCACGTTAATACCGATAATAGGGATTGCGATTTTGCAAACAATTGGGTAAAGGAATAGGTACATGTCAGATGTTACAGCAGTAGAAAATCTAGTACAAAAACATCAAGCTTTAAAAAAGGAGATAGCCAAGGTCATTGTAGGCCAAGAAGAGGTGATTGAACAAATATTGCTCTCAATATATACAGGGGGGCATTCTTTATTGATTGGTGTCCCCGGATTGGCAAAAACCTTAATGGTGAACACAATCGCCCAAACTTTGGGATTGGATTTTAAAAGAATACAGTTCACACCGGATTTGATGCCCAGTGACATATTGGGAAGTGAAGTTTTGGACCAAAACCGAAATTTCAAGTTCATCATGGGACCTATTTTTGCCAATATTATTCTGGCGGATGAAATCAACCGGACCCCACCAAAAACCCAAGCTGCACTTTTAGAAGCTATGCAAGAAAGGGCGGTCACTGTTGCAGGACAGCAGTACAAACTGGACAAACCATACTTTGTCTTGGCAACCCAAAACCCTATAGAGCAAGAAGGAACCTATCCATTGCCGGAAGCTCAGTTGGATCGCTTTATGTTTGCCATAGAGTTGAAATATCCGTCTATTGCTGAAGAGATTCAGGTGGTTAAGTCCACAACATCGGATGAAGAAGTGGAATTACAAACGCTCTTTAGTGCCAAAGAAATTATAGACGTACAACACTTGATTCGGAGAATACCAGTTCCAGATAATGTTATTGACTATGCAGTAAGATTGGTCAATAGCACGCGCCCAGGAATGGAGGGCTCTTCTGATTTTGTAAATACGTATGTAGATTGGGGAGCTGGTCCAAGAGCTTCGCAAAACTTGGTCTTGGGAGCTAAGGCACACGCTGCTATACACGGAAAGTTTTCCCCAGATATTGAAGATGTAAAATCAGTTTCACTGGGAATTCTTCGACATAGAATTCTAAAAAATTATAAAGCAGAAGCAGAGGGCATATCTGAAGATGACTTAATCACCGAGCTTTTATAATAAAATCATTGCAAATTCAGTTTGTAACAATATTGACTAAAAAAGACTTATTGGTTTTCTTAATTTTGCTAGAATTCGTAAATCGTTAAAAATATTTCAAAATGGCATTCTATAATGATAGAATCATGGAGGTTTTTGCTCACCAAAAGTGAGACCTATCAATATTGGTAACCTTACAGTTACTATATCCACTGATGCTTGATTTAATTGAATGTAACATTTAATACTTTCTTATGAGCATTTATAAAGATTACATCAAGGAGATTGAAGAACGTAAAGAACAAGGGCTTCATCCCAAACCTATTGATGGTGCTGAATTATTGAGTGAAATTATTGCTCAAATCAAAGATTTGAATAATGAGCACAGAAAGGATTCTCTCAATTTTTTTATATACAATACGTTACCTGGAACCACCAGTGCAGCCGGAGTAAAGGCTTCATTTTTAAAGGAGATTATTCTTGGAGAATCTGTTGTGGAAGAGATTACTCCCACTTTTGCTTTTGAGCAATTGTCCCATATGAAAGGTGGCCCGTCTATAAAAGTATTGTTGGATTTAGCTTTAGGTGAAGATGCAGCCATAGCAGCAGAAGCAGCGAAAGTTTTAAAAACGCAAGTATTCCTATACGAAGCAGATACTGAAAGATTAGAAGCGGCAATGAAAGCGGGTAGTGCCATTGCTAAAGAAATTATAGAGAGCTATGCTCAGGCTGAGTTTTTTACAAAGCTGCCTGAAGTTGAAGAAGAGATTGAAGTAGTTACCTATATTGCTGGAGTTGGTGATATTTCAACAGATTTATTATCGCCAGGTGCCGATGCGCATTCTCGTTCAGATAGAGAATTGCACGGACAATCTATCTTTGAGCACAACAAAGAGATGCAACAAGAGGTGTTGGCATTGAAAGAGCAGCACCCAGATAAACGCATTATGTTAATCGCCGAAAAAGGAACCATGGGTGTTGGTTCGTCTCGTATGTCGGGTGTGAACAATGTAGCCTTATGGACAGGAATTCCTTCAAGTCCTTATGTTCCTTTTATAAATATTGCACCTGTAATTGCAGGAACAAATGGGATTGCACCTATTTTCTTAACCACGGTCGGTGTAACAGGTGGTATAGGTATCGACTTGAAAAACTGGGTGAAGAAAAAAGATGCTGATGGAAACACAGTGGTTGATGCAGATGGAGAACCAATATTGGAAGAAGTATATTCTGTGAAAACAGGAACGGTTCTTACTATTAATACCAAAGAGAAAAAATTATACAACGGAGATCAAGAATTGAAAGATATTTCTACTGCTTTAACGCCGCAAAAAATGGAGTTTATCAAAGCAGGAGGTTCTTATGCGGTGGTTTTCGGTAAGAAATTACAAACTTTTGCAGCAAAAGCATTGGGAATTGAAGCACCACAGGTTTATGCACCTTCTAAAGAAATTTCGATTGAAGGGCAAGGATTAACTGCGGTTGAAAAAATCTTCAATAAAAATGCCGTAGGCACAACACCAGGAAAAACATTGCATACAGGTTCTAATGTTCGTGTAGAAGTAAACATTGTTGGTTCTCAAGACACTACAGGCTTAATGACTTCTCAAGAGTTGGAAATGATGGCAGCAACGGTAATCTCGCCAATCGTAGATGCAGGTTACCAATCAGGATGCCACACAGCTTCGGTTTGGGATGATAGATCAAAAGCGAATATTCCACGATTAATGAAGTTTATGAACGACTTTGGGTTAATCACAGGTCGTGACCCCAAAGGCGTTTATCATCCAATGACGGATGTAATCCATAAAGTGTTAAATGATATTGCTGTTGATGATTGGGATGTGATTATTGGTGGAGACTCGCATACACGTATGGCAAAAGGAGTTGCCTTCGGTGCGGATTCAGGTACAGTTGCATTGGCTTTAGCAACAGGGGAGGCTACTATGCCAATCCCAGAATCAGTAAAAGTAACCTTTAAAGGTGAAATGGTTCCTTATATGGATTTCCGTGATGTGGTACATGCTACGCAACAACAAATGTTGGAGCAGTTTGAGGGTGAGAATGTATTCCAAGGGAAAATCATCGAGGTTCATATCGGAACATTAACATCGGACCAAGCGTTTACGTTTACAGATTGGACCGCAGAAATGAAAGCCAAAGCATCTATCTGTATTTCCGAAGATGAAACCTTGATTGAATCCTTGGAAATTTCTAGAGATCGTATCCAAATCATGATTGATAAGGGCATGGATAATGAAAAACAAGTGTTGCAAGGTTTGGTCGATAAAGCAAACAAGCGTATTGAGGAGTTAAAGTCAGGTTCTAGACCTGCACTTAAGCCAGATGCAGACGCAAAATATTACGCAGAGGTTGTAATTGATTTGGATAAAATTGTTGAGCCAATGATTGCCGATCCAGATGTAAATAACGAAGATGTTTCTAAACGTTATACGCATGATAATATTCAACCATTATCTGCTTATGGAGGAACTAAAAAAGTGGATTTAGGTTTCGTAGGTTCTTGTATGATTCACAAAGGGGATATGAAAATCTTGGCGCACATGTTGAAAAACATAGAAGCACAACAAGGAACAGTCGAGTTTAAAGCCCCATTGGTAGTTGCTCCTCCGACGTATAATATAGTGGATGAGCTAAAAGAAGAAGGCGATTGGGAAGTATTGCAAAAATATTCAGGATTTGTATTTGATGATAGCGCACCCAAAGCGGCAGCTCGCAAAAAATATGACAATGTGTTGTATTTAGAGCGCCCTGGATGTAACCTATGCATGGGGAACCAAGAAAAGGCAGAACCTGGGGATACCGTAATGGCAACATCAACACGTTTATTTCAAGGTCGTGTTGTAAGAGATTCGGATGAGAAGAAAGGTGAGTCATTGTTATCATCTACTCCAGTGGTGGTATTGTCTACCATTTTGGGAAGAACACCTACCATTGAAGAATACCAAGCAGCAGTAAAAGGTATTGAACTGACAAAGTTTAAGCCATCATCACGAAAATTGGTGAGCTAATATCGGTTTATTATTTTTCAAGATATATAAAGGCCCAAGTTGATTTCAACTCGGGCTTTTTTTATGATTATACTTTCAAATTTGAAATAGCGCGTTAATGTTTTTCAATAAGAATTTTAAATGAACTTATAAGAGATATTTAGCAAAACCATGAAGTTGTTTTTTTGAATTGTTCGTAAATTGTATAGCACAAGAAAAACAACAACATATGGCATTCGATATTGATATGATAAAGGGAGTTTACTCCCGCATGGGTGAAAGGGTTGATAAAGCTCGAGAACTTTTGGGCAAACCCATGACCTTGGCCGAAAAAATATTATACTCCCATTTATGGGATGGTAATCCTGGCACTGTTTACCAACGAGGAAAGGATTATGTAGATTTTGATCCAGATAGAGTTGCCTGTCAAGATGCTACTGCGCAAATGGCCCTATTACAATTTATGCATGCAGGAAAACCAAAGGTAGCTGTACCGACCACTGTTCACTGTGATCACCTTATTCAAGCTAAAGTTGGTGCTGAAGCTGATTTGAAAAGAGCAAACGAAACTAGTAATGAGGTGTTTGACTTTTTGGAGTCAGTATCCAATAAATACGGTATAGGATTTTGGAAGCCAGGTGCTGGAATTATCCATCAAGTGGTTTTGGAAAATTATGCGTTTCCAGGGGGGATGATGATTGGCACCGATTCTCATACTGTAAATGCAGGTGGATTGGGTATGGTGGCCATTGGAGTTGGAGGCGCAGATGCTGTTGATGTTATGGCAGGAATGGCTTGGGAGCTGAAATTCCCAAAATTGATAGGAGTAAAACTTACTGGAAAGTTATCTGGATGGACTGCGCCCAAAGATGTAATACTAAAAGTTGCGGACATTCTTACCGTAAAAGGAGGAACAGGTGCCATTATCGAGTATTTTGGAGAAGGAGCTATAGCTATGTCCTGTACCGGAAAAGGTACCATTTGTAACATGGGGGCTGAAGTAGGGGCGACTACTTCAACTTTTGGTTATGATGAGTCCATGGACAGATATCTAAGAGCTACAGATCGTGCAGATGTGGCTGATGCAGCTTTGGAGGTGAAAGAACATCTAACAGCTGATTCAGAAGTTTACGCCAATCCAGAAAAATACTTTGATCAAGTCATAGAAATTAATTTGGATACTTTGGAACCGCATTTAAATGGACCTTTTACTCCAGATTTGGCTACGCCGATTTCCAAGATGAGTGAAGCAGCCAAAGAAAATGATTGGCCATTAAATGTTGAGGTTGGATTGATAGGGTCTTGCACCAACTCTTCGTATGAAGATATTTCAAGAGCAGCTTCGCTGGCCAAACAGGTTGCTGATAAAAATTTAAAGACAAAATCCAAGTTTACCATTACTCCAGGTTCAGAACAAGTACGCTTTACTATTGAGCGTGATGGATTTATTAAAACATTCAATAATATTGGGGCAACGGTGTTTGCCAATGCGTGTGGACCTTGTATTGGTATGTGGGACAGATATGGTGACAAGGCAGCAAACGGACCAAGAAATACCATAGTACATTCCTTCAATAGAAACTTTGCCAAACGTGCCGATGGAAATCCGAACACATTGGCATTCGTAGGTTCTCCAGAATTGGTTACTGCAATAGCCATCTCTGGCCGGTTGGATTTTAATCCAATGACAGATAAACTCATCAACGAAGATGGAGAAGAGGTAATGTTGGATGAGCCAAGAGGTTATGAACTTCCACCTGAGGGTTTTGCCGTAGAAGATGCCGGGTATATGGCGCCAGAGGAAGATGGTAGTCACGTTCAGGTAGTTGTTTCTCCAGATTCACAGCGATTGCAGTTACTGGAACCCTTTGTGCCAATATCACCAGAAAGTCTTAAAGGGATGAAGTTGCTGATCAAAGCCTTTGGAAAATGTACTACAGACCATATATCCATGGCTGGACCTTGGCTAAGATATCGAGGGCACTTGGATAACATCGCAAATAATACTTTGATTGGCGCGGTCAATGCATTCAACATGAAGACAAATTTTGTGAAAAATCAATTGACCGGGGAATACGGTGCAGTACCGGATACTCAAAGAGCATATAAAGCCGAAGGCATAAAAACCATTGTTGTGGGCGATCATAATTATGGTGAGGGTTCATCTAGGGAACATGCAGCAATGCAGCCCAGACATTTGGGAGTTGCGGCTGTGTTGGTCAAATCTTTTGCAAGAATTCATGAGACCAATCTGAAAAAACAGGGTATGCTTGGCCTTACTTTTGCCAATGAATCAGATTATGACTTGATTCAAGAAGATGATACCTTCAATTTTTTGGATATTGATGACTTTACACCCGGAAAACCATTGACAATTGAAGTTGTTCATGCAGATGGCACTTCAGATACTATTAAGGCTAACCATAGTTATAATGAGGCTCAGATAGGTTGGTTCAGGGAAGGTTCAGCGTTAAATGTGATTAAGAAAGAGAATGCCTGAAAATCTGCTTAAAAAACCATAAATTTAAAAACTCCTGAATTTTCAGGAGTTTTTTAGTTTAAACACATCAATTTATGCAACTGAACAGAAAGACCATTTTAAACATTCTGCTCATTCTTTTTATCCTGTCATTTTTTGTAACCCCGTTGGGTTATTATGGCAAAATTCTCTTAAACCGAGTGTTTTCCTTTTCCCCACCCATAATTGAAGAGACCCAAAGAGAACAAATTGTGGATTACAATTGGAAATTGAAAGATTCTGAATGGAACTTCTTCAACTTTGAACAATCCAAAGGAAATGTCGTTTTTATCAATTTATGGGCTTCATGGCGATTGCCTTGTGAAGCAGAACTTAGCAGCATTCAAGAATTGTATGACAAATACCAGGGTAAAGTTGACTTTTATATCATAACCAATGAGAATAGACCACCTGTGGAAGAATTTATGACCAAGCATGAATTTACGTTCCCAGTAACCTACTTGATCATAGGTGAAAAAATGCCCATTAATCCTGAAGAGGTACCATCCTCATATTTGGTAGATAAATCAGGAGATATTGTCATTTATAAAAAAGGAATAGCGGATTGGAGCACCAGAAAGGTTTACAATCTGTTGGATGAATTAATTGCCGAATAATGCCTTTTAAACTGTCCAAAGAGCAGTGGAGCAATGTACTTTGGATTTTGGCCATTGTGTTGATTGTTTTTACGCCAATTGGTTTTCATTTGAAAGTTGTGCTGAATAAGCTTATTGCAACTTCTGTGGATGTTGTAAAAGAAGAAAACCAGATGACGCTAGAAAACTATGATTGGAATTTGGTTGATTTAGAAGGGAATAGATTCAATTTTAGTCAGAATAAAGAGCAGGTTGTATTACTTAACTTTTGGGCCACTTGGTGTCCGCCCTGCATAGCAGAAATGCCAAGTATGGTAGCATTATATACTGATTATAAGGATAAAATAGTTTTCATCTTCGTAGCAAATGATGAGAAGGACAAGGTTTTAAGTTATCTTGAAAAGAAGGGATATGAGCTACCCGTTTATTTTGAAACCACTCAGATACCCAGAAAGTTTCAATATAATAGTATTCCAGTTACCTATATATTGAGTAAATCCGGTAAAATTGTTGTCCATGAAAAAGGAGCTGTAAATTGGAATTCAAAAACGACAAGGAAACTATTGGATGGTTTGCTACTGGAATAGCTTATTTTTTAAAATATTTAAAAGGAACCAATAACATTCCAAAACACTCTCCATCCTCTTTGCCCAAGTGTTTATGGTGAATTTTGTGAGCTCTTCTTACTCCTTTTGCATACCAGTTGTTTGCATTTCGAAATAACTTGAAGCGTTGGTGAATAAAAATGTCATGAACAAAAAAATAGGCAATTCCGTAAGCCAAAATACCAAAACCCAAGGGCCAACCGTACCAAAAATCGGTTTCTGCTCCCAGATAAAATAACGTCATGCTGACCACGGCATAAAAGATAAAGAACGCGTCGTTGCGTTCAAACCAAGAGTCATGGTCTTTTCTATGATGATCCTTATGCAAACTCCATAAAAAACCATGCATCACATATTTATGGGTGAACCAAGCCATGAACTCCATAAAACAGAATGTGCCCAAGAAAATAAAAATCCAGAATGTTATTTTCATTTAAACCAATTGAAGTTTGTAGTTAAGATAGGAATGTGCCAAAAGTCCAAATTTCTGGTAATCAGGAACTCGGATTCGGGTATTTTTTATCTCCATTGGCGGAGTGCTCTGTAGTTTTTGCAACAGTTTTTTGTAATACCTATAGGCAGTGTAAACACCAAATTTTGCTTGTTCGGGCAACTTTATGATTCCAGAATAACCTACCGCAAAATCCGCTTTTATTTCGTTTACAATTCTTCTTTTTGAAGCTTCGTCCAGTTCCATCAAATTGGTATTGGGAAAGTACGTACGATTCAAATCTTCAAAATCGGCTTTAAGGTCGCGTAAGAAGTTCACTTTTTGAAAAGCAGAACCCAATGCCATGGCAGATTCTTTCAGTTCTTCGTATTTTTCCTCATCTCCATTCACAAAAACACACAAACACATCAATCCAACAACATCAGCTGAACCATAGATGTACTCTTTATATTCCTCAAAAGTATGGTAGTCTTTTTTGGTAAGGTCCATACGCATGCTCTTCATAAAAGCTTCTACCAAATGATGTGGAATATCGTACTTGTGATAGGTGTGCTGGAAAGAATTTAGAATAGGATTTAAACTTATTTTATTGGCTATGGCCTCTTCCATGGCCGTTTCAAAATTTTTGAACAGTTCTTCTTTGTTGTAATCATGGAAGGTATCCACAATTTCATCTGCAAAACGCACAAAGCCATAAATGTTATAAATGTGGGAACGTATGGACGGAGCCAACATTTTAGTGGCAAGAGCAAATGATGTACTGTAGGATTTTGTTACAATTTTACTGCAATCATAAGATACTTGGTCAAAAATGCTTTTCATGGACTTAATCTTTTTTAATTATCAGTTCGGATACCAATTTTCCAGAAATTAAGGAAGGCGGTACCCCGGGTCCAGGAACTGTCAATTGCCCTGTAAAAAACAGGTTTTTTACTTTATCACTTTTCAGGTTGGGTCGTAAAAAAGCTGTTTGGCTCAATGTATTGGCCATGCCATAGGCATTGCCTTTATATGAATTGTATTGTTCAATGAAATCGTTTACACAAAAGCTCTCTTTAAAGATAATGGAATTTTTGACTGTTTGTCCGGTGCGTTGGTCAAATCTATTCATGACAATATCAAAATATTGTTCTCTGATTTTTGGAGTATCTTCAAGTCCCGGAGCAATTGGAATTAGGAAAAAACCTGTTTCACAACCCTTGGGAGCCATAGAATTGTCTGTTATAGAAGGGAAATTGGCATAGAACAATGGTTCGCTTGGCCACTGCGGATGGTCGTATATTTCTTGGGTGTGTTTTTCAAAATCCGTATCAAAAAAGAGGTTATGGTGTTCTACATTATTCAATTTTTGGTTGAATCCGACATAAAATAACAAACAAGAAGGAGCATAGGTTTTCTTTTCCCAATAGTTTTCAGAGTATTGTCGAAATTTTTTGTCCAATAAAGTTTCAGAATGGTGATAATCTGCACCACTGACCACATAATCGGCTAAATAGTTTTCACTGTCGCTTCGAACTCCAAGAACTGTACGGTCTGAGACCAAAATTCTACTCACAGGACTTTCTGTACGTATTTTGACCCCAAGTTCTTCGGCCACACTTTTCATGGCTTTGATGATTTCATACATCCCACCTTTGGGATGCCAAGTACCTAGACCGAAATCAGCAAAATTCATGAAGCTATAGAAAGATGGTGTTTTATTGGGCTTTGCACCCAGAAATAGAACTGGGAACTCTAAGGTGGATATCAGTTTTGGATTTTTGAACCGCTTTCTTACTTCCTGACTGATGCTCTTAAAAAATTGGTCTACTCGTAGGATGGTATCTTTGGTCACAAGCTCTAAAGGCGATAGGCCGGGCCGCAGTACCACTTTATTGATGGCAATGTCATAGTTCTCCTGTGCCTTTCCGATAAAACTCTTTAAATGAGCACCACTACCAGTTTCAATTCTTTCAAACTCCTCACATATTTTTTCCATACAATCACCTATGGTGATGGTGTCGTCCTGAAAGAAAACCTTATAGGCAGGATCCAATTTGTCCAATTGGTAGTAATTGGAAGGTTTCTTGCCAAAATCAGCGAAAAACTTTTCAAAGATGTCTGGCATCCAGTACCAGCTGGGGCCTATGTCAAAAATAAATCCCTCTCTGGTCAATTGTCTTGCACGGCCTCCCACGGTATTATTTTTCTCAAAAATCTCTACTTCATAACCAGCTTTTGCCAAATAACATGAAGCTGAAAGTGAAGAAAAACCAGAACCAATAACAATTACTTTTTTCATTTGGGACAAAGCAGGGAATTATAGAGTGGCCAACAATCCTTCAATAGAGCTAAATGTTTCCACACTTTTGGGAAGCTCTCCATTTTCAATATATTGAACTTGGTGGCCCAAAACATATAATTTGGAATTTCCATGAGGATTCAAAGTCTTTGAAAATTCATCGAAATAACTATCTAAGTCATCTTTTGTAGGTGCAACAGTGAAGTAGGACACAAAATGAACATTATCATAATACTTCAACAAATCAACAAGATTTTCAATGGGCATGGTTTGGCCCAAATAGATTGATTTATAACCCCTGAGCATAATTTCATAATTGACATATAGCAAACCAATCTCGTGGATTTCATTTTCTGGAAGAAAAAGCGCAAAGACCTTATCTTTTTTGGTAGGCTCCAGAACTTGCAGCTTTTCCGTGTTGATATATATTTTTTGTTTAATGAGATTGGTTATGAAATGTTCGTGCGATGGACTTATGGTATCTGTTTGCCAAAGTAGTCCCAACTCATTCAAAAGAGGAATAAAGACCTCATTGAAGATTACCCTAAAAGATCTTTCTGACAAAAGACTGTTGTAGGTGTTTAAAAACAGGTTTTGGTCAAAATTGACCATGGCCAGTTTAAAGGCATTGATGGCGTGGCTCTTTTCACTATTATTGGACACTATTTCCCTTACCAAAACTGGAATTTGGGCATCACCAAGTTTGGCTATTTTGGAAATCTTGTATCCATTGTTGTAAAGCAGTGTAATATTTAACAGCTTTTGTAAGCTTGCCAAATTGTATGTTCTTATGTTAGTCGTTGTCCTCTCAGGAGCGAATAGATTATAACGTTTTTCCCAAATTCGTATCGTGTGGGCCTTGATACCGGACAAATTTTCCATGTCACGGATACTGAAGGATTTCTTTACATTGTTCATCTTTTATACATAAACGTTAAACAAATTTACACTTTTAATGAAGATAACCTAGATTATGGTCTATAAATTGACGCGGCTTTGTGAAAAATTAGCACTTTTAAGAAAATCTATAAGAATTATTGAAGAAAATAGGGGTAATAAAGAAAAAAACCGCAGTATTGCGGTTTTTGTGCCCACGACTGGAGTCGAACCAGCACGTCCTTTCGAACACTACCCCCTCAAGGTAGCGTGTCTACCAATTCCACCACGTGGGCTGTTTTTAAGTCAAAAAATTGGATTTTGACTTTTGGGAGGGCAAATATCGCTATAATATTTGTGTTTTAGAAAGTTTTTTGAGCTATTGATTTATACCCTTTATTTTCCTTTTGAAAAGATGTCAATAAAGTGGTCAATGCCAAAATCAGTATCAGTTGAGATTTCATCACTTACATTTTATAAAAAAGCCCTAGGAAAACCCAGGGCTATATTGTTTATGGTTGAATCTTAATACGAATACCTTCAGGAATATTTTTTAGCACATATTTACCTGCGTCTTTATTGAGTTCAAGATTTTTAATTTCAGAACCGCCAGGTACAAATAACTTTCCAGTCATAATGTCGCAGGTACCATAAAGTTTTAGGGTGATATTGTTCCAATCCAAGTCTTTGGTGGATTGAGCTAGTTTGATATGTGGTAAAGCTGTGCCGCTTTTGACCAACATGACTACGGGAATCTCACCAGCTTTGATGGTATGCCATCCGGAAGCATAACTTTTTCCTGTTTGATAATCCACCCATTCTCCAGGAGGTAGATAAACAGGTCTTTCTTCTGTTTCTTCAAAAAGTGGTGCCACCAAAACACTGGAACCGAATAAATATTGGTCATCTACCAACCAACTGCCCGGGTCGTTAGGATATTCTACAAACAATGCGCGTACCATGGGCAGACCATTTTGGGAAGCGTGTTTGGCTTCAGCATATATATAAGGTAGCAATTGGTAACGCATATTATCGGCTTTTCTGAATCCCTCTAGAAATTCCTTACTATATTCCCAAGGTTCTGTAGGCGGCTCACCATGGCTTCTTACATGTGAGGTCAGCATTCCAAACGGTGTCCATCTTCTATACAGATCTTCAGGTGATTTGGTAACAAAACCCCCAATATCATGGCTCCAGAAAGTGAAGCCACTCAATCCTAGGGATAGTCCCCCTCTAAGGGTTGCAGCCATTGCTGTGTTACTGGTAGCGGCATCACCACCCCAATGCAGCGGGTAGCGTTGACTGCCGGCCCAAGTACTACGCGCCCAGATAATGCCTTCTCCATTTGTTTTTTTGGTGATGTCATATACCGCTTTGTTGTAGCGTAGGGGGAACATATTGTGTTCATAAAAACCAGTCCGTCCATTATGGTAAATGCCATTGAGAGGGGCAGCCTCTCCAAAATCCACCTTTATGACACCAACTCCCATTTTTAACAAACTTTCAATTTTATTCTGATACCATGAGATGGTTGCAGGATTGGTAAAATCCAATACAGCATCTTCATAAGGTAGATTTCCTTTAGCATCTTTTACGGCCAATTGGTTTCCTACAATTTCATTAAAAAGGGTGTTCTTGGGT
The DNA here is from genome assembly GCF_013090115.1 of Flagellimonas amphidinii. GTDB lineage: Bacteria > Bacteroidota > Bacteroidia > Flavobacteriales > Flavobacteriaceae > Flagellimonas > Flagellimonas amphidinii. The sequence goes on from NZ_JABFNN010000034.1 coordinate 55,470, forward strand.
GTAAAGTAAGGTAGTTGCCATAAGCAAACATTAAAACCATCTGCTTTTAAATCTTTGATCATGCCTTCTGGATTGTTGAAACGTGAGGCAGAAAATTGATAATCGTTGCGCCAATCCACATCAAACCATCCTGTATCAAAATGGATGACATCACTTGGGATTTTATGCTTTCTAAGATTTTGGGCTATTGCACGACCTTCTTCTTCAGAAAAATAGGTGATGCGACTCATCCAAAAACCAAAGGACCATAGAGGAGGCATTTCTGGTTTTCCCGTCAAATCGGTATACTCATCCAAAATATCCTTGGGCTCTCCAAGAAACACGAACAGGTCTGCTTCGTCATCACCAATCATCATGCTATTGGCCCCACTAAAATATTTGCCAAAATCAACACTTATTGGAGTGGAATGGTGCATGAAAACTCCATAGCCCCTACTGCTCATATAAAAAGGAATGGGTTTGTACATAGTCTCATTTTGCACTCCATTGGCATCATCGATATACAAAACCACTTTTTGGCCACGTTTGTTGAATTCTGTGAAAGATTCTCCGCAACCGTATATTTTTTCGTTTGGAGATAGCGAGAATACAGCATTCATGCTTCTGGAATAGTCACTGGCCTTACGCACATAACCAAAAGGGGTTACGGGGGTATAGGTATTCTTCACATCATTCATGTGCAATGTACTAGTGAGGAGTTTACCTTTTGCATCGTAGATAGCGATTTTCCATGGTTTTTCGCTCAAAATAACTTTGCCGGCTTTGCTGCTATATTGGTGACCATTTTCAACTTTTGTGTATTCCCAACTATTCATTGCATTGGGTGCAGTTCCGTTAATAAGCATCAAAGAGGCCTCTTTTTGTGCATATTGCGGACCCGAACTTGTTTTAATGCGAATGGTTCTGTCGGATACAAATTGAAGTGTGAAAGGCATTTCTGGTGAGGCTTCATATTCTGTAGCAGGAAATTCGTTGGCTTCAACCGCCTGTAATCTTCCCAACATATTATCAAAGGCTTGTGCCCCAACAAATCTGTGGCGAAGGTATTTTATAGTTCCTTGTCCGGTTTTTGGATTAAAATCAATCAATTCATCAGCTAGATAATAGGTGTTCTTGTAATCCTGAAAATCTTTACTAACATCTGGTGGCTCATTTAATATGTTATGATTTTGCAGTTGTGCTTCCGCAGATACCATTACCAAAAGCAGTATTACGTAGAATAGATTGAAGTTTTTTTTCATTCTTAGGTTTTTATAGGTTTGTGTTCAAATTTTTATCTATTTCACTATTCGTTTTCTCTGTTTGGGACATTTGTTGTATCATACGCCTGCATAGGCATTAAAACCACCATCAACTTCTACCAATGTTCCTGTGACAAATTTTGAGGCATCGGAACAAAGCCAATGAATGGCCCCAAAAAGTTCATCGGGTTTTCCAAAACGTCCCATAGGTGTATTGTTGATTATTTTGTTCCCCCGCTCAGTTAAATTTCCACTCGAATCTGTCAATAGTGTTCTATTCTGTTCTGTTAGAAAAAAACCGGGAACTACAGCATTCACACGCATTCCATCTCCGTATTTTTGGGCAAACTCCACAGCAAGCCACTTCGTAAAATTGTCAATCGCAGCTTTTGCTGATGAATACCCTACTACCCTGGTCAAAGGTTTGGAGGCAGCAACCGAAGAAAAATTAACGATGCTACCTTTTTCTCCCTCCATCAAAAGAGGAGTAAATACTTTGGTGGGAAGGTAAGTTCCCAAATAGTTCAGTTCCATAACCTTTTGTATGGCTTCTACATCACTATTTGCAAAATCTTGTTCTGGAAGGATAACAGCATTGGGCATATTTCCTCCTGCAGCATTAATAAGTACATCAATTTTTTGAAATTGCTGTTTCAACTGTTTATTAACCTTTTCCAAGGTTTCAATTTTTGTAACATCTGCAATTGCTGCAAAAGCTTCACCATTATTATTTTTAATTTTTTGGACGAGTGAGGATACTTTTTCTTCATTCCTGCCCAAAATCACCAATTTGGCCCCCTGTTCAGCTAAATACTCACACACGGCACTTCCTAAAACACCTGTTGCTCCGCTTACAACAATGACTTTTTTTGAAATATTAAATAAATCTGACATTCTGTTCAATTTTTAGACTGCCCAAGGATAACGTTTTTTCATGTAAAGAGGTTAATAATATCATATTATTGAAAATAGGCATCCTCAATTACAATTTGTTTAAAATTTCATTGCAAAATAACGCAGTTTAATAATGTTGCATGGATAATGCATCAAAATCACAATCATTTGCTACGTTTTTTCTATTGACACCCAAACGACCAATTTAGATTTGTTTAACAATTGAAACTGATTTTTTGCTTATGCTCAAAAAATCGATTTGAAAATTGCGAAATGTCAATTTTTGATTTGTCATCAGGCTAATTTTTAATGAAGATTTTGAAGGTGTGGCAGCTAAACAAATTAATTAAAACTTAAAAAAAATGATCAACCGATTCTTATGCGGAAGCTTTGCTAAACTCAGAAGCCTTTCGTTTTTGTCGTTGAGTTTTCTTATGGGACTAAGTATGCATGCCCAGGAAATTCAAGTTTCGGGTACAGTAGGAGATGAGAACGGCCCGCTGCCCGGAGTTAGTGTAGTAGTTGATGGAACAACGAACGGTGTCGCCACAGATTTTGATGGTAATTACACCTTATCCAATGTCGCATCTGATGCTACTTTGGTATTCAGTTATGTAGGATACAATACCGAGAACATTGCTGTAAACGGTAGAACAACAATCAATGTGACCATGGTTGAGAACTTGGAGTCATTGGATGAAGTGGTAATTGTGGCTTATGGTTCACAATCTAGGGCAGCGGTCACCGGTGCCATTTCCACTGTGGGTTCAGAAGAGATTTCTGCATTACCTGTTGCCACAGCAGACCAAGCGTTACAAGGTAGAGCTGCAGGTATCACGGTTACCAATAGTGGTTCTCCAGGTACCGCACCCATTGTCCGTATACGTGGTGTGGGGTCACCGAATGGAGGTAGCCCTCTCTATGTGATTGATGGTGTTATTTCTTCTGATTTGGGCTCTATTAATCCCGGAGATATTGAAAGTATCAATGTTTTAAAAGATGCGGCCACTGCAGCGGCTTATGGTTCACAAGCGGCTAATGGGGTTATCGTGGTTACCACTAAACAAGGTAGGGCTGGAAAAACAGAGGTTTCATTCAATACCTATACAGGTATTCAATACGTAACGCAACGTTTTGACTTGTTGAACACAGATCAATACTTGCAATTTATTGAAGAAGCTTTTGGTACTGTTCCAACGAGTCCTTTAAGTTCTTCAGGGAACAATACGGATTGGCAAGATGCTATTTTCCAAACTGGTTTTATGCAAAACTATGATTTGAGTATGGCTGGCGGTAACGAAAAAAGTAATTTCAGGGCTTCAATAGGTGCTTTAAAACAAGAAGGGGCAATTATTGAAACCGGATTTAATCGCTACAATGTTAGATTGAACAGTAATTTTGATGTTACTGATAAGTTTAAAATAGGAGAGACTTTATCCGTTACTTTCAGTGATCAAACACCTGAAACCGGTGATAATAATGCCGGTAGTCGTTCACTATTGGAGCACGCTATCAAAATGGCTCCTTATCTACCCATCTATAATGCAGATAATCTTGGCGGTTTTCAAGGTCCTACTTCAGCTTTGGATGGTCAGGATGCTGAAAACCCAGTACGTATTCAAGAGAATGGCAGTCGTATCACTAAAAGAACCCAAGTGTTCGGTAGTATTTTTGGAGAGTATGAATTGTTGAAAGGATTGAAATTCAAATCCCAATTTGGTTTGGAGTACAACTACAGCAATTATGATGAGTTCATTCCATCATTTGATGATGATAGTAATGGACAGTCCACACATTCACAAACTTTTGCAAGTATCATCAAGAACTCTAGCACTTTCAGAAGATATTTGTTTACCAATAGCTTAAATTATAAGTTCGACATCAATGATGACCATCGTTTTGACATCTTAGCTGTTGCTGAAAAGAATGAAGCTTTGTTTGAGCAAGTGAACACTGCTAGTAGAAATTCTGTTACTGATGAAATCCAACAATTGACCAATGAGCAGTCAGAGATATCCTCTTTGACTGATGAGGTTGATAAAATTGGTTACCTAGGTCGTTTAAACTATAGCTATAAGGATAAGTATTTGCTTTCCGGTTCCATTAGACGAGATGGTTCTTCAAGATTTGGACCGTCTACTAAATGGGGTTGGTTCCCATCTGTTTCTGCAGGTTGGAACATTGCTGAAGAAAACTTTATGAACAGTTCAGACTTTAATACCTTAAAGTTAAGAGCTAGCTGGGGTACTACTGGTTTTGATGAAATCAGAAACTACGTGTTTAATACCACTTTGACCAATGATTTTAATTATGTTATAAGTGGAAATGCATTGACGGGTGTAGCTCCGTCCAGTACCCCTAATCCAGATGTGGCTTGGGAGGAAAGAGAAATGCTGAATATTGGTTTGGACGTAGGACTCTTCAACAATAAGTTTACAGCAGCATTGGAATATTTTAAAAATACTAGTAATGATTTGTTGATTGACCTTCAATTACCAGGTTCTTTTGGTAGTTTAAGTTCAACCGTGCCTACCAATATTGGAGATGTTGAAAGTAAAGGTTTTGAAATCAGTTTAGGCTATAACGATTATGAAGGGGATTTTACCTGGTCTGCCAATCTTAACCTTTCCACTACAACCAATGAGGTGTTGAATACTGGTGTAGGGAGCGATATTATTCCAGGTGCTTTCTTTGAAAATCAATTGATCAATGGTTTGAAACCTGGAGAGCCGGTATTTGCTTTCTACGGTTTTCAAATGGATGGTATATACCAAACGCAAGCTGAAGTTGAAGCCGTTTTAGGTACTGATCAAACAGCAATTCAACCTGGGGATATCAGATTTGTGGACCAAAATGGCGACCAACAAATCAATAATGATGACATTGTTGCTATTGGAAATCCAACACCAGAAATCATCTTTGGTTTAAATCTGGATGGTAACTATAAAAATTGGGATTTCAACATATTTATCAATGGAGTTGCTGGTAACGATATTTACAATACCAACCTGTATGATTTACAAGGTATGCCAAGAACATTTAATGCTGGTGTTGAAGTATTGGACCGTTGGACACCGACCAACCCATCCAACAGCGTACCGCGTGCTTTTGATGGTAATAATGGTATAAACGTTGCATCTTCCAGTAGATTCATTGAAGATGGATCATTTGCAAGATTAAAAAACTTTACTGTAGGATACACATTTGGTTCTGATAGTAAAATATCCGAATATGTTTCAAGATTAAGGTTGTATTTGAGTGGTCAGAACTTAGTGACCTTGACGGGCTACTCTGGCCTAGATCCTGAAATCGGTAATGCCAAATCTAACAACTTTGAATTTGGTGTAGACCGTGGTAATTACCCACAACCAAAATCGGTATTGGTAGGATTACAAGTAACATTTTAATAAAAAAGCCATGAAAAAAAGAATTTTTTTAAGTATAACCCTGGTATTTGCACTCTTCATCTCCTGTGATGAGGATGCCTTGGACAAGGTCAATCCAAACGAACTTTCGCCAGATACCTTTTTTAAGACAGCCGCTCAAGTAGAGTCTGCAGCTACTGGTACATATGCCCATTTACAAAATCGAGGCCTTTACACTCGACATATGTTCTTTATGATGGACAATATGGCGCAAGAAAATGGACGTAACCAGCAATTGGAATCAGATAAAGTAGAGTACATACAGTTTTCGTTCAATTCCAATCACGGACCAATTGGAGAATATTGGAAAGCCTGTTATAGAGGTATTAATAACTGTAATTTGGTAATTAATAATGCAGATAAGATCAATGAATTGAATGATTCTGAGCTTTCCAGTGAAATGAAGGCCAAATTTATTGGGGAAGCCAAATTCATGAGGGCATTATATTATTTCTTCTTAGTTACTCGTTTCGGAGGGGTACCAATCAATGATGGTTTAACTACTGAAGCACAACCAAGATCTTCAGCAGATCAAGTATATGACTTAATTATTCAGGATTTGACAGAGGCAAGTAGCGCATTGCGCTCCAAGAATGTTGAGGATACTGGTAGAGCTACCCGAGAGGCTGCTATTGCCATGTTGGGTAAAGTGTACTTGTTCAGAAACAATAAAAGTGCTGCTTTAGCCGAGTTTGAGAAAATCTACGGTGCCTTTCAATTGGAAGACAACTATTTTGACAACTTTACTGAAGAAGGTGAATTTGGACCAGAGTCTATTTTTGAAATAGTGTATGATGATGAAATTGGAGGGTCTGCATGGGGAGAAACCGGCACAGGGCTTAATGAAATTACCTTTAGAGGTCAAGAGTATGGACTTCTAAACTGGTATAACGTACATATTACAGACGATTTATTGGATGAATATGAAACTGGTGATGGTCGTATTCAGGATAACTTTTACCAAGCTGGCGATGATTATTGCTGTGGTACCATCCAAGAAAGTGATTTGGCCGATGCTAGTGGAACCATTTATAGAGCTGGTTGGAAAAAGTATCAAAACTACCATGCTGAGGCATCTGAGGATGCGGCGTCTGGAATCAACTTCAAATACTTGCGTTATGCAGATGTACTATTAATGATGGCTGAATGTGTTTATGAAAACGATCCGGCAGCTGCTGTAGGGTACATTAATGAGGTGAGAACAAGACCAAGTACTGGTTTGGCTCCACTACCGACTACTTTGTCGTCCTCAGAGGTTTTTGATGCTATTGTCCACGAGCGTAAATGTGAACTGGCGGGTGAACAAGTGAGGTTTAATGATATCATACGATGGGGCAATGCGGCCACTGAGTTGGCTGGCTCCAATTTCCAAGCTGGGAAACATGAATTGTTGCCTATACCTGCGGCGGAAATAAATGCAAACGCTGCATTGACTGAAGCTGACCAAAACCCTGGCTATTAACTATACAATTTGAATTAAGTTTAGTTTGAGTTAGTTTTTATTCAAGTTGAAAACAGCGTGTTTAGGCACGCTGTTTTTTGATTAAATTGTAGTGGTGAGAAATAAAAAATAATACTGTTGAAACGTTCGCTACTTATTACTTTATCTTTTTTGTTTGTTGCATGTGTCAAAGACAATGGAACAAAAAAGAAAACATCCAACAGTCCTACGCTGTTCAGTTTGTTGCCTAAGAGTACAACTGGTATTGATTTTGTTAATACCGTTGAGCAAACCAATGATTTTAACTGCATCAATTATACCTATGCTCTTATAGGTGCAGGTGTGGCGGTAGGAGATGTCAATAACGATGGATTGGATGATATTTATTTGGTGTCCAATCAAAAATCGAATAAACTATATCTCAACCAAGGTGATTTTCAGTTTGAAGATGCAACCACAGCGTCAAAAACTTCTGATGCCAATGGATGGTCCACAGGAGTGAATATGGTTGATATCAACAATGATGGTTGGCTCGATATTTATGTGTGTAAATCAGCATCTTTGAATAACGCACAGCTTAGAAAAAATAAACTTTTTGTCAATCAAAAAGATGGCACTTTTAAAGATGAAGCCGAGAAATGGGGATTGGCTCATGAAGGATTTTCAATCCAGTCCTACTTTTTTGATTACGACAAAGATGGTGACTTGGATATGTACCTTGTAAACCATCGTGTGGATTTTGAAAATACATTGCGACTGGAAAAAAGAGAAAATCAGAAATTCTATCCTGAAACTTCGGACCAATTGTTCAGAAATGATGGAAATTCCTTTACCAATGTAACCTTGCAGTCCAACATCGTCAATAAAGCATGGGGGTTAAGCGCCTCCATTGGTGATTTTAACAATGATGGATGGCCAGACATCTATGTGGCCAACGATTATATTGCACCGGATATGCTCTACATCAATAGGCGGAACGGTACTTTTTCCAATCAAATCAATACACGTTTCAAGCATATTAGCTATAACAGTATGGGTTCTGATTTTGCGGATATCAACAACGATTTCCTGCCAGACTTGGTAGTGCTGGAAATGTCCTCTGAAGACCATGTGAGGAGCAAAGAGAACATGCCTACAATGGATACTGAGACCTTTAGGCGTTTGGTGAAAGAAAAGTACCATTATCCCTATATGGCCAATGTTATGCAACTCAACAATGGTAATGGATCCTTTAGTGATATTGGTCAACTTGCGGGTATTTCAAAAACCGACTGGAGTTGGGCTCCCTTGATTGCCGATTTTGATGGTGACGGTTTTAAGGATGTTTTTGTGACCAATGGTGTGGAACGAAATTTTGCCAATCAAGACTATATTCGTCAGGTCAGAAAAAAATTAGATGAAGAGATTGAGATGACCAAGATGGAGGTAATCGCCATGATGCCCTCTGATAAATTGACGAATTATAGCTATAAAAATAACGGAGATCTAAGTTTTGCAAATACTTCCAAAGAATGGGGTTTTGAAGCAAAATTGAATTCCAATGGCGTTGCCTACGGCGATTTTGATAACGATGGTGATTTGGATTTGGTGATGAACAACATGTCGGATCAAGCAACGGTCTATGAGAACCACTCCACCACAAATTATTTGAACATTAACTTAAAGGGTAGCCTAAAGAATACAAATGCAATTGGTGCCAAGGTCAAGGTGTTTACCGATGACAAAGCACAGTACCAAGAAATGTATTCCAGCCGGGGTTATATGTCATCGGTTTCACATCAGTTGAACTTTGGATTGGATAACAAAGAGCTGGCCACCAAAATTGAAGTGGTTTGGGATAATGGGCGTGTCTCTGTCATGGAAAATGTTGCAGCCAATCAGACTATAACCATTGATCAAGATGCTTCGGTAGCCAACAATCCATCACAATTTGTTGTAAATAGAAACCTTGTTCCCATTAGGCCTAATCGGTTGGGTCTGGATTTTGAGCATCAAGAATCAGAATTTGACGATTTTACCAAACAAGTGCTCTTACCTCAAAAATTATCACAGTCCGGACCTGCAATGGCTATTTCAGATGTTAATGGTGATGGACTTCAGGATATCTTTTTTGGTGGAGCAAAAGGTCAAGAGGGAACCCTATATCTTCAAAAGAATGGAAGCTTTACCAAAATGACACAACCTACATTGCAAAAAGATTCAAAATTTGAAGATGTTGCAGCTATTTTTTTTGATGCTGACAGTGATGGAGACCAAGATTTATATGTGGCCAGTGGTAGTTATGAATTTAACACTGGAAGTTCATTATTGCAGGATCGTTTGTACTTAAATGATGGAAAAGGTACGTTTTCAAGAAACAACTTAACTACAATTGCCACCAATACCAAAGCAATAGTAGCCGCTGATTTGGATGCGGATGGAGATAAAGACGTTATTGTGGGCGCACATACGGTATCCGGACAATATCCTTTGGCGGATAAATCCTATGTATTAAAAAACGATAATGGAAAGTTTGTGGATGCTACCCAAGATGTTGCTCCAGAACTTTCAGAATTGGGACTCATAAACGATATTGTTTTTTCAGACTATGACAATGATGGTGATAAAGATCTGCTGGTTGTTGGCGACTGGTTGCCCATAACTATTTTTAATAATGAAAATGGGATTTTCACCAAGGCGGTACTTCCCGAATTGGAACGATCAGAAGGTTGGTGGAATACTATTTCTGCTATTGATTTTGATAATGATGGTGATTTGGATTATTTCTTGGGCAACCTTGGCAAAAACAACAAATTCCATCCTTCAAAAGAAAAACCTTTACATATTTACGGAAATGATTTTGATGGTGATGGAAGCTATGACATGGTGTTGAGCAAAATTTATAAAGGAAATTTAGTGCCGGTCAGGGGGAAGGAATGCTCCACACAGCAAAATAGCTTTATAGCCAACAAACTCCCTACTTACAAAGAATTTGCCAATGCCACTCTTATTGATATTTATGGAGATCAATCTTTAGACAATGCATATCATAAGATGGCCTATAATTTTGGCTCGGCTTACATTAAAAATCTGGGAAATGGTCATTTTGAATGGATTGAACTACCAAATACTGCCCAATTGGGACCAACCATGGGATTTGAATTCACAGATATCAACAATGATGGTCATATAGATGTTTTGGGGGTAGGGGCTATACATGAAGCAGAGGTGGAAACCATTCGCTATGATGGAAATGTAGGCTATGTATTGGTCAATGATGGCAAGGGAGATTTTTTAACGTATAAAGACCTCAATTTTTACAACGGGGGAAATGCCAAAGGCATTCATAAAATAGAAATTAACAAACAGGACTATTTTCTGATAACAAACAACAATGGTAAACCGACAATTTTTAAGGATGATGGGATTTGATAAGAGGATGCAAAAGTTGAAACCAATTTTTGGAATGTTACTTATTTTGATTTGTTTTTCATGCCAAGAAAAGCAAGAAAAAAAGGGTGATGCCCAAAAAATCTTTGCTCAGTTAAAGTCTTCAGATACTGGGGTGGACTTCAATAACATACTCACAGAAAACGATTCACTGAACTATTTCACCTATTCCTATTTGTATATGGGCGGAGGTGTGGCTACAGGGGATATTAACAATGATGGTCTGGTGGATATTTACCTCACGGGAAACCAAGTTTCCAATAAACTCTATTTGAATAAAGGAAATTTGAAATTTGAAGATATTACTGAAAAAGCTGGCGTAAGCGGAGATTCGCGTTGGTACACCGGTGTTACCATGGCTGATGTGAACAGTGATGGCTTCTTGGATATCTATTGCTCTGTTTCTGGAAAGTTCGGGCCGCGCCAAAACCAATTATTCATCAATAATGGAGACGGAACTTTCTTCGAAAGAGCTACTGAATTGGGTTTGGCTGATGCAGGTCAAAGTGTACAAGGTACTTTTTTTGATTATGATCGGGATGGTGATTTGGACCTTTATGTCGCCAATTATCCCTCTACTCGGTTCAATATCCCTACTTATTATTATGCTTATAAGATGAAAAACCCTGAGGAGATAGAATCCAACCAGCTCTATCGCAATGATGGCGGAACCTTCAGCAAGGTTACCAAAGAGTCTGGATTATTGGATTTTGGTCTTTCGTTGAGTGCAACTATAGGGGACTTAAATAATGACTCTTGGCCGGATATTTATGTGTCCAACGATTTCAACTCACCAGATTTTCTATATCTCAACAATCAAGATGGAACATTTAAAGAAGTAGTCAAGGATGCAACGGGACACACTGCGTTTTACGGTATGGGAGTGGATATTGCTGATGCCAATAATGATGGACATCTTGATATTTTTCAAGTAGATATGGATGCCAAGAGCAACCGCCGTAAAAAGGCCAATATGGCCAGCATGAACATTCCCCTGTTTTGGGATGTTGTCAACGCAGGGTTTCACTATCAATATATGCACAACTGTTTTCAGTTAAATTCTGGAATTTATGAGGATGGAGTACCTCATTTTTCAAATATTTCAAGAATAACGGGCACGTCATCCACCGATTGGAGTTGGGGACCTCTTTTTGCTGATTTTGATAATGATGGTCTCAAAGACCTTTTCATTCCCAATGGTACCCGCAGGGAAATCAACAATAATGATTTTTTTGGAGCTATTAAAAGGACCAAACTTGAAAAAGACACCTTGTTGGCATTGAGTATGGCCATTCCTTCAGAAAGGATAGATAATTTTATGTTTCAGAATCAAGGAGAACTAGGTTTTAAAAAGGTGAACAAAGAGTGGGGAATCGAGTTTGAAGGTTTTAGCAATGGGGCAGCCTACGCAGATTTGGACAATGATGGGGATTTGGAAATAATCATCAACAATATAGATGATGAGGTCTCCATTTTTGAGAACAAAAGCTCCCAAAAGGAGAACTACTTGCAACTTCATTTAAAAGGAAACAAAGGCAATCAATTTGGCTTGGGTGCCAGAGTCTATCTTTCTTCAAATGGAAGTACGCAAATGCAGGAATTGACACTGAGCAGGGGTTTTCAATCTTCGGTAACTCCTTTGATACATTTTGGAATGGGCGATGCCACCAAGGTGGATAGTCTGAAAGTTATTTGGCCCAATGGAAAAGTGCAACTGTTGACCAATATTGAGGCAAACCAAAGACTAAATTTACAAATTGATGATGCTTTGACATTGAATGATACGAAAACTGAAGTAGCAGCATTATTTGAAACAGATATGTTACATTTTCCAAAACATAAACATGAGGAAAACCAGTTCGATGATTTTGCAAAGCAAATCTTATTGCCACATAAAATGTCTTCCTTTGGACCGGCTTTGGCTGTGGGCGATATGAATGGTGACGGTAGAGATGATTATTATGTTGGAGGGGCAGCCAATAAAGTTGGTGCTTTGTTTTTTCAGAATGAAAAAGGTTTTGAAGCACAAGAAACCACTTTTTTAGAAGTAGATAAAGCAAATGAAGACCTCGGAGCACTGCTCTTTGATGCCGATCAGGATGGTGATAACGATTTATATGTAGTAAGCGGAGGTTATGAATTTGTTCAAGAGGATGAAAAGCTGAAGGATAGATTGTACATCAATGATGGAATGGGGAATTTCACCAAAGTTGATGAAGCGGTATTAAATAGCCCACCAATTAGTGGGGGAAAGGCATATAAAGGTGATTTCAACAAAGATGGTAAATTGGATTTGTTGGTATTGGGGCGTCAGTCACCTGGTAATTACCCGGCGCCGGTCAGCAGTTATATCTTGATGAATGTTGGTGAGAAGGGCAATGCCAAATTTGAAATCACCCAAAAAATGCAACCCGAAGCTTTTCAAAACTTGGGTATGGCTACGAGCGCAGTTGTTACCGATTTTAATGGAGATGACTGGCAAGACATCATTGTGGTGGGAGAATGGATGAACATTAGAGCATTTAAAAATACCCAAAACGGATTTATTGAAGTTTCTGAAGAAATGGCGTTAACGAAGGATACCACAGGTTGGTGGTGGAGTATTGAACAGGGAGATTTTGATGGAGATGGTGATATGGATTACATCGTTGGCAACAACGGGCTCAATTATAAATACAAAGCCAATGAAAAAGAGACTTTCGATATTTATGTAAACGATTTTGATGAAAATTCGAAAGATGATATTGTATTGAGCTACTACAATGAGGGCAAACAATATCCAGTGAGAGGTAGGGAGTGCTCTTCGCAACAAATTCCTGGCATTAAGTCAAAATTTCAGGATTATGAAAGTTTCTCCGAAGCTACCTTGGTCGATGTGTATTCCGAAAAGGCATTGGAATCCGCGTTGCACTACCAAGTAAAGTCCTTTGCGAGCGTTTATTTGGAAAATAAGGACGGTAAATTTATAATCCATAGGCTTCCGGTGGAAGCACAATTGTTCAATTTGAATAAAATCTTGGTGGATGATTATGATCAGGATGGAAATTTAGACGTTTTGATTGCGGGCAATTTGTTTGTTTCTGAAGTGGAAACTCCAAGAAATGATGCTGGTTATGGTCTTTATCTCAAAGGAAATGGTAAAGGTGGTTTCGTGTCTGTCCCTGTTGCTAAAAGCGGCTTTTTTGTGAAAGGTGATGTAAAAGATATGGCCATAATTCATAGAGGAGACCAAACCTACATCTTAGCAGCTAAGAACAATGATTTTGTCCAAGCTGTCAAGATAAATTAATAACATTCACAGTAATAGAAAGACCGTATAATAAATCATCATACGGTCTTTTTTAATGGAAATTTATGAGTGTTTAGTTATCGTAGGGTTTCAAGGTCTCAATAGTTCCATCCTCACGATAGGTGATTTCTGCAACCTTAATGGATCTTAAATGAGTTACGCCTTTGGAAAGACTGGAATCATGATAGAATAAATACCATTTTCCTTCTACTTCACAGATGGAATGGTGTGATGTCCAACCTACTACAGGTTCCAAAATTCTTCCAGCATAGGTGAAGGGACCATAAGGGCTATCACCTATGGCATAGCAAATAAAATGGGTGTCACCAGTTGAATAGGAGAAATAATACTTCCCATTGTATTTGTGCAGCCATGCTGCCTCAAAAAAGCGACGTTCATTGTCGCCAGCAAGCAATAACTTTCCATTTTCATCCAATATTTGGATTTCTTGGGGCTTTTCATCAAACTCTAGAAGGTCATCCGTCATTTTCGCTACCAAGGGCAATAAAGCAGCTTCGTCATCAGCTGGAAGATGTGCTGTAGGATTCTCTGGGTCTTCAGCATTGAAAGTACCAGTTCTCCAGCGTTGCAATTGTCCGCCCCAAAGTCCCCCAAAGTACATGTAATGGCTTCCATTGTCATCTTCAAAAACCGCAGGGTCTATGGAAAAACTCCCTTTTATGGCTTCCGGTCGTGGTGTAAAAGGACCGGTTGGTGAGTCAGAAACGGCTACCCCAATTTGAAAAACCCCATCTGGTCTTTTGGCAGGGAAATAGAGGTAGTATTTTCCATTTTTGTGAGCGGCATCTGGTGCCCACATCTGTTTTTCAGCCCATGGTACGTCATTAACATGCAATGCCAGGCCATTGTCCACGGCTTCGCTAGCTACAGAATCCATGGAAATGACATGGTAATCTTCCATAGCAAAATGGCTTCCTAAATCATCAAAGGGAATACCAGCTTCAATGTCGTGTGAAGGGTATATGTATATTTTCCCGTTAAATACATGTGCAGATGGGTCTGCTGTATACATGTGGGTCACCAAGGGTTTTGAAATAGCCTTGTCGTTCAATGCGTCAAAATCGATTTGTTCTTCTAAAATGTTTTCAGGCATGACGTTATATTTAGGCGACTCTGCGCTCGGTTAATTCTTTTTCTAAAGTAACTTCCATTTTTTTATTGATTTCATAGAAGAAAAGCAATCCAGTACTTATCAAAAAAGGAATGGAAGGAAACACACTTACCAATAATTTTATTCCTTTTATGGTTGAAGGTGCTTGTTCAATAGCATTGGGGATATATTCAAAAATACCTAATGCCCAGGTGATAAAGGCTCCACCAATACTTAATCCAGCCTTTAAACCAACCATCATGGCCGAAAAAATAATGGCAGTCGCTCTTCGGTTATTTTTCCATTCTGAAAAATCAGCCACATCCGCAATCATGGCCCAAAGAATAGGGATGGTAATTCCATAGAAGAAGCCATGTAATATTTGAGAAATAAAAATGAGGGTTATGGCTTTTGGAGGAAAAAAGTAAAATGCAATAATGAACAGAGTGGATATAAATAGAAATATCCCAAAAATATCTCGTTTTCCGTATTTGTCCGCCAGTCTTTTTGATAAGGTAATCCCCACAATCATAAAAAAGATACCGCCTGCATTAAAAAGACCAAACCCTGCCGAAATGGGGTCGTCTCCAAATTGGTTCAAGCCAATATTTGAAAGTATATCAAGCGTTGGTTGAATGAATTTGGCCAATAACTCTTTATCTACATAATTTTCAAAATAATAGACATAGGCTCCACCTTTTAGTGCCAAAGTGATGAATACCATTGTGGTAATACTAAGCATGATCAACCAAGGTCTGTTTTTCACCAAATCACCTAAATCTTCCTTAAGAGTTGATTTTTGTTCGGGTTTGGGGATGATACGTTCCTTGGTGGTTAAAAAGGTAATCAGTAACATGATGGTACCAATAATAGCCAAGACGGTCATTACTTTTTCAATACCCAAGGCTTTGTCTCCACCACCAGCACTTTTAATGATGCCCAACATGAACACTTGTACAAAAAATTGAGCCAACAACACTGCTACAAAACGATAGGAGGAGAGGCTATTTCGCTCAGACATATCACCAGTAATCACACCACTTAAGGCGGCATAAGGCAAATTGTTGGCAGCATAAAGTAATAACAGTATGGTATAAGTGGCTACTGCATAGATAACTTTTCCCTTATATGAAAAATCTGGTGTGGTAAAGGCTAGGAGGGAAACTACTCCTAGAGGAACAGCTGTATATAATATCCACGGACGAAACTTACCCCATCTACTTGAGGTTCTATCAGCTAAAGCTCCAATCAATGGATTAAAGGCAAAAGCAGCTACAAGGCCTACTGTCAGCATGATGATTGATGAATCTTTTGGTGATAAGCCGTAAATATCAGTATAGAAATAGGCGAGATAGGTCAATAAGGTTTGGAAAACGAGATTTGCCGCCAAATCGCCCAGACTGTAGCCAATTTTTTCCTTTACGGAAAGCTTTTGCGAAGTGTTCTTGGTCATTTATAAAGTAAGATTAGTTTAATTTCATCAGCGCGTCGTACGCTATTTTAGGTTGGTATTTAGTATCAAATAGCAATGGATAATTGGTGCGTCCTTCAATGGGCCAATTGTTTAGCCAAGATTGGCCGTCATGTACTCCCCAGAAAGTAACCCTGCTGATTTTTTCTTTGTGTTTTAGGAACAAGTTGAAAATATCCTTATAGCGTTCCGCTAGCTTAACCGAAACTGAATCTGGTAAACTTTTGGGGTAAGGATTCATTTTTTCATTGTTTTCAAAATTCTGTTCTACTCCGGCACCCACTAAGTCCCAAGGGTTGGGCAATACAGTGATGTCCAATTCGGTAAACATGACTTTCACGCCCAATTCAGAAAAAGCCAAGATGCTCTTCTCAATTTCCCCAAGTTCTGGAGATTCCAATCCCCAATGTGCCTGAATCCCAACACCATCAATCTTAGCATCATTTTCTTGAAGATATTTTACAATTTCAACAGCCCCGTTTCTTTTTTCGGGTTGGCATAAATTGTAATCGTTGTAATAAAGTTCCGCTTCAGGATCGTTTTTGGCAGTTTGCTGAAAAGCTTGAACTAGAAATTCTTTTCCAATTTTTTTGAAGAATACAGATTCTCTTAGGGATCCATCTTCATTCAAAGCTTCATTGACCACATCATACCCATGCACTCTTCCCTTATATCTGCTTACAATGGTGTCGATGTGTTTTTTTATTTCATAGGAAAGGGAATCCCCACTTTCTATGTTTTGCATCCATTCCGCCAACTGGCTATGCCACACTAAAGTGTGTCCCATAATAAACATGTTATTTTTCTCACCCAGTTCAACATATTTATCAGTTACTTCAAAAACCAAACTATCTTTTTTGGGATGAATATTTACCGATTTCATGCAGTTTTCAGGAGTGATGCTGTTAAATTGCTGCTCTATGAGTTTAGTCGCCATGGAATCAAGACCAAGAATCTGTTGTTGACTCAAAGCTGCACCGATATAAAAGTCTTTGGAGAATTTTTCTTTTAAAGAAGGTTCAATTTCTGGTTTTTTTACTACTTCTTTTTCTTTGCAACTGGTAAAAAAGATAGTTGCAGCTAAGGCGAAAAAGGCAAAATAAGTCTTCGTATACATCTTTCAATTATGAAATACTAAACTATATTTTACCTCAATTTTTGAGTAAAATAATTGACGCATTCTTTAGCAAAGAAGTTGTACAAATCACAAAACGTAATTAAAATTACATTTTGAAGCTTTTAAAATCTAAAAAACCTTAAAATAGACTATCTAAAAATGAGAATGCTTCAATATGGTGTAATGGACTTTTATAAGTAGTCTTTGGGTTTTAAATCTGTGGGCAGTACACCAAATTCAGACTTAAAACATCGACTAAAATAGGAGGGGGAGGAAAAACCAACTTTAAACCCAACCTCACCAATGGATTCACTACCATTTTCAATCATTTGTTTGGCGCGTTCCAATCTTACTTTCTTTATCAGCTCATTGGGAGTGAGCCCTGTCATTGCTTTAATTTTTCTGTACAACTGACTACGGCTCAAATACATGTCATCAGCAAGAAACTCAACACTTAAATCATTTTTGCTGATATTTTCATTGAGGTAATCCAATACTTTTTGGATAAAGGATTTATCTTGTTCTGTAGTGTTTTCCAACAAACTCAATTTGTTGGGGTCATTCAGGTTTTTATTGATGAAGATTTGTCTATTATCTATCAAGCGTTTTAGATAGGACTTGAGCACTCGCATCTCAAAAGGTTTGGTCATGTAGACATCGGCACCGGAATCAATTCCTTTGATGCGGTCCTCATCCATCGTTTTTGCGGTGAGCATAATGATGGGAATATGGCTGGTATTAATATCTTCTTTCAGGGCACTACAAAATTCAAAACCATCCATTTGAGGCATAATTACATCAGTGATGATAAGGTCCGGTATGGTCTTCTGAGCAGCTTTCAACCCTTTTTTGGCGTTATCGAACTCCAAGATGGTGTATTCATCCTTCAGCTCTTTCTTTAAGTAATTTCTGAGTTCATGATTATCTTCAACAATCATGATTTTGGTTTTCTGAGGTTCATTCGTAAAACCATTAAGCAAGTAGGGTTGTTCCGAAGCCAGTATGGCATCTTCTGAAGCCAGTTCTGTAGGATGCGAAGAGGATACTTGGTCTGAACTGGGCAAATGTTCTTTGCCCAATGGAAGGATAATGGTAAATATAGTGCCTTCACCTTCCTTACTTTTTACATTGATGATACCTTTATGCAATTCGATGAAGCTTTTGGCCACTTCAAGGCCAATACCAGTCCCTGAACCTCCATAATATTCCGTGTTTTTGTTTTTAGAGCGATAGAAGCGTTTGAAAATATGGGGTAAATCTTCTTTTTTGATTCCAGACCCTGTATCCTCAATAGTTATTTCTATAGCGGGTGAAGCTTTGGTTTCGTTTATGAGCGGAAAGCAAACTCCATGGCCAGAGCGATTTACTCCAATGGTAATGACACCATTTTCAGGTGTTGCCTTAAAGGCATTGGAAAGTAGGTTGAAAATCACTTTTTCTAGCATTCTGGGATCCCCCCAGACCATTGGCTCCGTACCATCACTATCTACACTGAACAGAATATTTTTGTCAGTAGCCTCATCATTAAAATAGGAAGCAACTTTTTCCACAAACTCCATAAAATTGATTTCCAGGGCATGCAAAGGCATTTTGTTCATTTGGAGCTTTCTGAAATCCATCAGTTCATCCATCAACGTTTTTAGTCTATTTGCATTTTTTAGAATGGTCTGATGTTTTTCCTTGACTTTTTTGTCCAGCGAATATTCGTTTTTATCGATAATATCCTGGAGTGGATTCAAGATCAAAGTCAAAGGAGTCCTGAATTCGTGGGAGATGTTTGTGAAGAACTGTATTTTCTTTTCATTCAATAGTCTTTCCTGTCTTCGTTGTTGTCTTTCAATTTTTACATTGCGTTGGCTTTCTAAATATTTTTTGATTAAAAAGGCAGCAATCACCAACATCAAAAAGTAAATGGCAATAGCCGTGTTGGTCAACCACCATGGCGGTAAAACGGTAATTCCTAAAGTAATAGGAGTTTCATTCCAAATACCGTCATTATTGGACGCTTTTACCTTAAAGACATATTTGCCGGGACTAAGGTCCTTGTACGTAGCACTCCGCACATTGCCCACCCAGTTCCAGTCGTCTTCCAAACCTTCTAAATAGTAGGCATATTGGTTGTTTTGCGATCGGGTATAGTTGAGTGCAACAAAATCTATAGTGAATACAGATTGTTTGTGTTTGAGTGTGATGTTTTTGGTCTCAGAAATAACTTTATCCAAAGGGGAACCATTTTTTCCAATATCTGCAGACCTATTGAAGAGTTTGAAATCTGTGAACATTAATGACGGTTCGCTTTCGTTTTTTTGAATATTTCTGGGATTGAAAAAGTCGATGCCCTCATAACTGCCAAAAAAGAGTTGGCCGGTATTGTCTTTGTAAGCTGCATTCCTATTATAATTATTTGCGGATAATCCATCATTCATGTCAAAACTTTGGAATTCGCCGCTTTCCTTATCAAGTTTTGAAAGACCATGGTTACCACTGAACCAAATATTACCATCGTTATCTTCCAAAATACCGGCTACGATAACTTGGGCAAGCCCATTGGATTTGTTGTAAGGTTTGAATTTTTCAGTTTTTCTATCAAACTTATAAGCGCCTTCGTCAATGGTGCCGATCCAGATATTATTATCTGAAGTCTTTTTTAATGCAAGAATATTAAAGGATTTGACATTTTGGGAAGATTCACTGAGTTGCTCATTAAAGGAAACTGCTTTGATTTCCTGCTCCCCTTCGTTATTCTCTATTTTGAACAAACCTTTATCAGTTCCCAACCAAACCATATCATCTTCTTCTACCAATACTTTGTTGATATTGTACTGTTCTATTGTAGGGAGTTTATCACCATTTAATGAGTAGTGTTCAAAAGATTTAGTAGTCCTGTTATATTTATGAAGTCCACCAAAGAAAGTACCTATCCAAATATTTCCTTTGGAATCTTCATCAAAACAAAGAATACTATTGGAGAGCAGTGTGCCTTTGGCGGAAGTAGTATCAAATTTTATAAATGTTTTGCTCCCTTTAGGCAGGTAATATATTCCTGAGTTCCATGTGCCAACCCAAATATTTCCCTTGGAGTCTTCAAATGTTGACACTACAGATGGACAGGTAAGTCCAGTGGCAATATTGTTATTGGGATCCAATAAATGTGTGAATTGATTTTTTTTAGGATCGTAAACATCAATTCCGCCGCCGTCCATGCTTATCCAAAGTCTGCCGTCTTTTGTGCCCAATATTCCGGTAACAGAAGAATATTTCAATGAATTTTTCACATTGGGAATAGCCCATATATTATTGAATTTGTTGTGGAGTTCATCATGGACTCCCAAACCCTTATCATAGTAACCGACCCATATGCGCTCTTTGGAATCTACAAAAACCGACCAAACTGAATTGGAGCGGATACTGTAGGGATTGGCATCTTCATACCTGTAGTTTTCCAACAAATTACCATTTTCATCCAATACCAATAAACCATCATTTTCAGTACCACAGAGTATTTTTCCATCTTTGGCCTGTGCAATTGAGAATATCCGCATCTGCGTCAATTTGTAGCGGTTGATGGATATACTATAATCGTTCTCAGTTTTAATTTTTATGGCTCCATTGGTGAAAGTTCCTGCCCAAAGGTTTTTTTGACGGTCCAGAAATAATGTTTCAATGGAATCATCTATTTGTTCCATGCCATTTTTAGTGGCAAATTTGGCTGGTATCAAAAGATTGTTATCTCTATTGAATGTAAAGAGACCTGCATTGGTCCCCACAAATATTTTATCGTCATCATGATTAATGATGCTATTGATTACCAATTGTGAGGCGAGATAGGGTTTTTGGATTTTAACTTTTTTGGATTCCAATGTTTCAAGATCTACACTGAACATCCCTTTGTTTTGGGTGCCCACCAAAAGTTGTCCCTTTCCATTTTCAGCAATACTGAAAATAGGGTGGTCTATGTCTGTTTCTGTGTCTAACTGAATGTGAGTGAAGCTATCTTGAAATCGATCATAAAGATCAAGACCTATGGCCGTTCCTACCCAAAGTCGTTCTGATTTATCAATGTATAAGGAGTGAACCAAAGAACTATTTATGGAATTATCATCATTAGTATCCTTGGTATAAGAAGTAAAGGTTACGCCATCATATTTATTTAGCCCAAATCCAACGGTTGCTATCCAAATAAGCCCATTATTATCTTGAACAATACTTGTAATGGCACGTTTTGGCGTGTTTTTTTCAATTGGAATAAAAGTATAGGTGTCATTTTCCCATTGACCATGTAACTTATGGAACGCAAAAGTTAAAATCAATAATCCAAGAGCAACTTTCCAGTATGTATTTTTCATATACCACATTTCCTTTCCAACTAAATTGGGCAGCTTTTTACAATTTGAAGGGTAATCTGCAACTGTTTGTTGACATACAAGTTAACCCTTTTCAGAATTATTCGCACAAACTTATAAAGTTATGGTAAGTGAGGTGCTTTTGATGAAAGTTAGGTTGCACTGTTTTTTAATTATGTCGTACTATAAGAATTAATAAATTTTTTCTTGATTTTCGTACGATTGTCAATATAATTATTTTAATATGCGTTAAGTTTTGTTTGAAAACCAAAAAAGCCCGTGAATATTTTTTTCACGGGCTTTTTTGATAAATTTTAGGAAGTGACCTGACTGGGGCTCGAACTTAAGTACCAATCATTTGATTTTCAAAAAGTTAAAATCTATATTTTTAATATGTGTACCGATTTGCGCACCTATCAAAAACGATATATCAAATGAACTTATTTACTTGTATCTGCTATCAAATAAAATTGATGGTGCAAATATATGTTTTACTTACCTACTTTTCCAATATTTCCATCAATTGAAAATTGAGGTATAATTTCTCTTTTCCAACCTTGACCGATTTTAGAAAGCCAGCCTCTTCCAAATCCCTCAAATAGTTACCAACAGTTTTGGGAGTACCTAATTTTTCATCAATCAAGTATTGTCTTTTGGTATAGGGGAGCCGAAATAAGATTTCGATTAGCTCTCTTGAATACGCTTTAGGTAATTGGGTTCTGATTTCGTTTGTCATTCTTTCCATTAAGGAAGTAATCGCCTCTAGGCGTTCCAATCCTTTCTTAGCGGTTATTTCAACCATTTCCAACATAAACAGTATCCATCCTTCCCAATCTTCTTTTTCCGTTACTAATCTTAGCTTTTTATAATAGGCTGCTTTGTTGTTGATGATATGCTCGCTGAGATAAATTGCGGGAACATCCAACAATTTTTCCAGTTTAAGATAGAGTAGAAGTAAAATTCTGCCTGTTCTGCCGTTACCATCCGAAAATGGATGAATAGCTTCAAATTGGTAGTGCATTAAAGCCATCTTTATCAATGGGTCAAGTTTACTTGGTGTATTGATAAACTTTTCTAGGTTGGATAGTTTGTCCCGTATGATGTCTTCCCCTGATGGTGGTGTATAAATAACTTCTCCTTTAGCATTTGATAAAGTAGTACCTGGAGTTGTTCGTATCCCAGAATCATTTTGTTTGATTCGTTGTACAATCTCAATAAAAAGATTGGTGGTTAAAAACGGTTTTTTCTCCAAGTGAGCGAGGGCATGCCATAATGCTTCCTTATAGCTAATTACTTCTTTAGCCGCGACATTGTCAAATTTCTTATCAGCCACAAATGCTTGATATAAGTCGTCATTTGTGGTGATAATATTTTCTATTTCAGAACTGCCTTTTGCCTCCTGCAAGTGTATGGTATCTAAAAAAAGCCTTGGATTAGGTAGATTGATAATCGCACCATTCAATTTTGATAATTCCCTACTCGCAACTATTGTTTTTCTTAGAATAGCTACAGTTTCTAAACTCCTTTTGGGAGGGAGTAGAGGTAAGTTGTTATAGGGAATATCTTTTTTAAAAATAGTCATGGTTAAGTGTAAAATTTACCTTCGTTGTCAACAACAAGGGTAAATATAGAAAAAAATTACTCTTGTTTTATTTGCTAGAGTAAAAGTTACCCTTGAAGATGTTCGGTTATTGTAGAGAGCTCTTAATTTAGGGATTGTCAATTGACTCAATAGTGATGTATTTAAGTAGGATATAATCTGTGACTATATATTCCTAATATTAGTTAATAACCAAATTTCTTTGTCGGTAATAATATGGAGCATTAATAAAATGAATAGAAATTTGGAAAATTTAATTAGTCTTAACGCACGTCATCTGATCTTGAAACAAAAAGACGCCTTTTCCAATAAAGAACTGATTGCAGATCTAAGAAAATTACCTATTCACATCTATTTAATTTGCAAATCCCCAAAAATTCTTTTCCATGGGCTATTGATTTGAATCTTCCATGGGATAGTGAACGCTCTCGTATTTTTCAATAATATCTGAAATTTTTAGAAACTCCTTGGCTAAAGGATCATCGATTGGGGTATTAGTCAACTAGGTTAATTAATACTTCCAAACGACTGGTTGCTGCAGCTAGATATTGTTTTCACGTTAGTCCCATGGCTTAAGTTTTCGACTTTGTCATTAAATAAATTTAGGAATATCCCTTCTTCCATGGAGTATCCTAGCGATTAGAATATAATCTTTCCTTATTTCTTAGAAAACGATATGCTCGTGTTCAAAAATACTATAAATACCTTTTTTAATTTCCGCTCTTAAATCGGCAATGACCTTTTCTCTATAGATTTCATGCAATCGTAGTTCGTCACGAATCACCTCACTATTGACTGGTATTGATAAGAAGGATTACTTACCAAACCAACCTTCAACTTGCTTTATG
>NZ_JABFNN010000035.1 GCF_013090115.1 Flagellimonas amphidinii
ATTGAGATAACACAGACCAGGCCCACCAATGCCATTCTGGAGGCACTTCTCGAACAAAAGGTCAAACATGAAAAACCGATGAAGGTTGAGCAGAAGACAATCAAGGAACAACCGGAGATCGAGATAACGGTACCCAAAATCCGTTATGAGCGTCTAATGGACAAAATGGGGATGCTCAAAAGGGAAAGCCAATATGTTGTCGACAACATTGTTTTGATAAAACCTTCTTTCGGGAAACCCTATTTGAAATTGGAGATTACGGAGGGGGAACTGGAAAACTATAAACGGACCCTTCAAAACCTGTAGATGGTTTGCGAACTTGCATTGGGCTTTTGCCTCGCTCAGCAGATTAGTTAAGGGTAAGGTTTGGGGCTTGCAGCGCGAAACACTGTTTCGCTCGCTTTTTTCATATTATATTCATCCACTGAACTTGAATTTGACCCTTACAAGCTCCATATCCTCCATAAGCTTTTTGTCGAGGACCTTGGCGTAGATCTGGGTGGTCTTTAGAGATTGATGTCCCAGCATTTTGCTGACCGATTCTATGGGAACTCCATTGGCTAGGGTGACGGTTGTAGCGAAGGTATGCCTTGACAAATGAAAGGTGAGCCTTTTTTCTATGTTGCACAGATTTGCTATTTCCTTTAGATAGACGTTCAATTTCTCATTGCTGATCACAGGAAGAAGTTTGGCTGTATTATTTAACTCGCCATATATCTTGTATTTGTCCAATATTTTTTCGGCAACCAGTAGCAGGGGAACACTGCTTCTTGTATCGGTTTTGGTACGTTTTATCTTTATCCATTTTTTTCCGTCCATCGCCAATACGATATGATTGCTTGACAATTTTTGCACATCAATGTAGGATAGGCCAGTAAAGCAGCAAAAAACAAACATGTCCCTTACTTGATCCAATCTTTTTGATGGGAGTTCTTTTTCCATTATGGTTTTAAGTTCCCTTTCATTGAGAATGTCACGTTCCACTTTTTTCCATTTTGCCTTCCAATGATAGAAGGGGTCTTTTGAAATCCAATCATTGGCATAACAAATCCGCATGATCTTCTTGAGATTGGTCACATATTTGGTTACGGTGTTCTGCCCACAGTTTTTCAAACTTGTCTTTAGAAAGTGTTCAAAACGGTTGATGAATTTCAGGTCAATCTTTTTTACATTGATGTCCTCATAACCATATTCTTTCTTTATGAAAGCTTTTAAGTGCTTTGCTGTTCTTAGGTGTCTTTGATATGCCCCGGACGAGAACTCCCTACCGACCAATTCTGAAAGTTCCTCATTGTGGTCTCCGTAAATCGATAAAAGTGTATTGTGTCCATTGCCCTTTCCTTGAAAAGCATTTAGGATCATATCCGAGGTGTAGGGAATCCCATCAGAGATAAATTCTCCCTGTATTTGATAGACTCTTGATACTATGCCATCAAGGAACTGGTTCAGTTCCTGAGTAGAAGGTACTGTACCCCTGACCCTTCCTTTTTTAGAATCCCATCTCTCGGGCCTTACCTTTCTTTGCAGGCTTATTTCAGATCTTTTTCCATTGACGGTAATTCTCAGATAGATAAGGGTTATACCGATTTTATCCAGTCCCCTAATGTAAAACAAAGTAGAAAAGGAATCTTTCATTTTTTCCAAACTTTAGGTTATTTAATTTCAAATAACTTTTTGTTTAAAAACTCACGCTCCGGTTCTTTAA
>NZ_JABFNN010000036.1 GCF_013090115.1 Flagellimonas amphidinii
CCAGATGATGACATGGATGGGGACGGATTTGGCAATGCTGACGATTGTGACGACGGCAACCCGGCAGTGAACCCTGGCGCAACAGAGATACCGTACAATGGCATCGATGATGACTGTGACCCAAGTACATTAGACAGTAATTCCCAAGAAGAAGAAGAAGAAGATTCTAAATCTGAGATTGACAACACCTTCATTATATATCCCAATCCGGCTAATCAAGTTGTTAATATCAACTTACCAAAAGGTATTGAAGAATTTGAAATCAACTTGTTTGATCAAAAAGGAAGATTAGTTTTATATATTAAAAATCAAGATGTATTTGATGTATCTAATTTTTCTCAAGGAGCTTATACACTATTTTTTCAGAATCTTGAAACTAGGGAGGTCATACGAAAAAAAGTATTGATAATAAGATAATTATATCTTCAAAATTAAGACCTCCATACAATTATTCAAAGTCTATTTTCTTCTTTTATTTCAAAACCTCTCCAATCGGCCTGCCAGTAGTTCCATTTGGAAAAGCTATCCCCAATAAGCTGGCAATTGTAGGTGCAATATCAGGAATCTCAGTTCTATTGACTGTATTCCCATGCTTAATTCCATTCCCAAATAATAACAAAGGCACATGGGTATCATAAATCATGGGGGAACCATGTGTGGAACCTGTGTGTTTGTAAGTAATGAATCCTGGTCTAGGGACCATCAAAATATCTCCAGAACGCTTTTGATTATACCCATTTTGCAGAATATAGGGGATTCCTTCAACATATTCGTTTTGCCACATTTGAACTCCAGTATATACTTTGTTTATTTGATCATATTTTAAAATTTCCATGGCAATTTCTTCTTGGGCATCATCCAAATCTATATCCAAGTTGTTCAAAATCTTATGATCTAAAAATATCTGGTAGTTAGACATATTCTTTACCACGTCAGTAGTACCATATTTATACTTTAAAAATTCGGTGAATTTTTCCTGCATTGCACCCATATCCAAATATCCCGCTGGAATTTTTTGATCTTTTAGATACGCAGGCACATTAATGGCCCCATGGTCAGCGGTAAGGAAAACGGTATATTGTCCTTTCCCTACTTTCTCATCCAAAGTTGAAAAAATTCGAGCTAAATCTTGGTCTAATCGTAAATAGGTATCCTCAACTTCTTTAGAATTGACTCCAAAAAAATGCCCTACATAATCCGTACTGGAAAAGCTAATCGCCAAAAAATCGGTGATAGCATCTGTCCCCAAATTTTCTCCTTCCAAAGCGGCCAATGCAAAATCTGCAGTAATGCTATTGCCATAAGGTGTTTTTTTTATCAAATCATAATCGCCATTAGCTTCCCATAATGCAGGAAGGTCATGTGGGAATGTCGCAGTAGTTTCACCTGTTATCTTACCTTCATAATTGTTGGTATCGGGCCCACTTTCCACATAGGTGTCAATCGGTTTTAATGTGGTCCACGGCTTTTTGTATGCTTCAACGGCTTCCGAAGTGTTAAAATCAATGACCCATTGGGGCAAAGCATCCATATAATAAGAACTGGTAATCCAATTTCCATCTACTCCCCCTTCAAACCAATAAGCCGCATTTGCCATGTGTCCTCCGGGCAATACGGCTCCCCGATCCTTCAATGCTACTGCTATTACTTTTCCTCTTTTTTGAGTATGCAATCGCAATTGGTCGGTTATTGTAGTGGTCAACATTCTATGCGGCGACATTTTTCCGTCATCAGAGGAAGTCCCTACTGAGGAATAACTATTATCAGAAGCGCAGTATACTTCTTGATCCAATGCTTTATCATACCAATTATTTCCAATAATTCCATGAGTGGCCGGAGTGGTCCCAGTATACACAGATGCGTGTCCTGGACCTGTACTTGTTGGCGCATAATTAAAGTGATGGTTCCTGCAATTGAAACCTTCACCTATCATTCGTTTAAAACCACCATCCCCATATTGGTTCCAAAAGCGGGTTAGATAATCGTATCTCATCTGATCCACAACAATACCTACAACCAATTTCGGTGATACCGCAATCTGAAGAGTTTGCTGCACTTGCGCCGCGTTTTTCTTTTTCTTTTGAGCATTACTAATTCCCAAGATACAGAAGACCAATAATAGAAAGATCAGGCGGTTGTTTTTCATGAATATTATTTAAGAAATTGGACACAAAACTATTCATTTATCCCAATCATAAATTAAAATGAAGGTTAAATGCTCTACAATATTCTTATTTTTAGCACATGAAATACCTTGAAGCGATTGGAAAATACTTCATCATGGTGTGGGAAGTATTTAAAAAACCCACCAAGTGGCCAATCATGAAATCCCTTATCCTTAAGGAAATCGATGAACTTATTTTCGGTTCCATGGGCATCATCATATTTATCTCCTTTTTTATTGGAGGTGTTGTCACCATCCAAACCGCTCTTAACCTTAACAGCCCATTTTTACCGAAAAGCCTTATTGGTTTTGCAACGAGGCAATCAGTAATTTTGGAATTCGCCCCAACCTTTACATCCATTATCATGGCAGGAAAAGTGGGTTCTTATATTACATCAAGTATTGGAACCATGCGGGTTACCGAACAAATTGACGCCCTGGAAGTCATGGGTGTCAATTCATTGAACTATCTGGTTTTTCCAAAGATTATGGCAATGTTAATGTATCCCTTCGCCGTAGCCACCTCTATGTTCGTTGGTATATTGGGGGGTTGGATTGCAGCAGTTTTTGGCGGATATGCTCCAAGTGGGGAATTCATCAAAGGCTTACAAATGGATTTTGACAGCTTTCATGTGACCTATGCTTTCATAAAAACTTTTGTTTTCGCTTTTGTCATTGCCACCGTTCCATCCTATCACGGATTTTTTATGAGAGGTGGTGCCCTTGAAGTTGGCAAAGCCAGCACAACTTCTTTTGTATGGACCAGTGTGGTCATTATTATCTTGAACTATACATTAACCCAATTACTCCTAGGCTGATGATTGTTGTTGAAAATCTACATAAATCGTTTGGTGACGCCCACGTATTAAAGGGCATCAGCACCACTTTTGAGCAAGGAAAAACCAATTTGGTGATTGGACAGAGTGGTTCTGGTAAGACAGTATTTCTCAAGTGTCTTTTGGGGCTTTTTGAGCCCGAAGAGGGGCAAATCTGTTATAACGGGCGCTACTATTCAGAATTATCCAACAGGGAACGCAGAGATTTGCGACAAGAAATGGGCATGGTTTTTCAGGGAAGTGCCCTTTTTGATTCCATGACCGTTGAAGGCAATGTTATGTTTCCTCTGGACATGTTCACCAAGCAATCCAAATCTGAAATGCAGGATCGTGTAGATTTTGTTCTGAAACGCGTAAACCTAATCGATGCGCATCATAAATATCCCTCCGAAATTTCTGGGGGAATGAAAAAGCGTGTGGCCATTGCCCGTGCCATAGTGATGAACCCTAAATATCTGTTTTGTGACGAACCCAATTCGGGTCTTGACCCCAAAACAGCCATCTTAATAGATAATCTTATCCAAGAAATTACGCGGGAATACAATATCACTACAGTTATTAATACCCACGATATGAATTCTGTGATGGAAATCGGGGAAAAAATCATTTTTCTTAAAGACGGTTATAAAGAATGGGAGGGCAACAATAAAGAAATCTTCAAAACGGACAACGATGCAGTCACCAATTTTGTGTATTCCTCGGAGCTATTCAAAAAAGTTCGCCAGATGTATTTAGAGGAGCGGAACTAATTTAACTTTTAACCCAATCTTAATTTTGTGCCGCTCTTAATTTCATGGATTTTTAGGACTTTTATGAAAAATCCAACCGTGAAAAAACTTGTAGCATTCCTTTTCTTTATTCTGACCCTAAATTTTACAATTGCTCAGAAAAAGCCCACCATTTATATTGATATTCCTACTCAACAAAAACCTTGGAACCATATTGAATGGAATGAATCTCCAGAACAATTTCAATTTGCAATTGTTACCGATAGAACTGGCGGCCACCGCCCTGGTGTTTTCCCAGTGGGAATTAAAAAATTGAACCTTTTACAGCCCGAGTTCGTCATGAGTGTGGGTGACCTTATTGAAGGTTACACAAAAGATACGGTTCAATTAAATGCAGAATGGAAAGAATTTAAGGGCTTTATTGAACCTCTTGAAGCTCCTTTCTTTTACGTCCCCGGAAACCATGATATTACCAATGAGGTCATGGAGAAAAAATGGAAGGAACTTTTCGGAGTTTCCTACTACCATTTCGTATACAAGGACGTACTTTTTCTTTGTCTAAATACTGAAGATAACCTTCGCGGGGCCGGTCGCGGCACCATAGGTGACGAGCAATACGAATACATCAAAAAAACTTTGGAAGAGAATTCCGATGTTAAATGGACCTTGGTTTTTCTACACCAACCTCTTTGGGTTCAAGAAGACACCAAACGCTGGAAAGATGTTGAAAAACTGCTTGAGAACAGAAGTCACAACGTTTTTGCCGGACACTACCACCGTTATTGGAAAACTGAAAGAAACAATGGAAAATACATTGCATTGGCCACAACTGGTGGAGGTAGCGCATTGAGAGGTAAAGCTTATGGAGAATTTGACCATGTGGTATGGGCTACCATGACAGAAGAAGGACCTATTTTGGCCAACTTGTTCTTGGATGGCATTTGGGATGAAAATGTCGTGACCGAGGAATTGGTCAATTTGGTGAGAAACAAACCTTTTCCCGTCAAAATAGAACCCTTCTATTCAGATGAAATGACTCCGGAAAATATGGTTGCCACAGTAAAGGCCACAAACCATACAGACACAAAAATGCAGGTTTCATTAACTGGAAATGCCAATGATGACCTGTTCTACCAACTTGAAAAAACTTCGTTTACGGTAGAACCCAATGATGTGGTTACCTTTAAGTTGAATCTTAAAAATGTAGACAAAAAGAAACTAGAAGACCTTTCTACTCTAAAGGTCAATACTAATATTACCTATGAATTTGAGGAACGCCCCAATGTTAGTTTTTCGTCAGTCCTGAACTTCAAGCCCTTTTATAAGTATGCCTTAGCAAAGGCTCAAAAAATCAAATTGGACGGCAATTTGAAAGATTGGAAAGACGCCACATGGCATTCTGTCACACATGTTGATGGTGCTCCTTTTGACTACGATGGTGAAAATGACCTCTCACTAAAGTTCGCTACAGCTTATGATACTGACAACTTTTACGTGGCAGTAGATATTACCGACAATAACTTTATGAAATCGGAAAAAGGTTCTTATTGGAATCAAGATGGCTTGATCATAGGTTTGGATGCCAGGCCAAAGCATATTAGTGCCTTTAACAAAGGAGAAGGCCGCGGAAAAGATTGGATAGCATATTTGAGAACCTTCAAAAAGGACAATCCAGTTTATCATGAGAATAGCTTGCCGGTCAAAGTATCTGCAGAGGTTAAAATGACCGATACGGGAGCAATCATGGAATTGGCCTTTCCAATGGAATACATCAACAAAATGAGTAATGGAAACTGGTCAGATATGCGATTTGGTATTGGATATTATGATTATGATGCCCAAGATGAAGGTGCAACCACACATTTTTGGTTTCCCGCATGGAATGGCCAAGATGATATTCCTGGTTCAGGTACGCTTTTCAAAAAATAAAAACTTGAATCTGGTATTCTGAATTCTTATTTCAACTCTTTGACGATAAGAGTGGTGTCTTGAAGTCTAATTTTTAACCAATCCAACATTTTTTTGGCATCTGCCTCTTTTTGACTTATTCGGATTCCATCCTTCCATTTCACCTCAAAGACTGGAATGGTATCCACTTTGTTGAAATCAGTCAATAATTGGTAAGAGAACCCTAGCCTGTCAATATTTGCATAATTGGCTTTGGCTTCGGCACTAATACCCTTAAAAGGGATTTGTTTACCAGCATTTTTGGTCAAATTGGCCACTTCTTCCTCCAGAAGTCTAATTTGCTCATCTTTATTCAAAAGCTCTGCTTTATTTTTCTCATAAAGTTCGCTCACGTAGTTAAACTTTTCTTCTGAATCGTCCCTTCCACCTTGAATGATGTGTAGTTCGGTATCCTTTAGCCGAGAAAACTCATTTTTTTGAATCCGCCAAGTATTTATTACATTTTCCGGAATCAATTCATCACCCATACAAACCAGTTCAATCAAAGGTGTTTCACCTTCATT
Source organism: Flagellimonas amphidinii (assembly GCF_013090115.1). Classification (GTDB taxonomy): domain Bacteria; phylum Bacteroidota; class Bacteroidia; order Flavobacteriales; family Flavobacteriaceae; genus Flagellimonas; species Flagellimonas amphidinii. Next base: position 6,200 of record NZ_JABFNN010000036.1, read on the forward strand.
ATATTCAATCTTGGTAAGATTATTTACATATCTACCAGAAGCATTAAATTGATATACTTCTATAGTTTTTCCTAGAAACTGCTGGGCCTGTTTTTTGAACAATGATTCTTGAAATACCTGATAAAAGGTAATTCCCGCAGGAATCATCACGGCGATTCCCAAAATGGAAGCCACTCTTGCAATAAGTCGCCTACGTTGCGAATTGGCATAGCGTACCATGGGAAACCGTAAAAACTTGATGACCAAAAAAGTTGCCAAACCAATAAACATCGTATTGATTATGAACAGATACATGGCTCCTCGGGCATACTCAAATTTTCCAATTGCTAATCCAAAACCAACCGTACAAAGTGGAGGCATAAGAGCCGTTGCAATGGCCACACCGAAAATAACACTGGCAATAGTTCCTTTTTTGGCTCGGGCAATCACCAAGGCAAGGCCACCAAAAAAAGCAATAAGTACATCTCTAATATCTGGTTTGGTCCGCGCCAATAATTCAGATGACTCATCGCGCAGTGGAAAGAGATAGAAAAACAAAAAGGCAGTTACCACACTCAGCACCACCATAACGGTAAAGTTTTTTATGGATCTTCTAAGTGTATCAATGTCATTTATGGCCAAAGACATGCCCATACCCAAAATTGGACCCATTAGTGGGGAAATCAACATCGCTCCGATAACCACAGCCGTGGAATTGGCGTTAAGACCAACAGAAGCGATAAATATAGAACAGATAAGAATCCAAGAAGTATGTCCTTTAAAAGGGATATCCGCAATTATGGACTCCTTTGTCGCCACAGCATCTGTATTGGTTCTAATCTCCAATAACTCAGAAAGAAACTTTCTAACACTGCCCAAAAGGCCCTTAAAATCCTTTTTTACCTCATCCCCACTGTCTTGAGGATTGGGTTCCCTGTCTGCAAATAAATGTTCACTCATAAGTTATGCATACTGATCGCCAAATTTCTCTTTAACTTGATTCAGTACTTTTTTAATATCCTGTTGTTTGGCTTTAGGATAAATCAACAAAACCTCCTCTTTATCCACGATGATATAATCTTCCAAACCGTCTACCACCACAATTTTTCCTTTAGGTGATCTAATCATATTTCCTTTAGCGTCCGCCATGAGCGTCTGTGCATTGACAACAGCATTGTCCGTATCATCCTTATCCAATTTGTCGTATAATGCCCCCCAAGTTCCCAAATCATTCCAATCAAAAGTAGCTGGTAAAGTAAAAATAGATTTGGACTGTTCCAAGATAGCATAATCTATGGAGATGTTTTCGGCCTTTGCGTAGTTTTCTTGTATAAAAGCCTGTTCATCAGAAGTGTTATAACAAGAAACACCATCTCCAAAAAGTTGGTACTGTTTAGGTTGATGGTTTTTAAATGCGTTTACAATGGTGTTCACACTCCACATAAAAATGCCCGCGTTCCAAAGAAAATTGCCTTGAGCCAAAAATTCCTTTGCGGTTTCGTAATCTGGTTTTTCTCGGAATTGTGATACTTTTTTAAGGTTTTCGTCACTTCCTTTTTCAAATTCGATGTAGCCAAAACCTGTATTGGGAAAGGTAGGTTGAATTCCAAGTGTGCAAAGCACCTCCTCTTTCCCGCATTTATCAAAACATGCTTTCACATCATTTTCAAAAGCTTGTTCATCTTCAATCCAATGGTCACTTGGCGCTACGATCATTACTGCATTTGGATTCATTTTCTGAATCTTGAGCGATGCATATAAAATACATGGAGCAGTGTTACGCATGGCAGGTTCTAAGACTACCTGCTCTTGTTTTACCATAGGTAACTGTTCCAGTACCAAATCGTTGTATCGCTCATTGGTGAGAATCAAAATGTTTTCTGTTGGAATAAAACGATTCAAACGATCAAAGGTCTTTTGAATCAATGTTTTTCCAGTTCCCAACATATCATGAAACTGTTTGGGGTTAGCGGTAGTACTTACCGGCCAAAAGCGAGAGCCAACTCCCCCGGCCATTAAAACTGCGTAATAATTTTTGTTCATTTTATTTTGATTCTTGATTAAAACGGTGGTTCAAAAGACGAATCATTAACCAACTCCACTTCAGCATTCGGTTGAAACAAATATAACCTCCCCGAGGACAATTCCACACATTCATATCGCTTTACTTTTTTCTTTCCCTTTTTGAACAATCGTCCATTGTACAATCTGAATACACTCCCCATCGGTAGCTCATATACATAGCTTTTATCCCGGTCTTGCGGGTCGAAACTTTTTAAGGCTATGGACAATTGAGCATCCGTACTACTGCTAGCTTTTGGGTTTTTAAAATGCTGTGCTATAATGGGCAGTAATCTGGACGGAAACACTTCTGGGCGAATAAATGGAATCATCAAATGTTGAAAAGTACGCTTCCATTCCAATCCATGCGGTTTTATGCGACGGCCATAGGTTTCAAAAGCCACCAAATGAGCAATCTCATGAACCAATGTAATCAAAAAACGATATTTGTTCAAGGATGCATTTACAGTTATCTGGTGCAAACCGCTAGGCAATCTCCTATAATCCCCATGTCTTGTAACTCTATGATTCACGACCTTTAGATGCACCCCATGCGTTTTGATCAGTTCAAAACATGGTTCAACTGCTCGCTCCGGTAAATATTTCTGCAAGGTGGTATTCACTTTAACAAAGTTACAGGTTTGTGCATTCCATAATTTGAAAAATTAGTTTTTCCAAACAAGGTCTATTTCCATTAAATTTACTGTACATCAATCAAAAAACTTCATACTTCAACACAATGCCTGAGCCTCTCAAAAATATCTACAGCAAATCTTTTATAGAAACATTCGCTGAAGCCTTAGAAAAAGTTGTTCCGGAAAAACCAACATCAACATTTGTTCAAAATGTACTGCTGCATGATGAGTGGGAGCACATGGAGCTAAAGCAACGCATGCGCCATATCACGCTATGTTTGGGCAATCATTTGGGAGATGATTATCACAAAAACATTCAGGCCATACTGGACCTAATTCCCGTTCTAAATAAAAAAGATTATGGCATAGACACTTTGGGTTTCATGTTTTTGCCAGACTTTATTGAGGTGTATGGCCAAGATTATTTTGAAATTTCCATGAGTGCCATGGAAACCGTCACTCCTTTTGTTTCTTGTGAATTTGCCGTCCGTCCCTTTATTCTTCAACATCAAAAAGAGGCTTTGGAAATCATGCTAAAGTGGTCTAAAGACAAAAATTTACATATCCGAAGATTAGCTTCAGAAGGATGTCGTCCTAGATTGCCATGGGCGATGGCTTTACCTGCACTCAAAAAAAATCCTGCTCCTATTCTCTCCATTCTGGAAAACTTAAAAAATGACGAATCAGAATACGTACGAAGAAGTGTGGCCAATAATGTAAATGACATTTCTAAAGACAATCCTGATATTGCACTAGGGCTCATTAAAAAATGGCATGGTAAAAACCCTAATATGGACTGGGTGGCCAAACATGCTGGTCGAACTTTATTGAAACAAGGCAACCGGATACTTATGGAATTGTTCGGTTTTGGCAATGTGGACCATATAGTGTGCTCCAATTTTAAAGTGCTAACTCCCAAAATAAGCGTGGGAGATTATTTGGAGTTCAGTTTTCGAATCAAAAACACACAAAATACAGCTTCCAAAATTAGAATCGAGTATGGTATTTATTATCAGAAGGCAAACGGCAGCTTATCCAAAAAAGTCTTTAAAATCAGTGAAAAGGAATATGAAGCCAAAAGTAGCACCGAGATTATTAGAAAACAATCCTTCAAGCCCATTACCACACGAGTTTACCATTTAGGCAAACATCAAGTTTCCATCATTCTAAATGGCGAGGAAATAGTCAAGAAAGACTTTGAATTAATCTAATTTCAACCTAAAAAACAAAATAGAAGTATTAGGGCGTACTATTACTCACTTGCAATAGCTTTCCGTTATATAATTTATGTCCTGAAAGAGCAAAATCCATGATGTAAGTTGCCATTTCCGAGGCGGTGACGGGCGCTTTATATCCTGGAAAGGCTTCCTCTAACATTTCAGTTTGGACGGCGCCAAGCGCAAGCACATTGAAACTGGGACCTGTTTCCTTGAATTCTTCTGCCCAAAGTTCAGTTAGGGTTATTACCGCTCCTTTACTGGAACTGTAAGCAGAAAGCCCGGGAAACTTCATACTTCCTTGAACACCACCCATGGAACTTATAGTGACCACATGACCATCTTTGCCCATTTTAGGCAAAACCGTTTGGGTCAACTGTGCCGCTCCAAATACATTTACTTTGTAAACAGCTTCAAATTCCAACGCAGAAGTCTCCATAAATGGCTTATTGAGCAAACTTCCCGCATTGTTGATCAAAACATCCACTTGGTCCCATTGCTTCAAGAAATCTGTCACTTTTTGAAACTCCTTGGAATCAGAAAGATCAAAAGAAAAGTTATGGACATTGGTTAATTGAAGATCATCTACCGGTTTCGTATTACGAGACAATGCCAATACATCATGATTGTTTTCGGCAAAAAGCTTGACCAACTCCATACCGATACCCCTGCTTGTTCCTGTGATAATAATGTTTGCCATGAAAAAAACCTAAACTAAAAAAGCAAATAATATTTATTTTATAATGATTTCTTGGGATGGAGCATTTGCAATGCCATTAATTACCGGGAGCATATTATTAACCAGTGACGCCATATGATCAAAATCCATAAGTTCCCATTCATCACTCACTTTGTGGTAATGCATAAAATTGGTAAAATCAAAAGCACAAAAAGTATGTGATGGCACCCCAAACTCTTTATAAAAAGGATAATTATCCGATCGCTGAAATAAACTATATTCTTTTGCTGTAGGCAGGAATCCTACCAAATTACTCTTGGCATATGCATTACTCACTTCGGCAAGATTGGATTTGTCATAACCCGTGATATAAACATCATAGTCCTTCCCTTGCAGTGGCACTCCAGTCATTTCAAAATTAAGCATGGCATAGAGGTTTAAATCCTCAGATTTCATTTTCTGGGCCAAATGCTCTGAACCCAACAATCCTTTTTCCTCTGCGCTGAATAGTGCAAAAATAAGACTGCGCTTGTTGGTTCTGTTCTTTCCAAAGTATCGAGCCAATTCCATTACGGTTGTAGTACCAGAAGCATTATCATTGGCTCCATTGGCGATGTAATCTCCATTTTCAGGCGCAATAGTTCCAATGTGATCATAATGGGCGCCAATCAAGATATATTCGCCTTTCAGATTTGGGTCACTCCCTTCAACCAACCCAACTATATTATAAGAGGGTTTCTTATAGTTAGCTAATGTATCTCTGTACGATTCATAATATGGCTGAACCCCATAAGATTTGAGGTAGTTTTCAATATAAACCGCAGCCATTTCTATACCTTCACTTCCAGAATCACGACCCTTTAAATCATCTGAAGCCAAATATTTCATAATATCCTCTATCCTCTCTGCAGAGGTAAACACAGGATTTGAAGTATTGTCTGTACTTGGGTTAGCCTCTTCCATACTACCCTTTACTCCTTCAGGTCCAGAAACTGAGGCCGTATTGGTTTCAACAAGCTGAGCAGAACCACAGCTTAATAAAAGTACTATTCCGAAGAAGCCAAAAAATTTCCCCATCATGTATGATTTATAGCTTTAAAGATAAAAAAAGCATCCTTTTTAAGGATGCTTCTATAAGTTATTGCTTTTTGCTTACAATTTCACTAAGCCAACATGGTGACTGGATTTTCCAAATAAGCTCTAAGGGTTTGTAGGAATTGTGCCCCCACAGCACCATCAACTGTTCTATGATCGCATGCCAAAGTTACTTTCATGGTACTGCCCACAACAATCTCCCCATTTTTTACCACAGGCTTTTCTACAATGGCCCCAACAGATAAAATTGCTGAGTTGGGTTTATTGATGATGGAAGTGAACTCTAAAATGCCAAACATACCCAAATTGGATACCGTGAAGGTGCTACCTTCCATTTCGTCTGGCTTAATTTTTTTGGTTCTCGCCCTTCCTGCCAAATCTTTAACTGCCGCTCCTATTTGCGTTAAACCCAATTGGTCCGCAAATTTGATTACAGGAACCACAAGACCTTCATCCACTGCAACAGCAACCCCCATATGAATATGGTGCTTGTATATGGTTGCATCATCTGTCCAGGAGGTATTTACCTGTGGATGTTTTTTAAGTGCCATGGCACAAGCCTTCAAGACCATATCATTAAAAGATACCTTGGTATCAGGTAAATTATTGATTTGTGAACGTGAAGCCTTTGCATTGTCCATATCTACCTCAATGGTTAGGTAAAAATGGGGTGCCGTAAATTTGGAAGCACTCAAATGCTTGGTGATGGCCTTACGCATGGAAGAGTTTTTCACTTCTTCCATACTTTCTTCCCCAACTGGCAAAGCAATTGGTGCGATTGGTGCAGAAGTTGTCACATCAGATTTTTTAGTAGCTGGTGCAGCGACTTGTGAAGGTTGATAGTTTTCTACATCTCGCTTTACAATACGTCCATGATCACCAGAGCCTTTTACATCTGCTAAGTTGATTCCTTTTTCACTGGCTATTTTCTTGGCCAATGGCGAGGCAAAAACACGTTGCCCATTTTGAGAGGCAACAGGTACTTCAACAGCTGTGTCTTGGGCTTGTTCCGCTTTTTCAGGTGCAGCCTCAACTTTAGGCGCACTTGCAGTCGTTGCTGCACTTCCTGCTTGGGCACTCAATACAGCGTCAACATCTGTTCCTTCTGGCCCAATAATAGCCAAAAGTGAATCTACTGGAGCTCCTTCTCCTTCTTGAATACCTATGTGAAGTAAGGTTCCGGAATAAAAGGACTCAAACTCCATAGTGGCCTTATCCGTTTCAATTTCAGCCAAAATATCGCCTTCCTCAACAACATCGCCAACACTTTTTAACCAGCTGGCAACGGTACCTTCTTCCATAGTATCACTCAAGCGAGGCATGGTAATGATTTCAACTCCTTCTGGTATGGCAGCGACCGCTACGGGTGCAGGAACAGCTTCAGCAACAGGTGCTGCCGGTGACTCTTCTGCTGTAGCAGGAGCACTTCCTCCCGCCAACAATCCAGAAATATCCTCACCTTCTTCACCAATAATAGCGAGAAGTGAATCTACTGGGGCACCATCTCCTTCGTCAATCCCAATATGCAACAAAGTTCCTTCATGAAAAGATTCGAACTCCATTGTGGCCTTATCGGTTTCAATTTCAGCCAAAATATCGCCTTCCTCAACTTTGTCGCCTACTTTTTTGAGCCATTTTGCCACGGTCCCTTCTTCCATGGTATCACTCAATCTAGGCATGTTGATCACTTCTGCCATCTACTTATAATTTATGTTGTAAAAATGGATAATCTTCCTGTTCGTAAACGGTATCGTACAATTGTTCCAATGGTGGAAAATCTGACTCTTCGGCAAATTTCTCGCACTCCAATACCAAATCCTTTACCTTTTTATCTGTCTCTTTTAAGTCTTCTTCCGATGCATAACCTTTCTCAAGAATCACATCTTTTACCTGGGTAATTGGATCTATTTTCTTGTATTCCTCTACTTCTTCCTTAGTTCGATAATGTTGTGCATCTGACATAGAGTGACCTCTGTAACGATACGTCTTCATTTCCAAGAAAGTTGGCCCTCCTCCAGTCCTGGCTCTTTCAATGGCTTTATCAACCTCTTTGGCCACAATTGCAGGATCCATTCCATCTACAGGACCACAAGGCATTTCATAACCCAATCCCAGTTTCCAGATATCTGTGGAATATGAAGTTCTAGCTACAGATGTTCCCATGGCATAACCGTTGTTTTCACAAATAAAAACCACCGGTAATTGCCACAGCATCGCCAAATTAAACGCCTCATGCAATGAACCTTGACGAACTGCACCATCACCCATATAACAAAGTGTCACTGCATCTCTCTTGAAGTACTTATCACCAAAAGCCAATCCAGCACCCAAAGGTATCTGACCACCTACAATTCCGTGACCGCCATAGAATCTGTGCTCTTTGGAGAAAATATGCATAGAACCACCCATTCCTTTGGAAGTACCTGTCACTTTTCCATAAAGTTCTGCCATCACCTTTCTAGGATCAACTCCCATTCCTATGGGCTGAACGTGATTTCTATAAGCAGTGATCATTCGATCCTTGGTAAGATCCATAGCATGTAGCGAACCTGCCAAAACAGCTTCCTGTCCATTATATAAATGGAGAAACCCTCGAACTTTTTGTTGGATATATACAGCAGCTAATTTGTCCTCGAATTTTCTCCAGAACAACATGTCCTCATACCATTTTAGGTAAACTTCTTTGGTGATTTTTTTCATCAACAATATAATTATGTGAAATTCCCCTGTGGTGGGGAAGAGCAAAAATACATATATATCTGTTTTGGGAAAAGAATTGGTCTAAGAATCACCCAAAAATGAACTGCTGAATGCCAAGGGTAAAATATCCGCCATTGAGTCACATTTATAAATAGGTCCAACTTCACCACGAAGCATAATTGAAATTGGAGATTTTTGCTTTTGTTCGTATTCTATTATAGATTGCCTACAATTGCCACACGGCGCTGCCGGCATATCTACCACATAGTTATTTGAAGTTGCACTTATAGCTATTGCTTTTATGGGCACTCCTGGAAATTTTGCCCCAGCATGAAAAACGGCAACGCGCTCCGCACACAGTCCAGAAGGATACGATGCATTTTCTTGATTGTTACCTATTACAATTTCACCATTCTCCAACTCCACAGCAGCCCCCACTTTAAAATTTGAATATGGCGAATAGGCTTTTTCTCGAGCTTCTGCCGCTTGTTGTAACAATTTTTGTTCGTTTTGTGACAGTTCCTCCAGTGATTCATAAATGGAGAGGTCAAAACTTATCTGCTTTTTCTTCATGCCGCAATAGGGTAATAACCAAAAATAAGAAAACCTGTCCATGGACAGGTTCTTTTATAAGAAGTTATAAATCTTAATCGTTCAAATATTCTTCCCCAAAGTTGAAGGTCAATGAAAAACGCAAGGTATTTTCCAATGGATTTCTAACCTGTGAGGTAGAGAACAAATAGGAAAGGTCTATTTGTGCCGATTTAAACTTGAATCCAGCGCCAAGTGTAAAAAACTGTCGAGCACCTTTATCCTCACTTTCGTTAAAATACCCTCCTCGCAACATGAAGGCTTCACGGAATCGATACTCTGCACCAAGGGCCCAAGTTATTTCTTTCAATTCCTCGCTAAAACCATCTGGGGCATCTCCAAAAGACTCAAAGACTCCATCAAAAAAGCCTATGTTTTGATATTCATCATTGTCCTCAGCGGTTATGAGTCCATCCCCCGTAAAATCTCTTGGGGTGGGTACCAATAGTTTATTAAATTCAGTATGAAGTCCCAAAACATTGTCCTGATCGAAAATAAAATCAAAACCAGCTCCGAACTTTAAGTTGGTTGGCAAAAAATTCTCCTGCCCACCTTCATCATATTGTAAAGAACCTCCAAGATTGGAAATATTGAAACCTGCTCTCCAACGACCATCAAAACTATTGTAAGCAATCTCCCTAGAACGGAAAAAACCGGCAATATCCACTGCAAAGGCATTGGCAGCTTGGGAATCTTGGATACCATCTTGAAATCTAAGATTGGAACTGATAAACCGTCCACCAACAGCCATGGAAAATGTTTGACTCAATTTTAGAGAGTAAGAACCATCTATGGCAAATTCGTTAGGCTTAACCAGAGTAGCATCTTCATCTATGGTCTGACGCAATTCGATCTCACCCAATCCAAAATATCTCAAGCCAAAGGCAAATGCACTTCGATCATTAAGTTTATTATAGAAGCTGGCATTTAAGAGGGAAACGTCATTCACTATACTTTCCAGATAAGGTGTATAACTCACTGCAACACCTGTTTTTTGTGTTGCGAAGGCATATTTTGCCGGATTCCATTGTTGCGAAAATGCATCAAATGATGTTGCCACGCCCATATCCCCCATACCGGAAGCCCTAGCATCTGCTGCTATGGTTAAAAATGGGACTGCTGTAGTGATTACTCTTTCTTGTTGTGCACTTAAACGTAGGGCAGCGCTAAGCAATACAACGAACATTAGTAACTTTTTCATTCTAAGTTTTTAGCGTTTAGTTCCGTGTTGAGCCTAAAAAATAGGTTTAGACGTATTACATGTAAACGAGCTTTTCATCAAATTCTTATAACTAAGGAACGTTTTTTTAACCAAACCTTAAGCGAAGAAGCACAACTTTATTAAAATATAAATGCGGAACAACACTGTTCATAGTTAAAACCTCACTTTTCAATACTATTTTATGAGCTTGTGCGTTACAAAAATGTAGCAAGTGCGCTTGATATGCTTGCCACAAATATTTAAAGAGCACAAAATATTATGGCAAAAACATCGTTTTAATGCCATCAAAGGATTTTTAAAATCAAAACAAGTTGAAGTTACACAGGGTATAAATCCCTGATTTTTAAAGTACTCAAGCCCAAATTATGAAAAAACACTTTATCAAAGTTGTACTTTCTTGCGCCATTGTGATAGGAAGTTTTACCAGTTGTAAAAACTCATCCTCTTCTTCTTCCAAGAATGTCTCAAGAGCCACGGGATGGAAAATAAATGCCAAAGAAGGTGGATTTCAATACAATTCAGATTTCAAGGAGCAGGAGACTCCTCCCGGAACTGTATTTATTGAAGGTGGAACATTTACCAAAGGTAAAGTCCAGGATGACATCATGCATGATTGGAACAATACACCAACTCAGCAGCACGTTCAGTCATTCTACATGGATGAAACCGAAGTAACCAATGTAATGTATTTGGAGTACTTGGATTACCTTAAAGCTGTCTATCCTCCAGAAAATCCTAGCTATACCAATATTTATAAAGGTGCTCTTCCAGACACTTTAGTATGGAGAAACAGGTTAGGCTTCAATGAAACCATGACCAACAACTACCTAAGACACCCTGCATATGCCGAATATCCGGTGGTAGGTGTTAACTGGGTGCAGGCTTCTCAATATGCTGAATGGAGAACTGACAGGGTTAATGAGGCAATGTTGGAAAGAGAAGGTTATTTGGCTCAAGATGCAAAGTATCAAGTTTTAAATGGCGAAATAGGTGGTACTTTTAGCACTGAAGCTTATTTGAACAATCCCGAATCCGTTTATGGCGGCCAGATTGATTCACTACAAGGAAAACAAAAACGTGATTCCATCAATACTTTTGCCAAAAGAAGTAGTGGTGTAATCATGCCCGAGTACCGACTTCCTACAGAAACTGAGTGGGAGTATGCTGCACAAGCGCTTATCGGTTCTAGAGAATATAACAACTACAGAGGTAGAAAGAAATATCCATGGGAAGGTGATTATACCAGAAATGGACAACGTGTTGGACGTGGCGATCAGTTGGCCAACTTCAAACAAGGCAAAGGTGATTACGGTGGTATTGCAGGGTGGTCTGATGACGGTGCTGACATTACTGCTCAAGTAAAATCCTATAAACCCAACGATTTTGGCCTGTATGATATGGCAGGAAACGTAAGTGAGTGGGTAGCCGATGTATACCGTCCTATTGTTGATGATGAAATTAGTGACTTTAACTATTATCGAGGTAATATCTTCTTGAAAAAAGCTATTGGCGAAGATGGTAAGGTTGAAATTCTTAAGGATAAAATTGTATATGACACTTTGCCCAACGGAAAAATCGTAGCCATCAATCTACCTGGTGAAATCAAAGAGGTTCCTGTTACCGATGAAGAAACTTATTTAAGAACTAATTTTGACAAGAGTGATAACAGAGGTTATCGTGATGGAGACGCCGGTTCCTCAAGATTCTTCCAGAGGTTCAGCGATGAATCTGATAACAGAAAAATGTATGATTCTCCAAAACACAAAGTGGAGCGTGATTCTACTGGAAAGATTCTTCGTCAATATGACACTTCTAACTACCGTACCTCTTTAATCAACGATGAAGTACGCGTATACAAAGGAGGTTCTTGGAGAGACAGAGCATTTTGGTTAGACCCTGCACAACGTCGATACATGCCACAATATATGGCAACAGATGATATCGGATTTAGATGTGCCATGTCAAGAGTTGGATCTAAGTCAAAATCCAAAAACAAAACTGTCCGACATAAAAAAGCAAAATAATTATTAGGTAGAGTATTTGTAAAAGCCCTGACATAGAACGTCAGGGCTTTTTTTTATCTTCGAACCATGACATTGGAAGAACTTCACGCGCTTTTTTTAAAGTATCCCTCCGTTTGTACGGATACCCGAAAAATTACCAAAGACTGCCTTTTTTTTGCTCTTAAAGGACCCAACTTCAATGGCAATGAATTTGCTTCAGAAGCTCTAAAAAAAGGAGCCGCCTATGCTATTATTGATGAAAGTGACCACAAGTCTTCTGAGAAACAAGTTTTGTGCGAAAATGTATTGGAAACTCTTCAAAAGTTAGCCATATTCCATAGAAACTATTGCAAAGCCAAAGTCATAGCACTGACAGGAAGCAATGGAAAAACCACCACGAAGGAACTCATTAATGCAGTACTATCAAAAAAATATGTCACTATTGCCACGCAAGGGAACCTGAACAACCATATTGGTGTTCCTTTGACTCTTTTGTCCATTAAGCCCGATACTGAAATTGCAATTGTGGAAATGGGAGCCAATCATCAGGGAGAGATTGCCTTTTTAAGTAACATTGCCCAACCAGATTTTGGATACATCACCAATTTTGGAAAGGCACATCTGGAAGGATTTGGTGGCGTAAAAGGAGTTATAAAAGGTAAAAGTGAGCTCTACCAATACCTTATCTCAAATAACAAACATATCTTTTTGAATGCAGACGACCCTATTCAGTTAGACAAACTGAGTACTTACATTAAAAAAATAGGGTTCAGTAGAAGCAATCACGAATACTTTACCATAAACTTCATAGATGCAAATCCTTTTGTGAAGCTCAAAGTAGAGAGCTTATCAATCAACACACAATTGATAGGAGCCTATAATTTCACCAACTGTTGCGCCGCTATACTGATGGGCAAATATTTTAATGTTCCTTTGGAAGATATCAAAACTGCCATTGAAACCTATCAACCACAAAACAATCGATCCCAAGTAATTGAGCATCATGGTTTCAAAATAATCCTAGATGCCTATAATGCCAATCCAAGTAGCATGAAAGTGGCGCTGGAAAATTTCGACAACATGGATGGCAACGAAAAAACACCCATCCTTGGTGATATGTTCGAGTTGGGAGATGTTGCACATCAAGAACATCAAGGGATAGCGGATTTGGTGAAAAATTTAGGGTTTAACAAAGCATTTTTTGTAGGTGAGAATTTTTATAAGGTAGATACTTTCCATCAAAAATTCCCATCATTTGATGCCCTTCAGACCTATCTTTCCAAAAATCCGTTGAGAAAAAGCACCCTTTTAATTAAGGGGTCTCGTGGAATGGCCTTGGAAAGAGTTTTGGATTTTATTTAGATTGAAATTAACACAATCCATTCAAAAACAATATCATAACCTCCAATAAGTAAAGCTTCCCGATGATTTTTTACGTAAACGATTATCGGTAAAAACCAAATTCCTCGCATTTTGCACTAATTATGAAGTAAGATTCGCACAATTAGATGTAATGAAAAGGATTTTTAAACATTGGTTCCATAAGTCCAAAACACAAGCTGAACATCAGAGTCAGGTTTTGGCGACCAAGTATGCCAAATCTGGATTAACGCATCGAGAGGCGATTGAAATTGTGACAAAAATCACAGCTGCCTTAGAAGTTGACAAACTTTTCAAGGATAATTCCATGGGACTGAACGACCTCTCAAAACATATCGCCATGGATAGATATAAGGTCTCACAAGTAATGAATGAGTATTTGGAAAAGAACTTTTATTCTTTATTGAACCACTACAGAATAAAAGAAGCTCAGGATTTATTACTATCACAACCCTTTCTTAGTGTCAAGGCTATTATGTATGAAGTTGGTTTTAACAGTAAAACCAGTTTTTATGGCGCTTTCAAAAAAGAAACAGGTTTAAGTCCAAATGATTACCGCAGTTTGGCATTACAAGCTTCATAACCACACCCTCACTTACAGACCCATTCCCAATAAGCCTTATCACTACTAAAAAGGGGCAATATTTTGAGAATCAGCCCTTTTATGTTTTCTTTCACAAACTATTTGATTTCAATTCAGCGTTAATTTTTTGAAAAAACAACCTTTAAAGAATTGTTAAAAACAGTACTTCCCGTTGGGGCTGGTTCATAACATTGTCCTTCCCGTTTTAAAAGTACTCTTGGCCACCTCCTATGCAATTGTTTTGTTATTGCAATTGTAAAGGTAAGGCGGTGAGAGGCCTTACTACCTTAATTTCTTAATAGAGACTTTTCATTAAGTTTTGTTTTCATTCAGGGAGTATTATTTGAATTAGCTATCAATCATCTTCTCCCGCCTACCTTTCTCAGTTGCGCTAACTCATTTAATTACTAACAAAACTTTTAACTCTATGAAAGTAAAAAAGTCAATTTGGGTTTTTGCGTTCATGCTTTTATGCATAGTATCTGCAAAATCTCAAGAAAAAACAATTACAGGTACGGTAATTGACGATACCGGCATTCCTTTGCCAGGGGTCAATATTGTGGTTGAGGGAACCAGTACGGGATCCCAAACCGATTTTGATGGGAATTATTCCATCACAGCAAGTACCGGACAGGTATTGCTTTTTACGTACTTGGGACAAAGAACGGTCAGAATTACCGTAGGGGATCAAACTGTTATCGATGTACAAATGGAAGAAGATGCAGAAGCCCTGGAAGAAGTAGTAGTAACTGCACAAGGTATTCGAAGGGAGAAGAAAGCCTTGGGTTATGCTATCACCACGTTAGACGAGGATGCTGTGGAAAACAGACCAGAAGCAGATATTGCAAGGGTCCTTAGTGGTAAAGTAGCCGGTGTGAACGTTGTAGGCACCGGTGGACTTGCAGGTAGTGGTACAAACATCACCATTAGAGGAAATGTATCCATTACAGGAAACAACCAGCCTTTATTTGTTGTAAATGGCATCCCTTTTAATACCAGTACCAATGCAGAAAGTAATGTTACTACTGGGAATGGCTCTGTATCAGCATCCAGTAGATTCTTGGATTTAGACCCAAACAACATTGCCAATATCAGTATTTTGAAAGGTCTGAGTGCTACTGTCCTATATGGTGATGCTGGAAGGAACGGTGTGGTTTTGATCACTACCAAAACTGGTCAATCCAGCGAAATGGAAAAAGGACTTGAAATCAATTTCAATCAATCTGTTTTTGTTAACCAAATCGCAAACCTACCTGAGTATCAAAACACCTACGGACAAGGAGGGGACAACTCTGTGAATGTAGGATTTGTTGGGAATTGGGGAGGACGATTCGATGATAATTACACGGTAAGGCATCCTTATAATCTAGGTCGATTGGCTGAATCTTTCCCAGAATACCAAGGGGTTAATATAGCTTATGAACCTGCCAAAGACAATGTAAAGGATTTCTTTAGAACAGGACTTGGTGTCACAACTTCCATCAATGCCGCAAAAACAACAGAGAATGCAACTTTTAACATCAATTTTGGGCATACCAATGAAGATGGTTTTGTTCCGGGAAACAATGTTAGACGGGTAAACTTTGGTCTTGGTGGATCTATGAAATTGGCAAACAACGTCACAATTTCAGGTTCGTTCAACTTTACATCAAGTGACTTTACTACTCCTCCAGTATCTGCAGATAACGGGACCGGTAATTTCTCTATTTTCACTAGGACTTTGTTCATTCCCAGAAACTTTGATCTCAACAATCTTCCATATCAAGATCCTGTTACTGGAGCAAGTGTTTACTACAGAACGGATCAAGAAAATCCACTATGGTTAGTAGACAATGCACAAGAATCTGTTGTGTCGGACCGTTTTTTCAATTCCATAAGCACCACGTATGATATCAATGACAATTTCGCATTGACTTATCGTGTAGGGCTTGACACATACACGGAAAGACAACAATTCTATATCAATAAAGGAGGTGTAAGTAGTCTATTGGCCCAGCAAGGTTTCCTTAAAACAACATCTGGCAAGAATACCATTTGGGACCACAGTTTGATTTTAGCTATAAAAAATCTACAACTGTCTGAAAAATTGGGAATGAACGGAACTGTTGGTTTTAATGCAAATTCTGAAAAATACGACAAGTTTGGTGTGGTCAGTACAGGACAAGTTGTATTTGATTTTATTGACCATAATAATTTTGCCACACAAAGTAACACTGATCCATTGGGGAGCTCTTTGGACTTTTTACAGACTGAAAATACCTTAGGACTATATGGTCAATTACAATTTGATTATGGGAACTCCCTATACTTAACCATGGCAGGAAGGAACGATTGGACATCTACAATAGAACAGGCCAACAGATCCCTTTTCTATCCAAGTGCGTCAATAGCAGTTGTACCTACATCTGCTTTCCCAGAAATTCAATCAGATTTTTTAAATTTCTTGAAGTTCCGTTTTGGATATGGCACCTCAGCTGGTTTTCCAACGCCATATAACACAAGAAATATCTTGGCATTGGGCACCGCTCTATTCACCGATTCAGGTGGTCGTGTAATCAATGTAAATTCGAGTAGTGCCTTGCAAACTGGATTGGACATATTTCCAAATCCAGACTTAAAACCTGAATTACACCGCGAATTTGAAGCTGGTATAGAAGCTAACCTGTGGAGCAATAGAATTAGTCTGGAAGCCAGTGTATTCAAAAGAGACTCGAAAGACCAAATATTGAGCAAGGTTCTTGATCCTTCAACAGGTTTTGACAGAACTACTATTAATGCTGGTCAGATTAACACCAAAGGACTTGAAATTGATTTGAGCATAACGCCTTTTAGAAATCCTGATGGATTTAGTTGGAATTCCAACTGGGTATTCTTTGCATCTGAAAATGAGGTGGTGGACTTGCCCGGAGGCGACGATGTATTCATAGCTGGTTTCTCAAACTTGGGTAATTACGCTGTTGAAGGCGAACCTTTGGGAGTAATAAAGGGAAATTATGCCTTACGTGACGATGAAGGCAATCTACTGATCAATCCAACTACAGGAAATATTTTTGACAGTCAAGCTGTAGGTCTTGATGATGAAATAATCGGAGATCCCAATCCAGACTGGAAAGTTACTTCAATCAACAGTTTTTCATATAAAAGTTTGAGTCTTTCAGCACAATTGGAATACACGCATGGAGGAGATTTTTCATCAAACACCATTGCAAATCTTTTGCGCAGGGGTGTTACAAGAGATACCGAGGATAGAGAAGGAACATTCGTAATCCCTGGTTTTTATGCCGACCCATCAACTGGAGAAATATTATTGGATAGTAATGGCAATAAAATTCCAAACGCAATACAACAAGGTGCAAACGAGGTTTACTTCCTTAACTATCTAGACCCAAGTGGACAACAGGTATTTGACGGTTCTGTATGGAGATTGAGAGAAGTATCATTAACATACGCCCTCCCTCGTAAATTTCTTGAAAAGTCGTTCATCGGATCCCTATCGTTCAGTGTGTTGGGCCAAAACCTTTGGTATTGGGCCCCCAATGTTCCTAAGTACACAAATTTTGACCCAGAAGTCATAAGTACTGGTGTTGGCAATGGGCTTGGTCTTGACTTTCAGACCACTCCTACATCCAAAAAATATGGGTTCAGTATTAAAGCTACATTCTAATAGTTAAAGAAAAAAAGATGAAAAAAAATAATAATACATCCATTTATACATCATTCCTGGTGATGCTGTTGATATTATTCAATAGCTGTGAAATCGGTGATTTGGACCAGCTTGAAGACCCCAGCAACCTTAAACCTAGTAGTGCTGATCCAGAACTATTGCTCAATAATGTGCAGTTACAGTTTATGAGAGGCATTGCCTATAATGAAGACAATGAGGATGCCATCAATGTAAGGGCAGCCGAATTTGTAAGAATGCAACATTTGTTTGGTGCATACTCCGGACCATTCTCACTGGCTTCATCTTCCGTTGATGATTTATGGACCGACTTGTATCGCGAAACTCTACAAGATATCAATGTCCTTATTCCATTGGCTGAAGAAAGAGAACTTGATGGATATGTTGGGGTTGCCAAAATATTACAAGCGTATACCTATGTAATCCTAGTTGATACTTTTGGAGATGTTCCATTTACCGAAGCACTTCAAGGTAATAATGTGCCCAATCCAAAGTTGGACGATGGTCAGGACATTTATAATGCAATGCTTACCGTAATTGATGAAGGAATAGCATCCATTAATGTTCCAAACTCCATTATGCCCAATGACCTTTTTTATGGTGGAGATAAATCTAAATGGATTAGGGCAGCAAATACCTTAAAATTCAAAATGTATGCACAAATGCGATTGATCGGGGATTTTTCTTCGCAAATAAATAGCTTGATCAATTCTGGGTTGATAGAATCTGCCGATCAAGATTTTCAATTCCAATATTCCACAGTAGCCAGTGCAACGGGAGAAAGTAGACATCCCTACTACGCATTGTGCTATGATGCAGATGGCTCGGATGATTACATGGTGAGCTACTACGTTAATTTACTTAAGGCAGACAAAGGCTTTGAAGACCCAAGGTTGAGATACTATTTTTACAGACAAGTAGCAGAGACTCCAACTGGAGATGATTTACCATGTGAAGGTGAGCCTGGTTTCAACTTCTGCTATTTGGGAGATTTCTACTGGACCCGTGACCATGGTGATGATGATGGGGTACCACCAGACCAATTAAAGAGAACCACCTATGGTTTATATCCAATAGGAGGGGCTTTTGATGCGGATAACTTCACATCTGTGGTCAACAATCAAGGAGCTTCAGGCGCTGGTATCTTTCCATTAATGCTTTCATCTTATGTAAAATTCTTAATGGCAGAATCCGCTTTGATGAGCAATACAACTGGAGACCCAAGAACCTTATTGGAACAGGGAGTTCGCGAATCTATGGACAAAGTACTGAACTTTATTCCAGGACAGGTAGATGCCGCATTTGCAGCTACTGACCAACAAGTTGAGGACTATATAACCTATGTTCTTGGACAGTACGATGCCGCCAGCTCGGATGATGAAAGGTTAGATGTTATAATGAAAGAGTATTATATAGCATTATGGGGCAATGGTTTTGAAGCCTGGAACAACTATAGAAGAACAAGTATGCCAAGTGATATGTCACCCCATGTTACTACCCCCGGAGAATTCCCTAGAACTTTCCTTTACCCAGCAACTGTGGTGAACACAAATTCGAACATAAATCAAAAAGCCGTTACCACAAAGGTCTTTTGGGATACTAATACAGATAACTTACAATAAAAACAGAAATCATGTTAAAGGCAAAAAAAATATTCAATAAAACTAAAGGCCGTCAAACAAGGTTTTTTGTATGCTTTGTATTGGCAATCACAATCTTTTCGTGTGAGGACGGCGATAAAAATAATTTTGATGACTTTGAAAATGGAGGCTTTGTTAGATTGGCTACCGCATTTCCAACCGTATTGAGTATAAATACTTTGGAAGAGATAGCTAATTTCAGCATACCTGCAACATTTGAAGCCCCCGATGAAAATGTGGCAAGCTATAGCCTTCAGGTTTTTGCTACAATTTCTGGGACAGCGACTGATACCGTTTCCTTTGGAAATGAAATCAATAGCTTTCCTACAACAATAAACATCACCGCAACCGATGTTGCGAGTGCATTGGGAATAGAGATCTCTGATATAGGCTTTGGGGACACTTTTACTTTTTTAGGTACCGCAGTGAATGACAAAGGAACTGTGTATGGTCCTGAAAGGCTTTCGTTCAATACCGAAACCAAAGAAATCTCAGGTGGAAACAATACCAATGACCTTTTTGACGAACAAGGCTATAGACAAGCATTCAATTTTGGCTTTGCCATTCCTTGTCCTCCCGAGGCTGGCGAAATTGATGGTGATTGGATCATTGACATGCAAGATCTTTATGGTGATGGTTGGGACGGTGCTTTTGTTACAGTTACTATTGATGGAGTAGGCACCAACTATACTGTAAATGAAGGTTCAGCGGCCAATCATGTGGTAACAGTGCCCGCAGGCACCCAAACTCTAGTTTTTTCCTACACGCCCGGAAGTTATGAGGAAGAACACGTTTATACAGTTGAAAAACCAGATGGAACAGTTTTAGGTCCTTTTGGCCCAAATCCTCCCCTCTGCATCAACTAAACATTTCACCAATATTATATGTAAAAAGGCCCTTACTAGTAAGGGCCTTTATTATTAAATCCAAAAGGCTCACAGAAATTGTGGAGATTCTTCACAAATTTCCGATATTGCAGCCCCTTTTACGGGATATTAGCTCAGTTGGTTTAGAGCGCTGCCTTGACAGGGCAGAGGTCACTGGTTCGAATCCAGTATATCCCACATCTTTTCTTTACAGTTTTAGTTAATGCTTAAGGTTGAATCACGTTCTATTAAGCTGGTTTTGACCAATTTGGTGGTAAAAGGCAATAAACTTTGGGTTTCAATACGATCGATTAAAATATTTGCTGCAAGCTCGCCAATATATTTTCCATGTTGACTTACCATGGTCAATGCCGGAGTAACATATTTGGATAAGCGCCCATTGGTGAACCCTATAATGGATAGCTCCTCAGGAACCTTTATTCCTTTTTCCTTTACAATATTCAAGACATCAACTGCTGTAATTTCGTCCAAGGCAATGATGGCGTCTATTTTTGCATAACTCAGTAAAAAGGACATCAGAAGCTCCAGATCATCGTCTTTTTTTACTTTGACGATCAACTTGTCATCAAAACCAATATTCTCCTCTTTGAGAGCCTCTTTGTAACCCTCAAGCCTGAGTTTCCCAACACTTGAACCATGAATGGGCGATACCATGGCTATACTTTTACATCCAGTTTGCAGTAAATATTTTGTGGTTTTATAACCCGCCTGATGATCATCGACCACCACCTTATCACATTCAATTTTTTCAGTAACCCTGTCAAAAAGAACCAACGGAATCTGATTTTCCAAAAAATTGTGCAGGTGATCTATTTTTCCTCTATCCTGAGTCTCTTTGGACAAGGACATGATAAGTCCATCGATAGTACCAGAACCCAATAGTTCTACCGTTTTTATCTCTTTGAGATAAGACTCATCCGAAAAACAACTGACAATGTGGTATCCTCTGGCGTTTGCCGTTTTTTCAATACCGTAAAAGACCTGCGTAAAAAAGTAATTCAAAATATTTGGCACTACAACACCAATGGTTTTTGTGCTCCTCTTTAACAGGCTTACAGCTATTCTATTGGGCTTATAATGTTGTTCCTTGGCAAACTTTTGAATCCGCTGCTTAAGGTCATCACTTATTTCATGGCTATTGTTGATAGCCTTGGAAACCGTAGAGACAGAAACCCCAAACTTAAGCGCTATTTCTTTTAAAGTAATCTTTTTCATGCTGCCTTTTCCAAACATATCACCACTTTCACACATCAAAATTTATTTAATGCACGTGGCTCCAAACCAATCAGCAATATAACAAGAAAGAACCAACAAAAGACAAAGGACACCTTGTCAATTTTCTATATTTAAATCTAGATATGCTGGTTTAAGATATTTTCATAAAGTTCTTGCTTGCCACTTATCTGATCTGGCTCTCCTCCCACTTTGGCATAATCATACAAATCAGTTATGGTAAGTGATTCCCGAACAAAATCCAATCCTTTACCAGAATCAAATGAAGCGTATCGATTTCCAAGCAATTGTTCGTATGATGAATTATTGATTACTGAATCTGCAACCAACAAACCTCTTGCGAAAGTATCAGCGCCGCCAATATGAGCCAAGAAAATATCTTCCAAATCCGTTGAGTTTCTCCTTGTTTTGGCATCAAAATTAATTCCACCACCTTGAAGACCTCCAGATTTCAGGAATACAAGCATAGCTTCCGCAGTTTCAAGGATATTATTAGGGAACTGATCTGTATCCCAACCATTTTGGTAGTCCCCACGGTTTGCATCAACACTTCCTAACATACCTGCATTGGCAGCTACCTGCAACTCGTGCTGGAAAGTATGCTGTGCCAAGGTGGCGTGATTGACCTCAATATTTAATTTAAAGTCTTTTTCCAAACCTTGTTCACGGATAAAGTTTATGGAAGTGGCCGCATCAAAATCATATTGATGTTTAGATGGTTCCATAGGTTTGGGTTCAATGAAGAAAGTACCTTTAAATCCTTGCTTTCTTGCATAATCCCTAGCCATGCGCATGAAACGCCCTATGTTGTCCTGTTCCAATTTCATATTGGTGTTCAATAGGGACATATAGCCTTCTCTACCTCCCCAGAAAACATAGTTTTCTCCATTCAGCTCCATGGTAGCGTCCAAAGCAATTTTCAACTGTGCTCCTGCTCTGGCCACAACCTCAAAATTAGGGTTGGAAGCTGCTCCGTTCATATATCTTGGATGAGAAAATAAGTTGGCGGTCCCCCAAAGTAATTTTACACCTGAATCCTTCATTTTTTCCTTCAAGTAATCCACGGTTTGATGTACTCTTTTTTCAGATTCCACCAAAGTACCAGCTTCATCCACTAGATCATAATCATGAAAACAATAGTAATCAAAGCCCATTTTAGTGATAAATTCAAAAGCAGCATCCGCCTTTTCCTTTGCTGCTTGAACAGGGTCTGAAGAAGTGCCCCATGGAAAATTCTTGGTGCCCGGCCCAAAAGGATCTCCACCAGTTCCACACAATGTATGCCAGTATGCCATGGCAAACCTAAAATGCTCACGCATGGTTTTTCCAGCAACTACTTGTTCTGGATTATAATATTTAAACGCTAAGGGATTATCAGATTCCTTGCCTTCGTACTTTATTTCATTTATTCCTTTGAAATATTCTTTTTCTCCTATAAGTGCCATTTGAGTTTTGTTATTTGTTTATTATCAATTCCAGTTCTGTTTTCCAATTATTGTATGCCTCTTGGTAGGGCAATTTGTCCTTCAAGGGCATGAATGTCATCACATGGTCATTTTTTGTAAAGGATGAAAATTTATCATAATCCCCATCTTTCAGCGCACAGGCCCTAGCCGCTCCAATGGCTCCAGTGGTGTTATAAATTTCAATCTCTTGACCTATCAAGGTTGCTATGGTATTGGCAAAAATCTCAGACCTAAAAAGGTTGTCATTTCCTGCCCTAATTACTTTTGGTGAGATGCCATCAGATTGGATGATTTCAAAACCATATACAAACGAAAAAGCAATGCCTTCCAAAGCAGCCCTGCAAAGATGACCTTTGTGATGTCTATTTAAATTCATATTAACAATGCGGGTTCCAATATCTTGGTTGAGCAGAATTCTTTCCGCACCATTCCCGAAAGGAATCAAACAAATACCATCAGAGCCTATTTCTATCTCGGATGCCAACTGATTCATTTCCTCATAGGAAGAAACAGCCAAATTGTTCAACAACCATCTGTATTGTATGCCAGCACCATTAATACAGAGCAACTTACCCACATTCTGCACTTTTTGTTTTTGGTAGTTGACATGGGCAAAGTTGTTTACCCTTGCACACTCTTTTACAGAAAGATTATCCGTTACTGCATACATTACTCCAGAAGTACCTCCTGTAGCCGCCACCTCTCCAGGATGAAACACATTTAATGAAAGTGCATTGTTAGGTTGGTCCCCTGCGCGATATAAAATTGGCGTACCCTCCTTAAGACCACTCTCCTCTGCCCCTTGTTTAGAAACTATAGCTTGTTCAGAAAATGTTTCTACGATATTAGGAACCAATTCTGAATCGATTCCATAATGTTCCAAAATCTCTTGGGAAATTTCATCTTGTTTAAAATCCCAAAAAATCCCTTCAGAAAGCCCTGAAACAGTGGTGTTTATAGTATCTGAAAATTTAAACGCAATAAAGTCCCCGGGTAGCATGAACTTATCTATTTTCTCATAAAGCCCTGGCTCGTTTTCCTTGACCCACTTTAACTTGGAAGCTGTAAAATTAGCTGGGGAATTCAATAAATGGGTTTCACAAAACTCTTCTCCTATTTTCCCAAAAGCCGTTTCACCAATTTTCACGGCACGACTATCACACCAAATAATAGATTTTCTCAAAGGCTTTCCTTCAGCATCTACAACCACCAATCCATGCATTTGGTATGAAATACCTATACCTTCAATATCTTCTTTGGATACGTTGTACGCTCTTTTGATTTTTTGAATCCCTCGACAAACGCATTGCCACCAATCTTCAGGTTTCTGTTCTGCCCAACCTTTTTTTATGGCGTACATTGACATTTCTTCTTCAGGTTCCTGAACTACCCCAATAGCTTTTCCGGTTTTGCTATCCGTTAAGCCTATCTTGACCGAAGAACTCCCAATATCCAATCCTAAAAAGTACATATTCAGTAGTGATTATATCCAAATATAATTACGAATGGCATTGAAATCGAAAAAAAGGATCTCACCACGACCTCTTGCAGTCAAAACAACGAGTCCAAAATTTTGAAAATAAATTTTAAGTGATTGAAAAACAAATGATTAATTGCATTCTGATTTTGCGAAAATTTTCGAAAAGGGTTTCGTGTTTTTTCTGATTCAGAGATTTTTAAGTAAGAAATTCGTCGTTTTAAGGCTTAAATTTTACGCATCCATCAATTAGAGTATTCTAAAAATATCAATTCTCCAAATATAGCGTAGCTGAACCCCATAAAACCATCGCTGTTTTCGTAACTCACAAATTCCCTTTTCAAATGAACGGATTAACAATTTCCGCAGATTCCCTTAATAATGGTTTGAACACTTTTGGGTTTAAATCCATCGGGAACTTCTATCTGGAGTTCTGGCATACCTTTAACACAATATACGGTTTCGCAAGATTCGCAAACAAAATGGGCGTGCTCATGACCTGATGATGGCGAAGCACCCAAAGCATACTTGGCCACCCCTGTATGGTCATTAATGCTATGGATGAGTCCTACCTCCTCAAAAATGGCCAGATTTCTATATAAAGTGGACTTATCTGCATTCTCCACCAATATTTGTTTTAAATCGCTATAGGATTGCGCATGTTTGGCATTTTTAAAGTGATGAATCAGCTCTAAACGCAACTTGGTTTTCTTCAACCCCTTATCTGCCAAAAGTTTTTGGTCGCTCTGATCGATTATTATAACCTTTTTCTTTAGTGACATTCTTAAAGACTTAGAGCTTCAGCTTTTTCAATACGATAATAGCAATGATTCGGGTTATCCCGATTTAGCCGTAGAATTCCATTCACAGAAAGTAAATCGTCCATTACAAAGGAAGGTTTTTTAGCAAATTGAAGCTCAATGATAGTTTCTGGGCCTCCATTCCCACAAAAAAAACAGGAAGCCATTGGGTTCTTTGATAGCAAGTAAACAGATTGTGTCCCCTCCAACGCCAAAAAATAACCCGAGATGATAACTTCTTGGCCTTCCAAGGCTATTAAAGTCGGTGCAAATGTTGCCTTCTTAAATATAGTAAGGTCTGTTTTTGACTCCCAGGAAATACCCTCTGATAAATCTGACCAATCCAAATAGGTTTGGGAGTGGATTTTGGATTCACCAATTCCGATTAATACTATAAAAAAAAACAAAACTTGAGTCTTCAATTTATCAATTGACCAGTGGCCTCTTTTAAAATATAATTGCAATGATCTACGTCGTTGGCATTAAGCTCCAAAACACCTTGAACTACCACAATTTGATCTGTCCTGAACGAAGGTTTTTCTTTAAAATTAACTTCTATAATTGTTTCAGGTCCTGCTGCTCCGCAGAAAAAACAAGAAGCCATTGGGTTTGCCGAAACCAAAAATATATCTCCGCTTCCGGAAATATCCAAGAAATAGCCTTTTATTTTGACATGCTGTCCACGGAAAGATCTAATTCTTTTTCCAAAAGTAGGCATCAAAAAATTAACATCATATTTTTCATTATATACAGAGGCAAAATCCACATCCTCAAAATCTTCCCAGCTTAATTCAATCTGAGCAGAAACCGTATGCCCTATAAAAATCGACATTATTATTAAACCTAAATAGTTACGCATCTGCAAGTGTTTTGGATATATTCAATTTAAAAATGGTTGTTGAAGCCAATAATACGGCCAACATTGTTATAAGCAAACTTACACCCAATAAGATGAGTTCAGATAGATTTGGGCTGGAAAATTGTAGGCCATACCCATAAGAATCTTCAATAAAATATGAGGTTGCCCAAATCCCTAATCTTCCCAAAATCCATCCCAACAAGAAGCCTATTAGTGTTAAAAATAAACCTTCAAGAAATACCAACCATAACAACTGACCGGTTCTTAAACCATAAGTGCGCAATAAAGCCAGTTCTTGCCTGCGTTCCCGAATTGTCTTTAATAGACTTATAAAAATACTCAATCCAGAGACCAATAAAATTGCTAGGGCAATTGCATTTATTGTTTTAACTCCCGAACCCAACAACCCCATCAAACGCTGTATTTCAAAACCTGGCAAAGCTGCTTGCATGCTAGTATTTTCATTAATAAATCTAGGCATCTGCACTACACCTAGTGGGTTTTTAAATTTAACCAATGAAGAAGTGATTTCCTTTTCTTCATGATGATCATCCCCATCATGGTGTTCTTCCTTATGATGATCTTCCTCATGGTGTTCTTCATCGTGACCTTCTTCCTCATGGTCATGAACATCCCAAATACTTTCTAAATTGGTGATGAGCAACATATCAACAACTGTTCCCGTAGGTTTCAATAATCCAGTAATGGTAAAAGGATGGTTTTCATGTGTTTCCATGCTCGTTGAAGCCAATCCATGTGAACTGGTAAATGTATCCCCTACCTTCAACCCTAATTTTTGGGCAACAGCACTTCCAGCTACCACCTCAAAAGAGTTGGCAAACAAATCCCCCTCTTCAAGCTTGGCTTGATATCTATCCAAGTATTCATGCTCTGTCCCCAAAATACGATAACCTTTATAGTTATCCCCATAAGAAACAGGAACAGTAGTTTCAACTAATGGATTTTTCGCTAAGGATTCAGCTTCTTTTAGTGGAATGTTACCTGTTGGGACATCTATGTGAAGGACCGAGGACAATACCAATTGCAAAGGACTTCCCTTCGCCCCAACCACCATATCAAAAGGTGCTATGTTCTTTTTCAACTGACCCCCAACTTGTTCACTGAGCTGAAGCACGTAGGTAACCAGAGAAACACTCAAAACCAACAGCAAAAGACTCAAAAACAAATTGAGTGGTTTGGATATCATATTACGGAATGCAAGAAAGCCTAAACTCATAGTGTCAGTTGATTTTTGAAGTGGGACTTAACCCTCTGGTCGTGGGTTATAATAACTAAGCTACTGTTACAAATTTCAGCCTCGTCCTTTAGTAACTGAATCACTTTGGCGCAATTGGCATCATCAAGGTTAGAGGTTGGCTCATCTGCAAAAATGACCCAAGGTTTGTGAATTATCCCAAGTGCAATTGAAAGTCGTTGCTGCTGTCCCTGACTAAGTTGTGTGACCTTTTTCTTTAAGTGGTCCACAAGCCCCAACCGCAGGGCAAGTTCTTCAACACGCCCACTATCCAGAGACTTCTTGGGAAAACTCTGTCTCAATCGAAGATTTTCCAAAACAGTAAGAGATCTAACAAAATGATATTGTTGGAATATTAAACCTATATGACTCCCCCTAAATTGATCCATGGATTTACGTTTTAGGGAATTTAATTCTGTCCCTGCTATTGAAACTGCTCCTTTTGAAGCAGGCAGCAACCCTGCCAATACATGTAACAAAGTAGTTTTACCAACACCTGAGGGGCCTAAAATCAAAAGGTGTTCTCCAGGTTTTACATGAATGTTGGGAAAAGTGAATTCAGAACCATTCCCATAGGAAAATTGTAGTGCAGATGTCTTTATCAACTCAGTGGTTTTTGACAAAAATAGAAATAATCACAAATGCAACATAGTTGCATTTAAAAAATTAAGTTATTTTTGCATTTAATTAGTTCAAAACTATAACATAGAGAATGAAACTCATCCAACTAGCATCAAAATCTGATATCATAGGAGCTACCGCCAGCGGACTTTGCCTTGTACATTGTTTGGCCACACCTTTTCTTTTTATTGCTCAAGCCGGCCTGATTGCTGGAGGAGAAGCAAGTCCACCTTGGTGGGGTGCAATAGACTTGTTTTTTTTGATAATCTCCTTTTTTGCAATAATCTGGTCCAACAAGACCACCAGTAAAAAGTGGGTAGGCTATGCCCTTTGGGCATGTTGGTTATTGCTGGCATTTGTAGTTTTGAACGAGAAACTTTCCTTGGTTTCACTCGCTGAAGAAGCAGTCTATATTCCTGCACTGGGCTTGGTGTTTTTTCACCTCTACAACCGCAAGTACTGCCAGTGTGAAAGATGAGAATTCTCATCAAAGGCAATTCTTAGCAACTTAAACCTTAGATTTATTGAATTTCTCCCATGGGCCAGTTATGGCAACAGTATCACCATTCTCTTGAACATTTACAAATAGTGTTTTTCCAGAAGGTGAAAAGACAAGGCCTGTAAGTTCAGATTGTGAACTTCTGTTGCATGCCAAGGTATAAATATTACCATCTTTATCAATTCCTCTTATATGGTTTAATTCACCATTATCCTCACACAAAAGAACATCTCCCCAAGGGGCTATGGTAAGATTGTCGCACATATGCAACACGGTTTTGTCGTTGGATTCGGCATAAAGCTCAAGTATGGCAGGTTGTTCATTTTCAGTTTCAGCACCTTCTTTTGATGACAAACTATACTTAAATACCTGTCCGAAATTGTCTGGACCTCCATTAGTACATGCAAAAAAGAGTTCTCCCTCTCCCATCCAAATGCCTTCGCCACGGGCAAAACGAGCGGCTCCTTTGTCAAATCCTTGATATCTTAAGTTATCTTCCGCAGATTCCACATCCTCTAAATCTATCCAATAAACCTCTAACTGCTCATCTTTTGCAACAGTAGGTGTTTCCCAATTTCTTGTGTCTAAACTTTTTTTGTTGCGAATAGCCATTGCCTGCAGCAATCCACCGGCCAATAGATTTTCCTTCTCATTAGGCACAAATCTATAGAGCAATCCATCATGCCTATCCTCTGTAAGATAAACACAGCCAGAATTTGGATCAATGGCCACCGCCTCGTGGTTAAAACGCCCCATTGCCTTAATGGGAATTGGTTCCACCATGTCCTTTGCTTTCATGGGAACTTCAAAAACATAACCATGATCTTTAAGAATGTTGGAGCCATTGGCTTTGGTAACATCTTCCTCACAGGTAATCCAACTGCCCCAAGGAGAAACTCCGCCTGCACAATTTCTATAAGTACCAGCCAAACTCATATATTCAGATACAACTTCCCCGGTATCTTCATTATAGATTAAAGTGGAAGTACCTCCCAATCCTGGATTGGTTCCGCTTCCAGAATCGTAGAGTTTATCTAAATCTACATTGGGCAGCAATTCGTTCTCCAGACCAAACGGACTATTTTCTAAAGGAGTTGGGCTATTCTCATGGTTTCTTATGATAACCGTATTGCCCATTTCATCAAGAAAAGCTCCCATTCCATCAGGTCTGCCGGGCACTAGCAAGCCATCAGCCATTTTTCCACCTGACTTTGATATAATTTTATATGAAAATCCTTCAGGAAGATCAAGGTATTGCTTCGGATCTAATTTTATATCCAAACTTTCTGATTCATCAACTTCAACACCGGCGGTCTTCCTCTTCTTATTTGTACAGTTCACCAATGACACCAGAGCCAAAGATGTTAGTGCTGATTGTCTTATAAAATGTCTTCGTGTATAATCTTTTGTGTTATCGTTCATGGTGTATCTGCAACTGTAATTTTGTAATAAATTTAAATGAATCGAGTGATTGTCCCCAAGAAAAATCTTGTTACAATTTTGTTCATAAAGATATTCAAAGGACCGAAAACAGCAGTTCTGTTTTCCATTTGGAAACGTTTTGCTAACATACACTCAACATTGAAGGAATTTTAGCGCAACAAAAAAGCCTTCGAATCATCGAAGGCTTTTTTATGTATTGTGGGCGCGAAGGGATTCGAACCCCTGACCCCCTGGGTGTAAACCAGGTGCTCTGAACCAACTGAGCTACGCGCCCCAAAATCGGAGTGCAAATATAACATCATTTTTTACATACAAAAAGGAATATTGGTAAAAAATCAAATGATTTCTGCCACTACAAATGTACTTCCACCAACAAATATCAAATCATCACTTCCAGCTTTACGTAAAGCAGCCCTAAATCCTTTGCCAACTGATTTGTAAGTACTACCATCTAAATGAAGCTTGGAGGCTGTTTCTCTTAATTTTTTTACTTCCATTCCCCTCGGAACATCTGGCTTCACAAAATAGTAGTGGGCTTCTTTAGGAAAGAGTTTCAATAAATGTGCAACTTCTTTGTCATTGACAAACCCAAGAACTATGTGCAGTTTTTTATAGTTCTGCACTTTTAATTGCTTTAATACCGCACACAATCCTTCTTTGTTATGTGCAGTATCGCATATTACTTTTGGACTATCCTGCATGATTTGCCATCTCCCCAAAATCCCGGTATTTGATACTACATTTTTCAGCCCCTTTTTAATATGGTTTTCTGTAATCTCAAAATTTTGAAGTTGCCTTAAGCACGCAACCATACCTCTGCTATTTTGTTTTTGATAGTTCCCCAACAAATCTGATGGATAATCATCAATTTCCAACTCATCAGAAAAAACAATCTTGGCCCTTCTTTGACGAGCTATTAGTGTAAAAATCACTTCAGTTTCAGGTTGTCTTTCACTAATGACCACAGGAACATTGCGTTTGATGACCCCTGCCTTTTCCATGGCAATTTTTTCTAGGGAATCTCCAAGAATATGGGTATGGTCCCAACCTATATTGGTAATAAGACTTACTTCCGGAGTGATAATATTGGTTGAATCCAATCTACCTCCCAGTCCTACTTCTATAATTGCAATATCTACATTTTCCTCGTTAAAATAGTCAAAGACCATACCTACCGTCATTTCAAAAAAGGATAGTTGATGGTATTCCAAAAACGGTTTATGGTTTGCTATGAACTCTTTTACAAACTTTTTAGGTACGGGCTGTCCATTAATTTTGATTCGCTCTCGAAAATCCTTTAAATGGGGTGAAGTGTAAAGACCTACCTTATAACCTGCTTCTTGCAGAACCGAAGCCAACATATGACTACTGGAACCTTTTCCATTGGTCCCTGCCACATGAATGCTCTTAAATTTCTTTTCTGGGTTACCAAGAATCTCAGCAAAGTTGACAATGTTATCCAGCTTATCCTTATAAGCTGAAACTCCCCTTTGTTGATACATGGGAAGCTGGGTAAACATCCAATCCAAAGTCTCTTTATAGGTCACTATTGCCCTAATTTAAAGTTGACCACCACAAAACCTATTTGTTGGGATGGCGCATTGGAATCTAAATTCCATTTATGAAGAAGTGCAGTTTTCCTTGCCGGTTCCAACAGACAAGGTGCTGTATTGGTAGTTCCTTTAACTCCTGGGGTAGCTTTTATAACACGACCGTTCCTGTCCACTACAATTCGGACAACCACCCGGCCATCTTCATTACATTCTTGCTGTACTTTGCCCTTACTGACCAAGGAACGCCCATTGAGACCATAGCCCCCTGTTCCGCTTCCACTTCCGGGAGCTCCATAATATGTGGTAGCATAAGGGTCTCCGTCTGGTTGGCTTTTATCCCCTGTCTTGTTATCATCTCCTTCGCTCCCCGTTGTGGTTCCATCGGACTTCCCAATACCACCTATAAGCGCATCCAGACTTTTTTTCTTGGCTTCCTGTTCTTGTTTCCTTCTTTCTTCGGCCTCTCTTTTTTCTTTCGCAATTCGGTCTGCTTCTGCTTTGGCTTTTTTAGCCGCATCATCTGCTTTGCGTTTTGCTTCTTGCCGCTGCTTTATTTTTATGGTTTCTTCTGTTTCAGCCGTTAAAACTTCTTCCACAGGCTCTTCCTCAACGGTTTCTTCAGGGATTTCTTCCTGCACTTGCTCTACAGGCTGACTTTCCACCTTTTGGGGTTCAGAGCGAACCTTTTCCCTAGGTTGCACTTCACCACTACCAAAATCCATAGTGCCAAAATTCACCGCAATCCCATTTTCAATAGGTGGGTCCAAATAGGTTAGTCCTATATAAAAAAGCAATAGAAGGAGTACGCTTAAAATAATGGTTGTAAGCGTAAAGGATTTTTTCTTGTGTCTCGTATCTAAAAACGACATTATTTGGGTCGCACAGCCAAGATAACCTTGTAACTGTTCCTATTGGCAATGTCCATAACGTTTACGGCCTCTTTAATAGCCACGTTTTCTTCTGCCCTAAGAATGATGGTAGGTTTATCCTGACCTTCAAGCACTTTTTTTAATTCAATTTCAACGTATTCTTTGCTAATCTGTTCATTGTTCACATAATATTCCAAATCCTTACTGATGGTAACTGAAACATTCTGTGTATTGGTGGATTTACCTTTCGCTTTGGGCAAAAGCAAATCCAATGCGTTGGGTGCATTTGATGTCAGCATAAAAAATACCAACAACAAAAACACAATGTCCGTCATAGACGACATGCTAAACTCTGGACTTATTTTATTTCTCCCTTTTAATTTCATGTTTGAAATTTAAATGGGTTCATTTAACAGATCCAAGAACTCAACGGCATTAGCTTCCATCTTGTGCACTACTTTATCCGTTCTGTTCACCAAGTGATTGTATCCTATATAAGCGATAATACCCACAACCAATCCAGCTACGGTAGTGGTCATTGCGGTATAAATCCCAGAGGCCAATGACCCCATTTCAGCTTGCCCTCCACTACTTGCCATTTCATGAAAAGCTAAAATCATACCAATTACGGTTCCCAAGAAACCTATCATGGGAGCAGCACCCGCTACAGTTGCTAAAACACTAACATTTTTTTCAAGCTTATATACTTCCAGCGTTCCAGCGTTTTCAATTGCCGTATTGATATCATCCAAAGGCTTACCAATTCTGGAAACTCCCTTTTCCGTCAATCTAGCAACGGGTGAATCCGTCTGGGCGCACAAAATTTTAGCCGCTTCCAATTTACCGTTCATGATATGATCACGAATCTGGTTCATGAAGTTTTTGTCAATTTTAGAAGCCGCTTTTATTGCAAAAATGCGTTCAAAATAAATGTAGAGTGCTACAAAAAGAAGTACAAACAACACTAAGATAATGATGATACTTCCGGTACCTCCATTAACAATCAAATCAATTACGGAAAGGGTTTTTTCTTCAGAAATAGATGCACCTATTTCTGTACCTTCCTCTAATTCTTGAAACAAAATCATATAAAATCCCCAATTTAAGTTGCAATAATAACGGAGATTTTCGACCTAAAGTATTTTTTAGAATAAATATCTCATGACCATAAAACACAAGGCTCCTGCAATAAAGCCCATAAATGCCAACCATGCTATTTTCTTAAAATACCAAAAGAAGTCTATTTTTTCCATTCCCATGGCTACAACACCTGCTGCAGAACCAATAATCAGCATACTTCCCCCCGTTCCAGCTGAATAGGCAATAAAGTGCCATAATTGATCATCCAAAGGCTCGGAAAACATTCCTAAACTTGCTGCAACCAACGGCACATTGTCAATAACTGCAGACCCTACGCCTAACAGCAAAATAACCAAGTCAGAAATTTGGGTTCCCGCCATTTCAGTTCCCAATAAAGGCATTCCTTGTTTTAGCCCTTCAGCAAAATTGAAAAGAAGCCCTAAAGATTCCAGTCCAGCCACAGCCATTAATATCCCTAAGAAAAAGAGAATACTTGGAAGCTCGATCTTCGTCAATGCACTATGTAGTGGACTATGGTGACCGGTAGTATCATGCCCTTCTCCTCCAACACTGGAAATACTGAATTTAGCACTACTATATATCTCTGCAAAAGTTGCCACCACTGCAAGGGACAACATCATTCCAACATAAGGGGGCAAATGGGTAATTGTTTTAAAAATTGGCACAAAGACAATCGCCGCCAAACCTAAATACAACATGGTTGCACCGAACTTTGACTTGGAAGGAGCTGATTCTTCTTGCTCAATAGTTCCTTTGAAAGCTGGAAGAAATGACGCAATCAAAGTTGGCACCAACATACAAATTAGAGATGGCACCAAAAGGTGTTCGATTAACATGGCAGTAGAAACTTTTTTACCAATCCAAAGCATTGTTGTGGTAACATCTCCAATAGGTGACCAAGCACCCCCTGCATTTGCTGCTATAATAATAAGACCTGCATACCAGATTCTTACATTGCGATCTTTAACTATCTTCTGAAGAATGGAAATTAATACGATAGTAGCTGTAAGATTGTCAATAATTGCGGAAAGTATAAAAGCTAAAAAAGCAAAAATCCACAATATTCTTTTTTTGCTCTTGGTCTTCACAAAGGTTTTTATAGTGGCAAAACCATCAAAATAATCAATGATTTCAACAATTGTCATAGCGCCCAAAAGGAATACCAATATTTCAGAAGTCTTTCCAAGATGGTGAAGTAAAGTCTCTTCTAGAATATGCATTTTCTCCTCATGGCCAAACTCTCCAAAATTTTCCATCAAGGCATGCTTTCCCGAATCAAACCAAGTGGTAAACCCATCGATTCCAAAAACCATTAGGGCCCATAAAATGGCCATCATGGCCAAAGCGGGGATTAATTTATCAATCTTAAGATTGTGTTCCAGGGTTATAGCCAAATATCCTACGACAAAAACGACGATGAGAAGGGTTTCCATGCTTTAGTTTGGTTTATTAGGTAAATATTTTGATGAAGTTTTCTCTAGCGCTTAAAGATATTCAAAATGAATTTGGTCTCATAATCAAATCTGAATAATATCCATTTCAATTTAGGAATAAAATATTCGTTTTTTACCCAAAAGATTAAATCATTCTCATTTACAATCCATTTTTTATGAAAAATTACCAGCATACCTCTATATTTGTATTCCATTTTTAACTTTTTCACAATTTTATGGAGTTTACACTTTCTGAAGAGCAGTTGATGATTCAACAAGCTGCACGAGATTTTGCAGAAGCCGAATTATTGCCAGAGGTCATTGAGAGAGATGAAGAACAACGTTTTCCCCACGAGCAAGTCAAAAAAATGGGAGAACTGGGTTTCATGGGAATGATGGTAGACGAAAAATATGGTGGTAGCGGCATGGACACCTTATCCTATGTGCTCGTAATGGAAGAACTTTCCAAAATTGACGCCTCAGCTTCAGTGGTAGTCTCAGTAAATAATTCCCTAGTCTGCTGGGGACTTGAAACTTACGGAACCGAAGAGCAAAAACAGAAATACCTGACAAGATTGGCCTCCGGCGAAGTAATAGGCGCTTTCTGTTTATCAGAACCTGAAGCCGGAAGCGATGCAACTTCCCAAAAAACAACAGCCTTTGAAAAGGATGATTATTATGTATTGAATGGAACCAAAAATTGGATTACCAATGGAGGTACTGCCGAAGTATATTTAGTAATAGCACAAACACATATTGAAAAAGGCCATAAGGGCATCAATGCCTTTATTGTTGAAAAAGGAATGGAAGGCTTTGAAATCGGTCCCAAAGAAAATAAGCTAGGGATTCGAGGAAGCGATACCCATTCGCTCATCTTTAATGATGTTAAGGTTCCAAAAGAAAATCGTATTGGTGAAGATGGATTTGGATTTAAGTTTGCCATGAAAACCTTAGCAGGAGGTAGAATAGGAATTGCGGCACAAGCTTTGGGTATAGCGGCAGGTGCTTACGAATTGGCCAAAAAGTATTCCAAAGAACGAAAAGCCTTTGGCACCGAAATTATGAATCACCAAGCTATTGCTTTTAAATTGGCAGATATGCACACCAAAATACAAGCCGCTCGACATTTGGTCTACAAAGCAGCTTGGGACAAGGACAACGCCAATAATTATGATTTATCTGGAGCAATGGCCAAATTATTCGCCTCAGAAGTAGCAATGGAAACAGCAGTGGAAGCCGTTCAAATACATGGCGGCAATGGTTTTGTTAAAGATTACCATGTAGAACGTTTAATGCGTGATGCCAAAATCACCCAAATTTATGAGGGCACTTCTGAAATTCAAAAAATTGTGATTTCAAGAAGTATTTTAAGGGACTAAGCTTAAAATCAATTTCAATTAACAACCCACCCCTATATTTTTATAGGGGCTTTGCTACTTTTAACAAAAATTTAATGCAAAACCCCTCTACAATTAAAAGGGGTGTTATTCCCAACAACACCAATCTTTTAAAATACCCCAATAATATATAAGGTTAAACCAGTGTATATTTTTGATTTTGAGATAATGATAATTTTACAACACTCATTTTCAACATATACATAATTTTTAAGTTTTTTCTACATACGTTGATGAATTATGTGATATTTATTAAAATCATTGTCATTTTTCCATCTCTAATGATATATTTGAATAAATATCGTAATGATGAGATTGGAAAAACAAGGGCTGTATCTACCAGAATTTGAGCACGATAACTGCGGAGCAGGATTTATTTGTAGTTTAAAAGGAAGAAAATCCAACGACATAATTCACAAGGCGTTGGAAATTCTAGAAAAACTGGAACATCGAGGCGCTGTTAGTGCCGATGGCAAGACAGGTGATGGTGCAGGAATCCTAATTGACATTCCTCATGACTTCTTTACCGAAGTATGTCCATTTGAGCTTCCAAAAGCAGGAGAATATGCCGTTGCCAACGTTTTTCTTCCTCAAAAAGAAAATCAACGAGATTTTTGCATAACCACTTTCGAAGAAAACCTTAAAAAACAAGGGCTACAACTTTTGGGCTGGAGGAATGTCCCCGTAAACAGATCTGTTCCGGGAAGGATAGCCAAAGAAACAGAACCTTTTGTAAAACAAGTTTTTATAGGTAAAGGGGAGGCTTTGGACGATTTCCAATTCAACTTAAAACTCTTCATTGCAAGAAAAATAACAGAGCATACAATTATTGAAAGTAAGCTCTCCCAGCTTCAATTTTTCTATTTGCCAAGCCTTTCAACCAAGATTATCATTTTTAAAGGACTTTTGGTGCCCAACGATATCAGCAGATATTATGAAGATCTTTTAGATCCAAGAGTAGTAACCCGATTGTCTCTGGTCCACCAACGTTTTTCCACCAATACTTTTCCAACTTGGGATTTAGCACAGCCCTTTCGTTATATGTGCCACAATGGTGAAATCAACACCCTTCGTGGAAATGTTTCCAGAATGCGTTCCAGAGAAGAACTTATGGAAAGTGAATGGTTTGGAGAGGACATTAAAAAAATATTGCCCATTGTACTTCCCGGAAAATCGGATTCTGCCAGCATGGATATGGTGGTGGAATTATTACTGATGACCGGAAGATCACTCCCAGAAGTAATGATGATGTTAGTACCTGAAGCATGGGAAAAAAACAACGAAATGTCTGAAACCAAAAAGGCATTTTACGAATACAATTCCTGCTTAATGGAACCTTGGGACGGTCCTGCTTCCATCCCTTTTACGGATGGAAATTATATTGGTGCCGTTTTGGACCGTAATGGATTAAGGCCTTCAAGATATTCCGTAACCAAAAAAGGATATGTCATCATGTCCTCAGAAACCGGTGTGGTCGACTTAGAACCAGAAGACATTGAATTCCACGGTAGACTGGAGCCTGGTAAAATGTTCTTGGTAAACATGGAAGAGGGGCGCATAGTCAATGATGAGGAAATCAAGGAGTCCATTGCCAAAAAACACCCTTACAAAAAGTGGCTGAAGAACAATTTGGTACACCTAAAGGATATTCCTTATAATGATTGCCCTGTATTTTATGGAGAGTTTCCTTTGGAAACCCGCACATCGGCCTTTGGATATACTTTAGAGGACATCAACACCATAATCCTTCCCATGGCAAAGAATGGAAAGGAACCTATTGGTTCTATGGGGTCAGACACTCCCATAGCGGTACTATCGGAAAGACCTCAATTAGTCTACAATTATTTCAAACAACTTTTCGCACAGGTTACCAACCCACCTTTGGATGGAATTCGCGAAGAAATGATTACCGACATCAGCCTAACCTTGGGTAGCGATCATAACATATTTGATTTTTCTGAATTGCACTGTCGCAAACTGAAGATTCAAAATCCAGTGATTTCAAAAGAGGATTTGGATAAAATCAAAAATTACGATGCCAGTCCAGATTATAAAGTAGTCTCTATATCCATCTTATATGAAATTTCAAAAGGCCATAATGGTATAGAGGAAGCTCTAGAGGCTGTATTGACCAAAGCCTCCAACGCCATTGATGAAGGTGCCAACATTATAATTCTTTCAGATCGAATGGTAAGTGCCGAAATGGCTCCTATTCCTGCTTTATTGGCCTGCTCTTATGTAAATAGTGGTTTAAGGAAACTGGGGAAACGTTCTAAGTTGAGCATCATCGTAGAATCTGCCGAGCCTAGAGAGGTGCATCATTTCGCATTGCTCTTCGGATTTGGGGCCAGTGCCATAAACCCATATTTGGTCAATGAGATCATCGGCCAACAAATTGAAGAAAACGATATTACTGAATACACTTTTGAAGAAGCCATAAAGAACTATAACAAGGCCATTGGCAAAGGGATTTTAAAAGTGATGAACAAAATTGGGATTTCCACTTTAAACTCTTACCGTGGCTCCCAACTATTCGAATGCATTGGCATCAACACTAAAGTGGTGGATAAGTATTTTCCAAATACCCCAACAAGAATACAAGGTATTGGATTGTATGAAATTGAGAAGGAAGTTGCCAAACGCCATAGAAAAGCATTCAAAAAACAGGAGTTAGCAGCCAATCTTGACTTGGAGATTGGCGGAGAGTACCGTTGGAGAAGGGATGGTGAAAAACACATGTTCAATCCATTAAGCATCGCCAAGCTTCAAAAAGCGGTACGCAATAACGAGCCGAAGACCTATAAGGAATACTCCGATTTGGTCAATGAGCAATCAAAACATCTGATGACCATCCGTGGGTTGTTCGAGTTTTCAAACTTCGATCCAATCCCAATTGAAGAGGTGGAGCCTTGGACAGAAATTGTAAAACGCTTCAAAACAGGAGCTATGTCCTACGGAAGTATCAGTAAAGAGGCGCATGAGAACTTAGCGATTGCCATGAACCGAATCGGAGGAAAGAGCAATTCTGGTGAAGGAGGAGAGGATTCGGCTCGTTTCTATAAAAACCAATCGGGGGATTGGAGAAACAGTGCCATAAAACAGGTAGCATCAGGCAGGTTTGGGGTTACGTCCAACTATTTGACCAATGCCAAAGAGATTCAAATAAAAATGGCACAAGGAGCTAAACCAGGTGAAGGAGGGCAACTTCCAGGCCCAAAGGTAAATCCTGCCATTGCCAAAACTCGTAACTCAACTCCGTATGTGGGATTGATTTCTCCACCACCCCACCACGATATTTATTCCATTGAAGATCTTTCTCAATTGATCTATGACTTAAAATCAGCCAACCGAGAAGCAAGAATCAATGTAAAGCTAGTCTCTGAAGTAGGTGTTGGTACAGTAGCCGCCGGTGTAGCCAAAGCCAAAGCTGATGTTGTTCTGATTTCTGGTTTTGATGGAGGTACAGGAGCCTCTCCATTGACTTCCTTGAAACATGCAGGACTTCCTTGGGAATTGGGAATAGCCGAAGCGCAGCAAACCTTGGTTTTAAACGATTTGCGAAACAGAATTGTCCTGGAATGTGACGGTCAACTGAAAACAGGAAGAGATGTTGCTATAGCTTGCCTTTTGGGAGCTGAAGAATTTGGGTTTGCAACAGCTCCGTTGGTAGCTTCAGGTTGTGTAATGATGCGCGTTTGCCATTTGAATACCTGCCCCGTGGGAATAGCCACTCAAAACCCTGAACTCCGCAAAAAATTCAAGGGAAAACCTGAGCATGTAGTAAACTATATGTATTTCGTTGCACAAGAACTTCGGGAAATTATGGCCAAACTTGGTTTCCGAACGGTCAATGAAATGGTGGGACAAGTCCAAAAACTAGATAGAAAAAAAGCTATTGAACATTATAAAGCATCAGGAATCGATTTAAGTCCAATCTTATATCAAGTTGATGTTCCGGAGGGCACAGAATTTTTCAATACTGAAAGTCAGGAACATGCTGTCAACAATTCCATTGAATTCGATATTATTGAAAAAGCTCACCCTGCATTGTTCAGAAAGGAAAAAACCTCTTTGGATTTTCCAATCCACAACACTGATCGCGCAGTTGGAGCCATTATCAGTAATGAAATCTCTAAAATCTATGGTGAAGATGGACTACCTGAAAACACCTTGAAATTGAATTTCACCGGTTCTGCAGGGCAAAGTTTTGGTGCATTCTCCACGAAGGGGTTGACTATGGTGGTCAATGGAAACACAAACGATTACTTAGGAAAGGGACTTTCAGGCGCTAAACTGATAATAAAAGTACCCTACAAATCCACATTACAACCCGAAAAGAACATCATCACAGGAAATGTGACACTATATGGGGCAACTTCTGGTGAAGCTTACATCAATGGAAAAGCAGGGGAACGTTTCTGTGTGCGTAACTCTGGGGCAACTGCTGTTGTAGAAGGCATTGGAGACCATGGCTGCGAGTATATGACTGGAGGAGTAGCAGTTATTTTAGGTGCTGTCGGAAGAAATTTTGGTGCAGGCATGAGTGGCGGTATCGCTTATGTTTATGATGTTGACAATACTTTTGAGAGCAGATGTAACGGCGAAGCTCTTAATTTGCTTCCTGTGGAAGAAGAACAGGATATAAACCAACTGCACACACTTATAGAAAATCACTACAACGCTACATTAAGTCCAATCGCTCAACATATTTTAGAAAATTGGGAAGAAAGTCTTCCAAAATTCATAAAAGTATTCCCAGAGGAATATCGCCAAGCTTTAATCAGATTGGAAAAAGAAAAATTGCAAACCTTATAATTTGAAAGATGGGAAAGACGACTGGATTTATGGAATATGACAGAAAGGTTGAGAGTTATGCCCCTGTCAAGGAACGTATCAAAAACTATAAGGAGTTTACCATCCCTCTTGAGGGTAGTGAACTGAAAAAACAAGGTGCAAGATGCATGGACTGTGGAATTCCCTTTTGCCACAGTGGTTGTCCATTAGGCAACCTAATTCCTGACTTTAACGATGCTGTTTATCAAGGAAAGTGGGAAAAAGCCGCTAAAATTTTACATTCAACAAACAATTTTCCAGAGTTTACAGGAAGATTATGTCCGGCTCCTTGCGAAGAAGCCTGTGTTCTTGGAATCAACGAAGACCCAGTATCCATAGAAAACATTGAAAAGAATATCGTTGAAACTGCTTTTGAGAAGGGTTGGATTCAACCTAAACTACCTATCAAACGTACTGGAAAAAAAGTGGCTGTTGTGGGTTCTGGACCAGCGGGTCTGGCAGCTGCTCAACAACTAAATAGAGCAGGTCATTCAGTTACAGTTTTTGAACGGGATGAAAAACCAGGGGGGCTACTTCGATACGGTATTCCAGATTTCAAAATGGAAAAAAATATTATTGATCGTAGACTCGAAATCTTGGAAGCTGAGGAAATTACTTTTAAAACCGGGGTTCATATCGGAAAAGATATTGATGCAAACAATCTTAAAAAAGAGTTCGATGCTTTGGTACTTTGTGGTGGAGCCACAGTACGCCGACAACTTCCCATTCCAGGAGCAGATTTAAAAGGAGTTGTTCAAGCAATGGATTTCCTTCCACAGAACAACAGAAAAGTTGATGGTATCCCTTTTAAAGGAGATGAAATTTCAGCCAAAGGCAAAAAAGTGATTGTTATTGGTGGAGGAGATACTGGTTCAGATTGTATCGGCACTTCTATCAGACATGGGGCGGTTTCAGTAACTAATTTTGAAATTATGCCTAAATCCACTTCAGATAGACCAGAGGGTCAACCATGGCCATTTTGGCCCATGCGATTACGCACAAGTTCGTCTCATCAAGAAGGCGCAGATAGAGTTTTTAGCATTTCTACAAAAAAGTTCGTGGGAGACGAGCATGGCAATTTAAAAAGTCTGGTAACTGCGGAAGTAGAATGGATCAGGGAACCTGGAAAACGTCCCATTCTTAAAGAAGTTGAAGGATCCGAAAAAGAATGGGATTGTGATTTAGCTTTACTGGCATTAGGTTTTACAGGCTCTGAAACTTCTATTGCTGACCAACTGGGACTAACAATGGATGCAAGAACCAATATTAATGCTTCTGCCGCAAATTATAAGACCAATGTTCCTGGTGTCTTTGCCGCAGGTGACCAAAGAAGAGGACAATCTCTTATCGTCTGGGCGATTTCAGAAGGCAGGCAAGCTGCTCACCATGTAGATGCCTATTTAATGGGAAGTTCAGAACTTCCCTTAAAAGGGAATGGAGATCTCCCAAGAGTATAAAAGCAAATATCCAACCAAACCATTTTTTATGAGCTCCTTAAGATTATTCTTAGGGAGTTTTTTTATTTGAGTAAACCTTCTTCATTTGGAAAGAAAAAGATAACGTATAAGTATACAAACAAAAAAGCCCCTTCACTGTTTGTGAGGGGGCTTCGAGGAAGGCGGCGACCTACTCTCCCACCTGGTGTGGCAG
>NZ_JABFNN010000037.1 GCF_013090115.1 Flagellimonas amphidinii
GGTGGTTATGGTTAGGTTTGTTAATATTTTAACATAACTACCAAAATGGCGGATAAAGACACTTTTGTTAAATTTTCGGAATTGTAGAATGGAACCATAGCTCAGTAAAATGCTGAAATACGTTTCTTTCTAAAAAGCGCTCTTTTTAAAACAAAGGGGAAGGGATTGAATGCATATAAATTCTCTTAGATACTATTATAGAAAAACCAAGCTTTTTCTATGGTTTTTTCTTTAAAGTTGCTCAT
Organism: Flagellimonas amphidinii; assembly: GCF_013090115.1. Lineage (GTDB taxonomy): Bacteria > Bacteroidota > Bacteroidia > Flavobacteriales > Flavobacteriaceae > Flagellimonas > Flagellimonas amphidinii. The sequence goes on from NZ_JABFNN010000037.1 coordinate 246, forward strand.
TTTAAAGCTATCTACAGCCCCTTCGTCTGAACTTTATGGAAAGCATCGGCTTGGAGTCGCAGCAATTCTTCGGCCTTTTCTTTTTTGTAGCGATATAGTTGCTCCTCATTGGTAATGTCCTCGTAGATTTTTTGGTTAAGTTCGCCATCCGTAGCGAGTAAAAGCTTGCGCTGTTTCACTTTCTGGGTCACCCAAGTGGCCACCACACTTTCCTGCTCCTCAAACTTGTAGTCGTATTCCCCTTTAGGAGCCAATAGCTTGGCAATGATCGGTGCAGTTTCTATGGCAAGGAACAAAAGGAAAATAAAAAATGAAGGTAACCAAGGCAGTTTTCCAAGCGCATTGATGCGGGCCATAAGCCCATCAAAACCATCAATAATAGGTTGGGAGTTGGTGACAGCGGTATTGTAATCGGTGCCCAAAGCGGCAATTTGAGCTTCTAAATTTTCAATTTTGGCAGCATTGGTTGCTTTAAGTGCGTTCAGTTCTGCCAAGTAAGCATCATGTTTTTCACGTTTTTCTTTATACACGGGGCCTTTCCCCAACAAACCTGTGCCAGCGGTTCCTTCGGCTTCAGAAATATAGGTGGCATATAAGGCATTGGTTTCTGCCTCTTTCTGGGCCACTTCATTTTTTAAAGCTGCAATTTCCTGGTTCAGACTTTCAATTTTGGGCGTGTATTGCAATGCCAATTGCTCTTGGTTGGCCAAGGTCATGGCATTTTTCTCTTCCAGCAGGACTTGATCTATCTCCTTTTCAAAAATTTTCATTTCCAAAGGCTTGGAAATCACTACGGCAATGATTACGGCCAAAATAATACGCGGCGCTGCTTGTAGGAGTTCACTTTTAAAGTTATCGCGTTTTTTGATGGTGGATACAATGTATCGGTCCAAATTGAAGATCAACAGGCCCCAAATCAAACCAAAGAAAATGGAGGTGTAAATGTTGTCAAAAACAGTATACAGGGCATAACCACTGGCAATAAAGGCCATAACCGCCGTAAAGAAAACGGTGGCTCCAATGCCTGCGTATTTATTACGTTCCCCATTGGAACAGGTTTCAAGAATGCCGGTGTCCGCGCCGGAACAGAAAATAAAGAAGCGTTGCAACATGATAGTGTTCTTTTTTTGATTGCTTTTATTAGAACGCAGTTTTGTGACATTTGTTACACACGGCTTGTTTAAAATTGATTTTTAGTGAGTTATAAATAATTGAAAGTCATTTGGTTATAATTTGAAACATGATTCTTGTCATATTTTTTGAGGTATTGAAAACGTATTTTTATTCCATAAAATTGAAAACGATGACAACTACCGTAGTAATAGGCGGAAACTTTGCTGGACTCACCGCCGCTCTTGAAATCAAAAGAAAAGGGAAAAAGGAACATAAGGTTATCGTCATAGATAAATCTCCACTATTTCTATTTGTTCCCTCACTGATCTGGGTGCCTTTTGGGCGTAGGGAAATCAAGGACATTTCCTTTAGGAAAGATGCAATTTTGGAAAAGAAAGAAGTAGAGTTTATACAGGCCGAAGCTTTAAAGGTAGATCCAACAAGTCAAGTGGTGCGTACCACCAAAGGAGATTATGCCTATGATCATTTGGTCATTGCCACAGGACCCAAGGTAAAATATGACGTTGCTCCAGGAGTGCCCGAGTATGCCCATTATATAGGAACTCCCAATGGTGCCATGCAAACGAGAAAGGCCCTTGAGGAATTTAAAAAAAATCCTGGGCCCATCGTAATTGGAGCAACACAGAATGCTGGTTGTATGGGAGCGGCCTATGAGTTTTTGTTCAATGTTGAAAAGTGGTTGCGAGAAGAGAAAATCAGAAAAAAAGTGGATCTCTACTGGATTACTCCCGAGACTTTTTTGGGGCATTTTGGAATTGATGGTATGACGGGAGGGGAGACGATGCTCAAGTCTTTTATGAAGATGTTCAACATACATTACAGGACAGAGGTAGGGGTGAAGGAAGTGACCCATGATACGGTAGTTTTGACCTCTGGTGAAATTTTGCCAAGTAGTTTTACCATGCTCATGCCTCCTTTTGTTGGGGTGGATTTTGTGATGAATTCACCAGAACTTAATGCCACGCCAACGGGGTATTTGCCAGTAGGGGATGATTATAGACACCCTGATTATCCCAATGTTTGGTCCGCCGGTATTGCTGTGGATGTACAATTGCCCTTCAAACCGGGGAAGGTGCCATTTTCTGGACCGAAAACGGGGTATCCTTCAGACGAAACGGGCAAAATAGTAGCCGAGAACATTGTAAGGGTATCCAAAGGTGTAACCAAGTTGAAGCGAAAAGCATGGGGGAAAATACCAGGTATCTGCGTAATGGATGCTGGTAAAAAAGAGGTGATCATTATTAGTGACCATTTGTTCAAACCAAGGAATTTTGCAATTATGATTCCCAATGTCTTTTATGATTTTTCGAAAGTACTTTTTGAAAAATATTTCTTGTGGAAGACAAAAAATGGGTATTCACAATTACCCTAACTAAGTAAACTCCAAATGAAAACCACTTCCTTGGAAGTGGTTTTCCCATTACATGCTATTAGGCCGTTAGTTCCGTATAATATTTATAAAAGTAGGGGATGGTTTCAATACCTTTTAAAAAGTTCCAGACCCCAAAATGTTCATTGGGAGAATGAATGGCATCGCTGTCCAGCCCAAATCCCATGAGAATAGTCTTGCTTTGCAATACTTGCTCAAATAGTGCTACAATGGGAATACTACCCCCTGTGCGCTCTGGAATTGGGGTCTTTCCAAAGGTTTTTTCATACGCTTTGGCAGCTGCTTTGTAACCAACACTGTTTGTTGGGGTTACGTAGGGCAGACCTCCATGGTGGGGAGTCACCTTTACTTTTACCCCTTTGGGTGCAATGGCACTAAAATGGTCTGAGAAGAGTTTGGTGATTTCATCAGGGTCTTGATGAGGTACCAATCGCATGGAAATTTTAGCATAGGCCTTACTGGCAATGACTGTTTTGGCGCCCTCTCCGGTATATCCTCCCCAGATGCCATTCACATCTAGAGTTGGACGAATGGAATAACGTTCTGGGGTAGAATAGCCTTTTTCCCCATAAACATCTGTAATATCCAATGCATCTTTATAATCTTCAATATCAAAAGGAGCTTCGGCCATTGCTGCACGTTCTTCTTTGGAAAGGATTTCTACCTTATCGTAAAAACCAGGAATGGTAATATGGTTGTTTTCATCATGTAGGGAAGCAATCATTTTAGACAGTACATTGATGGGATTGGGAACGGCGCCGCCATAAATTCCGGAGTGTAAATCCCTATTGGGTCCTGTCACCTCAACTTCAACATAACTTAGTCCTCGTAGGCCCGTGGTGATGGATGGCACATCGTTGGCCATCATTCCAGTATCGGAAATCAAGATAATATCATTGGACAGTTTGTCTTTATGGTCTTCAAGAAAGTCCGCTAGACTATCGCTGCCAACTTCTTCTTCACCTTCAATCATAAATTTTACATTGCAGGGCAACGTGTTGTTTTTGATCATAAATTCAACAGCTTTCACATGCATGTAGAACTGCCCTTTGTCGTCACAGGCACCTCTGGCAAATATGGCACCGTCTGGGTGTAGTTTAGTTGTTTTTATGATTGGTTCAAAGGGAGGTGATTCCCATAAACCCATAGGGTCTGGTGGTTGTACATCGTAATGTCCATAGACCAGTATGGTGGGTAGGTTAGGGTCAATGATTTTATCTCCATAGACCACAGGATACCCCTTCGTTTCACAGATTTCGGTATTGTCACAACCCGCTTCTTCCAATGCCTTTTTTACGGCTTTGGCAGTTTCCAATACGTCTTGGGAAAAAGCAGTGTCCGCACTAATGGATGGAATTTTGAGGAGTTCAATAAGTTCGTTGATGAATCGGTCTTTGTGGGTGTTGATGTATTCGTTTATTTGTTCCATGTATATTTTAAAAAGAATACTAAAAGTACAAAAAACAAGTTTTTAAGAACAGGACATTTGCAAATTAGAAAATTGAAGTATATTTGCACTCCTTTCCGCGGGTGTGGTGGAATTGGTAGACACGCTAGACTTAGGATCTAGTGCCGTGAGGCGTGGGGGTTCGACTCCCTTCACCCGCACAAAAAGCTCTCAAATTTTTGGGAGCTTTTTTTGTTTAAAAATAGCATCTATCCCTAAGGGTCTCAGATTACTATTTTGTTTTTATTTTAATTTCACAAATAAAAGAAAGCATTACTTCCTTTAAAAGAAATAAAATTCTTACAATAATTTCAAGATAATCGTGTTGTACTCATATGCAGTATGGTTTTTGATTGCATACAGTAATAGTGATAATACTTGAATTATTAATAATTAAATCAGCCAGTATGTATAAAGAAATTTACCTTGTAGACGATGAAGATTTGGTAAACACCATCAACACCATTCATTTTAGAAAAATGGGAATGGAGGATAAACTGAAAAGTTTTACCAATCCGGAGTTGGCCTTGGATGATTTGCGTTTTCGTGCTAACCAAAATGACAGAACCCTAGTTTTGTTGGATATTAATATGCCAGAGATGAGCGGTTTTGAATTCTTGGAATTTATGGTTTTAGAGAATTTTCCAGAAACTATTGAAGTTTTATTGGTTACCTCTTCAGTTCTTGAAGCTGACCGCGAAGAAGCTAAAAAGTATGGTAAGTTCGTTAAGGAATTTATTGCCAAGCCATTGCGTATTGAGCATTTGGAGGAATACCTTCAGTTGGCTTACATGCCTTAGAGCAGAAAATGGGGGCATAGTTTTTTCATTCAAAATACCTTTGTGAAATTTTGGGGCAATAAAAGGAGGCGCTTTATTAGGAAGCTGCTTCCTCTTTTTCCTCTTCATTAATTTCAACGGAAATACCTTCCATACCCAATTCTGGAATGACCAATAAAGGTATTTGGGTGTGAAAAGCTGTCCTTTTGATGATGGGTTCCCGGGTCATTTTTTCCATGTAGCTGTGCTGATAATTCAACAAAGCCAGTAAATGGATGTCCAGTTCTTTGGAAAAAACTTCCAAGGTTTGGGAAACCGAATGAAGCTCGGAAACGGTATGTACATAATGTTCAACATCACTCAAGTACCTGCGGAGCATGTTCAAATTGAACTGTTGTAACTCAGACAAGGCTTTTATGCCATATTGTACATGGACTATGCGTATGGTGGCGCCGAACATTTTGGCCATTTCCAATAGGGGGGCCAGCTCAGATATTGTATAAAAACGATTAAAATCCGTAGCAAACGCAATCTCACTTGGCGTTACATATTCAAAATGCTGAGGAATGGCAAGAACTGGGCATTTTTTGGCGTTTTTGATAATTCGCACTGTGTTACTGCCCATAAAGACCTCATCAATGCCAGAGGCTCCTTTGGTTCCAGTAATTACTAGATGAATACCCAAAGAATCCACAATGTCCTTCACTTCTTCAACCAAAAGATTGAAAGAAGATATGGTCTCAAAACTATGATTAGGATTTCTATACTTGCTTTTGATTTGGGAAACAGTTTTCTGTAGACCCCTTTCTGAAGAGTCCCTTACCGCATCCACAATACGAACACCATCTACCATTTTTGCCATAAAGCGACTGCTGGGAATAACAGGAGTATAGGTGTTGAGCAGATAAAAAGTGCACTTCTTATCACGGAACAACTGCATGGCATAATCAATCGCGTTCCATGCGTTTTCTGAAAAATCCGTAGGTATTAAAATCTTTTGCATCTGATCAAAATAAGGATGCGATAAAATTAAGATGAAGCTATAGGGGATACTATGACAATTGTCAGGTTTTGGATTAAGGGTAGGTTAAAACCCTTCCACCATTTCCAAAAGCTTCCGTTCGTTTTTTATGCCAATCTTTTTGCCCGAAGTATGGATGAGTCCTTTTTTCTTGAATTCAGAAATAATTCTGATTGCAGATTCTGTAGCGGTACCCACCACATTGGAAATATCTTCTCTAGAAAGTGTAAGTGCCAAAAAACCTTCATCGTCTTCCCCAAAATTATTTTTCAAATAAAGAAAAGCCTCTGCAATACGTTGCTTAACGGTCTTTTGGGAAATATTCACGATGACGTCATCGGCCTCCTTCAGATCATGGGCCATATGTCGCAAAACTTCCAAAGTAAAATTAGGGTTCTTTTGCAATGTATGGTTAATGGTTTCTTTTGGAATGAAGCACACTTCCATATCGCTTACTGCAATAGCGGATAAATTGGTGTGTTCTTCAGAAATAACGGAGCGTTGACCGATTACTTCACCCTTAGTGGCCAATTTTACAATTTGGTCTTTGCCATTGGCACTTAATTTGGAGAGTTTGGAGACACCATTGCGTACACAATAGACCCCATTGAGTTTTTCTCCTTCTTCAAAAAGATGATCTCCCTTTTTAAGTTTTTTGGTGATTTTGGAATCGGAAACTTGTTTCAATTCCTCTTTGCTCATGGCCCTGAGCGAATTAAACTGCCTGATGATACAATTTTCACATCTACTCTCGTCCATAACTGACTGTTATTGATTTACCTGATAGTGCAAATTTACATGTAAGGACAAAAACAATAACTGATAAATGTCATGTTTTAGATCGGAAGTGTATCACAATTTTGTGCTAGGTAAAGCAAATGTCGATGGCAAACATGACATGTTATCATTGTGGTGATCATTGCGGAAAGCACAAAGTCCATTTTGACGGGAAGGATTTTTGTTGCAATGGATGTAAAACAGTCTATGAGATTTTTACATCCAATGGCTTATCTACCTATTATGAGATAGAAGCTGGTGCAGGAACCACTCCCAATGAAATCAAAAAGAAATATGACTTTCTGGACAATCAAGAGATTGTAAGTCAGTTGGTGGAGTTTGACGAAGATGGTGTTCAGGTGGTAAGTTTGAGCATTCCTGCCATACATTGCAGCTCTTGTATTTGGGTGCTGGAAAATTTGAATCGACTGCACAAAGCCGTATCCAGTTCACAGGTCGATTTCCCTAAGAAAACAATTCGGATTACCTACAAAACCGAAGATTTTTCCCTAAAAGCTTTGGTGTTGCTTTTGGGCAGTATTGGCTACGAACCCTATATCTCCTTGGAAGCTTATGACAAAAAGCAAAATAAGGTCGATAGATCTTTGATTTATAAGTTGGGAGTGGCAGGATTTGCCTTTGGGAATGTTATGTTGCTGTCATTTCCAGAATATTTTGAAGTAGAGGAATTTTGGCTAGATCAATACAAGCTGGTTTTTCGTTGGTTGATGTTTGCATTTGCAATGCCAGTGGTGCTTTACGCTGCTCAGGATTATTTCTTATCTGCATACAAGGGGTTACGATCCAAACTTTTGAATATAGATGTACCCATTGCTCTAGGGGTTTTGACTTTGTTTGTTCGCAGTACTATCGATATAGCATTGGATCTTGGATCTGGTTTTTTTGATAGTCTTACAGGGCTGGTCTTTTTTCTGTTGTTAGGGAAATTCTTTCAGCAAAAGACCTATGCTTACCTATCCTTTGAGCGGGATTACAAATCATATTTTCCCATTGCAGTTACTCGATTGGGGGCAAATAATACCGAAGAAAACATTCAGATTTATAACATAAAAGCCGGAGACCGGATTCTCATACGCAATCAAGAAATCATTCCTGTGGATTGTCTGCTGATTAAAGGTGAGGCTGAAATTGATTACAGCTTTGTTACCGGAGAATCACAAGCAGTGTTTAGGCAAGCAGGAGAAAAGCTTTTTGCAGGGGGAAGGCAAATAACTGGAATAATAGAGGTCGAGGTATTGAAATCAGTTTCACAAAGCTACCTCACTCAATTATGGGGTAATTCTGTTTTTTCAAAAGATAAAGTAAGTCAGTTCCAATCCCTTACGGACAGTATTGGAAAACGGTTTACCATTGCTGTTTTGACCATTGCTATATTGGCCACAACATACTGGCTAATTTATCAACCAAGCTTGGCGCTCAATGTTTTTACGGCGGTGTTGATCATAGCTTGTCCTTGTGCCATTGCCTTAGCGGCTCCATTTACTTTGGGGAATATGCTTCGCATTTTTGGAAGACATAGATTTTACCTCAAGAACTCCAATGTTATAGAACGATTGTCAAAAATAGATACTGCCATTTTTGATAAAACAGGGACCCTCACAACAACCCAAAATGATACGATTGTTTATGAAGGAGTTGAATTGACTCCAGAGGAGACCGCATTACTGAAAACAACCCTTCGGGCATCTAACCACCCTTTGAGCAGGTCTTTGTATGAAATTCTAAAATCCAATGCCATTTTGACCTTGGATGAATTTGAAGAACACACGGGTAAAGGAATAGAGGGAAAAGTCAAAAATCATTCTATAAAAGTAGGTTCTGCTGCTTATGTTGGCAAAGATAAATCTCCCTCTTTGACCAACACAGCCGTCTATGTAAGTTCTGATGAAGACATCAAAGGCCGGTTTGTATTTAAAAATACCTATAGGGAGGGGGTTGAAGAGATTTTTAGAACATTGGGAGATGATCTGGATCTTGGAATTCTTTCTGGAGATAACGATGGGGAACGAAAACAATTGGAAAATTTATTGCCCCAGAATACCCGTATGCTTTTCAATCAAAAACCAGAAGATAAACTGAATCACATTAAAGGGTTGCAAAAAGGCCATAAGGTATTAATGGTAGGTGATGGACTCAATGATGCAGGAGCATTGGCGCAGAGTAATGTTGGGATAGCTGTTTCAGAAAATATTAATGTTTTTTCACCGGCATGCGATGGAATTTTAGATGCTTCAAGTTTGCCTAAGCTGCCTAAGTTTTTGATGCTTTCCAAAAAAGCCATTCAGATCATCAAAATGAGTTTTGTTTTCTCATTATGCTACAATCTTGTAGGACTCTATTTTGCGGTCACTGGTCAGTTGCAGCCAGTTATTGCGGCTATTTTAATGCCATTGAGTTCCATCAGCATAGTTGTGTTTACTACTCTTTGCACAAATTATTGGGGTAGAAAATTAAAAAAAGTTGAAAGCTGATATATGTCATTTTTTGCACAACACCATCACAGTAGTTTTACCACCAATTTAAAGCAGGTATGAGTGTCATTTATGTGTTATTGGCCATAAGTATTTTGGTTGCGCTGGCTTTTTTTGCTGCCTTCCTGTTCTCTGTGAGAAGTGGACAGTATGATGATACCTATACCCCATCCGTTCGCATGCTTTTTGAAGATGAGGTAGTGGGGGACGCTGGTAAAACAAATCAAGATACTAACAGAATCAAACAAAAGAAAAGTACAAACCAATAAATATGGAAACACAGCAGTTTCGCTACGATAACAAAATCGTGCAAAAATTCTTATACGCCACCATTCTGTGGGGTATAGTAGGAATGTCGGTAGGTCTGTTATTGGCCTTTATGTTTTTATTTCCCAATGTAACCGATGGAATTTCATGGCTTAGTTTTGGTCGCCTAAGGCCACTGCATACCAATGCAGTGATTTTTGCCTTTGTGGGTAACGCCATTTTTGCAGGGGTCTATTATTCCACCCAACGCTTGCTCAAGGCCAGAATGTTCAGTGACTTCTTGAGTAATTTCAACTTTTGGGGTTGGCAGCTCATTATTGTAGCTGCGGCACTAACGTTACCACTTGGTTATACAACCTCAAAAGAATATGCCGAGCTGGAATGGCCTATAGATTTGGCCATTGCAGTAGTTTGGGTAGCATTTGGTTGGAACCTCATCGGTACAATACTTAAGAGGAGGCAACGACACCTTTATGTCGCGATTTGGTTTTACCTCGCCACATTTGTTACCGTAGCGGTACTGCATATTTTCAATAGTTTGGAATTGCCGGTATCTGCCCTTAAAAGCTACTCTGTGTATGCAGGGGTGCAAGATGCCTTAGTACAGTGGTGGTATGGACACAACGCAGTGGCCTTTTTCTTAACCACTCCTTTCTTAGGGTTGATGTACTATTTTGTTCCCAAAGCGGCCAACAGACCTATTTATTCATACCGCTTATCCATTGTCCATTTCTGGTCATTGATATTCATTTATATCTGGGCAGGACCACACCATTTATTATATTCCGCATTGCCAGACTGGGCTCAAAACCTAGGGGTTGTTTTCTCTGTAATGTTGATAGCACCTTCTTGGGGAGGTATGATCAATGGATTATTGACACTTAGAGGTGTTTGGGATAAGGTACGTAGCGATGCCACCTTAAAATTTATGGTGGTAGCTATTACAGGTTACGGTATGGCCACCTTTGAAGGTCCCATGCTTTCCCTTAAAAATGTAAATGCCATTGCCCACTTCAGTGACTGGATTATTGCCCACGTGCACGTAGGGGCGTTGGCTTGGAACGGGTTCCTGACCTTTGGTATGATTTATTGGTTGGTGCCCAAAATGTTCAAGACCAGTTTGCACTCTAAAGGATTGGCCAACTTCCATTTTTGGATAGGCACCTTGGGCATAGTGCTTTATGCACTTCCCATGTATGTGGCCGGATTTACCCAAGCCCTGATGTGGAAAGATTTTAACCCAGACGGTACATTGGTTTATGGTAACTTCTTGGAGACCGTTACCCAGATTATTCCAATGTACTGGATGAGGGCCATAGGAGGAAGTCTCTATATATTGGGAATGTTTGTCTTACTCTACAATATTGTGATGACCATTAGGTCTGGTAGTAAGGTTGAAGATGAATTGGCAGAAGCTCCTGCATTGACACGGGTGTCCAAAAGACGTGTGGCAGGAGAGACTTTCCACAACTGGTTGGAAAGAAGACCCATTCAGCTTACAATTTTGGCAACTATTGCGATTTTGATAGGTGGTATTGTGCAGATAATTCCAACCATTTTGGTAAAATCAAACATTCCGACCATAACCAGTGTAAAACCATATACCCCTCTAGAATTGGAAGGCCGCGATCTCTACATTAGAGAAGGTTGTGTGGGTTGCCACTCCCAAATGATCAGACCTTTTAGGAGCGAGGTAGAGCGTTACGGTGAATACGCGAAGGCAGGAGAATTTGTATATGACCATCCTTTCCTCTGGGGAAGTAAGCGTACCGGTCCAGATTTGCTTCGGGTTGGTGGTAAATATTCAGATAATTGGCACTTAAACCACATGTACGATCCGCAAAGTACTTCTGCGGGATCCATTATGCCAGCGTATCAATGGTTGGTAAGGAACAGACATGATCGTAGTGGGGTTCAGGCTAAAATGGAAGTCATGGTGAAACTGGGAGTCCCTTACACAGAGGAGGATATTGCCAATGCACCGCAATCCATGAGTGAACAAGCCGTGCAAATAGAGAAAAACCTATACAGTGATCCTGAATTTGCAAAAACCTATGAAGCAGATAAGAAATATGCGCAAGAAAATGGTGAGGATTTTGTGGAAATGCGCGATAGGGAAATTGTGTCACTGATAGCCTATCTGCAAAGATTGGGTACAGACATCAAAGTAAAGGAAACAGAAGAATTACTATCTCAAAACAAATAACCATGTTGAAATTTGTAAAAGGACATATGGAAGGTATCGAAGGGGTGGCCAGTTATCCCATGATATCACTTTTAATCTTTTTCGTGTTTTTTGTGGCACTTTTTTGGTGGGTGTTCACCGCTTCAAAAGAGCACATAAAAGAGATGGGAGAATTACCCTTGGAGACTAACGATCAACAACACAAACTATAATATTATGAGCACAAGAACACCTTGGTGGATTCGGGTCCCCGTATTATTCTTTATCATCTTCGGATTGATGGAATACTTTATAGATTCAGGCGATAAGCCGGCAATTATAGAATATCCCATTACACAGTTTTTTCTGCTCATGGTATTGATGCTTCTCATTGCCATTGAGTTGATTTTAAAATCCATTGAAAATATAATGTTCCAGACACTTTCCAAAGAGGCACAGGAACGCTACTTGGCTGCCAAGAACAAAAAATGGGAGTGGAAATGGGCCAAGAATGTATATAATAATCTTACCAAAAGTAAAGCGATTGAAAAAGAAGGTGAGATTATCATGGATCATAACTATGATGGAATTCGAGAGCTGGACAATGTACTGCCGCCATGGTGGGTATACCTTTTTTATGCCACCATTGTTTTTGCGGTAGTTTATCTAGTACGTTTCCATATTATTGGTGATTATGACCAAAAGCTGGAATACGAAGAAGAAGTTGCTGCTGCTCAAATTGCCATTGAGGAATATAAGAAAACAGCCAAAGATTTGGTAGACGTCAATACTGTTGAGTTCTTATCCGACGCTTCTGATTTAAGTGCGGGCAAGAAGATATTTACAGCAAATTGCGTCGCTTGTCACACAGCAGATGGAGGAGGGGCAATTGGGCCTAACTTGACCGACGAATATTGGATTTTGGGTGGAGGAATTAAAAATGTGTTCAATACTATATCCGAAGGAGGACGTGACGGAAAAGGAATGATAGCTTGGAAACAGACCCTAAAACCTGCCGAAATAGCCCAAGTGTCCAGTTATGTGCTTACATTGGGCGGAACCACACCAGAAAACCCAAAAGCACCTGAGGGCGAAATTTGGATAGACCCAGATGCACCGCAACCACAAGAAACCGAAACCGAAAACCCCGAGATGGAACAAATCTCGGATTCCACGGACGTGGCCATGAATTAATTGGTATTTGGATAAAGGCCGTGCTGTGCACGGCCTTTAATTGAGAAAAAAGTTGTAATGGAAGAAAATTTTAGGGATTCCATAGGCACAGTTACCCAAGAAGGGAAACGCGCTTGGATTTATCCCAAAAAACCTAGTGGACGATTTTATGATTATCGTAAATATGTTAGCTATGGCCTTCTGATTTTTTTAGTGGCAGCACCATTTGTTAAAGTCAACGGGCATCAGTTTTTAATGTTCAATGTATTGGAGCGTCGCTTCAATATTTTTGGATTTCCCTTTTGGCCCCAAGATTTTCATCTGTTTGTCATCTCAATGATAATCGGGGTCATATTTATTGCCCTGTTTACTGTTGCTTATGGTCGAATTTTCTGCGGATGGATGTGTCCGCAGACCATTTTTCTGGAAATGGTCTTTCGCAGGATTGAGTATTGGATTGATGGTGATCGAGGAGCACAGATGCGATTGGACAAAGCTCCTTGGAATAGTAAAAAGATTGGAAAAAGACTCTTAAAGTGGATCATCTTTTTTATTATTTCCTTTTTGATCGCCAACGTATTTCTAGCCTATTTAATAGGAAGTGATAAATTGATGCGCTATGTCCTTGACGGGCCTATGGCCCATTTAGGTACTATGATACCTCTTCTGATCTTTACTGGGGTATTCTATTTTGTGTTTGCTTGGTTTAGGGAGCAAGTGTGCATTATTGCTTGTCCTTATGGACGTTTGCAAGGAGTCCTTTTGGATAATAAATCCATTGTGGTGGCTTATGACCATAAAAGAGGAGAAGGGGAAAACGGTCGAAAGAAGTTTAGAAAGAACGAGGACAGGGAAGCTTTAGGGGTCGGTGACTGTATTGATTGTTTTCAGTGTGTAAATGTATGCCCTACAGGAATCGATATTCGTAATGGGACCCAGTTGGAATGTGTCAATTGTACTGCTTGTATTGATGAGTGCGATCACATCATGGACAGCATCAAAAAACCAAGAGGGTTGATCAGGTATGCCAGTGAAGACGAGATAACCAATAAATCCAAATTCAAGTTTACGGCCAGAATGAAAGGTTACACCGCAGTATTGACCGTATTGATAGGCATATTGGTTGGGATGTTGTTCCTCAGAAACGAGCTGGAAGCCAATATTCTAAGACTTCCAGGTCAACTATATGAACGTAAGGCAAATAATATCATCAGTAATGTCTATACCTATAAGATGGTAAATAAAACAAGTAAAGATATTGAGAATGTCTCTTTTAAACTGCTGTCCCACAAGGGAACAATAAAAATGGTGTCACAAGATAGTTTTGTGGTGCCAGCTGAGGAATTGGCAGAAGGAACATTGTTTATTGAAATAAATGCATCGGCATTAACTGGTGATAAGGACAAACTGAAAATAGGTGTGTATAGTGGTGATAAACTAATTGAAACTACGGTGACCCAGTTTTTGGCACCTAGGAGTTATAATTAAAATAGACTAAGATGAAGATAAATTGGGGAACAGGAATTGTTTTGGCTTTCATAGCCTTCATAACCTTTATATTATACTTTGTATATCGAATGAGCACGGATGATAGGGCTAATCACGATTTGGTCACCGAAGAATATTACAAACAAGAACTGGCCTATCAACAAGAAATAGATGCTGCACGTTCGGCATCAGAAATGGGGGCTACAATAAAAGTTCAAAAATCCGAAGAAGGGATTACCCTGATTTTTCCAGAACAATTCAACCCAAAAAAGATTAAAGGCACAGTGTCCCTATACAGACCGTCTAACAAGCACTTGGATGTTGACTTTCCCATAAGTTTGTCCAAAACACATTTGCTCATACCTGACAATCGCTTGGTGGACGGTCGCTGGGACATTATTGTTAAATGGCAGTATGAGGGCAAACCCTTTTTACATAAAGAAAAACTGGTTTACTAAGTTATGTTGGCATCGGCAATAGTTCTAGGTCTTTTGGGAAGTTTGCACTGTTTGGGCATGTGCGGCCCCATTGCCTTTATGTTGCCTTTGGATAGGAAAAGCAAATCCAAAAAACTGTTGCAGCTAAGCATCTACCATTTTGGGAGGGCTTTAGCTTATGGAATTATGGGATTGGTTTTCGGATTTGTTGGCAAAGGCCTATATCTTTTTGGGTTTCAGCAAAAGCTATCTATTCTCATTGGTGCGGTCATGATATTGTTGGTGGTGATTCCTGCGAAATATGTCAAAAAATTCAGTGTGGCAAAACCAGTTTACGGACTTCTGTCCAAAATAAAATCCAGACTTGGGGCAGAGCTTCAAAAAAAGACCCCAGATACTTTTTTGACCATTGGTTTTTTAAATGGATTCTTACCTTGTGGTTTGGTCTATATGGCACTGCTGGGAGCCATTGCACTTGGGAATCCTTTGGAAGGAGGTTTGTATATGATTCTATTCGGAATGGGAACAGTACCCTTGATGACGTCCGCAGTATATTTTAGTTCTTTTCTAAAAGGCAATACTCGGCAACTTATTCAAAAGTTTGTCCCTGTTTTTGTGGTGATTATAGGAGCCCTTTTCATTTTGCGGGGATTGGGTCTGGGAATACCCTACGTTTCTCCAAAAGCGCCTCCCAAAGTTGAAATGGCTTCAAGTAATTTGGAATGTCACTGACCGTAAAATTACATGTAAACCCTCCTGATGTATGTCATATTTTTTTGCTTAAAAATTCGGCAGTTTTGCAACTAAAGTTACTGTGGTGGAACTAGGATGATTTTACCTTTAAAAGTAACTTAAAACATTAAAAATCATGAAAGTACAGCAAATTTATACAGGATGTTTGGCTCACGCTGCTTACTATTTGGAAAGCAAAGGGGAAGCAGCTGTTTTTGACCCATTACGAGAGGTGCAGCCCTACATAGATCGAGCCGAGCACGATGGAGCTAAAATAAAATATGTGTTTGAAACCCATTTTCATGCTGATTTTGTCAGTGGGCATTTGAATCTTAAAGAAAAAACTGGGGCTACCATTGTTTTTGGACCTACTGCAAAACCCGGGTATGACGCTTTAGTAGCAGAGGATGGTCAAGTGTTCACCGTTGGAGATTATAAAATAAAAGTGATTCACACGCCTGGACATACCATGGAAAGCACCACCTATCTGTTGATTGATGAAAATGGCAAAGAGCATGGAATCATTACTGGGGATACCCTTTTTATAGGAGATGTAGGTCGACCTGATTTGGCCCAGCATGTAATTTCAGAACTTACAGAAGAAAAGTTGGCAGGACATCTGTTTGATTCACTTCGCAACAAGATTATGCCATTGAACGATGATTTGATAGTTTACCCTAACCATGGGGCAGGATCTGCTTGTGGAAAGAAAATGAGCAGTGAGACCACGGATACTTTGGGACATCAAAAAAAGACCAATTATGCCTTAAGAGAAGGTATGACAAAGGAAGAGTTCATTAAGGAATTGTTGGAAGGACTTACTGCGCCTCCAGGGTATTTTCCGCAAAATGTACTCATGAATATCAAAGGATATGAAAGCATTGACACAATAATGGATAGAGGTACAAATCCGTTGTCCGCAGAGGCTTTTGAAGCTGCTGCCAATGAGACCAGCGCACTGGTTTTGGATACGCGGGATGCCGAAACATTTTCCAAAGGATTTATTCCCAACAGTGTCAACATTGGTTTGGAAGGAAGTTTTGCTCAATGGGTTGGAGAAATGATTCCAGATATACAACAAGAGATTTTATTGATATGTGAACCAGGTAAGGAAGAAGAGGCCATCATTCGTTTGGCCAGGGTAGGTTATGATAAAACCTTGGGGTATCTGGAAGGTGGTTTTGAAAGCTGGAAAACGGCTAGGAAAGAAATCGATAGGATACAGCGCATGAATGCCGATGAATTTGAACAGGCTTATAACGATAGCAGGCCATTGGTCATCGATGTAAGAAAGAAAAGCGAGTTTGATTCTGAACATGTGATCGGTGCTGTGAACATACCCCTTAATGTCATGAACAATCATTTAGCAGAATTTCCAAAAGACAATGAATTTGTGTTGCATTGTGCAGGGGGATATAGAAGTATGATTGCCGCATCCATTCTTAAGCAAAGAGGTTGGGAGAATTTTGTTGATGTGGCTGGAGGCTTTGCCGATATTAAAACTAAAAATGTAGCGGTTTCAGAATATGAGGAACCAACAACAATGTTATAAAGTATGAAGACAAAGGTTATTGTACAGAATTTAAAATGTGGAGGCTGTGCCAACACCATCAAAAAGAACCTTGAGAAATTGAGTGGAGTGGCAGCAGTTAATGTGGAAATTGAAACGGGGGAGGTAATTTTTGAATCTAAATCTGAAGTTGAGTCTTCAAAAGTTCAAGATCTATTAAAAAGTATGGGATATCCCACGATAGATGATGTTAATACGCTATCCACAAAGGCAAAATCTTTTGTAAGCTGTGGAATGGGTAGATTAATGAATAATTAAAATGAGTCAAAATTTTAGCAATAAGAAGGATTGTCAACAATGATGGTCCTTTTTATTTTTATACATAAAGATTAGCCAAGAAAACATGAGAATAACCACAGTAGAAGAAGCAGTATCAGGCATAAAATCCGGAGACCGAGTTTTTTTCCAGGGTGCGGCCATGACCCCAAACGAACTTATCGATGCCTTATGCGACAGGCACGAAGAGCTCGAGAATGTAGAAATCATTTCAATTCATACGGAGGGAGATGCCAAATATACCAGAGAGCCTTATAGCAATACATTTACCTTGAACTCATGTTTTGTTGGAGGTAATGTTAGGCGCTTTGTAAATACTCGTTCTGGGGATTATATTCCAATCTTTTTAAGTGAGATTCATTTGCTGTTCCGAAGGAACATTTTACCTCTTGATGTTGCCTTCATCCAAGTTTCCCCACCAGATAAACATGGATATTGTTCTCTTGGGGTCTCGGTAGATGTGGCCTTGCCTGCCATTGAAACAGCAAAAAAAGTAGTGGCTCAAATCAATCCTTATGTGCCACGTACGCATGGTGATGGTATCATCCATATCAAACAGATAGATTGTGCCATTGAAGTGGAACACCCCATTCATGAGCATGAGCCTACAGAAATATCCCCATTGGAATATGAAATTGGAAAGAATGTAGCTTCTTTGATTGAAGACGGGGCTACACTACAGATGGGTATTGGAAATATCCCTAATGCAGCACTTTCCAATTTATCCAATCATAAAAGGTTGGGCATACATACCGAAATGTTTTCAGATGGGGTGCTTCCTTTAATTGAAAGTGGAGTTATTACGGGAGAGGAAAAATCAGTGAAGCAAGGTAAAATTGTGAGCTGTTTTGCTGTAGGTTCACGTAAGCTATATGACTTTATTGATGATAATCCAGTTTGTGACTTTAGGGAAGCTGCATATACAAACGATACAGCTAAAATTAGACGTAACCCTAAAGTTACTGCAATAAATAGTGCCATTGAAATTGATTTGACGGGGCAAGTTTGTGCAGATACCATTGGTAGTCGTCAGTTTTCCGGAGTTGGTGGGCAAATGGATTTCATCCGGGGAGCATCTTTATCCGAAGGAGGTAAACCAATTATAGCTATGTCTTCCACAACCCATAAAGGCATTTCAAAAATCACTCCTTTCTTGCAGACAGGTGCTGGGGTGACCACAACACGGGCGCATATGCATTATGTGGTAACTGAGCATGGCGTTGTCGACCTCTTTGGGAAAAACCTTAAGCAACGTGCAAAGGCTTTAATATCCATTGCACACCCGGACCATCGTGAAGAGCTGGAGAGGGCGGCTTATGAAAGATTTTTAAAGGTGTAGACTTATTTTCTTCATAATAAAAAAAGGGAGGTCAAAATGGCCTCCCTTCTTTTTCATTGCATTAAACCAATCAAAAACGCAATCAATTAAATTTTAAATGTTATCACCGGAGCTTCGGAATGATTTGCAATATCTTCCCCAATGCTGCCCATAAAGAAATGGGACAATCCTTTTCTTCCATGGGTGGGAATTCCAATGAGGTCGGCACTAATGGTATCGCTGTAATTGAGTACCCCTTTTTCTACCGTATAATCATTATAGATCTCAACTTCTAATCCTGCATTGGCACTGTGCAAGAATTTGGAGATTTTTTCATAAGCGTCCTTGCTGCTCAAGAATTCATCCCCAGGAGTATTTACATAAACCGGATGGAATTCAGCTTTCAATAACTTGGTCATTTCAATGGCCTTTTTGAAAGCGGGTACATTTTCTTCTTGGAAATCGCAAGCAAATACAAAATGTTTTGGTTGAAAGTTGTCTATTTTTCCTTTGATGACCAAAACAGGAATATCAGAATTTCGAACTACACGTTCTGTATTAGATCCAATGAAAATTTCTTGAAGACCATCTGTGCCATGAGATCCCATGATAACCAAGTCCGCGTTATGCTTCTCGGCAATTTCATTGACCTCACTAAACACTTTGTAATGTTTGATGATTGGGGTGATTTTAATCCCGCTCAAATAAGGTTTGTCCAAAAACTCAGCAAATCGTTTTTCTCCAATTTTCAGTAGATGAACTACTTGTTCTTGTGAAACATAGCCTGATTCGCTCATAATGGCAGGAGAAAGTTCCAGCATATGGAGGACATAAAGCTCTGCATCATGTGCTTTTGCCATTGAGGCTGCTACTTTAAGGGCATTTTCAGATTGCTCCGAAAAATCTATAGGTACAATAATACTTTTCATTTTTTCATTTTTTAAGGTTAAACAGTCATGGAAAATATTCGGGTTTCAGGTTTTTTTCGATGTAATTTTAAATCAAAAGCCATACTGATGTTCCGCACGTATGGTCTTCCCTTTTCAGTTACTCTAATGCGATTGGCATCTACTTCTACCAATCCATCTGACTCCATTTCGGAAAGGTTTTCAATAATTCTTTGGAAATCGGCGATACTGGTCTCTCCTTTTTCCCAAGAAGTCTCAAACTGGCACATAATGTTTAGAATGTGTTTTCTTATCAATTGATCTTCTGCAGTAAGAATATGTCCTCTAAAAATGGGAAGTATCCCTTGCGATACCAAATGCTCGTATTCTTCCAAATTCTTGACATTTTGGGCAAATCCATACCAACTATCGCTTATACTGGAAACACCCAAGCCAATCATTAGTTTGGTTTTACTGGCAGTGTAGCCCATAAAATTTCTATGCAGTGTCCCTTGGGCTAATGCTTCTGAAAGCTTGTCGGTGGGCAGTGCAAAGTGGTCCATCCCAACATCTTGGTATCCAAAACCAACAAGTTTCTTTTTGCCCAGCTCGTATTGTTGCTTTTTCTCTTGGGATGTAGGAAGGTCGATGTCTTTATAACCTCGCTGTCCATTTCCTTTTAACCAAGGCACATGGGCATAACTGTAAAAAGCTATTCTATCTGGCCTAAGGGCATTGGTTTTTTGAAGGGTTTCTTCCACATTGGAAATAGTTTGGAAGGGCAAACCATAAATTATATCATGGCCAACCGAAGTATAACCTATTTCCCTGGCCCAATTGGTTACTTTTTTTACATTCTCAAACGGTTGTACACGATTTATGGCCTTTTGGACTTTTTCATTGTAATCTTGAACACCATAGCAGACCCTTCTAAATCCTACATCATAAAGCGCTTGAAGATGTGCTTTGGTAGTGTTGTTGGGATGTCCTTCAAAACTGAACTCTGGATTCTCTGCCTTTTTTCCATAATCTAAAATACCTTGAATAAGTAATTTTAAATGTTCGGGGGAGAAAAAAGTAGGTGTTCCACCACCTAAATGCAATTCTTTTATAATTGGTCTGGATTCCAAAAGATTACAATACAGCTTCCATTCCTTAAGAACAGATTTAATGTACGGAAGTTCCAATTCATGTCTTTTGGTAATACGTTTATGGCATCCACAGAAAGTACACATGCTTTCACAAAAGGGAAGGTGTATGTATAGACTTATCCCTTCACCTTTACTTTCCTTATAAGCTTTTAAAACGGAAGACTTCCATTGCTTCCCAGAAAAACTGTTTAAATCCCAATAGGGGACCGTTGGATAACTGGTATATCTAGGCCCGGGCACATTATATTTTTGTACAAGATCACACATAATCACTACATACCTTTTCAATCCAAAATTAGCCCTGTGTCTACGATAAAAACATGATAATTATCAGTTCGCGCCCGTATCCTTTATGACAACTATCATATTTTAAACTTTTAGGGCTTTGTAGTTTTATAATTATCTGGAATACAACAATCTCCTTGATGTATGGGTGAGCGTATCACAAAAAGTAAGTTCGATGTAAAAGAGCGTATGGCGTTCGTTCAAAACCTTATTGATGATATTAAGGCCTTGGAAATTCTGCTCAAACAAGAACTTATTGAAAATGATATTGTGCGAATTGGAGCCGAACAGGAAATGTGTTTGATAGATGAAGAATTTAGGCCTGCAGGCCAATCATTGGCACTTATTGAAGCAATAAAGGATTCCCATTTTACCACAGAATTGGCCAGTTACAATCTTGAAGCCAATTTAGACCCATTTATATTGGATGCAGATTGTTTTAGCAATGTTGAAAAACAATTGTATTCTTTATTGAATGATGCCAAAACAAAGGCTGGGGAATTAGGATTGAAAATTTTACTTACGGGAATTCTTCCAACTATTAGCAAAGCCGAAATGGGTATGGATTATATGACTCCAATACCAAGATATTATAAGATCAATGAAGTATTGAAAACATGGCGAGGAGATGATTTTAGGATTAAAATTCAGGGTGTCGATGAACTATCCCTTCATCACGACTCCGTACTTTTTGAAGCTTGCAACACCAGTTTTCAACTTCACCTCCAGATACATCCTGAGGATTTCATCAAAAGTTATAATTGGGCGCAGGCCATTGCTGGGCCAGTATTGGGAGTTTCTTGCAACTCCCCTTACCTCATGGGGAGGGAATTGTGGAAAGAGACCCGTATAGCACTTTTTCAACAAAGTCTAGATACCCGAAAATGGATTAATGCTTTAAAAGAACAAGTCCCTCGTGTTGGTTTTGGACAGCATTGGCAAACAGGAACTGTTGCAGATATTTTCAAGGAAGATATCTCCACTCATAGCATAATGTTGACCAAACCCATTGCGCATAATTCCTTAAAACTTTTGGAAAATGGAGCAATTCCCAAGCTGGAGGCCTTGAATTTATTCAACGGAACGGTGTACCGCTGGAACAGACCTTGTTATGGTGTGGGAAATGGGAAACCTCATCTCCGTATTGAAAACAGGTACATTCCATCAGGGCCGTCTGTAATTGATGAAATGGCCAATTTTGCTTTTTGGGTGGGGCTGATGAGAGGAAGACCTGAAAAATATGATGACCTATCCCAAATCATGGACTTTAGAGAAGCAAAACTCAATTTTATTAGAGCTGCCATTAATGGTAGAAAGACCATATTTTCTTGGTTAGGTAAAGCTAGGCCTTTGAAAAAACTTATTCTGGAAGAGCTCCTTCCAATTGCCTATGATGGACTTCAAAAACATGGTGTTGACTCAAAAGACATCAATAGGTTATTGGGAATAATTGAAGCAAGGACCAAAAAGAGTTCTGGAGCTGAATGGCAAGTGAAAAATTACAGACAGTTGAAGAAGCAAATGAAATCTGACACTGCTCTGGTACAGATGACAAAAGTCATGTATACTAACCAGCAAACCAATTTACCGGTTCACGAATGGCCCTCTATTATTAAGACAGAAGAAATAAAGGAGTCTTTTGAGTGGGTAGGGCAAATCATGGCCACAAAATTGTTAAAGCTTCGGGAAGACGATTTTGCCAATTTGGCCACCGCTATTATGAGATGGAACAATATTCACCATTTGCCAGTGGAAAATACCCAAGGAGAACTTGTTGGTCTGCTCACATGGAGTCACATTGATGACATAGGAAAAATAAAGAACAACCATGATGTACGAGTATCAGATATCATGATAAAAAAAGTAGTCACCGTTAGACCCAGAACAAAAATAACCACAGCAAAAAAACTAATGCAAGATTATCAAATAGGGTGTTTGCCCGTGTGCTCGGGATCTAATTTAGTCGGTATCGTAAGTAAAGTTGATTTTTAAGTATGTCCAAAGTATACAGCAATGCCCTTTCCGAAACATTGGAAGTTGAACGAATCATTGATTATTTGAAAGGAAATGACAACGGTCCTACGGTAGTATTTTTTGCGGGGATACATGGCAATGAACCTGCTGGAATTTTTGCTTTGAAACATGTACTTCAAGAGTTGAAAATCAAGGAAACTTCCATACAAGGTGAAATCTTCGCAATAGCTGGAAATTTGAAGGCATTGGAGCGCGGTGTGCGATTTCAAAAAGAGGATTTAAATCGAATATGGTTTCCAGAGCGGATAAAAAAAATACAAGAGAAGACCAATTGTTCAATTGAAGAAAAGGAGCTGTTGGATCTCCACGGAGTACTTTCCGATATAGTAAAAAATGGTCGTCCACCTTTTTATTTTATGGATTTGCACACTACTTCAAGTGATACTTCACCTTTTATCGTGTTGAATGATAGTTTGCTGAACAGGAAATATGCATCAAACTATCCTTTGCCCACTATTTTGGGGATAGAAGAATATTTGGAAGGTGCCCTTTTAAGTTATATCAATGAATTGGGCTACGTTTCCCTTGGTTATGAAAGTGGAAGGCATGATGATATCAAGGCCATTAAAAACTGTATGGATTTCATCCGTTATTCATTAGTGCTTACGGGAGCAATTCCCAGTACTAAATATGAGAGGGATTTATTTAGGAATGAAGTGTTGAGGTCCAGCTCGGTCTCTCAACGTTTCTATGAAATCTATTTTCAGTTTGAGATTACCTCTAGACGGGATTTTAAAATGTTGCCCGGATTTGTCAATTTTCAGGAAATACAAAAAGGGGTTGAAATTGCCCTAAGCAATGGTGAAATATTAACAGCCAGGGGGAAAAGGCAAATTTTTATGCCCCTTTACCAAGATCAAGGCAATGAGGGGTTTTATTTTATTAGACCTATTCCCAATTTTCTGCTTTGGTTTTCTAAAAGATTACGAAGGTTTAAGGTGGATCATTTACTGGTGAAGTTGCCCGGGGTCTCATGGAAATCCATTAAAAAGGATGCCATGTTGGTCGATCAAAGGATTGCTAGATTTTTAGCCAAGTCATTTTTTCATTTATTGGGCTACCGTGCCAGACAGGCAGGGAGTACACATTTAGTGGTAAAGAGCAGGGAAACAGTTTCCAAAACCAAAGATTATGCTAATGCAAAGTGGTTTTAATAAAAAATAGGCCCAGAACATTGTTCTGGGCCTATTGAATGAATTTGGTTGTATCCTACTTCATTACAAAATGTATTGGAATGCTGTATTTAACTTTAACGGGTTTACCACGTTGAATTCCTGGTTTTACCTTTGGAAGTACAGATATGATTCTTACGGCTTCATCCTCTAAAAGTCTGTCTGGCCCTCTTTTTTTGATTTCAGTTACTCTTCCTTTGGAATCGATTACGAATTGCACAAATACCTTTCCAGAGACACCCATTTCAAGAGCAGCAGATGGATATTTGAAATTATTTCTAACATGCTCTTGTACCTTCTCATTAAAACATTTTTTACGTTCTGCTTGTGATTCGTAGATTTCACAACCTGGAAATACAGGAACATGTTCTATTATGGCAAAGGGCACAATCACTTCTTCCTCTACTTCTTCTACTTCAACATCATCCACCCTCACAATTGCGTCTTCAACATATACATCTTGGCTACTCTCGGTACTTTCAATAACAGTTTCTTCCACGTCCTCTACATCTTCCACAATTTCTATCACATCTGGAGCGGATGGTGGCGGTGGTGGTGGCGGAGTCCTCAGCATTTCTGTTATTGGAACTTCTTCATCAAGGTTATCAGTCACTTCTAGAGCTTCAGATACGTAAGATTCCTCTTCGTAAGTTTTCAGTTCAAATGACTGCCAGGTAACGAATAAAACTAAAGTAAGGCCTATCATAAAATATAGGCTACTATTCCTGCCTACGTCTACATTGGGATTCTTTTTGGGTTTCATGACTTATCTTCTTTTATTGAAATAAAATTAGTTATGTAGTAGATGAAAAAACATGATAATCATCATGTTATGGATTTCAATCTAAAATTTTAAGACTTCTAATCTGGATTTAGGGCTAGGTCGTTTTTGGTCAGATCAACATTGAAAGTAAGCTCCATTCGCACCATCCCTTCATTGGAGTTTTTAAAGAACCTTTTTAAATAACCGATGTCCATTTTTAAGGATTTCGATAGTTTTTGCCCCATACCTATATATAATCGGTTTTGATCAAAAGCTGTGCCTTCCAGATGTAAAAAGAGTTCATTGAAGGACCTCAGGTAAGTTTTAGAGTTGATGGGTTTTACGTATTGCAACCTGTACCGAAGTCGATTGTTGACATTGGGATTTTCGGAATGTATTTTTCTACGGTTCTCCAGACGTACTCGTTGGGCAAGAATGTCTTCTCCAAGCTTTGTTTTAAATGTATATTCACCATAAAACCATATTTGCGAAGAATTCTTTACAATGTTTTCTTCAGAATACGAACTGGAATTTAGAAAGGCAACACCTCCTGTTAGTGTAGATGATTTACTTGCTTGGTATGAGATGCCAGTTCTAAAAAAAGAAAAGTTATAATTTTCAAGCATATCCTGATGGGTCAGGATTCCTATTGTTGGGATGCGCCAGTTTTCATGAATTTTGGTGTTCCCCGAAAAAACCATCCAGGTACCCGTGTGTTTTTCGTTTTCAAGTTGTCCATAAACTTCAGATGGAAAATTTGTGAGGAATATTAAGAACAAAAGCAAAATGCAATAACGCTTTGTATACCTCATAGCTGTGGCTTCTGTTGGTTAAGTACAAAGTTTTGCTCCAATACTTTTGAAAAAACATGACGCTTGTCATTTATGGAAAAATTTTAATGGAAAAAGTGTAAGATTTGCGCTGTAATAGGTCTAATGGTTCTGTTTTTCCCAGATTAATGCAGCAGCGCCACAAATTGCCGCTGTTTTTCCTTGCATGCCAGACTGGAGAATTTTCACTTTCCCTTTATAAACTTCCAGCAAGAATTCATTAAAATAGGTTTCCAGTGGTTCCAATATCCATTTGCCACTATTGGTGAGCCCCCCCATAAGAATAAAAGCTTCTGGCTGGGTAAAAGCAGTAAAGTTGGCCAAGGCTTGGGCCATAATTTTAGCAGTATAATCAAATGCCTTTAGTGCAATTACATCCCCTTCCTCAGCTGCTTTGGTAATATCTTCCCCGTGAAGGTCACTGTAGGCAATCTTTCGGAACTTACTATCAACTATGTATTTACTCAACATATACATAATGGTGCGTTTTAGTCCTGTTGCAGATACGTAGGCCTCCAATCCACCGCGGACACCAAGCCCAGTGAGTCTGCCATCACCCATGGTCATATCCACATGTCCAAGTTCGCCGGCAAAGCCATCAAAGCCATCTATTAATTGCCCGTTGGCCACAATACCTGCGCCAAAACCTGTTCCTAAGGTAATTGCTATGAAATCGGTCATACCTTTAGCTCCGCCAAAAAGCATTTCCCCCAATGCAGCTGCACTGGCATCGTTCATGATTCGCATGGGCATACCCATTCTTTGGTTCAGTTTTTCCAAGATAGGAACGGTTCCCTTCCAGAGCAGGTTACTGGCATTTTCAATGGTGCCATTTTTGCTGGAAGCATTGGGCGCTCCAATACCGCAGCCTAGAATTTTTACGTCTTGCCCCATACTTTCTATAAGCTCATCGGAAGTACTTTTGATTTTGTCCAGATACAAATCCAATTCTGGAAATTCCCTAGTTCTAAAGAAGTTCTTCACATGACATGTTCCACTTTGGTCTACCAATCCAATTTTGGTCTTGGTGCCGCCTATATCCACTCCAATTACAATGTCCATTTTACCGATCCTCTGTGTTTGATTTATGCTTTTTAAAGATAACCATAAAGTGAAATTCATGGACTTAAAAAAGAAGGATAATTTCTTAAACGATTGGGAAAAGACCAAAAACTGATTTCCGTCATATTTTAGGTTGAGGTCCAGTTCTAATTTTGAGTCGTCAAGTTTAACAAACTAATTTGTAAATAGGTATGAGTAACATTAATAAAATTTTAGTCCCTTTTGATTTTTCCGAAGCATCAGTAAATGCTTTGCAATATGCAATCAACTTTGTAGGGCCCAATAGATCAATTGATATTCTGGCCCTTTATGTGGCAACAATGCCCACTGTAGAATCCGAAGTGAATATGCTGAAAATGGATTTTGCAAAAGTCATTGCATCTTTCTCAAATAAGGTGAAAACAGACCCAACTCTTATTACCACCACAGGTAATGTAAATGAGACCATTCTTACTGTTAGAAAACAGCAAGATATCGATTTGGTCATTATGGGTACAATGGGAGATATGGTAACCGATGAGGCCATTACTAATACATCTAAATTGGTGTTAGAGGCCAATTGTCCAGTGATTTCAGTGCCATACGGATACGAGATTAAAGAACCCAAGGATATTGCCTTGGTTATTGGCAAGGAGGAAATTGAGGATAAAGAGGTTTTGAGCATGCTTTTGCAAGTGGCCAGACTGTTTAACTCCAGAGTACATGTGTTGACCATTTATAAGGAATCTGTATATGCTGAGGAATCTATTGTTGATAGTACAGAGCATTTATTGGAATACTATCTGGAGCATTTTTATGTGGAACACTCCTTCAGTAAGAATCAGGATGTAGAAGAAGGTATTTTGGAATATGTCAATGAAAAAAAGATTGATCTCTTGACCATAATTCCAAGAAACCATGCAGAAAAAAGCACTCCATCTGAAGGACGGTTGACCCAACTGTTGACCTTGCATTCAGAGGTTCCGATTTTAACCTTGGACTAATCAATCAACCCAAATAGATAAAGCATGCTGCCACTGCTAATAATTCTGGGTGTTACCATTGCCCTCTTTGTTTGGGGAAAATTTCCGCCAGACGTTGTTGCCCTTATGGCAATGTTATCACTTTTTCTCACTGGAGTTTTAAATCTTTCGGAAACCTTGACAGGCTTTAGCAATCCTACGGTGATTATGATTGCTGCCTTGTTCATTATTGGAGAAGGTCTTTCAAGAACTGGTTGGACTGCCGTAGCCGGACAGTGTTTTGTAAGATGGGCCAAGAAAAGTGCCCCTAAACTACTGGTCATAGTAACCCTAGGTTCTAGTTTGCTTTCCGGGGTGGTAAGCAATACGGGTACAGTAGCTGCACTCTTACCTGTATCTGTTACTGCTGCGTGGAGTGCAGGAACTCTTCCTTCCAAACTGCTCATTCCAGTGGCTTTTGGATCCAACACAGGAGGGTTATTGACATTGACGGGAACCCCTCCCAATATTATAGTAAGTAATGCCTTGGTGGAACAGGGTTTTGAAGGTTTTTCCTTTTTTGAATTTGGATTGATAGGATTGCCGTTGCTTGTGATTTCCATTCTTTATTTCAGGTACTGGGGGCATAAATTGTTGCCAAGCAGAAGGACGAAAAATAGGCCTATGGCCATTGATGAAGAAATGCACAAGTGGATTGAAAACTACAGTATAGGGGACAATCTATACCGATTACGTATTCGGTCCCGATCAGAGTTGATCAATACCAAAATTGGCGATTGGGACTTTGAAGGAACTCACAACGTGTCTGTGATGCGACTGAAGAGAAGGCACCCAAGTCCGTTACAACAACGAGTACCTCAATTTGTGGAAATGCCCGACCCCGATACTGAGATGCGATATCACGATATCATAACCGTAAAAGGTGAGGCAAAAGATGTTGATAGGCTGGTGTTGAAATATCACCTGGGTGTCATTCCATTACAACCACAAAGAGATATGCTCAAGAAAGAGTTGATCAATCAAGAGGTTGGCATGGCCGAAATGATCATCACCCCTAAATCTGTTTTTGTGGGGAGAACCATAGCATTGGGTCAATACCTAAGTCAGGCTGGAGTTCAGCTATTAGCTGCTTCAAGGAAAAATAGACCATTAACGGGCAAAATAAAAATTGAAGCAGGAGATGCATTTGTAATACGAGGCCAATGGGAAAATATTGAGGCTTTGACGGACATGTATGAAAACGTAGTGATTTCTGGTAGTCCGGAGGTATTGGCAAAAAATGTAGATGAACTCACTCCAAAAAGCTATATCGCCTTGGGCACTTTACTATTGATGATAGTGCTTCTGGTATTTAAAATTCTGCCAGGGGCGGTTGCGGCACTCACTTGTGCGGGAATCATGATGTTGAGCGGCTGCGTTCCTATCACAAAAGCTTACAAAGGAATCAGTTGGACCAGTGTGGTGATGATTGCTGCCATGATTCCAATGGGGCTAGCACTACAAAAAACAGGGATGGCACAATTGGCTGCAAATAGTTTGGTGAACACCCTGGGGAATATCCATCCCACAGCCCTTTTAGCTGGAGTCTTTTTGCTGACAGCGGCTTTTAGCCAAACAATAAATAACTCAGCTACGGCAGTATTGATGGCTCCCATAGCTATAATGGCCTCATCAAACCTAGGGGTTTCCCCTAAACCTTTTATGATTGGAGTGGCCATAAGTGCATCAACAGCCTTTTTAACCCCTGTGGGTACCACCACCAATGCCATGGTGATGGCTGCAGGAGGGTATAAATTCATTGATTACATGAAAGTAGGAGCTCCGTTACTCCTTCTTTTCTTCATTGCAACATTAATTCTTGTTCCATGGATATGGGGCTATTAACCTTAATAAAACAATAAATTATGGAAGCAACTACAACACGATCATTAGACAAATACGGACTGAAGGGCGTTACTGCCCATTGGAATCTCAGTCCCGAGGAACTTCAACGCATTACTCTTGAAAAAGGTATGGGAGTAGAATCTGAAAATGGAACACTTGCCATTAATACTGGAAAATTTACTGGACGTTCACCCAAAGATCGCTTTCTGGTAAAAGATGATTATACTAAAGATAAAATTTGGTGGGGACGCATTAATAAACCGATTTCCCCTGAAAATTTTGACAAATTGTATGATGAGGTGGTGAACTATCTTTCCGGTAAAGAGATTTATGTGCGTGATGGGGCAGTATGTGCCGACCCAAAATACCGAACCAATGTGCGTACGGTTACCGAGTTGCCTTGGTCAAATTATTTTGTCAAAAATATGTTTATGAGACTTTCAGCTGAAGAATTGGAAGACTTTGATGAAGATTGGTTGGTATTGTGCGCGCCAGGTTATGAGTGCCCCAATCCAAAAGAATTTGGAATCATAGCAGGGAACTTCTCCATTTTGAACTATACCAGAAAAATAGCTTTGGTAGGTGGTTCTCAATATCCTGGAGAGATGAAAAAAGGTGTTTTTACAGCGTTGAACTTTCTTTTGCCTGTAGAAGAGAACGTATTACCCATGCACTGTTCTGCAAATGTTGGGGAAGAAGGGGACACGGCAATCTATTTTGGATTGTCAGGAACTGGTAAAACAACCTTATCTGCAGACCCAAAAAGAAAATTAATCGGTGATGATGAGCATGGTTGGACAGCAGAGAATACCATCTTCAATTTTGAAGGAGGTTGTTACGCCAAGGTGATTGATTTGACAGAAGAAAAAGAACCAGACATTTACAGAGCTATCCGTCCAGGAGCTTTGTTGGAAAATGTTGTTTTCAAGGAAGGGACTAAAGAAGTTGACTTTTTTGATAGTTCTATTACACAAAATACACGTGTAAGCTATCCAATAGAGCATATTGATAACATTCAAGTACCGTCTTATGCATCAAATCCAAAGAATATCTTTTTCTTAACATGTGATGCTTTTGGAGTATTACCTCCAGTATCTAAATTGACTCCAGGTCAAGCTGCATACCACTTTATTTCAGGATATACCGCTAAGGTTGCGGGAACAGAGGCAGGTATCAACGAGCCTGTTCCATCATTCTCGGCCTGTTTTGGAGAACCTTTTATGCCGTTGCACCCAGCAGTTTATGCAGAAATGCTTAGCAAGAAGATGCAAGAAGCCGGAGTAAATGTTTGGTTGATCAACACCGGATGGAGTGGTGGACCTTATGGAGTGGGTTCTAGAATCAAGTTAAAGTACACCAGAGCTATGATTTCTGCAATCTTAGAAGGCAAAATGGATGAGGTAGATTACGATGTACATCCTATCTTTGGTTTATATATGCCAAAATATTGCCCAGGTGTTCCTACGGAAATATTGGATCCTATGAATACTTGGTTACAAAAAGGAGCATATGTGAGCAAGGCCATTCAATTGGCACATTCGTTTCATATTAATTTTGACAAGTTTGCGAGTCAATCATCAGAGGAAATCCTTAATGGTGGCCCACTGATTGATTCTCACCATGGCTTGGATGATCACTTTTAATCAATAAATCAAAGTGGATAAAAACAATAGATTTCAAATAGAAAGTCTAGGAGAACCTAAATACAAATCTCCCCTGCAGTTGAGTACTGTCAGGGGAGATAAAATTTTTGATTTTGTCCGAGATTCGGACAGATTGGTTTTTGACCTTTCCTTGGATCAATACAATCAATGCCTTGACTCTGGAGAAGAACCTTTGTGTCTGGAAAAGTCTGGACCTAGACAACATATTTTCTTCGAACCAAAAAATGTAACTGCAGCAATTGTTACTTGTGGTGGATTATGTCCGGGAATCAACAATGTAATAAGAGGCTTGGTCATGACTTTGCATTACTTCTATGGGGTGAAACGAATCATAGGGGTGCCTTATGGATATGAAGGTCTTAATACAGATATGGACCATAAATTTGTTGAATTAACGCCGGATGTGGTCAATGAAATACACCAATTTGGAGGAACATTCTTAGGGTCGTCCCGCGGTGGTCAAGATGTTTCCATGATGGTGGATACTCTGGAAGAGAATAGCGTGGACATGTTGTTTGGTATTGGGGGCGATGGTACTTTGAAAGGGGTAAATGCCATCGGAGAGGAAATCAAAAAAAGGAATGCTAAAATTAGTGTGGTCGGTATTCCAAAGACCATTGATAATGATATTGACCTAATTGACGAATCCTTCGGATTTGAAACTGCTTTTGATGTGGCAAGTCCCATTATTCGCGATGCCCATAACGAAGCTACTGGGGCTTATAATGGTATAGCCATAGTAAAGTTGATGGGAAGGGACAGTGGATTTATCGCTGCTTCTTCAGCATTGGCCATGCCTGTGGTCAATTTTGTGCTAGTTCCAGAAATGGATCTTGCTCTTAAAGGTGAAAATGGCTTTTTGAAGGCATTGGAACGCCGGTTGGAGCGTAAAAAGCATGCTTTGATTGTAGTGGCTGAAGGAGCCGGGCAACATCTTTTTCAAGAGAAAAGTAGTGTAAAAGATGCTTCTGGAAATATTAAGCATTCTGATATTGGACTTTTCTTAAAAGAAAAAATAGAAGAACATTTTTCAGATATTCCAATTACCATAAAATATATAGATCCCAGTTATATTGTAAGAAGTGCTCCTGCCAACTCAGGGGATAGTGTGTACTGTAGCAGATTGGCCTATCATGCCGTGCATGGAGCTATGGCCGGGAAAACGAAATTCATGGCCTGTAAGGTCAACAATCAATTTGTGTACGTGCCTATTTCTGAGGTGACCAAGAAAAGAAAGAAAATTGATTTGGAAGGGGAATTTTGGTTTTCTGTGCTTCAAAGTACCGGACAGCCCTTTTTCTTGGGCTAATAATGACATTTGTCATTTAATTTCTTTTTTTCCTGATTTAGCTTTGAATAAAAGTAAAACAAATATCATGGAAGTACATGTTCAATATCAAAAA
This sequence comes from Flagellimonas amphidinii, assembly GCF_013090115.1. GTDB lineage: Bacteria > Bacteroidota > Bacteroidia > Flavobacteriales > Flavobacteriaceae > Flagellimonas > Flagellimonas amphidinii. Next base: position 32,808 of record NZ_JABFNN010000037.1, read on the forward strand.
ATGAAGACCAGTGTATCATTAAGTCAAATCTTGATGAAAAAGCTCAACAAGTTGGAAGAGAAATATAGTTGGATCATTAAGGCCAATGTGCTTTTTAAACTTGAAAATGACAGGACAGGCGAAAACAAGGTGTGTGAAATTGAACTTAGTGCTCCTGGACCGCGACTTTTTGCCAAGGCAAAAACAAATGATTTTGAGAAGGCTTTGGCCGAGACCATTGATGAATTGAAACGTCAATTGGAAAAACGTCAGGGAGCGTTTGCCACTCATTAAATAGTGTAGGTCAAACAGCTGCGCATGAACCATTAATTTTCTTCAAATGAAATCGAAATTCGCATTTATTCTTTTACTGCTGCTTGTAGGTTGTTCTTCCACCAAATTGGTTAGTACATGGAAGAATCCTGACGTAGTATTGTTTGATGCCTATAAGGTGTTGGTAGTGGGAATGACACAGGATGAGAACGCTAGGATTGAGTTTGAAACTCGTCTTGTGGAGAAGTTGAATTGGGAGGATGTTGAGGCCATGCGCAGCATTGATCTATTTGATGTAGAGTTTACATCTTCTGAAAAATCAGAAGAAGAACTTAACAATGTGGAGCAACAATTATTGGACAAGGGTTTTGATGCCATTCTTTTTACAAAAATTGTTGGCACGGAAAACAAGAGGACCTTCAGGGAAAGAATGAACAATATTGATGCAATTTTCACCCAGTTTAGTTCAGACTATCTGGAACATCAAGATATTTATTACGACCCTGAGTATTACGAAACTTTTAATGTTTACAATGCAGAGACTTCGCTTTATTGCATCTGTATTGGCAAAGAAAGAGAGCTTATCTGGAGAGGTAATATTGATGTGTCAGAGCCTGCGAATGTAGATAAGGCCATAGATGACTATATCAAACTTATCACAAACTCCATGGCGGAGCAAGATGTCATTTTTTAGAATGCTAATCAGATATCAATTCACTGATTATTTAGCCAAAGAACCTTATTTAATAATTCCGAGAAGATCCAATACAATACAAAGAGGTATTGCGATCAGAATAAGAACCAGCACAAAGACCATAAAGCGCAAAAAGGCCACCATTAGCTTATTGCCAAAAGAAATTTCATTAGACATAATAGTGTAATTTTTTCCAATGTACGGAATTATTCAAGGACTGAGCTTAACCCCTTGTTTGTTATTCGATTAAAGGACGGATTTTTGGTATATGCGGTATCTTAATCCGTTTTACGTTTTTTGGAACTCAATAATTCCCCCAGTTCTTCCAAACTCTTTCCTTTGGTTTCTGGCATCATAAAGATTACCCATAGAAGTTGAAGCACCATCATGGCTGAAAAGAATATAAAAATAGGCCATGGGTTTTCTTTGAAAATACCAATTTCTGAATCTAAAAAAGTAGGAGTGAGCAATGTAATCAGCGCGGCGAAAACCCAATGGGTTCCCGTACCCCAAGACTGTCCATAAGAGCGTACCTTGTTGGGGAATATCTCTGAAATGAACACCCATATCACAGAACCTTGCCCAACAGCATGGGAGGCGATAAACACTAAGATGAAAATCAAAAGCAAAACAGAGCTTGCGCCAGAGTAGAAACACCAACCCACCATGCCCAGACTCAAAATATAGCCTATAGAACCAATGTACATGAGTTGTTTTCGTCCTAACTTGTCGATAAGGGCTATGCCCACAAAAGTGAATATTAAGTTGATGATTCCAATGGAAATTGAACTAAACAGGGACTCTCCAGAAGCCAAACCCGCACGTTCTAAAATCTCTGGGGCGTAGTACAATACAAAATTAATTCCTGATACTTGATTAAAAAAGGCAATCAAAAAGGCTAAAATGAGAGGTTTGTTGTACTTGCCAGAAAACAATTTTTCCTTGTGCTTTTCGGCAGTTTCAAACAATGTTACTTTTATTTTTGAAAGATGTACCGATGCTTTGTCGCTTTCAATGCCAAGCAAGGTCAAAGATTTGATGACCACAGCATCTTCCTTTTCTTTCAACAAAAGCCATCTTGGACTGTTCGGAATTCTCAGAACCAACAAAGTATAGATTAGTGCTGGCAGTCCTTCAATGCCCAACATCCAACGCCAAGATATATTGGCATCGAAAATAATTCCGATAAGATAGTTGGAAATGAAGGCTATCAGAATTCCAAAAACAATATTGAATTGATATAGGGCCGTAAGCCTACCTCGGTTTTCGGCTGTTGAAATTTCAGAAATATAGATAGGCGCTGCCACGGATGATGCGCCAACTCCAATCCCACCAATAAATCTAAAAAAGGAAAAACTGTAGGCTTCCGGAGCTAATGCAGAGCCAATTGCGGAAATAAAATAGAGTATACCAATCCAAAAAAGTGTTTTTTTCCTTCCCAATCGGTCACAGGGTATGCCTCCAAAAAGCGATCCTAAAACGGTACCCCAAAGAGCCATGGACATGATAAAAATACCATGGAAGGTGAAAATGGAATCTCCCAAAAACCAATTGGTGTCCCAAATTTCTTTGATCGGTTGATTGGCTCCACTAATAACGACAGTGTCAAATCCAAATAAAAATCCGGCAAGAGCCGCGGCAATTGAAATCTTAAAAATACGGTTGTTCATTTGTGCAAGGTTGGATTTCCAAAACTAGGTAAAACTTAAAGAAAAGTTTTAATATGCTTCAAAATTAATGTGGTAGCACCTTGGTTTTCTTGAACATAAGTTGCATTTATCTGTCCATTTTCTTTGCGTATTGAAGCATCTGAAACAAAAATGTTCATTACTGTGCTGAATTCTTCAAAATTTGCAATGGGGTGGATTCCCTTTAGATCGACCAAATCTTCAGCTTCCTTAAAACCTTCATAGTCAGGGCCAATAATGATGGGAACGCCAAAAGTGGCTGGCTCCAAAGTATTGTGAAGTCCGGTGGCAAATGCACCACCAACATAGGAAATATCTGCGTAACTGTATATTTTGGTGAGCAGTCCAATAGTGTCAATGATCATAACATCAAAATCATTTAGATTTTTAATCTCTTTTTGAGAATAACAAACAACCTTTTTGGTCAAAGTATTTGTGATTTTTTCAATATGTGTGGTCTTGATTTCATGTGGGGCAATGACAAATTTCATGGAAGTTTCTACAGTGTTGATGTATTCCAATAGGATTTTTTCATCTTCGGGCCAGGTGCTTCCCGCTACCATGCAAGGCGAATTTCCTTTGAAACTGTCCATAAAAGATAATGAATTATTGTTCTCCAAAATTTGGGAAACTCTATCAAAACGAGTGTCTCCACTAACAGTCACATTTTCAAAACCGATGGATTTAAGCAACTTTTTTGAGGTTTCGTCCTGAACAAAGAAATGAGCAAAACTTTTCAAGCTATATCTCATGAAACCTCCCCAAGGTTTAAAATAGGATTGTCTTTTAGAAAAAATAGCAGAGACCAATAGGGTAGGGATGTTCCTTTTTTGAAGTTCAAAAAGATAATTGGGCCAAATTTCATACTTCACAAATAGGGCAAGATGAGGTTTAACGGTATCAAGAAATTGAACCGCATTGGATTTGGTATCCATAGGTAAATAGACCGTTACATTTGCAAAGGGAGTGTTTTTCTTTACCTCAAAACCAGATGGAGAAAAAAATGTGAGTATGATTTTATGTTCCGGATAGCTTTTTCGCAAACCTTCCAAAATGGGGAGGCCTTGTTCAAATTCTCCTAGAGAAGCAACATGCATCCAAATCCATTTTTCTGTTGGTTGGATGGTATTTTTCAATTGCTGAAAAGTTGTTTTTCTTCCAGAAACAAATAATCTGATTTTAGGATTAAAAAGGGCAATAACCTTTAATCCTTGCCATGAGAGGAATATCAAAAAGTTGTAGAGAAGGCGCAAAAAAGTCATAATTCCCCAAAAATACATTCTTTCGGCAAGAGGACATTATGGTATCTTATTTTCTTAATTTTGAGGCATAATAGATTTGAATGAAAAAAATACAAATGGTTGACCTCAAAGGTCAGTATGAAGGCATTAAAACTGAGGTGAACGATTCCATAACCGAGATTTTAGACTCGTCGGCATTTATAAACGGACCCCATGTTCATGCATTTCAAAAAGAACTCGAAGAATATTTAGATGTTAAACATGTGATTCCATGTGCAAATGGTACGGATGCTCTTCAAATTTGCATGATGGGCTTAGGTTTAAAGCCAGGTGATGAGGTAATTACTGCTGATTTTACCTTTGCCGCTACAGTAGAGGTGATTGCATTGTTGAATCTTACACCTGTTTTGGTTGATGTTGAGCCGGATACCTTCAATATTGACCTAAAGGCCATTGAAGAAGCTATTACGCCCAAGACAAAAGCTATTGTTCCAGTACATCTATTTGGCCAGTGTGCCAATATGGATACTATTATGGAATTGGCCCAAAAACATAATTTATATGTTATAGAGGACAATGCTCAGGCCATTGGAGCCACTTATACCTCAAAAACTGGTAAAAAACAGAAGACAGGGACCATTGGACATGTGGCTTCCACCTCTTTTTTTCCTTCCAAGAATTTAGGTTGCTATGGAGATGGGGGAGCTATTTTCACTAATGATGATGATTTGGCGCATACTATTCGTGGTATGGTGAACCACGGGATGTATAAAAGGTACTATCATGATGTGGTAGGTGTAAACTCCAGGTTGGATTCCATACAGGCAGCAGTTTTAAGAGCAAAACTTCCTAAACTGGATGAGTATAATAAAAAACGTAGAGTGGCTGCTCAAAAATATTCAATTGCCTTTGAAGGCCAACCCAATATTGTTGTTCCAAAAACTTCTATGGATTGTGATGGAATATGTGATACATGCGATTGTCATGTTTTCCATCAATATACCTTGCGGATATTAAATGGAAAAAGGGATGGGCTGGTGCAGTATTTGAATGAAAATGGAGTTCCTTGTGGAGTGTATTATCCTGTTCCTTTGCATCAACAAAAGGCATATCAAGATGAGCGTTACAATGAGGCTAATTTTCCTGTGACCAATCAATTGGTTCAAGAAGTGATTTCATTGCCAATGCATACTGAACTGGATGATGGGCAAATTAAATTTATAACTGATTTGGTCATAAAATTTGTAAACGATTAATATGAAAATACTTGTAACGGGAGGATTAGGTTATATTGGGTCGCATACTGTTGTGGAACTCCAAAACGAAGGCTTCGATGTTATAGTTGTTGACAATCTTTCCAATTCCTCAGTAGAAGTTTTGGATGGAATAGAAGCCATCACAGGTAAAAGGCCTATTTTTCAAAAATTAGATCTTAGAGAAAAATCCAAAGTTCAGCAGTTATTTGCTGAAAATACTGATATAGGAGGGGTCATTCATTTTGCTGCATCAAAAGCAGTTGGTGAAAGTGTTGAAAAACCACTTTTATATTACGAAAACAATGTTGGGACTTTGGTCTATATTCTTCAAGAACTGGAGAGAAAAGGAAGTGGAAGTTTTATTTTTAGTTCCTCATGTACAGTTTATGGTCAGGCAGATGAACTTCCTATTACTGAAAATGCACCCGTAAAGGCAGCTGAGTCCCCTTATGGTAACACCAAACAAATAGGGGAAGAGGTTATTCGGGATACTTGTAAAGTAAATCAGCATGTAAAAGCGATAGCTTTAAGATATTTCAACCCTATTGGAGCACATCCATCCAAAGAAATTGGTGAATTGCCCATAGGTGTTCCTCAGAATTTGGTGCCTTATATAACGCAAACTGGAGTTGGTCTGCGAGAACAACTCTCTGTTTTTGGGGATGATTACCCAACAGAGGATGGTACTTGCGTAAGAGATTATATACATGTTGTGGATTTGGCCAAAGCCCACGTTATGGCACTTCAAAGACTTTTGAAAGGTGAAAACAAAGCCAATTACGAAGTTTTTAACCTAGGAACTGGTAAAGGAAGTTCTGTTTTGGAAGTGATACACAGTTTTGAACGTGTCTCTGGAGAGAGTCTGAATTATAAAATAGTGGACAGAAGACCAGGAGATGTTGTGCAGGCCTATGCCGATACTAAAAAAGCCAATGAAGTTTTAGGTTGGGCTGCTGATTCCACATTGGATGAAGCGGTTAAATCTGCATGGGATTGGGAGCGTAAGATTAGGAACTAGGCCAACGAATCTAGTTGTTTTTTGCTAAAGACCTTTTGTTGGAATCAGTCACAATTACCATTACAATATTGTAGAATGTGGTGGGCTGCTCGAAAAAGGAAAAAATATTCAAGTCTTAGTAAATCTTTTACCTTCTTTTGGACGTATATAACACATGTTGTCCAACGCAAATAATAGTTTAGAATTATTGGAGGTTGCTCAAAAAGAGCAACTGTACAAAAAACTGATTTTACAACTCAACAAGGATTTTGAATTGGCTAATGTTGGGTTGAAGTTTTCTTTGGGAATTGCACCATCAGAATTGAAAAAAATACTTCAGGAAAAGTTATATGTTTTGTTGGTGGAACGGTTTGATGATTATTTGAACCTATTGTATGTGGTTGATATTCCCGAAAATCAAGTTAAAAGCATAAAACCCTCCGATGCCATGGAAATAGCAGCGGAGGCGTGTTTTTTGCTCTTAAAAAGGGAATGGACCAAGGTTTGGTTTAAAAACCAATACAGTAGCAGTAGCTAAGAAATTCACACCTTCACATAAATTCCTTTCTTGTCCATAATATATCCAACGACCCAACAAGTCAGCATCACCCAAAGGGCAAATAATAGCGATCCCATATATCCACCAGACCATGAAATAAATACATTGTCAGCTATCCACTGATAAAGTGAAATCCCGCTTCCAAGTCCTATTTCAAAAAGGCTAATGATAAAAAGTTCAGATAGTAGGTAGATGAACAGTGTGTTTTTTCCAAACACCTCAAAGAAATACGACCAGCTTTTGGCTTTTTTCATATCCAAAAAGTAAACAAGGATAGCTAGGACGCATAGGTCTATACCACATGTAAGGAGTACAAAGGAACTTGTCCATAGTTTTTTATTGATAGGTAAGATCAGATCCCATGCCAACCCGGCTATGACCAAAGCAAATCCCATCATCATTAGTTTGGAGACAGTCTCAAAATTCTGTCCATTTTGTTGAATAAAACGACCAGTAAGATAACCAGCGATGACATTGACAATAGCTGGTAAAGTGCTCAACAGTCCTTCTGGGTCAAACGCTATTCCTTCGCCATGGTACATATGTTTTGTGCCGATCAACCAAGTGTCCAGTTTCAATACAGCATTCCCGGTTAGCGTAAGATCACCAAAGGCGACTAAAATTATATGGTAGCCAATCAATGCAACTATACTGAAAATAATGGCGCTTTTGGCTTTCATATAATGCAACAAAATCGCAGCGAACATATAACAAAGGGCAATGCGCTGTAAAACCCCAAAAATGCGGGTTTCTGCCAATGGTTTTAGTTGTCCATCATCAAAAAACGGGAACCAGTACATTAAGAAGCCGAGTAAAAAGATAATGGCAGTTCTTTTCAGTACTTTTTTGAAAAATGAAGAAGTACCCATGGACTCATATTTTTTCATACTGAAACTCATCGAATTTCCCACAACAAAAAGAAAGGTGGGGAATACAAGGTCTGTTAGGGTAAAACCATGCCATTTGGCATGGAGCAATGGAGAAAAAGTGGTTTCATAGCTCCCAGGGGAATTTACTAAAATCATTAGGGCAACATCAAGGCCCCTAAAGACATCCAACGAAAGATATCGGTTTTTTAATTTGGTCATAAAGGTTGGTTTTGGCTTGGGAACCAAGGTATGCTTTTTTTGGAAATTTTAGAATTTTAACCAAGAAATATAATAATTGTTGTTTTTGGACAATTCTTGCTGTAAAATGGGGTTGTCAAAGACAAAACCCGTATTTTTGAGAAAATTTTCCTGAAAGTTTTCGGAAAAACGGAAAGAATGGACAAATATTCATTTTTAAACGCTGCACATACCTCTTTTTTTGCAGAGTTGTACGATAAATATATTACAAGCCCAGACAGTATTGAGCCCAGTTGGAGGGCTTTTTTTCAAGGGTTTGATTTTGGTTTGGAGAGCTCCTTGGAAGACTTGGGCATTGAATCTGGAGAAAATGGCATGGTCGCCCTTGCCAATGGCAAACAGGTGCCAATTCCAGATGCCTTGCAGAAGGAATTCCAAGTTATTCAGTTGATCAATGGGTACCGATCTCGAGGACACCTGTTCACTCAAACAAACCCGGTACGGGACAGAAGGCAGTATGTGCCTACATTGGAAATTGCCAATTTTGGACTGTCTCAAGATGATATGGATACCGTTTTTGATGCGGGTAGCATTATAGGTATTGGTTCCAGTTCTTTGAGGCAAATCATCAATCATTTAGAGCGGATTTACTGTGATGCCATTGGAGTGGAATACATGTATATCCGGACGCCGGAACGCATTCAATGGATACAGAATTGGCTTAATGTCAATGACAATCACCCTAATTTTTCTGCCGATGAAAAGAAAAACATCCTCAGAAAATTGAATGAGGCAGTTTCTTTTGAAAGTTTTTTGCATACAAAATATGTGGGCCAAAAAAGATTCTCCTTGGAAGGAGGGGAGTCCTTAATTCCCGCTTTGGATGTAATTATTGAAAAGGCAGCTGATGCAGGAGTGAAACAATTTGTCATGGGAATGGCCCACCGTGGACGATTAAATGTATTGACAAACATATTTGGAAAGTCACCCAAAGATATTTTCAGTGAGTTTGATGGTAAGGATTATGAGGAAACCATCTTTGATGGTGATGTAAAATACCATTTGGGATGGACTTCCATGCGTGAGACCGACTCCGGCAAAATGGTGAATATGAACATTGCTCCTAACCCTTCACATTTGGAAACGGTCAATTCCATTGTAGAAGGAATCGCTAGGGCAAAACAAGATAGGGACCATCAAGGCAACGGCTCTGAAGTATTGCCTATTTTGGTCCATGGTGATGCGGCATTCGCTGGTCAAGGAGTTGTTTACGAGGTTGTTCAAATGGCCAAATTGGATGGATATAGAACAGAAGGGACCATTCATATTGTGGTGAACAATCAAATAGGATTTACGACTAATTATTTGGATGGAAGGTCGTCAACGTACTGTACAGATGTTGGTAAAGTAACCTTGTCGCCTGTACTTCATATTAATGCAGATGATGCGGAAGCGGTGGTACATGCTGCAACTTTTGCGCTGGAATATAGAATGCGATACAAGAGGGATGTTTTCCTCGATCTTTTGGGATATCGTAAATATGGACACAATGAAGGGGATGAACCAAAGTTTACACAGCCTTTGTTGTATAAGTCCATCTCCAAACATCAAAACCCTAGAGATATTTATGCGGCCAAATTGATTGCCGAAGGAGTCATCGATAAGGATTATGTGAAGAATCTTGAGGTGGAATACAAGAAAAATTTAGAAGAAGACCTTTTAGATTCTCGCAAGATAGAGAAGACCAGAATAACTCCTTTCATGAAAGATGAATGGGAGGGTTTTGGACAAGTTACAGAAGGACCCATGTTGAAGTTGATAGATACTTCATATGACCTCAAAAAAATGGAGCAAGTCGCCCAAAGTATCACGGCACTTCCCGAAGGGAAAAAGTTCCTGAGGAAATTGGAACGTTTGGTGCAGGCGCGACATAAAATGTATTTTGAAGACAATCGACTGGATTGGGCCATGGGTGAATTATTGGCCTATGGGTCTTTGATTGAGGAAGGGTATGATGTAAGGATGACCGGACAAGATGTGGAACGAGGGACATTTTCGCACAGGCATGCCGTAATCAAAACGGAGATGCATGAGGAGGAAGTTATCTTGTTGAACGAGCTGGGGAAAAATCAAAATGGGAAATTCCATATCTATAATTCCCTGCTTTCAGAATATGCAGTAATGGGCTTTGATTATGGCTATGCCATGGCAAGTCCAAAAACTTTAACGATTTGGGAAGCCCAGTTTGGAGATTTTAGTAATGGAGCTCAAATTGTAATCGATCAATACCTATCATCTGCGGAAGATAAATGGAAGTTGCAAAACGGATTGGTGCTTTTGCTTCCCCACGGATATGAAGGGCAAGGGGCTGAGCACTCTTCTGCAAGAATGGAGCGTTATTTACAGCTTTGCGCAAAAGATAATATGTTTGTTGCCGATGTAACCACTCCCGCCAACCTTTTCCATTTATTGCGAAGACAAATGAAGGCTAATTTTAGAAAGCCTTTGGTGGTTTTCACGCCCAAAAGTTTGTTGAGACATCCCAAAGTAGTTTCCACTAAAGAAGAAATGGCTGAAGGCGGTTTCCAGATGGTCATTGATGATGCTTCGGCAACTGCTTCAAAAGTAAAGACCTTGGTGTTCTGTACAGGTAAGTTCTATTATGACCTGCTCGACAAAAGAGAGGAACTCAATAGAGATGATGTGGCATTGGTGCGTGTGGAACAATTGTTTCCATTGCCAGCAGAGGAAATGCGCAGCATCATCAAAAAATATAAAAATGCGGATGATGTGGTATGGGCTCAAGAGGAACCTAGAAATATGGGGGCTTGGGGTCATCTATTGATGCATTTTGATGAGGCCAAACAATTTAGGGTGGCTTCCCGAAGATTTTATGGGGCACCTGCAGCAGGAAGTGCAGTGCGTTCCCAAAGACGTCACTCTCAGGTATTGGAGTACGTTTTTGATAAGAGTAAGGACAATATGTTAATTCGATAAACTAAGATAACGAGTACAATGGTTTTAGAAATGAAAGTTCCCTCACCTGGGGAATCCATTACAGAAGTTGAAATTGCAGAGTGGCTGGTTGAGGATGGTGATTATGTGGAGAAAGATCAGGCTATAGCAGAAGTTGATTCTGATAAGGCAACTTTAGAGCTTCCGGCTGAAGAAAGCGGTATTATTACTTTGAAGGCCGAAGTTGGAGATGCTGTGGCCGTTGGGGAAGTGGTTTGCCTTATCGATACCAGTGCTGAAAAACCTGAAGGTGATGCACCTAATGCTGAGAAAAAGAAAGAGGTGCAGCCTGAGAAAGTTAAAGAAGAGCCTAAAAAGGAAGCTTCGAAAAAAGAAACTTATGCTTCTGGGACACCTTCTCCTGCAGCAAGGAAAATTCTAGATGAAAAGGGAATAAAGTCTTCATCCGTTTCTGGTACTGGAAGAGATGGTCGTATTACCAAGGAAGATGCTGTAAAAGCAGTGCCTTCTATGGGCACACCTACAGGGGGAAGTAGAGGGGAGTCTCGTTCTAAATTGTCCATGCTTCGTAGAAAGGTGGCTGAGCGATTGGTTTCTGCCAAGAACGAAACCGCCATGTTGACTACCTTCAATGAGGTGGATATGGGGCCTATTTTTGAACTTCGCAAACAATATAAAGAAGAATTCAAGGAAAAGCACGGGGTAGGTTTAGGTTTTATGTCTTTCTTCACCAAGGCTGTGATTCGTGCTTTACAAATGTATCCTGCGGTAAACTCTATGATTGATGGTAAGGAAATGATTACCTATGATTTCTGTGATATCAGTATTGCCGTTTCCGGACCCAAAGGTTTAATGGTTCCAGTTATACGAAATGCTGAGAATTTGACTTTTAGAGGAGTTGAATCTGAAGTGAAACGTTTGGCGATTCGTGCAAGAGATGGGCAAATTACGGTAGATGAAATGACCGGAGGTACTTTCACCATTTCAAATGGAGGGGTTTTCGGTTCCATGCTTTCCACGCCTATCATCAACCCACCACAAAGTGGTATTTTGGGAATGCACAATATCGTAGAAAGACCTATCGTGAAAAACGGTGAAATTGTGGTTGCACCTATCATGTATGTGGCACTTTCCTATGATCATAGAATTATTGACGGTCGTGAATCCGTTGGATTCTTGGTGGCCGTTAAGGAAGCATTGGAAAGTCCAGAAGAATTATTGATGGATAGCGATGTGAAAAAAGCCCTTGAGCTTTAATTGAAAATCGTTCGTAAAATAAATAGCATGCCTTTACTTTTTTAAGTAGAGGCATTTTTTTTCATAATCAATTACAGCTTTTCCTTTTTTAAGGACATCGGCTCCAATGATGCCGTCAACCGGAAGTACATTGTGGGAGGTCAAAGCTTGGTTCACATGGACTAAATCAAAAAGTACAATTTTTTGCCGACTCTTTTTCCAGTCCCCAATCTGTATTTTGTTTTTGGAAGAGACCAAAGTTTCCATTTCTACGGCCCCAGCCCCGGCTGCTTTAACATCAGAAGTTTCAGAAATCATTTCAAAAAAATCAATCTTGTCTATTCCCACGCAAGTATTGGAGGCTCCGGTATCTAAAATAAAGCGACCGGAAACACCATTGATTTTTGCTGAAATCTCAAAATGGTTAGTTTCGGTTAATATCAGGGGAATTTTCACATAGCTTTTGGCTTTCAGGAATTTTTTCAGTGATGTCATATTGAGGTTTGAATGTTGTCATCCAGAGCGCAGTCGAAGGATTCTAATGTTCAAAGTTTTGAGACAACTAAGATAAACCTATTTTTGCGTTATGTGTTACAGGTTTATGAAGAACATAGTTATCGTTGCCATTCTGGTTATTTGTGTGATATCCTGCAAGCAGGAAAAGAAAAAAGTAGATAAAGTCCAATTGGTTGAGAGCTATATCGATGCGCTTAACGGTAGAAATTTTGATGAGGTGTTCCGTTGCTTTAAAGATAGCATCCGGATGAAGGAATTGGATTATGCCAGTGCCTATAGCAAGCGGGAATATTATCCATTTTTTCAGTGGGATTCCACTTTTGGGGCTACATATCAAATTTTGGAGATTAAGCCAAAAGGAATGGATGTAGAAATGAAAGTTTCAAAGCAATGCACAAGGATACAATTTTTGAATGAGGAACCAATCATCACAAAAGAGTTGGTGAAATTTGAAGATGGTGCCATAAATAGTGTGGATATTACTGAATATATTGTGTTCAATGACGAAAAATGGACTGGTAATAGGGAGCGTTTGGTAACATGGATAAAGACCAACTACCCAGAATTGGATGGTTTCTTGATTGACCAAAGCAGGCAAGGGGCATTGAACTATTTAAAAGCTATAGAATTGTATCAAAAAGAAGGAAAAAATTAAATGATCATAACCGATACCCATACTCATTTATATAGTGAGGCCTTTGATGAAGATAGGAACGAGATGATGAATAGAGCATTGGAGGAAGGTGTGGAGCGCTTCTTTATACCAGCCATTGATTCTACCTATACTCAGGCCATGCTGGATTTGGAATCAGCTTACCCTAACAATGTTTTTTTAATGATGGGTCTTCATCCAACCCATGTGAAGGAAAACTATAAAGAAGAATTGGCGCATGTGGAAGAAATGTTTTCCAAAAGGAAATTTTGTGCTGTGGGGGAAATAGGAATCGACCTGTATTGGGATAAAACCTTTTTGAAAGAACAGCAAGATGCTTTTGTGCAGCAGATTCAATTGGCCAAAAAATATAAGCTGCCCATTGTGATTCATGGGAGGGAATCTTTCGATGAGATTTTTGAAATTTTGGAACAGGAAAAGGGAGAAGACCTTTTCGGAATTTTTCATTGCTTTACTGGAACTTTGGAACAAGCGCATAAGGCCATATCCTATAATATGAAATTGGGAATCGGGGGGGTGGTTACCTTTAAAAATGGCAAAATAGACCAATTTTTACACGAAGTTGATTTGAAACATATAGTGTTGGAAACCGATTCGCCATATTTAGCGCCGGTCCCATTTAGAGGGAAACGCAACGAAAGTTCATACATTTTAAAAGTTTTGGAAAAGCTTGCATATATATATAGTATAACTCCGGAAGAAATAGGGGTCATTACCACTGAAAATTCCAAAGCAATATTTGGTGTCTAAGCATGCAAAAGTCAACTAATATACTCCTTATATATACAGGTGGAACCATAGGGATGGTCAAGGACTATAAAACAGGTTCTTTAAAAGCTTTCAATTTTGATGAACTGATTAAGAATATTCCTGAGTTGAACCAGTTGGATTGCACCTTGAAGGGAATATCCTTTAAAAATCCGATTGATTCCTCCAATATGAACCCTAAGTATTGGGCTTTGATAGCTTCCATTATTGAAGAAAACTATGCGGAGTATGACGGTTTTGTGGTCTTGCACGGAAGTGATACGATGAGTTATTCTGCCTCGGCACTCAGCTTTATGCTCGAGAACTTGGCGAAACCGGTCATTTTTACTGGGTCGCAATTGCCAATTGGGGATTTGCGGACAGATGCCAAGGAGAACTTGATAACATCTATTGAAATTGCATCGCTTCAAGAAAAAGGAAAACCTGTGATCCAAGAGGTAGGACTTTATTTTGAGTATAAACTTTATCGAGCTAATAGAACCACCAAGATCAATGCAGAGCATTTTGAAGCGTTTGCATCTTTGAATCACCCTCCATTGGTGGAATCTGGTGTGCACTTAAAAGTAGATTACGATAAACTTTGCAGGCCACCAGCTAAAAACAAACCATTAAAGGTGCATAAAACAATGGATGATAATGTGGCCATCCTCAAACTTTTTCCAGGATTGAACCAAAAAGTTCTTAAATCTGTCATGGAGACTCCCGGATTGAAAGCACTTGTATTGGAAACATATGGTGCAGGAAATGCTCCAATGGACGATTGGTTCTTAAAAGGATTAAAAAAAGGATTGGACAGTGGATTGCATATTATTAATGTAACACAATGCTCTGGGGGAGCAGTTGCCATGGGGCATTATGAGACCAGTGAAAAGCTAAAGCAAATGCAATTGATTAATGGAAAGGACATTACGACCGAGGCGGCCATAACCAAGTCTATGTATCTCTTGGGAACCAAGATTTCCAGTAGGCTCTTCAAGACTGTTTTTGAAACGCCCCTACGGGGTGAAATGCGCTAAAATTAACGCCTCAAATTTTAGTAACTAATTATTTTTTTGTTTCTTGGTCGGCCTAACTATGGGAAATAGAGAGGTGGCCGAGTGGTCGAAGGCGCACGCCTGGAAAGTGTGTATACACCAAAAGTGTATCGAGGGTTCGAATCCCTTCCTCTCTGCTAGGTATTTTAATTTTTCAATTATAAAATTTTTATATCTTTAACATTATTAACTAACTAAATTTAAGTTTGAAAGAAATGAAAAGAATATCCTTTACTCTGGCTGCTGCCGGAATGTTTATTTTGGGAACTACAAATGCTTCTGCGGCAATGTTACAAGAAGAAGCTGCTGCTGAGGCAAGCAAAGGTTTCACCCAAGTTTTGAAAGAACAGTTTATCCAGGGAGGTCCTGCCTTTATGGGTATTGTACTTCTTTGTTTGATCTTGGGACTGGCTGTTGCCATTGAAAGAATCATTTATTTGAATTTGGCTACCACAAACTCTGCCAAACTTAAGCAGCAAGTTGAGGATGCCTTGGCTTCTGGTGGTGTTGAAGCGGCCAAAGAGGTGTGCAGAAACACCAAAGGACCTGTTGCTTCTATTTTCTACCAAGGATTGGATAGAGCTGGAGAAGGATTGGAATCTGCAGAGAAAGCTGTTGTTGCTTACGGAGGTGTACAAATGGGACAGTTGGAGAAAAACGTTTCATGGTTGTCGCTCTTTATCGCAATTGCTCCCATGCTTGGGTTCATGGGTACAGTAATTGGTATGATTCAGGCCTTCCAGAAAATTGCGGCTGTTGGTAACTTGAGCGCATCTTTGATTGCCGGTGATATCCAAGTGGCGTTATTGACTACTGTATTTGGTTTGATCGTGGCAATTATCCTTCAGATTTTTTACAACTATATCATTGCTAAAATCGATAGTATCGTAAACGACATGGAAGACTCCTCCATATCATTGATTGATATGTTGGCTGCACACAAGAAATAATTACGAAATTAAAAACTATCGAGAATCATGAATAAAATAGTAAAAATTGCACTCATAGTCATCGGGTTGATTGCGGCCGTACTTTGGTTCTCTTTGCCTGATGCTGATGACCCAGATGCCATCAATAGTGGTTCTATGAGCTTTATGTTCGTTATCATGTACATATTGTTGGCAATAGCAGTGGTTACAGCAGTATTTTTCGGATTGAAAAAACTGTTCTCTACTCCTGGAAGTTTAAAAAAGGCCTTATTTGCCATTGGTGGATTGGCCATTATCGTAGCCATATCCTATGGACTTTCATCAAATAATGCTGCTGTAGTGGAGGAAATGGCCACTAGAGGTATTGAAACTACTGAAGGTACTGTGAAAAACATAGGAATGGGATTGAATGTATTCTTTATCCTTACCGTTGTGGCCGTTGCGCTAATGGTTTTCCCAGGATTGAAGAGAATGTTCGTTAAGTAAAAAGAATAGAATTATGCCTAGAAGAAAAGGAGCACCGGAAGTAAATGCCGGTTCCATGGCGGATATAGCCTTCCTCTTGCTTATCTTTTTCTTGGTTACCACAACCATTGAGACAGATGCAGGATTGGACAGGATGCTACCGCCGATTGAACCGCCAGATCAGGATGTTGTCATCAAGCAGAAGAACATTTTTACTGTGAACATCAATAAAAATGGTCAGCTTTTGGTTGAAGATGAACTGATGGAATTAAAAGATCTTAGAGATGCCGCTAAGGCGTTCTTGGAAAACGGAGCCGATGGTACTTGTACATATTGTAGCGGAAGAAAGGATCAAGCTTCCTCAGACAATCCTTCAAAAGCCATTATTTCTCTGAAGAATGACCGTGAAACTAGATATGCAACCTACATTACAGTTCAAAATGAATTGGTAGGTGCCTATAACGACTTGAGAAACCGTGAGGCCAACAGAATCTTTGGACGTGACTTTACTGAAATGGAAGCTGAGTATCTGAATCCAGAGACTCCTTCAAATGTAAGGGATGACCTAAAGGATAAAGTAAAGCGTATTCAAGATATGTTTCCACAGAAACTATCGGAAGCGGAAACCACAAGTAACTAAAGATTAGAATTTATGGCAAAGTTTGCAAAAAAGAAAGATGGGGATTTGCCAGCGGTATCAACCGCTTCCTTACCGGATATCGTCTTCATGTTACTGTTCTTTTTTATGACAGTGACCACGATGAAGGATAGTTCCCTATTGGTTGAAAATACGCTTCCAAATGCAACTGAAATCAAGAAGTTGGAAAAGAAGGACCGTGTAATCTACATCTATGTGGGTAAACCTACGCAAGAATACGAGAAAGTTTTTGGTACTGAACCAAAAATCCAATTGAACGATAAGTTTGCTAGTGTAGATGAAGTGGGTTCTTATATATTGGCTGAGCGTGCCAAAAAACCACAGGAACTACAGAACGTATTGACTACTGCTTTGAAAGTTGATAAAGAGGCCAATATGGGTCTTATCACTGATATCAAACAACAATTAAGAGAGGTTAACGCCCTAAAGGTGAATTATACCACCTACGAGGGTAATGCCTTTAACAATTTGCAGTAGACAATAACTTAGATTTAGTGGAAAACGCTCCAAATATTTGATTTGGAGCGTTTTTTGGTTTCGTACAGTATCCTCCTAAATGCTTTGGAATGATTGTTGAGATGGATTTTCTACCCTTTAAGGGTTAACTGAATCATTAATTCCAACAAACATTCTATTATGGAAAGAAGAAAAGAAATTCCAGAGGTCAATGCTGGTTCAATGGCGGATATCGCCTTTTTACTACTTATTTTTTTTCTGGTTACCACAACCATTGAGACAGATGTGGGATTGAACAGAAAACTCCCTCCATCTGATACTACCCCGCCACCCAAAATATCGGAACGCAATATTTTAAGAGTGAGCCTCAACCAAAATGATGAACTTTTTGTTGAGGACGGAGTAGTTCAGCTAAATGATCTGAAGGCTATAGCTACTTCCTTTTTGGACAACGGTGGTATTCCCATCGGCGATGCTGAACACTGTACGTATTGTTTAGGTGAAAGGAATCAAGATTCATCTGATAATCCCATCAAAGCAATAATTTCATTGAATAGTGATAGAAAAGCTTCTTACGGGATTTATATAAAAGTACAGAATGAATTGATCGCAGCGTACAATGAACTCAGAAATAGAGAAGCTCAAAGGCGCTACGGTATGAGTTATGAGGAAATGGAGCAATCATACGAGGATCCTGCCACATCATTAAATGATAAAATGATTCTTAAGGAGAGAATTGTAGAAGTGAGAGAAATGTATCCTTTAAAGTTAATCGAAGCACAAGCCCAAATTTAAAACTCAAATCATGCGAAATCATAGAAAAATTACCCGTGGTACCCCCGTCATTTCAACCGCATCATTGCCAGATATTGTTTTTATGTTGTTGTTCTTTTTCATGACGGTCACAACAATAAAAAGTAGAACCTTGCTGGTAGATAATAATTTACCCAATGCAAGTGAGGTTAAAAGTTTAGATAAAAAAGATAGGATAATCGAAATTTTTGTTGGAAAACCTTCTCCAGAACTGGCAAAAGTTTTTGGCTCCGAACCAAAAATCCAATTAGATGATAGGTTGGCCAATGTAAATGATGTTGGACCGTATATCTTAAGTGAATTGGCCAAAAAGCCTGAAGGTATAAGGAATTTTGTGACCGTGTCACTTAAAATTGATAAAGAAGTGAAAGTGGGCATAGTGTCAGATATTAAAGAAGAACTACGAAAAGTAAACTTGTTGAAAGTGAATTATACGACTTACACAAACGATGAAAATTCGCTTTGAGCAATAAACGTATAAACTAAGATGTAAAAACAATTCAAATGTGTAATTTGGGTTGTTTTTCATTTTATGCTTTCCAAATGAAGGGATTTTTGATTCTTATACTCATGTCTTTATCTGTTGTTTTGGTGCAATCTCAAGAGCTACAGCAACAAGAAGGTGCAATTGATAATCGGTATCTTGAAGACCAATTTTATATAGGTCTAGGGTTTAATTTTTTGTTGGACAGACCGGATGATGTTGTTCAAAGAAGTCTATCCTACAACTTGCAGGCGGGTTTTATCAAAGATATTCCCTTGAATCAAAGTAGAAATTTTGGTCTGGGATTAGGGTTGGGTTATGCCACCAATTCATACTATACAAATATTGGTGCAATGGAAACTGATGGTGATATTGTTTACGAGATATTTAGCTCTGATGATTTCAAAAGGAGTAAGTTTGAGACCCATGCCATTGAAGTGCCTTTTGAAATAAGATGGCGTACCTCCACTGCTGAAGAGTATAAGTTTTGGCGAATATATGCTGGTGCTAAAGTGGCCTATGTTTTTTCTGGAAGGTCAAAATTGGTGACTGAGGAAAAAACTACGGCCTTTGCAAATGATGATATTCAAAAGCTTCAATATGGTCTCATGTTCAATTTTGGATACAACACATGGAATCTTCATGCGTATTATGCCCTTAATCCTTTGCTGGAAGACGGTGTAGAACTGAACAATGGAAGTCCCATCGATATGCGTGCTTTACGAATAGGCATAATTTTTTATATCCTATAACCAATACTTGAGAGTAATCAGTTGGGAAAACAATCCCACTAGAAATCCTATCAATAACTCAGCTCTATTGTGCGCTTTTAAGTATAATCTGGAGGTGGCCACCAACCCAGTTACAAGAATAAATATACTGATGGCCAAGGTAATGTTCTTTTCAAAATGAATGCTGAGTCCAACCATGTACATTAGAATACTTCCCATGCCCAGAAGGTGCATACTGGTCTTAAATTTAAAGAATAACAATATGATTGCGGCTCCAGTAGCCATTAAGAGTCCAATAAAGAAGAAAAACAGTTCATTTACATAATTGTTGGGAATGACCTTGTATAAAATCATCAACAATAAGATACAGCTTATGTAAAGCGGATATTTGCGTTCTTGTAACGTAGGTAGAAAAATAGAATTGATGACCCCTATGTTCTTTAGAATTAGAAAGAAGATAATAGGTATGATCACCGTAAGTATAAAAATAGGAAGAACGTTACCGCTCTGTATTTCCAAGGTGCTGTATGGGGTAACCATAAAATACAGAATGGTGCCTCCAATAGGAACAAACAAAGGATGAAAAACGTAGGAAATAATGTTGAAGAAGTGACGCATTAAATCTGCTTTCTTAACCTTGCTACCGGTATTCCTAACTGCTCCCGATATTTAGCCACTGTACGTCTGGCAATAGGGTATCCACGCTCTTTTAGAATTTTGGCCAACTTATCATCCGTTAAAGGCTTTTTCTTCTCTTCTTCGCCAATAACAGTTTCCAAAATCTTTTTGATTTCTTTTGTGGATACATCTTCTCCTTGCTCATTTTTCATGGCTTCGGAGAAATACTCTTTGATCAGCTTTGTGCCATAAGGAGTATCCACATATTTGCTATTGGCCACTCGGGAAACTGTTGAGACATCCATATTAATTTGGTCGGCAATGTCTTTTAGGATCATCGGACGCAACTTTCGCTCATCACCGGTCATGAAATACTCTCTTTGGTAATTCATGATGGCGCTCATAGTAATAAAAAGTGTTTGCTGTCGCTGTTTGATGGCATCTATGAACCATTTGGCCGCATCCAACTTCTGTTTGATGAACAGCACAGTATCTTTCTGCGATTTTGACTTTTCCTTAGAGTCTTTGTATCCCTGCAACATATTGTTGTACTCTTTGGAAACATGAAGTTCAGGAGCGTTTCTTCCGTTCAATGTCAAGTCCAACTCACCATCAATAATTTTTATGGAAAAATCGGGCACAATATGTTCAATGATTCTATTGTTGCCCGCATAAGAACCACCTGGTTTAGGATTTAATTTTTCTATTTCTGAAATGGCCTCCTTTAACTCTTCTTCATTGATGTGATGCTTCTGGAGTAACTTGGAGTAATGCTTTTTGGTGAACTGTTCAAAGGACTTTTCCAAAATGGTAATCGCCAACTCAACTGAAGGTTTCTTTTCTTTTCTTTTGAGTTGAATGGTCAAGCATTCATCAAGGGAGCGGGCGCCAACACCGGGTGGATCTAAAGTTTGTACCACCTTTAGGACGGTCTCTATTTTGTCTTCTTCAACATAAATATTCTGGGTGAAGGCCAAATCATCCATAATGTCGGATAAAGGCCTTCTTATATAACCACTTTCATCAACACTACCCACCAAAAATTCGGCGATGGCCCATTCCTCATCATCCAAATAAATAGTGTTGAGCTGATTCAGTAAATGTTGATTGAAAGAAGTTCCAGCGGCATAGGGAATACTTTTTTCATCGTCATCTGGACTATAGTTGCTTGTTTGCGTTCTATAATCCGGAATTTCATCATCACTTAAGTAATCATCAATATTGATGTCCTCTGCCGAAATAGTTTCACCGTCGGATGCTTCTTCGAACGCATCTGCGTAATTATCATCCATTGCCTCACTTTCAGCCTTGCCACTTTCTAAGGCGGGATTTTCCTCCAGCTCCTGTTTTAAGCGCTGCTCAAAGGCCTGTGTGGGCAATTGGATAAGCTTCATGAGCTGTATCTGTTGAGGAGACAACTTTTGGGAAAGCTTAAACTGTAGATGTTGTTTTAGCATATTGCGTTACAATCTTCCTTCTTATAAATTTAAGAATTCAAATTAGAACTCTGCATTTTGAGGGGTTCTTGGATAAGGGATAACGTCCCTGATGTTGCCCATTCCTGTGGCAAATTGAACTATACGCTCAAAACCTAGTCCAAACCCACTGTGTACTGCGGTGCCAAACTTTCTTAAATCCAAGTACCACCACAGCTCTTTTTCATCGATTTCAAGTGCCTTGATTTTTTCTTGCAGGACATCCAAACGTTCCTCCCTTTGCGATCCTCCCACTATTTCACCAATGCCAGGGAAAAGCACATCCATGGCCCTAACGGTTTTTCCATCTTCATTCAATCGCATGTAAAATGCTTTGATGTTTGCAGGGTAGTCAAACAAAATGACTGGGCACTTAAAGTGTTTCTCCACCAAGAATCTTTCGTGCTCACTTTGTAAATCGGCACCCCATTCGTCAATTGGGAATTGGAACTTTTTCTTTTTATTGGGTTTGCTGTTCTTTAAAATGTCAATAGCTTCAGTATACGAAACTCTTTTGAAGTTGTTTTCTACAACAAATTTTAGTTTTTCAACCAAGGCCATTTCTGAACGCTCATTTTGGGGTTTGGATTTTTCCTCATCCAAAAGGCGTTTTTCCAAAAATTCAAGATCATCAGCACAATGGTCCAAAACGTATTGTAGAATCCATTTGATAAAATCTTCGGCCAAATCCATATTAGCATCAAGATCATAGAAAGCCACTTCAGGCTCAATCATCCAAAATTCTGCCAAATGGCGGGATGTATTGGAGTTTTCAGCCCTAAATGTTGGACCAAAGGTATATACTTTGCCCAATCCCATAGCATAGGTTTCTGCTTCCAATTGCCCAGAAACGGTAAGGTTGGTTTCCTTGCCAAAGAAATCTTGGGTATAATCAACATCACCATTATCATCCAACGGTGGATTTTTAGCGTCTAAAGCACTTACCCGAAACATTTCCCCGGCACCTTCTGCATCCGATCCTGTGATGATGGGGGCGTGCATATAGTAAAATCCATTTTGCTGAAAATAACTGTGAACGGCAAATGCAAGAGTAGATCGTACCCGCATTACAGCTGCAAACGTATTGGTTCGGACTCTTAAGTGTGCTTTTTCCCTTAAAAATTCCAATGAATGCTTTTTGGGTTGAATAGGATAGGATTCTGGGTCGGCAGCACCGTGCACAACAACATCAGAGACTTGTATTTCCACACTTTGTCCACGTCCTTGACTTTCCACCAAAGTTCCTTTAACTTTTAAAGCTGCTCCTGTTGATATTTGTTTGAGGATGGCTTCATCCAAATTTTCAAAGTCAACAACACATTGTAGATTGTGTATGGTAGATCCATCATTCAATGCAATGAACCTGTTGCTTCTGAATGTTTTTACCCACCCATTTATTTCAACCGAATCTCCTGTGGGCTGCTTTTGTAGCAGTTCTTTTATGGAATAAGACTTCATTTTTAACTTCTGGTAATTTAAGCGGTAAAGATAGGTTTTTGATGAAAACTGTGAGTAATGATTCGCTTACAAATGTGGGTGCTCCACAGACTATTTGTCTTTGATATTTACCTCATCTTTTGGTAAAATATCAATTTGTGGCTTTTTAAGTACTTGTTTATTGGCGATGCTTCTTTCTAAAGAAAGAAGTAAAGAGGGGAGTAAAATAAGATTGGAGAGCATGGCGAAGAGTAGGGTGGCTGATACTAGCCCTCCAAGTGCTTTGGTTCCTCCAAAACTTGAAATGATGAATACAGAAAATCCAAAAAATAGCACAATAGAGGTATAAAACATACTTACCCCAGTTTCCCGCAAAGCGGCATAAACCGATTTTTTGATTTGCCAACGATTAGCAGCAAGTTCCTGTCTATATTTTGCAAGAAAGTGAATGGTGTCATCCACAGATATCCCAAAGGCAATACTAAAAACCAATATAGTGGATGGTTTTATAGGCACACCTAGGTATCCCATAAGTCCTGCAGTGATGACCAAAGGAAGCAGATTGGGTACCAAGGAAATAATGACCATTCTAAAGGAACGGAACAGATAGGCCATAAAGAGTGAAATCAACCCAATGGCCAAAGCCAAAGAGAGTAATAGATTTTTGACCAAATATCGTGTTCCTTTCAAAAAAAGTAAGGCTTTACCGGTCATAAAAACATTGTAGCGCTCGGATGGAAAGAATTTGGTTATGGCTTGTTGCACATCTTTTTCAATTTCTTCCATGCGCTCAATTTTCACATCGCGCATAAAGGTCGTGATGCGGGCGGTTTGGCCGGTACTATCCACAAAACTTTCCAAAAGGTTATCATTGGCGGAGGATTTCCGCACCATATCCATGATAAAAGTGTTCTCTTGCGAAGTGGGCAACTGGTAGTATTTTGGAATACCATTGTAAAAGGCTTGCTTGGAGTATTTCACCAAGTTTACCAAAGAAATAGGTTTGGAAAGCTCAGGAGTTTCTTCAATTATATCTCCCAATTGGTTCATTCGCCGTAATGTGGCGGGCTTAATTGCTCCATTTTTTCGTTTGGTGTCCACTACAATTTCCATAGGCATAATACCATCAAACTCCTGCTCAAAAAACCGGATATCCTTAAAGTAATGGGTGTTTTTGGGGAGGTCTTCAATTCTACTCCCTGTGATTTTAATTTGATAGATACCAATAATGCTGAGAACCAAAACAATGATGGAAGTAATGTAAACCCCAATTCTGTGATGTCTTACCATACGTTCCATCCAATTGACAAAATAATCCATCCATCTTTTGTTCAGGTGTTTAAGATGTTTGGTCTTTGGCAATGGCATGAAACTGTAAATGATTGGTATGATCAGCAAGGATAGGATGAATATCCCCACAATATTGATGGATGCTACAATACCAAATTCTTTGAGCAAATCACTGTCCAAAATCATGAAGGTGGCAAATCCCGAGGCTGTAGTAATGTTGGTCATAAGGGTTGCATTGCCTATTTTGGAAATGACCCGTTGCAAGGACAGTGCTTGATTACCATGCTTATTGACTTCTTGTTGGTATTTATTGATAAGAAAAATACAATTAGGTATTCCGATTACAATGATAAGTGGCGGAATGAGTGCTGTAAGTATGGTTATCTGATACTTTAATAGCCCTAAAAAGCCAAAGGCCCACATTACGCCAATAATCACTACAAACATGGATATGAATGTTGCCCTGAAACTTCTGAAAAAAAAGAAGAAAATTAATGAGGTGACTAGTAGAGCGGCCAAAATAAAAATCCCGACTTCATCTTTGATGGATTTAGTGTTCCAAGTTCTGATGTATGGCATGCCCGAAACATGGACATCCATTTGGGTCTCTTCTTCAAAGTTTTTTACCAAATCCCCAAGATCATTTAGGATGAAATCATTTCGTACTGAAGTGCTCATGATATCCTTGTCCAGATAAGCTATGGTTTGTATGGTCTGACTCTCTGGATTGTAGACCAAGTTGTCATAAAAAGGAAGTTCTTTTAAAAGATGATTTTTAAGTTCATTTACTTCTTCCTCGGTCTTTGGGGGATTTTTGATGAAAGGCTCCATGACAAACGCTTGTTGTTCATTGTCCTTTTCCAAAACTTTGAGATTGTCTGTGGATACTACAAAATCAATTTCAGGAAATGCTTCAAGCTGTTTGCTCAATTTGTTCCATCTGTTGAAATTGTCTGGTGTAAAAAGTGTTGAGTCCCTTATTGCAAATACAATGGCGTTACCTTCCTCTCCAAATATCTTTGTAAAGGCATTATACTGAATGGTGGAAGGGTGATCATCTGGAAGTATATTGGCTTCAGTATTGGAAAATTGTATGTTTTTCCACTGCAGGGCCAAAAAAACAGTGAATCCTGCTATACCCAATAGAATCAAAATCCTATTGCGCAGCATAATTTTTGCGACCTTAAGCCAAAATCCTTGAGTAAGCTTTACTGCCATTGGGTGTAATTGGGCGCAAAGGTAGAAAATGAAAACATGTGTTCCTAAGAAACGAGCGAGGCAATTTCAAGTTTTACACCTTCATGATCTCAGCTTCCTTAACGGTTAGCGTGGCATCTACTTTTTTAATATAAGAGTCTGTAAGCTCTTGGACATCTACTTCAGCATTGCTTCGTAAATCTTCAGAGATTTCCAAAGATTTTAAATCTTTGTTGGCCTCTTGTCTTGCACTTCTAATACTAACTTTAGCATCTTCAGCTTCAGATTTAGCCTGCTTTACCAACTGTATTCTACGCTCTTCAGTTAAAGGTGGGACATTAATGATGATTGTTTCACCATTGTTCATAGGGTTGAATCCCAAATTGGCATTCATTATGGCAGTTTCAATATCTGCAAGAAGATTTTTTTCCCAAGGCTGCACAGAAATTGTCCTTGCATCTGGAGTGTTGATATTGGATACTTGAGAAAGAGGGGTCTGAGAACCATAATAGTCAACCATAACGGTAGACAACATCATGGGGCTTGCTTTTCCTGCTCTAATCTTTATCAAAGCCTTTTCAAGATGGGCAATACTTGCATCCATGCTTTCTTTGGTACTATCCAATACAAATTTTACTTCTTCGTCCATAATTTTACAATTTTAGAGATGGCATCAAAGTATATGCCAATCTATATGTTGACAACAGTTCCAATTCGTTCGCCAGAAACTATTTTCATCAGATTTCCTCTTGTGTTCATGTCAAAGACCACAATGGGAAGTTCGTTTTCTTGACTCAAGGTAAAAGCGGTGGTGTCCATTACTTTCAATCCTTTGGAAATAACATCGTTAAAAGAAATGGAGTCGAATTTGGTGGCTGTTTTATCCTTTTCGGGATCCGAGGTGTATATGCCATCAACACGGGTTCCTTTTAGGATAACATCTGCATTGACTTCTATAGCTCTTAGAACTGCTGCAGAATCTGTAGTGAAATATGGGTTGCCCGTTCCACCTCCAAAAATTACAACTCTGCCTTTTTCCAAATGCCGAATAGCTCTTCTTCTAATGAAAGGTTCTGCAACTTCATTGATTTTGATGGCTGACTGCAAACGGGTTTCAATACCTTCGTTTTCCAAAGCGCTCTGAAGTGCCAAACCATTAATTACAGTGGCCAACATCCCCATATGATCCCCTTGTACGCGGTCCATTCCTTGACTGGCTCCAGAAAGCCCCCTGAAAATGTTGCCTCCCCCAATCACAATGGCCACTTCAACACCCTTCTCCACTACGGATTTAATGTCTTCGGCATACTCAGAAAGACGCTTGGCATCAATTCCGTATTGTTTCTCGCCCATGAGGGCTTCTCCGCTTAATTTTAATAAAATTCTTTTGTATTGCATTGAGGGTGTCTTGAAGTCCGGACAAAAATAATCAAAATTATTTACGGGAATCACCTCAAATTTTAGCTCTTCAGGATTATTATGGATAAAAAATCCATACATTTTGTATCCTTTTTTTAAAACAGCAGTATATCCTTCAAAACCAGAACAAATTGCAAAGCATAACCGATAATCATTTAATGATAAAAGTAAAACATGAAGACTTGGACAAGTTGGGATTACTGTATGAGCGCTATTAGAAAAAGTTGTTTGGATTTTTCTATAATCTTGGAAATAATCCTTTGGTGAATGATGGAAATATTCTGGTGAAGGGCGTGAATGGCGAGATTATTTTGGAAAATGTTAGTGGTTCTGCTTCTGCAGATACGTTAAACGGTGATTTGGATATTACTTTTCCCGGCTCTTTAAAGGCTAATGTAAAGGCAAAATCCGATATGGGTGAAATTTTCACAGATTTTGATATGTCGGTAGCTGAAAATTGAACAGTGGGTGAGAGGTAAGATCAATGGCGGAGGACCTGAAATGTTGTTCAAAACCTTTAATGGCGATATATTGATTCGGTCAAAATAGAAGATAAAATTACGTGTAATAAAAAAACGCCCCTAAAAGGGGCGTTTTTTTATTTAGGTGGTTAAGCGATTAACCCAAAGCCACTCTGGAAAAACCAGTGACTTCTAAGTCTGAATTTACAGATTTTACATATTGGGCCACGCTTTGTTTACTATCTTTAATGAAGGCTTGGTTCACCAAGGTATTGTCCTTGAAGAAACGTTGTAATTTACCTTTAGCGATGTTGTCCAACATAGCTTCAGGTTTACCTTCTTGACGTAATTGATCTTTAGCAATCTCAATTTCTTTATCAATAGTAGATTGATCTACTCCCTCTTCGTTCAATGCAACTGGGTTCATAGCTGCTGCTTGCATGGCAACATCTTTAGCAGCTTCGATAGCTCCGTCTACGTTTGCGGACAATCCAACTAAAGTGGCAATTTTGTTTCCTGCATGGATGTATGAGCCCACGAAAGGAGCGCTTAATTTTTCAAAGCTTCCTATTTCAATTTTTTCACCGATAACTCCCGTTTGCTCGGTCAATTTCTCTGCAACGGACATTCCGTTGAAAGAAGCTGTTAAGAACTCATCTTTGCTGTCAAAACCTAATGCCAGGTCAGCTAAATCATTGGCCAATTGAACAAAAGTTTCATTTTTGGCAACGAAGTCAGTTTCACAATTTAAAGAGATGATAACACCAGCTGACTTATCTTCGTTCACTTTTGCAATAGCAGCACCTTCAGAGGAATCTCTGTCAGCTCTTTTGGCAGCTACTTTTTGTCCTTTTTTTCTAAGAATCTCTATTGCTTTATCAAAATCACCATCAGCTTCAACCAAAGCTTTTTTGCAGTCCATCATTCCAGCTCCGGTGGTCTTTCTTAATTTATTTACTTCTGCGGCGGTAATCTTTGCCATTTTTCTTTTTATTTAAAATTTATGTAAAGTAAAACACTATTTAAGTGTTTTTGTTTAGGACAATGTTAAATCGGTTTTAGGTTATTCAACCCCACCTTTCACGTTGTCTTGCCATTCTTGTAATTCTTCCCATTTTCCTTCTGCAGCCAATTTTGCTTGTTTTGGCCATGAAGTAGGATCCAAATGAGCCATTCTAGAGCTGGCCTCTGTCAAGATTTCCTTGATTTTTTCTGGGTCAGCTTCGGCAAGTTTTGCATAAGTGTCAATGCCACTTTTTACTAAAGCTTCAGCAGCTTTTGGTCCAGCACCTTCTATTTTGGTAAGGTCGTCATCAGATTTAGCTTCAGCTTTTTCAACCTTTGGCTCTTCTTTGGCTTCAACTACTTTTTCAGTTTTTTCTTCAACGGGCTTAGCAGCTTCTTTTACTTCAGCAACTGGGGTTTTCTCTTCAGTTGGAGCTTTCTCTGTTTCAGCTTTTGCATCTTGTTTATCGCTTTTTCGTTCTGCCAAACCTTCGGCAACTGCACCGGTAACTTGTGTCAAAATAGCTTCGATGGATTTACCGGCGTCATCATTTGCAGGGATTACATAGTCGATAGGTCTTGGATCAGAGTTGGTATCCACCATGGCAAAAATTGGAATGTTCAATTTTTGTGCTTCCTTAACAGCAATATGCTCACGCATGGTATCCACGATGAAAATTGCTCCTGGTAAACGAGTCATATCAGCAATAGAACCAAGGTTTTTGTCCAGTTTTGCTCGCAAACGATCTACTTGTAATCTTTCTTTTTTGGAAAGCGTATTGAACGTACCATCCTTTTTCATGCGATCAATGGCGGCCATTTTCTTAACAGCTTTACGAATGGTTACAAAGTTGGTCAACATGCCACCGGGCCATCTCTCTGTGATGTAAGGCATGTTTACTTTTGAGACCTTGTCCGCTACAATGTCCTTTGCTTGTTTTTTTGTGGCAACAAAAAGGATTTTTCTTCCAGAAGCAGCTATTTTTTTGAGTGCTTCGTTGGCTTCATCCAATTTTGCTACAGTTTTGTAGAGATTGATAACGTGGATTCCATTTCGCTCCATGTAGATATAAGGAGCCATGTTGGGATTCCACTTTCTAGTCAGGTGTCCAAAATGTACACCTGCTTCCAATAAGTCTTTAACTTCAATGTTACTTGCCATTTTTTTGTACTTAGTTTACGTTCCGTTGTAGTAGCAATGGATTGGTGGTCGCAAAAGCTCGCCCTACCCATTTAGATGCTAAACTAAATTCCAAAAAGTCGATTTTTTTCCTTTTTGGAACAACGACAACTTGGTTAAAAATTTAACCCTGAAAAAAATCAGGGTTTTCAATGAACTTTTATTATAGTATGGTGCAATGCACCGAATATTAACGCTTGGAGAACTGGAATTTCTTACGGGCTTTCTTCTGACCGAATTTCTTTCTTTCCACCATTCTTGGGTCTCTGGTTAAAAGACCTTCTGGTTTAAGAACAGTTCTGTTCTCTTCATTTATTTCGCACATGGCTCTGGATAATGCCAGTCTAACAGCTTCTGCCTGACCGGTAATTCCACCACCATATACATTTACTTTAACATCATAACTGTCCTCAGTATTGGTTAAAGCAAAAGGTTGTTGAACTTTATATTGTAAAGTGGCTGTGGTAAAGTAGTCTTTATAATCTTTTTTGTTTACCGTAATGTTTCCTTTTCCTTCAGAAACATAAACTCTTGCCACTGCAGTTTTTCTTCTACCAATTTTATGAACCACTTCCATTATTTGTAGTCGTTTAGGTTTATTGCTTTTGGTTTTTGTGCTTCATGACCGTGTTCTGATCCAGCATAAACTTTTAGGTTTCTGAAAAGTTCAGCTCCAAGTTTGTTCTTTGGAAGCATTCCTTTTACAGATTTTTCAATAATGCGCTCTGGACGTTTCTCCAACAATTCTTTGGCAGAGGTAGAACGTTGACCACCTGGATATCCAGTATATCTCAAATACTCCTTATCGTCCCATTTTTTTCCAGACAAATTGATTTTTTCTGCATTGATAACAACTACATTGTCACCACAATCTACATGAGGAGTAAAGTTTGGCTTGTATTTTCCTCTAAGTAGTTTGGCCACTTTTGAAGCCAATCTTCCCAGTGTCTGTCCTTCAGCATCAACCAACACCCATTGCTTGTCAACGGTAGACTTATTGGCAGAAAGAGTCTTATAACTTAATGTATCCACTTCTCGAATATTATTGAATTTAAAACCTATCCCGATAAACGGGCTGCAAATGTACAATTATTAGATTGAATTACAAATGGTTGGTCGGGAATATTTTTTACTTTTTTGTTTCCAAGGGTTTTGCCCCTTAAAGTGCAGGTTTTGGTGCATTATTCTGTTAAAAAAGCTTTAAAATCTTAAGGAACTGTAACTGAAAGGTTTTCGATAGGTCTTTAATTCAACTAATCAAATCAAAAACGAACAGTGAAACGAACAGGTATTCTCCTTGCAATTTTGCTATTGCCCTTATTTATCCGTGCCCAAGATACTACTCAAGTAGTTCCCAAAAAAATATACGTTACCAAGGCCTTGAAAGAAGAAACATCGCCAACTATAGATGGATTGCTGAATGATTTGGCCTGGGACTTGGTTGAATGGGGAGGGGATTACATAGAATGGCAACCCGATGAAAATACAGATCCTTCCAATCAAACCAAATTTAAAATAGTATACGATAGCAAGAACTTATATATAGGTGTACGTTGTTATGATGAGAATCCGGACAAAATTGTAAAAAGACTTTCCCGTAGGGATGGTTTTGAAGGGGATTGGGTAGAATTCAATATTGATAGTTATCATGACAAGCGAACAGCTTTTTCCTTCACCATTACTGCTGCAGGGGTAAAGGGTGATGAGTTTGTTTCCAATAATGGTAACAATTGGGATCCTAGTTGGAATCCCATATGGTATGCTAGAACCAATATAGATGAAGAAGGTTGGACAGCAGAAATCAGAATTCCATTGAGTCAATTGAAATTTGGCGCAGAGAAAAACCAAGTTTGGGGGCTACAGTCAACAAGGCGTTTTTTTAGGGCAGAGGAACGTTCATTATGGCAACGAAAACCTATTGATCAACCTGGGTGGGTAAGTGAATTTGGAGAATTGCATGGGTTGAAAAATATTCAACCTCAAAAACAATTGGAGATTCAACCCTATACGGTAACCAGTGGGGAAACCTATGAGGCTGAGGATGGAAATCCCTATAGAGATGGAAATGAAAGTGATTTGACAGTGGGTCTGGATGCAAAAATAGGTGTGACCAACGATTTGACATTAGATTTAACTGTTAATCCTGACTTTGGACAGGTGGAAGCAGACCCATCCGCGATTGCATTGGATGGTTTTCAGATATTTTTTCGAGAACAGCGTCCCTTTTTTGTGGAGAACAAAAACATTTTTGATTTTAACGTTTCCCGTTCGGAAGCTGGCAACACCTTTGGTTCTGATAATATTTTTTACTCCAGGCGTATTGGGAGGAGCCCTCAGGGCTCTCCAGATACTGGGGACAATGAACATGTTGATGTACCGGATAACACACCGATTATTGGGGCTGCTAAATTTAGTGGAAAAACCAAAGATGGCTGGGCCATTGGTATTCTGGAAAGCGTTACTTCCAGAAGATTTGCTTCCATAAGTGATGAAAATGGTGATAGACGCCGGGAAATGGTGGAGCCTTTGACCAACTATTTTGTTGGAAGACTTCAAAAAGATTTCAACGACCGTAATTCTTATATAGGTGGAATTTTTACAGCTACCAATCGGGATAACTTAACACAAGAGTTGTACTTTTTGCACAAATCTGCCTATGCGGGGGCTTTGGATTTTAAACATCAGTGGAACGACAGGGATTGGTATGTTGGTGGAAATATCACTTTTAGTCATGTTCAAGGAAGTGAAGAAGCTATTCAAAATACGCAAGAATCCATAACACATCTGTTTCAACGTGTAGATGCAGGTCATGTTACTGTAGACAGTACAAGAACTTCTTTGAGTGGCACGGGAGGTAATATCCAAATTGGAAAGATAGGAAATGGCCATTGGAGGTTTGAGTCGGGTGGAACTTGGAGATCACCAGAATTGGAATTGAATGATATTGGGTTTCAAAGGCAGGCAGATGATATTCGACATTACACATGGATCGGGTATCAGAGCCTAAAGCCAGATAGTACTTTTAGACGCGTGGGCATCAATTACAACCATTGGACCTCTTGGGATTTTGATGGCAACCATAACTATCTTCAATTCAATACCAACAGCTGGCAAAGGTGGAAGGGAAATTGGCGTACCAGTATGGGCTTCAATTATGCTCCCATTCAATATTCCAATTTTGCGTTGCGGGGTGGACCAAGATTAAGAGTGTCACCTTGGATGAGTTTTTGGAACGGAATCAATACAGATAACAGAAAGAAACTTCGTTTCAGTGTCTTTCATAATGGAAGAAAGGCTGCGGACAATTCGTTCAAGTCCTATTATATAGAGGCAGGTTTTACGTATCAACCTATTAATGCACTTCGCATTTCTGCTCTTCCTTCACTGAGGATCAATGAAGATAAGTTACAGTTCATAGATAATCTGGATGATATTAATGAAGATGTGCGATATTTAAATGGGGAGATACATCAACGGACCTTGAGTATGTCCTTTCGATTAAATTATACCATAAATCCAAACTTAACGATTCAATATTGGGGTCAGCCTTTCATTTCAAGAGGAAGGTATTCCAATTTCAAGCATGTTATTAATCCTACGGCAATACGGTTTGAGGATAGATTTACCCAGTATGAAACAAATCAGATTTCCATTCTTGATGGGGCATATTCAGTAGATGAGGATTTGGATGGTGCCGAAGATTTTAGTTTTGACGACCCAGATTTCTCTTTTGTGCAATTTCGATCTAACCTTGTGTTGCGCTGGGAGTATATTCCTGGTTCTGAAATTTTCTTAGTGTGGTCTCAAGATGTTTCCCGGGACGGAAATCCCGGTGAAGGATTACTGGCCAGTTTAGGCGATAATATTTTTGGCCAAAAACCCCAGAATATTTTCTTGTTGAAGGCTACTTATCGGTTTGTGTTTTAAATGAAAGTATTTTTTGAAGAGCACTAACCAAAGCTTTGTTGGCTTCTTCATTGCCAATGGTGATCCTAACCTTTCCAGGAGCTCCAAATTGGGAAACGGGACGAACCATAATACCTTCTTCCATTATTTTATTCGTGAATTCCATTTCAGGTAAGGGCGGGTCAATAATAAAAAAGTTGGCCTCACTTGGCCAGTATTTAATTCCCATTTGATTGAATTCAGCGGCGAGGTATTTTCTCCCTTCACGAACCGTTGTGACCGTTTTTTTGATGAAGTCATGATCGTTCAAAGCGCCAATGGCGGCCTCTATTGAGGTCAGTGGCAGTAAAAAAGGCTTTTGTATCAATCGGATGTAATTGGCGATGGTCTCTGTGGTGTAACAATAACCTACACGTTGGCCAGCTAAACCATAGGTCTTGGAAAAACTATTCAAAGCGATGATGTTATGACCCTGTAAGACATAGGGTAGGGCGGTAGTGTAATCTTCGGCATCTGCAAAATGACGGTATACCTCATCATAAACCACAACAATGTTTTCTGGGATTTTGCTCAGGAATTCTTCCAAAACAGTTTTTGGAATATAAGTTCCCGTGGGGTTGTTGGGGCTTGTAAGAAAGACAATTTTGGTTCGTTCCGTAATCGCATTCAAAATTCCATCTAGGTCCAAACGGTAATCGGGTTCAAGTAGGGGAACATCAATTTGCTTTGCTCCATACCATCTGGAAAAAACTGAATAGGGTAAAAAGCACGGATTGGAAAAAATAACTTCATCACCTTCATTAATGAAGGCACGCAAAATCATATCAATAATTTCTGAACCACTATTGCCTGTAATAAATTGGTTTGCGTTCAACTGTCCCTCAAAATCGCTAACCAAAGCTTCCCGTAAACGAATGTCTGTCTGGTCGGGGTATAGGTCGATTTTATCCAATGCCAATTTCATGGCCTCAACTGCTTTGGGAGAAGAACCCAATGGATTTTCATTGGAGGATAATTTGAATATCCTTTTGTTGGACGGAGGAATGTTTTTACCTCCTTTGTACACTTCCTTGGGTTCCAAGTATGGTTTAAAGATGGATGCTATTCCCTTGCTCATTCTTCTAACTTTTCAGCATATAATAAAATGGATAAAGCCTTTTCGGTACTTCCTTCTTCAAGTAGCTTTTTAGCCATCTCATGAATTGATTTTTTAGACATACCATCTAAATCATGATGCTTGATCAATTCATTGATTTTATCTTCACTAGGTATTTTTTCCACATTGCCCAATCTTCCTAGATTGTTTCCAGTTAAAACTTCACTATTTCGAACACCTATGGGCAAGGCATCCACTCCAACGCCTTTTGTGGTAATGGGTTTGGGGATTTCAAAAAGGGCTTCCCCATTGGCTTTTATGTACCAACTGCCTCCCATACGTCCAACCAAATCCAGTTTTTGGGTGTCCAACGTATCTTCAGTTAAGTATTTTTCATTGATATGGATAAGTTCAACCTTGGCCAAAATCAAATTTCCGGCACCCGGGGTTTGGGCCAATTCAATAACTTGCTGCACACTGCATTCAAAAGATACCGGAGCCTCTCCCACACGTGGCGGTTTTACCTTTTCACTGGGTATTTGTGTGAAACCAGCTTTTATGAATTCGTTCACCCCTTTTTCATAAGCGGTACTTGCGAGTGACATCTGCTCTACCATATCATGGTTCACAATATTGATGACCACTTCAGGAACCTCTTTTACATTTTGATGCGAATGTTTCATGGAGTTGTCCCGTCCGCTGCGTGCTGGGGAGAAAATCAGAATTGGCGGATTTGAACTGAATACATTAAAAAAGCTGAACGGACTCAGGTTTACGTTTCCATCCTTATCCACAGTGCTTGCAAAACAAATGGGTCTTGGTGCCACTGCAGTTAACAGAATCCCGTGTAAGTCTGGTTGGGAAATTTGTGAAGGATCTACGGTTTTTGTCATTTTGTAGGAAGCACTTTAGTGGCGACTTCACCAAATCCGACTCTAATATTGTCTTTTTGGGCAAATCCTCTCATGGTTACTGTATCGCCATCATTGATGAATTTTCGTTCGGTACCATCTTTTAGTTGGATGGGTTTGGTGCCCATCCAGGCCAATTCCAGCATGGAGCCATAACTATTTTCATCCTTTCCAGAAATGGTTCCGGAAGCCATCATATCACCCACATGGATGTTGCAACCGTTCACCGTATGATGTGCCAATTGTTGCGCCATGTTCCAGTACATGTATTTGAAATTGCTATGGCAAACAGTAGTTTCTTCATCATTCTCTGGAGTAATCGCTACCTCAAGGTTAATATCATAATTCTTATCTCCTTCGTATTCCAAATAAGGCAACACTTTTGGTTCTTGTTGTGGCCCTTTAGTTCGGAAGGGGTCTAAAGCTTCCATGGTAACGATCCAAGGCGAAATGGAAGAGGCAAAGTTCTTGGCCAAAAATGGTCCCAAGGGCACGTATTCCCACTTTTGAATGTCACGGGCAGACCAATCATTGAACAAGACCATACCAAAAATATAGTCTTCAGCATCTTTTGTGGAAACAGCATCTCCCAAAGTCGTGTTTTTTCCAATTATGAATCCCATTTCCAATTCAAAATCCAATCGTTGTGAAGGTCCGAAAATTGGTGTTTTGGAATCTTTGGGGAGTGTTTGTCCTTTAGGGCGGTGAATAGGCTGTTCACTCACCACAATGGAACTGGCTCTGCCATGATATCCTACAGGAATATGTTTCCAATTGGGCAACAAGGCATTTTCAGGGTCACGGAACATTTTGCCTACATTGGTCGCGTGCTCAATGCTGGAATAAAAATCGGTATAGTCACCCACACAAACGGGCATATGCATTTGCGCTTCGGATTGTTTCACAAAAAGCTCCGGTTTTCCCGCCAAAATGGATTGGTCATCTTGTAGCCAAGCCTGAATATCTGTTCTGACCTTACTGGTGATTTCTTTACCTAAGGCAATAAAATCGTTAAGATCTTCTCGTTCCAACACTGCTGTATTGAAGTTAAAGACATCAAGTTCTGCAACAGCAACTAAATCCAGAATGTAATTTCCTGCGGCCACTCCAGCTCTAGGACTTCTATCTTTAGTGGAAAATATTCCAAATGGGATGTTATGAATGGAAAAATCAGAATTTTCCGGTATATTGATTATCATTTTTGTGTTATTGTTGAATTTGTCATTTCGAACGAAAGTGAGAAATCTAAAATTTGATTCCTCACTGCTTTGCTATGTTTGAATGACATTTTATAAATTTATTTTACTCCACCCAAGACTTAAAATATTCGCCATCATCAATTTTGAGGGCGTTTTCTGTTACCTGCAAAGGCTTAAACGTATCTATCATGACCGCTAATTCCTCGGTTCCTTTTTTACCGATACTTGCTTCGTAAGTGCCTGGATGAGGTCCATGTGGAATACCTGCCGGATGCAAGGAAATATACCCAGGGCCAATTCCTTTCCGACTCATAAAATCACCATCAACATAATACAGCACTTCATCAGAATCTATATTGGAGTGATTATAAGGTGCGGGTATTGCCTTGGGGTGATAATCATACAGCCTTGGGCAAAATGAGCAAATTACAAAGGCATTGGTTTCAAAAGTTTGATGCACGGGTGGCGGTTGGTGAACTCGACCGGTGATGGGTTCAAAATTATGGATGGAAAACCCATACGGAAAATTGTAACCATCCCAACCAACCACATCAAAAGGGTGTGTGGCATAGACCAATTGGTGCAACATGCCCTGCTTTTTTATTTTGATGAGAAACTCGCCCTTTTCATCAAAAGTTTCCAAGTCTTGGGGAAGTTTGTAGTCCCGTTCACAAAAAGGGGAGTGCTCCAACAGTTGTCCGAACCAATTTCGGTAACGTTTTGGGGTATAGATGGGATGAAAAGATTCCGCATAGAGGATGCGGTTATCTTCCGTATCAAAATCTATCTGATAGATCATTCCTCTAGGAATAATCAGATAATCCCCATATTCAAAAGATATGTTTCCCAAAAAAGTTCTAAGTGTTCCAGACCCCTTATGGATGAAGAGCATTTCATCTGCATCCGCATTTTTATAAAAATAGGATGTAACCGATTTTTTGGGTGCAGCCAAACCAACATGTACATCGCTGTTCACCAAAAGCGGCTCACGAGACTCCAGAAAATCGTCCTTGGGTTCAATATCAAATCCAATCAATTTTCGTGAAGTAATGTTTTTTTCCACGGCAATTTTTGGGCTCAAATCCAAAGCTTTGCCTATCTCCTTAACTTGGGTAGGCCTATGGATATGGTATAGCAAAGAGGACATGCTATCAAAACCAATGGTTCCGAACAACTGCTCATAATATAAGCCGCCCTCTGGCTTCTCAAATTGAACATGCCGTTTCTGCGGAATGTTACCAAGCTTATGATAAATCGGCATACGGTTACATTTAATTAATGAAGGGTTCCACGCACTTCTTGTTCACGCTCAATAGCTTCGAACAGTGCTTTAAAGTTACCTTTTCCAAATGATTTAGCTCCCTTTCTTTGTATGATTTCAAAAAACATAGTTGGCCTAGGCTCAACAGGTTTGGTGAAAATCTGCAACAAATAACCTTCATCATCACGATCAATCAAAATACCTAATTCACGCAGTGGAGCTATATCTTCATCAATTTTACCAACTCTGTCCGTAACCACATCATAATAGGTGTCCGGTACTCTCAAGAATTCAACCCCCCTGCTTTTTAAGTCACGAACTGTAGAAATAATATCATCTGTGGCCACAGCAATATGCTGAACGCCCTCACCTTCATAAAAATCAAGATATTCCTCTACTTGCGACTTTTTCTTACCTTCAGCAGGTTCATTTATAGGAAATTTAATACGACCGTTGCCATTGCTCATCACTTTGCTCATCAAGGCTGTGTATTCGGTAGAAATGTCATTATCATCAAAAGAAAGAATGTTTTTGAAGCCCATTACATTCTCATAGAAGTTTACCCAGTGGTTCATTTTGTTCCATCCAACATTGCCAACCATGTGATCTACATATTTAAGTCCAATAGGAGCGGGATTGTGATCTGGAGTCTCCCATTTCTTGAACCCGGGAAGAAATGTTCCATTATAATCCTTTCTTTCCACAAAAATATGGACCGTTTCACCATAAGTGTAAATGCCCGAGCGAACTACTTTTCCGGTCTCGTCCTCTTCAATAATTGGCTCCATGTAGGATTTGGCCCCTCGTGCAATGGCAGTATCGTAAGCATATGTGGCATCATCAACCCATAATGCAACAACTTTTACACCGTCACCATGGTTATCGATGTGTTTTCCTATCACTGTACCGCTTTTTAAAGGAGAGGTTAAGACCAGCCTAATTTTGTCTTGGACTACGACATAGCTTTCCTGATCCTTTAATCCGGTTTCCAGTCCAGCATAAGCTAAAGACTGAAATCCAAAAGCTGTTTTATAAAAATGGGCAGCTTGTTTGCAATTGCCAACGTACAGTTCTATATAATCTGTACCGTTTATCGGCATAAAATCTTGTGTTTTACTGTTTTGCAATGGTGATAAAGTAGATGTTTCCATAACGTCCTGGATTTTAAAAGCCTGTTTATATTGTTGTTGATGCAACAAAAATAATAATTTTCGAAAAGCAACAGTATATTTGGAGTATAAATTTTGTTAAATGAGTTTATGGTGAGCAAAATTCCTTGTAAACCATTGTTTTTACTTTTGATAGTATGCAATCTAAACCCACAATAGAAGAACTACTTAATCGGATTGATGACGTATCTGGAATGGGTTTTCATTTAGATACGGTGCTTCGTAAAATACAGGAGGCCTATGTACAGCGGTTTGCTGAGTTGGGAATTGAAATTACTATTGAACAGTGGGTGATTTTGCATCAGGTGTATAAACTTGGCGAAAAAGCGTCGCAACGAGACATTGTTCAACTAAATTTTAGGAACAGGGCAACTATCTCCCGTGTCATTGGAGGGATGGAACGCAAAGATTGGGTCAATAAAACCCGTTTTGAAGGTGATCAAAAACGTTTTAAGTTAGAATTGACGAAGGAGGGAAAAAAAGTCATCGATTTAATACTGCCCCATGCCATTCAATTGCGCAAACTCACGGTGAATAGATTGGATGTTTTCGAATTTGAGACTTTTTTAAAAGTTTTGGAACAAATAGGAGCAAACTATGCATCTGTAACTAATAGTAACAATACGGACGCATAAAAATCATTCAACTTTGGCCTTTCTTGTGAGCAAAGTGGCAGGCAATTGTGAATTTTACCTTAAATAATTGCCCAAATGACATCCAAAGGATAAAATAACATAGAAACTGGTCAATTTTAAAGAAGCATCGACTCCATAACCGTTGCAATTTTGCGGCGTACAATTTAAATGTTGGGTTATGGGAAATAAGAAAGTATATCCAAATAGTTGGCAGGTAGTGCCTTTTTCGTATGATATTTTTGCGAAATGGGATAGTCTAGGTGCTCCTACCAAGGAATTGATTTTAAAGAACGAAGCGGCAAGGCCGCTGAATGTTTCTGAAATGACACTGAACATTTCGAGCTTCGTTGCAATTGACAGCGAAGGAAATGAGCATCAAATAAAAGATTTTGACGGACAAAATAGTGTGGTGTTCAAAGGAATACCTTCTGGAAGCTTTTTAAGGTCTAAAAGTGTACTTGCTTTACCAAAAGGCAATTACACTACTCTTCGATTCTATTTAAAGGAAAACGGAAATATCTTTACCTACAGGGACGGTATGGAAGAATCGGCGGATAGATTTTCCCGTTTGGACTTTGCCATTGAAAACGGTCTGGAGATTGACGGCTCCGAGGGGACTGAGGTAAAACTATGGTTTGATTTTGCTCCTTTCCAATGGATGCAGAATTTTAAACTTTTCACCCTACTTTTCAAAAAAGAAAAACACCCAAGCCCACGATTGGCCAATAGTTTTGGAAACTAAAGAAAACCAGTTTTAAAAAAGCATCCCTTAGGGATGCTTTTTTTGTTTTTATTGCTTACTTGGAAATTCTTCGCTATTGCCTTGGGCTAAAGAAACTAAACCACCTAAGGCACCTAGATTCATAGAGTCTAAAGCTGAACTGGGCACTATCACCATAGATCCTTTTTCTTTTAGTCCTTCGAAAAGCATGTTCATACCTCTAAGGTGAAGAGCTACTGGATTTTCTTTGTATCGTTCACTTGCCTCCGAAAATTTATGTGCTATCTCAGTTTCTGCTGTACCTAGAATAACCCTTGCTCTTCGTTCACGTTCGGCTTGTGCTTCTTTACTCATTGCATCTGCCAATACCTGAGGTATGATAATGTCTTTTATTCCAACCGTTTGACAAGTAATCCCCCATGGATTGGTATTATCGTCAAGAACTTTTTGCAAATCGTCTGCAATCTTTTCTCTTTCCTGGAGAATGTCGGCTAATTCATGTTTTCCGATAATATCTCTTAAGCCAGTTTGTGCAATATAAAATATGGCTCTTTCATATTCTTGGACTTCTAATGCAGCTTTTTCAACATCCCATACTGTCCAATATACTACAGCATCTACATTAACGGGAACCGTATCTTTAGTCAAAGTCTGTTCAGCCTTAAAATCTGTTACCCTGACACGCTGATCTATGTACTTGTCTATTTGGTCAATGATAGGAATGATAAAGAAAATGCCGGGTCCCTTTAGGCCCTGGAATTTCCCCATTCTCAAGACTACTGCCTTTTCCCATTGGTCAGCAATATGTATAGCTCTTGAAAGTAAAATTGAAATTAATAACAAAAACCCAAATTGTTGAAGAGAAACTATATCAAAATAATACAGAGCAATACATATGCTTATTGCTGTTATAATTACTGTTCCTGAAATGGGATTCCACATTTTTTTGGTAATTGCTGCTTTCATGTCCTTTTTGATTTTTTGAGTTGATCAATTATTTCATCTACTGAAAATCCATAGCTATATGCAATAGATGTAAATTCATTGCATATTTCGCTCAATTTTTGCTCTTTTTCCTTAGCTGAAATCTCTATTTTGTTTTCGTTGATAAAAGTTCCGGTGCCTTGATGGGTTTCCAAGATGTTTTGGATTTCGAGTTCCTTGTAAGCTTTGGCGATAGTATTGAGATTAACCTTCAAATTCACAGCTAAAGATCTAACAGTAGGTAGTTGTTCACCAGTTTTTAAATTACCGGAGGCAATGCCAAATTTAATTTGATCAATGATTTGTCTGTAAAATGGAATGCCTGTTTTTGGGTCCAATCTAAAATTAATCATTGTGTTATTGTAATAGTTGTATAGTACAAATATACAATAAAAAATTAATTGCTGATTATTAGCGTGAAAAGTTAAAAGAAAGCGGAGGGTTTATGGTTTAATGAGCTTCCAACCAATTCTCACCAATACCTACTTCCACATCCAAAGGCACGGCAAGTTTGTAGGCGTTTTCCATTTCAGTTTTAATGAGTTCCTTCATGATGTCCAACTCAGGTTTGTAGCAATCGAACACCAATTCATCATGCACCTGCAATAACATCTTGGTTTTGTAATTTCCTTCAGAAAGTTTTTTATGGATATTGATCATGGCAATTTTGATGATGTCCGCAGCACTTCCCTGTATGGGGGCGTTCACTGCATTTCGCTCTGCAGCGCCACGCACCACCTGATTGCCGGCATTGATATCCTTTAAATACCTTCTTCTGCCCAAAACGGTTTGCACATAGCCATTGTCCCGAGCAAAATCTATCTGCTCACTCATATAATTGCGTAGTTTGGGATAGGTTTTATAGTAGGTGTCGATAAGTTCCTTGGCCTCAGTTCTGCTCAAATCCGTTTGATTGCTCAACCCAAAGGCCGATACCCCATAAATAATCCCAAAATTTACCGTTTTAGCATTGCCACGTTGTTCCCGGGTCACTTCTTCAATAGGGACATTAAATACCTTGGATGCGGTCGAAGCATGAATATCCTCCCCATTCTTAAAGGCGTTGATCATAGTGTCTTCTTCGCTTAATGCCGCAATGATGCGCAATTCAATTTGTGAGTAATCCGCAGCCAAAAGCACATGGTCATCATCTCGAGGAATAAAGGCTTTTCGTACTTGTCTACCTCTTTCGGTACGTATTGGAATATTCTGCAAGTTTGGATTGTTACTGCTTAATCGACCTGTAGCGGCTACAGTTTGCATATAGTCGGTATGAACTCGACCGCTGTGTTGTTGCACTTCATTGGGCAACGCATCCACATAAGTGCTTTTCAATTTGGCAAGTCCGCGGTAGTCCAACACATTTTGGATAATCTCATGGTCCTTGGCCAAATAAGAAAGTACATCCTCGGAGGTGGAATACTGACCTGTTTTGGTTTTTTTGGGCTTGTCCACCAATTTCATTTTGCCGAAGAGAATATCCCCCAATTGTTTGGGAGAAGCTATGTTGAACTGTTCTCCAGCCTGTTCGTAAATTTTTGCCTCCAGATTTTTGATGTCCTCATCCAGTTCTGAAGAGAGCGCATTTAAAAACTCTTCATCCAAATTGATGCCTTCACTCTCCATATCTGCTAAAACCCGAAGTAGCGGCACCTCAATTTCTTCAAATAGCTTGTCGGTTTGTGCCTCTTTCAACTCAGGTCTAAAGTGCTGGGCCAATTGAAAAGTAACATCTGAATCTTCTACAGCATACTCGGTCTGCTTTTCCAAGGGCACTTGACGCATGCTCAACTGGTTTTTCCCTTTTTTTCCGATAAGCTCAGTAATGGAAACAGGAGTGTAGTTAAGATAGGTCTCCGACAGTACGTCCATATTGTGGCGCATGTCTGGATTGATGAGGTAATGCGCCAACATGGTATCAAAAAGCGGGCCTTTGACCACCACGTC
Organism: Flagellimonas amphidinii; assembly: GCF_013090115.1. GTDB lineage: Bacteria > Bacteroidota > Bacteroidia > Flavobacteriales > Flavobacteriaceae > Flagellimonas > Flagellimonas amphidinii. Next base: position 76,212 of record NZ_JABFNN010000037.1, read on the forward strand.
ATAGTTCTGCATTACTTTGATGTCATATTTTAGGTTCTGTCCAACCTTTTCAATGGCTTCCGATTCGAAAAAAGGTCTGAGTTTTTCAATAAGGGGCATGGCGTCATTTTTCCCTTCTGGAAAAGGAACGTAAAAGCCTTTGCCGGCATCCCAACTAAAGGCAATGCCAACAAGTTCTGCTTCAAGCGGGTTGATAGAGGTTGTTTCTGTATCAAAACAAACCGAAGTCTGTTCCATCAGTTTTTCCAAGAAAAGATTCATGGCCAAACCATTCCCGACCATTTGATAGAAGTGTGGCACATCTTTTACTGTTTTCCTGCCATGTGTGTCTTTAATGGTTGCGGGAGCTTCGGTTGGGTCGCCGCCAAATAGGGTAAACTGTCCACTACCAGCCACTTTAGGGTCTTGCTTTGTTGCTTCCACTTTAGTGGAAGTGGTATCTGCCTGTGGTTCTTCAGAAAATACCTTGACAAACTGCTCCTTGAGTCTTCGGAATTCCAGTTCATCAAAAATCTCTTGTACTTTTTGGGTATCTGGTGGACACATTTCATAATCTTCAGCTTGGAAAGTGACATCACAATCAATCTTGATTTCTGCCAATTTTCTGGATAGTCTTCCCAATTCCGCATTTTGCTCTACCTTTTCTTTCATTTTGCCTTTCAGCTTGTCGGTATTGCTCAACAAACCTTCTAAGGAACCAAATTCAGCCAGAAACTTTTTGGCGGTCTTGTCACCAACTCCTGGAAGACCGGGGATGTTGTCACTGGCGTCACCCATCATTCCCAAATAATCGATGACCTGTTCTGGTCGTTCCACGCCAAAACGTTTTTGTACTTCCGGGATGCCCCAAATTTCGATGCCGTTCCCCATTCGGGCTGGGCGGTACATAAAAATATTCTCGCTCACCAACTGGCCAAAATCTTTGTCAGGAGTCACCATAAAAACTTTATAGTCCTCTTTTTCAGCTTGTTTGGCCAAAGTGCCGATAAGGTCATCAGCTTCATAGCCAGCCAGCTCCACCACTGGAATTTTCATCGCCTTTAGAATGTCTTGAATGTAAGGGACCGCTATGCGGATGGCATCTGGGGTCTCATCCCTGTTAGCTTTGTAGTCTTCAAAAAGCTCCGTGCGTTCCACACTGCCTCCTTTGTCAAAAGCGACGGCCAAATGATCGGGTTTTTCGCGTTTGATCACATCAAAAAGGGAATTCACAAACCCCATAATGGCAGAAGTATCCATGCCTTTGGAGTTGATTCTCGGGTTTTTGATGAGTGCATAATAACCACGAAAGATCAAGGCGTAAGCATCTAGTAGAAAAAGTCTTTTTTGGTCGGACATATTTTTCAGTTGTCAATTAACAATTTGTGATAAGCAATGGACAGGCTTTAAAAGTACGATTTTAATGATTTTTTATTTAAACTTTAAAATTGCATAGGTAATGATTAAAATAGTAAAAGCTGAAACAAAGAGGTTTCTAGTCCAATGAACCTTTGATTGTTCATTTTCAAGTTCTGTTCTTCCGAATTTTATGAAAACCCAACAAATTAGGCCGTTCATGTCTTGAAAAATTCTCCACATTTGGATTTTTTTTGAACTATACTGCTGTTTTGATTTTTAACCTCACAGGTAACACAATAATTGTTCATTGTGTCCAAGTATCATTTTTTAATAAATCTTCAATATTCTCTAATTCAAAAAGCACTTCAATCTTTGAGCAAGATTCTCGCATTGCATTCCCTGCCTCCTTGGCTTTATCTGGTAAATTCTTCCCTGAATTACTCCAAATATCTCGATTAGGCCATTGAGCGTAAGCTATGTAATTTCCATCTTTTTGTTTGTGAAGCCTTGAGCCTAAACTCCCCTCATATTGGTATATAAGTTCCGTAAATTTTTTCCAAGACTTGATAAAATCAGCTTCTTTGTTTTCAATTACTTTGAATTGATATATTACCGCAAACATTTTTTGAAATTATCGTTTATTTGAACTATTCTAATAATTAATTGAATCTAAACTAATCCAGTAATCCATCAATTAGGTGTACCAATTTTGGATCTGAGGGACGAAGTGCCTTTTTCTGAACAATATTTCCGTCACGGCCAATCAAAATATAGTGCGGAATTCCGTTTACGTTATAGTCTTTACTGATTTCATTTTCAAGAGCCCCGGCAGATAGTTGAATTCCATTGAATAGATTGTTCTTGTTTTTGGAAACCATATCTTTCCAACGATTCACATTTTCATCGAACGAGATGCCTAAGAATACAACCTCTTCTCCACGATATGTTTCTTTGAGCTTTTTCATGCTGGGCATTTCTTGTAAACATGGGGTGCACCAGGTAGCCCATAAATCAATATAGACAACAAATCCCTTAAAGTCCCTTAATGAAACGGGCTTTCCCTTCATGTCGGGATAGGTAAAATCGGGGGCCTTATCGCCATTTGCCAAAGTTGCCTCTCTTTTCTTAAAGTCCATATATCGTTCTAAGCTAGCGGAATCCTTCACATATCTGGAAATGATAATTTCCAGATATGTTTTGATGTCCTTGCTTTCTGTGTTCATATAATCAATCACAAATCCATTAAAAAAGTCCTGTTTTATTTTTTCTGGAAAATCCGAACTCTTCAAAACAGCCACTTTCGCCTTAAAATAATCTAAGTACTCCCCTTTTGGCCCCAAGGTTTGGGCCATCATGTTATGGTACTTTTCCATTAAATAACCTCTATAGACAGGATTCCTTTGATACAGTTCCATATCATTCTCGGGAATTTCCTTGGCAAAATAATTTTGGAAGTTTTCGGGAGCTTGGACTTTGACGGCATTTTGTGGCAAGAAATGGTTATGCAAGTCCTGATATTGTCTGAAATTACGATTGTACTTCAGCAAATTGCTCAATTTCAACTGTTCTAAGAAATCGGGATTTAGTTCATGGCCCTCTTTGTTTTGCGAAATAAAATCAGAGACGCTTTCCAATTGTTCAAGCTGATAAGCCTCAAATTCTGAAGGGTTTTTGGAGTACACCATGGGCAAATATTTTTGCTTATAATGCTCCACAGTGTATTGATTGATGGGCTCCCTTAGAAACAATTCATACAGTAATTTGGTTTCGTCAATATTGGTTCCACTATACTCAATTGAATTTGGTTGCGGGCTTCTTGAACTATCAAAGCTAATTTTAATGTTCAAGTTTGTGTGATCTCCGATATATAGTGGAATCCTGGTTTCCGTTCCTACGAACAAAGTATAGTTACCTACATCTTCTCTTGTTAATTCCTTGGAAAAATAACCCGAAGAATCCAATTCGATAGCATATGACCTATTCATACTGAGCAGTTTAATGCTATCATCAAAGCCTGTTATTCTGCCATCGATTTTCGGAGAAAGACTTTGGGCACTTATATTTGAAGGGCCTTCATTTTTACAACAAATTAGCAAAATAAGGGTCAAAATATATACCGTCTTTCTTTTCATAATTTTTTCTGTTTAAAAACATCTTAGATGAATAGGACATGTTGAATCTAAATATTTGCCAATGGTTTGGATCGTTTAAATAAACTTTTCTTTAAAGTTTCATTTCAATCGAAGATTTTCAATTTCCATTCTAAAAGTTTCTTCAGTTAAGCGATAGGTTTTAGTTTTTCTCCCTACCAACATTTCTTTTGCCAGTTCATTTACTCGTTCAATTCCATATTCCGAAAAATCTTTGGCTTTATCAATATTCCCAAGAAACAGGTGGATATCCTTCATTAACCGAGCAAAAATCCGCTTGTTGAATATCTCATATTTGTCCAGTAATTTGTAGTGTTTGTCATTTCTGAGGTGTTCAACAGATATCTTGTCAAAAGGAACAGGAAAATTCTCAAAATCTGAATAAAACTTGGAGCTATCCCTTAGAAATGTTTCTAATATGCTTTCAACCTGTTTTATGTTCCTTTCCTCCTCTGTGTAAAACTCCCACGTTCCTACTGAGAGTCGTTCTCTAAATAAACACTCGGTAACACTCTTTTTTTCAATCGGCTTGTCATGCTCATAAAGGGGTAAAAAATCAAAATGAACCCCCATTTCACAATAAATTCTGCCTCCCATCCAACTACCGTACATTCCAAAATAGTCTATTACATGATTTTCATTGGTTCTTCTATAGTTGAAACCGCTTCCAACCCAGCCAATTTCCTTGACCGTTGGAGCAAAATGTTTGTTTACGAGTCTTTTGAATTTGGATGAATTCATTTATTAAATTTACTTGATCATCGTTTTTTTGAACTTTTAATTTTGAATTTGTTCGACCTTGACATCTTGGTGTACAACCCAAATTTTTTTGCCATTGCCACTTAATTTAACTAATTGATATCTGGAAGAGTCACGCGAGTTTCGAAAACCAAAAGTCCATTTCCCCATTTTTTTACTCTTGAAAGAAACGTGTGGCTCCAAAGTATTGTAGCGTAGCTCTAGAATTCTATCTTTTGACATCTGCGTTTCTCCAAAATCAGCAGCAATTTGATTCGTGTCAATTTTAATTTCTGAGTTTGTATAGCCATTTTGGACTATAAATTTCTCAGCAATTCGAATCGCTTGTTCTTCTGAAATCTTGTTAGTTGAACAGCTTACGAACATAACTAGTAGTATGGCAAAAATACTTTGGTACATTAAATTGTTTTAAATTCTCCTTTTAACACGCCAATCTGTAAAATATTCCCATTTTTCTCTATCCGTGGAATCTTGGAGGGGATCAATTCCAAAAGAATTTATAATTCATCTATTTGCCTTAACAGGTATCCAAATTTCTTCTTCGGAGTCTGGGTCATTGTTTTTGTAGTTTTTCCCAAGAACTTCAAAATGGGGCCTATCATCAATTTGAAAACCAGAGGAAGGAAACCATTCCCCAAAAATGTATTCAAATATAGAGGTGTCAGAACTTGAACCTTTATAATCGAAAATGGCATATAAACCTCCTTCCAAGTTAAAAGCGCTCATTCCATCTGGGATGTTTTCAAAATCTTCAACTTCAACAGTTGCCCATTTTTCAAATTCCGTATTGGGATTGAATGCTGAGTAATAGTTCGCTGGGTAAATTTGCATGGAAATCTTATCCTGGGAAATCCGTTTTGGAATTTCCTTGATTTTGGGCAAGAAATCCCTCCAAAGTATCCCTGTTTTATTTTCTGTGAGACTCATTTTTATGTAATGTCCCACCAACTTTTTCGCTTTCAATTGTTCAATCCTGGGAGTCATGCAAGGGGTTTTAAAATGGATGTCAAAAAAAAGCTTTACGAATAAAAACTTTTTACGGAATTGTTTTCATGGCCATTTTCGGTGTATTCGCGATAGGTAAACCCGGGATGTACACAATAACCACCAGTTTCTCCTTGTTTGTTAATGGCCAAAAAACCAATCTGGAAATCTTTTCGACCTTCGTTCTTTTTCATGATACGTTTTACGCCTTCTTCACAAGCTTCCTGCGGACTCATGCCTTGCCGCATCAATTCCACGATCAAAAAACTGCCTACGGTTCTGATGACTTCTTCACCAACCCCAGTGGCCGTTGCGCCACCTACTTCATTGTCCACAAATAGTCCGGCACCAATAATGGGAGAGTCACCCACGCGCCCAGCTACTTTGTAGGCCATACCACTAGTGGTACAAGCTCCGGCAATGTCCCCGTTTTTATCAATGGCCAGCATACCAATGGTATCGTGATTTTCTATATTGATGGTGGTCTCGTATTTTGAGGTTTTTTTCCATTCTTCATATTGCTTACGGGTACTTTCGGTAAAAAGGTCCTCCTTTTGAAAACCTTGTTCGTAAGCGAATTTTTCTGCCCCTCTGCCCGCCAAAATAATATGTGGGGTCTCTTCCATCACCTTTCGGGCTACGGAAACTGGATGTGCAATATTTTGAAGATAGACCACTGAGCCGCAGTTACCATCTTTATCCATGATGCAGGCATCCAAGGTCACATTCCCATCGCGGTCTGGTCTACCGCCTTTGCCAACCGTTTCATTGGTTACATCTGCCTCCTCCACTCTTACTCCTTGTTCCACAGCATCCAGTGCATTGCCTCCAGCATTCAATACTTCCCATGCCTTGGCAGTGGCATTTTGGAAGTTCCAGGTACAGACCGTGATAGGTCGTATAGAGGGGAGAGTGGAAGCCTCAGGCTCTACTTTGTTTTCGGTTTTACAGGAACCCAAAATAGGCGTTGATAAGAATCCGGCTGTAGTTAGCCCAGAATTTTTAAGGAATTTGCGTCTTTTCATTAACTGGTTGTTTAATTTTAGGGAATTAAAGATAGCCAAATGCTGGTAGAAGTTTGTGCCAATTCTTTGGAATCGGCAATTAATGCGCAAAAGGCCGGAGCAGACCGTATTGAACTATGTTCCGAACTTAGTGTTGGAGGAGTTACACCTTCTTTTGGATTCCTAGAAATGGTAAAAAAAGAGGTTGAAATTCCAGTACATGTATTGATTCGGCCCAGAAGCGGCCACTTTGTGTATTCCGATATGGAGTTTGAGGTCATGAAGGCAGATATTGAACGATGCAAGGAATTGGGTGTTGATGGAATTGTTTCAGGAATCTTGATGAAAGACTTTTCTGTGGACATTGAGCGCACAAAAGAGTTGGTGGAACTGACCAAGCCTTTGCACTTTACGTTTCATCGTGCTTTTGATTGGATAGTAGAACCAGAGCTTGCCTTAAGGCAGTTGGAAGCAATAGGTGTGAATACGATACTGACCTCTGGGACCTATGAATCGGCTGTTTTAGGGATTGAAAACCTGAAACAATGGCAAAAGGATTCTGCAATGACCATCATGGCAGGAGGAGGAGTTGCACCCAAAAATGCTGCCTTATTTCAAGAAGCGGGATTAAGCGCCATCCATTTGTCGGGCACACATTTTGTTAATTCTGTGGATTTGGGTAACAATATCAGTATGAACTCGTCCAAACATTGGGTGGAAAACGAAGTGCCCCAAACCAGTGAGGCACTTGTGAATCAGGTGGTGCAAACCGTTAAATAAATTTAAAACAACCCTGATTTCAACAGATTACCAATAGTTTTGCAAAAAGATTGATATGCCTCGATTCGTAATAATATTATCCCTGATCTATGTTGTGATGGCCATTTATGGCTTTCAAGCTTTCCGAACGGTGTTTAAAAATCAATGGGCACAGTGGGCCTACGGAGTTCTTTTCTTGGGTGCTTTGTTGTTTTTGATTATCAAAGTGCTGGCTTATCAACCAGGTGATGGATTTAAGGGAACGGTCGCAGTGGCATCCGGAATTTTCTTTTCATTTTTTCTGTTGGCGGTGGTGCTGGGTTCTTTTATGTTGTTGGAGGATATCGGTCGCTTATTGGCTTTCGGATACCATAAAGTTGCGGGATTATCAGAATCTAAAACAGGTCATTTCCCATCGCGTAGAAAGTTTGTGAGTGCCATTGCCGTAGGTTTGGCCTCCATTCCGTTTGGAGCTTTGCTCTATGGTATGTATCGCGGTAAATACAATTATCAGGTTCTAAAATACGAGGTGGAGTTTGATGATCTTCCAGATGCTTTTGATGGATACCAAATCACACAGATTTCTGATGTGCACAGTGGTAGTTTTGATGATAGAGAAAAAGTGTCCTATGGTATTGACCTGATCAATGCCCAAAAAAGTGATGTCATATTTTTCACTGGGGATATGGTCAATGATAAGACTTCTGAAATGGTGCCGTGGAAGACTATTTTTTCAAGGCTTGAAGCTAAAGATGGCTTGTTTTCTGTCTTGGGAAACCATGACTACGGGGATTATACCAGTTGGAAGACCGAGGAAGCCAAAGCTCAAAATCTAGAAGACTTGAAAGCTTTGCAAAAAGAAATGGGCTTTGATTTGATTTTGAACTCTCATCGTTATTTGGAAAAAGATGGTCAAAAAATTGCCTTGGTTGGAGTAGAAAACTGGGGTAGAGGGGGATTTAAAAAAGCGGGTGATCTCAATATGGCCAAAGCTGGTATTTCTAAAGATGATTTTAAAATATTGTTGAGTCACGATCCTTCGCATTGGGAAGATGTTGTGCTTAAAGACGATTATCACTTTCACCTGACTTTGAGCGGACATACCCACGGGATGCAGTTTGGGGTTGAAATTCCAGGCTGGGTAAAATGGAGTCCTGTAAAATGGCGCTATAAGTATTGGGCCGGACTTTATAAGGAGTTGGGGCAGTTCATCAACGTAAACCGTGGCTTTGGATTTATTGGCTACCCAGGAAGGGTTGGAATAATGCCAGAGATTTCTGTGATTACTTTAAAAAAGAAAGCTTTAACGTGAATTTAACGAGGGTCAATACGGTAAAGCATTGACTTCATGTAAAACTTTAACAAATTTTCTTACTTTTGGCTGGTAAACCAGAGAATACACATGTCTAAATTTGGTGAACTCATAGATATAGGTGTCCCAGTACTGTTGGACTTTTACGCAGAGTGGAACGAACAATCCACTTCCATGCACCCCGTTTTGCGCGATGTTGCCGCGGCCCTCGGAGACAAGGGTAAAGTAATTAAAATTGATGTAGATAAAAACAAAGAGCTTTCTCAGGCATTGAGAATCAAAGGTTTGCCTACATTAATGATTTACAAAAAGGGTGAAATGGTCTGGCGGCAGAGTGGTGAACAGGACGCCAATACGCTAATAGGCATCTTGAACGAATATATATAAAGCGAGGTTTTACCCTCGCTTCTTTATTGTTGCAAAACTGCTGAATCCTGGACAGCTTCAATGGTGTCCAAGGCAATGGAATCCTCAATGTCGGGGTCTGGGCTTTCAGGTTCTTCGAATATATCTTCTTCCTCACCTCCCATAAATGTGGAAAACTTATCGATGTATTCGTTAAAAATCAAAGTTTCAGCTTCGGCTAAATCCTTGTCCCTGTTTTCAATTAGAATATCGATATTTCTTCGGTAGGCTTGCATATCAGCCAAGATATCGTCAAGTTTTTCATATTGCTCATCCAAAGGAATGCCAGCATAATATTCCAATCGCTCTTGATAGACTTTTTTCAGTTTTTCAAACAACTCTCTCGCCTTTTCGGTTTCACCTACTTTATAATAGCCATCCACAAAAGGTTCTACAAAGGCATAGAATCCATAGTATTCCACAGGCATGTTGGTCATGGCAATTTCAATAATGTCCTTGGCTTTGTCTATTTTATTTTCTGCAATCAAGGTTTCCGTTAAACGGGCCAAATTACTTCGGAAGGAAAGTCCTTGTGAGCGTGTTTGAGGGTCATGGTAGATTTCGTGACTGCCAGAATTGCCCCAATCCCATTTTTGGACCACATCGTACATCAAGTCCGTATCAATACGGCCCATTTCAAAAGAGCTTTCATTTTTAGTGCGAATAGGAACCAGTTTATAGGTGAGACCATCCAGCTGTAGATAATCCTTCATCCAAATGTATTCTGCACGATCGAAACTTCCACCAGAAAAATAGATGGGTCTTTTCCAATCGTTGTTGGCAATAAGATCCAACATCAAAATACGGTTTTTGGGGAGCGCACTTTTAGGCAGGTCAATATCGATGTAATCCACGATAAGTGCAGAATCCTTTTCCTTGACCAAGCCACTTTCCAAAACGTTCTTTTTGTTGACGGGAATCCTGATTTTGTTGGTTGGGTAGAATACAATATCCAAGTTGCTCTCTGGGTAATTGCTTAAATCGGCACCCTGTTTTTCCAACAGATATCTAAACTTGGTCTGAGGTTTATCACTACCGATCCAATTCATAAAATCCTTAATATCCCATCTGCTTTCGGTAATGCCTTGGTAGTACACGGCATCTCTAGATCCATATCGATATTTGTCATGCGTCAGTTGGGAAGGGATAGGATTGCTTTCATAAGCTTTTCGCTTCATTTGGTCAATATACCAATCCGTGGCAAAAAGACTGGTGTTCACAATGCGAACATCCGTGCGGTGACCTTCAATTTCTTGGGCATACCACAACGGAAAAGTATCATTGTCGCCTATGGTGAACAAAATGGCACCGACATCTTCCTGACAGGAATCCAAATAGGCTTTTGCGGTGGACTGGGCGGTATATCTTCCAGATCTATCATGATCGTCCCAGTTTTGAAAGGCCATCAATAGCGGTACGGCCAATAAGCAGAGTGTTGTGATGGCCGGGGCGGCAATTTTTGCCGATAGGAATTTCCGAAACTCATCGTACAGTCCGTATACACCAAGACCAATCCAAATACAGAACACGTAGAAAGAGCCCACCAAGGAATAGTCTCGTTCCCTAGGTTGGAAAATATAGGGGTTGGTATAGAATTGAATGGCTAATCCGGTGAACATAAAAAACACGAACAGTACCCAAAAATGTTTCGGGTTCTTGGAAATTTGAAATACAATACCAATTATTCCCAATAATAAGGGAAGGAAGAAATAGGTGTTTCGGGCTTTATTATTTTTCCAATCCGAAGGCAAATTGTCCTGACTGCCCAATCTTATACTATCGATAAACCCAATTCCACTGAGCCAATTTCCATTATCATCATAACGTCCCTGTACATCGTTCTCTCTCCCTACAAAATTCCACATGAAGTAGCGCATGTACATATAACCAAACTGGAACTGGAAAAGGTAGCGCACATTTTGCCAAAGGGTGGGAGGTTGAACTTCTATGTATTCATCAAATTCACGTAAAAAACGGATGTATTGTTCTGCGTCCAGTTCCCCTTGTTGGTAAGCTGTTTTAAATTGACTTACAGCTTGTCGTAAATCATTGTTGGAGATGTATTCTGATTTGATACGGAAATCCAGTTCCCCAAAATATCGAATGTAGTTTTCCGCATGTTGGTCGCTCCACATTCTAGGCAATATTCCCACATGTTTTTTATTGGGGCCTTGAATAGCATCCTTGTAATTGTTTACGATGACGTATTTGCCCAACTTTTCATCCTTTTCATATTTGGGACGGTCGTCTTTGTCCTCTCCAGCAGGAGCAAACGTATCTGAATAATAAGCGCCATAAACCGGACTGTCCACACCTGGGTACTGTTCACGATTGTAGTAAGCCAAAAGGGAACGGGCATCCGAAGGATTGTTTTCGTTCACTACTGTATTGGCATTGGCTCTTATAGGCAACATCAACCAAGAAGAGAAACCTAAAATCAAGAACATTAAGCACAGCACGATAATGTTTCCTGTATGGAAATCGTTTTTTCTGGTATATCGAAGTGCAAAATAAAAGGCGGCTATAAAAATGAGTCCCATAATAATCGTTCCCGAGTTAAAGGGAAGTCCAACATCATTGATAAAGAACACTTCACTCCATCCAAACAATTTTAAAACATAGGTGAGCGAAAATTTATAGACCAATATCAAAATACCGATAACTGCCAAGTTGGCCAATAAAAAGCCCTTTACTGTCGTCTTCTTGTATTTTGTGAAATAGAACAAGAGCCCAATGGAAGGAATGGCCAAAAAGCCCATAAACTGAATTCCGAAGGTAAGCCCTATGACAAAACAGATGAGCAATAACCAGCGATGGCCTCGAGGTTCATCCAAATTGTCTGTCCATTTAAGTCCCATCCATAGCAGTAGTGCCATAATAAGGCTTGCCATGGCATAAACCTCTGTCTCTACAGCATTGAACCAAAAACTATCAGAAAAAGTAAAAGCCAATGCACCTACTAGGCCACTGCCAAAAATGGCAATAGCTCTGCTGTTGGTAACGGCTTTCTTTTTAGCAATGAGCTTTCGGGTGAGGTTGGTTATGGTCCAAAAAGTAAATAAAACCGCAAAAGCACTGGATACAATGGAAACCGCATTTACCATCAAGGCTACTTTAGAGGAGTCGTTGAAGGCAAACATGGCAAAAAAGGCTCCGATCATTTGTAAAAGTGGAGCGCCAGGAGGGTGGCCTACCTGTAATTTTGCGGAAGTGGTAATGTATTCCCCTGCATCCCAAAAACTTCCTGTGGGTTCTACGGTAAGTGCATATACGATAAGTGCTATAAGGAAGGAAGCCCATCCAAGGATGGTATCCCATTTTTTAAAGTCTTTTGCAAACATATGGATGGTTGTTAACCGAGTTGGGGCGAATTTAGTAAATATAAGAGAGAAGGTTGTCCAATTTTGCAAAAGCTTTAACAGCAAACAGGTAGAAAAATAGGATGTATTCTTCAGAAATTATTTGTAGAAGCAAAAGTTTGTTATAAATTTGCACGCTCAATTACGGTATTGGCCTATGGTGTAATTGGTAACACAGCTGATTTTGGTTCAGTCGTTCAAGGTTCGAGTCCTTGTAGGCCAACATAAAAACTCTCTTAAGCCCCTAAATATAGGGGTTTTTGTTTTTAATGGGGCAAAAAGTGGGTCAAATTCTTCAAATGGATTAAAAAATTCATTTTGGGAAACAAAACACACTTTAGGCCCACCACCACTGGGGAACCCGCGCCATCACTGATCGGAAAAATAGAACACTTTAGGGAAACAAAACACACTTTAGGAAAAATCATCGAATTTTGTTAAAGTCTAAAAATACGTTGTTTTTATTCAGTAATTAATTGATAATCAATGTTTAACAAACCTAAAGTTATAAAAATAACGAAATGTTATGGTAAACACAACACACTTTGTGAGAAACAAAACACACTTTGTGAGAAACAAAACACACTTTAGGTGTTGTATCTATTTGGTAAACAACAAGTTACAAACCCCCTAATTATATTATAATTATATAAATTCTTCACAATTCGAAATAAGGGAACTTTAAGAGCATTAAAGCCCACCCACCTCCCTGCTCAAACGCCGCGAGGCTTTTAAAAAAGGTCTCAATTTTTATACTTCGCCTTCCCGGCTCGTATTAAAATATCGGTCACTTTCATTTTGGATTTTTTTTAGCATTTGGGAACAAATGCAAGAAAACAAAAAAATGATTTTAAGGGGTTTTGATGGCTTTTTTCGCGGAAGCCCTAGTGGTATACCAAAAGAAGGGAGAAAACCTCACAAAAGGTCTTAAAAAAAGAAAAAAGCAGCACTTTTGTGCTGCTTTCTTAGAAGGCTTTTGCTTCCGTCACATGACTTTCGGCGCTTCTCACGGTCGTTCCCACGTTGCCGCTTTGTCCTTCCTCACATGCACGACAAATATAGATAATTTTCTCCTTTACCTGGTTTCGTGGTTTTGTGCCAGTTGTCCCATTTTTGATTTTGTTGTATGCTTTTCGGGTTTTCTGTATTAACAACCATCATTTCCATACAAATGTTGGATGCTGTCCCAATTGTCCTTTTCGGGTCCACAAAATAAATCCCTCCCATGTCGAGATTTTTTTTGCCAGATCGCAAGCTCATGGCCCCGGGCCAATTGGAACGGTTCGCATCCTTATTGCTGCATGTAAATGAAGTTTAACATAAAACCAAAAATCATGTTTACAGCAAAATTCAAAGTAGTACAGACAACAGGAACATTCAAAAACGACAAAGGCGAGGAAAAGAGATCCTATCAAGAAGTAGGGGTTATCTTCGAAAACGAAAATGGGCACCAAAGCCTGAAATTAACCGCCTACCCACTACCCAACAGTAAGGGTGAGGTTTGGGCAAATCTATATCCCATCGAATCCAAGGAAAATGGACAAGTGGAAGAATAGTTCCAATGCCAAACCAGAAAGGCTCCCGAAAGGGAGCTTTTTTTATAATTGGAGGCACACCGCGCCGTTCATCTACAAGCTGGGATGGCTATCAGCTATAGGGACCAGGTTCTCTAGTTAAAATCATCTACTTATTTGTTTGCCAGGGAAAGATATTGGCCCGGGAACCGGACACAATAGGGTAAAACTGAAGATAAACCAAGACTGTCAAGTCGTTCCTTGCATTTGTTCCCAAATGCTAAAAAAAATCCAGAATGTGAATATCTTGAATGGATTAGAATTTAGTCAATCAGCCGGATTTTGTCAAAAGCTTTTTTATCAATTCCTCCTTTGTGAAAGTTTCTTGGTTAAGTTCATTGATCAACCATTCTTTGTAATTGATGACAGCTTCTTTTTCAATTTTATAGAAAAACAGCTTAAACAGGGGATGCTTCTTTAAATCTTTATAATCCCCATTCAAAAACATTACCAATTCTCCTACTTCATCGGTTCTAAGTAAGAACTCATGATCTAAAAGAATTTTCTTCGGCTTATTTTTTTTTGGAAGATTTTTGGTGTGCAGGGAATCTGATTCTAAGTGTAAACCAGTCTTATTTTTTCCTTTTCGGCGAACACCCTCAATGGACTCATCAAAAAAATCATTTAATTCGAAACCTTCTTCAAGTAAAAAATCTATGTAATTGTTTGCGACAAACTTGCGGCTTCCTGACTCCATTTTGGAAACTTCATTTTGAGAAATATTTAATTTATTGGCCATTTCTACTTGAGTTAAACCCAGTAGTTTTCTGATCAGCCGTATTTTCTCGTGTATTTCCAAACAATAAATATGACAAAATACTATATTATAATTTGGTTTTTAAATTAAAAAATAATATTCTTGTCTACCTTTTTCAAATAATCAATTTTCAGCAGTTGCTGATACTCGTCAAAAAGTGGGATTGGTTTCTAATAAGAGAGGGGAATTTCCCCTCCCTATTATCAAATAATCCTATGTAGTCTAACTCGTCAATATGAAAGGGATCCGAAAGGATCCCTTTCTTGTCAAATAATCGGGAAGTCCCCTCGTCAAAAAGAACTTCTTAATCCAAAAATAATCAATTCCAACAAATACGGTTCTCTTGATTACTTGAACAAATCATTTACATCCAAACCTTTTTTCACCAAAAATTGGACATACTTAAAGGCCTAGTGGAAGGGTAGCTGTCATACGGGGTCAACATGCTGTCATAAATCCACCGTTTTTGTAAACTTTTGTTTCCAAACTTGTTCATTACTCCTAGTAAGTTTACTTTAACCGTACACCTTTAAAGTTTACCTTGTATACGTTTAAATGACATAGAATGACATTTGGTTATGCAAGGGTGAGTACAAATTCTCAAAAACATGATTTACAGGTTGACGCTTTTTTGAAGGAAGGTATCAAACCGAATAATATCTATGCTGATATTTCGTCTGGAGCAAAAAGTGAACGTAAGGGCTTAGACGAATTGCTTTCCAAGTTAAGGGAGGGCGACACAATTGTCGTCTGGAAGATGGACCGAATTGCTAGAAGCCTATCACATTTGGTGAAGCTCATCGAAGATTTTGAGAAAAAGGGTATACACTTTAAAAGCATCCAAGAGAATTTCATTGATACATCTTCACCTCATGGAAGATTTGTATTCAACTTGTTTGCCTCCATTGCCCAACTCGAGAGAGATATCATCATAGAGAGAACAAGAGCCGGTCTCGAAAGTTCAAGGAGAAGAGGGGTAAGATTAGGGAGGCAACCTGGGTTGAGCAAAAAAGCCCAGCATAAGGCCATTCTTGCGGAGAAGTATTATCGCGATAATAAGCTTAGTATTGAAGAGATTATGAAATTAATTGAAGTTGGGTCGAAAAGAACTCTTTATAAATATTTAGCTTATCAAGGCAGAAGAACTTGTAAAGAGTGTGGTAAATTGTTTTGGGATAAGAAACAAAGTATAGATAAAGCTATTTGTTTCAATCATTAACACAAATAATAGAGTGAATGCATAAAAACCACAGAAAAACTATTCAATATTTTTCTGAGGAAATGACATGTTTAAAAACTGAAATTAGAGAATATTCGAAAGCAAAAAACATCTTGGAATTTGATCTAGCCCTTAATAATCCAAGTGAAATAAGTTTAATCGAAATTATTCCTTTTGACATCGAAATTCCTTACAACAATAGTGGAATTATCAGGTGCTTTTTTATATTTGAGAAATGAAGAAATACCTACTCCTACTATCAACCCTGTTTTTTAGTCTTCTCAGTTCAGCCCAAGAAAAAATCCCTTTCATAGATTATGATTCTGTATCTGAAAAGGTGGGTGAAGCTATCGAAAAAGGCGAGTATGAAAAAACAGTAGATTATCTAGAAAAAATTAGCAAAAATGATTCTACCTATTGCTCAGTAATGGTAACTAAATCATATTATTTAATGGCTCAAAAAAAATATGATGAGGCTATTGCAGTAACAGATGAGGGGCTTGGTTCTAGTTGTTATGATTTACATAGTTCATTTTATGTAAACAAAGTGGCTTCACTTTTAGGGCAAGATAAAAATCAAGAAGCTCTGGAAATCTGTGAACTAGGATTGAAACGTTTTCCGCAAAATAAGACATTATGGTACAACAAAGGGGTTTGTTTAGAAAAAACAGATAAATGGGAGGAAGCAGTTAATGCATATCAAGAGACAATCCTTCTAGATCCCTTTTACAAAAACGTTTATTTAAAACTGGGTGATATCTGTTACAAACAAGAATTAATTAGCCAAGCTTTAATGTCTTATAATATGTACTTGTTAATTGAACCTGATGCCAGCAACGCGTTTAACCTTTTGAAGTTCCTCAACACTACTGTTCAAAGTAAGAATAAGCATGAGAAGAATCCAGATATAAATATTTCTAAGGATGATGAGTCATTCGAAGAAATTGATTTGATAATCAATAATCGAGTAGCATTGAACGAAAAGTATGAAACTGGAAACGAAATTGACATTGCCCTTATAAGGCAAAACCATGCCCTTATGGAGTCTTTGAAAAACTTTTCAGGTAATGGTGGATTTTGGGATACCAAGTTTGTCCCATACTATCAATGGATAGTGAATCAAGGCCTTTTTGATGCTTTTAGCTATACCCTTTCATATTCCATTGAGAATGAAACTTATGCGAAAGTTATTGAAAAAAAGATAGATGACATTCAAGAGTTTTTTGACCAATCCAAACAGAAATGGGCAGATATTGTAAAGAACAATACCATACAACAGAATGGAAAATTGGAAACGTTGACTTATTATTTTGAAGACGGATATACCAAAGGCATTGGTCAAACTAAAAATAATGTTGTTGTAGGGCCGTGGGAATTGTTCAATAATAAGGGAAGATTGACAGCAAAAGGAACATTTAACTCTGATGGTAGTAGAGATGGAGAATGGATTTTCTACAACTCGCATGGAAAAATTAAAGAATCTGCTCAATATATAGATGGAAAATTGAATGGGAAAAACTTTCTATATCATGAGAATGGGAAACTAAATGTTCATGCCAATTATAAGAATGACAATTTAGAAGGAGAGTATTTGCTTTATAACAAAAACGGTGCATTGCAGCAAAAAAAGCATTTCAAAAATGGGGAATTGGATGGTGAGTTTTATTCTTACCACGATGTTGGTGAAGAACTACTAAAATCCCAAGCATTGTATGTAAATGGAAGCATCAAGGGCAAGTATACGAAATACTTTCCTACCGGTACGATAAGCTCAGAGATAAGTTTTAAAGACGGAAAGGCTCACGGTCAAGAGACCAAATACTATTTAAATGGAGCTTTGGATACAGATTTGAATAGTAAAAATGGTTTCGTTGATGGATACTACAAATTATTTTATCCAAATGGCTCACCAAAAGAAGTTGGACAGACTTCAGAAGGCAATTATGTTGGGCATTGGCAGACTTATTATAGCGACAACACTGTAGAAAGCGATTTTAATTATAATGATAAAAGCGAAACGGACGGAGAATATAAATACTATGATGTAGACGGAAAACTACATTATATTTTTGAATATCGTCATGGCGAGTTTATTGCCTATAAGTACTTCGACAAAGAAGGCAATATTATTGAAGAAAACCGTAAAAAAGGAGGGGAATTTTATTATAAGGGCTATTCTCCTTATGGTAAAATTAAATCTGAGGGATTATATGATATCAAAGGAGGTAAAAAAGGTAAATGGAAATACTATTCCTCCCATGGGGTTTTGACTGATGAGGGAACATACCAAGATGATAAGCTGCAAGGAGAATATAAAGCGTATTATACCGATGGAGGGCTAATGTCCATTGCTCAATATAAAAATGACACCTTGAATGGCTATTATGTAAATTACTATAAAAGCGGAAAAATAAACAGACAAGGATGGTACAAGGACAATAATACCCATGGGGAATGGAGGTCTTATGCTCCAGATGGCGTTGTTACCGAAGTTAACTTTTATCATAAAGGATTGCTCCATGGAGAACAATTGCTTTTTTCAGGAAAAGGACTTAAAACTCAAGCCAGTATCTATAATTACGGAAATCAAATAAAAGATGTTTATTATGATATGGATGGGAAAGTCTCCTATACTATCAATTATGAAAAAGAAGAGAAAAAATATGAATTAATATATCAACATCTAAATAAAAAACCTAGTACCAAAACAACCTATGTCAACGGTGTATTGCACGGTCCTTTTACATTTTTTGATTTCTATGGAAGAAAGAGGTCCGAGGGCAATTATTTAAATGGAAAGCTCCATGGAAAATTAACTTGGTACCATGATAACGGAAACATCGAGACCGTGGCAAATTATGTATATGGAGAATTAGAGGGAGATTACATTTATTATTATGAAGATGGAACACTGGACACCAAAAATCATTATAGCTCAGGAAAGCTCCAAAAGGATGTTATCGGCTATTATAAAAATGGCACCATAAAAAATAAGGGGGAATTTTATGATGATGAGCGACATGGTAGAAGAGAGACTTATTGCCCAGCAGGAAAGTTACAACTTGTTAGATTTTACGATAATGGGCGCCTAAAAGGTTACAGCTACTTGGATGAAAACTCTAAAGAGCTACCAATGATTCCCATTGAGAACGAAACAGGTAAAATGTTGACTTACTATGATAATGGGAAGGTGTCAAGGGATATTGAGTATAAAAATGGGAACCTGATTAATGTGTACAAAGAATATTACTATTCAGGTCAATTGCTTGAAGAGATACATTACGCTAAGGGAGAAATTGATGGAAAAAGAGTGGAATACTTTTCAAATGGAAACATAAAAAAAGAACGTCAGTATCAATTGGGCAATTTAAATGGCGTTGTAAGGGAGTATTATGAGAATGGTAATTTGAAAAAGGAAGAAACCTATTTGCATAACATCAAAGAAGGTGTTTCCAAAAAGTATGATGAAAACGGGAAATTAATACTTGAAGAAGTTTACTTTGATGGCGATATTATTTCATCTACCTCCAAATAGAATGGGTCTGAGAATAACAACACTTTTCTTGCTCCTGCTTGGATATACTTCATATTCACAAATTTCGACTGACTATAAAAAGTATAAGGAGCAATATCCGAACTCCCAATCTGTTAGATTGAACCAAGAGACAGTTTTGAGTATTGGTCTTGACAAGGGAAAGTTTAAAATATCCAAAGAGTCTTTAGAAGAAGACATATTCTTGTATGACAGTGCTAAAAATGATGCAAAACAATCTTTAAGCTATTCCTCTTTTTACGAGTTGGAAAAAATAGAGGCCTCTTCATTTGTGATAAGGAACAATAAGTATGAAGAGCTAAAAGTTTCCGATTTTAGGGATAAGGATGAATTGGATGGATCATTTCACGATGATGTAAAATCAATCAATTTTATTTTCCCCAGTTTAGAGCAAGGAGCAAAAACCAGACTAACTTATAAGCAAATAATAAAAAACCCACGTTTTCTAAGTGCCTTCTATTTAGGAAACTTTTATCCTATTGAAAATAACAAATTCACTATCATTTCGGACAATGCCATTAACCTTAGATTTCAAGAGGTTAACATGGAGGGTGTCCAAGTTGAATTCACCGTAAAAAAGACTAGAAAACAGAATATATATACTTGGCAACTCAAAAACATTAATGAATTCAAGTATGAGGAAAAAGCACCCGATTATAAAAGTATTTTACCACATATCATCCCAATAATTGTTTCATATCAAACCAATGGAAAAACTGTCAAGCTTCTTGAAGATGTGTCCGATTTATACAGGTGGTATTTTTCCCTTGTAGAAAACTTGAATAACGAGCCTGCGCCAAAAGAATTGGTACAGCTTGTGGAAAATCTAACGGCTGACAAAGAAAATGAGCTTGAAAAGGTAAGAGCTATTTATTATTGGGTACAAGAAAATGTAAAATACATAGCTTTCGAATATGCCTTGGGTGGATTCGTTCCGAGGGAAGCTAATGAAGTATTTCATAAAAAGTATGGTGATTGTAAAGACAATTCCAGTCTATTATTAAAAATGCTCGATATAGCTAATATCAAAGGAAACCTAGCTTGGATTGGCACAAGAAGTATCCCATATAGCTATAAGAATGTTCCGACTCCATCAGTAGATAATCATATGATTTTACATTATGAGTATCAAGGGAAGTCTTATTTTTTGGATGCTACAGGAAGGTTCAACCCTATGGAAATGCCTACATCGTTTATTCAAGGGAAGGAGGCATTGGTCTCAATGGGAAGAGATTCATTTATGATAAAAAAAGTCCCAATTATTGATCCATCAAAAAATATCTATAAAGACCATTCTGTTATTGAGCTGGAGGGTAATAATTTGAAAGGAAAATCAAGATCTGAATTATCTGGTTATGGGAAAATAGATCTCTTCTATCGCTTGGAAAAGAACAATACTAAAACAAAAATCCTCGATATATACAACTCGGGTTTTCAAAAGGGGAACAATAGTTTCCAAATATCCAATTTTACTGAGACAAACAAATACAGTTATGATAAAAACCTCATTGTAGAATATGATTTTAATGTGCCCAATTATGCCAAGACTTTGGGGGATGAAATCTACATTAACTTGAATCTGGGCAGGACTGTTGTATCTAACTTAAAAACGGATAATGATCGAACTGTTCCATTGGAACACAGATATTTAGATTCAGGTGAGTATGAATACGTATTTAATGTTCCTGAGGGCTACATAGTTGATTATTTACCTGAAGGCATAAATCTATCTAATCAATACTTTGATTATGGCATTGCTTATGAACTTCGTTCAAATCAAATAATATATAAACGTAACTTTCGGCTTAATACATTGGTTTTTGATTCAGATGCTCAAAAAAAGGTAAATCAACTCGCCAAAAAAATTGAGCGGCAACTTAAAGAAGTTGTTGTATTAAAGAAACAATAATATAACTTCCAAAACCCATATGAGAAATCTCTATTTTCTGGTTATTATTTTTTTATCCTATTCGATTTATGGTCAAGACAACCTTTATGTGTCAAGTTACAATTGGGATAAAACCCCTAACTACAAATTACCTGTTGACAGTGAAGAGCCGATGATGGCTTTAAAGGAAAAATACATTACAGAATTTGCCTATTCGGATAACGCATTTACTGAGCATTATCTAGAACACAAGGCATTTTGGTTAAACAGCAATGAGAAAATTGAGGCATATAATAAAATATATTTGCCTTATTCCACAAATTCTGAGCTGCTTGAAAACAAGGCAAGGGTAATTACCAAGAATGGAAAAATCATTGACTTGGACGAATCAAAAATATTGACCGCCCAAGACGAAGAAACGGGGAAGCACTACAAATATTTTGCTTTTGAAGGAGTGGAAAAAGGTAGTGTCATTGAATACTTTTATGTAGAGAAGAAAAAACCCAGCTACAATGGAATAGCATTTCGGCTACAATCAGATTTTGATAAAAAAAATGTTGATTTTGACTTATACTCTCCATCAAACCTAGTATTTCAATTCAAAAGCTATAATGGATTGCCAGATGTTGTTAAGGACACATTGTCAAAAAATAGACTGCATTGGAAGTTAAGCTTGGAAAGTTTAGCAGGGTTGCAGAAGGAGGAACAAGCCCCTTACGCTGCTTCTCGCGGTTATTTGATTTATAAGCTTGACAAAAATCTAAAAACCAATAAAAGCGACTTATCCTCCTATGGAAAAGTTGCTCAGAATATTTATAACTATTACTATACCGAACCAAGCAAGAAAGCAAGCTCTCAAATTCAGGAGTTTGCAGCCTCTTCATCTAAAAACAATAATGATTTAGAATCCAAAATCCGGAGTATTGATAATTTAATCAAATCTGGTTTTATCTTATCGGAGTCTGGAGGTGAGAACCTTAAGAATCTAGAGGAAATTCTTGAAAAGAAGGTTGCAAGTTCCACTGGAATGATAAAGCTTTATGTCGCTCTTTTGAGGCACCTTCAAATAGCTCATGAAATCGTTATAACATCTAATCGTAAAACTTTAAAATTTGATAAAGATTTTGAAGCCCACAATTTTTTGAAGGATTTCTTGATTTATTTTCCTGACCTGAAAACTTACCTTTCACCCACAGATATGCAATCCAGATATGGTTATCCACCAGCCTTTTTAACGGATAACTATGGTCTTTTCATAAAGGAGGTAAGTGTTGGGTCTTTTAAATCTGCTATAGGGAAAATAAAATATATTGAGCCATTAAGTGCTGATAAAACCATTGATAAAATGATAATTGATGTCCAGTTCGACCAAGAGGATTTAACCTATAACTCGATAAAGTTACAGCGTTCTTTTTCGGGTTACTATGCAATGCCGTTCCATCCGTATATGAATCAGATAATTGGAGATAACAGGAGTGAAATGATGGAGGGATTGGCAAAAACCATGAATGAGAATATCGAAGTAAAAAAAATGGAATTGGTCAATGAAAGCCCAGACCTTTTTGGGATAAAGCCGATAGGGTTTATAATAGACTTAAAGTCTGATGCTTTTGTTGAAAAGGCTGGACGAAAATACTTATTTAAACTAGGGGAACTAATAGGCCCTCAAATAGAGATGTACCAAGAGAAAAAACGTGTGCTTCCATTGGAGAATGAGCATACTAGAAGCTATTACCGAACACTTAACATTACCTTGCCTAAAGGCTACAGGGTGGTCAATCTGGATGAACTCAATATAGAAAACAAGTATGATGAGAATGGAGAAGAACTCTTTTCGTTTACCTCATTTTATGAATTAAAGGACAATGTTTTAAGCATTACCGCAGACGAACATTATAGAACCAATATTGTTGCTCCATCGATATTTGTGAAATTTAGAAAAGTAATCAATACCGCTGCGGATTTCAATAAAATAACGTTGATATTAGAACCTGAGGGGTAACTATGAAATAATTAAAATTTAAAAATCTTGAATTTGGTAAAACTTTACAAAGTTCAAATAAACGATTTTAAATGAGAATAAACAGTAACTTATTATTGCTATTTGCGTTTCTTTCAATTCAAATTGTTCTTGGTCAAGAGTTAAGTGAATCTGAACTTATTGGCAAGTGGGAATTCATCAATCTTCAGGATGAAAAAGGGAATGTTCTCGTAGAAATACCTATTAGAGTCTTGGGCAAAGAATCAATAGAGAAAGTAAATAGGGACAACTATATCTTTAACTCTAATATGAGCTACAAAAGTTATAATCCCTTAAATGTTTCCAATGGTACTTGGTTCTTTGATAAAGAAAAGGAAGAAATTAATCTTGAATTGATAATATCTCCAGATAATCCGGCCTGGGAATATCTAAAGAAGATTGTAGAAAAAAGAAAAGATGGAAAATACTATCAAAAACCGGTCAAGAAGCGTATTCTATTTTTTGAAAAAGACTCAATGGTGATAGCAGATAGACTGAATTACGTTCTAATCTATAAGAGAAAGCATCTATAAATTTAAAGTTCAAAAAAACGATGAAAGCAGGATATTTGAAAATATCAATCTTAGTAATTTCAGTTATTGTACTGGGAAACGTTTCTTCAGGATTCATTAATATGTTTCAGACATATTTGTATCAAACCAATCGTGCTGAATTTGAATTTACGACTATGCCAACGAAAGGAAGAGATATTGAGATAATGGAAATACAATTTTCCCATTTTAGGACAGCTCATCCACAGTATAGGGATTTAGTCCTGTTTAGGACATTTAAACGAAATCCCTTAAAATTTTGGAATTGGTATTCTTACCTGACCAATGAAATGTATCAATATGAATATAAAGATGAAATTAAATCATTTTCTGGAAAAGGTAAATTTGGGATTTAACAGATAAAAATAAAGCCAAAGAAATGAGAATTCTTTTTTTAATAGCATTGCTAAATTTCACCATCAAATCTTACTGTCAAGTTTTCGTGATTGATAGAGGAAGTGAAGAAATTGAAAAATTGAACACAGCAGTATCAGCACTTGCATGGATGGAAATGAACAAGCCAGATAGAATAATAGAATACCTGTCCAAAAACTCAAAAATAAATCATGCTCTTCTTCAAAAGGAGTGCAACTACATTTCAGAAAATTTTCCTTTTGATGAAGGCATCCCTGGATTCATTTCGAACAAAGAGAAAGATTTTCTGTGGTATCAAAGAACATATTTTAGAAAATCCGAAGAAGAATTTGAATACCTTTTCCAGATTCAAATTGAATTGGTTGATGAAAATGGGGATTCAAAAATTTCAAGTATTGAATTTCGAAGGAATGTCAATATTGAGAATATAGATGGAGATGCAAGCAAATTGGAAAGAAAAGATAGTAGCTTTATCCCTCCACCTCCCGCTCCCGCCGGACTTCCGATAAAACATGAGTAAAATAGAAGTTCAGAAAAACGATTCACATATGAAGAGTCAAATAGTCAACGAAATTGCCAGCATTCTAAATGGAAAATTTACAAAAAACGAGACTGTTTTGCTTCATGAAGTGATATGGACAATCGATGCTAAACATCATTTGATTGCTAGTTTAAATGAACTTAATTCTGCCATCAAGTTGGTTGGTGGCGCACAAAAGAGTTACCGAAATATGGACGTCAAGTTGAGCCGGTCAAACGAAAACAATTCAGACTATTTGATAGAGGAAGACATTAAGAAAGCCATGATAATGTACGATCAATATTTAAATCAATAAAGTTCAAATAAACGATTATTGATATTGCATACAATATGGACACTTCGGATATCATTGCATTAATTGCCGCAATAACAGCTGTGGTAGGCGTAGTAATCGCTTGGTTAGAATATTCAAAAAGAAAAGAAAAGTCAGATAGAAGTTTTTCCTTAAAGAAAACGAGTAATTCTGGCAATATTACAGCCATTGGTGGAGATAATTCCGGAAGCATAACCAATACGGTAATAAATAATAATGACCTTTCTAAAGTTGACTATATGGAAGAAGATAAACGAAATGAATGGATGGTGTATGAGGTGGCTTTTTTATGGCATGATTATGAGCCACCAGGGATTGAAGCTCATTTTGTTAAAATGACTAGGAAAATTGAAGAGACCAAGAACATGCTACACCAAGAAATTGGAAAAGGAGAATTAACTATGAGTAAAGAGTATATTGTACCTAATGTGGGAGTTACACGCTATTTAACTAGAAATGCCTTAATTGATTATTGTGTAAGGAAAGAGTATAAACCGAAGTTCCTTTTTCCAAATGAAAGGAACTAATTTAAGCTTGAACAGAATAAAAGTTCAGAAAAACGATTGAAACCATGGAAATTCAAAGCGAAATAACAGCAATTTTAACTTCGATAATTTTATTATTTGTTGCTATAGTCTCTATTCTGCTGTATAGGTATTTTAAGCCTAAAAAGATAATCAAGAGCAAAAATCGAAAACCTTGACAACTTTGTGTTCAATGGAGACTGATCTAGTTTCTTAAGTTCAAATAAACCATACAAGTTTTAATCCAACCAATAAAAAGTGAGCATATTCTCTTATCATTTGGCCGAGATTACCTTTTTTGAAGCGATAGGTGGAATATTCTCTAGTCCTATTTCCAAAAATACCAAAGGACTGATTCACTCTGAATATATGACCGTGATGACCTTGGGTTCCCCAATCATTTCCATCTCCAGAGTTTTAATAGGACAAGTAGCGGTTTTTGCACAATGGGAAAATGAAATTGCACTTCAAAACTATTTGGAACAAACCAGTTTTGGAAAAATCTTGGCAAAAGGTTGGCATGTACGATTGACTTTTATAAGGGAATGGGGAAAATTCAGTGGATTCCAAATCCCACATCACAAAGATAAATTGGAAAGCCCAAATTCTCCCGTGGTTGCAGTGACCATAGCAAGAATGAAGCCTTTTTCCGTACCACGATTTATTCATTGGGGAAGGCCCGTGGAAAAACTGGTAAGAGACCATCCAGGAACTACACTTTCCTTAGCATCAGTGAAGTTTCCAAATACGGTCTCTACTTTTTCAATTTGGAAAACGGAGAAAGAAATGACCGACATGGTTCATGGACATAGTGCCGTGGAAAAACCAAAAAGACACAATGCTGCAATGAAAGAAAGAGAACGAAAAGACTTTCACTTTGAATTCACGACACTAAGGTTTAAACCTATTGCCGAATTTGGTACTTGGAAGGGCCAATCGAATTATATTCCCAAAACTTAAAGAATTTTAGGGTAAATGGGAACACCGCATAAAAAACAAACTTTTCAAGATTGGATCACACAGCAATGGGTTATTCTTTGTGGCCATAGAATTGACAGAATAAATCACCAATGGCTACTCGGCCCTTTTGGGGGAACAAATGGTATTGGTCACAAATTTATCAGTCAATTAGCGGAAAGTGAAAATTTGGTTGTTGATGACCAAACAGAAGCAAAGGGATTGATTCAATCAATACACCAACTAAATTTACCTGAAAACGAATTGGCAGCCCTGTCCCAAAGTGTAATTGATTTTTATGAAAACACATCCAATTATGACCTTCAATTAAAAGTCAAGTGGAATCCGTTCTTCAAAATTTTTGGTGTTCTATTGAGAATAATTTTCAGTAAAAGAATAGAGCAATTAAATGTTCCTATTCAAAACATTGCGGATTCTAAAGGATTGAAAAGCGAAATAATCCATTTACTCGATCAAAAAACGAATAAACTAAAGCGGACAATCTGGCTCAGATCATTTAAGGCAACTGGGCAAGTAGTATATTCAGGAGTATATGAAACTTGTACCCTCCCTTCGGGTCAGGCGTGTATAAAAGCAATTTTTCCTTTACCAAATGGAAGTGCAACAGTCATTTTAACTCCTAGAGTCGGTGAGAAAGGTGACCTAATCTTGGAGTCAACGGGACAAAAAATTGGCGATAGTGGATTTTACTTTTTGTTAGAAGACTCAAAAGGAGAACTATGGGCAAAATTCATCAAATCATTTAAAGATAAACTGGTAGTAACTGGCGAGAATGGAAAAATAACTGCCATACAAACGCTAACTTTATGGAATTTAAGGGTTTTGCGTTTTGAGTATAGTATAGAGAGTATTAGGCCCAAGGAAATCTAAACTTAAATGAACAATGCCGAAGATTGAATTGAAAACTGAAATCAAAGCCGAGAAAGAAATCGTTTTTGATTTATCCAGAAGTATTGATTTGCATAAAATTTCGACCGAACAGACAAAAGAAGAAGCAATAAAAGGCAAAACTTCCGGTCTCATTGGCAAGGGTGAATGGGTGACGTGGCGAGCTAAACATTTTGGATTCTACCAAACCCTGACTTCAAAAATTGTCGAATTTGAAAGACCCGAATACTTTGTAGATGAAATGGAGAAAGGTGCCTTTAAAAGTTTTAGGCATCAGCATTATTTTAAAAAGTCTGATTACGGCACCTTAATGATTGATTATTTTGAATATAAGTCACCACTTGGATTATTGGGAAACCTTGCCGATAGTTTGTTTTTGGAAAAATATATGAAGACATTACTTAAAAAACGCAATCAAACGATAAAAGAGTTTGCTGAATCAGGAATGTGGAAGGAAGTACTGAAGAAATAAAAGTTCAAACAAACGATGATTCAAGAAATATTGATTTTACAGGCTATACCAAGGATTGAAATTGTTTTTTATGAACAAGAATTGGAGGTGTTAAATTCTGGAACGCCTGTAATTGAAAAGACAAAATTCTCCCATATCACGAGCGCCAGATTTATTAAAGGCCGCATACCTTGGTTCACTGGAATGATCACATCGGTAATTGATTTAATTTCTGGTCATGGTGTTGGTCACTGGAAAAGAGGTAAAGGAAAACTGGTATTACAAACTAAAACCCACACCCATACCATTGAACTTGAAAATTATGATAGGGAACAAGCCCCACGGGCAGAAACAATAATAAGCCAAAAGTCTAAATAAAGGATAAGAGCAAGGTGCAAATACTAGTTGCAAAAAACGATAAAATTAGAATGAAAGTAAATCTCTTAATTTCAATATTGACCTTATGTTCATTCATTGGGTTTGGTCAAAATGAAGGCAAAAATGTCCTTTACATTGTGGACTCCATTCCTGTTATCGAGGAGCCAAAAGAGGGGTTTGGAACCTTGTCCCAAGATGAGATAGAAAGAATAGATGTTGTTAAGGACAAAAGCATTATAGACTCAACCGGGTTCAAAAATTTGGATGAGATAATCTTCGTGTTCACAAAGTCCTACGCTCAAAGACCTGATAGCCTCTTGGCCATACCATCCACCAAGTTGATGACCCAAAAAAATGGAACCTGGTTCTATAAGGACGAAGTTGTTCCATATTCAGGGCCTTTCATTGACTATTACCTAAACGGCAAAAAGCAGGGAGAAGGAATTTTATTTAATGGCCGACTGAAAGGCAGGCGATTAATGTACCATTTGAATGGAAATGTCTCAGATGAAATCGAATATGAGAATGGAATTAGTGATGGAATTGAAAAGCGGTTTTATGAAGACGGAACCCTCATGCAAAAGGGAGAATTTCGAGATGGAAAGGAGATTGGAATATGGGAAATGTATCATCCTAATGGAAAACTAAAACAACGTTCAACATTTGTTAACGGTAAAATGGATGGAGAATCCATTTCATATTATTCCACTGGAGAACTCAAAGGTAAAAACCACTATAAAAATGGGGTGTACCAGAAAGAAAAAGTAGATGGCAAGATATTAGAGTTGTATAATCAGGCACAATCCTACTACAAACAAGGCAATTTTAAATCTGCAATAAAAAAATATACAAAGTGCATAGAGCTGAATGGGAATTGGGCGGATGGATATTTTGCCAGGGCAACGGCGAAACTAAACAATTTTGAATTTAACGAAGCGATAAAGGATTTCAATAAGACCCTTGAAATTGAGCCTTATTTTACAAACGCATATTCAAATCGTGCCTTTGCAATAATTCGTAAGTATGAATTTGCCGATAGCAGGACTCTTTCAAAAAATAAAGATGTTCAAATCATTGCATCTAAAGAAGCCAAAATCCCAGAGTCGGAGCTACAAAAAGTATGTGAAGATTTGAACAAAGCTGTTGCTTTGGGAGATAAAAGTTGGATGGTTTTGGATGCTGTAAAAAAGTATTGCAATAAATAGAATTTGAGAGAATTAATAATACTGACTTTGGAAAGTTCAAATAAACGTAAAGACAATTTTGGTTCGATCTAACCCAGTCAAATATAATATACTTTTAATATGTCTTCTAAGTTTTGGAATTTGTATTGGACAAGATTCCAAAGTTGACTTAAACGAATATTTCTCTGATACCGAGATTAAGGACTTGAATACAATAACGAACTTTTTTCAACGTGAACTCTGCGGTATTGTAGATAAGACCAAATTTGGGAATTGCTTAAAATTATCATTGCCTGACCTGGCAGATTGGAAACAAACTTATGTCCAAGAAAAAATAGGTTGGCGAAAACAGAAAAAATTATATTCAAAAATATCCTATTCAACCTTTCATAAAATATGGACTCTTTGCAAGACTTGGAGAACAATTGAACCGAAGTATGAATATGAAAGCATATGCTTTAGCCAAAATGAAAATTTCATGGGTTTCTTAAAAAAAGTGGGGCAGTCAAATCCATATTTAGAAGGATATGCTGAGAAACTAGAAAACGTTGGGTCTTTTGAATCTGGGAAATTTCTGGTCTGGAATATCATAGAATATCCTCAAAATTGGAATTTGGAAGACCGAAATGTCCAAATTGTTCTAGCTATTCATTTTCTGACCCAAAATGACAAACAAAAAAGGGATAAAAAGGCTTTAAGACTTGAAAAGAGGGACATTAAAAAAATGAATAGAAGAGCTAAACCGAAAAACAAATAAAAATACAGTACTTTAAAAAACTGGGTCAATACAAAGTTCAAAAAAACGATTGCATGTGGTTCGATAATGAAAAATTAAGAAAGATGATTTGGAAGCACCACAAAGACAGTATCCCAATATATATTGGTATGGTACTTCTGATTCTTTTGGTTTTACTGATGTATTATATTGATACGTCATTCCAGTAATCGGTATGAAACAAAAAGTTCAAAAAAACGATGAAGAAAC
Organism: Flagellimonas amphidinii; assembly: GCF_013090115.1. GTDB lineage: Bacteria > Bacteroidota > Bacteroidia > Flavobacteriales > Flavobacteriaceae > Flagellimonas > Flagellimonas amphidinii. The sequence goes on from NZ_JABFNN010000037.1 coordinate 106,461, forward strand.
TTTATACCATACTTTTCACTTTAACAATTTCAAATATTATTTCTCAAGAAATAATTGAAGAAAAGAATCGCCAGAAAAATGAAGTCTACCATGTTTTAAAAACTGATAAGAACATAAAGCACGGTCCCTATAAAAAATATTTCAAGAGGAAACTCCCCAGAATTTCTGGACAGTACAAGGACGATAAAAAAGATGGTGTTTGGAAATACTATTTTTGGGATGGTTCAATTTCTAAGATTGGTAGCTTTGAAAATGGACTGAAGGATAGTATCTGGACACGATATGTCGGAGATGGAAGAATCCTGGAAAAGGGAAGATTCTCAAAAGGCAAGAAAAATGGAGAATGGTTATATTATTACTGGGACTCTGGCATACCTAGTAGTATTGGACATTATGAAAAAGGACATAAAGTTGGTGTTTGGAGTTATACCAACAAGCATGGAACATTAATCCATAAATTTGACCATACTTTAAACGAATTGATTTATTATACAACAAATGAGGATGCTTCATCAGAACAACCAAATGAACTATTAAATGATTCGGAAAACCACAAGCGCATGATACTGGGTGGAAATGAAGGGCTTCTAAAACATATTCGAATACAATTCCAATACCCAGAAGAAGCGCAACTGAATGGTGTAACGGGAAAGGTTTATGTTCATTTCACAGTTGATGAAAACCTTGAAATGAAGAATTTTTTTGCAGAAAACGATCCAGGTTATGGTATTGGGGAAGAAGCCGTTCGACTAATCAAAACTGGACCTTTGTGGTTGCCAAAAAAAATAAATGGAATTTATGAGAATTCAAAAGGTACATTTCCAATTACATTTAATCTGCAGTGAAAGCAGGCTATAAAAAGTTGAATTAAACTAAAGTTCAAAAAAAGGATAAGTCTAATTGGCATACTTAATGAAAAAACTAATTCTATCAATTCTTGTTCTTTTGATTATTGGTTGCGCAAGCTTAAGAAAACCTTTCATATATGTTCAAAATATTCAATGATACTTTTGGTTAGTGTCAAAGATAATCCCTTGATTCCTTTCTTTGAGATCAGGTAATCTGACTCATTGGCATTTGAGAAAAAACCCAATTCGACCAGGACACTTGGAGTATGTGAAATCGATTCTCGTAGTACTTGAAAATTTTCCCTTAAAACCCCCCTTGATTTGTAGTTCAATTTGTCCTCGATCACCCTGTCCAAAATCAAACCAAACCTAACCGCTTTTCTGAGGTTCGGCTGAGCCTCTTTTTTAGAGGTATTTTGTATGTAGATCTCCATGCCTTCCGCACTTCTATTTGGATTGTGGTTGCAATGTATCGAAACGAACAAATCCGCATGCAGATATTTGGCATACAGGGAACGTCTTTTCAAGGGCAAAAAAGTATCATCGTTTCGGGTGAGCACACACTTTATTGCTGGAGCAAATTTTTCCAAATATATTTTCGTGTACTTCGCTACCAACAGATTTATTTCCTTCTCATAATACCCATCTGTATGAATGGCCCCGGTATCATGTCCACCATGTCCAGCATCAAGTACAACGATAAATTTTTTCTCTGTTTCTGTTTTGTTTTGAGCTGTCCCATATTGTATGCCCACAATCAAAACGAGTGTTGAAAAAACTACATTCCGGCCAAAGAAAATTGACGGTGTAAATTTCCTTTTTCTGCGAACGTAGTGAGGGAGAAAATAGGAAAGCGAGATGGAATCAGGGAACCCCTGATTTGCTTTGTGGTGATTTTCTCCCTCTGTTTTTTTTGAAGTCCCCATTTTAAAGGTTTTCTCTACTGCAAATTTACGTGGCATGTTGATTTTTTTGCTCCACATCTATCAACTCAAAAGTGGTATTCATCAATTTACATGCTGATTTATAATAGGTTAAACCTATTTTCACGCCACAGTTTGTGCCACATTGAAGGATAAATATTATAACATTAGGGTAAGCCATCCAGCCAAACAAAAGATTAAGATAATGGCGGGGAACAGTGAGGTTTCTGAAACACAGTTTGCTTCTCAGATGATTTATTTTGTCCACAAAACAGGGGTGGATATTTTCACGGACATCAATCCAAACATTACCGATTTAATCAAGAACCTTGATAGGAGAATGGTGTCATTTTTAAAGAAGAGGGAGCAGGATTTTTTTATTCCAATGGATAAATCCTTTCGTAAAATGATAGAGTTGCACACCCGTACCTTTGAAATGTTGGATGTTCTTAAACCAGGAGAAATAGGCTTGCAAAAGAAAGAGGGATTTTCGATACCAGAACCCGAAAAACCAAGTCTCAAAATTCCTGAAAACTTCACCAAAAAAAAAGAAGAAATTACCCCTGTTCCAAACACTGATATCAAGGTTGAAAAAAACCAACTTTCCAATGTAGATAATGAGCGGATTCTGGATGAGTTGGAAAGGTCCAAAATTGAGCGTGACACCTACTTGGAACAGCTCAAATTTTTGTTGGATAATATTAAGCCGAGCAAGTCTATTTCTGGGCCAAGATTTGTCTGTAACCTATTTCAAAAAGATATAGACAAAATTAAAAATCTCGTAGATGGTAGTTAAGATTCACAATCCCAAACATACCCTTGGAAAGAACCAAGGCTCCTGTGGGGATTTAGTTGAATATCTCGACAAGGAAAACAGGGATGTGCCCGAAATGGAACACGAACACTTCTTTAATCATGATGGGGAACATTTTTCTGCTGCTGTGGTAGAGCGGGAAATTGACAACAATAAAGGCAAGCTGTCAAGCGAAGAAACGAAGTTTTATATGCTTACCGTAAATCCTTCCAAAGCAGAGCTTGAACATTTGAAGGGAATTATGGAAGCTAAAGGCCATGATGGGGAAATTTCCGATGAAAGACTATTTCAAGAGTATATCAAAGATGTAATGGATAAATACGCCGAAAACTTCAATCGTGAATTTTCGGATGGCAGGCCGCTTACTGGGGATGATATTCTCTATTATGCCAAAATAGAACATGAGCGCACCTATAAACACAATGAAAGGCGCTATGAAAAGGAAATGCAGCACAATAAGGCCGTTGAAAAGAAAATATACCAATTGAAATCCAAGATTGGAAAAGATGCCAATCCAAAGCAAATTAAAGACTTGCATAGAAGGATTGATTTTTTGGACAAAAACTTTAAACGTAACGCCGAGGGCACCATCATCAAGGAAGGTAATTTAAAGGACGGCAAGAACCTTCACGCCCATATTATCGTGAGCAGAATGGACAAGTCCCAACAAATTCGATTGTCACCCATGGCCAACCATAGACAGAGCAAGAACAAGCTTAACGGGAAAGAGGTGAAGATTGGTTTTAATAGGGACGAATTTGTGGGCAAGTGCGAGTCTTTGTTCGATGAAAAATTCCAGTACAAAAGGGACTATACGAAAAGCTATAACTATTATAAGGAAGCCAAGGACATCCGCACGATGGGCAATTTATTGCATTTGACCAATCCGAAGGTTTTTGCCAAAATGGCCTATAAACGAGCCATGTCGGAAATGATTGCCGACAAAACCTTGCAAAGGCAGATGAGTATTGTAGTTACAGACCCCCGTAAAATACCAAAAAAGCTTGTCGGTAAATTGGAAACCAAGGCCATTGAAGCTATAGTGGCCAAGATGGGTGCTGCCGCTTATACCAATCCTGTGACCGCAGGTGTTCAGGTGGCAAAACAGGCTATATCCATGGCCGCAAAAACCGTATCAAAAGGAATGGGAATATGAAAATTATTGATGCTTTTTTAGCCGCTTCAGAACAAACACAGCAAATAATTGTTGTCATCAACCTTGTTGCTGCCCTACTCATGGGAATTGCGTTTCATCTACCAAGGCCAGAGATTAAGGCCATAGCTCCTGTATTAGTGTATGTCTTGATTTATTTTGGGGTTGCCCAAATGTCCAGCCAATTGCCCATTTCTTACTTTTTGGTGCTCTATGTTGCCCCTAGTTTCCTGTTAAGCTTGTTTGTTTTGGCTGTATTCTACTCCATCAATCCCAACAAAAAGACCAAGCTTACCAATGTTTTTGATGTCGAAATCCCCTATAACAAAGGAAAGATGACGGTAAACATCAAAAGAGGGGTGAGCGTCCAAGGTGCTGCTGGAAGTGGAAAGACCGTATCCGTGGCAGGTTGGATATTGCATTGGATGGGCTTGCGAAATATTCCTGGTCTAATTTATGACTATAAGGATTTTGAACTGGTGGAAGTGGTACAATGGTTTTATAGGGAAAGTAACTTGACTGTCCATGCATTTGCTCCCCATGAACCCGATAAATCCATCCATATCAACCCCATAGATATATCCATACTAAAGACTGATGAGGATATTTCCCTCATGGCCAAATGTATCGTTCAAAATGTTTTGGGCAATAATAGCAAAGGGGACAACTTTTTTGAACAAGCTGCCGAAGGGGCCATTATAGGTATTATTTATGTGCTTAGGGATAAATACCCCATGTACTGTTCGTTTTCCTATCTGGCCGCTATCCTATTGACCAAAGAAGCCGATGAACTGTGTGAGTTTATTGAACGAAGTCCCGTTGCCAGTATTCATGCCAGGGCTTTTTTGGACGGGAAGGATTCTGAAAAACAAATGGCGGCGGTAAAGGCCACTCTTTCCAATGCTTTTCGTGTGCTGGCCGTGCCAAATATCTTTTATACCATGCAAAGGAACACCATACCGCTCAACATCAATAATCAAGATAATATGGCGGTACTCTGTTTGGTCAACAAACCAAAATATGATGAAATATATTCACCGATTCTCTCCATAGTTACACAGGCCATTATTACGTCATTGAGTGAACGTGACCAAAGCCCAACCTATCTCATGTTGGATGAAGCACCCACTTTGAAAATCAATCGTATCGGAAAAGTCCCCGCCACCATGCGAAGTTTCAATATCGCTACTATTTACATGCTACAGGATAAGGTGCAGGCCCAGGTACAGATGGGAGTGGATAAAATGAAGGAGGTACTGGCGAACCTTTCGACTATCTTCTTTGGTAAAACCAACGACCCCGATACAGCCAAGTTTTTTGAAAGTTATTTTGAAACCGTTAAGGTAAAAACCAAAAGTACCAGTAAAAAAGCTGGGTGGGGTAGTGCAGACCGTCGTATTTCTGAATCTGAAAAAGATGAGAAAAAACATCGCTCGCACGAGATGTTCAAAAGAAGTGCCGGGGAGTTCTTTGTTTTTGATGAGAAGGGAAACAATTACGATGCAAAAATTAAAATGCCAGTATTTGAACCTTTAAAATTTCAGAAAACAAATATCACTACCGATCGTGAAATACAGAGTTTGTTCCATTTAATTTTAAAGAAAGCTAAAGAACTATAAATATACTTATTACGCATATTTCTAAGTTGATCTTACATTTACATTGTCAAATAATTCGTCTAAAAACATTGAAATTTTTAATTCTATTTATTAACCAAAAACAAATAATCTATGTTTTTATCAAAAGGGAAAACTCCCTACACTCGTCTATTTTTGGTGGCATGTTTGCTATCCTCTACACAAATTTTTGCTGCTGATCTAGGAATCAAGGCCTTGGTCGATGACCTCTGGGAAGAAATCAAAGCGGCAGCACCCGTAATTCTTGCAATAATCTTTCTGGTTGGCATTTTGTTGAACATTGGGAAACTACTGGGAGAGAATCGGGACTACAAGAGTTTCTTGGTCAGCGTTTTCTTATTCTTTGGTGGTGTGACCATTATTGGAGGAATTGTAACCTATCTGCTGTCCCTGTCATTTTAAATCATGGAATCTTCAGGTAAAACTGAAGAACACCGTTTAAAAGTTGAAAAAGGCCTCGAAAGGCAAGCTACGATATTGGGCTTCAAACTTAAATATCTAGCCATATACGGGGCCTTTGTTTTCCTTTCATTAATCCCGCTCATTATCAACGGTGTTGGTTTCAGCAGTTTTATAGTATCTGTCATTGCTGCCTCTGTGAGTTATATGCTCGTAAAGTACGCAGATGAAAAAGACCTCTTGGAACAGTTCAATATCCAGAACTATCCCAAAATCTTAGTTAACGATTTATATAAAAAATTAGAAGACCGTGGAGAAAATCAATCTTAGTGACCATTATCCCATTTTATCCATCAAGGATAATATCACCCTTTCCAATACAGGGGATATCATTCTCTGTTATGCCCTGGAACTCCCTGAAATTTTCACTTTGTCGAAAGAGGATTACGTCAATCTGCAAGATTTCTGGTATAGAACCATCAAATATCTACCCGCCCATAGTTTTGTGCACAAACAAGATATTTTCCTGAAACAGAGGTATACCGGTGATGATTTGCCGGAAAGAACTTTTTTGCAGAGATCCACCAAGAATCATTTTTCCGGCAGACCCTTCATGGCCCATACCTCCTATCTTTTTATTGGGTACCATGGCAAGAGCGCTTTAAAGTCCAATGCGGTTTCCAACCCATTCAAGCCTTTTCCCAACCCAAAAAAAATAGTTGAGGAATTTGATGCCGATAATGCCTTTATAGGGGAAGTGGTAAAATCCGTTGAATTCCTGAACAGTTCCAAATACATTAAGGCAATACCTCTTTATAAAGAAGAAATTGAAGCACTCATTCAGAACTATTTTAACGGTTTTGACTCTGAAAGGTTTGTCGATACGGATATGGATATTTCGATAAAGGCTTCGGGGCAGAGCTTTAATGCCATCGCTGTCGGTGAAAAAAAGGTCGGGGTCTATTCCATCAATAATATCAAGCAGTTTCCCGATTATGTGGAAATCTTCAAACTGGACAATGATTACAGTAGTAAAAAGTTCAAAATATTTAAGGGTGCTTCTGATGATTTTGGGTTTAAAATGCCTTTTGACCATATCTATAATCAAGTCATTTTCATCGATGAGCATTCGGAACATAAGAGCCATCTTGAATCCAGAAGGGAACATCTTATTGGGGCAAGTGGTTTTGGTACAGATAATGAAACTGCTGCCGAGGACTTGACCGATTATCTCAAGGAACTCTCGAAAGATGAAAGCAAAAAAATAGTACGGGGCCACAGCAATATTATTTTTTATGCTGATACGGATGTGGCGTTTGAAAAAAACAGCAACTTGATTTCCACAGTGTATCGTTCCTTGGATTTCAAACCACACTATCCACATAAAAGCGGTATACAGGAAGTTTATGTTAAATCGCTATTTCCCTATGTCTCAACATTGCACAGCAATAATCTGTTTCGTACAGAGCTGCAAAATGCCCTAACGCTTTTTTTGAACATTACCTCTTATAAATCGGATGATGATGGGGTGGTTTTCTCTGATAGGATTTTCAATATTCCCATTAAAAGGGATATAAGGGACGAAGCCAAAAAAAGGATTAAGGCATGGAACTTTTTTGTTTTTGCACCCACGGGTGAAGGGAAGTCTGTTCTTTCTCAGCACATCTTCCGGCAATTGAACGAACAGGGAAAAAAGTTGGTCATCTTTGATATTGGCGGTTCCTTCAAAAAGTTGTCCTATCTCGTTCCAGAGAACAAATCCATTTTTTTCTCATATGAACATGGAAAACCCTTGGGACTTAATCCCTTTCATGTGACTGATATTACCCAAATGGGGGTGGATAAGAAAAACTCACTCTCTGAATTTATTTTCAATCTCTGGCAACCGGATAAACTTATTGATAATGGTCAAAGAACCATTATCAACAAACTTTTGGATGTCTATTATACCAATGTGGACAAAGCGCATTCTTTTCCCAATTTTTATAAGTTCTTGGAGGTCAACAAAACGGATATATTGTCGAAACTCCATATCGATGAGCGCTTTTTTGACCTCCAATCCCTTTTGTTGCTCACTGAACCTTATGTAAGGGGCGAATACAGTTTTTTGTTCGATGATACCGAGGATTTCAGCCATCAAATGGAAGACAAGGACTTGATAATTTTTGAGTTCGAAAAAGCAAACGAAAATGTCATTTTATTGTCGCTCTTGTTACAACTGGGCAATGAGGCCGTCAACAAGGTTGTTTTGGAAGATAGGAGCATTGACGGAGTGGTCTTTTACGATGAGCTGGCCAAGTTCATCAAGGACAATGGTATTCGAAACCGTGTCACCCATTACTACCAGACCAACCGTAAACATTCCGCTTCTGTGGGAACTGCGCTGCAAACCCCTGACCAATTGCCTGTTGGGCCCGATACCAATGCCATGATTGAAAATTCACAAGTACTATATATCCTCCATAATGATAAGGGCTATCAACCCATAGTGGACCGTTTCAATCTTTCTGAACACCAGCACAACATATTAAAATCCATAACCCCCAATCTAAAGGCCAAGAATCCCTATACGGAGTTTGCACTCATTATCGGAAAAGAAATATGGATTATGCGGTTGGAGCTATCCAGGGAAAGCTTCCTGGCCTACCAGACCGATGGGAAGGATTATAACGCCATCATGGAACTTTTTGAAGCTACTGGAGATATGGAAGCTGCTATCACCGATTACATGCAAAAAATAAATTGAATCCATAAAGTCAAACAATCATGAAAACCAAATTACTCGTCTCCCTGGTCATTTTTGGCTCCTTCTATCAAGGGTTTTGCCAAATGGTGGTCAATGATACTCAGGCCAACGCCTCCCTCTTAAAACAGATTGCCCAGAGCGTCAAAACCGTGGAACAGACCACAAAGACCGTGAAGCTTTTGAAAGAGACCAAAGAAATGTATGACGACATCAATTCGGCGCTGCAGACCTTTGGGTACATTACCGATATGACCAATGTTACCACACAGATATTGCAAAACACAGGTAGTTTTTTAAAAGAGATTCAGGCCACCAATATGTTCTCTGACAAAGAAATGGGCATTATCTCAGGTCAATTTTCTAGAGGTATGGAAAGGGGAAACACAATCTTAAAAGTTGCCAATGACCTTTTAAGTGGTGGTATTTTTAAAATGAACGATGCTGAACGTCTTGCCCTTTTGAAACAATCCAGACAAGAACTTAATGAGGCTCTGATAGATACTCGCATTTCTCGTAAAAAATATCTGCGAATAGCTGAAAAAAGAGCATTGCGACAATACTTTGCCAATTCCAAAAATAAATAGTCATGGATATTTCTTATGAGGTGATCTTAAAGCTGTATCAAGACTTCTTTAGCCAAAAACTGTACTTAAATGACATTACCAATGCTCTCAAAGTTTTGGCCATCATCTTTTTTCTGTTGAACGTCTATACTGGTATGTTCAGTAGAATGACTTCGTTCGGACAGGCCAAGCTTCCCTTTGATGAAAAGAAATTGCTCTCTTCTATTGCAATGGTTTTGGTTCTTATTTTTTATGATAAGCTACTTGGTTATTTAGACTCGCTGCTATTGGGACTTGACCAAACGTACAATGAATTTTCCCCCACGCTCTATAATTTTCCCAAAAATGAACAAATTGAACAGGACGGTGACGGGGGTATTTTGGATTACGCCGCAATGCTTAAGGAGTTTGCAACGGAAGCTTTGCACATTTTTGCTGACCCTACCTATATATTTTTAATGTTCTTGGAGGGAATCGCATGGATTGTGGATACCGTTATATACGGTGTCTTTCTCTTGGAACGCTTCTTTTTTATAGGTCTGCTAAAAGTCCTTGGGGCCATTGCTATTGTATTGGCCGTTTTTGAAAAGTTCCGGGATCTCTTCTACAAATGGATTAAACTTTATATCGCGATTTATCTGTTGATTTTCCCATTTTTCTTGATCATTGGGTTTGGCTCATTCGTTACCGATTTCTTCAAAGAAAATTTTGATATGCCAGTTGTTGGTACCCAAATCAATGTAGTTATTCTGTGCACCATGATTTGGTTAAAACTCCGCCTGTTCAAAAAGTCCTACGATCTAGTTTATAAGATATTCTCCTAAACCCAAATCCTATGAAAGAAGTTAAACATGACATTTACAAAAACCTGAAACGCAATAATCTCATTGTTTGGGCCATGACCGTATTGTGTGCCTCTGTGGCCATGTATTCGGTCTATATGTCCAACAAAGCTGCTGCCAATGCGGAACGATTTGTCTATGGGATTTCCTCCAACGAAAAGTTGCTCCCTTTGGAACAAATCGAAAAAGCGGAAATCAAACAGATTTTAAAAAAAGCGCACATTGAACACTTCCTCAATAATTTCTATGCCTATGACCAATGGAACTATAAAAAAAGAATTGAGAAGGCGCTCTGGCTCATTGATGAATCTGGTAAAGGTCTTTATAACCATTATAAACAAAGTGGTTATTACAACCGGATGATACAGACAACATCGAGCCAATCCATAGCATCTTCTGAAATCGTCATTGATGGGGATGGAAATTTTCAAGCCTCTGCCATTATAGCCATCAACAAGGCCAACCAAGAGGAGCCGAAACGGTATGTGCTCAAAGTTGCAGGGAAATTGAAACAGGTTTCCCAGAACTATCCTTTGAATCCTTACGGCTACCTCATTCTAGATTTTAAAGAAATATCCAAAAAACAAATAAAAGATGAATGAACTATTAGAGAAATTTAAAAACATGGAACCCAAACAGCGCATAGTTATTGTTCTTGGGGTTCTTTTTATTCTGACCTCTCCGCTATTGTTCATGGGCGGGGATGGATCTGAAAACGAAGATTTTGAAGAATTTGAAACTCCTGAAAACAGGGACAAAATAGAGGATTACAATTCAAAATTAGAAGCTTATGACGATAACTCTAAAAATGATGATAGCCCGTCGATTGAATTTAATCTGGATGATTTTAAGGAGGATGAGGACGAAGAGGAGGCTATGGAAAGGGAAATTGATTCCATGATGAACCTGAACAAAAGAGCGGATGCTCCAAGGGCTAATCCTCAAAAGGTGGGTCATCGTTCTTCTGCTGGCGGTGCTCCTGCCCGTGGTCATTCCGCTTCCCCCGACAATAACAAAGCTCAGGTCAACAAGAATGTTGGTAAAGAGTTCGATGCCTTTTTTACTGCTGCTCCTAAAAGTCAATCTTCCAGTGATGCTGCGACTTCACAAACAGACCCCTTCATTTTTGCGGTTATCCATGGAGATCATACCATAAAGCAAGGGGAGCGGGTCAAATTGAGACTTACCCAAAAGGCCACCATTGCAGGGATGGAATTTGACCAGAACAGTTATGTGTATGCATTCCCTTCCTTTCAGAACAATAGGGTGCTCTTGACCATAACCTCCATCAACCATGTTCCTGTTAGCATTTCTGCTTACGATACTGAGGATAGTGCTTTGGGACTTTATGTCAAAGGGGCCAGAATGGTTGGTGAAGTTGTGGACGAAAGCTCTAAAGATGCCGTGGATGATGTGGATGTGGGCGGTGTTCCCGTTGGCTCGACAATCAAAAAGGTATTCCAGAAGAAGCAGGAACAGCCCACCGTCACATTGTTGAACAATACAAAATTAATCCTGAAACCCAAATCATAATGAACAAGCTATTTCTTTTTATTTCTTTTTTTAGTCTTGGGCTTTTTGCCCAACAAGAAAAACAGGCCATTGAGGCCACCACGGACAAAAATGTGTTCCTGTTCTTCCCTTCTCCTATTTCCAAAGCTTTATCGGGCAATGGGGATTTCAAGTTTGGTTATAACACCCAGACTGCAGAAAAGTTCGGGGTGCTCAAGGCCGTTTCCTCAGAAGGGGAAAGTACCTTGCATGTGATAACCGAGGATGGAACAGTCTATTCCTTTATTGTCCGCTATGCCCCGAATCCTTCGCAGTTTGAATATTTTCTGGATGGTTCTAAAGCGGTCGGTAATCTAAGCGATAGAGAAGCCAACAAGGGTAAAAATGCGGTTATGGCCATGGATGGCACTGTAAATCCCGAGGGCGTAAAGATTACCGAGGACAGTTATTATAAGGCCAGCAAAGAACAAAAAAACCTGGAGCTGGAGTTTTGTAAAAATCTCATTGATCAAGAGGATTATTATAAAAACATCTACCGCACCAAAAACAATATGCTCCTTAAACTGTCCAATATCGGGTATAGGAACAATAAGACCTTTATGGTGGTGACCATCGAAAATAAATCCTCGGTCGATTACGACCTGAACTTTATCCAGTTCAACAAGATTGCCAAGAAAGCCAGTAAAAAATCCAACTATCAGGCCATTGAGATTAAATCTTTGGAAGACTCCAATTACCAGACCTTCGATAGAATTGATGCCTTTTCCACCCGCAAGGCCGTCTATGTGTTTGACAAATTGTCCATTGACAAGAATAAACTGATAAATATTGAAATCAATGAGATGCAAGGTGAACGAAACCTTGAATTGCCCATTGGTTACAGAATTATAAATAATCCAAATACTAATTTTTAATTCTTATGCTTATGATGAAAAACAAATTGAATTTTTTGACCCTTATTGCCCTATTGGGCGTTGCCTTTACAGGACACGCCCAAAGGAGCAAATCGGCCTTCGGGGTTTCCGGGGGCTATGTGCCCGATGGCTTCGGGATTGAAGCTTCTTTTAACCATTATCATAACCGTACCGATTTTATCAAAATCGCCACTTTGGCCACTTTGGCCAATGAGCCTTTTGATGCGGATCTGGAAATCCCTTACCAAAACTATTTGCTCAATGCGGGCTATTATACCGCTTTGATGCAAAGTCCCTCTTCGGGGATGACATTTGCTGTTGGTGCGGGTATCTCCTTTGGTTATGAAAGCATCAACAATGGTGAGCAACAACTGTCCAATGGTTCGGTCATCCTCTCTGAGAGTGGCTTTGTCTACGGTTTGACCGCAGGGGCTGATTATGATGTCTTTTTAAGCAGCTCCATTTCCTTGTTTGTTCCTATCAATTTTATTTACCAATTCAATAGCGATATGGGCAACAATTTAATCTATGGCGGCCTTGGCCTTCGCTATTCGCTGACCCAATAATCTTTAATCTTTTAATCAATTTTTTGTTTTATTATGAAGTCAATTAATCTTTTATCGTCAATTCTTTTTGCCTTGGTGCTCTTTGTTTCTTGTTCCAAGGAATCTGAGGTGGTTTCCAGTTTTTCCTTTTCGCTTTCGGAAACACATGCTGAAACTACCACCGTCAACCTCTTTAATGAAACCCTCATAAGGGTCATTCCTGAAAAAGTCGTGTCCTCCGTCGTTTATGAGGTCAAATACGAGGTGGAATCCGGGAGTGGTAAATTTTATGATGCTGATGGTAACCCCATCCCCAAAAGCTCCTATCTTCCCATTTCTGCTCTGGAAACGTCAATGTCCTACAGTTCTTCGGTTATCGGGGAAGAGAGTGTTAGGGTATATGTACGGGATAGCGAGGGAAAGGAGGAAAATATCCTTTTGGTCTACAATTTCGTGCACAACGATTTCACGGTCGAATTTTCTGCTCCCTTCTCCGTGGCCAAGGTCAAAGACCGAGTACCTTTGACCATCAGTTTGTTCAATAATGGAGTGGATGATAATGTCAGCTTTGAAAGGGCAATTTTCATTACGCAGGGGTCTGCCGATATGTATTTGCCAGGATCTGACCAAAAAGTGGCCTTGGATACCTATGAGGAGGTCCAACCGGGCACTTTTTCCTTTGAAGCTTCATTTGCCGACCTTGGCGAAGCGACAATTAAAGTAAGCGTAAAGGATAGTAATAATCAAATTGTAGAAAAGACCCTAAATTTTACCATTGAGGAAATTGATGTCTCTTTTTCTGCCACAAGTGACAAAAACGAGGTGGCTTTTGGTGATGCCAACGATATTTTCTTTACCGTCTCTGAGAATGGGGGTTCTGGGGGACAATATCAGCTTAAATATGAGATGGTGGAGGGTGATATTGATTTGTTCTTTAATAATCAGCCCATCAACCCCGGTGTTTTTTATGATGTGTTGCCCGGTGCTTTTACTTGGGAAGCCCTTGCCAATTATGAAAATGATGTGGAGATAGTATTCACGCTAAAAAATCAATTCGGTGCGGAGTTGACCAATAATGTTACTTTCTCTGTCATCAAAAATGAGTTGAGCATTGAAACTGTTCCTTTGGCTTTCCAAACGGTTGTCGACAATAAAATTGAAATGACTACTACTATCTCTGAAAGTCCTACTACCTCATTTCCTTATATACTCAGCTTCTCTTCTAATGGTGGTGGTACTATTGAATATGCTGGTGTTTCCTATGAGGAAGGTGTTCCCTTTACTATTGCTCAACAAGAATTTTCCTTGTTCTATAATCCGCTATCTGCCGGCAACCATGAGGTTACCTTTACCTTGCAAAACCAACAGGGAACCATTGCTGAGGATTCTCAAATATTTAATGTTGGTTTGCCCGGGTTTTCCGTGAATTTGGATGTTCCTGCCAATGTTACTCCTGGTGGTGGTTCAACCAATTCAATGGGTTTTTCTTTAGAAATTATTCCCGATACTGAAGGACAGGTGTTCGAGATGATGCAGGTGGATTTTGATGAGCAAATACAAGCCTATACCGTCAAAGTGCCTGATCAACTTCTTTTTACTTTTACGTACTATGTTGAAAATGAATACGGCCCTCTTGAGTCTTTGGTTACCAGTGGCAGTATAACCGATGGATTCTATATAGAAAACGATACGGATGGTTTCTTTTTGACCTTGTTCATCAAAAATCAATATGGCCATGTGGTGGAAGTGCCTGTCAGCGTCCCTTATGTTAACTGATCATTGGGGGCTTTTGCCCCCTTTTTTTATCTTTATACCCTGCCCCGTACATCTTACTTATCTTAATCTATCATTATGAAAAAAAATGTTTTATGCTTGGCTTTCGTGGCCTTGCTTTTATGTAATTGTTCCTCTGAACCTAAAAAGGAGGGCTTTATTGGAGCTTTTGCCCAAAGCCCTAACGGTAAAGCCGACTTTCTGTTTTCCAAAGACAGAGACCTTTATTTTGTTCAATCTGTTAAAAAGGATGGTAGTTGGAGCGATAAAGATACCTTGTCCATTGTCCCTGAAGAAAAGCTTGCCAAGACTTTTGGGGAAGCTAATCTTGATAAAGTATACCAAGGACTTTATTTTGAAAGTGGAAAGAGATACTTTGGAGCTAAGGCTAAATTTTATTTCTATCACATTAAAAAGGATGTGAACGACCCGATGTTGAAAACAGGTTATAGATTCAATTCTATTTGGGGCAATAGAAAATCTCGTGGAGTCTTGTACAAAATCGAAGAGGAACAATGATTATAGGGGTATTTGAGCGGGCTATCCCTGCAATCATTTATAGGTGTTTTAAGAACAGTTTGGGCAAGGAAGCGACCAAAGGAAGCTTCCTTGCCCTAATCGTTCCATAAGAATCCTTGTAGTGGATTTCCGCACATATCCCTAATACAACCATTATTAATGGAGTCTTTCAACAAGATTAATGTCTCTATTGCGAAAAATTAAGATAATATGAAGCTATGCTTTTTAATTGATTTTTATCACAACTGACAATATATGCAATCCCGATATCTGAATTATTCAAGTCTTTCATAACAATCACAAAATGTTCATTATCCATTCTAATGGGCGGAGAAAAACGATATGACCAGTATTCGCTGACAAAGGAAATGAACTTCTCGTCTTCGAAACCAGAAAAGGAATGATAATTATTTTTTTTAGGGATGTTCTCTATAATTGTTCTGAAAGCTTCCTTGCCAAAATTATTGGAAATCCCATTATAGAATGAACCGCCCCTTTTTTTAGATTTTAGTATAACCTTTTTCAAATCTTTTCCCATTTGTTGATTATCTATTAGATGCGGGTAAGGGAATTGGCTCTCAAGATATTTTTCGATGTAAGCATAGTCAACTACATCTCTCATCAACTGTACCATGAGATGTTTGATAGCCGCTTGTCTCTTTCCTGTTACTTTATCTATCAAGAAACCATTATAGGCCTCTTGGCTCGGGGATTGCTGGCCTGAACCTGAACAAACGAAAAAGAAAATCAATATTTTAAGTGCCCTTTTCAATTTAATAGATTGGATTATTATGGATGCCAAATATAAAATTCCGCCTCGGTGATTATTCTACCATACCCATCACATTTTACGATATAGGCTCTTTTGTCTCGGTTCCATGTTGGCCTGTATTTTTTTAAAAACATAAAAAGAAGATAATGTTCATTGTCCAATCGTATAGGAGAGGAAAAGCCAAAGTGTATCAATGAGTGGTCCTCAGACAACCTTATTTTTTGGTCAAGTCCTACTATTGAATGGGGACTGTTGTCTGTATTGATTTCAGATATGACAGAATCCATAATTCCTTTCCCAAAATGTTTAGATAGATAAATACTTAAAGGGGTTGTTCTGTCTTTAAAAAATTTTAGCTCTTGCTTTAAATCGCTATCGATTTTTTCCTTTTCTAGTATCAAAGGGAAAGGATATTCCGATTTTAATATGCTTTGCGCTTCCCTTTTTGTAATTATTCTTTGTGCAACAAGTGAATCAAAATGTGCTTCTACCTCTTGTTGGTGTTCAAGAATTTTTTCACTCATGAATCTATTATAGGAATGGATGCCCAAACAATTTTGGGCACCCATATAACTTGAGATAAAGTAAACTACTAACAAGACGCAAAAGCTGTGCTTCATATTGATAAAGGTATAACAAAACTAGTTGCTGGCACAAGGTTTTCCCTCGGCTAAACCCAGAAAGTTAGTACTTTCCCAATCCACAGTGTTTTGTACGGCCAATTCAAAATTTGCTTGTTCATCTGGGTCAGAATATTGAGTAGCATAGGTTGTAGTCATATGTAGACCACTCCATGCTAAATAGGTATAATATTCATGGTCAAGGTCATAGCCCCTAGAGTCACCAAATTCCTCTATTCCATCCGCTATGTCATCTACAAGGTATGACATCGCCTGATGATGATAAAAGTTGTTGTAGCCTTGGTACTCGATATTTTTTTCCTTGGCTACTTTTAGTTTTACATATTCCTCTGCTAGAGCAGAAAGGTCAGCAAGTTCATCATATTTGGTAATATTACCATTTTCTGCAAGATAGTATAAAAGCGCATGGATATTTTCATGGAATGCTACACCATATATTGCAATATCTGTTGCCTCTTCCAAAAAAGTGTTGTCAAAAACTATCACGAACTTTTGTATGTTTCCGTACTTGTCAACTTTAAAATCTGTATGAGCCCTTGAACCCTTTAAATCTGCTGAAGAGTACTCTATATTATATACGCCTTCCTCACCAAATACATCTCTCATAAGTTTTGAGATAATATGGGTGTTTTGTGTTGTTGCATGAATTATCTTTTTCTGGCATTTTTTATCATCAGAAATCAAATATGTAATCTTAGTGGGTTTTACTTCTGTAGGAACTTTAATTGGGTAGGTGGCTGTTCCCTCAAAACCTGATGTGCCGTAAGAATAATAATTGTTCTGGGAAGGTGGTCCCGATGTCCCAGAATATTGCACATAATTATATGTGACTTCTGTGGTGGTTGAGGAATATTCACTTGGTTGGGCTATACGGTCTCCATTACGGTCCATATACCAATCTGTTATTGTGACAACTCGCTGCCAGCCGTATGAGGTTTCACCGCTAGTGCCACCACAACTGCCTCCAGAGGTTTGGGGTTCTCTGCAATTGGCATTCCCATCGCAAACACTCCCGCGTTGGTAACACTTAGCGGTACTTCCTTTGGTCAATGGCGCACCTCCTTTTGTGCCTTCTGTGATAACTCCCTGTAAGGCATTCCCTTTATCGTAATACTGAGCCATTTGAACATAACCATTTTCATCATAGACCTGAACTGTCCCAGTAAAACTCCTTTTGGATAGGTCAAAATAAGAGTATTGAACGTCTCCGTTATGTGAATCCATCTTGACAACACTATATTCCACGTTTCCGGATTGAGCGTGATGCTCCAGTAAAGTATAATCAATATTTGTTATTTTTTCATCAACAATCATCGGTGTAACCTTTTGTTGTATCGCATATTCATACCATGTGCCCCCATCTACATTATATTCCTTGCCAGTGTCCCAGTCAACAACCAAATTGCCCTTTGGAATATTCTTCGAGTCAGTGAAATTGTCAAGATTGAGCTTTAATCCTATCTCCTGTTTCTGTTCTGAGGAGTTTTCTAAGTTCTCCATATAAGAATTCTCCTTTTCACAGCTTATAATCATAAGCAATAACAGGCAAAATCTCAGTACTTTAATCGTAATTTTCATTCAAAATGGTTTAGGTTAATAAATCGAATACTTGTAGCACCAAGTTAGTTTGATTTCCCAAAATTGTTTTACATAAAAACCTTAGTTTTTCTGGGGATTTTGCGCAGTTTCAGGATTTGATTCAGATTCTTTGAAAAATTGAAATCATAATTTTAACTGAGCAGATTTTCTAATATTCCCCCCTTTTTTCTGCGGGAGCAATGACCTCCCTTCATTGCTGGAACTTCGCAAGGCCAGAAAACCGGGCCAGTGTTCATTCCTATTCATTTTAATCGTTATGGCCCCTCAAAACCCCGCACAACAGTATTGATTTGATGCTCAAGCCAAAACCGTTGTTTTTGCCCTTGCGTTTTGTTTTAAAGAATTGATATTAATGTTTTCTTCTCCATTCCCATGGTGGAACTGGTGACTTGTCTTTCCATAGACCCAACTTTTGATTACGGGCATGCACTTCTAAGGCGGCCAAGTCTTTATCCTTGGAATATTTTCTATAATGCCAGGCATACCCATTTTTAAGTAATTCTTGGGACAAGTCCAATCCATCTCCGTAGTGGATAAAAGCTATGGTACGCCCGTAGCGGTCTTGTCCTTTACTGATTACTTCAACTTCTCTAAAATAGATGGCATCTGAAGTGAATTTTTTGGCCTGTTTGCTAAAGGGTTGGGCATATTCAGGACAATCTATATCGGCAATCCTTATCGTGTGTTCTCTCAAATTTTTGTCGAGAACCACCACTGTATCACCGTCTTTGACCTTTACTACTTTGCCCTGGATTTGTGCAATGCACAGCATAGGAACCCACAGAAGAAAAACTAATATTCTCATTGAACTGTTTTGAATACGGGCTATGCTATTACGAAGTTACATAATTCTTTCCTTGCCCGTCCTTCTCAAAATATCGTCAAACCTTTGGGTCTTGTCTAACATCTTTGTTCGGCTTGCTGCGGTAAGATTTATGTTTATATTTTGGTTTGGCACAAAGCCACAATGAATTATAGCCAACTTTGTTGTGCTTTCGTTATTTTATTTTCGTTTTAATTTGCTCAAAATCCTTATTCAAAAGCGATTCATATAATTCTTTGACTTCCGTCCAGTCTGAAGCTTTGAATTTTGACTCCTCTCCGTCAATAATAAAGGAAAGAGTTAAATCTTTATTCGTTTCAATCACATTCTCGTCATCTGTAATCATAGAAACCCAAAAAGCTCCATGTTCTTCATCCATTTCTTGAATGTCCTTAATTGCTTTTTCTATATCAGATAAATCGACATTGTCTTTTTGGTATCCAGCAGCGTATTGAATGTAAGATTCTGTCATAGTTCTTTCTTATTCTATTCGTAAATGGACGCGCCTTTAAGAATCTTTTTGAAATTTTCCCAAGTTGGTTTATCTGCGTCAACGTCCATTTTCATATTGTCATAAAAGCCTTGAACATCTTCTATATATGCTTCCATAGCTTCTAGAAAGTCTTCAAGAGTTTTATTTTCCCAATTCGATTTATTCTCTTTTAAGTCTTCTCTAAACTCTTTCAGAAATTCTATGAACTCAATTCTTGTCATTTAGTCTTTTTTAATGAAGCACAACGGTTCGTGTATGATTAGTTGTGGACTTTTCCAACGGAAAATGTCCGCCTGTAGTAAAGATAATTGATTGCTAGGATTTCCATTTAGGAAATCCGACCGCAATTAATTATACACCGCTTAAGTTTGGAACTGCTTAAATTCAAGTAATAAATCAGAAAGAACAAAAGAGAGAATTAAGGTTAGTATACAGGGTGAAGCCAAGACTTCGACAACATTGATAACCCTCTCTCTTTTTCTACGATAGCACGTTCAGTTCTGTGAGACGTGAGATCTCGTTTTTAAGTTGTTGTGACCAGCGTAGTATGTTCTTTCCAAATCAGTTCTATGAATAAATATACAGAAACATTTGGTGTGGATATCAGTAAGGATGTATTCGATGTCCATGGAAGTCTTAGCGGTCATCTTCAATATGAAAACAGCCCAAAGGGCTTCAAGGAATTTTTAGGACGCATTCCCCAAGGAAGTATAGTCGTAATGGAAGCCACAGGTTATTATCATTATCGTTTGGCACAATATCTTTCCAAGAGTTCGATAACGGTATCGGTTGTGAACCCTTTGGTTGTAAAGCGATTTATTCAAATGAAACTTTCTAAGGTAAAGACGGATAAGAGCGATTCCAAAAGTATTTGCGAATATGCAATGAAGAATCAAGTTCCTATTTATAATTTTTTAAGTGAGGTACAGTCAGAATGTCTACAGCTCTTTCGGTTACTGGACAGCTATTTAAAAAAGCGGACAGCTACAAAGAACAAGATCCATGGAGAGGAGGCCTTGGGGAGACCCTCTACATTTGTATACCGTTCCCTTCAACGGGATCGTAAGCATTTGGACAAAGAGATATCCGGTATAGAAGAACGTCTGCTAACCTTGGTGAAACAGGAGTACCAACATCAGTTGACCCTACTTACGGGCATCCCTGGGATAGGCATTAAAACCGCATTGTTCTTAGTGGTGATGACCGAAGGTTTCAGCAAGTTTGAGAACGCATCACAGCTTTGCAGTTATGTTGGTATAACGCCAACAACCAGGGAGTCTGGGAGTAGTATAAGGGGAAGGAGTAGAATCAGTAAGGTAGGAAACAAAAAAATGCGTAATCTGTTGTTCTTATGTGCATTCAATGCATGTAGACATAATAAGGCCTGTAGAGCGCTATATGAACGAATTACCATGAAAGGAAAAAGTAAAAAATTGGCTTTGATTGCCGTTGCAAACAAACTTTTAAAACAAGCTTTTAGTATTGTGAAAAACGGATTGCCCTATGATGAGAATTTTGTATCAAAATTGGCTTAAAAAAGATTGTTTTTTACCTCAGTTCTTTGTTGGCAATAGTGCTTATTAGTCAAAAGGTTCATCATAAACATGTTCGACAATTCCATCCTCAATAATAATTTCATTTCCATCTAAGAATACACTTCCCGAAAATGTTGCACTAAAACATGAATTTGTATTAACTATAACATTACTTACTAATTCGCCTTGGGCGACAAAATCAATTTCGGAAGAAGTGCCATTTTGAACTCTGAAATAATTAAGTTCTTCAATTATATTATTACCTGTTTGTTTGTAGGGAAGTTTAATAGTTATTGCGTATGTATCTTGTTGTGGTTGAAGGACTCCTGTCATTAACCATAAACTTAATGTATGACCCGTTCCATCGTTATCTAAATCTATTCCCCATCCGTTAATATCGAACTGTTTTGATTCATCGTTAATTTCCATAGATGCAATTTCAGTTTGAGGGCAAGTTTGTGAGTCATCATCATCAGAACAGCTGTTTAGTATTATTAAACTGATAAAAATTATTATTAGATGTAGGTATTTTTTCATTAGTTTGTTTTTTTGCATTATTGCCAACGGTTCGGCTATGATCTCGTTGCGGACATTTCCACCGGAAATAGTCCGCCTAGATCCGAGCCATAGGTTAAAAGTAAGGATTTTCCGTCTGGAAAATCCACCGCAATGGATTATAGGTATTGTTAGCTGTAGGCATTTATTTTCTTTTTGTCCATATGCTATATCCAATGTAAGTGGCTATCAGAATTGTAGGGATGTGCCAGGTGATTATCTCTCTCTTCAAAAGGACAGCTGAAATTATCATAAGCCCAATAATTGCCCAATCCATCCACTCTGTTTTTTTCTTTTGTTTTGATTGTGAAGAGCTTGGAATTCTTTTATGGATTTGCTTTTTGTGCTCTTCAATGAATATTGGTATTTCGTCCAAAAGCATTTGTCGGGTATACCAAGTTTCATCATCGACATACACTATTTTGGCACCGCATAGGTCTATTAAGGCAGTAGAAATAATTCCTATGCAAGCTCCAGCAATGAAGTCCGCCCCCCAGATAAAAGAAATTCCAGAATCGAATTCTTCGATGTCCTTATTTAGAAAATCATAGTCATTCAGTATTTCCCTCTTGCTCACCACATAAGTCTGGAAAAAAGTCTCCTTCCCATTTAGTTGGCAAGTACCTCCAAACTCATTAATTGATTCAAATTCTCCAAGGAATTTAAAGTCATAATTGAGTTTTGCAATTTCTGATTCCAATTCAACTTTGGTAGGTGATTTTGCTTTCGAGTAAAAAGCAACCATTGTCATCGACATAGGCTAGGTTGGTTTTATGCTTACAGCTAACGGTCTGGTATAACCGTCAGTTACGGGTTTAAAGTAAATAATTTTCGGTTAAGCACAGACGTTAGCAATTCCGAGTGGATTCGGAAATAGTCGAATCCGCCGTAATTGCGGTTATACATTGTTGTGTGTAGTTTTTTACTTTTCAATTTTTCCATAGTTTTTCAACACTTTCAAAGTCCACAATGTTTGTATGCCAGCCCACTCTAATTTTGTTCCTTCACTAATGCCATACCAAGTATCCCATCGTCCATCATCTTTTTGCCTGTTAATTAATTCTTTTATGTCGGATTCAATAGTCTCTTTAGTAAATAACGAATATAGAATGCTTTCGGAAGATGTTGCATAATTTAAACTATGTGGTTTTCCGTAAAGTCCCCAACCGTCATCAGACTTATCTTCACAGATTATTCCCTTATTCGACACCCAATTTTTTAAGTCATTTATTGTTTTTTCAGCTTTATCTTGACTTTTAGTAAACTTTAAAAACGTTAACCATCTTGGTACGCATAAATAGCAAAAAATGTGTTTGTCTTTAATTCGCTCAAATTCACTCCAAACAAACTGTTCCGCTTTTTTCATCCAAGGGATATCAATCTCATATTTTTCCAAAATTCCAAGTAGTGGTGCAGTAGTGCTTAAAGCACCCCATTCTTTAACTGTTTTAAAATGTTCTTCACAAGGATAAATGCTTTTTGGTCTAAACATCCACGGAATTCCCCCTTTTTCTGTTGTTATGCTTTCAAAATAAGGCATAAAGTCATTTAGAATGATTTCTTTGGTCAGATAACCAACTTCATCGAGCGTTTCAAGTGCCATAATGCTAAATAGAGGTTGACTTTCTGGTGATGCTGTGTCTGGTTCCATTCCGTGTCCAAATCCACCATCAGGATTTCGGTAAGCGTAAACTGCGTGAAAAACACCATTCATATCTCCGTTTGCAAAGTGAAATTCAAATAAACGTCTCTCAATCATTCTTGCATTTGTCAATATAAAATCTCTTGCTTTTAAAAAGTTGTTTTTCGGTAATATCATTTTGTTTTCAAGGATGGTTTAAATTACACACAACGGTCTCGTATAACCGTCAGTTACGGGTTTATATGCGTTAATATTCGGTTTAGCACAGGCTTTAGCAATTCCGAGTGGATTCGGACGTAGTCGAATCCGCCGTAATTGCGGTTATACATTGTTGGCAACTGGCTTTTTTCCATTCGTTATTTTCTTAATTATTATTCCACTTATAAAAGTCGAGATTATTGTCAGAAATAAAATCATTCTATAATTCACGTTATTTTGATGATATTTCAAAATTCCGTCATTCATTATTGGGTTCGTTATGGTTATTTTAATAAACTGACTTTCGAGAAAACAATACAGACAGTAAAAAGTCGGAATTATAATCAGATAGATTAGATTCAGTCCGATTATTTTTTTTAGAGAATTAATCTTTCGAGAGGTAAAATAAAATCCGATTGGGATTAAAGTCAGAATGAAAGCAATGTCAGTTTCGAAAATCCGAAAGTCCTTTCCACCATAAAATCCGAGTTTGTAATCTGCTAAATATTTTACCGTTCTGCGAGTCAAAATCCGATAATCCAATTCGTATCGCATTCCGAAAATAAAAGTCAGAATTACAATAACAATTAGTAAAATCAGTTTTCGTTTTCCTTTCAGCATTTCGTTTTTTCAGCTTGTTGCCAACGTTGAGTATATGAAGCGTAGCCTGCCGATAGGTGGCTATGATTTCATATACAGTGTTGTACCTAGTTTATTATTTTCAATTATTCTGTTCACTAAATCTCCAAAAGTGACTAAGTTTCCAGTTTTCAGAGGTCGTTTGTAAATGACATTAGGTATTATCTTATCTATCCAATATTTAAATCTTCTTTCAGTTTCCAATTTCCCGTAGGTCAGTTCTTCAAAAGTTCTTACTCCTGTTAATGTTGCTTCTTCAAGTAAAGGAGAAAAGTTGTCATTATTATCCAAATATTCAGAGATATTGGTAGACGGTCTCAAGTTGTCCACGTTAGCTCCTTTAATTTTTAAATTCTTTTTTAGAGTAAGGAAGACAGCGGAGCTTAAGCATTCATTCCCTAAGAGTTTAATTGGTTTTACTTCTTCTTTTTCAGCTCTTTCGGAAATGAAAAGACAGACATCCCACAAAGTTTTTTCGGTTGTTGGTTTAACAACTTCTTTCCATTCAACTCTATTTGCTTCTATTCCGTAACATTGGTTCAGCCACTCTGTCCACTCTTGCCAAGGAAGTAAGTCCTGAGCGTCTTGAAGGTCAACAATCACAGTTTCTTTTGTCAATTCAAATGTCTCATCAGCAATTGGGTCAAGAGGACTTGCTAGCCTGTGCTGCTCTTTAAAAATCTCAAAGATTTCTTCAGGACTATATTTAGAGTATTGGTTGTTCTTCATTCTCCAATTAGGTACAACGGTCATGTGTATGATTAGTTGCGGACTTTTCCAACGGAAAATGTCCGCCTGACTTTAAAGATAATTGATTGCAGGAATTTCCAAGTGGAAATTCCGACCGCAATTAATTATACACCGTGTTAGCAAACGTTTTTATTATTCCAGCGTAGTTTTCCACTTTTATTTTTCCGTTTGTTGGAATCATGTTTTGCCACACCCAATTATAGTGTTCAATTACTTTTTCCGCACTTAAATGAGGCCTTTCTCCCGTTGTATGTCCATCCGCAACCACGGTTATGTCATAATCTTTTGTCAGGGCAGATTGAATCGTGGATTCTACGCAAAAATCTGTTGCACAACCAGTAATTACCAATTTCTGCGTTTTCAATTCCGCAAGTTTGTCCTGAAGTCCAGATTTGTAAAAAACATCGTTTGCATATTTGTCCAGTCGAATGTCTGTCGGTTTGATTTTAAGTTCGTCTAACAATTCCCATTCCCAAGAGTTTTTTTCAAACTCTCCAGTACCATTTCCATCGTGTTGTATAAAAAAAACTGGAAAGTCCATTTTGCGGAACAAGTCCGCCAGTCCATTTATTCGGTTTACGACTCCGTTTGTGTCAAATCGAGGGGTTTTGCGCGTGAAAGAACCCTTTTGCATATCAATTACCAAAAGAGCTTTTTTATTTTTCATTACCTAAATACTTAATGGAACATTCTCAACTGTTATAACTACCTCAATAATCAGGTTTTCGGGCATCGATTCTTCTGTCTTTTCTATATGCTTTGTTTTGATATCAATGTTCTCAAATTTCAAATTAATATCAATCACCTTAAGAGTGTGCTCATTTAATTGGATGTGTTGTCCGATTTCGATGAACTCCATATTCTCGCCATACTCGTCTTTTACACCGCTAAGTTTGGAATACAAGTCTTTTTTGTCCGTGAAATAGGCAAAATCTCCTCCGTCAGGACTTATGATTTTAATATTGGTTTGAACTCTTGACATTTTATTTCAAAAATACATTGGATTTACAAAATGTTTGCTAACGGTTGTATAAAGGTACATCAAATGAAATGACCGTTTTAATAAATTATAACACTACAATTCGGGCGGTTATGGTTAGGTTTGTTAATATTTTAACATAACTACCAAAATGGCGGATAAAGACACTTTTGTTAAATTTTCAGGGTTTCTTGTTCTCAAAGCATAATTTCAATAAGCATCGGTGCTTTGGTTTTCTTACCGATTGCCCTTACGGTTCCCTTGTCATGGTTTTTGACCAAAAACACACGCCATGGCCAATCTTTGACCTATACGGCAAAGAGCTGCTCTAAAATCCAAAGCAAGTCCATCTTTTGTATTGCTAAATCCGTATCGGTTCGTATCTCCCCATCGACGGCAAATGTAATGGCTTGCCTTATGCACATCTGCAATGTTTTTCAAAAAAACAGGGAATCCCTCTTGCCAGGGGAACCCACCACGATTTTTTTGTTTGGTCGCAAGCTTCCAAAAACCTCTTGTTGGCATGCCCGCCATAATTGTTGAGGCATCGACGGGGCGACTAACTTCGCCATACGGGCAATACAAAGGCTCTAAGGCTCTTAATCTTTAGGGCGACCAATCTTTTTATTGAAGTCATGCATTTAATTCAAAATGCTCAGAAAAAACCAAAAAATACATTTATTGACTATGTTCTATTTTAAATTTAGTCCAGTACTTTTTCTTCATTCTCAACCAAATAATCAAATGCCTTGTTCACAAGCTGGTTCAATTTCATGTTTTTGCGCTTTGCCATATGGTCCAATTGCCTGTGTTTGTCTGATGTGGTCCTTACATTGAAAGCGCCCTTATAATACTTATCGGGATTTTTGCCGATTTCTTTGCAAGTCTCTAAATAATCTTCCAAAGCTTCTTTAAAAGAGCTTTCAAGCTCCTTTACGGACTCTCCTTCATAGGAGACCAAATCATCTATTCCTATAATACTGCCGTACAAAACCCCGTCTGTACTGCTGTATTCCACCGAACCTATATAACCGTTGTGATTTAAATAATTTGCCATGATTTTAATTTTTCTATGATCTGTTTGATGGCGTATTGTTTTACGATGTTGCCAGGGTGGGGCTTGTGTAAGTTTACAATCCTCTTTTCTGTATCTGCAAACTTTCTTCTAGAGTCTCCTGTTCTGCCTTTTTTAGATAGTTCCATAAGGCCAAAGTGTGCCAATATTTTTACCAGCTCTTCCCAAGTCGAGTCCTTTGGCGCTCTTAGAAACTTCTCTGTCAGCTTGTCAATTTCACCCATGTGCAAAGATAATGATTTTAATGTAACTATTTTTTAGTTACAGTTTAAAATTCCAATTTTTTTATTTAAAATATATATTATAAATATTGTATGTCATATATTTTTTATATATATTTAATTGTCAAATAATTTTAAATTAATACTCGTCAAAAATGAAAACAATTCTAGCTGAAAAGCCTAGTGTTGCTTTCTCCATTGCGTCCATTGTTGGCGCATCCCAAAAAAAAGAGGGTTATATGGAGGGCAACGGTTATCGTGTAACTTGGGCCATTGGCCACCTTGTGGGCTTGTCCATGCCCCTTGCTTATGGTCACGAAAAATGGTCTCTGGACTATTTGCCCATCATCCCAAATCCTTTTAAACTTCATGTTAGCAGTGCTATTGGGCCAAATAAACAGTTTCAGACCATCAAAACTCTTTTCCATGAGTCCACAGAAATTATTGTGGCCACGGATGCAGGGAGAGAAGGGGAACTCATTTTTAGGTATATCCATACTTTGGCCAATACTCCTTCCAATATCCCCATCAAACGCTTATGGATTTCGGATTTAACCGATGCTACCATCAAAAAAGGTTTGCGGGATTTGCGCCCTGCTGCTGATTTTGACCGCCTGTATTTTGCTGCGAAAGCAAGAAGTGAGGCCGATTGGTTGGTTGGTATCAATTTCACCCAAGGGTTTACCTTGGCCAGTGGTAAAAACAAAGCATTGTCCATTGGTAGGGTGCAGACTGCCACCTTAAAGCTTATTGTGCAACGCTATTTGGATGATCAAAGGTTCAGATCAACCTCTTTTTATGTGCCAATGCTAAGTTTGGAAAATGGAGAGGTGTCTTTGAAGCTTTCGTCTGAGGATAAATTTGAACAAAAAGAGCTTGCGGAGCATATACTCCTGAATGTAAAAGGTACATTAAGCCCTAAAATCACCAGAGAGGATACGTTGTCGAGCGAAAAACCGCCTGTATTGTACGACCTTACCACCTTGCAAAGAACGGTCAACAAAGTCTATGGCTACACGGCACAACAAACTCTTGATATGGTCCAGGTACTTTATGAAAAACACAAAGTGGTTTCCTATCCTAGAACCGACAGCCAGTATTTGGCCAATGCCCAAGAAAAGGATGTGGCCACCGTCTTTGATACATTGGAGGGCTTTTCTATAAATGGCGTGGTAACGGATACATTAAAAAAGGACATTGCTATTGAGGGCAACCCCGTTTTTAATGATAAGAAAGTTTCTGACCATCATGCCATCATTCCCACCGGGAGGTCTATTGATCTATCTATTCTGAAGGAAAATGAACGGAACGTTTTTCTAATGATCGTGCAACGCTTCTTTCAGACCTTTCTGCCTCTTTGCAAAAAGGCAAATAGAAAGTTGTTCTTCGAATTGAACGGGCATACATTTTCTGCTTCTTCAACACAAATTGTCGAATTGGGTTGGAGAATACTTTCGCCAAATGATGATACCGGAAATGTATTGCCAGAGTTGCGACAGGGAACCCAACTCAAAATAATCGATATCGAAATTCACGAAGGGAAAACCAAACCAAAGCCTTTGTTCTCGGATAGCTCACTTCTAGGGGCCATGGAAACGGCAGGGAAATTGGTCAGTGACCCCAAAATCCGTGAAGGATTGAAAGATAGGGGATTGGGTACACCAGCCACCAGAGCGGCCATCATAGAAACACTTATCAAAAGGGAATATGTCCTGAGAAATAAAACAAAACTAATCCCTACGGATATGGGGTGCGGGCTTATTGATGCTTTGGGGGATTTGGATATTTGCTCTCCTGGTTTTACTGGAGAGTGGGAATACAAACTGAAACAAATTGAACGGAATGAACTCTCGTATGCCGACTTTATGCTGGATATCGGTTCTTACGTCAAAAGGACTTTTCCCTCTCTTTTGGAGTCGGCCTCCAAGGTGTCCCAAATCAAGACTCCTGATGAGATCTCCAAAAGTTTTAGCTATGGGAAATGTCCCAAGTGCAAACAAGGGGAGATACGTAAAGGAAAAAAAGGGGCCTATTGCTCCAACTGGAACCAAGAGCCGAAATGTGATTTTTCCATTTGGAGCGTTGTTGCCAACAAAAAGCTGACCGATATCCAGATTACTGACCTTTTGGTAAAGAGGGAAACCCGAAAACTGAAAGGGTTTAAGAGTAAGCAAGGCAAATCTTTTGATGCCCAGTTGGTCCTTGACAAGGATTTTAAGGTGAAATTTTCATTTGATTAGGTCATGGAGTGTTGTTACTGTAATTCAAACCCTGGCAACAGGCCCAACTCCATAGTTTGGAACGGTTTTCTGGACCTGGATACGGGGCAAGGTGTTTGCTTTAAATGCAGGGCACTGCACTATGACCAAAAGAACAGAACTGAATTGGCGGGCTTATTTACCGAGTTTCCGGTTATTGTCCCTGCTGAAATGACCAAGTGGTCTTTTGCTTTATAGTGGGTTGTTGGCCCATCTTAAAGCGGGTACTATTTCACCTTTGCAAAGCTGAAAATTTTTGCTGTTGCGCAATTTCCATAGATCATTGCTTTTACATCCAAAATTTTCTAAACGCTGCAAATGAAATCCACCCTTAAATCTTTAGTATGGACAATCCACAACAACCCATTATTTCTTATAAAGATGATAAAGAAGTGCACACCTATAAAGGTCGTTGGAACGGCATCGCAATTACGGTGGTTTATCAGCCTAACTATTTTGAAAGTGCCAATGTTTCCCATTTGGAGGTTAGGGCCGATGAACCACTTCCTATTACCGAAACTGGGTATCGCTCCCATTGGGTACTTGATGGGGAACTGGAGGGTACAGACCCTTTTGAATACACTCTTAAAGGCTTAGATGTTCAAAGCAAATCCAAGCAATGGAAATGCTACCTAGAGCATGAAAAAACGATGGAAATCAAGAAATTACAGCTTTCATTGTTTTAATAAATAAAATATTATATATATAATATGATATATATTGTTATTTTAAATATGTCAAATATTCATTAATTTAAAATTCGTCAACTATGAATCCCAATGAACAACCCGAATCAAATCCTACAACGCCATTAATATTCAACTCTTTTGGTAATGTTGGAATTGCCATAACCGATAAGGTGAAAGCCTTATGTGATGAATCACTGGGCTATGGACTACTTACTAAATTGGCACTGATATGTCTAGAGGAAGAACAAGATATGTTTGTGCTTCTCACCCCTGATGATGAAAAGATTTTCTTTGGTTTCTTCGATACCTCCAGAAATGATTTGAATAATTTTTCGGTTCCCAACTCAAAGGGATTGGAAAGGGATGTTACCTTGTATTATGAAAACGCCAGATTGATGTTATTGGAAGAGCTTCCGATACAGAGTTAGTTTATATATTCTAAATATTATATATATTGTATATGAAAATCATTGCTGTTAGTAATCAAAAAGGTGGCGTTGCAAAAACAACCACTTGTATCAACCTTGCTGCGTTTATCGCAAAAAAACATAAAGTGCTGGTCATCGACTGCGATAAACAGGCCAACCTTTCCCTTTTTTTTGGAATGGAAGGGGCCGAAACAACGGTGAACGATATGTTTTTGAAAAGACCTTTTCAGGTCTATAAGGTGGGGAAAAACATAGACTTGGTTCCAAGTTCCATTGATTTTGCGGGGGTAGACCTTTTGATACAAAATGAATTGGCCAGAGAGACGATTCTCAAAAAGGCCATTGCTAAAATAAAAGGGGATTATGATTACATCTTATTGGATTGTCCACCGGATATGAACTTGGTTACGGTCAATGCGCTTACTGCAGCGCATTATGTCATTATTCCCGTCCAAGCGACGCAATTTAGCTTGGATGGGGTACATATCATGGTAGAGTTCATTAGCGGGGTCAGGGACTCCCTAAATGAAAGCCTTGCGCTTTTGGGTCTTTTGATTACGCACTTTGATGAACGGTTGAACATCAGCAAGAGCATTTCAAAGAACCTAAAGGAGAATGATTGGGAAAGTGCGCTGTTCAAAACAAAGATCAGAAGGAATACGGCCATAGAAAAGTCACAATTGAAACATAACCGTAAGACCATCTTTGAGTATGACCAAAAAAGCCATGGAGCAATCGATTATACCAAGTTCGGAAAAGAGGTTTTACAAAAAATAAAAAAATACGGTTAAATGGGATTAAACGATTTATTGCCAGAAAATAGGGGAAACAAACCCAACAAGCCCCAACGGGAAAAGGGAAAGCCCGGAAGAAAACCCAAAAAAGAGCCGCAGCATACTTTTTCGGTAAGGGACGATGTTTCTACCAAAGTGCTGCTCGAAAAAATCCAAAAGATCAAGGAACTGACCACTCCAGGGGTGAAGTCGATTTCCCAGGGCAGCATCATTCGTGAGGCCCTGGAGCTATTGGCCAAGGAAATGGATTTTCCTAAAAAGGAAAAAAAGTATGCGGAATTTCTGGAATATATTAACGCTGATTCTATTTTGAAGAAGTGAGTCTGTAATAATTTGTTTAGCCAGTTATATATGTTGGCTTATTCATTCATCTTTCGGTATATCTTTTTCATCATTAATTCTTTCACCAAGTCACCGAAGATTTTGTCTTCCAATATTTTCTCAAATATGTCTTGATTTTGGTCCATTCGTCCAATTAGTTTGGTCATAAACATATCCTCAAAGGCATATTTAAACGTATCCATTTTATTCGCTTTTGCCTGCTTTTGAAGTTTTTCATTCAATTCTTTCTTATTGTCAATTAGTAAATCAGATACACTCACATTTAATATATCAGCTATCTTGTATAAATCTTCAAGACTTGGTTGTCTTATAGAATTTCTCTGATTTGATTCATTTTAAATCAAGCTTGATTTTTGTTAAACTTAATAAATACTGATTATTAAATAATGATATTTTTCGCTTGTTTCAATCAGAATGGAAAAGGGTGATTCTTATTGTTTTATTCGACAATTCCTTCAATAAAATATGATTCGTGAATCAAAGGCATAAGAAATGTTGCTGGAATCCATGAATAACCATTATTTATGCCCCAGGTAGTGTAATTGTTCTTCACTAAAAAATATTCTCTATCGTCCCTATATTGTGAATTATATCCAACAATACAAACAACATGGTTAGATGTACCTCCTGAATTTGAGGTTATAATTCTATTCGTTTCTTCATCTAAAAATTCTTCAGTTGAAAATTCAGTTTTAATATTCTTAAAAAAACTATTTTGGTATAATCCAATAATTACGGGATGCTTTTCAATAAGTGCAGAAATAATCCAGTTTTTTTTATCCTCACTCATTTTATTGTTTATTTCCAGTTTACTATAACCGGAAATCTTGTGCCATTTAGTATTTCTGGGAACCCGTCGTTTTATTTTTGAAAAACTTTTGCAATTACAATCGTATTCATTGCTGAAGACTGTCCCAGTACTTTTTAATATATCCAATGATTTTTTTGCTGTACCAGATCTTCCACAATAAGGACTTTTTTTAAATAGAGGCAGATTTGAATTATTCTTACTGGCTACGATACCTGAAGAAAAATAGTTTTTATTGATTAATTCTCTGTCTGATATATTGTTTCTGATATTGAATTCAGCACTTAAAGCTGTATATACTACAGCATAAGCATAACATGTGGCACGATATTGAGATATGGAATTAGGACAATAATTTGACAAGTCTATTTCTTCCATATTACATTTATTTTGTGAGTTTTGTTAGAGTTCGAAATGTGCTGCCGGTTAACCCTTCAAATAATTTGTTTTCTTCAAGTGTAGGTGTCGCTATTAGGTTGGCTACTTCTGCAGGACTTGATATTGTGGGTCTTTTAAGGACAATGGGATTTATACCAAACTTAATATCTAAAGAATATTCTTCAGTAGAAGTTGCCAACTCTCCACCAATATTTAGGCCATAAGCACCTCCCTTTGCACCAGCATTAAATTTATTGTATTTTTTTCGGACAATGTTTTTCTGAACAAATCCGGAGATGGCAAATAGATAACAGATTTGAGAATCATTCAATAAATCTTGATTGTCTTGTTTCCATTGTCTTACATTTGAAGGCCAGTCAGGATGATGTTGATTAATTACACCTGCAGCTTGGTCAAAAATCATTAACGAGAAGAAATTTTCGGAGGATAATTCTGCACTTAAGTAACTTAAGAAAGAAACGTTTGCAGCAAGTTGTTCATCTACAACTATTGAACTCCTCAGTTTAGGAGTTGACAATTTAGATAATTCATCAACGGTTCTTTTAATGGGGAATGGGGTAAATTCAAATTGGTAATTTGGGTCAGCTAGGTTATCCGGACAGTTGTCATTGACTTTTCTTATCTGAAGTACCATTCCCAATAAAGCATAAGGATTTGCAATGTAAGGGTCAGCATCGATATAAGCTGTATGACTTCTTAGATTCAATTTGGTTATAGCCTCTTCTTGTTCAGCTACATTTGTTTGTTCGGCTACATTATTGTTCATTACCTCGTTAATGTGCTCTGTAGAATTGTTTCCTGCCATTTTATTGTGCTTTTATTATTTATTTCAATTATTCTGTATGTACAGCTCTAATTTCTTTCATCGTTTTCCCATTATAATCCCTGCTCCAACTATTTATTGTTCTTAGAGCACTGCTTTTATTATTGCCATTTTAGTTTCGTTTAATGGAGTGCAACTATGTTAAATGTATACCATAGATTGGGCAGACAAAACATAAGTTTTGATGATCATCAACCATCTTTGATTAAATCTTTTAAAGCCTGATAGTATAGGGGGGAAGTGATTACAAGGTAGTAAGTTTCCTGTTATTTCAATTAAACAATAACCTTACTTTTTCTGGGGGTTTTCTTTAATATTTCTAGTTTTGAATAGTATATGCCCCTTTTTAATGGTTTTTTGCTATTATCTGTTTGGGATTTTATGCTGTATGTCTTTCTATTATTTGGTAAAATAATTTTCTTTCATTTTCTGGCCATTTTATTGTTGCTTCTTTATTTTGATGGATAGGGTGTTTCAATTTGATTAAAACCAAACATAACCTCACGATTATTTTTTCTGAATTGTTAAAAAGTAATTGTAATGTTGTGAAGGAAGACTCTTTTTCTTTCAATTCTTTTTTTGTTTCTGTCAGTTCAATTGCCCATTGTTCTTTTACACTTTCAAAGCCATCTTCAAATATTTTTTTATTGAACTTAGCTTCTCTATATGCTTTTTCTTCTCTCCTTTTTGAATTTCGTTTGTTAACGATATAGTTGATTAACTGGGTTAGCAGTACCCCTAATACGGTGTAAATGATTTTTTCATTCCTATTCTTTTTGTCATATAACTTAGTATAGGTAGATATGTATTTTGCCCCCTCGTTTTCAAGGTTGTCTATTTCAACTTCCGTGCTATCACTTTTATGTCTAAGCTCTTGCAAGGTTTTTTCTTGAGTCTCTATAAGGATGTCCTTAAGTTCTATCTCCTTGTTTAACTCATATTTAGTAACTGTTAGTTTAGTATTTAAATTCTTAACGTTGTTCTCTAAATTTTGAACTTTCCGTTTACTTTGATGGAGAGACTTTGTTAGTTGTTCATTGAACTTTATTATTTCTTTTATATGTTGTTGTGTTGACGATAGTGTGTTATCAAGGCCTTGAAGCGAAGTATGGGCAAATTGAAGTTTGTGTTTCACCATTTTTCCATTCCCCCAAATTACATGGTGTGGAAATTTATTATGGTATGCAAGATGATACCCTAAAAACAAGAATGAAAAGTTAATAAGAAGGAATATGAATGCGTTTCTATACTTTCTGGATTTCTTTGGTTCTATCTTTCGATAAGATAAGGTGTCTGGATCGTAGTAATATTTTACTTTGGACATGTTTGGTTTTATACTGTCTTATTTTTAGGGAAGGCTAAATAGTCATTGTTCAATGCAGTACTTTATTTACTTTTCAGCCTCTTATTTACTGGTAACTTAAGTAAACTTTGAGCTAGATTAGCTTGATTGAAATTCTCGATTTCGTAAATTTCTTTAATTAATCTAGTTAATTTAATGTCGTATTTTTTTCTCCTTCCTTGTTTATCGATAGGAACGTAATAATATCCTGTAAACTCTAAATCGCCTTTCATTTTGAGGTCGCAAACTCCATAGCTTCTTATAGCTATATTATTTGGCTTAAAAGCATAAAAAACTTCGCTATTGAAAAAAAAGCCTTTAAAAGTATATTTTCTTAAAAATTCTTGATTTGTATTCTCACTTGAATAGATTCTTTTGATTTTTCCTGATATCTTATTTCCAATTTGTTTAATTTGATATTCATCAACTTTATATACTTTTTTTTGACCGTCATAAATTATAAGCAACCATTTACCCGAAATATTTGGCTTAGAGGAAATCAATGAATATATAAAAGAACGAACAGTTTTAGAAATCGTGATGAGTGCTGCAATTGAACAGATTATAGCTGTTATTGTTATACTGGACCAAGAATTTTCTATTAAACTACCCCAACCTCCCATTTAATTACTTTCTATTGTGATTATGCCAATATCAATAATGCTGCGATTAAACAAACTAGTCCAACAATTCCACTTACTGACTGATTCTCCTCATCTTCAGCAAACATTGTTCTAAATGCTGCAATAACAAAAATAATTCCAAGTACAATAGTAAATACTAATGAAATTCCTTCGGGTTCACCTTTTGTACAACTATTTAAAGTCAATGAAGAAATTAGAATAATACCAAGTTTTTTTTGATTCATATTTAGTTTTCGTTAGGGTTATATTGCATTGAGCGGTAACGTATAAGAATAGTAGCGGATTTTATGCACTTACTTTTCGGTTTGTTACTGTTGTTTGATTTATAAAATGCATTTTCGTTTAAGCGATTAAACCGCTATTATTTTTATACAATGTTAGGGGCAGTACTTATTCTGAAATGTAACTACCAAAAATCTCAATCATTTTATTCCGCCAATTTTCTGGAATATCTTCCCAGTTATCTCCCCAATTTTGAGTCTGCTCGAAAGCTTTGAATGGCTTTTCGTAATTCGCTTGATATCCAATTTCATCTTCAACATTTTCGTGCATCTCAACGATTCTGCCATTTGTACCTACAGCATCTTTAATGGGTTGATTAAACTTTACAGCTCCTTCGATTCCATTATCTCTATCGTGGACAACAATAGGTTTAATGCCCATAGAGGTTAAATATTTTACTAAACCAATAATAGCAGCTTTTCCTCTGGCTTTTAATACCTCAAAGTTTGAAATAATCCTCAAATACTTTTCTTTAGGTAATCTTGCTAAAGACTCTCTTATTAAAATATCTTCTGTGTCTCCTTCAATTATAACGACATTATTGGTATAAAATGCTCTGGAAATATAATCATCAATCTTTAGAAGCATTTTGACGTATGACTTATCATCTCCTTGTAGTTCTAAAAACGCATTTGATACTGAAAATGTACTGCATTTAACGGACTTTTTATTTCGGATAAGTCTGTTCAATACTTGCTTTGGTTTTCTTGAAATATCAATTAAAAATGGCGAATGAGTGGATGCCACTATCTGAGAATTTGAACTGCTTAATTCATAAATAGCATCTCTCATTTGATTTGCAGCACTTGGATGTAAATAAATTTCAGGTTCTTCAAAACAAATAATCAGTGAGCGATTATGTTCATCTTCTCTTTCAGATAGCCATTTTTGTCTAAAACGTAGCATACCAAAAACCGCAGCTCGAACCATACCTGTTCCTTGATTTTCAACTGATGTTTTTATGTTACTGGACATTTCAATATTAAAGCTTGGTTTTAATGCTTTATTTGGGTCACTTAAGTCTGTAGTTGCGTGTAATTGAGATTCAGGAAATACTTTTGTCAGAACTGAATTTAAATCAGTCATCATTTTACCAAATTCCGATGTGTCATCTTCTGGGTCTAATTCCTTTGCAAGTTTTTCTAAATGTTCTTGAGCGTTTTTGAAATTATCAGAGTTTTCTCTTACTACTTGAAAAAGTTCATTTAATGTTTTACCCAGAACACCTGACGTATTTCCTTGTATTTCATTCATAGAAGTGTCAACTGGAATTAGTAAAAATCTTGGTAGCATTTTTAAAACATTACCAGGTATTCCACCAGGATTTTGAAACCAAGTATCTTCGTCAACTATATCCCATATTTCATCAAGTTGCTCTAATTTTTCTAATGCTCCTTTGCTCTTGCCAATGTTCTTGTCTAATTCTGGAAAAAAATCGGAAATAACATCTTCCAAAATTCCCTTATCTATGTAATCTTGTGGCTTTTTACAGTCTTCAAATTCCGCTTTTAGGTTTCGAATTTTTGATTTAAACTCTATAACTACATCTTTGCCTAATTCATAGGTTTTTTTGTAAGTAACTGAAAGCCCTGTTTCAGTTTCACTTTCGTACTCAAAAATTCTTCCTTTAAATCCTCTCCAAGTCTTTGATTCTTCAGGTAGGTTTCTAAATTCAGCTTCAAAAATAACTTTGGTTGTTTGAGGTTTTGTTTCTCCAGTTTCTTCATCAATAACCGAGTAATAATCTGAACTTGGTAATGTTTTGGTTGCGGAAAGCAAAACACCAATAGCTTTCAGTATTGAACTCTTTCCAGAATTATTTTGTCCGATTAAGAATGTCGCATCTTCAAGATAAATTTCTATATCCTCAAGTCGCTTAAATCCCTGTATTTTAAATCTATGTAGTTTCATTCGTATTGCCCCTAACGGTCTCGTGTATGAGTAGTAGCGGATTTTTACTCACTAACTTTTCAGTTTAGCACAGACCTTTTGTTTTATATTTATATTCTCATTTTATCACTTAAATCGCTATTATTTATACACTTTGTTGTGCCTAGTACTTAGATGTTAAAAAACTCTTTTCGTGCCAAATTGACTTTTTCTATAGTGTCTTTTGTCCAATGAGTTAGATTCATATGTTTTGGATTTTCCAGCGCAATAGAATATGATATATAGATTATCAAATATGGTGGTTTTCTATTTTCCCAAACCCATTGCCGAGCTTTTTCGGTTCTGTATAGTAAGTCATGTACGTCACTTATCGTTTCGTAACCTGATTCTATTAAAGCCTTCCAATGCCTTAAGAAGTGTAACTCATCTTCAGCTATTTCAATTTCAGAGTTTGGGAATTGATGATTTAAATATAAAATTACATTTCGGACTGTGGTTTTTTGTTTAAGCAATTGTTCTAAATCTAACGATTCTTTAACTACATCAATTTGTTCTAGCCAATTATTCTTTTTCGTCCAACTGTCTGTATTAATATACTTAGACATATCAACCTCAAAATTCCACTGAGTACCATCAGGTAGAATAGTGTTTTCATCAAACTTTGCATTTACAATATTTGATTCAAACAGGTTTGCTCCAGTCAAATCTGTACTCTTAAAATTTACATTTCTAAGGTCAGCCTTTGATAAATTCGCACCATGTAATCTGGCTCCTTCAAAATTCGTGTCATATAGTCTTGCTTTGGATAAGTCAGCTTTACCTCCAAGTTTAGCGAATCTTACCCAAGATTTTTCTCCAGTTAATTTTCCTAATGCTCTTAATTCATGAACAGCTTTATTAGCCACCTCGTTAACTGGACTGTGCAAGTCTCGAAGCAAATTATCTTTTCTAGCAATTTCGGCTAGATGTTTTTCTTTTTTATCCTTTGAATTTTCAAGGACTTCAAGTATGATATGAATTAATCCAGCAATTATAATAAGTATTAATCCTACGTAACCGGAATAAGTTAAAGTACCTTCTTCATTTTTGAATTTGAATAGTAATCCTATAACTCCAGAGAAAGTCAAGATTATAGTTAGTATAATTTTTACTATTCTAATTTTCATTTTTATTCAATCGATAATTTGTATTAGGCACAACGTTTGTATAAAAGTTTGTCCTTTAAAATATCCATTACATAAACTATAACTCGACAATTCGGGTAGTTATGGTTAGGTCTGTTAATGTTTTAACATAACTACCAAAATGGCGGATAAAGTTACTTTTGTTAAAATTTCATAGTCATAGAATTGAACATATATCATTAAGAATCTGAAATACGTTTCTTTCTAAAATGCTCTCTCTAGAATTGGGGAAGTGGTTAAATGTAGATAAATTCCCTTAAATGTTTTTGCGGAAAAACCTTAGTTTTTTAATGGTTTTCCCTCAATAAACAATATTTAACCATAAGGAAACATCTACAATTTAAAGTAGCACTATTACTGCAGTTCATTTTTTAATCACAAGGATTCAAAATCAGGTTTCATAATCGATTTTGCATTGTCTTTTTGATGATTGTTTTTGGATGTAATCCCTAACGATTCCAAAATCATTGGTATAGAATTTTATGCCATTATCATTGACGACCAGAATCCTATTTATTGACGGAATATAACGAACGGTTATTTCTCCAATTCTATGTTCACATCCCATCTGCTTGCTCAAATCGTTTTCCGAATTCGAACACAACTCCATAAATGAACCCTGGAACATTTTTAATCATTTTATCGTCCGGGGTTCTATTGTCCCCATAATATCGTTTCCCATGCGCATCCGATTTGGCGACTACCATTTCTGTTATTTTTCGAACAATTGTTCGATAATCAAAGTTGCAGACAATCCTTATCAATTGTTTTTCAGATAGACCATATCGTTTTAGATAATCATAGGCTTTTTGCCGTTCCTCGGTAAAAATCAAAAGCGCGTCATCATATTCCACCTCAATAAAGATGCTCCTAATGGGCTTTCCCTTAGTTGTAAAATAGTTCCTCCCATTTTTAATTATCGTTATACCCGTGTCCTTATTTTCGGAAATTTCTTTTAGCCATTTGTTCAATTTTGCCCGCAAATTTTTCCACCCATCAACCCCCTTATACGAGGTCTGGATGAACTCCTGGCCAACAATCTTAAAGATTTGCTTTTGTACGGTATCTTCGTCCTTATCCCTTAAAAACCCATAGCCCAGCATTAAATACAGCTCATTTTTGGCAAATTCATAAGTATGCTTTTGCAGCCTCCTGAACTGTAGCAATTTTTCAAAAAGCTTTTTGGTCTGGCTTTCCCCAAAATCAACAAAGGTCTTTGGTAGGTAGGAAATATATCTGTCATAATCCGGATAGCTCTGTTGATAGAGTTCCTTGACCAAACGATTGTCCTGAAAATGGCCCTCCTCCAATTTATTGATGTAGAACAGTGGCAGTACATCATCAATAATCGAGATTTGAAGGGCAAGTGTTTCATCTACCACGCATCTGCTAAAAAGATTGTAAATGGAATACAACTTATCTCCCTTGTGGTACTTAAAGGTGACTTTTGACTTCATCAGATCATCGGTAACCTCCTTGTAATGGTGTGGCCTGATGGCCGAAACATTCAACCCCTTTGCCAAAAAATAAGGCTTAAGGTCGATTTTGAAGTCGTTCACAATCTCCTTTTGTTTACTGGTCATATATTGGACCAACATGATGAAATCTTTTTGAACCGGTGTGAAATCACAATAGGCATCCACAAATCGCATGGGCTGCAATACTTTCTTTGATTTTTCCATGGGCCTAGTTTCTTGGAAGTTTTACCAGTGCGGGATTTTTTCTGCAAATTTCCAATAGTTCCGTTTTGGAATAGAAAATTGAACGATTGATCTGATAATAGGGGACCAGGCCTTTTTTCTTCCAAGCGATAAGGCTCTGTACGGTTATGCCCAGAAGATTTGCGGCCTCTGTTTGGGAAAGCCTATCCTCCTCCGGGGCTATCGGGGACTCTCCAATGAGTTCGGTCTTTCTTAATTTGTCGATTACGTTTTCCACTATACGCTCCAAATCCTGCATGGAGAAGGCATAGAGAACGGTTTTGTCTCCTTTCATTTTGACGAGTTTTAAATTTGATTATATGATGTTTTATGATTTAAATTTTATCCCATGTGTTGATCATTTCATTTGATTTGAAATCTTCAGCTATTTTGAGGTATTTGCGAAAAGAAGCATCATCGTTGTGTCCCGTGATGTTCTTGAGCACCCGTTCGTTCATACCCAATATCAGACTGTTTGTCACAAAGGTTTTTCTGGCGGTATGGCTTGTGATTAATTTATATTTTGGACAGGTTCTGTCCACTCTGCGGTTGCCTACATACCTAGTTATCGTTGTGGGTTGGTCAATCCCGACAATTTCGCAACATTCCTTGATGTACTCATTGAATTTTTGACCAGAGATCCGGGGTATCGGTTCGTATATGGTTCCTTTATATTTGTCCAAGATGCCCTTGGCAAGTTTATTCAACGGAATTTTGTGATCAAGGCTCTTGGTCTTTTGTATCGTAAGGCGGATATATTCCTTATAGATATTGGACGAACGAAGCTGTTTCAGATCTGAGAAACGAAGACCCGTAAAACACGCAAAACAATAGAGGTCCCTTACCATGGAGAGCCGTCTCGAGTTAAACTCATGGCCATATAGTGACATCAGCTCGTCCATAGTCAGATAAATAACCTCAATATCCTCACTTATCGTCCTGAACTTTTTGAATTCTGTATTACTATGGTAACCTCTTTCCATAGACCAGGTCATAAAAGTTTTGAGGAAAGCGATCAATTTTCCATAATAGTTGTTAAGCGTTTTTCTTTCCAGAAATGCGTAATCCCGAAAATTCTCCAGGAATTTTTGGTCCACCCGCTCAAAATTCAATCTGTAGTTTTTTGCACGCTCAAAATCTCTAATAAAGTTCTTGCTGGCGTTGTATTTTTTTAGAGTGCCCACTGCCCGTATTGCCCGATGGGTCTCCAAGAATTCATCCATAGCTTCAAAAATATCTGGAGCCATAGGTTTGGAAGCCTTGCCGTCCAAGCAATCCAAAATATCTTGATGGCGGAGCAATTCCCCTGAGATCAGGCTCATACGATATAATTCCTTGACCTTGTGCTCAAGGCCGTCCAGAATGATATTGTACTCAATGTGATAATTGTATGGCTCCGATTTTGTGTTGGGTCTTACTCTTTGGTTTTCCCAATCCTCAGGGTTCACCCTTACCTTGGGAACACTTCTGCGGATACGTTGAGAGTTTACGGTAATATTGATTCGGACCGGGGCAAATCCCTTACTATTGATCGCATCTGTCCTTAATGAAAAAATTATCTCCACATTCAACCTGATTTAACCTATTTACAATAGGTTTAATTTAACTATGATTAAAGAGGTTGAATGCTAACTTTTGGTGGGACATAAAGTGGGTCGCACACTTAACATAAAGCTATGAAAATTATTTTTAAATTTTCAAATGCAATTGTAGTGATTTGATATAAAGCTAGTTACAATATGATAAATTGCATTTTAGCATTTCCCAAGTCCTTGTAGGCCAACAAAAGATTAAGAAAACAACCCAGCTTTAGCTGGGTTGTTTGTTTTTGGTCTTTACGTATTTTCCTTTCAAAACGTACCTACCTGCTACTTTCGGCACCATTTTTTCTGCCTTTGTTACATTTCAAAAAGGACTTGTTACATACTGGAAAGTTAGTCCTAAACCCCACTGTTAATTTCGAAGCATGTTTTTACAATCCTTCAATGGAAGATTAAAACTTTTGAGTTCCCCCCCCCTTTTTATTTCGGAAAATTAAATACTCATAAAAAGTTGAAAATCATGAAAAACACTTTGAAGTTAATGTTAATGTGCGCGATGAGCCTTTTATTGGCTTGCTCAGCAGAAGATGGACAAGATGGTGCCATTGGTCCGCAAGGGGAACAGGGAGAACAGGGGCCTACAGGGCCGCAAGGAGAGCAAGGTCCTGCAGGAGCTGATGGACAGGATGGTGTTGATGGAATTGATGCCAATTCTACTGTAATTTCCTCCGGATGGTTTGAAATTAATACCTGGGACACAGACCTGTCCAATTTCAAATTTCACAGAATTCCCGATTTGATCTTAACGGATTTTGAAATTGAAAATCATGTATTCTTGGTGTATCGAAGATACCAGCCAAGTCCAGCACTTACCACAATAGAACTTTTACCGCTATATCTATTGAGCAACACTGGAAGTATGGAGCTAACTATACAGAATAGGATATCTGGGAACGGATTGTTCATCCAGGTGCAATCGTATGGTCGGAATGTGGAAGCTGAGGAATATCTAGGGCCAGAGACCCAATTTAGATATATGATTGTTGGGCCCGCATCAACATCTGACAAAAACAGTGGC
Source organism: Flagellimonas amphidinii (assembly GCF_013090115.1). Lineage (GTDB taxonomy): Bacteria > Bacteroidota > Bacteroidia > Flavobacteriales > Flavobacteriaceae > Flagellimonas > Flagellimonas amphidinii. The sequence continues at coordinate 149,773 of NZ_JABFNN010000037.1, forward strand.
ATAGACCTTACCAAAATGAGCTATAAAGAAGTAGTGGAATACTTAGGAATTAACCCATAAAACTTATCCATATGAAACCTCACAATTTTTTTAAATTCGGAGCTACGTTACTATGTGCCATTTTCTTTGCCTCCTGCAGCGGGGAAGATGGGGAAACCGGATCCCAAGGTCCTCAAGGCGAACAGGGCATTCAAGGCCCTCAAGGAGAACAGGGCGTTCAGGGAGAACAAGGCCCACAAGGAGTCAATGGACAGGATGGAACAGATGGACAGGATGGCAATGCCAATGTAATCTTTTCCAATTGGATAGATGCCGATTGGAATGTTCAAGACGACCCTAGAGCAAAGGTAATGAACCTTCTGGTCACGGAGATAGACAATATTGAGCTTAGGAATAAAACCTTGGTGTTTGTCTATCTACAACAATGGGGGACTTCTAGTATTTATCCTATGCCGAATGCCGGCCGTTGGTCCAATACATGGTATTCCTATACGTTTGGAAATAATGGGATAACGTTAAATGGCATAACCGTAACTCTTTTAAGTACCAACGGGGTGGATTTAACTGAATTTCAGTACTCAGGTTCCAGAGGTAATAGGTTTCGGTATGTGTTGATACCAGAAAGTGCCCAATCCGGAAAGTTGGATTATTCCAACTACGAGGCTGTAAAGGCTTTTTATAACCTTCCAGATTAAATCATTCAAATCAATTAAAATGAAAAAATTAATAGGATTCTTTCTTTTTTGCACTTTGGTAAGTCCTATTTGGGGCCAGACCAAAAAAATGACATCATTTAAGCCAGAACTGCATGGGTTTAAATTTGATAATAGTTTTAAGAACATCTTTATAGATGCAATTGATTGGAGAACCGGAGGGCTTTGTGGAGGAATGTCCTACTCCGCCTTGGATTATTATTATGCAAGAGGTATTTCCACACCAAAAACCACGATCAGACCTACAGAGGGGAGTCCATTACAGAAATACCTCTATGATCGCCAGGTAACGTCACTGACTTCCAATCTGGACAAATGGGCAGAAATAGGGTTCAATATAGAAGGAGCTCGTAATAGCGAATTCTTCAATTGGGGAGTAGAAAACAAGAAGGGTAGCAGGATCAATGAGTTACGTTCTTTTATTAATAGAAGACAACCTGTGCCTTTGGGCTTGCAAAGTGTTGGGGAAAAAGAATCTGACCCAGGGAATCATCAGGTTTTGGCAATTGGCTATGATTTTGGAACAGCCCAGGATTTGGCCAATGGAGCATACAAACGCAAAATGAAAATCTATACTTACGACCCTAACTATCCCAATAAAATTATGACCCTAATACCCAATTTTAAGGACGAGGTTTTTTATTACGAGAAAGAACCACATATGCGGTGGAGAACCTATTTTGTGGATAAGAAATATCGCGCAAAAACTCCGCTAAGAACCTCATTGAAGGATTATCCCAACGATGGTAATATTCACGAACTGGTTTTTGAATTTGGCGTTGGCAAGGATGACCTTAGGGGAGGGAACGACAATCTAAACCTCACCATTTTTTATCATAATGGAACTCAGCAAAGGGTTTATAACGTGAACAAAGGAAACAAATGGATAGATGACTATTCGCAATATATAACAATACCATTGCGCAAGCCTGTTCCTTTGAATGCGATTAAATCTGTACAGTTAAATACAATTTCCGGAAACGACAATTTCAATTTGGATGTATTGCGGATACATGTTAAAGGTTTCAATAGGAATAGGAAAGTCTATGATAAGAGGGGTGCCCCATTAAAACGTTTTACTGGAAAAGACAAGACTTTTTTGGCCGTGATCAATAGCAGACCACCACAGACAAGGTCTATTGCGACGGGTGCAACAACCTCAATGCCCACTAAAGCTGAAACTGTGCCTTCAACAAAGCCTATTGATAAACTTCGGTTCAGAATTCGTACAGGAGATGATGACCTTAGGGGAGGCAATGATAATTTAAACATCGTGATACATTATAAAAGCGGAAGGCGCCAAACGGTAAAAAATGTGAATAAGGGTACACGCTGGAAAGACAACACTACAGTTTCTTTGGATGTGGAGCTCAATTACCCGGTCAATTCCATTTCCGAAATCAGTCAGGTAGTTCTCCAAACAACCTTTAAAGGGGGTATGGGGGGTGACAACTGGAACCTTAATTATTTGCATATCGAGACATTCAAAGGAAATCAAAGTTCCGGTGATTTTTGTAAAAAAGGTTCCAATGACCAACGGTTGTATCGGTTTACGGATAAATCCAATTCCTTTGTTGTCAAAAGGTAATACGTTATGAAAATTGCAGGTGAGTTAAAATATTTTGTGCTTGTGATTCTATGTTTTGCGATTCATGGGTGTGGAAACGATGAAGGTAATGGGCCATTGCCATTGTCGGCATGCGAAACAGGTTCTAACCCCAATGCAACGTTTACGGTCTCGTTTACAGATTTGGAGGATATAGACCATATAGAGCCCTTGGGCGAGGTACAGATAGCCCATAACTTTGTAGGGCATACCTATGTGTTTATAAAACAGGAGGTGACCGAAGTGCCCATTTACGCTCCTACGGATATGGATGTGATCAATGTGACATACGACGGGATAGATTATCAAATTGTCTCAAGGGCCAGTTGTGAAGTGGTGGTCCGTTTTTCGCACATCACCAATCCTGCCCAATCCATTCAAAACTTGGTCGTGAATAATCAAATGGGGCTGTTCGACCCTTATGCGCCCTCCCTCCTAAAACTTTCGGCAGGTGATTTGATGGGAACGACATCTGGAACAGCGCAGGCCAAAAGTTTTGATTTTGGGGTGTACCACGGTGAACGATCTCAAAATTTCCTGAACAACGATCGCTTCCATCCAGTAGAAACTTTTAGATATTCAACCTGTCCCTACGATTATTATACATCTGATCTGCAAAACCAAATGTATGCCCTCTTTGGTCCAAAGCCACTTGCACAACCTTTGGATTGTAGGGGGCCAAGAGGAAGGGCTGGGACCATTGCCGGACCTTGGTTCGACACCGATGAAGTAGTGACCCCTTACTATGGGCAGACCCGATATTCTCCCCTTGTAGTAGCCACGGCATTGAACGGAACGGTCAAGATAATCCGTGGAACAGAAACCAATGTGTATAGGGTTTCCCTTGGTGATGCAACCTATGCAGATCCCGAAGAGGTGACCTTGGAACATTGTTATGAAGTAGGTTCTGGGGGCTATTTCTATTTTCAATTACAGGCAGATGGTACTTTGCGTGTTGTACGGGAAACGTCGGGGACTTGCCCTTCTGAGTTTCCATCTACCGGTTATTTGACCTATTACCGATGAATTCGTGGTTTTTTTAATAGTTTAATCATGTCATTAGTTCGGTTTTTGTATCTTTTTGTGAATCAATCTTAAATGAAAAAAATAGCGTTCATATTTTTTCTTTTCATTGGTCTTTCAGTGTCTTGGAGCCAAGCTAAAAATAGGGTTGATTCTCTAAGACAATTATTGACGGACACCAAGAACGTTGAGGAATCCGTTGGGTTGAATGAGCAGCTTTTTGTGGCTTACCTCTATACTTCGCCAGATTCTGCTGACCACTACCGCAAAAACATCAAACGTATTTCGGAAAATAATAATTATATCGATGGTCAGTATCTATATCATTCATTGAGCGGTCGTTATCACTTTGCCAAATCTGATATTGATAGTGCTTTTTATCATATCGAAAAAGCCTCCACAATAGCTGAAAAGCTGCAAAACAAATTGTATTTGGCAGATTGTTATAAGAAAATAGGTGTCATTTATAATGTCAGAAGAAATGATTCGCTTTCAGCCAAGTATGCACATATGGCTTTGGAGAATGCAAAACAAACTGATGATTGGAGAATACTTTCATCCATATACATCTTATTGGGCAATCAAAATTTTATACAGACAGCATATCCAGAAGCACTCACCTATTATCTTAAACTGGATTCCATTTATACATCCCAAAATAAGGTTGATAAATCTCTGGCGGCAGCCTACAACAATATAGGAATGATTTATTCCGAGCTTAGAAATCCGAAAGCGGTTGATTACATTAAAAAGAGCATTGAGATATATGAAGGGTTGGGACTCGAAGAAGGAGCTCGTTATGGAGATGTGGCCTTGGCCACCTACTACGATTTTCTTCAAGAAGACAAGGTTGCAATTAACCATTTGTTGAAAGCCAAAAAGTATTATGAAGAATATGGTGATAAAAATATGCTTGGGCATATTTATGGCAGATTAGGTAGTTGCTACCTGCAATTAAATGATTTTGAGAACGCTGAGTTATACCTGATAAAGGTTTCTTCAATGCCGGAAGCGTCACAGGACAAATCTATAAAAGTTTTAAACCAAATAGGTTTGGGAGACCTATACTCGCATAAAAAACAGCATCAGAAGGCTGTCTCCCATTTTAAAAATGCTTTGGAACTATTGCAAGAGAATGATGGCAATGACGCTAAGGACCTTCAGCTATTCAATATTTATAAAGGACTTTATGGTGCTTACAAAGACAATAACGATTATAAGAATGCATTGAATGCCCTTGAAAAAAAAATGGAATTGGAGGCAAGCATTCAAAAGTCACAAAATGAGTTGGAGGTTGAAGAACTCAATAAAAAATACCAAACGGACAAACAACAACAGGAAATTGAGCTTCTGACTTCCCAATCACAACTTGCAGCGCAAAAGTCTAAAAATCAAAGGAATTTGCTAACACTGGGCTTATTGATTTTAGGGCTTGCTTTTGGCACCTTGTTTTTTCTTTTTAGGAATAAGCAGAAAACCAACCAAAGGTTGAAGGAACTGGAATCTGCCAAATCCAAGTTTTTTGCCAATATTTCCCATGAGTTTAGAACACCGCTCACCTTGATTTCCGGGCCGGTGGCACACCAACTTTCTAAAGATGGTTTATCTACGGATGATAAAACCGATTTAAACCTGATACAGCGTAATGCCAATCGATTATTGAATTTGGTTAACCAGTTGTTGGAACTCTCCAAAATTGAGGTGGGGCATAGGAAACTAATGGTCTCTAAAGGTAATTTGGAACTTTTTCTTAAGTATTTGGTAGAACCTTTCCAATATCAAGCCGAACGCAAAGGGATGGTTTTTAAGAGAGAGGTCATGGTGCCCAGTGAAGCCTGGTTTGATCGGGATATTGTGGAAAAGGTGGTGGCCAATCTCTTGTCCAATGCCATCAAGTACAATAAGGAGGGAGGAACCATAGGTTTTAATGCCGAGTTGAAAAACCAACAAATGACCCTAACCGTAACCAATGAGAATGAGGAGCTATCAGAAAACGAACTCCCCCAACTGTTCGATCGTTTTTATCAGAACAATATGCTCAACCCAGGTGCGGGTATTGGCCTCTCTTTGGTGAAGGAATTGGTACATCTTTCAAAAGGAAGTATTGTGGCTTCAAAACTTAATAGTGGTACCATTCTTTTTACCGTTACGTTGCCCGTAGCCAAGGGTGCATTTTCCAATGAAGATATGGTAATGGCCGAGAAGTATGAAGGAAATTTTGAAAGTACAGAAAAAGAATCCATTGCTCTAGATGAGCCTATTGCCGAGTTTGAAGATAACAACCTTCCTGTGATGTTGGTTATAGACGATAATGAAGAGATTAGACTTTTCATTAAAACCTTGTTCAAAAAAGAATATCAAATTTTGGAGGCCCCAAATGGTGAAGAAGGTATTAAGGTTGCCTTTAAAGCAGTTCCAGACCTGATTGTTTCTGATATTATGATGCCTGTTAAGGATGGAATCCAGTTGAGTAATGTGCTGAAAAATGATGAAAGGACTTCCCATATCCCCATTATTTTATTGACAGCAAAGTCTGGGGAAGAAAATGAACTTACGGGCTTTAAAGCGGGAGCGGATGCCTATTTGGTAAAACCCTTTAAAGAGGAAAAATTACGGGTAATCATTAAGCGACTTGTGGCTACTGGCGAAGCTATACGTGAGAAGTTGAACAAGCAGGTTATACTTAAACCACAGGAAATTGAACTTACGGACCCAGACAGCCTATTGCTCAAAAGAATACAGCAGATTTTAGATGATAATCTGACCGATTCTGAATTCAATACGGCATCCTTTTGTGATCAGGTGGGCCTAAGCCGGATGCACCTGCATAGAAAACTAAAGGCTCTGACCGGTTATGCTGCCTCAGAATTTATTAGGGTCCAGCGGTTAAAAATGGCGGCAAAGTTGCTAAAGGATGGCCATACCCATATTTCTGAAGTGGGTTATGCCGTTGGCTTTAACCAACCCGCTTATTTCTCCACAGCTTTTAAGCAGCATTTTGGCTGCTCACCGTCTGAATATATGGACAATTAGTGGTGGGTAGTAATAAACACGAATAATACTTAAGCTATAATTAATTCTGATTTACCCGGTAGGTGATTTTCCGATTGGTGATGACCGTGCCTGCTCTTACGGATAAAGTTGCGGTATTTGAGGTTATGGAGTTACAGGAGGCCCCTGAATTGGAAGCTATCACTCGGAAAATGTGGCCATTTTTGTCTATACCGGGAATGGTCACAGTTAAGTTTGCAGTTTGTGTGCCCGAATATTCGGTACCATCAGCTATTGGATTAAAATTGGAACCGCCATCTGTGCTCACTTCCCATTGAAAAGTATCCGGTCCGTTTGCCACAATTGAAAAACTGCCATTATTGCCAACAATTATGGTTTGATTATTGGGTTGGGTCGTAAAGGAAAATGGAGATACCGTTATGGTTTGTTGTACATCCAAAGTGTTTCCAGATGCATCGGTTACACGATAAGTTCTGGTTATAATTTCTGGGTCGGTGCCGCCATCACTAACATCACTTATAAAAGTAACCGTTGGACTTGGGTCGCAATTATCTGCCTCATCGGTAATAACGGTGACATCTGCAGTAGGAACGTCGGCACTGCAATACACGGTCACAGGGGCTGGACTAGTTGCGGTAGGTGCTGTTGTATCAACTGTAATGGTTGTGGTGGCTGAAATGTTGGGAGCGGCAGGATCACCGGGCATGCCACCGTATTCAACTAGGTAACCTTGGGGTTGGTAGGATCCACTTGATGCCCCAGTGTTGGAGAGGTCGTTCCAGGATCCATCTAGACCCACGCCTGGAGCGGTAATATGGGCATAGTCTTCATTACCTGCCTGATTGGGTTCTCCCGTATTCCAAAATTCGTAAGCAAAAGCCGTTCCTCCGGCCGTGCCGCGCCAAAAAAGGGTCCCTGCCTCTGGTCCGGTAACCCAAAGCCAATCGCCTTCAGTGGTTTCATCGCTGGCACCAATCCAGCCTGCACCAGGAGCTTGACTCCCCACTAGGGTTGCTTCGTCTTGGGCACCTATGGTGACCAAATATCCTTGAAGACCGTAAAAAGTCCTTAGTGCTGCCGCATCACGGGCTGCAGTCCATGTAATTCCCAATGAGGGCACGTACTCGTAATAGTGACCCGTGGAAGCCAAATAATTGGCTTCATTCAATACTGTGGAAAACGTTCTGGTGTCACCGGAGTTTACCGTTGCCGTAGTCTGAAAAGTAACATCGAGAAGAGCTGCTTCAAATTCAGCTAGTGTAGCAGGCCCTGTTAAGGTTAATCTTCCTTCGGAAACATCCCAGCTAGAGGTTATGTTTGGATGGCTTCCGGTCAAGGATAGTTGGTCGCCAGTATTGTCATAGTTTGCGGTAACCTGAACATAAACAGCATCCAAAGTGGTGTCATCAGGGTCTGTAATGGATACGGTTTCAATGATTTGAATGGTGGAACCCGGGCAGAATATTTGGTCCCCTGTTGCCGTAATGCTTGGTGGGTCATTAGGAACAACCGGTGTTCCACAGTTGGAATACAGGTTGCTGAAGGGAACATTCTGTTTGGAAATCGATGGACCTTGGTATTGTACTGTCAACGTCTCGCCGCCGCCATTTTCAAAGAAAAGTACGGTAATATCATGGAGACCTGTAGTCAATGAGACTGTTCCCGATCTTTCCTGTGTACCGTGAAGACCGTCATTGCTCACAATTTCGGTTCCATCAATAAAGAGTTTTGAACCATCATCTGAAGAAGTATAGAAGGTATAGGAGCCAGGGGTATCTATCTGGAGATATCCGACATAGCGGATACTGAAGGTATTGGTGTCCCCGGAATCTTCCTGATTTTGAAGGGCATCCACATCGAAACTGGTAAAAACCCCTGTGCTCAAGGCTCCAGAGGTTGGAATATTGTCCACAGTATTCCCGGAGGGGACGCTGTCGTAAAACTCAAAATCCACCTCCCCAGAACATAAAGGGAGTGTGCCTTCCACCAAAACGTTATCAATATAATAATGTTCGCTATTGTCTGTATTATACATCCGAATCCGAATCTCAAGGGTGGATCCCGTTGTTGGAAGGTTTACCGTATAGGAAGAATCTAAAGGGTCACTTGGACTGGCATCTCCTGAGGCATTTTCAAATTCTGTCCAAGAAGCTGCTCCATCAATTCTATATTCCCCAATAAAATAATCGGTTCCTTGTTCAAAATTGTTCGCATTGTTCACGGCAACGTCCATACTAAAACTAATGGAGGTGTATCCATATATGTTGATGGGGTCAGTGGACCAAGTACTTTCTGAGTCTAGATTTCTGCCTCTCATGCTGCCATTCCGAATGTCCAATCTTCCGTTATTTGATGCCCAGTCTGTAAGGGATGGGCCGGTCGCTGTCCCGTTTTCGGTTCCGTTGGAATAACTATTAAAATCTTCGCTCCAAATGGTGGTTTGTGACCACACCGAAAAAGTCCCAAACAGAAATATTAGGAGTGAGAAATTTAGAAATGAAAGGTTCTGCTGCTTTTTTAAACCTTTTGAGGTTGACTTCATGTCGGCGTTTTCAATAATACAAAGCTATTCTCAATGGGTTTGATGGAAAATAATTGTTGTGAAACCCTCGATTAGGGATGTTTATGCGTGGGTTTTGCGAGTTTTTGTAAGATGGGACCCCATGTTTGGATAATTCTTACTGGCATGGGTTGCAAATACCGTATTAAATATCGTATATTTGCACCACTGAACGGATATAAAGCTATTCATGAGGGGACTTTGAGTCCCCTCTTTTATTACTGATTTCTAATGTTTAAGGAGAAAGTGGAGTCTTTATTGAACAAGGCCTTGGAAGAATACCCTTCCTTGTTTTTGATTGATTTTACCATTGGAGGAGATAATACGATCAGAGTTGTTTTGGATGGCGATGATGGAGTCAATCTTCAGGATTGTATGAACATTAGTAGGGCTATTGAGCATAATCTGGATAGGGAGGAGGAAGATTTTTCATTGGAAGTTACTTCCGCCGGAGCTACATCTCCCTTAGAATTGCCCCGTCAGTACAAAAAGAACATTGGAAGAAAATTAAAGGTGAGAACCGATTCTGAAGAATTGGAAGGAACCTTGACTCAGACCACTGAAGATAACATTACCTTGGAATGGAAGGCACGTGAGCCAAAACCTGTAGGTAAAGGAAAAGTTACGGTTCAGAAAAAGCAGGAAATAGCGTTTTCTGATATTCGGCAAGCAAAAGTTGTATTAAAATTTTAATTGAAGATCAAATATGGAAAACCTAGCGCTAATCGAATCCTTTTCGGAATTCAAGGACGATAAGTTTATAGACAGGGTGACCCTTATGGCCATTTTGGAAGATGTATTCCGAAATGCGCTCAAGAAAAAATTTGGTTCAGACGAGAACTTTGATATTATCATTAACCCAGATAAGGGGGATTTGGAGATATGGAGGAACCGTGTTGTGGTTGAAGATGGAGAAGTAGAGGAACCCAATGAAGAAATATCTCTTTCTGAAGCAAGGAAGATTGAACCTGATTTTGAGGTCGGTGAAGATGTATCGGAAGAGGTAAAACTGATGGATTTGGGGAGAAGGGCTATTTTGGCATTGCGTCAAAATTTGATTTCCAAAATCCATGAACATGACAATACGACTATTTACAAGCAGTTCAAGGATCTTGAAGGTGAAATCTATACGGCTGAAGTTCATCATATCCGTCATAAAGCCATTATATTATTGGATGATGAAGGAAATGAGATCATTCTTCCAAAGGATAAACAGATACCATCTGATTTTTTCAGAAAAGGAGATAATGTCCGAGGGATCATTGAAAGTGTAGAGCTGAAAGGGAATAAACCGGCCATTATCATGTCCAGAACTTCACCAATTTTCTTGGAGCAATTGTTCTTCCAAGAGATACCAGAGGTGTTTGACGGATTGATAAGTATCAAAAAAGCAGTTCGCATTCCAGGAGAAAAAGCTAAAGTTGCCGTTGACTCCTATGACGATAGAATTGACCCTGTTGGTGCATGTGTTGGTATGAAGGGATCCCGTATTCATGGTATTGTACGTGAATTGGGCAATGAAAATATTGATGTCATCAATTGGACCAACAACCCACAACTAATGGTTACTCGTGCGTTGAGTCCGGCCAGAGTGTCATCAGTAAAACTGAACGATGAAAAGAAAACGGCTCAAGTTTACCTAAAGCCAGAGGAGGTTTCCAAAGCTATTGGTAGAGGAGGTCATAATATTAGATTGGCAGGGCAACTTACTGGTTATGAGATTGATGTATTTAGAGAAGGTGTAGAGGAAGATGTGGAGTTGACCGAGTTTTCAGATGAGATAGAAGGATGGGTAATTGAGGAGTTCAAGAAAATAGGTCTGGATACTGCGCGCAGCGTTTTGGAGCAAGATGTTGAGGATTTGATCAAAAGAACCGATTTGGAAGAAGAAACGGTTCATGATGTAGTGCGTATCCTCAAGGAAGAATTTGAAGATTAAACTATATATTAGCAGCGAATTTTAGGGCAAGCAAAAATTATTTATGGCAGGAAACCCAACAATACGACTTAATAAGGTTCTTAGGGAATTGAATATTTCACTGGATCGAGCGGTGGATTATCTGTCTGCGCAGGGACATGATGTAGAGGCAAGGCCTACCACTAAGATTACAGATGAGGTATATCAAGTACTGTTGGATGAGTTCCAAACGGATAAGAGCAAAAAGGTAGCTTCCAAAGAGGTAGGAGAGGAGAAAAGAAAGGAGAAGGAGGCCATCAGGGTTCGGATGGAGCAAGAGCAGGAAGAAAGACGTCTTGCAAGAGAAAGAAGGGAAGCAGCGGAGCAGGTCATCAAGGCCAAAGCTGAGCTTTCTGGTCCCAAAACGGTTGGTAAAATCGATTTGGATAAAAAACCGGAACAGCCTAAAGTTCAAGAAGAGCCTAAGGCAGAAGTGAAACCAGAGGAGGTTGAAAAGCCAGTTGAAGAAAAACAACCAGAAACCCCTAAAGTTGAAGTTACTGTAGAAAAGAAAGCTGAGGCTAAGGTTGAAAAAGAAGAGCAGCCTAAAGAAACGGGTACTATCAAAACCCAGTATAAAAAGCTTAGTGGTCCAAAAATAACTGGAGATAAAATTGATCTTTCCCAGTTCAATAAACCGAAGAAAAAGAAAGAAGAGCCGAAGAAAGAAGCGGGAAATGCTTCTTCTGATAGAAAGAAGCGTAGAAAACGTATTGTAAGCAAAGGCCCTCAATCAGGTAATGGTCGTCCTCAAAGAGGCGGTAATAACCAGGGAAGACGAGGGGGTCAGCGCCCATCCACTCCTAAAGTGGAGCCTACAGAGGAAGAAGTACAAAAACAAGTACGGGAAACCTTGGAGAAGCTTCAAGGCAAATCGAGCAAAGGCAAAGGGGCAAAATATAGAAGAGAAAAAAGAGATCAGCACCGTCAGCAGACTGAAAAGGATCTGGAGCAACAGGAGTTGGAAAGCAAGATTCTTAAGGTAACCGAATTTGTAACGGTGAATGAAGTGGCTACCATGATGAATGTATCCACCACCCAAATTATCTCTGCTTGTATGTCGCTTGGAATCATGGTGACCATGAACCAAAGATTGGATGCTGAAACACTTTCCATTGTAGCTGAAGAATTTGGTTATGAAGTTGAGTTTGTAACGGCTGAGATTGAGGAGTCCATTGAAGAGCAAGAAGATGCTCCGGAAGATTTGAAAGCAAGGGCTCCAATTGTTACTGTAATGGGTCACGTAGACCATGGTAAAACCTCTTTGTTGGATTATGTCAGGGAGGAAAATGTAATTGCAGGCGAAAGTGGAGGTATTACCCAGCACATAGGGGCTTATGGGGTTACTCTGGAAGATGGTCAAAAGATTACCTTCTTGGATACTCCGGGTCACGAGGCGTTTACCGCTATGCGAGCCCGTGGAGCGCAAGTAACAGATATTGCGATAATCGTTATTGCTGCGGATGATGATATCATGCCTCAGACTAAAGAGGCTATCAGTCATGCTCAAGCAGCTGGAGTTCCTATTGTTTTTGCAATCAATAAAGTGGATAAGCCTACGGCAAATCCAGATAAGATAAAAGAGGGCTTGGCCAGCATGAACCTGTTAGTAGAAGATTGGGGAGGTAAGATTCAATCCCACGATATTTCTGCAAAAACTGGGCAAGGTGTCAAGGAACTTTTGGAAAAAGTTTTGTTGGAAGCTGAATTGTTAGAGCTGAAAGCAAATCCAGATAGATTGGCCACAGGAACTGTAGTAGAGGCATTCTTGGATAAAGGACGTGGTTATGTATCCACTATCTTGGTGCAGACGGGAACCTTGCAAATTGGAGATTATGTGTTGGCAGGAACTTGCAGTGGTAAGGTTAAGGCAATGCAGGATGAAAGGGGCAAGAACATTAAAGTCGCGGGTCCGGCAACACCGATTTCAATTTTAGGTTTGGATGGTGCTCCGCAAGCTGGGGACCGATTCAACGTGCTTGAAGATGAAAGGGAGGCTAAACAAATTGCTGCTAAACGTTCGCAATTACAGCGAGAGCAATCAGTTAGAACTCAGCGTCATATCACTCTTGATGAAATTGGCCGAAGAATTGCTCTAGGTGACTTCCAAGAGTTGAACATTATCTTAAAAGGTGATGTGGATGGATCGGTCGAGGCATTAACAGATTCGTTCCAAAAATTGTCGACTGATGAAATTCAAGTCAATATCATTCACAAAGCAGTTGGGGCCATTACAGAGTCTGATGTGTTATTGGCCAGTGCTTCGGATGCGGTTATCATTGGATTTAATGTAAGGCCAATGGGCAATGCCAGGGCTGTTGCTGACAAAGAAGAAATTGACATTAGGACATATTCTATCATCTACGACGCCATCAATGACCTTAAGGATGCTATGGAGGGTATGTTGTCTCCAGAAATGAAGGAAGAAGTTACCGGTAATGCAGAAATACGAGAGACCTTTAAAATTTCTAAGGTTGGAACCATTGCGGGTTGTATGGTGACCAGTGGTAAGATTTTCAGAAATTCTCAGATAAGACTTATCAGGGATGGAGTGGTAATCTTCACGGGAGAATTGTCTTCATTGAAACGCTTCAAGGATGATGTGAAGGAAGTATCCAAAGGATACGATTGTGGTTTACAGGTCAAAAACTACAATGATGTCAGAGAAGGAGATATCATAGAAGCCTTCCAAGAGGTGGCCGTTAAGAAGAAACTATAGGTTATTGAATATATGAGTAAAAAAATCCCGCATTTAGCGGGATTTTTTTATTTATCTAGCATCGCTTTCCGGTTTCAGCAACATGGCATCTGGGTATTTTTTTCGAACCTCCAAAAATTTTCGTTCAGCTTCCAGTTTAGTTTTAAACTTGCCTAGACGAACACGATAGGTTGGTGATTCAAACTCAATTTTAGAATACCAGTTGGGAAAATCCACGTCTACTTTAGATTTTAGATTTTGAGCTTTCTGATAAGTGCCAAAACCAACTTGTATTTGATAAAATTTTGCCTTGGAATTGACTTCAGTGTACAACTGTATCAGTTCGTCAATTCTTGCATCCTGTTCTATGGATACAGTGCCTTCTTGGGCAGAAAGTCCTAAGGTAAAACCTGTTAGCAGCAATATATATATTGGGGTTTTCATAAAGGAAATCTTCTTTTTGATTGCGCTAAGATACAAATGAATTTTTTTAACAAATTGAAGCGATTCGAGCCTCTTATTTAGAATCCTTATAAATTATAGTTTATAAATACCTTAACATTTTGAAAAATGACTCTATGTCGTACTTTTGTCACCAATTTTGGTGGGGCAAAATACTATTGTTCTCAGTATCAACAGTAATTATCGTGCCAAAGATTTCGATAGAAATTTCGTTAATATGAAAAAGGTTTTATACCGCCATCTATTTTCTAAAGTTTTAGGTTTTTCTCTCCTACTTTTCTCCACTTCATTTTATGCGCAAGAAGAAGCTGCTGATGCTACTGCAGAGACGGTAACAGCGGAGAGTGCTGCTGGAGGTGACCCCGCGAAGGGAAAACAGTTGTTCAATCAAAATTGTGCCGCTTGTCATGCCTTGGATCGTAAAATGACCGGTCCTGCTTTGGCTAATGTTGAGTCAAGGTTGTCCGAGGATGAAGGCTTGGATAAGGAGTGGTTGTATGCTTGGATTAAAAATAGTCCTGGTGTAATAAGTTCTGGAGATGCCTACGCTAACAAAATTTATGCTGAATACAATCAAGCGGCAATGACGGCTTTTCCAACATTGTCCAATGAGGATATTGATAATATCTTGGCCTATACCGCTGCTCCTCCATCTAAACCGGCTGTTGTTGCAACTGCTGATGGTGGTGGGAATGCTTCAGGCGGGGAATCGTCCGGTATTTCAAATGAGTTGATTTTAGGAGCCCTTACTCTAATATTTGCTTTATTGGTGATTATGCTTGTCTTGGTGAACAGGACTTTGCGTCGTATTGCTGAGGCCAATGGAGTGGTATTGGAAAAGGAAAAAGCAGAAAAGCGTATTCCAATTTGGAAGGCTTTTGCTCAAAATCAGTTCTTGGTGCTGGTGACATCTATTTTTCTACTATTGGCTGCTGCTTACTTTGCATATGGTTGGATGATGCAAGTGGGGGTTGATCAGGGCTATGCTCCAGTGCAACCAATTCATTATTCGCACAAAATCCATGCTGGTGACAATAAGATTGAATGTAAGTATTGTCACTCATCAGCAAGAGTATCTAAAACTTCAGGCATTCCATCTTTGAATGTTTGCATGAACTGTCATAAATCCATTTATCAATATACTGGTAATCCCGAAGGTCCTAGCGCTGAAGATTTGGCAAATGGATATACCAATGAATTCTATACGGCTGAAATTAAGAAGTTATATAAAGCTGTTGGATGGGATGAGGAAAACCAAAGATATACAGGTGAAACTCAGCCAGTAGAATGGGTGAGAATCCATAATCTGCCAGACTTTGCTTATTTCAATCACTCTCAGCACGTTTCTGTAGCGGGAGTTGAATGTCAGACTTGTCATGGGCCAGTGGAGGAAATGGAAATCATGTATCAGTATTCCCCTTTGACTATGGGATGGTGTATCAATTGCCACAGAGAGACCAATGTTAAGGTTGAAGGCAATGAGTACTATGAGGCCATTCATGCAGAGCTTTCCAAAAAGTATGGTGTTGAGGAATTGACCGCTGCTATGATGGGTGGTTTGGAATGTGGTAAATGTCACTATTAAGAATAAAAAGAAGATAATCTCAGATATATCGTATGGCATCAAACAAAAAATATTGGAAAAGCGTTGAGGAGTTAAATCCTAACGATTCCATTGTTGAGACGCTAAGACAAAATGAATTCACTGAACAGATTCCTGTTGATGAGTTTTTAGGAGACAAGGAAAATCTGTCAAATTCTAGCACTAGTAGAAGGGACTTCTTGAAATATGTTGGGTTCAGTACTGCGGCCGCTACCGTTGCTGCATGTGAGGGCCCAGTGCATAAATCTATTCCTTATGTAATGCAGCCGGACAATATAGTTCCTGGTGTTGCCAATTACTATGCTACTACCATTGCAGATGGATTTGATTTTGCGAGTGTACTAGTGAAAACTCGTGAAGGTCGTCCCATTAAAATAGAAAATAATACAGATGCCAAAGTCAACGGTGGAGCCAATGCTAGAGTGCAAGCTTCTGTTTTGACATTGTATGACAGCAAGAGGGTTCAGGGGCCTATGGGCAACGGAGAGCCTATTGAATGGAAGGTTTTAGATGCTACGGTTAGGGCTAAACTTGGAAGTTTAAAAGGTTCCAATAAACAAATTGTGTTGTTGACGCAAACCTATGCAAGCCCATCTACGGATAAATTAATTGCGGAGTTCAAAGCTGAATTTGGGGACAATGTAAGCCATGTTGTTTACGATGCCATTTCTGAAGATGCTGCTTTGAATGCATTTATGGCCAATTATGGTGAACGTGCCCTAGCGGATTATGATTTTGAAAAAGCGGATTTGATTGTCTCTTTCGGTGCTGATTTCCTTGGAGATTGGCAAGGAGGAGGTTATGATACAGGATATGCAAAAGGACGTGTGCCAAAGCATGGTAAAATGTCCAAGCATGTTCAGTTGGAGGCGAATATGTCCTTGACCGGTGCAAATGCGGATAAAAGATATCCGATGACTGCCACCCAGCAAAAAATAGCATTGGCTAAATTATACGGTAAACTTAATGGCAGTAACGTTGGAGGGGGAACTTCTGATGTGGATGCTGCTGTTGATCAGGTTGCTGCCCAAATCAAAAAAGCGGGGAGCAAAGCTGTTGTTGTTACAGGATTGAATGACGTTAATGCGCAGAATGTGGTGTTGGCCATCAATAAATTGTTGGCTAGCGAAGCTTTTGATACAGAAAAACCAAAATATGTTCGTCAAGGAGATGTTGCCAAAGTAACAAAGCTGGTCGCTGATATGAATGCGGGCCGCGTTGGTGCTTTATTGATGGATGGGGTTAATCCTGCTTACACCTTGCCAAATGCAGATGAGTTTGTTGCCGGACTTGAAAAAGTTGATGTTTCTGTTGCCTTTGCATTTAATAATGATGAAACTGCACAAGCTTCAAAATATGTAGGTGCGGCATCCCATTACTTGGAGTCTTGGGGTGATACACAGATTAAAAAAGGTCATTATAGCTTGATGCAACCTGCTATCCGCGAACTTTTTGATACCAAACAGTTCCAAACTGCTTTGCTAACATGGATGGGCAGTGAAAAAACATATTATGAATACATCAAGGAGACTTGGGATGCTGATGTGCTTCAAGGTGCCTCTTGGAACAAAACATTGCAAGATGGTGTGTTCATTCCTGCTGCGGTTGTTGCTGATGGTGAAGAAGCTGTTGCTACGGTTGTTGAGGAAGAAGAAGGTGCTGAGCCAAATATAGCGCCAATTGCCTCTGCAATTCGTTCTTTGGTGAATTCAACCAGTGCTGGAACCGAATTGGTTTTATATTCCAAAACTGGAATGGGGGATGGTCGTCAGGCCAATAATCCTTGGTTGCAAGAATTCCCTGATCCTATTTCAAGAGTTT
This sequence comes from Flagellimonas amphidinii, assembly GCF_013090115.1. Taxonomy (GTDB): domain Bacteria; phylum Bacteroidota; class Bacteroidia; order Flavobacteriales; family Flavobacteriaceae; genus Flagellimonas; species Flagellimonas amphidinii. The sequence continues at coordinate 167,228 of NZ_JABFNN010000037.1, forward strand.
CTTGGGACAATTACGTGACTGTTTCCAAAGCTGATGCTGAAAAATGGGATCTTGAAAATTATGCAGTTGCTAATGGTGGTGTAAACGGTAGCTATGTTAAGCTTACTGTTGATGGGAAAGTGTTGGACAATGTTCCTGTGATTGTGCAGCCCGGTCAAAAGGATGGTACTGTTGGTCTTTCTTTTGGATACGGTAAAAAAGCTGGAATGCAATCAGAAATGGCAACAGGGGTAAATGCATTTGCACTATATAATAATTTCTCAGATGTGCAGTCCGTTACTGTTGAAAAAGCTGCTGGGGAGCATGAATTTGCATGTATTCAACAACATAAAACCTTAATGGGTAGAGGAGATATCATCAAGGAAACTACCTTGGAAATCTTCAATACCAAAGACCACCATGAGTGGAACCCAATGCCTCATGTAAGCTTGGACCATCAAGAAATACCTGTTACATCTCCTGATGCTGATTTGTGGGAAGAATTTGATCGTTCCATCGGGCATCACTTCAATCTATCCATAGACTTGAATGCTTGTACGGGTTGTGGAGCTTGTGTAATTGCATGTCATGCAGAAAACAATGTTCCAGTAGTTGGAAAACAAGAAATTCGCCGCTCAAGAGATATGCACTGGTTGCGTATTGATAGATATTACTCTTCCGAAGATACCTTTGAAGAAGATAATGAGAAGAAGGAAGGAATGGATGGTCTTTGGGGAGATAATGGTTCCTTGGGAGGTTTCAGGGAAATGGAAGATCCTTCCGCGAACCCACAGGTGGCTTTCCAACCTGTAATGTGTCAGCACTGTAACCACGCTCCTTGTGAAACTGTATGTCCTGTAGCTGCTACCTCGCATGGTAGACAAGGACAAAACCATATGGCATATAACCGTTGTGTGGGTACTAGATACTGTGCCAACAACTGTCCATATAAAGTACGTCGTTTCAACTGGTTCTTGTACAGTGATAATGATGAGTTCAATTTTAACATGAACAATGACTTGGGTAAAATGGTCATCAACCCAGATGTGAATGTTAGGTCTAGAGGGGTTATGGAGAAATGTTCTATGTGTATCCAAATGACCCAAAAAACCATCTTGGATGCCAAGAGAGAAGGCAGAACCATCAAAGACGGAGAGTTCCAGACGGCATGTTCAGCGGCTTGTAGCAGTGGAGCAATGGTCTTTGGGGACATTAACGATAAAGAAAGCAAGGTTGCCGAGTTGAAAGAAGATGATAGAATGTACCACTTGTTGGAGCATGTGGGTACAAAACCCAATGTGTTCTATCATGTTAAGGTAAGAAACACCAACGAGGCTTAATCAATAAAAAGAAGTAATTAGAAGATAAATTATGGCGTCGCATTACGAAGCACCTATTCGAAAGCCCTTAGTACTTGGAGATAAAGGATACCACGATGTATCTGTGGATATCGCCGGTCCAGTTGAGGGAAAGGCCAATAAGCAATGGTGGATTGTGTTCACCATAGCATTGGTGGCATTCCTTTGGGGTCTAGGATGTATTATTTATACCATTTCCACAGGTATTGGGGTTTGGGGTCTTAACCGAACTGTTAACTGGGCCTGGGATATTACAAACTTCGTTTGGTGGGTAGGTATTGGTCACGCAGGAACGCTGATTTCAGCGGTATTGTTACTTTTCCGCCAAAAATGGAGAATGGCAATCAACCGTTCTGCGGAGGCAATGACTATCTTCTCGGTAATTCAGGCCGGATTGTTTCCCATCATTCACATGGGGCGTCCTTGGTTGGCTTACTGGGTACTTCCAATTCCTAACCAATTTGGTTCGCTTTGGGTAAACTTTAATTCACCGCTACTTTGGGACGTATTTGCGATATCAACCTATCTTTCGGTTTCATTGGTTTTCTGGTGGACAGGACTTTTGCCAGATTTCGCCATGATTCGCGATAGGGCCATTAAACCATTTCAAAAGAAAATATACAGCCTGTTGAGCTTTGGTTGGACAGGTAGAGCTAAGGATTGGCAACGTTTTGAGGAAGTTTCCTTGGTATTGGCCGGTTTGGCCACGCCTTTGGTGCTTTCCGTACACACTATTGTATCCTTTGACTTTGCTACATCGGTAATTCCAGGATGGCATACCACTATTTTTCCACCATACTTTGTTGCAGGTGCAATTTTCTCTGGATTTGCCATGGTGAATACACTTTTGATCATCATGAGAAAGGTGTGTAATCTAGAGTCTTATATTACTGTGCAGCATATAGAGCTGATGAACATCGTAATCATGATTACTGGTTCTATAGTAGGATGTGCCTATATTACAGAGTTGTTCATAGCATGGTATTCAGGTGTCGAATACGAACAGTATGCATTCTTGAATAGAGCGACAGGGCCTTACTGGTGGGCATATTGGTCCATGATGACCTGTAACGTGTTCTCGCCTCAATTCATGTGGTTCAAAAAATTGAGAACCAGTATTATGTTCTCTTTCTTTATTTCCATAGTGGTGAATATAGGAATGTGGTTTGAACGTTTTGTGATTATCGTTACCTCTTTACATAGGGATTACTTGCCATCTTCTTGGACGATGTTCTCCCCAACTTTTGTGGATATCGGAATCTTCATTGGTACCATAGGGTTCTTCTTTGTATTGTTCCTATTATACTCCAGAACATTCCCAGTAATTGCTCAAGCAGAAGTAAAATCTATTTTGAAATCTTCTGGAGAGCGTTACAAAAAATTAAGAGATGCAGGTAAGCCTCTGTACGAAATGCCTGCAAAAGGAAAATCAAAAAAGGCAGACGAAGCTCCGGTTGAAGAAAAGTTCGAAGCAGATGAAAAACAGGTGTCATCACTTTTAGATGCTATCGGAACGTTTGATGCGGATAAAGAAATACCGGATGATTTGAAAAAAGTAAAAGGCATTGGTCCACAAATGGAACAGACTTTGAACCAGATAGGCATTTTTACCTTCGCTCAAGTAAGTAAAATGACCCAAAAGGAATATGATCTGTTGGATTCCATCACTGGTTCCTTCCCAGGAAGGGCACAACGAGATGATTGGGCTGGACAGGCAAAAAAATTAAACGATAAAAAGTAATTATGGCATCAAAAGTTATACAGGCACTTTATAATGATGACGACATATTGATGCATGCCGTAAAAAAAGTAAGGGCAGAGCACCATCATATTGAGGAAGTGTATACTCCTTTCCCTGTGCATGGTTTGGACAAAGCCATGGGATTGGAGGATACCCGAATAGCAATTACTTCCTTCATGTACGGATGTTTGGGTCTTACGGTTGCCATCGTTATGATGAACTATATCATGATTGAGGATTGGCCGCAGGATATTGGTGGTAAACCGAGCTTTAGCTATTTGGAAAACATGCCGGCTTTTGTGCCAATCATGTTTGAGCTTACAGTATTCTTTGCTGCTCACTTGATGGTAATAACCTTTTACTTAAGAAGTAGAATGTGGCCTTTCAAAAAAGCGGAGAACCCAGATAAGCGTACTACTGATGATCATTTTTTAATGGAAATCGGAGTGCATGATAACGAAAAGGAACTTACAGATTTGTTGTGGGAAACAGGGGCTGTGGAAATAAATGTTACAGAAAAGGATTCTTAATACTATGAAGCATTTAGGTAAAATAAGTATGATTTTGGTTTTGGTACTGTTTGTGGCGGCTTGTGCCGATAAAAACAGACCTAACTATCAATACATGCCAAACATGTACGAATCCGTGGGGTATGAAACCTATGAAGGAGTGGATAATGGATTGTTTCCTGATGGTACAGAAGCTTTATTGCCCCCAGACAATACGGTTTCCAGAAACTGGTTGCCATACGAATTTGAAAACACACCAGAGGGTAAGGATTTGGCAAGGTTGAATACAAGTCCTTTAGATTCTTTACAGTCTGAAACCAATTTGGCCAAAGGGAAAGAATTGTATGATATTTATTGTGCTATTTGCCATGGCTCTAAAGGAGACGGACAAGGAAATTTGGTGAAACGAGAAAAAATATTGGGTGTTCCAACCTATGCTGATGCAGCACGTAACATTACCGTTGGTACTACTTACCACACCATTTATTATGGATTGAATTCCATGGGATCTTACGCATCTCAATTCGCAAGCGAAGAAGAAATGTGGCAAGTTTCCGAATATGTTATCAAATTAAAGGAAGACCTAACAAAATAATAGGATAAGAGTAAACTATGTACACCTTTTCAAACAGACTTAAAATAGGATCTTTCATTGCTATGGGCCTTGGGCTTATATTGTTGGCAATTGGTTTTGTGTCTGCTCCTTCTACTGTGGAAGAAGCCAAAGCTATTGTTGCTTCTGCCCATGATGATGGTCACGGAGGAGGGCATGCAGAGGAAACTGTAAGCCATGGGGAAGATCAAGGACATGGAGAGAGCACAGCACACGGAGAAGAAGCTACACATGGAGAGGGGCATGATGCTTCCCACGATGAACATTTGCTTCACCAACTACAAAATAGACCTTGGTCCGCACTGTATGTGGCCGCATTCTTTTTCTTTATGATTGCTCTTGGAGTATTGGCGTTCTATGCAATACAAAGAGCTGCCCAAGCAGGATGGTCACCATTATTGTTTAGAGTAATGGAGGGTATTACTTCTTATTTAGTGCCCGGTGGTATTATCGTGTTTGTAATTTTGGTTCTTTCCGTGCTGCACATGAATCATATGTTCGTTTGGATGGATGCTGATGTAGTTGCCCACGATGAACTATTACAAGGTAAATCGGGATACCTTGACCCAACTTTCTTTTTGGTGAGAGCTGCGATTTTCTTGGGTGGATGGATTTTCTACCGTGAATATTCCAGAAAACTATCTTTAGCTCAAGATGAATCTGATGATGACTCCAACTTTGTAAAAAACTTTAGATGGTCCGCAGGATTCTTGGTGTTTTATTTGGTCACTGAGTCTATGATGTCATGGGATTGGATCATGAGTTTGGATCCCCACTGGTTCAGTACGTTATTTGGATGGTATGTGTTTGCCAGTATGTTTGTTTCTGGTATCACGGTTATCGCAATGGTTTCCATCTATTTAAAATCAAAAGGATACTTAGAAGATGTCAATGATAGCCATATTCACGATTTAGCCAAGTTCATGTTCGGGATAAGTATTTTCTGGACTTACCTTTGGTTCGCCCAATTCATGTTGATTTGGTATGCCAACATTCCTGAAGAAGTTACCTATTTCGTAACTCGAATTGAAAATTATAAATTACCATTCTTTGGTATGCTGGCATTGAATTTTATTTTCCCATTATTGGTGTTGATGAATAGTGACTATAAGAGAGTAAACTGGTTTGTGATCATGACAGGTTTGGTAGTGCTTTTTGGCCATTATTTGGACATATTCAACATGGTAATGCCTGCAACAGTGGGAGACCAATGGCATATAGGATTACCTGAAATTGGAGGAATACTATTTTTTGGAGGATTGTTTGTGTTCTGGGTGTTCAATACATTGACCAAGGCACCACTGCAACCCAAGAGAAATCCATTTATTGAGGAAAGTAGACATTTTCATTATTAATACGATTAGATTAAGTCTTAGATAGATATACAATGACGGCATTATTAACATTGACTGTTTTAGTACTGGTAGCAATTGCAATCTGGCAAATGACCAAGATTTTTGAATTGTCTCAAGTCAAAACAGCGAACACAGAGATAGCAAATGATTCCGATAACAAGAATAACGGATATTTACTATTTGGCTTCCTGATTTTTATCTACGGAATTACCATATTCAGTTTTGCAAAATATTCTAAAGTATTATTGCCAGAAGCTTCTTCGGCTCACGGAGGAGAGTATGACCAACTGATGTGGGTGTCATTTGCAATTATATTTTTTGTGCAGACCATTACACAGTTCCTATTGCACTATTTCGGGTATAAATATCGTGGCGAAAAAGGCAGAAAGGCTCTTTTCTTTGCTGATAATGACCGTTTGGAGTTTATCTGGACCATTATTCCAGTAATAGTATTGGCTGGTTTGATCTTGTGGGGGTTATATACGTGGACCAATATCATGGACATCAATGATGAGGATGATCCTCTAATTGTAGAGTTATATGCCCAACAGTTTAACTGGACGGCACGTTACGGAGGAGATGATAATGTTTTAGGGGATGCAAGTGTACGTTTGATCGATATTGATAGAGCCAATGTACTTGGCTTAGATGAGGCAGACCCTAATAGTAACGATGATGTAATCGTGAAGGAATTACACTTGCCAGTAGGTAGAAAAGTGAATTTTATGATGAGATCTCAGGATGTATTGCATTCGGCTTACATGCCCCACTTTAGAGCACAAATGAATTGCGTGCCTGGAATGGTGACTCAGTTCTCATTCACTCCAACAGTAACCACTGAGGAAATGCGATTAAATCCTGATGTTGTGGATAAGGTGAAAAGAACCAACGCCCTACGTGCAAAGTGGGCTGCAGAAGGTAAACCTAATACCGATCCATGGGAATTTGATTATGTACTACTTTGCAACAAAATCTGTGGAAAGTCACATTACAACATGCAGATGAAGATTATTGTGGAGACAGAAGAAGAATTCAACAAGTGGATGGCTGAGCAAACAACTTTTAAGGAAACTGTAGCTCCAGTTCAATAAGATAGGCTAGAAAAAGATACACGGATACTAAAAAAAATAAAACGATTATGTCAGCTACTGGACACGAACACGGACACGAAGATCACGGACATCATCATAAGGAAACCTTTGTTACCAAATATATATTCAGTCAGGATCACAAGATGATTTCCAAGCAGTACTTAGTTACAGGTCTCATTATGGGATTTATAGGTATTGCAATGTCGCTGCTGTTTAGAATGCAATTGGCATGGCCAGGAGAATCCTTTCCAATTTTTGAAGCTTTACTTGGAAAATGGGCACCAGATGGTGTTATGGATGCTGATATTTATTTGGCATTGGTGACCATACACGGTACCATAATGGTATTCTTTGTACTTACTGCTGGACTAAGTGGTACTTTCAGTAACCTTTTAATTCCGTTGCAGATTGGAGCTAGAGATATGGCTTCTGGATTCCTGAACATGGTATCTTATTGGTTGTTCTTCCTTTCTTCAGTAATCATGGTAATTTCCTTATTTGTTGAAGCAGGTCCTGCAGCAGCGGGTTGGACAATTTATCCGCCTTTGAGTGCTTTGCCAATGGCACAGCCAGGATCTGGAGCTGGTATGACACTATGGTTGGTCTCCATGGCAATCTTTATTGCATCTTCTTTATTGGGGTCTTTGAATTACATCGTAACGGTTATCAATTTAAGGACTAAGGGAATGTCAATGACGCGTTTGCCCTTGACGATTTGGGCTTTCTTTGTTACCGCAGTAATTGGTGTAATTTCTTTCCCGGTATTGTTATCGGCAGCACTTTTGTTGATTATGGACAGAAGTTTTGGAACTTCGTTTTTCCTTTCAGATATATTTATTCAAGGGGAGGTACTGCACTATCAAGGAGGTTCTCCAGTATTGTATGAACACTTGTTTTGGTTCTTGGGTCACCCAGAAGTATACATTGTATTGTTGCCAGCATTAGGAATTACATCAGAAGTAATGTCTACGAACGCAAGAAAGCCAATCTTTGGATACAGGGCGATGGTAGCTTCTATTTTGGCCATTGCTTTCCTTTCTACCATAGTTTGGGGACACCACATGTTCATCTCTGGAATGAATCCATTTTTGGGATCTGTATTTACATTTACAACACTTTTAATTGCAATACCTTCTGCGGTTAAGGCATTTAATTACATCACAACACTCTGGAAAGGTAACTTACAGTTGAATCCAGCTATGCTGTTCTCGATTGGTTTGGTATCTACTTTTATTACGGGAGGATTAACGGGTATCATTTTGGGTGATAGCACCTTGGACATCAATGTGCACGATACGTATTTTGTGGTTGCACACTTCCACTTGGTAATGGGTATTTCGGCCTTGTATGGATTATTTGCGGGAGTTTACCACTGGTTCCCTAAAATGTTCCAGGGACGAATGATGAATAAAAACCTAGGTTACGTCCATTTCTGGATTACAGCAATATGCGCCTATGGTGTATTCTTCCCAATGCATTTTGTAGGTATGGCCGGTGTCCCAAGACGTTATTATCAAAACACGGCATTCCCAATGTTTGATGAATTGACCAACGTTCAAGTATTAATGACTGTCTTCGCGATTATTGCAGGATTGGCTCAATTGGTATTTGTATACAATTTCATCACTAGTATTTTCTATGGAAAAAAAGGACCGCAAAACCCATGGGGTTCCAATACATTGGAGTGGACCGCACCACAAGAACACATACATGGAAACTGGCCAGGTGCTATTCCTCATGTATATCGTTGGGCGTATGACTACAGTAAGACCTATGAAAATGGAGAGTACATAATTCCTGGACAGGATTTTGTGCCACAGAACGTTCCACTTCAAGAAAATGAGGAAGAACTTAACCACTGATCAGGTTTAAGTATACAATATAGAAAAGCCCATCCTATAGGATGGGCTTTTTGTTGTTCAATGTGGTACGGCTATTGTTAAGGTTAATTGTAATATCTTTAATAACCCTAAAGTGAGAACCTGTGAAAAATCTTATTTTATTGCTTATTGTGCTTACGCACGTTACGTTGGAGGCACAAAGAAAACCGAGGATAAAAGGTAGTCGGATTGTGACCGAAGTGAGCGAGGAACTTCCGGCATTCAATGCCGTTCAGCTCAATGATGATTATGATATTATCCTGAAAAAATCTTTTGGCCCTGGATACCGTATTGTGGCGGATGATAACTTAATAGATATCTTTAAGTTTAAAGTGATGGACAGTACCTTGATTATTAGTGCATTTTATGATGTAACCGCTAAAAAGCAATTGGATATCACTATAAATTACACAGATTTGAAAGCAATAACCCTAAAACAAGGCAGTATTAGTTCTGATGATATTATAGAAAGTGATGAGCTCTTTGTTGATGGTTTTGAAAATACCCGATTAAACCTCAGGGCCAGTGCCTCTGTTATGGACATAAATTTAGAAAATACAAGCAGAGCTGAATTCAATGTAGATGTTGATTCATTAAACATAGGTCTTTCCGATAGGGCCGAAGCTTATATTTATGCAGTAAATGGCACAAGTTTAATTGACTTGGATGGAAATGGCTCCCTTACCTTTGAAGGAACTTCGGATGGATTTGTGGCCAATCTTATGGGTAATGCCAAGTTAAAAGCGGAAAGAATGGAAGCTGGCAATATAGCAACCTCAATTGAAAACAGTGCCAGTGCAAGAATCTACGCTTATCAAACTTTAGAGCTGAAAGCGAGAGGAAACTCAAGAACCTATCTTTATGGGAATCCCCAAATCAATATTGTTGAGTTTATGGATACTGCTCAACTTTTGAAAAAAGAAGAATGAAAGAATTATAATGAACGAGAATTTAGATCCAACTGCAGATAATTTTTCCCAAGAGGAGCTTGATATAGAAAGAGCTTTGCGGCCCATTACTTTTAATGACTTTACAGGTCAGGCCCAAGTGCTGGAGAATCTAAAGGTATTTGTAGAAGCCGCTAATCTTAGAGGAGAAGCATTGGACCATACACTGTTTCATGGGCCTCCAGGTTTGGGAAAGACTACATTGGCACATATTTTGGCCAATGAGTTGGGAGTGGGAATTAAAGTCACTTCAGGCCCAGTCTTGGATAAACCGGGAGATTTAGCGGGCTTACTGACCAATTTGGAAGAGCGGGATGTTCTTTTTATAGATGAAATTCACAGATTGAGCCCCATAGTGGAGGAGTATTTGTACTCGGCCATGGAAGATTATAAGATTGACATCATGATTGAGACAGGCCCCAATGCCCGTACCGTTCAAATTAATTTGAGTCCTTTTACCCTGGTGGGTGCAACAACGCGTTCAGGCTTGCTGACCGCTCCAATGCGGGCCAGATTTGGTATCCAAAGCCGCCTTCAATATTACAATACCGAATTGCTTTCCACTATTGTGGAACGCAGTGCAGATATTTTAAAAATGCCCATATCACAAGAAGCCGCCATTGAGATTGCCGGAAGAAGTAGAGGAACCCCCCGTATTTGCAACGCTTTGTTGCGTAGAGTTAGGGATTTTGCCCAAATCAAGGGCAATGGAAAAATAGATATTGATATTTCAAGATTTGGGCTTAAAGCACTTAATGTGGATGCCCATGGCTTGGATGAGATGGACAACAAAATCTTATCGACCATCATTGATAAATTTAAAGGTGGTCCTGTTGGAATCACAACTCTGGCTACTGCGGTTTCTGAAAGTGCAGAAACCATTGAAGAGGTTTATGAACCTTTTTTGATCCAACAAGGATTTATTATGAGGACTCCACGCGGTAGGGAAGTCACTGAATTGGCCTATAAACATTTAGGAAGATTAAAAGGAGGAACGCAGGGAGGATTGTTTTAATTTGAATCAGAAGGCAAAACATACCCAATTGATCAAGACCGAAGCCCAGCGCCTCGGTTTTTTGTCTTGTGGAATATCCAAAGCCGGATTTTTAGAAGAAGAAGCACCCCGCTTGGAAAAATGGCTTAACCAAAATAGGCATGGTGAAATGCAGTATATGGAAAACCATTTTGATAAACGTTTGGACCCTACAAAATTGGTGGATGGGGCCAAGTCAGTGGTCTCTTTGTTGTTAAATTATTATCCCTCAGAAGAACAAAACCAGGACTCATTTAAGATTTCCAAATATGCTTATGGAACAGATTATCACTTTGTGATAAAAGATAAGCTTAAATCGCTTCTACATTATATTCAGGATGAAATAGGAGAGGTGCATGGTCGTGCCTTTGTGGATTCTGCCCCGGTATTGGATAAGGCTTGGGCGGCCAAAAGCGGCTTGGGATGGATAGGTAAGCATAGTAATTTATTGACCCAACAGGTGGGCTCTTTCTATTTTATTGCCGAACTTATTATTGATTTGGAGTTGGACTATGACACCCCTGTGACTGACCACTGCGGTACATGCACGGCATGTATCGATGCTTGCCCAACGGAAGCCATTGTGGAGCCCTATGTTGTAGATGGTAGCAAATGCATTTCGTATTTTACTATTGAACTAAAAAATGAAATTCCGTCAGAATTTCAAGGAAAGTTTGACGACTGGATGTTTGGTTGCGATGTGTGCCAAGATGTATGCCCATGGAACCGTTTTTCAAAACCACATCAGGAGCCACTTTTCAATCCCCATCCAGATTTATTGTCCATGACCCAAAAAGATTGGCAGGAAATTACAACAGAAGTATTTCAAAAACTATTTAAAAAATCCGCAGTAAAGCGGACCAAATATACTGGACTAGTGCGAAACATCGACTTTCTTTCCCGTGAGGGTTGATGCTCTTTCAATGATTTCAGTTGGTAAAATAATTGTTTCGTAATCTACATGCTGGTTCTCTTTTCGCCGATTCAATTCAGAGAACAAGGTATTGAAGGCAATTTTACCCATGGTGTAACTGGGTTGGGCCACAGTGGACAGGGAAGGAGTAATCACCGAACTTAAAAACCAATTTCCAAAGCCGATAACAGCAATATCACCGGGAATATCTATACCTTGTTCTTTAAGCTCTGCCATGGCACCAACGGCAATTAAATCTGTATTAATAAAAATACCATCAATCTTTTTACCACTTTTTAAAAGCTTTTGGGCATTCTCTTTACCAATATCGAAGCTCATTTCTTGACAATGGTAAACATTGGACTCAGCAAACTCAAGACCATATTCTTCCAAGGCCTTTTTATATCCCTCGTAGCGGTCTATGGAGTTTTGCGAAGTCAATGGCCCTCTAAAATGTGCAATTTTTGTGCAACCACGTTCAATGAGATGTTTAGTGGCTTCATAACCTGCCTTCAAATCATCAATAATGACCTTGGAACAAGGAACTGTCTTTCCTATTTTATCGAACATCACAATAGGAAGATCTATAGCTTGGGCTTCAAAAAGGTGATAATATTCCACAGTATCATCGGCAAGGGCTATAAGGATACCATCAACCTGTTTGTTGATCAAGAAATCAATTCTTTCTTTTTCAATTTCCACGTTCTGACTGGACTGAAGTATGAAGACCGTGTAGCCGTTCCTTTCTGCCTCCTCAATGACACCTTTTACCACACTTGAAAAAAACTGATGTACGATTTCAGGAATTACCAATCCAATAGTTTTGGATTCTTGAGTTCTAAGATTTACTGCAAAGGTGTTTGGTTTATAGTTGAGCAGTTCTGCCGCTTCTTTGACCTTCTCGATGGTTTTTTGGCTGACATCTGGATAAGATCGCAGTGCTTTCGAGACAGTTGTCACTGAAATATTTAGACTAAGTGCTATTTGTTGTAGCGTGGTTCTACTCATAAAATATTTGGATAAAATTGAAGAACAGGCAGTTACAAAGGTACCAAAAATTGGATTTTGAGAGAATCGAAAACGTTTTCGTGAAGAAAAGCTGTCAAAAATGAAATGCAACCACTAAATTAGAACCATAATGATCCGTTACCAAGGATTATTTGAGTTAGATCAGTTAGATTGTTGCTCAATGCGTTTGGTTTAAAGTGAGTAGACAAAGGAGTGAAAGTGCATGGTAACTTTCACTCTTTGTGTTTAATACCATTGAATTGAGCAAATTATAAAAATACTTATAGGTAAGCTTAATACTGAATGAAGAATAAAATACAATTAATTACATATGTGGATCGTATTGCCTGTTCCAATTTTAAGGAGCTTAACGGTCTTTTGAACAAAGAATTGGCAGGATTGTTCGGTGGCGTTCATGTATTGCCCTTTTTTAACCCCATAGATGGTGAAGATGCTGGTTTTGATCCCATCAATCACAAAATGGTGGACCCAAGATTAGGAGATTGGACTGATGTAAAGAGGCTGACAAAAACGGCAGATGTGATGGCCGATCTCATTGTCAACCATGTGTCGGCAGATTCTGATGAGTTCAAGGATTTCTTGAAGCATGGCGATGCTTCCCAACATGCACCATTGTTTTTGACTTTTGAAAGTGTATTTCCAAACGGTGCTTCTGAAACGGATTTATTGTCCATCTATAGACCTAGACCTGGATTTCCATTCACAAAATATAAGATGGCAGATGGCTCCCAAAAATTAATTTGGACCACCTTTACTCCAAAGCAAATCGATATTGATGTAAACTCACCCTCGGGGATTGATTATCTGGATTCCATTCTTGAAATCTATCAAGAAGCAGGAATTACAATGATTCGGTTGGATGCCGCTGGGTATGCTATAAAGAAAGCGGGCAGTTCTTGTTTTATGATTCCTGAAACCTTTGAGTTTATTGATGAACTTACGCAAAAAGCTAGAAATCATGGTATTGAGGTTTTAGTTGAGATTCATTCATTTTATAAAACACAAATTGAAATAGCACAAAAGGTAGATTATGTCTATGATTTTGCCTTGCCTGTTTTGGTGCTGGACGCTTTATTCAATAAAAGGGCGGATAACCTGAAATATTGGCTCAAGATTGCCCCGCGAAACGTGATTACGGTTTTGGACACCCATGATGGTATTGGTATAGTAGATGTTGCTTCCGAAGGAGAAGAAAAAGGATTGATACCCGATGATGTATTGGAAGGAATAGTGGATAAAATCCATGAAAACAGTGAAGGAAGGAGTCGCAAGGCAACGGGTGCGGCTGCCTCAAATTTGGACTTATATCAGGTAAACTGCACCTATTTTGAAGCCTTGGGCAGTAATGAAGATACATATTTAGCAGCGCGAGCCATTCAGTTTTTTGTTCCAGGTGTTCCTCAGGTCTATTATGTAGGGCTGTTCGGGGATGAAAATGATATGGAACTTTTGGCAAGGACCAATGTTGGTAGGGATATTAACAGGCATTATTACTCCAAAGAGGAAATTCAGCTAAAGACCCAGACAGAGATGTTTCAAAAATTAGCTGAATTGATGAAGTTGAGGAATACACATGAAGCATTTAATGGGGAATTTGGTTTGGAAGATACCGAAGAATCCCACATCAAAATGAAATGGAAAAAGAATGAGGATTGGATAGCTTTGGATGTGGATTTGAAAGCAGGGAAGTTTCAGGTTACCGGAACAGATGGAAAAAAGACAGGAGTTCTTTTTGATAGTTGATTTGTTAAAAATCAATAGAAGAAATTAAAGGATTCTAAATTTTCGGGAAAAATTTTAAAAACCCTATATTGTTAATGGTTAAGTATAGCCAAGAGATCTTTTTGTAAACAAATATTGCATAGCTAATGACAAAATTGATAAAGCCCCGGTTGAGTTTCTGGCAAATATTTAACATGAATGTTGGATTTCTCGGGATTCAATACAGTTTTGGTCTTCAGCAAAGTGCCATTAATCCTATTTTTCTTTTCCTAGGGGCTAAAGAGGAGCTTTTGCCTATTTTGAACATAGCTGGACCCGTTACTGGTTTAATAATACAACCTATAATTGGTGCTATTTCAGATAAAACGTGGTCGCCACGATGGGGTAGAAGAAAACCATTTTTCTTGATTGGCGCCGTTCTAGGGAGTCTATGTTTGTTTGCATTTCCATTGAGTCCCGCGCTATGGTTTGCAGTTGGGTTGCTTTGGATTTTAGATGTGGGGAACAATATGGCCATGGAACCTTATCGCGCTTTTGTAGGGGATAAGTTACCAGATAATCAATTGAGTATAGGTTACCAGATGCAGAGTTTGTTTGTTGGGGCTGGTATACTTCTGGCCAATGCTTCCATCTTTTTGTTCCAAGATTGGTTTGGTGGTGGACAAGAAGTTGAAGGGGCAGTGCCCAAATGGTTGTACTATTCCTTTTTTATAGGCTCGTTTTTGTCTATAGCCACCATTTTGTGGTCAGTACTGAAAACTCCGGAAATACCTCCTTCCGATGAAGAGTTGAAAGAAATAAATGCACATAAAGGACTACCCTTTGCAGAACGATTTAAAATGCCCTTCATTGAAATTTCCCATGCTGTAAAAGAAATGCCCAAGTTTATGTGGAAACTTGCTGGAGTATATCTTTTTCAGTGGTATGCCCTTTTTGTGTATTGGCAGTTTATTACACCTCTTTTTAGGGCCACTTTGGGGTATGATACCTCAGAAGCTGCTGCGCAAGCGGCCAAAATGAGTACCACATATAATGTGGTAACAGCAGTGGTCGCCCTTATTTTGGTCCCCTTGACCATGAGGTTTGGAGGTAAGAAAATATATGCACTCAGTCTGTTTGGAACAGGTTTGGCACTATTTGCTATTCCTAATATTTCAGATCCAGTCCAAGTACTCTTCCCAATGATCCTATTCGGAATTGGTTGGGCAGCAATGATGGGTATTCCGTATAGCATGGTTTCCAAAATAGTGCCTCAAGAAAGAAGAGGGGTGTATATGGGGATCCTAAATATGATGATTGTGATTCCAATGGGAATCCAGACATTGAGTTTTGGCCCAATATTCAAAAACTTATTGGGGGCCAATTCCGTTAATGCCATGTTTTTCGCGGGAGCATTTTTTGTGATCGCATCCATTTTGGCAACCCGTTTAAATATGCCCAAGGACTAGTTTTAGCAACTTTAGATTTTTTCATTTCAGCTCAACCCCATTAAAACAAATAAGGTGATGATCTGGGCATGGGAATACCGGAAACTTAGAGAGGAATGACTCTTCAAAATTTGGGTGATTCTGAATTTAGTACCAAAATTGGTGTTTATGGTATTACTCATAAAACTTTGGAATGCCCTAACTTTACCCCCTTCATAGACCACTATATGAGTAAAGAGAAACAACGAAGAGAAGCATTGCTCTATCACGCAAAGCCGCAACCTGGGAAAATAAAGATTGTTCCAACCAAGCCTTACGCTACACAGCGAGACTTGGCTTTGGCCTATTCTCCTGGGGTTGCCGAACCTTGCTTGGAGATTGAAAAAAATAAGGATGAAGTCTATCGATATACTGCAAAAGGAAATATTGTTGCGGTAATCTCCAATGGTACGGCAGTTTTGGGCTTGGGCAATATTGGACCCGAAGCTTCAAAACCTGTTATGGAAGGCAAAAGTCTTTTGTTCAAAATCTTTGCAGATATTGATGGGATTGATATTGAGTTGGATACAACGGATGTCGACAAATTTATTGAAACCGTAAAGACCATTGCGCCCACCTTTGGCGGTATCAATCTGGAAGATATTAAAGCGCCCGAAGCTTTTGAAATCGAAAGACGTTTGAAAGAGGAGTTGGATATTCCTGTTATGCACGATGACCAACATGGAACTGCAATCATTTCGGCAGCAGCTTTGTTGAATGCTTTGGAAATAGCAAATAAAAAGATAGAAGAAGTCAAAATTGTCGTCAGCGGTGCTGGTGCGGCAGCAGTTTCTTGTACTAGGCTTTACAAAGCCTTCGGAGCAAAAGCTGAGAATATTGTGATGTTGGACAGTAAGGGTGTCATTAGAAGTGATAGGGAAAATTTGACCCTAGAGAAGCAAGAATTTGCCACAGACCGAAAAATAGACACTTTGGAAGAGGCCATGAAAGATTCAGATGTTTTTATCGGACTTTCAATTGCCAATATTCTATCACCAGAAATGCTTCTCTCCATGAGTAAAGACCCCATAGTTTTTGCCATGGCCAATCCCAATCCGGAGATTGAATATAATCTAGCCTGTGAGACAAGGAAAGATATCATCATGGCAACCGGTAGGTCTGATCATCCCAATCAGGTAAATAATGTATTAGGTTTTCCTTTTATTTTTAGAGGAGCTTTAGATGTTAGGGCAACCAAGATCAATGAAGAAATGAAAATGTCTGCCGTTCGTGCTTTGGCAGAGTTGACAAGAGAACCCGTTCCTGAGCAAGTTAACATCGCCTATGATGCCACTCGGTTGACATTTGGAAGAGATTATATCATCCCAAAACCTTTTGACCCTAGATTGATCACCCATATTCCGCCGGCAGTTGCAAAGGCAGCCGTGGACAGTGGAGTGGCAAAAGAACCCATCAAGGATTGGAAACGGTATGAGGAAGAATTGTACCAAAGATCAGGGAATGATAACAAAGTGGTAAGACTCTTGCACAACAGGGCAAAAATGAATCCAAAACGAATCGTTTTTGCTGAAGCAGAGCTTTTAGATGTTATTAAAGCAGCTCAAATTGTGCACGATGAAGGGATTGCCCATCCTATTCTTTTGGGGAATAAAGAAACCATTGAAAATTTAAAGGAAGAACTGGATTTTACCGCTGATGTGCCTATTATAGACCCACGATCAGATGAATTTAGTGAGATGAGGACCAGATATGCCCTTAAACTTTGGGAATCCCGAAAACGAAAAGGGGAAACAAAGTACAGTGCTCGGGTAAATATGGGGAAACGTAACTATTTTGGTTCGATGATGCTATTGGAGGGTGATGCCGATGGAATGATTTCTGGGTATTCCAGATCATATCCGAGAGTGCTACGACCTGTTTTTGAAGTTTTAGGTCGCGCAAAAGGAGTAAAAAATGCTTCAACGGTCAATATTATGATTACTGAAAGAGGACCATTGTTTTTGGCGGATACCTCCATCAATATTGATCCCAATGCAGAAGAATTGGCAGAAATTGCCCAAATGACTGCAAATGTGGCTTCTACTTTTGGATTCAATCCAGTCATGGCTTTATTGTCGTATGCCAATTTTGGTTCATCCAGTCATCCCAATGCACAAAAGGTTAGGGAAGCGGTAAGAATTTTACATGAGAAAAATCCAGATCTTGTGGTAGATGGGGAGATTCAAACTGATTTTGCTCTGAGTCAAGAGTTGTGCCATAACAACTTTCCGTTTTCCAAACTATCAGGAAAAAAGGTAAACACGTTGATATTCCCTAATTTGGAATCGGCAAATATCACATACAAATTGCTGAAAGGGTTGAACAAGGCAGATTCTATAGGACCTATTATGGTAGGTTTGCGAAGAGCCGCCCATATTTTGCAATTGGGAGCCAGTGTGGATGAAATGGTGAATATGGCGGCAGTGGCGGTTATTGATGCCCAAGAGCGTGAAAAAAGATATAAGGCTAAAGTGGGAGAATAGATTAAAATCGGACATAAACTATGATTACCCATCTTAAAGGAAAATTGGTAGAGAAAAACCCAACCTATGCTATAGTAGAGTGTAACGGTGTGGGTTACTTTTTAAATATTTCATTACATACCTTTTCCCAACTTAAAGATCAAGAAAATATACTGCTTTATACACATTTATTGGTTCGCGAAGACTCCCATACTTTGTTCGGCTTTGCCGAGAAATCGGAACGGGAAGTATTCGGGTTGCTTATCTCAGTTTCTGGTATTGGTTCCAGTACGGCAAGAACAATGTTGTCCTCTTTGTCGCCAGCTGAAGTAAGAGATGCCATAGCCAATGAAGATGTGCGCACTATACAGGCAATCAAGGGTATAGGAGCTAAGACTGCACAACGGGTAATTTTAGATCTTAAGGATAAGATTTTAAAAGTACAAGATGTAGGCGAAGTTTCGCCTCAATCAAACAATACAGGCAAAGAAGAAGCGTTATCTGCTTTAGAGGTTCTTGGTTTTGTCCGAAGACAATCTGAAAAGGTAGTGGACAAGGTACTATCCCAAGATCCTTTATTAAGCGTTGAGGACATTATAAAATTGGCGCTGAAAAATTTGTAACTAGTTTGAAAAGAGGGGCAAAACCAATACTTAAAACATTAAGTTTTAAGTGCATTTTCTTATTCGTTTGTTTTCTGGCTTTTACCACTTTAAAGGGGCAGGAGACCAATGAGCAAATCCAGGATTCTGTAAAGACCGGAGTTGCCCTTGGTCGTTTGATTTTGGAAAACCCTGATAGCATTATTGCCAAATACACTTACGACCCCGAACTTGACCGATACATTTATACTGAAAGTGTTGGTGATTTCAATGTCAGCCATCCTATTATTCTAACACCAGAACAGTACTTTGACCTTGTTCAAAAGGAACAGATGAAATTGTACTTCAAAGAAAAGATAGATGCATTTACAGGAAAGAAAGAGGGTAGTGAGGAAGCCAGAAAAAACCTATTGCCCAATTTCTATGTAAATAGCAGCTTTTTTGAATCCATTTTTGGTGGAAATACTATCGAAGTTATCCCGCAAGGGTCAGTGGCCATGGATTTAGGTATTTTATGGCAAAAAAATGATAACCCTGCACTTTCCCCCAGAAATAGAACAAATCTGTCGTTTGATTTTGATCAGCGAATCAGTTTAAGTTTATTGGGAAAAGTTGGTGAAAGATTGCAAGTTACCGCCAACTATGATACAGAAGCAACTTTCGATTTCCAGAATTTGGTAAAATTGGATTACACCCCAACTGAGGACGACATTCTTCGGAAAATTGAAATAGGTAATGTGAACATGCCCCTCAACAGTTCTTTAATTACCGGAGCACAAAGTCTTTTTGGGGTAAAGACCCAATTACAATTTGGAAAAACAACGGTTACTGCGGTATTCTCTGAGCAACGTTCACAAAACAATACCGTTGTGGCACAAGGAGGTGGCACTTTGAACGAGTTTTCGCTTACTGCTTTGGACTATGATGAGGATAGGCACTTTTTTTTAGCGCAGTACTTTAGGGACAATTATGACCAAGCGCTGGAAAATTATCCATTCATAAGAAGTCAGGTGCAGATAACGCGCTTAGAAGTATGGGTGACCAATAGAAATCAACAAACCTTGAATGTAAGAAATGTTGTTGCTATTCAGGATTTGGGAGAAACATCAGAGGATAAGACGAGGATAGGAATCAATAACGGAGACCCAGCCGGCTTTTTTGATCCTGCTGCTGTAGCATCAGGTTTTCCAAGGAATGAAGCCAATGCATATGACCCCAATCAAATTGGAACAGGCGCTTTAACACAATCCATTAGAGATATTGCCACGGTTGAATCTGGTTTCAATATTCCAAGCTATCCAGTGAACCAAGGTTTTGATTACGCCATTTTGGAAAATGCACGTAAGTTGGAAGAAGGAAGGGATTACGAATTCGATTCCCAATTGGGGTATATTTCTTTGAACCAACGTTTAAGTAATGATGAGGTACTGGGAGTGGCATTTCAATATACCACCACTAGTGGGGAAGTATTTCAAGTTGGAGAGTTTGCCAATGGCGGAGTGGATGCCACTACAGTTTCTGGAGGGGTCAATCCCATTGTTGAAAACAATACGCTTATTCTAAAATTATTGAAGAGTAACATTACCAATGTGGAAGATCCCATTTGGGATTTGATGATGAAAAATATCTATTCCACTGGAGCTTTTCAATTAGATCAAGAGGATTTTAAATTGAATATCCTTTATTCTGATCCAACACCAAGAAACTACATTACTCCGGTCGACCCTAATGCAGGATGGCCAGTAGGTTTGGAAGACCGTATCTTGCTAAGTGTGTTTAATTTAGATCGACTCAATATTTACAATGATGTACAGCCGGGGGGAGATGGTTTCTTTGATTATGTGCCAGGCATAACGATAGATACACAAACGGGACGTATCATCTTTACGAAGGTTGAGCCATTTGGAGAATTCCTTTTTGAACAATTAGGGGGTGGTGTTTACGATGTTGAAAATGATCAAGGATACAATGTCAACCAGCAGCGCTATGTGTTCCGAAACATGTACGCAAAAACCAAAGCTGCATCTTTGCAGGATGCTGAAAAGAACAGATTCCAATTAAAAGGGCGGTACAAATCACAAGGCAACAATGGTATTCCAATAGGGGCATTCAATGTGCCGAGAGGTTCTGTGAGGGTTACTGCTGGTGGTCGTCAGCTTCAAGAATACATAGATTATACGGTAAACTATCAAGCGGGGACAGTTCAAATTTTGGATCCCAGTTTGGCGGCATCCAATACGCCCATCAATATTTCGGTGGAAAACAATGCGGTGTTTGGCCAACAGACTAGAAGATTTACGGGAATCAATATTGAACATAAGTTTAGTGACAATTTTGTGTTAGGTGGTACTTTGCTCAACTTGAATGAGAGACCTCTTACCCAAAAATCCAATTATGGAGTAGAACCCGTTAACAATACCATTTATGGTCTGAACGGGAACTTTAGTACAGAAATTCCATTTTTGACCCGTTTGGCCAATAAGTTGCCGAATATTGACACAGATGTACCGTCAAATTTATCTGTACGTGGTGAAGTGGCCTTTTTAAAACCCAACTCTCCCAAGAACGCAGATTTTGAAGGAGAAACAACTACCTATTTAGATGATTTTGAAGGAGCACAGGCGCTAATTGATATTCGTTCCTCTTTGGGATGGACGTTGGCAAGTCCGCCAGTAGAATTTTTGGAAGATAGAACGGATATAGATGTCGGTTTTGAACGTGCAAAAATGTCCTGGTACACTATCGACCCAATATTTTATACCAATCAGAGACCTTCAGGATTATCGGATAATGACATTTCCTTGAATGCCACCCGTAGGGTTTTTATTGATGAGGTATTTACAGAGACTGATATTGCACAAGGGCAAACCCAGGTACAGAGTACTTTAGATATCGTTTATTATCCCAATGAAAAAGGGCCGTACAATGCCAATCCTAGTTTTGAGGCCGAGACACCGGAAGGTAAATGGGCTGGGATTATGAGGCCATTGAGCAGTACCAATTTTGAACAATCCAATGTGGAATTTGTGCAGTTTTGGGTATTGGACCCTTATATTGATGGCCAAACCACTAGCGCCAATGCTGGTGAGTTGGTATTGAACTTAGGAAACATTTCCGAGGATATTTTACGTGATGGTCGAAAGCAATACGAAAATGGATTGCCCGGTAGTACCAATAGCGAAGTTCCAAGGGAAACTATTTGGGGTCAGGTGCCTTCAACACAATCTTTGGTTTATGCTTTTGATGCAGATGAAACAAACAGGACTTTGCAGGATGTGGGTCTGGATGGATTGGATGATGCAGCTGAACAGGCCATTTACAACGGCCCAAGTGATGACCCTGCTTTGGATAATTACCAATATTACCTCAATAGGGAAGGCAGCATCTTAGAGCGTTATTTTGATTTTAACAATACAGAAGGTAACTCGCCCGTAGCTGTTACTAATACGAATAGAGGGTCAACTACTTTGCCAGATGTAGAGGATATTGATAGGGATTTGACCATGAACACGGTGAATAGTTACTATGAATATCGCATTCAAATAAGGCCCAATACCACTATTGATGACCAGTATGTCACTGATATTCGTGAAGGACTCACTCCAACGCTTCCCAACGGAACGCAGTTGAACAGAAGGTGGATCCAGTATAAAATTCCATTAAGTGATTTTACCGAAGCTGTGGGTGGAATCGCAGATTTTAGATCCATAAGTTTTATGCGGATGTACCTCACAGGATTTACAGATGATGTGGTACTCCGTTTTGCAACCTTGGATTTAGTGCGTGGAGATTGGAGAACTTATACCAATTCCTTGCAGCCTGATGAAGTGGACAGTGATCCTTCGGATGATGGTACTGTTACTGATGTGAATACGGTTAATATTGAGGAAAACTTTGGAAGACAGCCAATTCCTTATGTGTTGCCTCCGGGGGTGGTTAGGGAGCAGTTGAACAACAACAACACTATTATCCGTCAAAATGAGCAATCCCTTTCTTTTGTGGTCGAAAATTTAGAATCTGAAGATTCAAGGGGTGTTTTCAAAAATGTAAATATTGATGTGCGACAGTATGAGCGAATTAAAATGTTCATGCATGCTGAAAAAATATTGAATGGAGATTATTCTGATAATGACACTCCATTGGTCGGGTTCTTGAGAATCGGTACTGATTTCTCGGAAAATTTCTATCAAATAGAACTTCCGTTGCAGTTTACACCTTTCAATGCTACATCTGCAGAAGAGATTTGGCCCGATGTAAATGAAATTGACATTGCTTTAAGTGACTTGAGCAAGGTGAAATCCAAAGGTATTTCAGACCAAACCCTTGATGAGGTCAGTTATTATGAAATCATTGATGGCGAAGCAGTTTTGGTGGATGAGTTTGCGCCAAGAACATTGGGAAGACTTCGTATTGGAATTAAGGGTAACCCATCTTTGGGAAGTATTCGCGGTATGATGGTGGGTGTTAAAAATATTGATGACCTTCCAGCTAGGGGAGAAGTATGGTTCAATGAACTTCGGTTGGCCGGATTGGATAATAACGGCGGATGGGCTGCCATTGCTGCCTTGGATGCTAACATGGCTGATTTTGCCAATGTAACGGCGACGGCAAGTACCAGCACTTCCGGTTTCGGTTCCATAGACCAGATGCCCAATGAACGTTCAAGGGAAGATGCCATTTCTTATGATGTGGTCACCAATGTGAATGTAGGGCAGTTGTTCCCCAAGAAATGGAACCTGCAATTACCATTTAATTATGGGATATCAGAAACTCTAATTACTCCAGAGTTTGATCCAGTTTATGATGACTTAAAATTGGACGACCGGATAGCTGCAGCTGAAACAGAGGAAGAAGCGGAAACCATTAGAGAACAGGCAGAGGATTACACCAAAAGAACCAGTATCAACCTTATTGGGGTTAGAAAAAACAGAGGGGAAGAAGCTAAGGAAAATTTCTTTGATATAGAGAATTTCACCTTCAACTATTCCTATAATGAAACCAACCATAGGGATTTTGAAGTGGCCAACTTGAGCGATCAAAACGTTACAACTGGTTTTGTGTACAACCATAACTTTAAACCATTGGAGGTTGCTCCATTTGCCAAAAAAGACTCATTGTTCACCAGTAATTACTGGCAATGGCTCAAAGATTTGAACTTTAATCTATTGCCAACCAGTGTGTCGGTCAATGCCAATTATAATCGATCTTTCAACCAACAAAGGTTTCGAGATGTTTTGGAACCTGGAGTCGATGCTCTGGAATTGCCCTTATTGCAACAGCGCAATTATTTATTCAATTGGCAGTATGCATTAAATTATAGTATTTCAAAATCCTTGCGATTAAATCTTACTGCATCGAACAACAACATTGTCCGTAATTATTTCAATGTCGATGATGATTCAGATTCAGGAATCAATGAAGCTTTGGATTTATGGGATGGATTTTTTGATATCGGTGAACCCAATAGGCATTCGCAACAAATGCAACTGAACTACGAGCTACCTTTCAGTAAGATTCCATTTCTCAATTTTATCAATGCTCAATATACTTATACCAGTAATTTTGATTGGCAAAGAGGTGGCGATGCGTTGATTGAAGTCGCAGGGGAGCAAATCAATACCATACAGAACGCCAATACCCACAACTTAACGGCGAATATGGGCATGCAACGCTTGTATGACTTTTTGGGATTGAAAAAGCGAGATGGAAAGGTTACTGCAGCCCAAGCTTCAATCCGTAGGGACAAAGCTGGGAATCCTGCCGATGGAACTGATGAAAAACCTCCCAAGAAAACAAGTAAGGCATTCAATACTTTGGTGGATATCGTAACTATGGTGAAACGATTGAATGTAAATTACAGTGAAAATAATGGAACTGTGCTGCCAGGGTATACCCAATCCATAGGATTTATCGGAACCGCTAGACCAACTATAGGGTTTGTTTTTGGTAGTCAGGCAGATGTAAGATACGAGGCGGCCCGAAATGGTTGGTTGACAACTTTCCCAGAATACAATTCCCAATATATTAGGACCACCAATAAACAGTTGAACATTACGGCAACTGCCCAACCAACACCCGATTTGACCATTGATTTGACGGCAGACCGTCAGTATTCCAGCAATTCGCAGGAAAATTATAGTGTTCAAGATTGGATAAACGGACAAGATGGTTTGGTCAATGAGTTGGGTAATTTTAGTATTTCTACCGTCATGATCGGTACCATTTTCAACAAAAGTGATGAGTTTGATTCTAAAACCTTTGAAAAATTTAAAGAAAATAGGATAACCATTGCCAATCGTTTGGTTTCAGATAGAGGACAGTCTCCTGGAGACCTGGATGAAGATGGATTCCCGGAACTATATGGAAAGACACAACAAGAAGTATTGTTGCCGGCATTTTTTGCAGCCTATACTGGTCAGGATGTAAACAGGGTCAACTTGGATGCATTCCGGGAAATTCCAATTCCAAACTGGAACATTAAGTATACAGGATTGATGAAGAACCGTTGGTTCAAAAAGAAATTCAAACGTTTCTCCTTAAGTCATGGCTACAGGGCGGCCTACAGTATCAATTCATTTCAAACCAATTTGGAGCGAGAGAATACAACTTTTGATCCTGAGACGGGAGACCTTCTTCCAGAAAATATTATAAATAATGTAGTGCTTACCGATCAGTTCAATCCGTTGATGCGGGTAGATTTTGAAATGAAGAATTCCTTTAGCTTTTTAGCCGAAGTGAGAACGGACAGAACGCTCTCGCTTAGTTTTGACAACAACTTGCTTACGGAAATTAATGGTAAGGAATATACTTTAGGATTGGGGTATCGTTTTAAGGACGTGAAATTCGTAACCAACATTGGTGGGGAAAAAACCCGTTTGAAAGGTGACTTGAACTTAAAAGCTGATTTATCTCTTAGAGATAATATCACCATAATAAGAAATTTGGATATTAATAATAACCAAATCACTTCTGGTCAAAAATTAATGTCCATCAAGTTCACTGCTGATTATGCCTTGAGCAAGAGTTTGAATGCTTTGTTCTTCTATGATCACTCTTTCTCTGAATTTGCGGTATCCACGGCATTCCCTCAGACCACCATCAATACAGGATTCACGCTTCGTTATAACTTCGGTAACTAGTTGTTTTTGCTTTAATCAAAAAGGTAGAAATTTTGTTGCTCGGATTCCTTGCAAACTATTCTCAAAAAGTTACATTTGTTTATCGACTAAAACAAAATTGAAGGAATGAACATACCATCAGAATTAAAGTATACCAAAGACCATGAATGGGTCAAGATTGAAGGCGATGTGGCTACTGTGGGCATTACTGATTTTGCACAGAGTGAACTTGGCGATATTGTTTATGTAGAAGTGGAAACGTTGGATGAAACTTTGGATAAGGAAGAGGTTTTTGGTACTGTAGAAGCAGTAAAAACAGTTTCTGACCTTTTTCTACCTCTTAGTGGCGAAATTATTGAGTTCAATGAAGCCTTGGAGGATGAGCCAGAAAAAGTAAACTCAGACCCCTATGGAGAAGGTTGGATGATCAAGATTAAAATAAGTGACGCTTCTCAAGTGGACGATTTGATCAGTGATGAAGATTACAAGGCCCTGATAGGTGCTTAAAAGAAACATTTACACCCTATTATTTGTTGGCTGGGTACTTTTCATAACAATACTCAGCTTATTTTCTTTTTCAGGATTGGAATTGGATACGGGTGAAATCAATATTCCCTATGCCGACAAAATTGTGCACTTTGTATTTTATTTGGTGTTTGCGGTATTGGGATGTTTATTTTTAAGGGAGCGCTCAAAAGGTACTATGAAGTTGGGCAAGACCTTAATATATATATTGTTGGTGGCAGTAGGGTATGGCATATTTATTGAGATACTTCAGTATACAATTACTGTGGACCGGATGGCTGAATTTGGTGATATTTTGGCCAATACCATTGGAGCAATTGCAGGGATTAGCTTCATTTGGTGGTATTTTTCTAAAGAAAGGCAGTTAAAATGGAAAATTTAATTGCTTATTTAATCAATTAATAATTAAATTAGCAAACATTAAAATCTAAAAGATGGAACTAAAAAAGAGTCCCAAAGCGGATGTAGGAAAAAACAGTTCTCTCTATTTTGTAATAGGGTTGGCAGCTGTCTTAGGATTGGTTTATGGAGCCATGGAGTGGAAAAAATATGATAAGTCCAATGACTATGACATTGCATTGAATGTTGAGGATCAGTTGGATGAAGAGGTGCCAATGACAGAACAAATTAAGACACCACCGCCTCCACCGCCTCCAGCAGCACCAGAAGTAATTGAGGTTGTTGAGGACGAAGAGGAAGTGGAAGAAACTGTAATTGAGTCTACTGAAACCAGCCAAGAAGAGGAAGTGATAGAGGTAGAAGAAGTTGAAGTAGAAGAGATTGACGAAGACATTTCAGTTCCATTTGCTGTTATTGAGGATGTTCCTGTATTCCCTGGCTGTGAAAAAGCAGGAAATAAGAAGCAATGTTTCCAGGAAATGATGCAAAAGCACATTCGTAAAAATTTCCGTTACCCAGAAATTGCTCAAGAAATGGGTGTTCAAGGTAGGGTAAACGTAATTTTCGTGATTCAGAAGGATGGAAGCATCGGAAACATTAGAATGCGTGGTCCGGATAAAAACTTGGAAGCAGAAGCCATGAGAATCATTAAAAAATTACCTAAAATGACTCCAGGTAAGCAAAGAGGTAGAGCGGTAAAAGTTCCATTTAGTATCCCAATTACCTTTAAGCTTCAATAAAAAATATAGAATTTCTATTGAGGTAGAAATTTGAAAAAGCCCTGATGTTTGCATCAGGGCTTTTTTTATTGGGATAAACTTTTATACACTGTTTCACGCATGCGTTCTGGATTAATGTAGCCATTTCCAAGGGTGCTATCATATTTGGAAGTCAAGGTAGAATCCATTTTTACTTGTTCCAGTGTTTTTCCAGCAGTAATTTCTTTTTGAATAATTGAACGAATATCTTTCAAAATATCAACATATGTTATTAATTCACTTTTATTGGAAGGTCTTCCGTGACCTGGGATTATTTTGGTCTCTTCGTTCATAACAAGCAAAGCTTTTTTATGGGCGGCAATATATCCATCAATGCTTCCACCGCTGTTTACATCAATATATGGATAACGACCTGCAAAATAGGTGTCACCCATATGGATTACATTCTCATTCACAAAATAAATCATGGTATCACCATCTGTATGTGCATTGTGAACGTGCAATAGTATAATCGTTTCTTCACCGTCATAAAAGGTCATTTCTTCAGAAAAAGTGATTTCAGGCAAACTTTTCTCATAATCCGAAGAGGTCATCTTTTGTTCAGCAATACTTTTCAATCCTCTTTTTATAAGTCGTTTACGAACATTGTCCTGAGCAACTAATGTAGTTGTATCGGTATTGAAATTACTGTTTCCTCCCGTATGGTCCCCATGCATATGGGTATTTACTAAATAGGAGATAGGTTTATCGGTCAGTAAATCAATTTTAGCATTTATTTTTTTGCTCAATGGAGCAAATTGATCATCGATCATAAATACCTTGTCGCTTCCCACATAAATCCCGATATTGCCACCTCTTCCGGTGAGCATGTAAATTTTTGGAGAAATCGTATCGATGGAGATGGTGACATTTTCAAATTGAGCGTAAAGACCACTGCAGATTGAAATAAAAACTAGCAGAATAATTCGGTTCATGGCTTTTTCTTTGGATTGATAGTTTATAAGACGTTGTATTCTCTCAAAAATAACACAAAGACCGGCAACGGGTTGGAAAAGAATAACATCGACGTTATCTTTGCCAGCCAATTATGATCGTGGATGAAATCTGCTGTAGGTTCCGTAAAAAATAACACACTGTCCTGGGTTCTTTCAGAATTTAAGGAAATTACCAAAGCCAAGTTGGCTGTTAGTGTGGTTTTTTCTTCAATTGCGGGATATTTTTTAGGGGCAGTTCAAGTCGATTTATTTTCCATATGTCTCCTTGCTTTTGGAGGATATTGCATGGTTGGTGCTTCCAATGCGTATAATCAGGTAATAGAAAAGGATTTGGATGCCTTAATGAGTCGAACCAAAAATCGACCTATTCCTTCCGGTAGAATGTCGGTAAAAACCGCATTGACCATCGCTATTGTAATGACGCTGCTTGGGGTGGCAACTTTATATGTCCTTAACCCGAAGACAGCCATGTTCGGCGCTATTTCTATTTTTCTATATACGAGTGTTTATACACCATTAAAAACTAAAACACCATTATCGGTATTTGTAGGGGCATTTCCAGGGGCCATTCCCTTTATGTTGGGCTGGGTGGCAGCAACCAATGAATTTGGAATTGAGCCTGGTACCTTGTTCATGATCCAGTTTTTTTGGCAGTTTCCGCATTTTTGGGCTTTAGGATGGATGTTGGATGAAGATTATAAAAAAGGGGGCTTTAAAATGTTGCCTACAGGTAAAAAGGATGCAGGTACTGCATTGCAAATCATATTGTACACTATATGGATGATTGTGATATCCATTATGCCAGTCTTTGGATTTACTGGGAGATTGCATTTGTCCATTCCTGCTGCAGTTATTGTTTTGATTGCTGGCTTGGCAATGCTCTTTTTTGCCTTCAAACTATATGAAAATAGGGATAATGTATCAGCAAGAAAATTAATGCTGGCCAGTGTTACCTACATATCATTGATTCAAATAATATACGTAATAGATAAGTTTATTAATTAATTATGGATTTAACCCAAGGGACGGTAGAGGAAAAGAGCAGAAGGGCCAAAAAAATGATGCTCTGGTTTGGCATTGTGAGTTTGATCATGGGTTTTGCCGGTTGGACCAGTGCTTATATTGTGAGCAGTAAACGTGAGGATTGGATCAGTGACTTGGAACTCCCGCAGGCTTTTTTTATAAGCACCTTCATTATTATTTTGAGCAGTCTTACCTATTTTATGGCCAAACAGGCTGTGGCAAGAAATAAACAAAGTCAAGGTACGTTGCTATTGGTGATCACCTTGGTCTTGGGAATTACTTTCATTATTTTACAATTTTTTGGTTTTTCCCAAATGTTGGAAAACGGGTATTATTTTACAGGACCCACCAGCAATATTAAAATGTCCTATGTATTTCTGATTGCAGCAGTCCATATAGCACATGTTGTTGCGGGTTTAATTTCGCTTTTGGTGGTGTTGGTACAGCAATTAAGAGATAAGTATATGCCCGGAGATATGTTGGGATTGGAATTAGGTGCTACTTTTTGGCATTTTTTGGATTTTCTTTGGGTGTATTTGATACTATTTATGTATTTCATAAAATAAATTTTTTAAGAAGCAGTTTTCCTTGAACTTTACTTTTTGAATACATCAAAAGATGTAAATTTGTGAAAATTTTATTAAAACTACCTTAGTTATATGGATACAACGGTGACTACCGGTACAGAAGACAGCGTTTGGGGAGGCGGAAATCGCCCGCTTAACGCTAGCTATGGAAAAATGATGATGTGGTTCTTTATCGTCTCTGATGCTTTGACCTTCTCTGGGTTCTTGGTGTCTTATGGCTTTTCCAGGTTTAAGTTTATCGAAACATGGCCCATTGCGGATGAGGTTTTTACCCACGTTCCTTTTTTTCACGGTAATTATCCCATGTATTATGTTGCTTTTATGACCTTCATTCTTATTATGTCTTCCGTAACCATGGTGTTGGCGGTTGATGCTGGTCATAAAATGATGCAGAAAAAAGTTATTCTATACATGTTCCTAACCATTATCGGTGGTGCCATATTCGTTGGCTCCCAAGCTTGGGAATGGGCTACTTTCATCAAGGGAGATTATGGAGCATTGGAAACTAAAGGGGGTAGAATTCTTCAGTTTGTTGATGCTGAAGGTCATCGAGTGGCATTGGCTGATTTTGCCAAGACTTTACCTGAAGAAAGAGTAAAGCATGTAAGCAGTGAAGGTATTTGGTTCCAAAAAGAAGGCTATAAAACTTCCTTTTCATTAAATGAGGTAATAGAAGGTTTCAAAGCCAACTCTGATATATTGATAAGAACCGAGACAATCAATGAAGAAGGTGAAAAAACAGTATTGAGCAGACAAGAGTCCTTGGCTAAACTTTCCAAAGCAACACAAGTTGTGGAAGGTGCAAACCTTATCCATAATGAATATGGAAGCAGGCTTTTTGCAGACTTCTTCTTTTTTATCACAGGATTCCACGGTTTTCACGTATTCTCTGGAGTAGTGATCAATGTTATTATATTCTTCAATGTAATCTTGGGTACCTATGAGCGCAGAGGACATTATGAAATGGTGGAGAAAGTGGGTCTCTACTGGCACTTTGTAGATTTGGTATGGGTATTTGTATTTACATTCTTTTATTTGGTTTAAAACATTCTATATAATGGCACACGAACATAAACTTGAAATTTTCAGAGGTCTCTTAAAATTTAAGTCCAATACCCAAAAAATATGGGGAGTATTAATTTTCCTCTCAATTGTTACGGCCATTGAGGTGGCTTTGGGTATTACAAAACCAAGATTTTTGACCCATAACTATTTTGTTGGGATGAAACTCCTCAATTGGATTTTCATTATACTCACTTTAGTGAAGGCCTACTATATTGCATGGGACTTTATGCACTTGAGAGATGAAAAAAGTTCTCTGAGAAGAGCTATAGTTTGGACCCCTATTTTTTTGGTCAGCTACTTGATTTTCATTCTTCTTTTTGAAGCAGACTATATTTACAATGTGTTCAAGACTAGCTTTCTGGCTTGGGACCTATAGTGTAAAGTATTAACAATAAAAAAAGACGGTTATCCAACCGTCTTTTTTTATTTTTGTAGGGTTTAGAAAATTATGAAGAAGGCATTTGTTTTAGTAATTCTTTTCATTTTTCCGTTAGTGGCCTATCTCTTTTTTGCCTCGGGCGTTAATAACTTTGGAAAGTTGCCTATTTTAACGGAACAAGTCCCTGAAATTTCCAAGATTGACCAATCCGTCAGTTTGGAAAATAAGATTACCATTCTAGGGTTTTTGGGAAATACAATAGACCAAAAAAGAGGGAATGTCTTTAACCTTAACCAGAAAATTTATAAGCGATTTAGCGAGTTCAAGGATTTTCAATTGGTCATGATGGTTCCTGAAGGAAATCAAAAAGCAGTGGAATCCTTAAAAGCTGAACTTGGTAAGTTGTCCAACACAAATAAGTGGAATTTTGTCTATGGAAGTGAAGAAGAAATAAAATCCTATTTCAAAGCACTGCAAACAGATATAGAATTATCTGAGGATTTATCTACTCCTTATGTTTTTATCATTGATAAAGACAGGAACCTCCGAGGAAGAAATAATGATGAAGATGAAGGGGTGAAATTTGGGTTTGACACAGCCTCTGTAGCAGAATTGAACAATAAAATGGAAGACGATGTCAAGATTATTCTCGCAGAATATCGTCTAGCTTTAAAAAAGAACAATGCCGACAGGAGCAACCAGTAAAAAGAAGTACACCTATGTTTGGGTTTCCGCAGTTATTTTGGTTTTTGGAATCTTTGCCGTTCATGAGATTACAAAAAAAGTAAAGGAAGGAGATATCGTGGAGAATGATCGTATGAGCGGAATCACCACATCAGAAGATTTAAGTTTTATCCTCAATGATGGCCAAAAAAGAAAGGTGCCGCAATTTTCTTTTCTAAATCAGGACAGTGTACAAGTTTCCAATGAAGACTATTTAGGGAAGGTCTATGTGGTGGAATTTTTCTTTACAACATGTCCTACCATTTGCCCTATAATGACCAAGAACTTAGTTTCCTTACAAGATACATTTAAGGATTATGATGATTTTGGTGTGGCCTCTTTTACCATAAACCCAAGATATGACACTCCCAATGTGCTGAAAAAATATGCTGGACATTATGGGGTAACAGATAAGGACTGGCATTTAATGACCGGTGACCGCAACAAAATTTATCAATTGGCGGAAGAAGGTTTTTACATTTTTGCCAGTGAATCTGAAGATGCTCCAGGGGGATTTGAGCATTCGGGGATGTTCGCCTTGGTGGACAAGAAGGGATATATTCGCTCGCGTAGGGATAGGAATGGAAATCCGTTGATTTATTATCGAGGAACAATAACAGAAAAACAAGGGGTGAATGATGAAGGGGAGGCCCAGCAAATCACCATGCTTAAGGAAGATATTAAAAAATTACTTGCAGAATGATAGAGGAAGCGAGACTAAAAAAAGAAAAACAGATAAAGATTTGGATAACTATTCTGTCCGTAGTAATTCCAGTAGTAGTTGCAATTTTGTTTGGATATAAAATACCTAATGCAGAACCTTTAGGTTTTCTTCCGCCAATTTATGCTGGAATTAATGGTCTTACGGCAATACTATTGGTAGGAGCCGTTATCGCAATAAAAAATGGAAGGCAGAAGTTGCACCAAAACATGATGACTACTTGTATTGTACTTTCTTTGTTGTTTTTGGTCATGTATGTAATCTATCATATGACTTCTGAGTCTACACCATATGGAGGAGAGGGCATATTAAGGTATTTGTATCTTTTCATTTTGATATCACACATTTTACTTTCTATAGGTGTAATTCCATTGGTATTGATTACATATAGTAAATCATACCTTAAAGATTTTGATGCACACCGAAAGTGGGCAAAATATACTTTTCCTATTTGGCTCTATGTAGCCGTGACCGGAGTCGTTGTTTATTTTATGATTTCACCATATTACCCTTATTGATTCCTTTCATGAAGTTGAAACTTTTCATAATTCTGATGTTGGTTTTGGTACTGCCCCAGACCTTGGATGCCCAGTGTGCCATGTGTAGGGCGGTTGTGGAAAGTGAAGGTGATGGAAAAACCGCTGAAGGATTAAATAATGGAATAGTCTATCTCATGGCTGTTCCCTATATTCTTGTGGCCGGATTATTTTATTTTATTTATAGAAAGATGAAAAGCTAAAATACTTGCCAGTATTTAGTGATTTTTTGTTGCAAAGTGTAACATTTTAGGTTTTTGCTCATCTTATAATAGTGCTTTGTAGAATTCATCAATCTCAAAACGCTAACCTATGTTCGATATAGAGCGGTGGCAAGAAATATTTGACACCATACGAAAGAACAAATTACGAACCTTTTTGACCGGACTATCGGTAGCTTCTGGCATATTTATTCTTGTGATTTTGTTGGGCTTCGGTCAAGGCATGCAAAATGGTATTGCCCAAGAGTTCAAAGAAGATGCATCTACTAGTGTGTGGGCATGGCCGGGAGTAACTTCAAAAGAATATAAGGGTCTTAATCCAGGCAGAAGAATCCAGTTTGTAAATGAAAATTTTGAAATGGCCAGTTCCATGTTCAAGGAAACTGTGGAATATGAGTCTTCCAGAATTTTTGTTGGAGGAGTAACTGTGAACTATGGTAAAGAAGCTCTGGTCTATAGCATCCAAGGGGTGGCTTCTGGGTTTCAATTTATTGAAAATGTCTCCATGAAAGAAGGGAGATTCATCAACTACCAAGATGAGATATCCACGGGTAAGGTTGCCATAATCGGAAACAAAATAAAAAAGGATGTTTTTAATGAAGTGGATACTCCGATTGGAGAATTCATCGATATTTCTGGTATTCCTTTTAAAATAGTTGGCGTTTATACCGAAATGAGGGAGCGCGAAGAAGAGCGAATCTATATCCCCATCACTACTGCGCAACGTGTTTTCAATGGGGGAGATAGAATCAGTAATATGTCGTACACGCTGCCTCCGGTTGAAAATTTTGAGGAAGCCGTTACACAAGCAGTTCAGTTTAAAAATGATTTGCGGAATTATCTACAACAAGCCCATACCGTTGCTCCTGATGATAATGGTGCCATGGAAGTTTGGAGTGCCATGGAAGAGGCTAAAAGGTATTATGGACTTACCGGAAACATAAAGCTGTTCTTTTGGTTTGTAGGAGTGTGCACCATAATAGCAGGAGTTGTTGGGGTGAGCAATATTATGTTGATTGTGGTGCGTGAACGTACCAGGGAAATTGGAATCCGAAAAGCTTTGGGCGCCAAACCATGGTCCATAGTGGGCATGATTCTACATGAATCGATTTTTATTACTGCAATATCAGGATTTGGTGGACTTATTTTCAGTATGGCACTTTTGGAAATTGTTGGACCCAATGTAGAAATTGATTATGTGGTAAATCCATCCGTAAACTTTAATGTAGCCTTTTCAACAGTATTGGTGCTTATTTTGGCAGGAGCCTTGGCAGGATTTGTCCCGGCATGGAGAGCTGCAAAGGTTCAGGTCATAGAATCATTGCGTGATGAATAAGTTTTCCAACTCAAAACGATAAGACATGTTCAATAGAGATAGATGGGCAGAAATATTGGAAGTATTGACCAGCAATATCTGGCGTACTATTTTCACTGCTTTTGGAGTGTGTTGGGGGATTTTCATTTTAATTGTGCTCTTGGCCGCTGGTAAAGGTCTTGAGAATGGAATTCGAAAAGATTTTGGTGATATCGCCACCAATACTATGTTCATGTGGAGCAGAAGCACTACAAAAGCTTATGAAGGGCTTCCAAAGGGAAGAAGTTTTGAGTTCAAAATCAATGATGTACAGGCTATAAAGGATAATGTGCCCAACCTTAGGTTCATTTCCCCAAGAAATCGACTTAGTGGATTTAGAGGAGGCAATAATGTGGTTAGGGGTATTAGAACCGGTGCCTATAATGTATATGGGGATTATCCTGAAATCATCAATCAAGACCCAATGACGGTTACATCTGGACGGTTTATTAATTATAATGATATCCATGAGAAAAGAAAGGTTGCAGTAATTGGATTGGGGGTTAAAAATGACTTGTATGAAAAGGGGGATGATGTTTTGGGAACTTACATTAAAATTCAGGGGGTAAATTTCATGGTAGTCGGCACTTACAAGAAAAATAGTAATGATGGGGATGGTGAAGAGGCACAGAAAGAAATTTTTGTACCCTTCACATCATTTTCCCAAGCTTTCAATTGGGGGGAGGATGTAAGTTGGATGGCCATTACCGCACATGATGGAAGTTCCATTTCCCAATTGAAGGATAAGATTATCGATGTAATGCGTATAAGGCATAAAATTCACCCTGAAGATAACCGCGCTATCGGATATTTTGATTTATATGAGCAATTTAATCGGGTAGAAAGCCTTTTTGGAGCTCTAAAGGGAGTAGCCTATATCGTGGGAATAATGGTATTGCTCTCGGGAATCATAGGAGTAAGCAATATTATGCTCATTGTAGTCAAGGAAAGAACTAAGGAAATAGGTATACGAAGAGCGCTAGGTGAAAAACCCTGGTCGATAAAAAAACAAATCCTCATGGAGTCCATTTTTCTCACCATAATTTCAGGCATGGTAGGCATCATTTTTGGGTCTTTGGTCATTTACGGCATCAATGCTTTGCTGGACAGCGTAGGTCCAGTAGATATGTTCCTGAGTCCAAGCGTAAGCGTTGGGGTAGTAACAGGAGCCTTATTAATATTGATGATTTCAGGGTTATTGGCAGGATTTATTCCGGCCAATAGTGCCATAAGGGTAAGACCTATTGAAGCCTTGAGAACGGAATAAAATCAATCAAAACAAACTATAAGAAAATGAAAAAGTCAGTAACCATTATCATCTTATTGTTCATCATAATTGTTTTTGGTGGATCCATGTACTACCTCTACCAAAAGAATGCCGAAGACCCTATTGTGTATGAGACAGAAACTCCTTCAAAACAGAATGTTGTCAAAAAAGCGGTTGCAACGGGAAGCATTCTTCCTTTAGAAGAAGTACTTATCAAACCCAATATTTCTGGAGTTATAGAAGAAATTTACGTAGAAGGAGGGGATTATGTCAAGTCTGGAGACCTTTTGGCCAAGATAAAGGTGGTTCCCAATTTGAGTGCACTTAATGATGCTAGAAATGCCATAGATGAGGTTAAAATCAATTTGGATGATCAAAAGAGAAATTATGAAAGACAGCTGTCGCTTTTCAACAAAGGGGTAATTTCCCAAGCAGATTTGGAAAGAGCACAAGTAGCTTACGATCAAGCGAAACAATCTTATGGGGCAGCCAATAAAAGATATGACATTGTAAAAACAGGTACTACAAGTGGATTTCGAAATTCTGCAAACACTTTGATTAGGGCAACTGTAAGTGGTATGGTGCTGGAAGTTCCTGTTGAGGTAGGAAATCAGGTGATCGAGAGCAATAATTTTAATGAAGGAACCACTATTGCAGCTATTGCGGATGTTGAGAAAATGATTTTCGAAGGGAAAGTAGATGAATCCGAAGTGGGAAAAATAAAAGAGGATCTTCCTTTGGAAATTACCGTAGGAGCCATTGAGAATAAAGTTTTTGATGCGGTTTTGGATTATATCGCTCCCAAAGGAAACGAAGAAAACGGAGCTATCCAATTTGAAATAAAAGGAACATTAAAGAAACAAGATTCAACTTTTATCAGAGCTGGTTTAAGTGCAAATGCTTCCATTATTCTAGCACGGGCCGATAGTGTGTTGGCCCTTAAGGAAGCACTTGTCCAATTTGATGATGAGACCAAGAAGCCCTATGTGGAAATCCAAACTTCAGAACAACAATTTGAGCGTAGGGACATTGAATTGGGCATTAGTGACGGAATATACGTGGAGGTTAAATCTGGGCTAAATGCGGACGATAGAATCAAGGTTTGGAACGCTATTGAGGGAGACGGAGATTCCAACTAATGATTTAACAAAAATTTTCAATAGAATCTTGTAACATTTTAACAACTTGTAAGTCCTATTACCGGAATCATTTTCCGGATAGCTAACATCACCAATCATGATAGAAATCAAAGATCTTCACAAATCCTACAAAATGGGGAGCAACTCCCTTCATGTATTAAAAGGAATCAACTTTACAGCAGAAGCAGGAGAACTCGTTGCCATCATGGGTTCATCAGGATCAGGTAAATCCACTTTATTGAACATTTTGGGGATGTTGGACGAAGCTGACTCAGGAGAATATACGTTAGATAGTGTTCCTATCAAAAATTTGAGCGAGACTAAAGCAGCACAATATCGAAATAAGTTTTTGGGTTTTGTGTTTCAATCCTTCAACTTGATCAACTATAAAAGCGCCATGGAAAATGTGGCACTGCCCCTATATTATCAAAAAGTACCCCGAAAAGAGCGGCAAGAAAAAGCACTACAATATCTAGAGAGGGTTGGACTCAAAGAATGGGCCACGCACTTACCAAGTGAGCTGTCCGGAGGTCAAAAACAGAGGGTTGCCATTGCAAGGGCCATGGCAGCAGAACCTAAGGTTCTTTTAGCAGATGAACCTACTGGAGCGTTGGACAGCAAAACTTCCTATGAGGTCATGGATTTGATTCAAAAAATCAATGATGAGGGAAATACGATTTTAGTGGTGACCCACGAAGAAGACATTGCCCATATGTGCAAGCGAATTGTGCATTTGCGTGATGGAGTTATAGTTGAGGATAAAAAGGTGGAACAAGTAAGGGCATCGGAATATGTTCAATAGAGATACTTGGCAGGAGATATTTTTGGCTATCAAAAAGAACAAGCTTCGTACTTTTTTGGCGGGTTTCACCGTGGCCTTGGGTATTCTCATCTTTGTTACTTTGGTAGGACTCACAAACGGACTTCGAAATACCTTTGAGGAGTTTTTTAATGATGATGCCACCAATACCTTCTATATCTTTCCTGGAAGAACATCTATGCCGTACAAAGGGTATAAATCCAATAGGGTCATTGAGTTTGAAAACTCTGATTTAGAGGATATCAAAAAGAACTTTTCCATGTTCTTGGAATATGTGACACCAAGAATCACACGTTCGGCATTGACCAAATACAAAGAAGAATCCAATAATTATAATACCCGGGCCGTAGCCCCCGGTCACCAATTCAATGAAAAGACCATTATGATGAAGGGGCGCTACATTAATGAAAAGGATATTGAGGATAAAACCAAATATGCGGTCATTGGACGTTTGGTGGAGCAGGATTTATTCGGCAACAAGAACGCCCTGAATAAATACATTGACATTGGTGGCAGTGTTTTTAAAGTGATAGGAGTATTTCAGGATGATGGTGGGGATAATGAAGAACGTTACATCTATATTCCGTATACCACAAGGCAGCTTATTGAGAAGAATACGGATAAAATTGACCAGATCATATTGGGTTTTAAACCAGAAATTGGATATGCCGGAGCCATGGCATTCCAAGGAAGTCTGGAGAAATTTTTACGTGATAAAAAATACATTAGTCCCAAAGACCCCAATGGTTTGTTTATAAGAAATGTGGCAGACCAATTGAAGCAAAACCAGCAATTTGCCAATGTTCTCGCCATTATTGCCTCTGTTTTTGCATTAGGAACATTGATTGCCGGAATTATCGGAATAAGCAATATTATGGTGTTCGTAATTAAGGAGCGTACCAAAGAAATAGGGATAAGAAAGGCAATGGGGGCTACGCCTAAAGCAGTTATCAGCTCTATTTTATTGGAGTCTGTTTTCATTACAACAATTTTTGGTTATCTGGGCATGATTATAGGTTTGGCGGTACTGAATTCCATAGGAACTAGATTGGAAGATTTCTTTATAAAGAATCCTTATATAAATACAACTGTGGCCATTATTGCCACAATATTCCTGATCCTATTCGGAGCATTGGCCGGATATATACCAGCTCGAAGAGCGGCAAAGATTAAACCTATAGTTGCACTTAGAGACGAATAATATGAGACTCTTATTTGATAGAAATACTTGGCAAGAAATTTTTGGGTCAATCCAAAAAAATAAAATACGTACCATAATTACCATTATTGGGGTGCTATGGGGAATTTTTGTCTACATCGCAATGTCCGGAGCAGCCAAAGGAATGGATAATGGTTTTGAAAAATCGTTTGAAACTGTGGCCATGAACAGTTTGTTTGCTTGGGCCCAAAGTACCAGTAAACCCTATGCGGGCTATAAGACGGGGAGACAATTACAGCTAAAATTGGGGGATGCCACTGTATTACAGAATCGTATTCCCGATTTGCAATATGTGGCGCCAAGAAATGTAAAAGGAACCTTTGGTTCTGCCCCTGCATCCATCACAAGAGGTTCAAAGTCGGGGAGCTATCCGGTTTATGGTGATTTTCCGGTATTTACTAAAATTGCTACCAAAAAAATATATGATGGAGGGAGATTTGTCAACGATGATGATATTGAACAGGCCAGAAAAGTATGTATCATAGGCGAACGGACTCAAAAAGAATTGTTTGAAGAGGATGAAGACCCTATTGGAGGGTATATCCGAATAGATGGTATTTTTTTTCAGGTAGTGGGCGTGCATAAGTTTGTGCAGAACGCTCCATTTGATTCAGATAGTGATATTTATATCCCTTTTACAACATATAGAAGATTGTACAATTCTGGGGATGATGTGGGATGGTTTTCCATGGCAGCTTATGATGATGCCGATGTAATTCAAGTTGAGGAAGATGTAAAAGCAGTATTAAAGAGCATCCATAGGGTGGATCCTACTGATGAGCGTGCTTTTGGAACTTTTAACCTTGGGGAGGTCTTCGGTAAAATCATGGGTTTTTCAAAAGGATTGACTTTTATTTCCTTAATCGTTGGAGTGGCTACCATTTTGGCGGGAATCATCGGTATTGGAGCTATTCTATTGATTTCAGTAAAGGAAAGGACAAAAGAATTGGGTGTAAGGAGAGCCTTAGGAGCCACACCAGGAGAAGTAAGAACCTTGATCATATTGGAGTGTTTGTTCCTAACCCTTATCGCTGGGGTGATTGGAATCATTCTTGGAGCCTTAACGCTCAATATTGTGAATAACGCAACACAGGGTATTGATTTTCCATATACCAATCCAACTGTACCCATTCCTTTGGTATTGGGTGCCTTTGTGTTAATGTTGGTATTGGGAACACTAATTGGTTTGATTCCGGCCCAAAGAGCGGTCAGCATTAGACCTATTGATGCACTAAGAGAAGAATAAAAAAGTAAAAACTAAATAATCAATAAAATGAAGAAAATTTTAAAATGGGTAGGACTGGGAGTACTTGTTTTAGGCGCTTTATGGGCAGCTACATTTTTCATAAAGTCCAATAGCAAATCCGCAATAGAATACGAAACCCATAAGCCTTTCATTTCCAATATTGAAAAGAAAACTGTTGCTACGGGAAAGGTAATTCCGGAAGATGAGATTGAAATCAAACCACAAATTTCTGGAATTATCGATAAGATTTACTTGGAAGAGGGAACCCCTGTAAAAGCTGGCGACCTTATTGCTGTCATCAAGGTTGTTCCCAACGAACAATCACTGAACCAAGCAAAAGGTCGAGTAAGAAATGCAGAACTAGCTTTGGGCAACACCAAGATTGAGTATAATCGTAATAAGGAACTTTTTGAAAAAGGTGTGATTTCCAGTCAGGATTTCAATAACCTACAATTGCAATACGATCAGGCAATTCAGGAGTTGAAAAATGCCAAAGCGGACTATCAAATTATCAGAGTGGGTTCTGCTGGAGGTTCAGCTTCTGCCAACACCAACATAAGGGCTACGGTTACCGGAACCATTTTGGAGATTCCTGTGGAAGAAGGTGATCAAGTAATTCAAAGTAATAATTTCAATGATGGTACCACTATTGCTTCCATTGCCGATTTGGGGAAAATGATTTTTGAAGGAAAAGTAGATGAAGGAGAAGTGGGCAAACTTGAAATAGGAATGCCACTTAAAATAAGTTTGGGAGCCATTGAGGATAAAGAGTTTGATGCAGAATTAAAGTTCATTGCACCCAAAGGTGTAGAGGAATCAGGAGCCGTTCAGTTTAAAATTGAAGGAGACGTGGCTGTTGAGGATGACTTTTTGATCAGAGCAGGATACAGTGCCAATGCATCTTTGGTCTTGGAGAAGAAAGACAGCATATTGGTAATTCCTGAAGCTTTGCTTCAATTTGATAAAGAAACGGATAAGCCTTATGTGGAAGTGTCCACCGGAGAGCAAGAATTTGAAAGAAGGGATGTTAAGATAGGTATTTCTGATGGCATCAATGTAGAAATTGTTTCTGGATTGGATGAAAATGATGAGGTAAAACAATGGAACAAAACAGAACCTATTAAAAAAGGCCTAGAGGATGAGGAAGAATCCGATGAGGATGCCTAATCTAAATAACGAACAAAATCAAAAAACGAATGAGAATTAGAATAACCATAACCCTATTGTTACTGTTTGTAGTATGCACATCCTATGGGCAAATGCGGAAATGGACGCTACAGGAATGTGTGGAATACGCAGTAGAGAACAATTTAAGTGTTGAACAGTTTGAATTGGACTTAGATAACGCAAAAATTGATAAATCTGATGCTATAGGAGCATTTCTGCCAAGTTTAAGCGGCAGTTCGAGTTTTTCTGAAAGATCTGGATTAGTTACGGATCCTCAGACCAATGCTAACGTTTCAGGTACAATTTTTTCAATATCACCGGGATTGTCCTCGAATATTACTTTGTTTGATGGACTTCGAAATATACATCGTCTTAATAGAGCCAAGTTGAACGCTATTGCCAATCAATATCGATTGGATGATTTGAAAGATGATATTAGATTGAATGTAGCCAATGCCTATTTACAAGTACTTTCCAATAAAGAGCAGCTAAAAACGTTTGAAGCGCAATATGCTGTTACGGAGCAAGATTTGAAACGCACCAAGGAATTGGTGGAATCTGGAGTTGTTCCTAGGGGAGATCTTTTGGAGATTGAAGCTACGGCTGCCAATCAAGAACAGCAAATTGTGAATGGCGAGGGCCAGGTTTTGATTTCAAGAGTCAACCTCGCACAATTACTGCAGATTACCGATTATGAAAATTTTGATATTGCTGATGATGAGTTCAATGTGCCTCCTTCAGATATTTTAGATAACTCTGCTAAGGTTATTTTTGATAAAGCTTTGACTTT
Source organism: Flagellimonas amphidinii (assembly GCF_013090115.1). GTDB lineage: Bacteria > Bacteroidota > Bacteroidia > Flavobacteriales > Flavobacteriaceae > Flagellimonas > Flagellimonas amphidinii. Next base: position 209,941 of record NZ_JABFNN010000037.1, read on the forward strand.
TAGGAATGATATTAAGTTTTCGCAATCTAATGTTGAATTAGCTAGCAAAGATTTGGAAATTGCCAAAGGAGCTTATTATCCAACAATTGATGCTTTTTTTAGCTATAATACGTTTTATTCCAATCAGTTTCAGCGGGTTTTTGACCCAGATACAGGAGAACTTATTATTGATCCAAATACAGGATTTCCTCTTTTGACAAGAGAAAAGGTTGGAGACCAGTTTTGGCAAAATGATGGAATCTCATACGGATTTCAGTTAAATGTTCCCATTTTTAATGGCTGGAGTACCAGAAATAGTGTGAAGCGTTCCCAAATAAGTCTGGAAAGGGCCAAATTACAGTTGGAGCAAGATAAGCTGGACCTGGAATCCAACATTCAACAGGCTTATGTGGATGTAACCACTTTTAAAAAAGCCTACGAGGCGGCTCAAAAAACCTTGGAAGCACGTAGATTGGCCTATGAATATGCCAAAGATCGTTATGATGTAGGTTTGATGAATGCTTTTGATTTCAGCCAGTCGCAATCCAGAGTGGACAATGCAGAAGCAGATGTGATCAGAACAAAATACGATTACATTTTCAGATTGAAGATTTTGGAGTTCTACTTTGGTATTCCCATTAGCTTAAACTAGTATCTTTGTGGCCGCTATGGCCAAGATACTTTGTTTAGAAACCGCCACCACCAATTGCTCTGTCAGTGTCTCTGACGATGGAAAAATCGTGGCTATTAAGGAAAATAATGCCTTAAACTATTCCCATTCAGAAGAATTACATGTTTTTATAAAGGAAGTCTTGCAAGAGGCTTCCTTGTCTTTTTCTCAGCTGGATGCTATAGCCATTAGTAAAGGTCCAGGTTCCTATACCGGACTTCGTATTGGAGTATCAGCTGCCAAAGGATTATGTTTTTCTTTGGATTTACCCTTGATTTCGGTACTTACATTAAAAAGTATGGCCCATCAGGTTAATGCTTCGGATGATGAGGTGATTATTCCAGTATTGGATGCACGTAGAATGGAAGTGTATTCAGCAGTTTTTGATGAAAACTACAATGAAATCAGGGAAACCAGAGCTGAGATAGTTGATGAAAACTCATTTGTCAATTTTACATCCCATCAAAAAATCCATTTGATAGGGAATGGCGCAGCGAAATGCAAAGAAGTATTATCGTATCATTCCAACTTTCACTTTGATGCAGACGTAATGCCATCCGCAAGGGAAATGACAAGAATAGCTTTTGAAAAATATCAAGCCAAACAGTTTGAAGATGTAGCCTATTTTGAACCCTTTTATCTTAAAGATTTTGTGGTTCACACCAAAAAGAAAAGCTAATCTGTATCTGTAGTGTGAATGACACGTTGCGGAAACGGAATTTCGATTCCAGCCTCATCAAAACGGAGTTTGGTTTCTTCGATCACATAAAAATGTGCCGGCCAGAAAACATCATTTTTGGCCCAAAAACGTAATGTAAGATTTACAGAACTGTCCCCCAATTCCCCAACGTAGACCTCTGGAATAGGGTCTTTCAGAATATCTTGATTGTCTGCACAGATTTGTAGCAAAATATCTTTGGCCTGTTTAATATTGGACCCGTAGCCAATACCTACATCAAATTTATCCCTGCGCGTATCCTCCATGTTGTAATTGACAATACTTCCATTGGATAATTGTCCGTTGGGGATTATCGCTACCTGATTGCCAAAAGTGTTCAGTTTGGTACTAAATATAGAGATTTCCTTTACAGAGCCTTCCACGCCTTGGGCTGCAATCCAATCTCCAATTTTAAAAGGTTTGAAGATTAAAATGAGAACGCCACCTGCAAAATTGGCTAGAGAGCCTTGCAAAGCAAGACCTATGGCCAACCCAGCTGCGCCAATCATGGCCACTAAGGAAGAGGTTTTTACCCCTAACTGTGTCACGACCAAAACAAATAGCAAAACTTTAAGAGCTATACTGATAAAACTTTGCAAGAAGGTTTCCAGGGTTTCGTCATAATCCTTTCTATCAAAAAATCTTTTTACCAATCTGTTGATAAAGCGAATGACCCAAAGCCCCACTACAAGTATGATTACGGCCAAAACAAAATGTGGGAACATTTTAACGACCCATTCCACCGACATATCGATATACTTCTGATACTCTTTTAACTCCTCCATGTTTATTTTTATTTGGGCAACCTAATTCATTATTTTTTTAAAATCAAAAAGGCAAAATTAAGGATTCATTAAACTTACTTGAATGATTTAATTTGTTGAAGGACTCCTTCGGAAGTCGTTACTGGTAATTTGCAAGTACCTTCAATGCAAACGTAGACAAAGGTCTCACCTTCAACATATCTGTTTTGCAATAATTCGAGATTTCCATCCTTACTGGAACCGGTCAAAATGCTGTTTGGAAGGTAGTTTTTGCTGATTTCCTTTCCAAGTTTCTTGTAATTTTCACCGACTACGGCTACTTCATAAAAGTTCTGGTTTTCAAAAAGAACCATGTGTAACCAGTTAGTGTAACCCTGGGCGGCCTCATCAAAATTTTCTTGGACGTTTTTCAGCATCTGTTTAGCAATGTCACCATAATCCCCTTCAGGATAGAGTTTATGGAACTTCAACAAGTTTTTGGCCATGATGGAATTGGAGGCCGAGATAACATTGTCATTGGTTTCAACACTTCTTCGTATAAGGGAATGATCATCATCCGAAGTAAAAAAGAACATGCCTGAATTTTTGTCCAAGAAATGGAGTTTTGAATAATCCAATAGTGATTTGGCATGATTCAACCAGTTTTCATCAAAAGTTACCTCATATAACCCCAAGTAAGCTTCAATGACTGTGGCATAATCTTCCAAAAAGGCGTTGATGGTACTTTCACCTTCTTTATGATTTCTATACAGGGAATGGTCTTTTTTGATCATTTCCTTTTCAAGGAAACGGGCGTTTTTTAACGCTAGGTCAAGGTATTCCTTGTTGCCTAAGTATCGGTACGCATCTACAAGTCCGGAAAGCATCAACCCATTCCAAGAGGTCAGGATTTTATCGTCCAATCTGGGTTTGGATCGTTTTGCCCTTTCTTCCTTTAGGATTTTCAAGGTGTTTTTCATTTTTGCTTTAAGGTCTATAACTGAAATAGTATGCTTTTTAGCTATTTCATCAGCATCCTTATCCCGTATCAAAACGTAATTTCCTTCTTCCCAAAGTCCATAAGAATTGATGTTGTAGTAATCCTTGAAGATTTCAAAGTCAGACCCTAATAGTTGCATTAGCTGGTCTTTGGTCCAAACATAATAGGCTCCTTCTTCCAGTTCACCATGTTCATCCAGGCTGTCCGCATCCAAAGAGGAATAGAACCCACCGTTTTCATCCAATAATTCTTCTTGTACAAAATTGATGCTTTCCTCAACTACTTCTTTATAAAGTTCATTTTGTGTCACGGCATAAGCTTTTGCATAAAGACTTGCTAACTGTCCATTATCGTATAGCATTTTTTCAAAATGGGGAACATGCCATTTAGTATCCACGGCATATCTGGAAAATCCTCCGCCAACATGGTCATAAACACCTCCGTAGGCCATGCGGGTCAATGTGGTATTAAACTGCTCCATAAGCTCTGGCTTATCATTCACAGTGGCATAATGCAGCAGAAAATCCCAGTTATTGGGCATCATAAATTTTGGTGCGCGTTTATATCCGCCCAAGAAATTATCGAAGTACTGACTCCATTTTTTAACTGCAGCATCCAATTGTTCCATGGAGTATAGGTCCGAGTCCCCTTTGTTTTCCACCAAGTTGATGGAATTGATGCCGTTGGCAAGGTCAGCAGCATAGTTGGTGACCCTTGATTTATCTTCTTTGTATAATTTAATCAATTGTTCCAAAGATTTTACCCAGCTATCCTTTGGAAGGTAGGTGGCTCCCCAAAAGGGTTTGCCATCAGGTAGGGCAACAATATTCAACGGCCAGCCCCCGTTACCGGACATCATTTGAATGGCATCCATGTAAATCTGGTCAACGTCTGGTCTTTCTTCTCTATCAATCTTAATATTGATAAAGTTTTCGTTCATCATTTGGGCTACTGTTTCATCCTCAAAACATTCCTCTTCCATTACATGGCACCAGTGGCAGGCTGCATAGCCAATACTTATGAGCAAGGGCTTGTCCTCTTTTTGGGCCCTTTCCAAAACCTCTGGTTTCCAAGCTTCCCAATTCACGGGATTGTGTGCGTGCTGCAGTAGATAAGGACTTGTCTCTTCTATAAGGGCATTGGTGTATTTATGGGTCACTTTTTGTTGTTTTTGGGTACATCCATGGGTTAGGAACAGTAAAACTGTTGCTAGGGTGATTTTTCTGAGCATGTCTAGTTTTTTCTTGAACATAAAAAAAGCGCCATACAGAGGCGCATTTTTTAATTTCCCTGCAAAAGGTTTATTGGACCTCGAAGGTAATTTTTACGTTGACTCTATAGTCGTCTATCTTGCCATCCTTTACAGAGGCACTTTGTTCGTTGATATACACCGAACGGATATTCTTTACAGATTTAGCTGCTTGCTCAAGTGCATTTTTTGCCGCTTGCTCCCAGCTTTCATCTGAATTTGCTAATACTTCGATTACTTTTAATACTGCCATGGTTAATGTTTTAAAATTTGTTCAATTTAGCAAAAATTGAAGACAAAACCCTAAAATCAACCATTGATGGCAACTACTTCATTTACTTTGTCGCCCATCATATTTTTAAGCATGGTTTCAATGCCATTTTTCAATGTAAAGGTTGATGAGGGACATCCACTGCAAGCACCTTGAAGCACTACATTCACTGTTTTGCTTTCTTTTTCATAGGATTGGAACAGAATATTTCCACCGTCACTGGCAACAGCTGGTTTTACATATTCTTCCAAAATGTCTATGATTTGTTGAGAGGTATCATCATAATGCGTTTGGGACTTCTGTTGGTCAGCAATTTCTTTTGCTTTTTGCACTGCTTCTTGGGAAACAGCCTCTTTGCCATCAGCTAAAAAATCTCGGATGAACTCCCTGATCTGCATGGTCACCTCATCCCATTCGGTAACATCATACTTGGAAATGGACACATAATTTTCGTCAATAAATACTTCTTTCACGAAAGGGAAGTGAAACAGTTCCGTGGCCAATTGAGAATCTTTGGCATCGTCAATGTTCTTGAATTCATAAGTGGTGGGGACAATACGCTTATTGGCCACAAATTTCATCACAACAGGGTTGGGCGTTACTTCTGCATATACCGTGATGGGCTGTTTTTTTGCCACAGATTCTTCATTGACAACGCTCTCACCAGCATTTAAATACTCCACCAACTGTTGTGCTACTTCATCCTTTACATCCTCCCATTCCACAATGTCAAATCGTTCTAGAGCGATAAAATTTCCAGAGATGTAAACCGTCTTGATAAAAGGGAGGTAGAAAAGTTGCTGTGCCAATGGCGAATTTTTGGCCTCATCTATGTTTTTGAACTCATAATTTCCCTTCACCAAAAAATGATTGGCTTCAAACTTTAGTATTTTGGGATTGTTTGTAACAGTAACTGTGATATTGTATTCTTTCATAGCAAAGATTTATACAAAAATACCAATAGAAAATATGAGGAGCAAAATATATAATAATGTATTACTTCGTCCGTTATCTTATTGTTTGATTACCTTTAAAATCTAAACTTAGCCCAAAATCGTCACATGAGACGCTATCTAACCTCACTCATTATTACCCTATTTTTTGGGCTTACTAGTAATGCTCAAGAAGGAATCCCTGTTTATTTTGATTATTTGGCTGATAACTATTATTTGGTATATCCGTCAATGGCCGGTATCAGTGAAGGAGGTAAAATACGTCTTACTGCTAGAAAACAGTGGTTTAATGTGGATGAAGCGCCCAGCTTACAAACATTGAATGTCAATTTTAGGGCTGGTCAACGAAGTGGTGTGGGGGGTATCTTGTTCAATGATGCTAATGGATACCATTCCCAGACAGGTTTTAAGGGGACTTATGCCCATCATTTACAATTGGCTGGAGATTTTAGAACGTTGAATCAATTATCTTTTGGTTTAAGTGCAGGAGTAATTTTAAGTAGTTTGGATGAGACAGAGTTCCGTTCTGTAATTCCTGATCCAGTTGTTTCTGGGGTGAAGAATACGGCCAGTTACTTTAATGTGGATTTAGGGGTTTCCTACAACTTTCTTGAATTTTATGCTCATGCTGCCGTTCTTAATCTTTTAGGTAGTGGACGTGATTTGTATACCGTTCAGGAGTTTGATAATTTGAGAAGGTATTTGCTTTCTGCTGGTTATGTTTTTGGAAGAAACACCCGGGTAGAACCTTCGATACTTTTCCAAATGACAGATTTTACCAAAGAGAAAACCATTGACCTCAATGCCAAGGTTTATAAAGATTTAAATGAAAAGACCACGGTTTGGGCCGGACTTTCTTATAGACGAAGTTTTGATGGTGCTCAATTTCAGACCAATGGTGGTTTTGGCGAGCAAAGACTTCAATTGTTCACTCCGATAGTTGGAATCAATGTAAATCGATTTATGTTTTCCTATAATTACTCCTATCAATCTGGGGATATTCGTTTTGATAATGGTGGCTTTCATCAAATTACCTTGGGATATGATTTTGGGGAAAACGACCAAGGCAAGCGATATGATTGTTACTGCCCAGCTGCCAACAATTAAAAATGGCCCACCTTTTAAGATGGACCATTTTTTCCAACCAGCATGAAATAAGCGTCTAATCCCACTTATAATTTTTCTTGGAAGCTTGGGTCTTTATGGCATTCAATAAAGCATTTTCCAACTCTCCCTTTTCATCCTTTTGATTTTTAGCGATATAAGCTTCTCGTTTAGCGTTTAGTTCTTTAATCTGATCTTGAATTTTTTCACGCTCTATTTTTTTCTCTTCAACAAATTCCTTGATTTCCTCTTCTGATTTTCCTTTCAACCCCTCTGGAAGGTCTTGCTCTTCTAACTCAGATAGAACCACTTCATCCTCTTCTATGGCATCTACCAAATCCCATTGTGAGTTTTTATAAAGACGTGAACTTTTACTTACCGATCTTTTTACGGCTACTGCGGCTTCCATGTCAGCAGCATTACTGTCCTGAACACTTTGAAGCATTTTCTTTTGTTTGCCAAGCGAACCATAAGAAATGTAGGTGTTGTTCAGCTTAGAATTCAATTTAATAATAACATCATCATATGGGGTATCAATATGGACAACCTGTCTATTGTGGTCGATGGCCATATATTCACCACCGGTTAAAACAGCGCCACTTTTCCACATAGTGGAAATGCCCTGTTGGTAGTTGCCACAGAAAATAGTGTTTACAATTACATCTTTTTCCTTGGCATTGGTTGCGGCATCTTTGTAATTTAGCTTCCCCTGAGTAAAAGGTTCATTGCCTGCAATAAAAATCATTTTAAGATCGTCTGCGTTTTTGCCCCAATCCAATTGTTTCAATGAGGTGTGAATTACCTGACCGCAGTATTCCTCTCCGCCATTGGTGGTCAAGGAGAACAACTTTTCTGAAATCTCATCCAAATCACTGCTGAAGCCAATAACTTGTCTTATATAACCTTCATTGGAAGAAAGGTTATCATTGCCATATTCATACAATGATATCTGCAATGATGGTCTAGCGTCATTGCCACATTTCGCATAGGTAAATTCATTCACAATATCCCATAATTGTGCTTTTGCCTGATTGATTAGTCCGTCCATACTATTGCTTGTATCCAACAGCAATGCAATTTTCACATATTGTTTAGCGGGTTTTTCTGCATGTGTTTTTGTTAGCAAAGCAGTTTTCTTTGGCTCTTTGGCCTTGAGGTCGCAACCATACATGCTGCCAGTAGTAAGCGTTAAAAGCGCTATTCCTAAAAGGTGTTTCAAATGTTTCATAGTTCAATGTTTTTAAAAGTCGGGATAAAAGTAGCGGCAACTTTTTTGGATAAAAATCTAGAATGAGTGAAGTGGCTTTCTGGATGAGTAAACCGTGTTTGTGCTTTTGTAAAGTGGTCAATTGAAGGTCTTTTCAGGCTATTTTGGCAACTTTTCCATTTTTTAATACGCTTAGGATGAACTAAGTTTACCTCAGTATTACCAGAAAAATGATAGTTAGAAATTACATAACAGTTTTCCTTTTATTGGTTTTCCAAATTGGAGTTGCTCAAGTGGAAAATACCTCTGCACAGTTTGAACTTAAAGGTTCTGTGAAGGGAAAGGAGAGCTTTATGCCGATTTCTGGAGTGCAGATTTCAACGGACAAAGGAAGATTTACCACAACGAATGGGTTGGGTGAGTTTAAGATCAGGGCTTCAGTCGGGGATATCCTTATCGTGGAAAGTACAGATTTTGAAACAGTACGCCACCGCATAAAATCAAAAGAGGATATAGATGTCCTGGTTATGGGATATTCGGAACAGAGCGTTTCAAAAAAAGAGAAAAAATCAAGTTCCAGAAGTGTTATGGGGCACCAAAGGTTTCTGGATTCTGCGAACTTTTATAAGCGGATAGATTTAGAAAAAAGTATCGACTTTATTACCAAATCCATTGCACCTTTGGGTTCACGAGATAATAAAAAAGAACTTTCCCAATCATTGTCAATGTTGGGCGAAATTTATCTCTACCACAAACAATACGACCTCGCCATCACTAATTTTAAAGATGCGTTAGCTGCGAGATCATCAATTAAAACCAAAATACTTTTAGGGAAAACCTACATTCTGAACGGACAACTTAAAGATGCCGAAACCACACTATCTCCTTTATTGGAAGTGAAAAAAATGGTTCCTTATCAGCGTGTTGAACTTTATGAAGCACTCGGCGATGCCAATAAAGGGCTGTCCAACCATAAAAATGCACTCGATTTCTATCAAGAAGGACTCAAAGTTGCTGAAAAGAACCAAATTTCTCCAAAAGTTATCGATTTAAACTCTAAAATAGCTGATACCTATGCAAGTGAGGATAAATTAGTTGAGGCAGAGGGTTTCTACAGTAATTCTTTGAATCTATCAAAACAGGTGAATCCTCAGCGACAGATTCAAGAAAATGAAAAAGTTGCAGATTTTTACAATCAGAAGAACCGGTTTGATGATGAGATTCAGTTGCGCAAACAAAGTTTAAGTGAACTGCAGCAACTGGATGGTGTGGCTAGCCTGAACACCCAGAAAGGAATTTCCAATTCGGATACCATTACATCGCAGCGTATCAACTACAAAATTGCCAATGCCTACATTGCCCAAGATAAATTGGATGAGGCTATTCCCTATTTGGAAAAAAGTATTGTTGAGGCTGATGCGGAGGACGATTTAGTGGTCCAAAAAGATGCTACCCGTAAACTTTCTGAGGTGTATCGTTACAAGGGCGACTTTTCAAAAGCCTTGGAGTCTTATCAGGCCTATGTTACTGTTGTGGACAGTCTTTATATCAGGAAAGAGCAAGAAATTTCCAGGTCGGCCCGATTGAATCGAGAAATAGCGACAAAGCAAAACCGAATTTCAAGCTTGGAGCAGGAAAGAGAGCTTTCGCAGAGTAAATACAGTTTGGCAGTTACCGAGCAACAACTGTTTCAAGAAGCCAGTAAAAGGCAAAAATGGATTATTTATTCCTTGATTTTTGGAATTTTCTTAATGGGATTGACGGCCTTTTTATACTACAGAAGTAATAGGCAACAGAAGTTGGCCAATAACCTATTGGCTTTAAAATCCTTACGCACACAAATGAACCCGCATTTCATTTTCAATGCGTTGAATTCGGTGAATAATTATATTGCTAAAAGTGATGAGCGCAGTGCCAATAGATTTTTGAGTGAATTCTCTGTTTTGATGCGTAGCGTGCTTGAAAATTCAGAAGAGGATTTTATTCCACTGTCCAAAGAACTGGAACTGCTGGAGCTATATGTAAAGTTGGAGCATTCCCGTTTTGAGGATAAATTCGATTACGAAATTAAGGTGGATGAAAAAATAGATGTTGAAGCCTTTCAGATTCCCCCCATGTTATTGCAACCCTATATTGAAAATGCTATTTGGCACGGTTTGCGTTACAAGGAAGAAAAAGGATTCTTAAAGATCACGGTAATTCATGTAACCAATGATCTATTGGAAATCAAGATAGAGGATAACGGTATAGGACGAAAAAAATCCGCTGAGCTGAAGACCAAAAATCAAAAGAAACAGAAATCAAAAGGAATGGGGAATATCAAAAAACGTATCCAGATTCTCAATGAAATGTACAAGAACAAAGTAGACGTATCCATTTCTGATTTATACAATGACCAAACCGGCACCAAGGTGTCCCTAAAGCTTAAAAAAGATTAATGGAACTAAGGGCAATTATAGTTGAGGATGAGGCAAACAGTAGAGAAATCCTGAGGAACTATTTAGCAAAATACTGTGAAGGAGTCCAATTGTTGGGAGAAGCATCCAATGTGGAAGAAGGATTGAAATTAATCCAAGGTCAAAAACCCGATTTGGTGTTTTTAGATGTGGAAATGCCGTTTGGAAATGCCTTTGACCTGTTGGACAAAGTACCGAACCGTACTTTCGAGACTGTTTTTGTGACCGCGTATAATCAATATGCCATAGATGCCCTTAACCATCACGCGGCTTACTATTTAATGAAGCCTATCAATATTGATGAATTAATCAAGGCCGTTGATTATGTAAAGGACATCAAGAAAAAAGAAAACGATTTGGATGGTCAGGTCCTTAAAGTTATGCCCATGAAGGCAGAAGGGAAAATTACATTGCCACAACAAGATGGTTTTCAGGTGCTGGAAGTTGGAGATATCTATTTTTGTAAGGCCGATGATAATTACACAGAAATCTATTTAGAACAAAAGAAGATAGTGGTCAGCAAAACCCTAAAATATTTTGAAGATGCCTTAAAACCGTATGCGTTTGCCAGAATCCATAAATCATATTTGGTAAATGTGACCGAAGTGGTCAAATATAAAAAAGGAAAAGGAGGGAGTGTAGTGCTGTCCAACGGAAAGGAATTGTCCGTTTCTGCCTCCAAAAAATCTGATTTGTTGTCCTATTTTCAATAAATACATAAAAATGATACTGAAATCCGTTAGAGGAAAGTCCCCAAATATTGGCAAGGATTGTTTTATTGCAGAAAACGCAACTATAGTTGGCGAAGTGGATATGGGAGAACAGTGCAGTATATGGTTTAACGCGGTTGTTCGCGGAGACGTACACTACATCAAAATGGGCAATAAAGTGAATGTGCAAGATGGAGCCGTAATTCATTGTACCTATCAAAAATCACCAACCACTATTGGAAATAATGTATCCATAGGCCATAATGCCATTGTACACGGTTGTACCATTAAGGATAATGTGTTGGTGGGAATGGGCAGTATCATTATGGATGATTGTGTAGTGGAAAGCAATTCTATAATCGCCGCGGGAGCTGTGCTTACAAAAGGCACACATGTTGAAGCTGGAAGCATTTATGCAGGCATGCCCGCTAAAAAAATAAAAGATGTAAGTCCAGAATTGACATCTGGAGAGATTGATCGTATTGCAAATAACTATGTAACTTACGCCAGTTGGTTTAAGGAAGATTAAAGAATCATCCCTATTTTAGCACCTTTCAAAACCGAACTAAATGAAAGCATATATTTTTCCCGGACAAGGAGCACAATTTGTGGGAATGGGATTGGATTTATACGAAAATCATCCCGAAGCACAACAACTTTTTGAGCAAGCCAATGATATTTTAGGATTTTCCATTACGGATATTATGTTCGAAGGAACCCCCGAAGACTTGAAACAAACAAAAGTTACCCAGCCGGCTATTTTTTTACACTCAGTAATTCTAAGTAAAGTCCTTGGGGAAAATTTCAAGCCAGATATGGTTGCAGGTCATTCCTTAGGGGAGTTTTCCGCTTTAGTGGCCAACGGAACTCTTAATTTTGAAGATGGCCTCAAATTGGTTTCACAACGCGCTTTGGCCATGCAAAAAGCCTGTGAGTTGCAACCCAGTACCATGGCAGCGGTTTTGGGGTTGGATGATGAGGTGGTCGAAAAAATTTGTGTGGAAACAGATGGAATAGTAGTGCCGGCCAATTATAATTGTCCTGGACAACTGGTAATTTCAGGAGAAGTGGATGCCGTGAATGCAGCTTGTGAAAAATTAAAAGAAGCTGGAGCACGAAGAGCCTTGTTGTTACCTGTTGGAGGCGCGTTCCATTCGCCATTAATGGAACCTGCACGAGAAGAACTGGCAGCGGCTATTGAAAATACTGCATTTAATGTTCCTACTTGTTCCATTTATCAAAATGTAACAACAACTGCGGTATCAGATGCCGATGAAATAAAAAAGAACCTTATGCTACAACTGACCGCTCCGGTAAAATGGACACAAAGTGTACAACAAATGGTTGCAGATGGAGCAAAGTCTTTTATTGAAGTAGGTCCGGGCAAGGTGTTGCAAGGATTGGTGAGAAAGATAAATTCTGATACAGAAACTGCTTCTGCAAGCGTTTAAAAATAGGGCTTTTCTTACCTAAAAGGTATTTCACCCAAGAAACATAGATTTAATCTGTAAAGTAGTTGGCATTCTTTTGTTTTTTAGTAATATTGGCTTCTCCCAAACAACCAACCACATGTTACAAAAGAACGGACACTGAAAATCATTGATTAGGTAATGTTACCCTTCCTTAAAAGAATTGCTATACCCCCTTTCTCCAACTATGGACAAGGAAGATTTCTATTTTTTGTATTTACACTTTTTTGTGTTGGTTTTGGATATGGGCAAGAGGGTATCAGCATCAGCGATGTGACCCTTGACGAGGGCGATTCCGGCACTACGGACTTTGTTTTCACGGTTAGCGTAGACGGAGGCGGAAACGCTTCGTCCAACATAGATTTTGACTACACGACGTCTGATGGCACCGCGACGGTTGCCGATGGGGACTATGACCTTGAGGCTGGTTCGGGACAGATTACGGCCGGGAGCCCTAGCACGACCATTACGGTTACGGTGAACGGGGACACGGACGTTGAGCTTGACGAGGGCTTCACGGTCGAGCTGAGCAATTACGGGAACATCAGCGATGGCACTGGCGCCGGCACGATCAACAACGACGACAGCGTGACGGTCGAGTTCTCCCAGGCCACGGGCTCCGATGCTGAGAACACGGGGGGCAA